>NZ_BJEQ01000014.1 GCF_005405585.1 Agarivorans sp. Toyoura001 | reverse complement strand
CGGGCTTGTGCTTGTTTGTACGTCATTTCGCCTTTTTCGATGCGCGCTACAACACCTAATTTAAAGGCTAAGGTGTAATCTCGTTGTGTGCGCTTACGGCTTGAGTTAATGGGTGTTGTCATAAAGACGTCCTCTTTATGTCAACCTATTTCCGGACGGGACATACTGACACAAAAAAGCCTATCAATAGATAGGCTTTTTATTTCGCTAGCATCTACTTAACGATAAGCGCAGCTAGTAGTAAGAGTGCTCACCTGCTTGGTGCTCTGTTACGTCTCTCACCCCGGTTAACTCACCTGGGAAAGCTTCAAGCAATTGCTTTTCAATGCCTTCTTTCAGGGTTACGTCAACCATGCTACAGCCGTTACAGCCGCCGCCAAATTGCAGTACAACCACACCTTCTTCAGTGAGTTCCATTACGCTAACTTTACCGCCATGTGAGGCAAGGTTAGGGTTTACTTGGCTTTCGATAACGTATTCAACACGTTCGATAAGTGGTGCGTCATCTTCAACTTTACGCATTTTAGCGTTTGGTGCTTTAAGGGTAAGTTGCGAGCCCACTTTATCGGTGACAAAATCGATTTCCGCTTCATCTAAAAAGGGCGCGCTTGCGGTATCTACCATGGCTTTAAAGCCATCAAATTGCAGTGCAGTATCGTCGTCTTCAACCGATTCTGGTGGGCAGTAAGATACGCCACACTCTGCACTAGGGGTACCTGGGTTGACCACAAATACACGAATGTGGGTGCCTTCAGGCTGTTGTTCTAGCAGCTTAACAAAGTGTTGTTGAGCCGTTTCTGAGATCGATACCATCTGCTTCCTCGATACCTGACTAAATTACTAAGGTTTATTGTACGGCTTTTTTGTGAGCTCTGCTAGTGTTGCTGGCTGGCGATTTTTTATGTTTAGGTTTATCGGTTCGGGCAATTGCCCAAACATCGACTTGTTCGGCCCCCGCTTGCTTGAGCATCTTGGCTATCACGTTGGCAGTGCTGCCAGTGGTCACCACGTCATCTACTAATACCCAATGTTTAAATTGGATTTTGTTTTTAAGGCTAAAACTGGCGGCTAAAGCATGCTGGCGTTGTTGCCGATTAAGACTTGCTTGGCTTATACCATAGTGTTTACGTACTAGCGGTGTGCACATCGGTTTATTTAGTTGCTTAGCAACACTGCTGGCGAGCAATTCACTTTGATTAAAGCCTCGTCGCCATTTTTTTAACCAATGTAGAGGCACTGGTAAAAAAGCTTCAGGCAATCCTGAGCTTTGTTGCTTGGCGTGATTCAACAGTAGCCGACTTAAGGGTTTTGCTAGGTATTGTTGTTTGCCGTATTTGTAGGCTTTGATGACAGGTTCAAGCGGCCATTGGTAATCATTTAAACAAATGACTTGGTCGAAGTGGGGCGGCTCTGTTTGGCATTCTCCGCAAATACCTGGTTCTGCCAAGGGCAAATAACAGGTTTGGCAACGTTCACCATGCTGCCCACGTAATATGGCGTAGCAGCTCGAGCAACAAGCTTGCCTAGTGTTTTTACATTGTAAGCAAAAAACACATTGGGTTGATTGCAGCAACGGATGGTTTAAAGCCTTGGAAAAACTGGTTAACATTGGCTCCCCTTATAAACAAGTAGTTAAGTGTAGATGAGCAAATTGCATTTTGAGCGGCAAGGCAGTGGGCCAGCGTTAATTCTTATTCACGGTTGGGGTTTAAACGGCGCTGTTTGGCAGCCTGTGAGTGAATTATTGAGTCAGCACTTTACCGTTTATCGTTTTGATTTACCGGGTTTTGGCCACTCTACAGCTATCGAAACCTTAAGCCTTGAGGGAATGGCACAAGCTATTGCAAAACAAGTACCGGAAAAAGCACTGTGGCTGGGCTGGTCGTTAGGCGGCTTAGTGGCAAAACATGCCGCTATTCATTTGCCTGAGCATGTTGCCGGCTTGATTACCGTTGCCAGTTCCGCCCACTTTGTCGCGGGGGAAGATTGGCCGGGCATTCAAGACAAGGTGCTAAGCGGTTTTGCTCTAGGGTTGCAGCAAGACTTTAATAAAACGCTACAACAGTTTTTGGCTATTCAAGCCATGGGCAGCGCTCACGCTAAGCAAGATATCAAACAATTGCGTGACCTGTTGGCCGATAAACCTTTGCCTAAGTTAGACGCCTTGCAGCAAGGTTTAGCCTTACTGCAGAGCCAAGACTTACGAGCGCAAGTTGCTCAAATAAACATGCCATGGTTACAACTTTATGGGCGCAGTGACGCTTTAGTACCAAAAGCCGCTATGGAGCAACATGCCGCATTACATAGTGAGGCTCAGCAGTACCAATTTGAAAGCTCATCACATGCTCCATTCATCTCTGAAAAAGTTTTGTTTGCAGATAAGATTATCGAGTTTGGGCAGTCAGTAGTGGTGTAAAAGTGTACGATTTGCTAAAATTAGCTTTAATCACAGGTGGCTTTTTGCGGATTTAGTTGGAGGGCATATGCAAGTTGGAGCAGCGAACAGCGGTTATCAAATTATTGCTAACGCAAATCAACAAGTTAGCGAAAGTGCCCAAACCTTGGCTGAGGTCGCAGCAAAGCGGGAACCTCAGCAAAATGAAGTGGTGGATGCGCTAGTCAGTTTGAGCCAAGCCGAACTTTACGCCAAAGCGGGCGCTAAAGTGATTCAAACAGAATCAAAAATGTTAGGTACTTTATTGGATATAGAGGCCTAATATGAATATCAATGTTAGCTTACCTAATGTGTTCCCCAATACGCTTTCGCCGCCCACAGATGCGGCGCGTCGCGACAACCAGTTGCGCCAAGTTATTGCCCAACCTAAAGAAGTTGCTAGTTTTGCCAAAGAGCCAGAGGTAGGCGCAGAAAAAGATCGCTCTAAACCACAAGTTACTGCTCAATACCCACAAGTTCAAGAACAGCAAAACGCTAAAATTAGCGAGCGAGAAACTCAGCAAGGTCGCGAGCAACAGGGTGATCAGCAAGGTAAACAGGGCGATCAAGCCAAAGACGGTGAGCAAGCGGGGTCGGGTCAATCAGGATCAGAGCAGCCAAGCGCCAGGCAAAAAAGTCAAAATGAACTTAGCGAAGGCGAACAAAAGAAGGTTGATGAGCTCAGTTCTCGTGACCGTGAAGTGAGAACCCATGAAGCTCAACACCAAGCTGTGGGTGGCCAATACGCCAGCGCCGCTTCTTTTGAGCTAGAGCGTGGCCCTGATGGTAAACAATATGCGGTAGGTGGCGAGGTATCAATTGATGTCAGTGAGATTCCTGATGATCCTCAAGCAACCATTGCTAAAATGGAACAAGTTCAGCGCGCAGCCTTAGCGCCAGCAGAGCCGTCGAGTCAAGATAGGCAAGTTGCCGCACAAGCTCAACAAAAGGCCGCTGAAGCGCAGCAAGAGCTTAACCATAGCCAACCTCCTGGCTTGTTAGCCTCGGACGAACAACCGTCGGCATTTGAAACAGGTTTAAGTCCAACCGTTGAAGAGCGACAGTCTGCACAAGCTCTGCAACAACAAAATGCGCAAGTCTTGCAGCAACGTTACCCCGACATTGCGCAACAAATGGCGCAACGCAATGACCACATTCAGCAGCGTTATGCTAGTGCTGCAGCCTTTCGGCCGCAGTCTCAGTTAAGTTTACAAGCTTAAACCAAGTAAGCGTAAGTCTACTTAGTCTTCCCATGTTACTTTTTAGCTTTAGCAAAGGCATCTGCAAAGGCACTATTAATAGGCGCTGTTTTTTGTGGTTTAGCTTCGTGCCTAGGTGTTGCTCTGCTGGTGGTTGCTTGCTTAGGTTTGCCCTGATGGGTATTTCTGGGCTTGTTGTTATTTGCTGCAGTTTGAGGAATGTCTTCATCCAAACGCATGCTAAGGGCAATGCGTTTTCGCTGTGGCTCTACTTCCAGTACTTTCACTTTTACAATATCACCGGCTTTTACGACTTGGTGAGGGTCTTTTACAAAGTGATTGGCAAGACAAGAAATATGCACCAAACCGTCTTGATGCACGCCTACATCAACAAAAGCGCCAAAGTTAGTCACGTTGGTCACCACGCCTTCTAGCAACATTGCAGGCTTTAAGTCACCGATGGTATTCACACCTTCTTTAAAGTTAGCCGTGGCAAACTCTGGGCGTGGATCGCGGCCGGGTTTTTTCAGCTCAGCGATAATGTCGGTTACGGTCGGCAAACCAAATTTATCGTTAGTGAACTGTTTTGGGTCTAAGTTACTTAAGCGCTCGTTATTGGCAATTAATTGGCTTACTTGGCACTGGCTGTGTTTGGCTATCGCTTCAACCACCGGGTAGGCTTCGGGGTGCACAGCTGAGCCATCTAAGGCATTTTTTGCTTGATGGATACGCAAGAACCCGGCGGCTTGTTCAAAGGCCTTAGGCCCTAAACGCGCTACTTTTTTAATGGCTGCGCGCGATTTAAACGCTCCATTTTCATCACGATAAGCCACAATGTTTTGCGCGATGGTGGTGTTTAGCCCTGCCACAAAACTGAGTAAAGGTGCCGATGCCATATTGATATCAACACCCACTGCGTTTACACAGTCTTCTACTACGCTATCCAGTTGCTGCGATAGTTTGCTTTGGCTTACGTCGTGTTGGTATTGACCAACACCAATGGCTTTGGGTTCAATTTTTACCAACTCAGCGAGAGGGTCTTGTAGGCGGCGAGCAATAGATACCGCGCCACGAATCGATACATCTAAATCAGGAAATTCCAAAGCGGCTAGTTGTGAAGCCGAATACACCGACGCACCCGCTTCACTTACCATTACTTTTTGAATACCTCGCGGAGGTAACATGTTAATGAGGTCTGCGGCTAGTTTGTCGGTTTCACGAGAAGCCGTACCATTACCCACACTGATCAGTTTTACATCATACTTAGTAACTAAACTGGCCAAGGTTTTTAGCGAGTCTTGCCACTGATTACGTGGCGCGTGAGGGTAAATAGTGTCGTAGGCCAGCATTTTTCCGGTAGCGTCTACTACGGCGACTTTCACACCAGTGCGTAAGCCGGGGTCTAAACCTAAGGTCGCTTTAGCGCCAGCAGGGGCGGCCATTAGTAAGTCGTTTAGATTTCGAGAAAATACCGTGATGGCATCATCTTCGCCGTGTTCACGAATTTGGTTGAGTAGCTCAGTATCTAGCTGTAATTTTAGTTTTACTCGCCATGTCCATTGCACTACAGACGCCAACCAACGATCACTGGCAACACCCTTGGGATTGAGTTGTACGTAGTCTCGAATAATTTGCTCTGCTGGGTGGCTTAAGGCCTCGTCTTGTTCGACTTCAACGCTAAGGTTTAGGATACCTTCATTACGGCCTCGAAGAATCGCTAAAGCGCGATGCGATGGAATTTTGCCTATCGCTTCTTGGTAATCAAAGTAGTCTTGAAATTTTTGGCCGTTTTGTTGCTGGCCTTCTATTACCTCGGCTTTAACCACGGCGTTCTGCTGCAGAAACACTCGTAAGCTGGCAAGTAAAGGCGCTTGAATAGCAAAGCGTTCCATTAGTATGAACTTTGCGCCATCTAATACCGCTTTACTATCGGCAAAGCCAGCCTCTACATTGATATACTTTTCAGCTAAAGATTCCGGCGCGGTATCGGGCTGTAGAAGCAAAGCCTCGGCTAAAGGCTCTATGCCTGCTTCAATGGCTATTTGACCTTTAGTGCGGCGCTTTTTCTTGTAAGGCAGGTATAAATCTTCTAATTCGGTTTTGCTGGTCGCGGCATTAATGGCTTGCTCAAGTTGTGGAGTCAATTTGTCTTGTTCGGTAATTGACTTAAGAATGCTGATTTTGCGTAGCTGCATTTCTCGCAAGTAACTTAAACGCTGCTCTAGCAAACGCAGTTGCCCGTCATCGAGTCCGCCAGTGGCTTCTTTTCGGTAGCGGGCAATAAAAGGTACTGTAGAGCCTTCGTCGAGCAGTGCAATAGCAGCGCTAACTTGCTGTGCATTAGCATTAATATCTATGGCAATTTGTGGTTCAATATTTGACATGTGCTTGCTTATCTCAAGACGCCGCATCCTACGGCGGTGGTGGCACTATCTTATTCAGTTATTGTGTGGCTTCAAGAAGAAATTAACTGTTTAAAAAGTTAATAATGTGAAAACAATTTCACAACGTGAGTTTTTTTTCATAACTGGTTCATAGATATGTTTGGTTGCATCCATTTGGTCATGGATATGTGAGCTCAAGCCTTAAATAAACAAAGTTTACTGATTACAGTGATAGTGATTTTAATGCCTCAGTTCAAGGAGAGCGAAATGAGCGCGAGCAGAAAGCCCCTATTCAGTTTAAACGTTAGTTCTTTAAGCCAAGGACTCATCTTGGCGAGTTTAGTTAGTACCTCAGCCCATTCAGCGGGTGATGAAATGTTGCAAAATGCAGCGTTTGGCGGTGGCACCAATGGTTGGTGGTCTACTGGCGCAGAGCTTGTTATTAAAGATGGCGAAGCCTGTATGGATATTAAACGTGCCGGGTCTAACCCATGGGATGTTATTTTAGGTCAGCGTGGTTTTGGTTTGGAGGAGGGCGAAAGCTATTCGATTGATTTTACCGCCCGAGCCAATAAAAACACTGCCTTTACTACGCTTATTCAACATGAAGGTGCACCTTACACTCAATACTTCAATCAAGCTATTGAGGTATCTACCGAGCCAAAAGCCTTTAGCTTTACGTTTACTCAAGAGGTTTCCAGTGATGCGAAAACAGAGTTTCAATTTCAGTTAGGCGCTCAGCAAGAAGCCAATGTCTGCTTTAGTAACATTTCGGTGAAGGGCAAATCCTTTGTCATTGTGAACAATATCCCCAAGGTGCGACTTAATCAGTTGGGCTTCTTTCCAACATCTGAGAAGTTTGCCGTTATTAACAGTGACTCGCAGCAACCTATTTTTTGGCAGTTGAAAGATGCTAAAGGGGAAGTACTGGCGAACGGTAAAACACAAGTATTTGGAGAGAACAAAAGCTCTGGAGAGAATGTGCACCGGGCTGACTTTAGCCGAATCAACACACCACAAACAGGTTTAACCTTAGAATCTGCTGGCCAATCAAGCCATCCCTTCAGTATTACCGAGGATCTGTACGGTAAATT
The DNA here is from genome assembly GCF_005405585.1 of Agarivorans sp. Toyoura001. Lineage (GTDB taxonomy): Bacteria > Pseudomonadota > Gammaproteobacteria > Enterobacterales > Celerinatantimonadaceae > Agarivorans. Next base: position 103,027 of record NZ_BJEQ01000014.1, on the reverse strand, counting down.
AAAACATGACGCATTAGCTTACTTTTACCAAAACCGCAGCGGTATTGAGGTAAAAGCTGATTTCGTACAGCGCGCTAATCTAGCGCGCCCAGCGGGTCACCCCTCAGATGTTGTGAGCTGTTTTGATAAAGCCGATGACAAAGGGAATCAATGGCCAGGCTGTGATTTTGATATGGACTTAACCGGCGGTTGGTATGATGCTGGCGACCATGGCAAATACGTGGTGAATGGTGGTATTAGTACCTGGACCTTAATGAACCTTTACGAGCGTTCGTTATGGATTGATGACGCACCAGAGCCCTTTGCTGATGGCAAACAAGCCATTCCAGAAGCTGGTAATGGAGTAAATGACCTCTTGGATGAAGCTCGCTGGAACATGGAATTCATGTTGGCAATGCAAATTCCTGAAGGCAAAAAAGTATTTGTGCCGGTCGGTAACCAGCAAGATAATTTAAGTGCCTTAAAGCTGACTGAAATTGATGCCTCAGGATTAGCCTTTCATAAAGTGGCCGATGAAAAGTGGACCGGCATGCCGCTACCTCCACATAAAGATACTCAAAAGCGCTATGTTGGCCAACCAAGTACAGCTGCCACACTTAACTTAGCGGCTACCGCTGCCCAGTGTGCGCGTATATGGAAAGAGATTGATGCTGATTTTTCTGCGCAGTGCTCAACTGCCGCTAGCCGCGCATGGCAAGCCGCAGCTAAGCACCCAGAAGTGTACGCTTACGATAACTTTACCGGTTCAGGCCCATATGGCGACACGGAATTAGCCGATGAGTTTTACTGGGCAGCCGCCGAGTTATTCATTAGCACTGGCGAAGCTCAGTATCTAGAAGCCCTAAAAGCATCGCCTGCTTTCTTAGCGGCTCCTCTAGGAGATGAAACCGCTAAAGGTGATTTGTTCTGGCAGGATTTAAGCTCGGCCGGTACTTTAAGCCTTGCGCTCGTGCCAAGCAAATTAGATGAGGCCACCCGTGATAAGGCACGCGCTAAGATCATTGCTACAGCCGACGGTTATTCGGCGCAATTGGCAAAAGAGGGTTACCACATTCCCTATACTGCCGAACAATACCCTTGGGGATCTAACTCCAATTTAGTGAACCGTGGCATATTCTTAACTTATGCTGCAGATTACAGTGGTGACAGCAAGTATATGCAAGCTTTAGTGCATGCCATGGACTACATTCTAGGGCGTAATCCTTTGGATCAGTCTTACATTACTGGCTACGGCAGTAACCCACTAAAAAATCCTCACCATCGTTTTTGGGCGCATCAAGCTGATGAAAACTCGCCAAAACCTGCTCCAGGAGCATTGTCGGGTGGACCAAACTCTATTAGCTTTAGTGACCCTGTTGCGGCCGGTATGAAAGGTAAATGTATTGGCCAAACGTGTTTTGTTGACGAAATCGGTGCTTGGACATTGAACGAAATTACCATCAACTGGAATGCACCATTAGTCTGGGTAAGTAGTGTGTTAGATGAGCACCGCTTAGCGAAATAAGCTCAATAAAAGCAAGTAACTAGGCCAACCTAAGGTTGGCCTTTATTTATCTTTTACTAAAGCAAATGCTTTAACTAAGCGCTGGTGCGTTCAGATAATGTGATCTGCGACGTCGTTTTGGGGCTCAAATTCATTCAAAGCAAGTTCTTAGCTAAGTAGACGTATATAGTGGGGCAGGAATTTTGTCTCTTTGGTATACCACCATATGACCTGGCAAAGAGGAGATAAAATGCAAACTCGGGTTAGTTGTCAGAGAATAACAGTGAAAGATAAAAGCAAATTGGAACAACGCTCTACAGTATATGACGTTGCAGCGTTAGCGGGCGTTTCGCCGAGTACCGTGTCTCGGTTTATGAACCAGACTACCTATGTGTCTGATGCTAAACGTAAACAAATTCAAGCGGCTATGGTTGAACTAGGTTACAAGCCTGGCCAGCAAACAGGTGCCAGTGCTAGCAGCCGCACCATGACGATTGGGGTATTGGTACAACATCCAGATAGCCCATTTTATGCCTCTATTTTGCGCGGTATAGAAGAAGTATTACTGGCTCAAGGTTACTCACATATTATTGTTACAGGGCACTGGAATACCGAAGAAGAAACCGAGTCGATGCAGCTATTACTGTCGCGTTCGGTAGACGGTATTATTATTGTTACAGGTGGTTTAAGTGATGATCAGGTGCTTGAGTTTTCTAAGAAGCGCCCAATTGTGGCCCTAGGCCGTGAACTTGAAGCAGCACGCTTACGTTCAATCAAAATTGAAAATTCGGTGGGCGCTTACATGGCCACCAATCACCTGATTCAATTAGGCCATCGAGAAATTGTTCATATCAAAGGTAATGCCGATCATCCTGATGCTCAACAGCGTTACGAAGGTTATTGCCAAGCGATGGAACATGCAGGTTTGCCAGTTAAATTGCAGCTGGTGGAGCAGGGTGACTTTACCGAGCAATCTGGTTTTGATGCTGTGCAGCGTTTATTGGCCAACAAGCGCCAGTTTAGTGCAATTTTTGCCGCCAACGATTTAACCGCCTACGGTGCTATGCAAGCCTTGTATCAAGCTAAGCGGCCAGTGCCAGAACGTGTTTCTGTGATTGGTTTTGATGATGTGCCAAGTTCGGCGTTTTTCATTCCGCCTTTAACCACGGTTCGCCAACCTATTTTTGATACTGGTTATGCCGCAGCGCTAGCCATATTGGATATGTTAAACGGCGGAGCTAATCAACAATTTAGGTTACCGCCAGTGGAATTAGTGAAACGCGAAACCACTCAAGCCCACATCATGTAACAAACTCTTGCCGTTATCCTGCCTAAGTCGTTTATAATTACCGGCTTAGGCAGAGACTATAAAACACCATGAAAACCAACTTAATTACCCGCGCCGGCTGGCACAAATTAGACAAAGAACTTAAATACTTATGGAAGGTAAAACGACCAGAAGTCACTCAAGCTGTTTCGGAAGCCGCTGCGCTTGGCGATCGCTCAGAAAATGCCGAGTATAAAGAAGGTAAACGCGAGTTACGCCGTATCGACTCTCGGCTGCGGTTTTTAAATAAACGTCTCGACGCATTAGAGATTGTTGATCATTATCCACAGCAAATTGGCAAAGTGTTTTTTGGCGCATGGGTCGAATTAGAAAACGACGATGCTACCGTGGTGCGCTACCGTATTGTTGGCACCGATGAAATAGACCCTAAGTTGGGTTACATCACTATCGACTCCCCCATGGCTCGCGCATTAATTGGTAAGCAAGTAGACGATGATGTGTTTGTAAAAACGCCTGAAGGCACCAAAGAATGGTGGATTAATCATATTCGTTACACGCCTTTTGATAGCGAATAAAGAGGTAAATAGTTACCACTTCTCCCTCTGCTAAGGTTTTATTTACGGGTTAGTTTTAGATAAATCATAGATATTAATCGTTAAGCGGTGATTTACTTGATGTTGAAAATATTTCATCTAAAGCTAAGTACAACATGAATAGCGTTGACTTCATTAGCCATCTCTTTAGTATCTAGCGGTATAGACGTCTAAAAGTCTTTAACGGAGAAGGTCAATGGGATTTCACAACGCGCAACAAATCGAAACACTGAATCAAAGCTTAAGCGAGCTTAACCGCGATATTAACGTGTCCTTTGAGTTCTTTCCGCCTACCACAGAAACGATGGAGCAAACGCTTTGGTCGTCTATCGAGCGTTTACAAACCTTAAAACCAAAGTTTGTATCCGTGACTTATGGCGCCAACTCGGGAACACGAGATCGCACTCACAAGGTAATCAAAGCCATTAAAGATCGTACCGGCTTAGCGGCGGCGCCGCACTTAACCTGCATTGATTCTACGCCCGATGAGTTGCGCCAAATTGCTCGTGACTACTGGAACAGTGGTATTAAAGATATTGTTGCTTTACGGGGAGATTTGCCAGAAGGTTCGGCTAAACCGCAAATGTACGCGAGTGATTTGGTGGCGCTACTTAAAGAAGAAGCTGACTTTGATATTTCGGTGGCGGCCTATCCAGAAGTGCACCCAGAAGCAAAAAGTGCTCAAGCTGATTTGCTTGCGCTTAAACGTAAAATGGATGCGGGCGCTAATCGCGCGATTACGCAGTTTTTCTTCGACGTTGAAAGCTATTTACGCTTTCGAGATCGCTGCGCGGCCATAGGCATTGAAGGCGAAATTGTACCGGGAATTTTGCCGGTATCGAATTACAAAACTCTGAAAAAGTTTGCTTCGTTTGCCAATGTAAAAGTACCTAGTTGGCTACATGGACAGTTTGCAGGTTTAGATAACGACCAAACAACCCGTAACCTAGTGGGAGCGAGCGTTGCCATTGAGATGGTGAAAGTATTGTCTCGCGAAGGAGTGAAAGACTTCCACTTCTATACACTTAATCGCTCTGAGTTATCTTATGCTATTTGCCATACGCTAGGTGTGCGCCCGGCAGAGGCAATCCCAGCTTAAGTATTGGCTCTGATTTATCTATTAAGGCTTAGCAAACGCTAAGCCTTTTTTATTTTGAGCAACTTGGCTGGCTACATTAACAAGGCATTTACCGCGGAACAAATCAGCCACATACTCAACGCGTAATACCAGTTGTTTTTTAGGATTTGCGAAGTTGAAAACTGATAACGCCCAATCATAGTTAAGCCTACACCCGACAAAGGACTGCTACCGGTAGAGATTGCCCAAGAGCTAAGGAATAAAAAGCCTAACTGGCTTGGTTCTGGGTTAAGGGGTAATAACAATGGGCTGGCTAAAGAGATACTAATCACTGGATGAATACCAAACATGCAGGCCACAATCATCAGAGCCAATACTACTGCAAAGGTTTGATGTGAAAATTCAATGTTATGTAAGCTCAAGGTTTCAGGATAGGCCAATAACAAGGCTTTAATGCCAGCAGAGAATACCCCCGCCGCTAAAAACAGCACATATTGGCTACCTACGTTAGATAGGCGGTGCGTAATGAACTGCCGAGCGATAATTACCTTCGACTTACCTTTGGCAAAGGTGAGCGCTGCAATAGGCGCTAAACAGGTAATCATCAAAATAATACTGACATCAGGAAAGGCAAAATGTAGCCCGATAACCGTGACCGCCAATACAAAAGGAATGGTTAAACTCTCGCGGCGCAATGGGTAGCCGGCAAAACTGTCTTTATCGCGTAGCGAAACTTCTGCGGTGGTAAAAATAAGTGCAATCAAGGCCATTAAGGCCCCTGGCAATAATACATCTAACCACTGCATGCCTGGCGCGTAGGTAATGGATACTGCGGTGGCAATGAAAAAAGGAGACCACCAGGCAGCCGCACAAAAGCAACGCATAAGTACCTTTTGCTGAGCGTTGGTGAGTTGCTTTTGCTTCGCTAATCGGTCGCCAACAATAAAGATTATCGACAGGTTGATTATAGCGCCAAGCAAGTTCACCCCTAAGGCGGTAGAGGCGATGCTGCGTTTACCGGTGGGTAGTGGGTTTTGCTGGTTTTCTGGATTGGCTAAGGCGAGGAAAGACACCGCACTAAACATGGCTAATAAGGGGAGGTTAATAGACAAAACGTCTATTGGGCTTAGCAAGGTATTTTGGCTAGCGGCGAGCAACAACAAAACAATGCCTATACTTAACAAACAGCCCGCCTGAATGCGTATTGCGCGGCTTAACTGTGGCAAGTACGCCAGTGCCGCCGCCCAAGTCACTACAGTGGCTAAGCCAACGCCTATTACTTCAAAAGCATGCAGTAGATAAAGCAGTAATGAGGCGAGAAATAACCATCCTTTGTATTGTTGCATTGAAGACATCCTAAGGATCAATGAGCGACGCCGTGAAGCCTAGCGGCTTCTTGCTGTAAATAGTTAAATAGAGTGTTAGCTTAGCCTAAGAACAAACAACCCCGCGTAAAGCGGGGTTGTTATTACTCAAGTTTATTACTTAGCCGGTATTACGCATGCCGGCTGCGATACCTGCAATACTCACCATCAAGGCTTGGTCTACAACTGGGCATAGTTCTTCGTTGGCACGAGAACGATTAAGCAGTTCAACCTGCAATACATGTAGAGGATCAATATACGGGTTACGTAAATTAAGCGATTCTACTACCCAAGCTTGATTCGCTAACAAGCGATTATCTGGTGCTAGCGACACAATAGCGGCTTTGGCTGTTTCTAGCTTAGTACGTAGTTTTTCACCAAGTACTTGCAGCTCTGGCTCAACCAAGCGGTCATCATAGATTTTAGATAGCCAAGTATCAGCTTTCATAAATACCATTTCTAACATTGCTAGGCGATTATCAAAGAATGGCCACGCGCGCATCTCGGTTAATAATTCACTCTTACCGTCTTTAATCAAACCTTCGAACGCTGCACCACTGCCTAACCAAGCAGGAAGTAGCAAACGGTTTTGACTCCATGAGAAAATCCATGGAATGGCGCGTAAGCTTTCTACACCACCGTCGGAGCGGCGCTTCGCAGGGCGACTACCTAATGGCAGTTTAGCCAGTTCACGTTCTGGAGTGGCTGCGCGGAAGTAAGGCACAAAATCTTCTTCGCCCCAAACAATGCCACGGTAGGCTTCGCAAGAGGTCTCAGCGATTTGGTCCATCACGCCGCGCCATTCATCCTTTGGCTCCATCGGTGGAACTAAGTTAGCTTCTAGTACCGCACTGGCGTAAAGATTTAAGCTGTCTAAGGCTACTTTTGGTAAACCAAACTTAAAGCGAATCATCTCGCCTTGCTCGGTCACACGTAAGCCACCTTTTAATGAACCCGGAGGTTGCGACAACAGTGCGGCGTGTGCCGGAGCACCACCACGACCAATAGTACCGCCACGACCATGGAACAAGGTTAAACTAATAGAATGGCCTTCGCAGATAGAGACTAGGGCCTCTTGTGCGCGATACTGTGCCCATGAAGCAGCAAGTACGCCAGCATCTTTAGCGGAATCAGAGTAACCAATCATTACATGTTGCTGACCCGAGATATAACCGCGATACCAGTCAATAGATAACAGCTTGCTCATAGTCGCTGGAGCGTTGTTCAAATCGTCTAGCGTTTCGAACAATGGGGCAACAGGTAAACGGAATGGACAACCAGCTTCTTGCAGCAATAGTTGAACCGCCAATACGTCTGATGGCTCACTGGCCATAGAAATAATGTAAATACCTAAGGCTTCGCGTTCTTGCTTGGCAATAACGGCACAGGTATCTAGTACTTCTTGAACCGACTCACTAGGCTCCCAAGCGCGCGGGAATAATGGACGTTTTGAATTCAATTCTTGTAATAAAAAGTGCTGTTTATCGGTTTCGTTCCAATGTGCGTAATCACCCATGCCTAAGTAGCGAGTGATTTCCGAAAATACTTCCTCGTGACGACCGCTATCTTGGCGAATGTCTAAGCGCAGTAAGTTGATACCGAAACAGGCAATACGACGCAGTAAATCTAGCAAGGTACCGTCGGCAATAATGCCCATGCCACAGTCTTGTAGCGAATAGTAACAAAGCTCTAAAGGCTCGCGCAGTTGCTCGGTATTGGTAATAAGGTCACGGGCTTCGGTGTATTGGCCTTTTAATTTAGCCGTTAAGTAGTCGTGAGTTTCTTGCAACTCGCTACGTAATACTTTTAGTAGCGCGCGGTAAGGTTCGCTTTGGTCGCCAGTTTGCTCAAGCAGTGCTTCATTGGCATCGCTCATCGACAATTCGCTAACCAAGGTTTGTATTTCTTTTAAGTACAAATCTACCGCTACCCAGCGGCTAGAAAGCAATACTTCTTCGGTAACATTTGCGGTAACAAAAGGATTACCGTCGCGGTCACCACCCATCCACGAAGAAAATACTACTGGCGCAGCATCGAGTGCCATACGCATGTCAAAGTGTTGGCCTAGTTTGTTGTCCAGCTGGCGAACAAAATCAGGTACGGCATGCCATAAAGAGTTTTCGATTACTGCGAAGCCCCATTTAGCTTCATCTACGGGAGTAGGGCGTTGCTGGCGAATCTCATCAGTATGCCAAGCTTGATTAACCAATTGCTCTAAGCGGCCAAGTAATTGGCTACGTTCTCGGTCAGGCAGATCTAGTTCCAACCAATCTAAGCAATTGTTAATGGCAACGTGTTTGTTAATTAAGGTGCGGCGAGTTACTTCGGTAGGATGAGCAGTAAGTACTAGCTCTATATTCAGTTGCGCTACAGCATGATGAATTTCAGCTTCGCTCAAGTTTTCGCTTTTTAGTTTTTGAAACACCAAGTCGATAGGATCTTGTGCGCAGGTACTGCCTTCGCAATTGCGCGAAATAGTGTGAAACTGTTCGGCAATATTGGCAAGATTCAAAAATTGGCTAAAGGCGCGGGTTACCGGCAGTAGCTCGTCATCACTTAGGTTACGCAATAACTCTAGTAGTTGCTCGCGGGCTTGGTCATCATCATTTCGTGAAGCTTTAGCTAGCTGGCGAATGGTTTCTACTTTTTCTAGAAACGCTTCTCCCATGTGGCTCTTAATGGTGTTGCCAAGTAGTTGTCCGAGTAAGTTAACATTTCCTCGTAACGACCCATTGATTTCTTGAGGCATTGTTTGGCTCATTCTTTTTCCTTCACTTGTGTTTGCTAGCGATTATTGAAATTTTTTTACTAAATCACCCTAGTCCTGATGCAAAAACATACCTAAGACTGGCCATATAGTCAAAATACATGTAATTAAATTACAGTTAACGACGAATCCTTTGCTTAGGATCAAGCGCTTCCCCATAGATTATTGTCGATATTTGTAGAACTGCGACTTTGTTTTCGCTTCTTTTTAGTCGATGTTTATAAAATCAAAGGTAAATAAAAATTCATTTTTATTGCATAAAGAATTGCCTGTGGTATGCTCCGCTTATAGTAGATAAGCACCAAAAAAATTGTGCTTAAAAAAGTGACTTTTTGTTTAATTGGTCAGTAAAATAGCCTCTTACAAAAAACACTATGCCATAAGATTTCAAGGGAACAAGAAACGATGTTAAAGGCTGCGATTGTTGGAGCAAGTGGGTACACCGGTGCAGAGTTAGCGGCTTATGTTAGTCGCCACTCTCAATTAATGCTTGCGGGTTTGTACGTATCAGAGCGTAGCTTAGACGCAGGCAAGGCACTGTCTGCCTTGCACGGTAAATTACGCGGCGTGGTAGATGCGCCGGTACAACCGTTAATTGTTGCTGATATTGCCAATACCTTTGCCGATGTTGACATTGTTTTACTGGCGACCGCACACGAGGTAAGTCACGATTTAGCCGAGGCGTTTTTGGCGGCCGGCTGTCAGGTGTTCGATTTGTCGGGTGCCTTTCGTGTTCAAAGTGCAGAGTTCTACGAAAAATTCTATGGTTTTACTCATCAATTTCCTGAGTTATTAGAAAAAGCCGTATACGGTTTAGCTGAATGGAACGCCGAGCAAATTAAGCAAACCGATTTAGTGGCTGTTGCTGGTTGTTACCCTACCGCCTCTCTTACTGCACTTAAGCCTTTGGCCGAGGCAGGGCTGATTGATGAAAGCAGCAAAGCGATTATTAATGCCACCAGTGGGGTGAGTGGGGCTGGGCGTAAAGCATCTTTAACCAGCTCATTCTGCGAAGTTAGCTTAGCGCCTTACGGCGTATTTAATCATCGTCATCAGCCAGAAATTGCTGCGCACTTAGGTCACCCGGTTATTTTCACTCCTCATCTCGGTAACTTTAAGCGCGGTATTCTAGCCACCATTAATGTTTGCCTAAAAGTGGGAACTACCGAAGAACAAGTTAATGAGGCTTATCAGCAAGCTTACGCCGGACAAAACATTGTGCGTTTGCTAAGCGGTGAGTGGCCATCAATCGCTAAAGTTGAAAGCACGCCATTTATTGATTTAGCTTGGCAGCAACAAGGCGATGACTTAATTGTGGTATCGGCCGAAGACAACTTATTGAAAGGGGCCGCTAGCCAAGCCATTCAATGTTTAAACATTCGTAACGGCTTTGCCGTTAGCGAATCGCTAGTTTAAGGGCTAATTATGAAACCATTAGTGATTAAATTAGGCGGCGCGGTATTGAATAATGCTCAAGCCTTGGATAACTTGTTTGCTGCGCTTCAGCAAGTTTCGCAACCTATTGTATTGGTGCATGGCGGTGGCGTGGTGGTTGAAGACGTATTGGCTAAAACCGGCTTTGTATCAGAAAAGCTAGACGGCTTGCGTATTACCCCAAAAGAACAAATCCCTTATGTGGTTGGTGCCCTTGCAGGTACCAGTAACAAATTGCTATTAGCCCAAGCTTTAAAAGCAGGTTTATCGGCTGTGGGTTTATGTTTAAGTGACGCTGGCAGTTGCAAGGTTGTGCAAATGGACCCACGGTTGGGCCATGTAGGTGAAGCATCACCAAGCAACCCTGCTTTGTTAAGCAGCTTAATCAGCTTAGGCCATGTGCCAGTGTTGAGTTCCATTGGTATTGGTGAAGACGGCGAGTTATATAATGTAAACGCTGACCAAGCGGCTTTAGCTGTGTGCAAACTATTACAAGGCCAATTGGTATTGTTGTCTGATGTTGCTGGTGTGCTTGACCAAAATAAGCAGCTGGTGGCTGAGTTAAATAGCCAATTAGCTGAGAAATTAATTGCCGACGGTGTGATTACCGATGGCATGACGGTAAAAGTGAATGCCGCTTTAGATGCTGCAGCATTTTTACAAACACCAGTAGCGCTAGCATCATGGAAAGATCCAGCGAAACTGGCCAGCTTGTTAGCTGGACAAACACACAATGGTGAGTCGGTAGGGACTCAGGTTACCGTTTAAGGAAAGAAGATGAGTGATTTTAAACACCTGCTGAGCTTGCAGGACTTAACTCAAGAGCAAATTTTAGGGCTACTGGAATTGGCCGCTAAAATTAAGAAAGCACCAAAAGATTACGGCCAAACCTTGGCCGGGAAAAGTGTGGTAACCCTTTTCGAAAAACCGTCGTTACGTACTCGCGTCACCTTTGATATTGGCATTAACCGCTTAGGCGGCCATGCGGTATACCTAGATCAACAAAACGGTGCCATGGGCGAGCGTGAAAGTGTAAAAGACTTCGCATCAAATATTACTCGCTGGGCCGATGCCATTGTTGCACGCGTGTTTTCGCACAAAACATTACAAACCCTGCGAGATAATTCGTCGGTGCCTATCATCAATTCCCTGTGTGATTTATACCATCCTTGCCAAGGGCTTGCCGATTTTCAAACCATTAGCGAGCAATACTCAGATTTAAGCAAAGTGAAGTTAGCTTATTTGGGTGAAGGTAATAACGTCACCCATTCGTTGTTATTGGGCGGAGCCATTTTAGGGATGGAAGTCGCTGCTGTGTGCCCACTGGGCGCAAGCCCAGACGCTCAAATTGTACAAAAGGCCAACGAGCTAGCTAAAATCCACGGTGGCAAAATTATTGTTACCAACAATGTGGAAGACATTAAAGGCTACGATGTGGTTTACGGCGATACTTGGGTATCGATGGGCGACGATACGCCGCTGCAATCTGTAAAAGATAAGTACATGGCTTATCAGATTAACCAAAATTTGATGCAATCATGTGGCATTAACCACGTACTGCATTGCCAACCTGCTCACCGCGAGTTGGAAATTACTTCGGAAGTGATGGATGGGCCTCAGTCGTTGATCTTTGATCAAGCTGAGAACCGCATGCATGCACAAAACGCCGTATTAGTGAGTTTATTAAGTTAGTGGCTATTCAGCTAAAAGCTGAGTTGAACAAGGAATTTTAAGAATGTCAGATATCAAAAAAGTTGTATTAGCATACTCAGGTGGTTTGGACACGTCGGCCATCATTCCGTGGTTAAAAGAAACCTACAACGATTGTGAAATTGTTGCCTTTTGTGCCGATGTAGGCCAAGGCGAAGAAGAGTTGGTTGGGCTTGAAGAAAAAGCCTTAGCGTCTGGTGCTTCAGAGTGTTACATCGTTGACCTTAAAGAAGAGTTTGTTGCTGACTACATCTACCCAACTATCGCTACTGGTGCTGTATATGAAGGTACTTACTTGTTAGGCACTTCAATGGCGCGTCCTATTATTGCTAAAGCCCAAGTAGAAGTAGCCCGTAAAGTGGGTGCCGATGCGGTATGTCATGGTTGTACTGGTAAAGGTAACGACCAAATTCGTTTCGAAAGCTGCTTTGCAGCCCTTGCTCCAGAGCTAAAAGTGATTGCACCTTGGCGTGAATGGGAAATGGAAAGCCGTGAAGATTTGCTCGATTACCTAGCAGAGCGCAACATCGAAACCACTGCTTCTGCTACCAAAATCTATAGCCGTGACGCTAACGCGTGGCACATTTCACATGAAGGTGGCGAGCTAGAAGACCCATGGAATGAGCCAAGTAAAGGTGTGTGGACATTAACGGTTGATCCAGTAGATGCGCCAAACGAGCCAGAATACGTAAACCTTAAAGTTGAAAATGGCCGTGTTGTTGCAGTAAACGATGAAGCATTAAGCCCTTACCAAGTAGTCATGAAGCTGAACGACATTGCCGCAGCTCATGGTGTTGGCCGTATCGACATTACCGAAAACCGCACCGTAGGTATGAAGTCTCGTGGTTGTTACGAAACGCCAGGCGGCACGGTAATTGTGGCTGCTTTACGTGCGATTGAAGAACTAGTACTCGATAAAACGTCACGTGTTTGGCGTGAAAAAGTGGGTCAAGAAATGGCACACTTGGTGTATGACGGTCGTTGGTTCACGCCTTTATGTACTTCACTAATCGCCGCTTCTGAAGCAATGGCTGCAGATGCTAACGGTGACGTAGTGATTAAGTTATACAAAGGCCAAGCGGTAGCGGTACAAAAACGCTCACCAAATAGCTTGTACTCAGAAGAGTTTGCCACTTTTGGTGAAGACCAAGTGTACGATCAAAAGCACGCTGAAGGCTTTATTCGTTTATACTCTCTAGCCAGCCGGATCCGTGCTTTAAATAGCAAATAAGATTGGCCGACGTATAAGCAGGAAATACACAGACCTCAGAGGCAATTTGCTCTGGGGTCTTTGCAATAATAAATGGAGAGTAAAATGGCATTGTGGGGTGGGCGTTTTAGCCAAGCTGCAGATACCAGATTTAAGCAGTTCAATGATTCGTTACGTTTTGATTATCGTTTAGCGGAGCAAGACATAACCGGATCAATTGCATGGTCGAAAGCATTGTTAAGTGTGGGCGTAATTACCGCCGACGAGCAACAGCGCTTGGAATCGGCCTTATTGGATTTGGGTAAACAAGTTGCTGAAAACCCGCAACAGATTTTGGGCAGTGATGCTGAAGATATTCACTCATGGGTAGAGATTCAACTTATCCAACGAGTGGGCGACTTAGGCAAAAAGCTTCACACAGGCCGTAGCCGTAATGACCAAGTTGCTACCGATTTAAAATTGTGGTGTAAAAGCCAAGGTGTTGAATTACTCGAGCACCTAGACAAGCTGCAACAAAAACTGGTTAAGTTTGCTCGCCAACAGCAAGACACTGTGCTGCCAGGTTACACTCACTTGCAACGCGCTCAACCGGTTACTTTTTCTCACTGGGCAATGGCCTACGTAGAAATGTTTGAACGTGATTACTCTCGTTTGCAAGATGCCCTAAGCCGTTTAGATGTATCACCACTTGGTTGTGGCGCATTAGCCGGTACTGCCTACCCAATGGATCGTCAGCAAATTGCTAAAGATTTAGGCTTTCGCCGTGCTACGCGTAACAGCTTGGATTCAGTGTCTGACCGCGACCACGTGGTTGAGCTTATCTCAACTGCCTCTATTAGTATGATTCACCTAAGCCGCATGGCTGAAGATTTAATCTTTTATAACTCGGGTGAGTCGGCATTTTTAGATTTGTCAGACCAAGTGACCTCTGGCTCATCATTGATGCCACAAAAGAAAAACCCAGATGCACTAGAGCTTATCCGTGGTAAAACCGGCCGAGTATACGGAGCATTGTCGGGCATTATGATGACCCTTAAAGCATTGCCTTTGGCTTATAACAAAGACATGCAAGAAGACAAAGAAGGTTTGTTTGACGCGCTAGATACTTGGGGTGACTGCTTAGCCATGGCTGAGTTGGTGCTTGATGATATGGATGTGCATGAAGAAACCACTACTGAGGCCGCTAAAGGTGGTTACTCAAATGCTACTGAACTGGCCGATTACTTAGTGGCTAAAGGTATTCCTTTCCGCGAAGCGCACCATATTGTGGGCATTGCAGTGGTTAAAGCCATTGAGAAAGGCGTTCCGCTTGAAGACTTAAGCCTAACTGAATTTAAAGAGTTAGCGCCAGAGATTGAAGATGACGTTTATCCAAACTTGTCCCTAGAATCAACGCTAGCTAAACGCCAGGCCTTAGGCGGCGTAGCGCCAGAGCAAGTTGAGCATGCCTTAACCGAAGCCGAAACTCGCTTGTCGAAACGTAACGTAAAAGGTTTATACGTTCGCTCTGCTCGAATGACCGACTTAGATACCATTGAAACTATGGTTAACTACTGGGCGCAAGCGGGTGAAAACTTACCGCGACCACGTCCTGAATTAGTACAAGCCGTTGGAGATTTCACGGTAAGCGAGCAAGCTGGCAAGGTGACTGGGTGTGCATCGCTATACTTGTACGATACTGGCCTAGCAGAGATTCGTTCATTAGGCGTTAACCCTGGCTCACAGCGTGCTGGCCAAGGCCGAGCCATGGTGCAACACTTAATGAAGAAAGCCAAGAAGATGGAAATTGAGAAGGTATTTGTACTGACTCGTGTTCCAGAATTCTTCATGAAGCTTGGCTTTAGCCCTACCTCTAAAAACATGCTGCCTGAAAAGGTAATGAAGGATTGTGATATTTGTCCTCGTCAGCATGCTTGTGATGAAGTGGCATTAGAATTTATTCTGGATAACAACACCCTTATTCATAAGCAAAATGTTGCTTAGTTAAGTGCATCCACTGATCATTAAGCCTCGTTTAACGAGGCTTTTTTATTGGCTGGAATTTAGTGTTTCACTCAGCTTTATCAGGCTGATTACTGGGCGATGATCACTAAGGGTATTTGGGCCCAGCTCATAGTTAATAAATTGGAGGTCTTTACTGATAAATATCCAATCTAAGCGTTTGTTTTTATAGCTGGCAAGTTGAGTGCTTTGCGGTTGATAAACACGATAGCGGCTGTTGTTTTCAAACTGGCTAACTACGCTTTCATCTTTTTCCCACTCACTATTAAAGTCACCCATTATAATGGCGCTACCTTCATGCTGGTTAAAACGCTCTCTTAGTTCCGCCATCTGTTGGCGCCTTTTGCTAGCGCGAGAAAAATCTAAGTGCAGTGATACTACATCCACGCTTTGCGTAGCAGTAATGTGTATTTTGGCTGCGGTAAAACCCTTAGTAGTGGTAGGGGGCGTTGGCATAAAGTGATAAGCATAGGCTTCGCTTATTGGGTATTTAGATAAAATGGCAGTACCGTAATTGGCAAGTTTTCCGTTGCTATGTAAGCTGTGTGCGTGCCACGAGTATCCAGCGTGCTGTGCGATATATTCAACATGGTTGAAAGAACCTGACCAAGCAGATGAGGCATCGGCTTCTTGCAGAGCAACTACATCAATGTTTTGCTGTTTTAAGTAGGCCGCAATATCTAGCAAGTTTTGCCGAGTAGTTGTACTACTTACTAGCAGTTGGTTTAAGACATTTTTTCGGCCGTGGGCAAGGTTAATACTTGCAACTCTAAGTTGTGGAAGCGGCGTTGTTACTACGTTTGAGTGAGGCCAATAATCTACTTTTAAAGGCACCGCTTGAGAGTTTTCTGTGAGGGCGTTGTTGGCACAGCCACTTAGCATCAAACCTAATAAAAGTAGAGTCAGTAAACGAACAGTGCTGGTGGTGCGCAATGCACTGTTCCTAAGTGTTTTCTTGGGCTGCAAGGAGTTCAGTTTGGGCTTTTTTGCTCATGCCTTTAACCACTAACTCGAAAGAATTATCGATTAAGCGAAACGCTTCGTTTTCTGCATCGCTGCCATCAAAGTGAATAGTGAGCCAATGGCGTTTGCTCATGTGGTAGCCACGAGTAATCGCGGGATAGATATCGATAAGCGCATCTATTTGCTCAGGCTGGCATTTCAGGTTCATACTCATCTCGCCCTCTTTCCAACTCACTAGCGCGAACATTTTACTACGAACCTTAAACACTGGTACGTCAGGCGCGAAGGGCAAATCCTGAGTTACCTCTGGTTTCGCCATTAAATAATCTTTTAGTTGCTGATATTCCATATCATTGCGCTTCAGTTGATTTGCTTATGCTCAATAGTAGCCAGAAAATACAACTATGCGAATACTTTGCTGCTTGGTATCAGTTACCGATATCCATGCGATGCTGTGACACATGGCTAAATATTCGTTCGCCGTCTAATACTTGAGCAAAAGGCATGGGGTTGCCGCAATGTTCAAGCACATAATCGGTGAGCTTCTCTTTAACAATGCTTAATAGTTGATCTTCTGACCAAGGCTTGGCTAGGTAATAATTGAGTCCGCCGCGATTAATGGCCTCAATGGTATCGTGCAGGCCAGCTTGCCCTGTGAGCAGAATTTTTTTAGCTGCTTCGCTATTGTCGGCGTGATTAAGATCGATAAGAAAATCGATGCCGAGTTCGTCGGGCATGATGTGATCGGCAAGAATGAGGGCGAGTTGACCACCTTGCGCTTCAAAGTCTTTTATCACTTCGCGGGCTTCAGCTACGCTCTCGGCACCGTCGATGGTAAAAGGTGGGCTTAAAGAGGCGATATCGTGTAGTACACTGTCGAGCACTTCGCGTTCATCATCAACACATAAAATCAATAATTGTTCCATGGTGCGGCTCCTTAAAGTCCTAGGTCTGATTCAATGGTAAGGTAATTATGAAACGGGTAAATTGTCCTAGCTCAGATTCCACTTCGATTCTGCCTAAATGCTGTGCAACTATTTGTTGGCACACCGTTAAACCTATTCCCAAGCCGAAGTTACTTTCATGCTTGGTGGTGAAATTAAGTTGGAATATCTTTTCTATAATCTCTGGTTTGATGCCGGGGCCATTATCTTCAATACAAATGGAGATATAGCTGGGTGAGGCTTCGATATATTGGCTGCTTACGCTGAGTTTTCCATGAGTCCCCATTGCGTCTAGAGCGTTGGCAATAAGGTTTGTCCACACTTGCTGCAACGCGATAGGGTGGCAGCGGTAAACCGGTAACAGGCCGTAACTACACTCAACCTCGAAGCCACGTAAACGATTCTCTAAAATCACAAGGGTTTCTGCTATGCCTTCGTTCAAGTCGGCCAGTACTGGTTGCTCAGGATCGCGACCTGCATAGTGTTTTAAGCCTTTTACCAGTTCAGCTATTCGTGAAGCGCAAACTTGAATATTGCGAAGGAAGTTACCGATTTGATGGTAACTCGCCAGCGTTGCGATTAACTGAGAATTATCTACTGTGTCGCTGCACTCCAAATATTGTTGGCGCAAGCTGGGGCCGTCTAGGCCTATAGTTACCGCTTTTCTTGCAGTAATGGCATCACCAAAAAGTTCTATCGAGTTTTTGCTGTGCTGGCGTATCTCGCTGGTGGACATAGGTTTTAAAGTAAACGCTGCCTTGAGCAATTCATGGCCAAGTTGCTGTTGTGGATGGGTTAACTCATTGTTTAATACGGTGGGTAATTGCTTGGCGATGGTGTCGCTACCGCGAATGATTGCGGCCACAGGGTTGTTTAACTCATGAGCAATGCCGGAAATGAGCTGGCCAAGCACTGCCATTTTCTCTTTTTCTATAAGCTGTTCGTGAGCGGAGTCTAGAGAATTAAGGGTACTCTGCAAGGTAAGTTTGGTATGAATGCTCTTTTGCAAACGTCGGTTAAAATGGCGCAATAGCAGGTTAGTAAATAGAGGCAGCAATTGACTGCTCGAATCGAGTACTTTGGCAAAGGTTGCCCGGTCAAGTTTTATCACGTCGGTTCGCTGCGTGGTGACCGCACTGGTAAAACCAAGCTCACCGGTAACAAAAGACATACCTCCCACTAATGAACCGGCTTGCATGCGGGCTACTTCGAGTATGTGTTGACCCTGTTGCTTCTTAAGCACCACTTCACCTTTAGCGATAAACCATAAGAAGCGGTTGGCTTGGCCTTCTTGTGTTAACACATGATTTGCGCTGTAAGTACGACAGAGGTGGTCTTCATCATTGTCTTGGAAAAAACCATACAGTGCCGAAATCACTTTATCTGAAAGTTGTTGGTCGCTTAAGGCGGTATAGTCAAAGAAGTTAGCCCTAATCTGTGCAACTTGTGCTGCTAGCTGTTTTTCTAACCAACGTTGTTGAGCGGTTTGCTGTTGGTGAATAGGCCATTTGTTGTGCATTAGCTGCGTGATTTCGCTGTCACTGCTGTTAGGGGGGATTATCGCATCTGGGCTAAACTGATTTATCCAGTGGAACACTTGTTCGGCACTGGGCATTTGCTGAGTATGATGCAATACCAGCTTAAGGTTTTCGTAAACGGGCTGCTGTAATAAGGCCTGTAAGGCTAATGCATTGTTCGGCTGGGCTAGTCGCTCTGTATCAATCACAATCAGTGCTACATGGTGAAGTTGCAATTGCGAGTTATCGGGTACGTCTTCACTGCACCAGTATCGCCAAGGGGCATTCGCTTGCTCAAGCATTGTTGACCAAGGCTGCTGGCTTATGATTAACAGGCTGTGGTGCTGAGTCATGGCAATCCAAGTTAACGCTTGTTGTTGAATATTATAGACTTACAATGATTAAGGTTTTGCGAGCTATCTAACGCTTGGTGAGACTTCTTTTGCTGTGGGTGATTACCTATTGAACAATTATTTTGGTTTAACTTGTTTTTTAACCTCGCTTGAGTATAATACGCCAGCTCACTAATTTAGTGGGTTGAGTTGTTTAGGCAATTCATTTAGTTAGCTTGGTTTAAGTTAACTACTAACAGTGTTTCCGATTTGGAAGCAAACGTTACTCGTCGCATGCACTACCATCCCCAAATTTTGGATAAGGATGTCGTTGGTGTGTGTTAGGTTCTTTAATTTTTTATTTGGAGCTCTGTCAATGCAGAACCAAAGAATTCGAATCCGCTTGAAAGCATTTGATCACCGTCTGATCGATCAATCTACTGCGGAAATCGTAGAAACTGCCAAACGCACTGGCGCTCAGGTTCGTGGTCCTATTCCACTGCCTACTCGTAAAGAGCGTTACACCATTCTGGTATCTCCGCACGTTAATAAAGACGCGCGTGATCAGTATGAAATTCGCACCCACAAGCGTCTAGTAGACATCGTTGAGCCAACTGATAAAACAGTTGACGCTTTGATGCGCCTTGACCTTGCTGCTGGTGTAGATGTGCAAATCAGCTTGGGCTAAGCCTGAGTCTGACTAATAAGAGGTTTTTACAATGATTGGTCTAATCGGTCGTAAAGTTGGAATGACTCGCATCTTCACTGAAGATGGCGCATCAATTCCAGTTACCGTAATCGAATGTGAGCCAAACCGCGTTACTCGTGTTATCACTGAGGACAGCGACGGTTACCGTGCTCTACAAGTGACCACCGGCGCTAAAAAAGCAAGTCGTGTTAGCAAACCAGAAGCGGGTCAATTCGCTAAAGCTGGTGTTGACGCGGGTCGCGGCCTGTGGGAATTCCGTCTAGCAGACGGTGAAGGTGAAGAAGTTAACGTAGCTGATGAGCTAAAAGTTGACTTGTTCAATGAAGTTAAAAAAGTAGACGTTACTGGTACTTCTAAAGGTAAAGGTTTCCAAGGCGGTGTTAAACGCTGGAACTTCGCTACCCAAGATTTTACTCACGGTAACTCTTTGAGCCACCGTGCTCCTGGTTCTATTGGTCAAAACCAAAGCCCAGGTAAAGTATTCAAGGGCAAGAAGATGGCCGGACATATGGGTGCTGAGCGTGTAACTACGCAAAACCTAGATGTTGTACGTGTTGATGTTGAACGTAACCTAATTTTGGTTAAAGGTGCCGTACCAGGTGCTACCAATGGTAACGTGATCATTAAACCTGCTGTTAAAGCGTAACGCTAGGAGATAGTAATGGAATTGGTATTGAAAGACGCGCAAAGCGCTCTTGAAGTTTCCGAAACTACCTTCGGACGTGACTTTAACGAAGCGTTGATTCACCAGGTAGTAACTGCATACGCTGCAGGCGCTCGCCAGGGTTCACGCGCTCAGAAAACACGTTCTGAAGTATCAGGTGGTGGTAAGAAGCCATGGCGTCAGAAAGGTACAGGCCGAGCTCGTGCCGGTACAATTCGTAGCCCAATTTGGCGTAGCGGCGGGGTAACCTTTGCAGCTAAGCCACAAGATCACAGCCAAAAAGTTAACAAGAAAATGTACCGCGGCGCAATCCGCAGCATCTTGTCTGAACTTGTTCGTCAAGAACGTTTGATTGTGGTTGAGAAATTCAGCGTTGAAGCGCCAAAAACTAAAGAATTAGTTGCTAAGTTGAAAGACTTCGATTTGAACGATGTATTAATCGTTACGCCTGAAGTTGATGAAAACTTATTCTTGGCCGCACGTAACCTCTATAAAGTAGACGTTCGTGATGTAGCTGGTATTGATCCAGTTAGCTTGATTGCTTTTGATAAAGTGTTGATAACTGCTGATGCAGTGAAACAAATTGAGGAGTGGTTAGCATGATCAGCGAAGAACGTTTGTTGAAAGTACTAGTAGCTCCACATATCTCTGAAAAGAGCACTATGTCTGCTGAAGCCGATAACACTATCGTATTCAAAGTTGTTTCTACAGCAACTAAAGCAGAAATCAAAGCTGCAGTTGAAAAACTATTCGAAGTTGAAGTGACTGGCGTTACTACCTTGAACCAAAAAGGTAAAACTAAACGTCACGGAGCTCGTTTCGGTCGCCGTAACGACGTGAAGAAAGCGTATGTAACCTTAGCTGAAGGTTCAGACATCGACTTCACCGGTGCCGCAGAGTAATAGGAGTATTCTTAAATGGCTATTGTAAAATGTAAGCCTACATCTGCTGGTCGTCGCCACGTTGTTAAAGTGGTTAACACTGACCTGCACAAAGGCAAGCCTTACGCTCCTTTGTTGGAAAGTAAGTCGAAATCTGGTGGTCGTAACAACCGCGGTGTAATTACCGTGCGTCATATTGGTGGTGGTCATAAGCAACACTACCGTATGATTGACTTCAAACGAAATGATAAAGATGGCATTCCTGCGAAAGTAGAACGTCTTGAATATGATCCAAACCGCAGTGCTCACATTGCTTTGGTATTATTTGCAGACGGTGAACGCCGTTACATTTTGGCACCAAAAGGTGTTAAAGCAGGCGCAGCTATTGCTTCTGGTGTTGATGCACCAATCGAAGCAGGTAACTGTTTGCCAATGCGTAACATGCCAGTAGGTTCTACTGTTCACGCGATTGAAATGAAGCCTGGTAAGGGTGCCCAAATGGCACGTTCTGCTGGTGCTTACGCTCAAATTGTTGCGCGTGATGGTGCATACGTAACTCTACGTCTACGTAGTGGTGAAATGCGTAAGATATTATCTGATTGTCGCGCTACATTAGGCGAAGTAGGTAATGGCGAGCATATGCTACGTAAACTTGGTAAAGCTGGTGCAACGCGCTGGCGTGGTGTTCGTCCTACCGTTCGCGGTGTGGTAATGAACCCAGTTGATCACCCACATGGTGGTGGTGAAGGTCGTACATCTGGTGGCCGTCATCCAGTTACTCCTTGGGGTGTTCCAACCAAAGGTTACAAAACTCGTAAAAACAAGAGTACGGATCAATATATCGTACGCCGTCGTTCTAAGAAATAAGGGGAATCGCCATGCCACGTTCTCTCAAGAAGGGTCCATTCATTGACCTACACTTGTTGAAGAAGGTAGAGAAAGCGGTGGAAAGCGGGGACAAGAAACCATTGAAAACTTGGTCTCGTCGCTCAATGATCATTCCACAAATGATCGGTTTGACCATCGCTGTCCATAATGGTCGTCAGCACGTTCCAGTATTTGTTACCGATGAAATGATCGGTCATAAACTGGGTGAATTTGCGCCAACTCGTACTTATCGCGGCCATGTCGCAGATAAGAAAGCGAAGAAGAAGTAGGAGTATAAATTATGGAAGCTTTAGCTAAACATCGTTTTGCTCGTGGTTCTGCGCAGAAAGCTCGCCTGGTTGCAGATCAAGTACGTGGTCTACCAGTAGAAAAAGCACTTGTTACGTTGCAATTCAGCAGCAAAAAAGCAGCAGGACTTGTTAAAAAAGTTCTAGAGTCTGCTATTGCTAACGCTGAGCACAACGAAGGTGCTGATATTGATGAGTTGAAAATTACCAAAATCTTCGTTGATGATGGTCCAACTCTAAAGCGTATTCGTCCTCGTGCTAAAGGCCGAGCCGACCGTATTATCAAGCGTACCAGCCACATCACTGTGGTTGTATCTGATAACTAGGAGATAAGCAATGGGTCAGAAAGTACATCCTAATGGTATTCGCCTAGGTATCGTAAAACCATGGAATTCAACCTGGTATGCCGATAAAGGTGAATACGCAGACAACCTTTTCAGTGACCACAAAGTACGTCAGTTCTTAACTAAAGAATTGAAAAGTGCTTCTGTGTCTCGCATTACAATTGAACGTCCTGCTAAAAGCATTCGTGTGACTATTCACACTGCTCGCCCAGGTGTTGTAATTGGTAAGAAAGGTGAAGATGTTGAGAAACTTCGCAAGAACGTAGCTAAATTAGCTGGCGTACCTGCGCAAATCAATATCTCAGAAGTTCGTAAGCCTGAGTTAGACGCGAAATTAGTAGCAGACTCTATCTCTAGCCAACTAGAGCGTCGTGTTATGTTCCGTCGCGCTATGAAGCGTGCCGTGCAAAATGCAATGCGTCTAGGCGCTAAAGGTATCAAGGTTCAAGTTAGTGGTCGTTTAGGCGGAGCAGAAATTGCTCGTGCTGAATGGTACCGTGAAGGCCGTGTACCTCTACACACTTTACGTGCTGACATCGATTACTCAACTTCAGAAGCGTTGACTACTTACGGTATCATCGGCGTTAAAGTTTGGATCTTTAAAGGCGAAGTTCTTGGCGGTATGCCATTGGCTGTAGCTCCTGAAGCTCCTTCTAAGCCGAAGCGCGGCAACAAGCGCAACGCTAAATAGGAGAATCGGGAATGTTACAACCAAAACGTACTAAATTCCGTAAGCAGCACACTGGTCGTAACCGTGGTTTAGGCAAAGGACAAGATGTGTCTTTTGGCGACTTCGGTCTTAAAGCGACTGGCCGTGGCCGTCTTACTGCTCGTCAGATCGAAGCAGCACGTCGTGCGATGACTCGTCACATTAAACGTCAAGGTAAAATCTGGATCCGTGTATTCCCAGACAAACCTATTACTCAGAAGCCTCTTGAGGTTCGTATGGGTAAAGGTAAAGGTAATGTGGAATATTGGGTAGCCCAAATTCAGCCAGGCAAAGTCCTGTATGAAATGGACGGTGTATCAGAAGAACTTGCTCGTGAAGCGTTTGAACTAGCTTCTCGCAAGTTGCCTATTAGCACTACTTTTGTAACGCGGACGGTAATGTAATGAAAGCTAACGAACTTAAAGATAAAAGTGTTGAAGAGCTTAAAGCTGAGCTACTAAACCTGCTTCGTGAGCAATTCAACTTGCGTATGCAAGCAAGTACTGGTCAATTAGCCCAATCTCACTTGCTTAAAAACGTACGTCGCGACATCGCGCGTGTGAAAACAATTCTGAATCAGAAGGCAGGTGCGTAATGAGCGATATCCGTACATTGCAAGGCAAAGTAATTAGCGACAAAATGGACAAGTCTATTGTTGTTGCTATTGAGCGTCAGGTTAAACACCCTATTTACGGTAAATACACCAAACGCACTACTAAGCTACATGCACATGATGAAGCTAACGTTGCCGCTGAAGGCGATGTAGTAACTATCAAAGAATGTGCTCCAATTTCTAAGACTAAGTCTTGGACTTTGGTAGACGTAGTAGTTAAAGCCTAAGCTTTAAAAACGAATGAAAAGGCTCCTGTTTAGGGGCCTTTTTTCTATAATTAGCTTATAAATACTAATGTTATTAGTTGATTTTGTAGCACAATTACTCAATTCCCCCCTCAATTTCTATATTTCCCAATTGCATGTCCTGGCATGAGCTGGCAATATCATTTAGTTATATGAGTTTTAGATCTAATGGAGCAGTCGTTTAGGTTCATGGAAGAGCAGAAGCCGTCACAGTCTAGAGAAGGAAAAGAAGTCGATTTACGACAGCTTTTTGTTACCTTGTGGCAAGCCAAATTAAACATAATCCTTGTAGTGATGGTGACATTACTGCTGAGTATGCTTTATGTAAAAGCACTGCCTTCTTTGTATCAAGCCTCCTCAAAATTGATGATAGGTTACAGCCAAGCAAAAATGGTGGCTGTAGAAGATGTCTATAATTTTGATACTCAAGCAGAGTCTTACTTTAATACTGAAATGGAGATTTTACGTTCAGAACGTATTGCTCTAGCAGTGATTAACAAGCTCGATTTACAGCACCACCCCGAATTTTTGCGCGCCCCAATCGCACCTTGGCGATACTGGTGGCAAGTGGTTACTCTCGGCTACAGCAGTCAGTTTAGCCCTTCTGCAACCCCAAGCGAGGCGCGGCTACTGAGGGTATTTAAGCAGCGCCTTTCGGTAACCCCTCTTCCTAAAAGTCGCTTGGTTGAAATTGGTTTTAGAAGCTGGGATAGATTGTTAGCGCAGCAAGTATCGATTGCTGTCGCCGAGGCCTATATTGAATACCATCGCAGCTCTAGTGAAGCAGCCACCGACCAAACTATTGGTTGGTTATTGCAAGAACTGAATCGCTTAAAAACGGCATTGCAAAGCTCAGAAGTTGAATTGCAGCTTTACAGAGAAGAAGAAAATTTAGTAGACCAAGAAGGTATTCTTGGACTTATTGGTAAAGAGCTACAACAGCTCACTACCCAACAATTAGAAGCCCAGCGTCTAAAAAGTGAAGCCAGTGCCTTATGGTCCATCGTTAAACGCGCTTCAAAAGGGGACTTGGATAAACTTACTTCTTTAAGCGAAATTCAACGGGACCCGATGGTGCAGAATATTAAGCGCCGACGCATTGAACTAGAGCTTGAACAAGCTGATCTCGCCAAGCGCTATGGCCCTAAACACCCTAAACGGGTGTCGCTGTCTGGAGAAATAGCTCGAGTAGAGTTAGAGCTTCGTAGCCAAACTAATTTTATCATTTCAGGTATCGAGAAAAGCTATCAATCGGCAGTCGCTCGCGAAGCCGCTTTGGCTGAGTCTTTACGTTTAGCTAAAGTTAAGTACCAAGACCTTAGTCGAAAAACCACCCGTTTTAATCAGTTAACTCGCGAAATAGACAGTAATACCCGTTTATACAATACTTTCTTAGAGAAGTTCAAAGAAGCTGAAGCTGCCGAGGGCTTCAATCGTGGTTATGCTCAGTTAGTTGATAGTGCTCGTTTGCCCGAGTCAGCCATTAAGCCGAAGAAAGCGATTATTGTTATTTTGGCGGGAATGTTAGCGGGCATACTTAGTGTTGTGTTTGTATTATTGAAACAAGCGATGTCGAGAACTTTCGCAACTGTTGAAGAGCTAGAAACAGCAATGAGCGTCGAAGTCATTGCTGAAGTACCTAAAGTGAAAGTACGCAGTAATAAGTGGTTACGGCAAGGTGTGCACCCTTGGTTGGGCGAGCCTTTGCGTTCCTTGAGGGCACGTTTGCAAATGCGCCCAAATCGCGGGCAAGTGGTATTGTTCACATCTGCTTTAGAAGGCGAAGGTAAAACCAGTTTAACTATTCAAACTGCAGCAGCTTGTAGTGACGTTGAAAAAGTACTGCTAATTGATGCCGACTTGCGTCGCGCGTCGGTTTCTACTTACTTGAATTATCCCTTAACCCAGCCGGGTTTAACTCACCTGTTATCTAGAACTCATACGGTATCCCAGTGTATTTATCGTGATAACCAACTCGGCTTTGATGTGCTTACGGCCGGTCTTATCGACCGCCATTCAACTTCCCTCTTAGCCTCTAAGAAATTCAAGCTCTTGCTTAAAGGTTTGCGCCAGCATTATGACCGTATCGTGATTGAAACAGGTCCTTTGATGCAAGTAACTGATGCTGTGATGGTTGCGCCTGTAGTAGACGCCACGTTAATGGTGGTACAAGCTGAGCGCACAGACGGAAAATCGATAGAAAGCGCATTAAACAAGTTGTCTCGTATGGACATAGAGATTGCCGGGGTTGTGTTTAACAAGGTTGCACGTAATCGTCGTGCCTATGATTACGACCTACCGTCAGTGCATCTTGTAGAGCGCAGCCCTAAAGTTGTTCCTATTCACGAAGATAAGTTTCGTCAGCATGGCTAATTCCTGCCGGAAGGTGGAGAGTTAAACAGTTTTGGTATATGGTTGTGCCGCACTATATAGGAAGGGCCCATGCCAGCAACACAAAGCACCACGCAGCATGCATTTAGTTACTTAGATTTTGAACGCGAAGCTTGGTCAACACTCCGAAAATCTGTACCACTCACCTTAACTGAAGATGATCTAGAGAGCATTCGTGGTATTAACGAAGCGCTATCATTGCAGCAAGTGTGCGATATCTATTTACCCCTATCGAGATTACTTAATCTTTATGTGAAAGCACGACAAGATCGTCGTGAAGTACTGGCCAATTTCTTAGGCAGTAATAAACATGTTCCATACATTATTGGTGTTTCGGGCAGTGTCGCAGGCGGCAAAAGTACCACGTCGAGAATCTTGCAGGCGCTATTACAACGTTGGCCAGAACATCCTAAAGTAGACATTGTTACTACCGACGGCTTTTTGTACCCCAATGAAGAGCTTGAAGCTCGTGGTTTGATGCAACGAAAGGGTTTTCCAGAAAGTTATGACCAAAAGGGACTGGTAGAGTTTGTGTCTGCACTAAAAGCAGGCGAAGCTAAAGTGTCTGGCCCGATATACTCACACCTTTCGTATAACATTGTTAAAGACAAACAAGTTGTGGTTGAACAACCCGATATTGTTATTTTGGAAGGTTTGAATGTACTGCAGTCTTCTGGGGATTACCCCAAGCAACAGGCTAGGCAAGTATTTGTTTCTGATTACTTAGATTTCTCAATTTTTGTGGATGCTAAACCAGATCTTTTAGAAACGTGGTACGTTGAGCGTTTTCAAAAGTTTAGGGCGAGCGCCTTTACTAATCCCAATAACTATTTCCACCATTATGCCGGCTTAGACGAACAACAAGCTGACCAAGTGGCTAAACAAATCTGGTCGAGCATTAACCAAGTTAACTTGATGGAAAATATTTTACCTACTCGGGAGCGTGCTGATCTCATTTTAGAGAAAGGGCAAAACCACGAAGTTAGCCGAGTTCGCCTACGAAAATGACCTTACCTTTTCCACTTCTAGAAAACGTGTGTTTACGCCGTTATAACAGCTTTGGTCTTAACGCCAACGCTCGTTACTTATTTGAATTGAATAATGCGCAAGACCTACCACAGTTGTTTACTTGGATAAACCAACAACAGTTACCATGGATAACTATAGGTAGCGGTTCAAACTTATTATTACTCGAAAATTTTAAAGGGGTGGTGATCGTAAACCAACTCCAAGGCATAGAGGTTGAGGAGCAAGCGCAACACTTCAACATTAGTGTTGCTGCTGGTGAGGACTGGCATGAGTTTGTAAAGTGGACGATTGAGCATGGATACTTCGGGCTAGAGAATCTCGCCCTCATACCTGGCACCTTAGGGGCTTCTCCAGTACAAAATATCGGTGCTTATGGACTGGAACTGGCTGATGTGTGCAGCGAGGTAGAGTTTTTTCACTTAGAGACTCAATCATTAAAGCGCTTGAATAGTGAACAATGTGAATTCAACTACCGAGACAGTATCTTTAAGCAAAGCCTAAAGGGAAAGGTTGTTATTACTAATATTACCCTTTGCTTAGCTAAACAGTGGTCAGCTAAGCTTAGCTATAGTGGTCTTAATCAGTTGCCTGTTACAGCAAGTGCTAAACAAGTCTTTGATAAGGTCTGCGAGCTTCGCAATAGCAAGCTACCAGATCCAAGTAAGCTAGGAAATGCCGGAAGCTTCTTTAAAAACCCGATAATCAGTCGTCTGCGCCTAGAAGAATTGTTGACGCGGTTCCCAGCTCTTCCTCATTATTCAACTACAACGAGCGATGTTAAGGTTGCTGCAGGTTGGTTAATTGACCAATTAGGACTAAAAGGGCATCGCATTGGCGATGCAGCAGTACATCAAGAACAAGCCTTGGTATTGGTGAATATTCAGCAAGCATCTGCCAATAATGTCCTCGACTTATGTCGGCATATTAGGCAACAGGTTTGGCAGCAGTTCAGTATTTTACTGGAACCTGAAGTGCGCTTTATTGGAGAGCTTGGAGAGGTTCAACCAAATAGTGTTTTAGGGTTGCCCAATGCGAGAGAATAAACCTTATAAGCTTATTCAAGCATTGGCTAGCGGGCAGTTTTGTTCGGGTGAGCAACTCGCTCAACTGCTTGGGGTCTCACGCACTACTGTTGCAAGCTATTTAAACAAGTATACCCAGCTAGGTTTAGATATTTATAAAGTGAAAGGTAAAGGCTACCGGCTTGCCGCTCCTATCTCTTTGCTTGACTTAGAACGGTTAACCTTAACGTTGCCAGAAAATTCACCGGTGGTGATCGAACAAGTGGATTCAACCAACGCATGGTTGATGAAAAAACTCGATCAACTTCCTCATGGGCAGGTTGTTTTCGCTGAATTTCAAAGTGCTGGTCGAGGCCGTCGTGGCCGCACTTGGCAAACACCTTATGCTGGCCAGCTTTGCATGTCGCTGTTGTGGCGTCTACAAGATGGCATCGAAGCGGCAATGGGTTTGAGCCTTGCTGTTGGTCTTGCTGTGGTGGAAGCCCTTGAACAAGCGGGTTATTTCAACCTTGGGCTAAAATGGCCTAATGATATTTACCTCGATGGTAAAAAGCTGGGCGGTGTATTGATAGAACTGCAAGGCCATGCAAATAGTGAAGTGAGTTTAGTGGTAGGCGTTGGTGTAAATGTTCGGGTCGACGATGAAAGAGCTAAGCACATCGATCAGCTATTTACCCAATTAGAAAATGATCCGAGTCAAATACTTGATCGCAGCCAACTAGCCTGTTTAATTGTTCAATCCTTAAATCAAATGTACGCAGTGTTTCGTGAACAAGGATTTTCAGCCCTGCAAGAACGCTGGAACCGCTACGACGTATTTAAGAACCAGCCAGTGAGCCTTCGTTTTTCTGAAGACAAAGTGCTGTTCGGTCTTGCTAAAGGCGTAGACCAGCAGGGACAACTGATACTAGAAACTGACGCAGGCGAGCAAGTGTATATGGCGGGTGAAGTCTCTCTACGTGGCCAATAATTGAGCCTGCTGGCTGATTTTTGCGCGTTCAATGCTTTCCTTAGGTTTTTTTTCCATTTGCTTGTTGCATTTAATAAATGCATTACATAGAATGCGCAGCACTTAAGCGATGCCGATTTAGCTCAGTTGGTAGAGCAACTGACTTGTAATCAGTAGGTCGCCAGTTCGACTCCGGCAATCGGCACCATCTCTTAAGTGTAAGGCTTCATCTAGTTTTAGGTGACAGTGTGGGGGGGTTCCCGAGTGGCCAAAGGGAGCAGATTGTAAATCTGCCGCGAAAGCTTCGATGGTTCGAATCCGTCCCCCCCCACCATTATTTTGGTAGTAGGTCGTCTTCCAAAGGTTTGATGCGGGCATCGTATAATGGCTATTACCTCAGCCTTCCAAGCTGATGATGCGGGTTCGATTCCCGCTGCCCGCTCCACGTTGCTGATATAGCTCAGTTGGTAGAGCGCACCCTTGGTAAGGGTGAGGTCGGCAGTTCGAATCTGCCTATCAGCACCACATTCCTTTAAATTCTCCCTATTACTCTTTACCGTTTGGTAAACGCAAACCAATGGTGCTTTTGTGCCAATAACCTTTATCCAGAGGGACTATTATGTCTAAAGAAAAATTTGAACGTAATAAACCGCATGTAAACGTTGGTACAATTGGCCACGTAGACCACGGTAAAACTACACTAACAGCCGCTATTACTAACGTACTTGCAAAAGTATACGGTGGTGAAGCTAAAGATTTCGCAGCAATCGATAACGCTCCAGAAGAGCGCGAGCGTGGTATTACGATTTCTACTTCACACGTAGAGTACGATACTCCAAGTCGTCACTACGCACACGTAGACTGTCCTGGACACGCCGATTACGTTAAAAACATGATCACTGGTGCTGCACAAATGGACGGCGCTATCTTAGTAGTAGCTTCTACAGATGGCCCAATGCCACAAACACGTGAGCACATCCTGCTTTCACGTCAGGTTGGTGTACCTTACATCATCGTATTCATGAACAAATGTGACATGGTAGATGACGAAGAATTACTAGAATTAGTAGAAATGGAAGTTCGTGAACTTCTATCTGAATACGAATTCCCTGGTGATGACATTCCAGTAATCCAAGGTTCAGCGCTTAAAGCCCTAGAAGGTGAAGAAGCATGGGAAGCTAAGATTGTAGAGCTTGCAGAAGCCCTAGATACTTACATTCCTGAGCCAGAGCGTGACATCGACAAGCCATTCCTACTACCTATTGAAGATGTATTCTCAATTTCAGGTCGTGGTACAGTTGTTACTGGTCGTGTTGAGCGTGGTATCGTTAAAGTTTCAGAAGAAATTGAAATTGTTGGCGTAAAAGAAACCACCAAAACAACTTGTACTGGTGTTGAAATGTTCCGCAAGCTTCTTGACGAAGGTCGTGCTGGTGAGAACTGTGGTATTTTGTTACGTGGTACTAAGCGTGATGACGTACAACGTGGTCAAGTACTTGCAGCTCCTGGCTCAATTACTCCACACACCAAGTTTGAAGCTGAAGTATACGTACTAAGCAAAGACGAAGGTGGCCGTCATACTCCTTTCTTCAAAGGTTACCGTCCACAGTTTTACTTCCGTACAACTGACGTAACAGGTGCTGTAGAGCTTCCTGAAGGTGTTGAAATGGTAATGCCAGGCGACAACTTGAAGTTTGTTGTAGAGCTAATCTGCCCAATCGCGATGGACGAAGGTTTACGCTTCGCAATCCGTGAAGGTGGCCGTACAGTAGGTGCGGGTGTTGTAGCTAAAATCTTCGAATAAGAAGACTTAGTGCAATAGAAAGAAAGGTCGCTTAGGCGGCCTTTTTTGTTTTTAGCCGATAGAAATTAACGGCACATTGCTTGTTGATGAAAATGTAGCGGTTTTATTGCCAATTGAGTCGCGTTTTTTCGACATTCAAGGGTTACAATCTTGAAACAAAGTGCCTATAATGTCGGGCTTCGTGCTATAGGGGTGTAGTTCCAATGGCAGAACGTCGGATTCCAAATCCGAATGTTGGGAGTTCGAATCTCTCCACCCCTGCCACTATCCCTTGATAAAGGGATTTATGATTTTGTGGGATTATTTGTAGGTTGTTTGATGAGTACCAGTACTGAAAACCAAAGTGGGTCGTTAGATGGCCTAAAATGGGCATTAGCTGCTCTAATTTTAATCGCCGCTGTAGTAGGTAACTACCTATATACAGATATGTCGGTATTAGTGCGTGTTCTAGGTGTTGTTATTGCCTTGATCGCTGCATTAGGCATTGCTTCGCAAACCGCTAAAGGCAAGCAAGCCTTCGAATTTGCTAAAGAATCGCGTATGGAAGTGCGTAAGGTTATCTGGCCTACTCGTCAAGAAGCCATTCAAACTACCATGATTGTATTAGCTGCTACTGCATTCATGTCGCTAATTTTATGGGGACTAGACGCTATCTTGGTTCGTTTAGTTGCCTTTGTAACAGGGGTGAGTATCTAATGACTGAAGAGCGCAAATTACGTTGGTATGTGGTTCAAGCCTTTTCCGGCTACGAAGCTCGTGTATCTAAATCTCTTAAAGAATATATTCAAATCCATTCTATGGAAGAGTCTTTCGGTGAGATCTTAGTACCAACTGAAGAAGTGGTAGAAATGCGCGCCGGTCAGAAACGTAAGAGTGAACGCAAGTTCTTCCCTGGTTACGTTTTGGTTCAAATGGATCTAAACGACGAAAGCTGGCACTTAGTGAAAAGTGTGCCTCGTGTTTTAGGTTTTATTGGTGGAACGGCAGAACGCCCAGCGCCAATTTCTGATAAAGAAGCAAAAGCTATCCTTGATCGCCTAGACGAAACGAGTGATAAGCCAAGACCAAAAACATTGTTCGAACCAGGCGAAGTGGTTCGAGTTACCGACGGTCCTTTCGCCGACTTCAACGGTACTATCGAAGAAGTGGATTACGAGAAAAGCCGCGTAAAAGTATCAGTGTTGATTTTCGGACGTGCTACGCCAGTAGAGTTAGAGTTCGGACAAATCGAGAAAGGCTGATAAAAAATAAACAATCAGTTGTTTTTAGGGCAGGGGATCGACTATAATCCGCTGCCCTTTGTTCTATCGGGAAGCTAATCGCATTTGCGAAAGGCGTTTGAACCCACAATAAGGTAAATTTAAAATGGCTAAAAAAGTCCAAGCTTATATTAAGCTTCAAGTTGCTGCGGGTGCCGCAAACCCGTCACCACCAGTTGGTCCTGCTCTAGGTCAACATGGTGTAAACATCATGGAATTCTGTAAAGCATTTAACGCTAAAACAGATTCAATTGAAAAAGGCGCGCCAGTTCCAGTAGTAATTACTGTTTATTCTGACCGTTCTTTCACTTTTGAAACCAAAACTCCACCTGCTTCTTTCTTATTGAAAAAAGCGGCTGGCATTAAATCTGGTTCTGGTGTTCCAAACAAGAATAAAGTTGGCACGGTTACTCGCGCTCAACTAGAAGAGATTGCAAACGCTAAAGCAGTTGATATGACTGGTGCAGACGTAGACGCAATGTGTCGTTCAATTGAAGGTTCTGCCCGTTCTATGGGCTTGGTTGTAGAGGGCTAATACGATGGCAAAACTTTCGAAGCGCATGCGTGCGATCAACGAAAAAGTTGATTCAACAAAAGAATACTCAATTAACGAAGCTGTAACTCTACTTAAAGAATTAGCATCTGCTAAATTTCTTGAGAGCGTTGACGCTGCCGTTAACCTAGGCGTAGATCCTCGTAAATCAGACCAAAACGTACGTGGCGCAACTGTGCTACCTCACGGTACTGGTCGTAACGTTCGCGTTGCAGTATTTACTCAAGGTGCAAACGCTGAAGCCGCTACAGAAGCCGGTGCTGACATTGTTGGTATGGACGACTTAGCCGCTCAAGTTAAAGCTGGTGAGATGGACTTTGACGTAGTAATTGCTTCTCCAGATGCAATGCGCGTTGTAGGTCAACTAGGTCAAATCCTAGGTCCACGTGGTTTAATGCCTAACCCTAAAGTGGGTACAGTTACACCTAATGTAGCTGATGCAGTTAAACTAGCTAAAGCTGGTCAGATTCGCTACCGCAACGACAAAAACGGCATCATCCATACTACTATTGGTAAAGCTGATTTTGACGCTGACAAGCTTAAAGAAAACTTAGAGTCGTTGGTTGTAGCTCTTAAGAAAGCTAAACCTGCTCAATCTAAAGGTCAATTCATCAAGAAAGTTAGCTTGTCTACCACTATGGGTGCAGGCTTGTCTATTGATGTAAATACTTTAGATACTCAAGCGTAATTATTTACAACGCGTGAAATTTATACTAAAATTTCGCGCTTTGTAATTATGGGTAAGGGCTTCGGCCCTCATCCAAGACCGTAGGTGCTTAATCGCTTAATTCCCTACGTAGATGGTGAGGAAACCCAAGAATAAATTTTTATTCTGGAACGCCAAACCGTAACGGCCTCTAAAGCTTAATGATTTAGAGGGAAGTAAACACCAGATTTATCTGGTATTGGATCCAGGAGTAAAGCCAATGGCCTTAAGACTCGAAGACAAAAAGCAAATTGTTGCTGGCGTCAACGAAGCTGCCAAAGGTGCACTTTCTGCAGTAGTTGCTGATTCACGTGGCGTAACTGTAGATGCGATGACTTCACTTCGTGCTAAAGCACGTGAAGCTGGCGTATCTATGCAAGTGGTACGTAATACCCTTGCTCGCCGTGCAGTAGCTGGCACAGACCTAGAATGTCTTACCGATTCATTCTCTGGTCCTACTTTGATTGCCTTCTCTAACGAGCACCCAGGTGCTGCAGCGCGTCTGTTAACAGATTTCGCTAAAGAGCAAGACAACTTTGAAGTACGTGCAGCAGCATTTGAAGGTGCATTAGCAGACGTTAACGTTCTTGCAAAACTACCAACTTACGACGAAGCAATTGCCAAGTTAATGGCAACTATGAAAGAAGCTTCTGCAGGCAAGCTGGTACGCACTCTGGCCGCATTACGCGACCAAAAAGAGTCAGAAGCAGCATAACTTGCTTGTTGCTACATTATTTTATAAATTTAATTGAATTTAGGAATTTGAGTCATGTCTATCACTAAAGACCAAATTATCGAAGCTGTTGCTGAAATGTCAGTAATGGACGTTGTTGAACTAATCGAAGCTATGGAAGAGAAGTTCGGTGTTTCTGCAGCTGCAGCTGTTGCTGTTGCTGGTGACGCTGGTGCTGCTGCTGAAGAGCAAACAGAATTCGACGTAATCTTAACTGCTGCTGGCCCTAACAAAGTTGCTTCTATTAAAGCAGTTCGTGGCGCTACAGGTCTTGGCCTGAAAGAAGCTAAAGGTTTAGTTGATTCAGCTCCTGCTACTGTTAAAGAAGCAGTATCTAAAGAAGAAGCTGAGACGCTTAAAGCTGCTCTTGAAGAAGCTGGTGCTTCTGTTGAGCTTAAGTAATCTACCTATAAGTAGATTACAGCCTTTATAGGCTATGGCTGGTGGTTAATTGACCACCGGCCTTTTTGCGCTGTAAGACGCCGTCTTTTTTATCACCGTTTTAGATGGTGCGTCTAGCAAAAAACGTTGGGATGTATTTCCAGCGAAAACCGACAAACGGTATGTAAGAACTGTCCCAGATATTGAGGACAGAGTGGGTCACTTATCAGCGAGCTGAGGAACCATATGGTTTACTCTTATACAGAGAAAAAACGCATTCGTAAGGACTTTGGAAAACGTCCTCAAGTAGTGGACACGCCTTACCTGCTTTCAATACAGCTTGACTCTTTTGAGAAATTCATAGAGATCGATCCTGAAGGCGAGTATGGGCTGGAAGCTGCATTCCGCAGTGTATTCCCGATTGCCAGTTATTCAGGATATTCAGAGCTACAATATGTTAGCTACCGTCTTGGCGAGCCGGTTTTTGACGTTAAAGAATGTCAAATTCGTGGAGTCACCTACTCTGCTCCCTTGCGCGTTAAACTGCGCTTAGTGTTATTTGATCGTGAAGCTCCGGCTGGCACGGTTAAAGACATCAAAGAGCAAGAAGTTTACATGGGTGAAATCCCATTGATGACAGGTAACGGTACTTTTGTAATTAATGGTACTGAGCGTGTTATCGTATCCCAATTACACCGTAGTCCTGGTGTGTTCTACGATCACGATCGTGGTAAAACGCACTCTTCAGGCAAGGTGTTATATAATGCTCGAGTTATTCCTTACCGTGGTTCATGGTTAGACTTCGAATTCGATCCTAAGGACAACTTGTTTGTTCGTATCGACCGTCGTCGTAAACTTCCAGCATCTATTATCTTGCGCGCGTTAGAAATGACTACGCAAGAAATTCTAGAAACCTTCTTCGATACCACCGCTTTTGAACTAAAAGACGGCAAGGTAATGATGGAGTTGGTTCCTGCGCGTTTGCGTGGTGATACTGTTTCTTTCGACGTGATGTTAAACGGCGAAGTATTAATCGAAACAGGTCGTCGTGTAACTGCACGCCACATTCGTCAGTTGGAAAAATCAGGCGTCGAGCAAATCGAAGTGCCGGTTGAGTACCTAGCCGATAAAGTATTGGCTGAAGAATATATT
The DNA here is from genome assembly GCF_005405585.1 of Agarivorans sp. Toyoura001. Taxonomy (GTDB): domain Bacteria; phylum Pseudomonadota; class Gammaproteobacteria; order Enterobacterales; family Celerinatantimonadaceae; genus Agarivorans. The sequence continues at coordinate 67,024 of NZ_BJEQ01000014.1, read as the reverse complement.
GATGAAACTACTGGTGAAGTAGTTGCAGAAGCGAACAGTGAATTAAACCTAGAGTTAATTGCTGCGTTATCTGAAGCGGGCCACAAGGTTCTAAAAACCATTTACACAAATGATTTAGACCATGGTTCATTTATCTCAGATACCTTACGCGTAGATTCTTCAACTAACCGCCTTGAAGCGCTAGTAGAAATTTACCGCATGATGCGTCCTGGTGAGCCACCAACAAAAGACGCTGCAGAAGCCTTGTTCGAGAACTTGTTCTTCAATGGCGACCGTTATGACTTGTCTACGGTTGGTCGTATGAAGTTCAATAGCCGCGTTGGCCGTGAAGACGGTTCAGTAGCTGGCGTGCTTGATAAAGACGACATCGTTAAGGTAATGCAAACACTGATTGAAATTCGCAATGGCCGTGGTGAAGTTGATGATATCGACCACCTTGGTAACCGTCGAATTCGTAGTGTTGGCGAAATGGCTGAAAATCAATTCCGTGTTGGTCTAGTGCGTGTAGAACGTGCAGTTAAAGAACGCCTAAGCCTTGGTGACCTAGACGCGCTAATGCCACAAGACTTGATTAACGCTAAGCCTATCTCGGCTGCGGTTAAAGAGTTCTTTGGTTCAAGCCAGTTGTCTCAGTTCATGGACCAAAACAACCCGCTTTCTGAAGTAACACACAAGCGTCGTGTTTCTGCATTAGGTCCGGGTGGTTTGACTCGTGAACGTGCTGGCTTTGAAGTACGTGACGTACACCCTACGCACTACGGTCGTTTATGTCCGATCGAAACTCCGGAAGGTCCAAACATTGGTTTGATTAACTCGTTAGCGGTTTATTCGCGCACCAACGAGTTTGGTTTCCTAGAAACCCCTTACCGTAAAGTTATCGATGGCCAAATTACTGACGAGGTAGATTACTTGTCGGCAATTGACGAAGGTACTTACGTAATCGCTCAGGCGAATGCTGAAGCCGACGTAAATGGCAAAATGGTAGAAACAGATTTAGTACCTTGTCGCCACAAGGGTGAATCAACTTACATGCCTACTGACCAAATTCAGTACATGGACGTAAGTCCTCAGCAGATTATTTCTGTTGCTGCATCGTTGATTCCATTCTTAGAACACGATGATGCAAACCGTGCATTGATGGGTTCAAACATGCAACGTCAAGCTGTACCAACCCTACGAGCTGATAAGCCATTAGTAGGTACTGGTATTGAGCGAGCGGTTGCAGTTGACTCTGGTGTAACTGTTGTGTCTAAACGTGGCGGTACGGTTGATTACGCTGATGCGAGTCGCATCGTAGTTAAAGTAAATGAAGACGAAATGCTTCCTGGCGAAGCGGGTATCGACATTTACACCTTAACTAAGTACACCCGTTCAAACCAAAATACCTGTATTAACCAACGTCCAGTGGTTAAAGCTGGTGAACCGGTTTCTAAAGGCGACGTACTAGCAGATGGTCCTTCAACTGACTTAGGTGAGTTGGCGCTTGGCCAAAACATGCGCGTAGCGTTTATGCCTTGGAATGGTTACAACTTTGAGGATTCAATTGGTATCTCTGAGAATGTAGTAAAAGAAGATCGCTTTACTACTATTCATATTCAGGAGCTAAGTTGTATCGCTCGTGATACCAAGTTAGGTACTGAAGAGATTTCTGCAGATATCCCTAACGTAGGTGAGTCAGCGCTAAGCAAGCTTGATGAGTCAGGTATTGTTTATGTTGGTGCAGAAGTTAAACCTGGCGACATTCTGGTTGGTAAAGTTACACCTAAAGGTGAAACACAATTAACCCCTGAAGAGAAACTCTTGCGAGCCATCTTTGGTGAGAAAGCGTCTGATGTTAAAGATACATCACTACGTGTACCGAACTCTGTATTTGGTACCGTAATCGACGTTCAAGTCTTTACTCGCGATGGCGTAGAAAAAGACAAGCGTGCTCAAGAAATTGAGTCTATGCAGCTTAAAGAAGCGAAGAAAGATTTAACCGAAGAATTCAAGATTCTTGAAGAAGGTATCTTTGCTCGTGCTAAGTCTGTATTGATTGCAGCCGGTAAATCAGAAGCTGATTTAGATCGCCAGCAACCAGCAGATTGGCTAGAAGCAGCATTAAGCGATGAAGACGCTCAAACGCAGCTAGAGCAAATTGCTGCGCAATATGACGAAATCAAAGCTGAATTCGACAAACAGTTCGACATCAAGCGTCGTAAGATCACTCAAGGTGATGACTTAGCGCCTGGCGTACTGAAAATTGTTAAAGTTTACCTAGCGGTTAAACGTCGCATTCAACCTGGTGACAAGATGGCGGGTCGTCACGGTAACAAAGGTGTAATTTCTACCATTGTTCCACGTGAAGATATGCCGTATGACGAAACTGGTCGCCCAGTAGACATCTGCTTGAACCCACTAGGTGTACCATCGCGGATGAACATCGGTCAGATCCTAGAAACCCACTTAGGCTTAGCGGCTAAAGGTGTTGGTGAGAAAATCGACGAAATGCTGAAAGTTCAGCGTGAAATCGAAATGGATAAACTGCGTGATTTCATCCAAAAAGTGTACAACGTAGGTGATGACGCGCTTAAAGTTGACGTTGCAAGCTTCACTGATGAAGAAGTAATGACACTGGCGAAGAACTTACGTGGCGGTGTGCCTATGGCAACACCGGCATTTGATGGTGCTAAAGAAGCTGAAATCAAAGAGCTATTACGCTTAGCCGATTTGCCTGATTCAGGTCAAATCGTGTTGTGTGATGGCCGTACCGGTCAAGAATTTGAGCGCCCTGTAACTGTTGGTTACATGTACATGTTGAAACTTAACCACTTGGTTGATGACAAGATGCACGCTCGTTCTACTGGTTCTTACAGCTTGGTTACTCAGCAGCCTCTTGGTGGTAAAGCACAGTTCGGTGGTCAGCGCTTCGGTGAGATGGAAGTATGGGCACTTGAAGCATACGGTGCTGCTTACACCTTGCAGGAAATGCTAACGGTTAAATCAGATGATGTTAACGGTCGTACTAAGATGTACAAAAATATCGTTGATGGTAATCATCAGATGGAACCAGGCATGCCTGAGTCGTTCAACGTGTTGCTTAAAGAGATCCGTTCTCTTGGTATCAACATTGAGTTGGACGAGCTGTAAGCACAGGACTTCACCTGATTTAAAAGCAAGGCGGGCGTTTCATTAGAAACGCCCCAGGTTTAACTCCAACTTGGAGAGAAACGTGAAAGATTTACTTAAGTTTCTTAAGCAACAAAGCAAGACCGAAGAGTTTGAAGGCATTAAAATTGGCCTAGCTTCACCTGATCAGATCCGTAGTTGGTCTTTTGGTGAAGTTAAAAAACCTGAAACGATTAACTATCGTACCTTCAAGCCAGAGCGTGACGGTTTATTCTGTGCCCGTATTTTCGGCCCAGTAAAAGATTACGAATGTTTGTGTGGTAAATACAAACGTTTGAAGCACCGTGGTGTTATCTGTGAGAAGTGTGGCGTAGAAGTTACACAGTCTAAAGTTCGCCGTGACCGTATGGGACACATTGAGCTAGCGTCTCCTGTGGCACACATCTGGTTCCTTAAGTCGTTACCATCGCGTATCGGTTTATTACTAGATATGACGCTACGTGATATTGAGCGCGTACTTTACTTCGAATCATTTGTAGTGACTGAGCCTGGCATGACCAGCTTAGAGCGCGGCCAAATGTTGACCGAAGAAACGTACTTAGACTCTCTTGAAGAATATGGCGATGAGTTCGAAGCTAAAATGGGTGCTGAAGCTGTACTAGCTTTACTACGTCATTTAGACCTTGATCAAGAAATCGAAGTAATGCGCGAAGAGTTACAAACCACTAACTCTGAAACTAAGCGTAAAAAGACCACTAAACGTCTTAAGCTTATGGAAGCGTTCCGCGATTCAGGTAACAAACCTGAGTGGATGATTATGACCGTATTGCCGGTTCTTCCACCAGATTTGCGTCCTCTAGTTCCACTAGATGGCGGCCGTTTTGCTACGTCTGATTTGAACGACTTATACCGTCGTGTAATCAACCGTAACAACCGTTTGAAGCGTCTATTAGACCTAGCTGCTCCAGACATCATTGTACGTAACGAAAAGCGTATGCTGCAAGAAGCAGTAGATGCCTTGTTAGACAACGGTCGTCGTGGTCGCGCAATTACCGGTTCTAATAAACGTCCGCTTAAATCTTTGGCTGATATGATCAAAGGTAAGCAAGGTCGTTTCCGTCAGAACTTGCTAGGTAAACGTGTAGATTACTCTGGTCGTTCGGTAATTACCGTTGGTCCTACACTGCGTTTACACCAGTGTGGTTTACCTAAGAAAATGGCACTTGAGCTGTTCAAGCCATTCATCTACGGCAAGCTAGAGCTTCGTGGTCTTGCGACTACGATTAAAGCTGCTAAGAAGATGGTTGAGCGTGAAGGTGGTGAGGTTTGGGATATTCTTGAAGAAGTTATCCGTGAACACCCGGTATTACTTAACCGTGCACCAACCTTGCACCGTTTGGGTATTCAAGCCTTTGAGCCAGTGTTAATTGAAGGTAAAGCGATTCAATTACACCCGCTAGTATGTGCGGCTTATAACGCCGACTTCGATGGGGATCAAATGGCGGTACACGTACCGTTAACCCTAGAAGCACAGTTAGAAGCACGTTCGTTGATGATGTCTACCAACAACGTACTATCGCCAGCTAACGGTGAGCCAATTATCGTACCTTCGCAAGACGTTGTATTGGGTCTGTACTACATGACCCGTGAACGTGTAAATGCTGAAGGTGAAGGTATGTACTTGTCTGGCCCTAAAGAGGCAGAGAAGTTATACCGTGCTAAGCAAGCCAGTATTCATGCCCGTGTAAACGTGCGTATTACTGAAGTTGTGGTAGCTGAAGATGGTTCAAAAATCGAAAAGACTGAAATCAAGCAAACCACCATTGGTCGTGCCATTTTATGGTTAATCGTACCTAAAGGTCTGCCTTTCGAACTTGTTAACCGTTCAATGGGTAAGAAGCAAATCTCAGGGTTGCTGAATACTTGTTATCGTAAACTTGGTCTTAAGCACTCAGTTATTTTTGCTGACCAATTAATGTACACCGGTTTCCATTATGCAACCTTGTCTGGTGCCTCTGTAGGTATTAACGACATGGTTATCCCTGATGCTAAGAAAGACATCGTGGAAGAAGCCAGTGACGAAGTAAGCGAAATCCAAGAACAGTTCTTAGCTGGTTTGGTTACCGCGGGTGAGCGTTACAACAAAGTTATCGATATTTGGGCTTCGGCCAACGAAAAAGTATCGAAAGCGATGATGGACAATCTGTCTACTGAAACGGTACTAAATAAAGACGGCGAAGAAGAGAGTCAAGACTCTTTCAACAGCATCTTTATGATGGCCGACTCTGGCGCACGTGGTAGTGCCGCTCAGATTCGTCAGTTAGCGGGTATGCGTGGTTTGATGGCTAAACCGGATGGTTCGATTATCGAAACTCCGATTGTGGCTAACTTCCGTGAAGGTTTGAACGTACTTCAGTACTTCATCTCTACTCACGGTGCGCGTAAAGGTTTGGCCGATACTGCATTGAAAACAGCGAACTCGGGTTACCTAACTCGCCGTTTAGTGGACGTTGCACAAGATTTAGTTGTTACCGAAACCGACTGTGGTACCGAAGAAGGTATCTTGATGACGCCTCATATCGAGGGTGGTGATGTTGTTGAGCCACTACGTGAGCGTGTTCTTGGTCGTGTATTGGTTGGTGATGTCATTAAGCCTGGTACAGACAATGAAGTACTGCTTAAAGACAAAACCTTGCTTGACGAGAAACTGTGTGACCTTCTTGAAGAAAACTCAGTGGATACCGTTAAAGTTCGCTCAGTAATTAGCTGTGCTAACGACTTCGGTGTTTGTGCACTTTGTTATGGTCGTGACCTAGCTCGAGGCCACTTGGTTGGTCGCGGTGAAGCGGTAGGTGTTGTTGCAGCTCAATCTATTGGTGAGCCAGGAACACAGCTTACCATGCGTACCTTCCACATTGGTGGTGCGGCATCGCGTGCGGCAGCCGAGAACAGCATTCAAGTTAAAAATGCGGGTTCAATCAAGCTACATAACGCTAAAGTTGTTACCAACAACGCTGGCAAGCTAGTAGTTACATCGCGCTCTACGGAATTGACCATCATTGATGAAATGGGTCAAACCAAAGAAAGCCATAAACTACAATACGGTAGTATTTTAGAAGTGATTGATGGTGGTGCAGTTAAGTCTGGTGACGTTGTTGCCAACTGGGACCCGCATACACACCCAATTATTACTGAAGTACCTGGTAGTCTTAAGTTCGTAGATATGGTTGAAGGCATCACTGTAAGCCGTCAAACCGATGAACTTACCGGCCTTTCAAGTATTCACGTACTGGACCCTAACGAGCGCCCAGGCGCTGGTAAAGAAATGCGTCCAATGGTGAAACTGGTTGACGGTTCTGGAAACGATGTACTGATTGCTGGTACTGACATTCCTGCTCAATACTTCTTACCGAGTAAAGCCATTGTTAACTTGGAAGACTCTGCAGAAGTGGGTGTTGGTGATGCGATTGCTCGTATCCCTCAAGAATCAAGCGGTACTAAAGATATTACCGGTGGTCTACCTCGCGTAGCCGACTTGTTTGAAGCGCGTCAGCCTAAAGAGCCTGCTATTCTTGCCGAAGTCAGCGGTACCATTAGTTACGGTAAAGAAACTAAAGGTAAACGTCGCCTGGTGATTACTCCTAGTGATGCCGACGCTTATGAAGAGATGATTCCTAAGTGGCGTAACTTGAACGTGTTTGAAGGTGAGAAGGTTCAAAAAGGTGAAGTTATCGCCGATGGTCCTGAGTCTCCGCACGACATCTTACGCTTACGTGGTATTAGCCCTGTAGCAAACTACATCGTAAACGAAGTACAAGACGTATACCGTTTACAAGGTGTGAAAATTAACGATAAGCACATTGAAACTATCGTGCGTCAAATGCTTCGTAAGTGTTTGATTCTTGATGCCGGCGATTCTAGCTTCTTGCTAGGTGAGCAAGCTGAAGTAGCGCGAGTGAATATTGAAAATCGTCAATTAGTTGCTGATGGCAAACGCCCTGCGGTTTATCGCCGTGAGTTGTTAGGTATCACTAAAGCTTCTCTATCAACAGAATCGTTTATTTCTGCTGCTTCATTCCAAGAAACGACTCGCGTGCTTACTGAAGCTGCAGTGGGTGGTAAACAGGATGAGCTACGAGGCTTGAAAGAAAACGTTATTGTTGGTCGCTTGATACCTGCGGGTACTGGTTATGCTTACCACGAAGAACGTCGTAATAAAGCAGAAGCCCCTGCGCCTATCACTGCCGATGAGGCTGCTGATAACTTAGCTGCTTTATTAAACGCAGCGCCAGACGCAGAGTAACTTGCTCTAGTGAAAAAAAGGCAGCCATTGGCTGCCTTTTTTTATGCCTTTTGTTTCCGCTTCATTCGTAAAAAATTTGACAAGTTTGCTTGTTAGTCACAGACTCCGATTTTAAAAGTGATTAAAAATAAGAGCATATTATGAGCAAGCAAATTGTATCTACCGAGTCAGCTCCAGCTGCTATTGGCCCATACTCGCAAGCAACTAAAATTGATGAGTTAGTGTTTACTTCTGGCCAAATTCCACTAGACCCTGCCACTATGGAAGTAGTTGCCGGTGGAATTAGTGAACAAACCAAACAAGTGATGGAAAACCTGATGGCAGTGCTAGCCGCAGCGGAAGCTGATGCATCTACAGTGTTCAAAACAACGTGTTTTCTTAGTGATATGGCTAATTTTGCTGCTTTCAACGATGTATATGCCAGTTATTTCCCTGAAAGTGCGCCTGCTCGTTCATGCGTAGAGGTTGCTCGCTTGCCTAAAGATGTTTTGGTTGAAGTTGAAGCTATTGCTCATATTAAGTAATCCAAAATGAGCCTCTCTTATACCTTAGTTGTTACCAGCCCCCTTTATGGCAAGCAAGGCAGTGCTACCGCGCTTAACTTTGCCAATGCGCTAGTGGCCGAAGGGCATCAACTCAAAACGGTATTCTTTTATTTAGACGGCGTAACTAATAGTCTCAGTACTAGCTTGCCTGCAAGTGACGAAGTGGACATACATCAATGCTGGATTGAGCTTAAAAACAATAGTGGTTGTGAATTATTGGTTTGCAGCGCTGCGGCATATCGTCGTGGCGTAGTGGCCAAAGAAGACCTTGAAAATCAAGCTGTCGAGTCGTTTAACATGAGTCATCAGTTTACTATGTCTGGGTTGGCTGAAATGGCCACCGCTATGTTAAGTAGCGACAGGGTGGTGCAACTATGAGTAAGTCCTTGGTGTTTGTATTAGGTGCCGCTCCTCACGGTTCTAGCCTGGGGCGTGAAGCCTTAGATGCGGCTTTAGCATCTTCTGCGGTATCTGAAGATGTTGTGGTTTTCTTTGAAGGCGACGGAGTTTGGCAGCTGGTTAATAATCAAGACACTGCTGCCATTCTGCAACGTGACGTATTGCCTACATATGGCTTACTGGATTTATACGACGTAGAAGAGATCTTTATAGATACAGCCTCTATGCAGGAGCGAGGCTTAGCCTTAGATCAACTTGCTATTACAGTGAGAGCTTTAGATTCCAAAGAGTTCTATTCACGTCACTGTAACGCCCATGCAATATTGAGGTTTTAGCATGCTGCATATTATGAGACATCCTTACGCAAGTGAAGTGTTTGAGCGTTGTTTGAGCGAGCTTGATGGCAGCGGTCACCTCGTACTAACTGAAGACGCGGTGTACGCTTGGCTGCGCAGTGACCCGCGTTTGCTGGAACTAGAGCAGCAAAGTAGGTTATCGGTGCTAAGTGCCGATGTGAGTGCCCGCGGTATAGAAGTACGCGATAAAGTGTTAGTGGATTACCAAGCCATGGTGCAACTAAGCGTTACACATCACCCTGCCTTAACGTGGTGAGCGAAGCTCTCAACCATGAAAAATATTAGCCTGTAAGCTTGAGCAAGCCTTGACACTTTTCCTGCGAGCGCATAAAATTTCGCCTCCCCAAAATTGGGGTAGATTTTTCACACGTTAAAAAGTAATTTCAGGAGCTATTTAAAATGGCAACGATTAACCAGTTGGTTCGCAAGCCACGTGCAAGTAAGGTTGCTAAAAGCAACGTACCAGCACTAGCTGCGTGTCCTCAACGCCGTGGTGTATGTACTCGCGTATATACTACCACTCCGAAAAAACCTAACTCAGCACTACGTAAAGTTGCTCGTGTTCGTTTAACTAACGGATTCGAAGTAACATCTTACATCGGTGGTGAAGGTCACAACCTACAAGAGCACAGCGTAATTTTGATTCGCGGTGGTCGTGTTAAAGATTTACCAGGTGTGCGTTATCACACCGTACGCGGCGCATTAGACTGTGCTGGCGTAAGTGATCGTCGTCAAGGACGTTCAAAGTACGGCGCTAAACGTCCTAAGTCATAACGGCTCTCCGTTAAGTAAGGCCAAACATTTAGTTATAGCGAAATTTTTTTAAAATTCGTTTTGGGGAAACCTGAAGCATACCGGAGATATTCAAATGCCTAGACGTCGAGTGATCGGTCAACGCAAAATCTTACCAGATCCTAAGTTCGGATCAGAACTTCTGGCTAAGTTCATCAACGTAGTAATGGTTGATGGGAAAAAATCTATTTCAGAAAAGATTGTATATGGTGCATTAGACGCTGCCGCTGAGAAATCAGGCAAGTCTCACCAAGAGATCTTTGAAATGGCTCTTGAAAACGTGCGCCCAACGGTAGAGGTTAAATCTCGCCGTGTTGGTGGTTCTACTTACCAAGTACCTGTTGAAGTACGCCCAGTACGTCGCAACACATTAGGTATGCGTTGGATGGTAGATGCAGCACGTAAACGTGGTGAAAAATCTATGGCTTTACGTCTAGCGGGTGAAATCCTAGACGGAGCGGAAAACAAAGGTTCTGCGGTTAAGAAACGTGAAGACGTTCACCGTATGGCTGATGCAAACAAAGCGTTTGCACATTACCGCTGGTAATTGGTTGCACAGCTGCTTAACGCAGCTGTGCGGCTTTCTATGTGAGACTAAGGATGTTTCCTTAGCAAGAGGATAAGAATGGCTCGTACAACTCCTATTGAGCGCTACCGTAATATTGGTATTGTTGCTCATGTTGACGCTGGCAAAACAACAACCACAGAGCGTGTTCTTTTTTATACCGGTCTATCTCACAAAATAGGTGAGGTGCATGATGGCGCAGCCACCATGGACTGGATGGAACAAGAACAAGAGCGCGGTATTACCATTACCTCTGCGGCTACCACTACTTTTTGGCGTGGTATGAACGCACAGTTCGATGAACACCGTGTAAACATCATTGATACTCCAGGGCACGTAGACTTCACTATTGAAGTTGAACGTTCGTTGCGCGTATTAGATGGGGCAGTAGTTGTGTTTTGTGGTTCATCAGGTGTTGAACCTCAATCAGAAACAGTCTGGCGCCAAGCTGATAAATATTCAGTTCCACGAATGGTATTCGTGAACAAGATGGATAGAGCTGGTGCAGATTTTGAGCGAGTAATCGAGCAAATCCGTGATCGCTTAGGCGCAAATTGCGTGCCTATTCAACTTAACGTAGGTGCTGAAGACGGATTCGTTGGTGTAATTGACCTGATTAAAATGAAGGCAATTAACTGGAACGAAGCTGATCAAGGTACCACCTTCAACTACGAAGATATCCCTGCAGATCTGCTTGGCCGCGCTGAAGAGCTACACGAAGAACTCGTGGAAGCTGCAGCAGAAGCTAATGACGAGCTGATGGATAAGTACTTAGAGGAAGGCGAGTTAACTGAAACCGAAATCAAGTTTGGTTTGCGTACGCGCACGTTAAACAATGAAATCGTGTTAGCGACTTGTGGTTCGGCATTCAAAAACAAAGGCGTTCAAGCAGTGCTTGATGCTGTTGTAGAATATTTGCCAGCACCAAATCACGTTGCCGCAATTAAAGGTTTGGACGAAAAAGACAACGAAGTTGCCTGTCCAGCTGACGACGATGCGCCATTTGCAGCATTGGCGTTTAAAATCGCAACCGACCCATTTGTGGGAACGTTGACCTTTATGCGGGTTTATTCGGGGACGGTGGAAACCGGCACTGCGGTGTATAACTCGGTTAAACAAAAACGTGAGCGTTTAGGTCGTATGGTGCAAATGCACTCAAACGACCGTAAAGAGATCAAAGAAGTTCGTGCCGGTGATATCGCCGCTGCGATTGGTCTAAAAGACGTAACCACGGGTGACACTTTATGTGATATGAACAATAAAGTTGTTCTTGAGCGAATGGAATTTCCTGAGCCAGTAATTCAAATTGCTGTAGAGCCTCGAACCAAAGCAGACCAAGAAAAAATGGGTGTTGCTTTAGGTAAATTGGCCGCTGAGGATCCATCGTTTCGCGTAGAAACTAACGAAGAATCTGGACAAACCCTTATCTCAGGTATGGGTGAGTTACACTTAGATATCATCGTAGATCGCATGAAGCGCGAATTCAGCGTGAATTGTAATGTAGGTAAACCTCAAGTTGCTTATCGCGAAGCGATTCGCAAGCAAGTTGAAGTGGAAGGAAAGTTCGTTCGTCAATCTGGTGGTCGTGGTCAATACGGTCACGTTTGGTTGCGTATGGAACCTCTAGAGCCAGGTGCTGGTTACGAATTTGTCAATGAGATTGTGGGCGGTGCGGTTCCTAAGGAATACATCCCAGCAGTAGACAAAGGCTGTAAAGAGCAAATGGATCAGGGTGTGCTGGCAGGGTACCCGCTACTTGATGTTAAAGTCACTTTATTCGATGGTTCATTCCACGATGTTGACTCTAACGAAATGGCGTTTAAAATTGCCGGTGCAATGGGCTTCAGAAAAGGCGCATTGGATGCTGATCCAGTACTGCTCGAGCCGATGATGAAAGTAGAAGTTACTACCCCTGAAGATTGGATGGGCGATGTAGTGGGTGACTTGAATCGTCGTCGTGGCATAATTGAAGGCATGGACGATGGGGCTGCGGGCTTAAAGATTATTAAGTCTAAAGTGCCGCTGTCTGCAATGTTCGGCTATGCTACAGATCTACGTTCGGCTACTCAGGGGCGAGCCTCTTACTCTATGGAATTCCTAGAGTATAATGAAGCGCCGAAAAACGTTGCTGATACTATCGTAGAAGCAAAGTAAACTAATTCAACTATGATTGATCTGTCTCGAGTGAGGCAGGTTGGAATGGAAAAGAAGGTACATATCGTGTCTAAAGAAAAATTTGAACGTAATAAACCGCATGTAAACGTTGGTACAATTGGCCACGTAGACCACGGTAAAACTACACTAACAGCCGCTATTACTAACGTACTTGCAAAAGTATACGGTGGTGAAGCTAAAGATTTCGCAGCAATCGATAACGCTCCAGAAGAGCGCGAGCGTGGTATTACGATTTCTACTTCACACGTAGAGTACGATACTCCAAGTCGTCACTACGCACACGTAGACTGTCCTGGACACGCCGATTACGTTAAAAACATGATCACTGGTGCTGCACAAATGGACGGCGCTATCTTAGTAGTAGCTTCTACAGATGGCCCAATGCCACAAACACGTGAGCACATCCTGCTTTCACGTCAGGTTGGTGTACCTTACATCATCGTATTCATGAACAACTGTGACATGGTAGATGACGAAGAATTACTAGAATTAGTAGAAATGGAAGTTCGTGAACTTCTATCTGAATACGAATTCCCTGGTGATGACATTCCAGTAATCCAAGGTTCAGCGCTTAAAGCCCTAGAAGGTGAAGAAGCATGGGAAGCTAAGATTGTAGAGCTTGCAGAAGCCCTAGATACTTACATTCCTGAGCCAGAGCGTGACATCGACAAGCCATTCCTACTACCTATTGAAGATGTATTCTCAATTTCAGGTCGTGGTACAGTTGTTACTGGTCGTGTTGAGCGTGGTATCGTTAAAGTTTCAGAAGAAATTGAAATTGTTGGCGTAAAAGAAACCACCAAAACAACTTGTACTGGTGTTGAAATGTTCCGCAAGCTTCTTGACGAAGGTCGTGCTGGTGAGAACTGTGGTATTTTGTTACGTGGTACTAAGCGTGATGACGTACAACGTGGTCAAGTACTTGCAGCTCCTGGCTCAATTACTCCACACACCAAGTTTGAAGCTGAAGTATACGTACTAAGCAAAGACGAAGGTGGCCGTCATACTCCTTTCTTCAAAGGTTACCGTCCACAGTTTTACTTCCGTACAACTGACGTAACAGGTGCTGTAGAGCTTCCTGAAGGTGTTGAAATGGTAATGCCAGGCGACAACTTGAAGTTTGTTGTAGAGCTAATCTGCCCAATCGCGATGGACGAAGGTTTACGCTTCGCAATCCGTGAAGGTGGCCGTACAGTAGGTGCGGGTGTTGTAGCTAAAATCTTCGAATAAGAAGACTTAGTGCAATAGAAAGAAAGGTCGCTTAGGCGGCCTTTTTTGTTTTTATTGTTTACATTTATTCGACTAAGGGTTACAGGCATAAGTTATTATAAAGATAACCCAGCGCTTTTCGGGGGCGATAAAACTTCCTTTATACGAATTAATTCTTTGCTAATACTGTATTAGGTCATTTTTTTTGTATATGCTGGTTTAATAACAAACTGATTTGTAGTAGATTTCTTGGCAAATTTGTTAGTAGTTACACTTGGAACGGTGTAGCTAAAATATACAGGGAAAAGTATGTTTAAGAGCAGTAGAGCGAATTTAGCCGCGTTATTTATTATTGCATCAACTCTTGGTGCGTGTGGAGGCGACGGTGTCGACCTAGGAGGCGGAAATAGCGGTTCAGAAGGTGGTGTCCCTAAAGAAGCGGGTACAGCTGTAGCCCTATTAAATTTATATCATTCAACCGTAGAATTGCTTCCATATTATTCGTATCTTCCAAATTTATTTAACCATATTGGTGAAAAAGACAAAGGTTTAGCTTTCTATACAAGTAGTACATCAACGATTTTCTCTGAAGATATATGGAAAGAGGTTGATTCTTACCCTGTTTACTTTGCTGTAAACGATGCCAATAGTAACCAGCCCTTAGGTAAAGCTGGATCAACCTTTGATATTCCTGCAAGAAAGTTTAGCCTTATTACCACATATGGCAGTGACCGCTCTGATGAAGGGCTGAGGTTTATGCATGTTCCATTTTTGGACAGTAAGCCAGCGAATGACAAAGTGAATGTGAGATTAGCTAATACTTATAGTTCTGAAAGTTTTGAAGGTCCTGTCGATTTTTATTTGACCCCTGAAGATGGCGGGAACTTAGTATTAGTAGCCGCTTCGGTTGAAGTAGGAGAAATCAGTTCTGTTATTACTATTAACGCCCACCCAGATGGTAACAAATTAGCGCTTCTTCCCGCTGGTTATGACTACCCGTCAGACCCTCTGAATGAAGACAATTGGCTATTCTACAATGATGCAACTGACGGCCACCGTTTGAATGGTGGCAGCAATTACGTGATTTATCCAGTAAACGTTGGAGCGCCGACTATACCTACACAACCTGAAAACGAATCTCGTTTTTTGTATCCATTATTTGAATTTGTAATCGAAGCAAAATAGTGTTTAATAAATAGGTGGTTAAAGAGAGGCTTGTTGATTGAGTCTCTCTTACATAGTTTTACAAGTATGTGATTAGCTCCGCATACGGATTAAGTTAAAGAAGTATTTAAATTCCCTCTCAGCTATAGCTAATAATCATAAAGTCTTACATAGCTTCTGGTTTGTTTTACTTTCTCTCTATATTTAAAAAATCATTTCTATTCATAGGTGTTTACTCTATTCCCGTTATCAACTTATGATTGCATAGATAAGCATGGGGTTGTGGTTTTTTAGTTCTCCTGCATACTCATAAGTATAAAAGTGCCTTCCATTTATTTATCCAAGCAACCTTTGAGTAACGGCGTTAAGGAGGACGCGTTATGAAAATATTGATAGCCCTAAGTTTATTGTTGTGTACCTCTTTGGTAGCCGCTGAGCTGCCAAAACCAACCGACGAGCCTATCCTTACCATTGCCGGTTTAATTCAAAATAGTAATAGCGAAGGGGCGGCAGATTTTGATTTGAAAATGCTGCAAGCTATGCCGCAACACACTATTGTTACTCGTCATCCTTGGGTTGAAAGTCGTCATCACTATAAAGGCCCTAAAGTCTCTGATCTGCTTGAAATGGCAGGGGCTCGTTCTACTAAGCTCACTTTGGTTGCATTAAACAATTACGAAGTGGAGATTGAGTTTGACGATATTGCGGAATTTGAGCCTATTTTGGCTTGGTCTGATAACGACCGTGTGATGCGGGTACGTGACAAGGGACCGCTATGGTTAATGCTACCGATTGATAAACACCCAGAGCTTTTACAGATGCCATATAACGACTTTATGATTTGGCAGCTACGTAGCATTATTGTTAAGTGAGTTTAATTGTTGATGAATTGGCTTACTAGGCTTCCTCAAAAATACAAAAAAGGTTTAATTTCGCTGGTTGTTTCACTGTTCATTGTTAGTGCGGTGATCTGTGTTTATCAACTTAGGCAAATTATTCAGCTATTAGAGTCGCCCAAGTCCACAAGCTCTTGGTCTGTCGTCCAATTGCAAATGGAGCATCGACGCTTTGTTAATGCCTTACAGCTTTACCGCTTGAATGGCGTTAGCCAATCAGAGCTGATGCTGCGCTACGATATTTTGTGGAGCCGCTTCCCGGTTTTATTGGAAGGCCAGGAAACTGCAGGCTTTCAGAGCATTCAATCAGCTAAGCATTTAGTGCGGGAGTTGTTTCAAGAGGTGCAGCGTATCGAGCCGCTGTTGCGCGCTTTACCACCATCTCATGAAAAGTTCGAGCGTTTGGTCGAGCGCCTTGATCTGTATGCAGCTCCAATCAACACTTTGGTAAATCGTGAGTTTCAGCGTAATAGTGAATTTGATAAGAAAACCGACTTTAGGTTACTGCAGCTGCAACTGATTTTGTCCTTTGCGATTGGTGCGTTATTAATTAGCGGTTCTATTCTGATTGTAATGATTGTGCGCGAGAATCACATAAACCGTTATTTGGCTAATCACGATGTGCTTACTGGTTTGCCTAATCGCGCAGGTTTACGTGAATTTATCGATAGCCTAGAAGATAACCGCGGTGATTACGCCATTATGGTGTTGGACTTAAATGGTTTTAAAAGCATTAATGATAATTACGGGCATGAGTACGGCGATCGAATACTCAATTTGGTCGCGCAACGTTTAGGTGGCCAAATGCGCCACTGTGACTTTGCTGTGCGCTTAGGTGGGGACGAATTTGCCATCGTACAAACACGCGTGCGCTCTAATGAAGATTGTTCTGGTTTTGCTGAACGCTTAATCAATGTAATAGAAAAACCAATGTCTTTAGAAGGGCGTGAGTGTTTTGTTGGTACCAGTATTGGTATCAGCTTGGCCTTAGACAATGGCGAGGATTGGTTAACGATATTGGGACAGGCTGATACTGCGATGTATCAAGCTAAGCAGCAATTTCGATGCAGTTCTTGGCAGTTTTTTGAAGGCGAAATGCAGTTGGCTAAAGAGCGCGAACAACAATTGCTGAGCGAACTGCGAGCAGCGCTAGAACAACAAGATTTGAGTTTGTTTTACCAACCTATTGTAGATCTTACGAGTGATAAAGTAGTTGGAGCAGAAGTTCAAGCACGTTGGAAACATCCGATTTATGGCTGGATTGAGCAAGACGAACTAGTAAGCATTGCACATGCCAGTGGCTGTGTGGTCACGTTAGAGTCTTGGGTACTACGAGCTGCCACCCAACAGCTTAAACGCTGGCACCACGCGGTTGATCCTCACCTGCAATTGGCGGTGTCTATTTCCTCATCTACTTTACATACTGATTTATTAGTATTAGTGAATAAGGTACTGATAGAGAGTCGTATTCTGCCGCATCGATTAATCATTAATATCATTGATAGTGACCAGCAAATGCTGCTGGATTGTGTCGACGCTATTAGAGAATTACGCAGAATTGGTGTGAGTTTATCGCTGGATAATTTTGGCAGTGCAGAATGTCCTTTGGAGTTGCTAAATCACCTACCGGTGCAATATCTGCGTGGGGCCAAGTCTTTAATGGCTGAGTTACTAAATTCAAACGATAAACAGCCTATGTTAACGGCTACGGTGATGTTTGCTAATCGCTTAGGGGTGAAGCTGATGGTAGATGGCGTGGAGAACGAACAGCATCTAAATCAGCTTAAAGGCATTACCAAGGAAGTGTTTGTATTAGGGGCGGCCATTGCTGCTTGGGCGCAGGCCGAGGAATTTTCCCCCTATTTACGCGAAACCATTAAGCCGGCTATTGGCGAGTAAGTTGTTTAAATTCAACTAATAACTTATGCATTTGCTCAAGTTTAGCCACCATTACTTTTAGTTGAGTGACAAAGTGCTCATCGTCTTGGCATTCTTGTAACAATACCAAGTCACTGGCTAACTCTTCTACATAAGGTAAAAACTGGCGATGTTGGTCTTTAAACAAGCTACCTTTGAACAGCGCACTAAACTTGGCTTTACCTTGCTCTTGCTGCTGCTTTAACACGCTATCGGCATCAATGGCTTTATGGTAAATGTCTTTTAAGTTTTCTTGTATTTGCTCAACGAGCTTGGTTTTATCCATTGAAAAGGTCACTGTGTCTAGTTGAATGTGTGCTTGCTGGCTTAACCTAAAGTGTAGCCAACAAGCCCTATGGTTTTAGTTTAGCTCAAGCCGATGTCTATCGGTGTTTTACTGTTTTTACCGGCTTGCTCACGTGCTAAGCGTGGAACAAGAAAACCAGGTAAGCGTTGGTATAAGTCACGCATTATCAACACTGCTTGCTGTTCGTCAATATCGTAGTGACTCGCACCGGCTACTTTGTCCAACAAAAATAAGTAGTAGGGCAGAATGTTGGCAGAGAACAGTGCTTCGCTTAACGCTGTTAAGGTATCTACATCGTCATTGATGTCTTTTAATAACACCCCTTGATTCAACAGCGTTACGCCGGCTTGCTGCAGCTTGGAAAAGGCTGTTCGAAGTGGTTCGTTCACTTCGTTGGGGTGGTTAATGTGGCTCACCATAATGCTTTGTAAACGCGTATTGCTCAGCAATTCAACAAGTTCGGTGGTTATGCGGTTAGGTAACACTACCGGTAAGCGGCTATGGATACGTAATCGTGTTAAGTGGCTAATTTGCTCAAGTTGCTCTACCAGCCACGCCAATTGCTCGTCATTAGCCATTAAAGGATCGCCACCGCTCAAGATCACTTCGTTAATATTGCTATCGTTGGCGATGTAGTCAATGGCTTGCTGCCAACCTGCCTTGCTAGGGCTGTTGTCTTGGTAAGGGAAGTGGCGACGAAAACAATATCTGCAGTTTACCGCACAGCCCCCGCGTAAAATAAATAATACTCGGCTTTTATACTTGTGCAGTAATCCCGGTACGGCAGATTGGTGTTCTTCAAGCGGGTCTTCGGTAAAACCTGCGGCTTGAATAAACTCTTCTCGCTGTGGCAATACCTGCAGTAATAATGGGTCTTTAGGGTCGCCTACTTGCATGCGTTGTACAAAGCTGAGCGGTACTCGCATTGGGAATAATTTACGTGCTGCGATGTCTAACTGATAGTTTTCAGGGTCTAATTGTAAGTATTGCAGCAGATCTTTGGGATCTGTGATGGCGTTTGCCAGCTCTTTTTGCCAATTACCCTGCACAGCAGCGTCGTTTCGCGGTATTATTCGCAGCATTGAAATTGATATTACCTTGTAAGTAGAGGACCAAATGGCGTCATATAGTACCAGTGAATTCAAAGGCGGGCTAAAAATTATGCTCGACGGCGAGCCTTATGCAATTCTAGAAAATGAATTTGTAAAACCAGGCAAAGGCCAAGCATTTAGCCGCGTTAAATTGCGCCGTTTGTTAACCGGTAAAGTATTAGAGAAAACCTTCAAATCTGGTGAGTCAGTTGAAGCAGCAGATGTGATGGATTATGAATTAGCCTACCTGTATAACGATGGCGAATTCTACCACTTCATGAACAACGATACCTTTGAGCAAATTGCTGCAGATGAAAAAGCAGTGGGCGAGACGGCTAAATGGTTAGTTGAGCAAGACGTATGTGTTATTACCACTTGGAATGAAAACCCAATCTTAGTAACGCCTCCTAATTTTGTGGAATTAGAAGTAACAGAGACCGACCCTGGTCTGAAAGGCGATACCGCCGGTACGGGTGGTAAACCTGCTACGCTAACTACCGGTGCGGTAGTGCGTGTACCGTTGTTTATTCAAATTGGTGAAGTAGTAAAAGTTGATACACGCAGTGCTGAATATGTGGGCCGTGTAAAATAAGCGCTACAGTTAAGAAAAAGGGAGCCCTAGGCTCCCTTTTTTATTTGTTAATTTTTAGCAAAACTAGCGAATTTAGCTGTGTTTAAAGAACAAAATTATGTTTGCCAGTTGAATAAATCTTATGGTTCAATCGCTTTGATTTAAATCAAATTTTCACTTTGCGTAATCGCAATTTGTCTGCAATGCTTAATCTACCACATTGTTAATGATAGAAAGGTTATCAATATGAATGTAGTTGCAGATGCTCCCGTGGAACATGTAGACAGACGTTATTCGAATCGACTTCGTTTTGCTAAAGGCTCAGGAGATTACCCAACCGGTGTTTTTGAGCTATTGGCTAGTAAAGAAGCCGAGCTCGATTTATTAAAACAACGAGAACAGCAGTTAGAGCTAGAAATTAGTTCGCTAAAACGTAACTGCCAAAAAGATTTAAAAGCGGGCTAGCCTTAGCCCGCTTTTTTTTTAGATTAAGCCTAGTAATAGCAGTGTAGCGCAAGCTACCGAGCCAGCAAATGCCACCCCGTAGAATAGTGCTTTTACTAGGTTACCAGCATGGATCCCAAAGTCGTGTAAGGTATGGTAGAGGCGATGCATGCACAACCACAGCGGTAAGCTTACAATCACCCAAATTACTGCCGCGCCTAACCAGTGTTGTGAGAAGGCTAAGACTCTTTCATAAGAAAACTGCTCGGCAGGAATAATTCCCAGAGGTACCAGTAGGCCAGTGATTAATATAGCAATAGGTGTGAACAGCGCAGCTACCATGCCGCCAGCGCCAAACATTCCCCAAAACACCGGTTCGTTAGAACGTTTCATCTGTTTCTCCTAAATCAATACCAATACTAGGCCAACTACACTTATACCCGCTAACGCGCCGTACATACTGTTAACTATCCAGCTGTCTGGCACTCGCTTTTGTCCAAGCCATAAGTTGGCGGCTTTAGGCGCTAGGCTAAACCAAGTAATGCTGTGATACAGCGTCCATACTAGGGTGAGCAAGTGAAAGGCAAGCCAAGCAGGTTGGCTCATTGCGCCTAACCAGCCATTGAATGCGTCAGTCCCTTGGCTTAAGCGGAACAAGCCAAATAGCAGCACCATGCTGTAAATAGCGATGACTAAGCTGGAGCCTTCGCGAATGATGTACTTGGTATGAAACGCGTTTTTAAGCCACCAAGTTGCGCCCATTTTGCGTTCGTAAGGTTTACGTTTAGTCATGCTTACTCTCCTGGCTTGAACATGGCAATTACATAGTCTTTAGCGCTATCTACTTTTCCAAGTTGAATTGCTGCTGCAGGGTCTACGTCTTTGGGACACACTTGTGAGCAGTAACCTACAAAGGTGCAGCCCCAAGCGCCTTCTTCGGCGTTAACTATCTTCATTCGCTCTGCTTTACCAGCGTCACGATTATCTTGGTTATAGCGATGCAATATGGCTAAAGCGGCAGGACCAGTGAATGATTTATCCAAACCATACTGCGGACACGCTGCATAACAAAGGCCACAGTTAATACACATGGAAAACTGCTTGTATTGCGCCATGTCTTTAGGTGATTGAGTGTGGCAACCATCGTCTAGCGACTTAGGATTATCGTTAATGATGTAAGGCTTAACTGACTCAAGCTTCTCGATGAAGTCGCTCATATCAACTACCAAGTCACGCTCGATAGGGAAGTTGGCTAAGGCTTCAACCTTCATTCCTTTTGGGTAATCACGAAGGAAGGTTTTACAACCTAACTTAGGTATCCCATTCACCATCATGCCGCAGCTACCACAAATCGCCATTCGGCAAGACCAGCGGTAGCTTAAGGTTGGGTCTAGTTCATCTTTAATGTAAGCCAAAGCTTCTAATAGCGACATCTCGCGAGTAAAAGGCACATCAAAGGTTTGCCATACCGGTTCTTTATCAGTTTCTGGACGATAGCGTAAGATCTCAATTTTCATCACTTCAGCCATTTTACTTCGCCTCCGCTTGTTTTTTAGCTGCTTCTTGAGCATCGGCGGCGGCGCCGTATACTCGTTCTGCAGGTTGAGATTTAGTGATTTTCACATCGCTGTAGCTAATTTCGGGCGCCATATCGGGGCGGTAATTCGCTAAGGTGTGTTTTAAAAAGTTCACATCGTCTCGTTGCTCAAAGCCATCAATGCGTTGATGAGAACCGCGACTCTCTTTGCGGTTAATCGCCGAAACAGCCATCGACTCTGCCACATCTAACAAATACCCAAGCTCTACGGCATACAGCCATTCGGTATTAAATACTTCACTGTTGTCGACTAACTTAATGTTTTTATAGCGCTGTTTTAACTCGGCGATTTTATCGATAGTTGTCTGCATTGCTTCTTCGGTTCGATAAATACCTACGCCATCTTCCATGGTGCGACCGAGTTCGTTGCGAATATCAGAAGTCTTTTCATCACCTTGATTGGTTTTTAAGGCTTGATACTTCGCTAAAGTCTGTTCCGCTTGGGCAAGTAGTGAAGCGCTATCGCTATGGGTTGATACTAGCGCATTACGTGCTGCAGATTCTCCAGCGACTTGGCCAAATACGGTAATCTCGGTTAAGGAGTTAGACCCCAAGCGATTAGCGCCATGTAAACCTACCGAGGAACACTCACCAGCGGCGTATAAGCCTTTTAATGAGGTGGCACAGCGGCCGTCAGTTTCAATTCCACCCATGGTGTAATGCACAGTAGGGCGAACAGGGATTGGCTCTTTCACTGGGTCTACACCCATGTAAGCTTTGGCTAACTCACAAATAAACGGCAGGCGTTCTAATAAGTAATCTTCGCCTAAGTGAGTGAGGTCGAGGTGAACATAATCGCCATTTGGCCCTTCAATGGTGCGACCTAGCTGGGCTTCTTGCCAGAAACATTGGCTTAAGCGGTCGCGTGGGCCAAGCTCCATGTATTTGTTTTTAGGTTCGCCGACTGGCGTTTCAGGTCCCAAGCCGTAATCTTGCAGGTAACGGTAACCGTCTTTATTGGTAAGAATACCGCCTTCACCACGACAACCTTCTGTCATCAAAATCCCTGAACCAGGTAAGCCCGTTGGGTGATATTGCACAAACTCCATGTCTCGCAGTGCTACACCATGGCGATAGGCCAAAGCCATGCCGTCACCGGTAACAATGCCGCCATTGGTATTAAAGCGATACACTCTGCCTGCGCCACCGGTAGCAATAATCACCGATTTGGCTTGAATCAATTTGGCTACGCCTTCGGCGATATCAAGGGCAATCACGCCTTTTACTTGGCCGTCTTCTACGACTAAATCTAAAACAAAGTGCTCGTCGTAACGTTTAATGCTGGGGTATTTAGTCGAGGTTTGAAATAAGGTGTGGAGAATGTGAAAGCCACTTTTGTCTGCAGCAAACCAGGTGCGCTCAATTTTCATTCCACCAAAGCGGCGAACATTAACGCTGCCGTCTGGTCGGCGAGACCACGGACAACCCCAGTGCTCAAGTTGAGTCAGTTCTTTGGGGGCTCGCTCAACAAAAAAGTCCACTACGTCTTGCTCACATAACCAATCGCCACCGGATACGGTGTCGTTAAAGTGGTTATCAAAGCTATCGTGGTCTTGGGCTACACCAGCAGCACCACCCTCGGCGGCAACCGTGTGGCTGCGCATTGGGTATACTTTTGAAATGAGAGCCACTTCTAACTCGGGGTGTTGCTCGGCAACTTCAATAGCAGCACGTAAGCCTGCTCCCCCAGCGCCAACAATGGCGACATCAGTTTTGATTACTTCCACGCTTTTCTCCATACGAAATAAGCCTACAATGATTGTGCGGGTATTCGCTTTTTGATGTTTGACTAAAATCAAATATTGGCGCTACTTTGAGCAGGCTTCCGAGATAATTTGTCTTTTGAGATATAACTCCCGCTTTTGTTAGCAAAGTGGTATAAAACCTCGCGATAAAAACTAACTCAATGCAGGAAAAAATTTGCATGTCTGAAACACTTTGGCAACCCTCTGCAAGTATCGAGACTCTTCAAGCTAGAGCAGAAATCATTAACAAAATCAGATGCTTTTTTGCTGCGCGAAAAGTGATGGAAGTAGAAACGCCAAGCATGAGCCAAGCGTGCGTGAGTGATGTTCATTTACATAGCTTTGCCACTACCTTAACTGGGCCGGCTGCGCCTCACTCCATGAGCTTGTATTTGCAAACCTCGCCAGAGTTTCATATGAAGCGCTTACTGGCGGCAGGTAGCGGCTGTATTTATCAAATCGCTAAGGCATTTCGCAATGAAGAAGCTGGGCGCTTTCACAACCCAGAATTTACAATGCTGGAGTGGTATCGCGTGGGTTTTGACCATTTCGCTTTAATGGACGAAATGGACACGCTGATAGACTTAGTGCTGGCTTGTGGTAGCGCTGAACGGTTAACTTATGTTGAGGCCTTTGAGCAAAGCCTAGGCATTAACCCATTAGGTGCTAGCCATGCCGATTTTGTTGAAGTAGCGAAGGGTTTGTCGGTAGCCGATTTAGTTGAGCAGGAAACTGATCGAGACACGATTTTACAATTGCTATTCTCTTTAGGAGTAGAGCCGTATATCGGCCAG
Source organism: Agarivorans sp. Toyoura001 (assembly GCF_005405585.1). Lineage (GTDB taxonomy): Bacteria > Pseudomonadota > Gammaproteobacteria > Enterobacterales > Celerinatantimonadaceae > Agarivorans. Next base: position 43,046 of record NZ_BJEQ01000014.1, on the reverse strand, counting down.
CAGCGGCCTTGTTTTGTTTATCACTTCCCTGCTTCGCAAGCTGCTTTAGCTAAAATTTCAGCTACCGATCCCCGAGTGGCTGAGCGCTTTGAGCTTTATTTTAAAGGCGTAGAGCTAGCCAATGGTTTTCATGAACTAACCGATGCAGAAGAACAAGCACGGCGTTTTGCTAAAGACCAGCAAGTGAGAGAGCAACATGGTTTAGCCCCCGCGCAGATAGATAAACGCTTTTTAGCTGCCTTGGCTGCAGGTTTGCCAGAGTGTGCTGGCGTGGCCTTGGGCATTGACCGTTTATTGATGCTAGCGCTAGAAACCGACAATATTCAGCAAGTGCAAAGTTTTAGCATCGAGCGAGCTTAGTATTTCGCAGGGAGAGCAGGGAGCAATCGCTCCCTTTTTAGTTGGGCTGTTACAAAATAACCATCATGGCAATGTATAGCAATGCCAAGCCGGTGGTTCCCATAACCCCGCCAATTTTGATCAAATCTTTAGTTTCAATAAAACCGGTAGAATAGGCGAGGGCGTTGGGCGGAGTACTGACAGGCAACATCATGCCTAACGACGCCGACAGCGCGACAATAATCAACAATGTGGTGATTCCACCATCGCCATCTAAGCCACTTAAGCTGGTAGCTACCGCCGCTGCTATAGGCATAATTAAGTTAGCTGTTGCAGTATTTGACATAAAATTAGCCATAACCACACAGACTATCGATAGCACTACAATCACCGCTAAAGTCGGCATGCTAGAGAAGTCGATTGAGGTGGCGATTTTTGCGGCTAAACCGCTTTTTTCTAAGGCCATGCCCATAGCGATACCACCGGCTACTAACCACAATACATCCCAGTTAAATAGCTTTAAGTCGTCTTTACCGATTACGCCGGTAAGGGTGAACACAGCGAGTGGAATAATCGCCACCACGTAGCTGTTCATGCCATGCCAAGCGGTACTTAACCACAATAAAATAGTTAAGGCGAAAGTAGCGTAAACAATGTAGGCGCGAGTACTTTTTTGAAAAGTCCCTTTAAGATTTAGCTCCAAAACTCCGGTTTTTGATGGGTAAAGTTTACATAGTAAAAACCAAGCAATAGCGAGCTGAATAATCACAAAGGGAATACCAAAAGCCATCCAAGACGCAAAGGTAACTTGGCCTTCAGGAATATATTGCAGGGCGATGGCGTTAGGTGGAGTACCAATAGGAGTACCAATACCACCGGTATTGGCAGCAACTGGAATCGCCAAAATAAGCCCTTTCATGCCGAGATCGTTGCGCGGGGCTGCGGCAATAAGTGGGCCTACAATAGCGAGCATCATGACCGTGGTGGCAGTATTACTCATAAACATGCTGAAGATGGCGGTAATCAGCATAATGCCTAACATAATCATTGGGATGCGTTTGCCGAACGGTTTGAGTAGCACTCGTGCAAGGTTGTTATCTAGTTCAAACTTAGATGCCGCAATGGCTAAAGCAAAACCCCCCATGAATAAGATAATGATGGGCGAAGAGAAGGCATTAAAAATACTGGTGTAAGGCAGTAAGTCGCCCATTGGTGCGCTGCCATTATCGGCGATAAACACACTAATCCCTTGATTGGAAATAAGTACTAACTCAAGGGTAATGATCAGTAATGAGGTGGCAAATACCGGCACTGGCTCAAAAATCCACAGCAAAGCCGCCATTACAAAAATGGCAATGATTCGATGCTGTACTATGGTGAGGTCAGCTAAAGGAATTGCGCTGGTAGGCAGCGCCAAAATAAGTAGGGGAACAATTAAACAAACCAACAGCTTAAGGTGTTTATGCAAGGCCATGTTCTAAGATCTCTGAGCTAATTATTTGAAATAACGGTTTTTTTAAAGCTCTACGATACCCAAAGCCTCAACTAAGAATTGAGAGATACATCTAATTGTGGGTAGGCGATGTCTATGCTATTCGCCTTAAACTTGTCGTTGATCAAAGTGTACAACTCATGGGTCATCGGTAAGCGATAACGCATCTCACTTACATAGACTCGCATCTCGAATTTCATGCCGTTGTTAGTATATTCGGTGAAGTAAATTTCAGGTTGTGGGTTGGTTAATACTAAGCTGTTTGCTTCCACCGCTTCTTGCAATATCTGTGTCACCAAGTTGTTGTCGGAACCTTGTTTAACTTGCACCATGAGTACCACACGAGTTATTGGATCGGTCAATGACCAGTTAATAAACTGCTCGGTGATAAAGGCCTTGTTGGGCACAATAATCTCTTTTCTGTCCCAATCCACAATGGTGGTCGCGCGAGTTTCAATGTTGGAAATAGTGCCTGTTAGTTCGCGAATGGTGACGGTGTCGCCAATTCGAATGGGTTTTTCAAATAAGATGATTAAACCAGAAATAAAGTTGGCAAAAATTTCTTGCAAGCCAAAACCCAAACCAACGGTGAGAGCTGCCACTAACCACTGTAATTTAGACCATTCAATACCGAGTAATCCAAAGCCACTGAAGATACTAAATAGAATCACCATGTAATTGATCATTGTGGTGATGGCAAAGCCCGTTCCTGGGTTTAACGACAAGTGCTGCAATACCATTAGCTCTAACAAGCCTGGCAGGTTGCGAATCAACAGCATGGCAAAGAAGAATACTAATAGGGCTGAACCCAGTGAGCGTAGAGTAATTTCGTTGACCGCTGCCACGCCCGCGCGGCTGGTATTACTTTCCCATAAGGTAATATTATCTAGGAAGGAGAAAGCGCTGGTCATTTCAGACCAGCTAAACAGCAGTACTAATACCAGCGCTAAGATTAACGCGGCGCGCAACAACCCTAAAGATTGAGCGCTAATGGTATCTAGATCGATGACGGGTTCTTCAATCGCTTCAACAAAGCCTTCACTAGATATACTTGGATCTTCGTCTTCGGCGTGGCGTTGGGCAATCATCTCTGCGCGGCGCACCTTGGCGCGGTCAAAGGCAATTCGGCGACGTTGCAGTAACATCCAGCGATGAATAAGCAGGTAGCTAAGCATAAATACCACGGCAATAATAAAGCTCAGCACCACTTGCCAATATACGGTAAACGCAGTGGCAAAAAAGCCTGCGGCAGATGCCAAGGCCGCCATTAAAGGAATACTAATTGCCGCTCCCCAAATAAGCTTTTTGGCCAGTTGTGGTGCTTTAAAAATATCTAAACGGTAGTTAACCGGAAGCTCGATACGGTAAATACTGTGAAAGCCGTAAGCTACCCATAACAGCAGCCCGATAAAGGCTAAACGGGCTAGACCACTGTAAGCTGGTTGGCTGGTTTGTAGAATACAAAGGTTAAGAACAAAAACCAGCGGCAGGCTAATGTAAACTAAACGGCGAATAAGGGTAATAGCCTGCTGAATGTTGACCAGTGGCCACTTAAAGTGGGTATTGAGCAGACCGTTTTTCTGGCAAAACTGCTGCAGCAAATGGAATAGCCATAATACTAGTGCTACGTTGATTAGCGCATCACCAACATCCCGAGAAAAGGCATATTCCCACTTGTAGTTTAGGGCGAATCCAACACTTCCAATAAACAGGGCTAAGGGAGTGGCTAGCGCTGCACTAAGTAATAGATTCGACAAGGTATAGTGAAATTTATCGCGGGTAATGTTGCCGGTTTTAGAGTCAATACGTTGTAAATAGCCCTTTAACCAGTGCATTTTTAAATGACGCACATACACCATGCTTGCCGCCACCAAACTTAACCAAACCAGCCATAACCAAGATAAGTTTTGAATCGAGAGTTTCAGCTGTTTGAGTTGTTGGATATTCAATAACCAAATAACAGATTGGCGAACATCACTAAAAAAGCTGAGGTCGATGGCTTTTACATCTGCAGTCCAAAACAGCTCTTGATTGGCTTCTTGGTTAATAATGCGCAGTTCGTCATTGAGTTTGGAGTAATCTAGCTTTAGACGGGCTAATTCAAATAAACGAGAATCTAATTCAAGTTGATATTTATCGGATAGTTGCTGATTGAGTTTGAGGTGTTTGCGCAGTATCTGTTGCTGTTCGTCACTGAGGGATGCAATAAGCTGCTGTTTAGCCTGTTGTTGGGCTTGGCTACGCAAAGTGTAAATTAAGTTTTGGTGGCGATGTTTGCTAATCCTCACTTCAATAATTTGTTGTTCTATGGGCGCTAAGGTTTTTGCCTTGGGTAAGCTGCTGATCTGTTCACGCAAATATTCGCCATAAGAGCGGGTTACTTTTAGCCACGATACCTGTTCTTTGAAGTTGGCAAAGGTGAGTTTAATGTGCTCTAACTCGTTGTTAGCGTGTTGCTGCAGCAGAGCAATTTGCTCGCTTTGGTCAAACAAGGCCGACAATTGGCGTTGAATATGTTGGTTTTGATCCACGACCTCTTTCACGAGGGGCAGTTCTAAAAGCTCGGGCGCGGTAAAGGCTAACTGCTCTGATAAACGTTTTGCTTCGGCGCGATGTTCTTGAGATAGGCGATTTTTTAGTTCTTCAACAATCCGTTTTTGAGAAAATTGTTGGCGCTGTAACAGGCTTATCTCTAGTTGCAGTAGTTCATTACGTTGGTTGGCACTTTGTGCGGCTAGCTCTAACATGGCTAATTGAGCAGTTAAGCTTGCTTCGTTCACTTGTGTGCGAACGCGTTGGGCTTCTTCTACTTCGCTAAGCACACCAAATTGCAGAGCCTCTAGCTTGCTTCGCAAGGAGCTTAGTTGCTGACGCAGTGGACCACTGCGCTGGTGGTGCTCACTAACATCTAAATCTATGGCGAATTGGCGCTGTTTAAGTTCATCAATACGGGCACTGCTGCTGTTAAGTGTGGCTTGCCAAGTGTTTAGTTGTTCGGTGAGTTGATTAGAATTTAGCGTATCTAGCTGACTTATTTCAGGTGCTTGATACTGGTTAAGCTGGTCTTGTAAATCTTTACGCAGCCGCGAAAAATTATTAATAATGCTACGGTAATATTTGGCTTTTTCTCGGTAGTCATTGCCTTCTTTAAGCAAAGCTAAAGATTCTTCATAAATCAGCTGTTGCTGCTGAGTATTGAGGTTACTGGGTTGGGTATCTAAGGAACCAATTAAGCTTTTTAAGTGGTTTTCGCCACCCACGTTCGCTTGAGCCGCCATACAAAATATCAGTAAAGGTAAAGCAAGCCAGCGGAGTAAAAGCGTTGGTTTCATTCGTTAGGAGCCAAATTAAGTGCGCTAGTGATTGTTATTTATTTTATATTAAATAATTGAATTAGCGTAATAATAAGCAGAATTGAATCAGTCTTGAAGGGCTAGCCTTCAAGACTTGGTAGTATTTTACTGGGCTTTACTGGCGAAATGAGTGCCCATTACGGTGCTCACTGTTGGCGCGAGTGACTGTTCAAACTCAATGGCATCTTTAGCAAATAGCATTACCACGGTTGAACCCAGCTTAAAGCGACCCATTTCAGCACCTTTGTCTAGGCTAATATCTTGATCAGAGTAGTCCCAAGTAAACACCTGCTTGCTGCCTGGTGGCGTTACTGTGCCAGACCAAATGGTTTCAATGCTAGCAACAATAGTGGCGCCGACCAATACCATGGCCATAGGGCCAAACTCAGTATCAAAAATAGCCACTACGCGTTCATTGCGGGCAAACAAGTTAGGCACATTAGCGGCAGTTAGCGGGTTAACCGAAAACAGTTGGCCAGGCACATAGACCATTTTTCGCAGCTTACCCTTACAAGGCATATGAATGCGGTGGTAGTCTTTTGGGGCTAAATAAATAGTGGCAAAGTCACCATCGTTAAATGCTTCGGCAAGCTCTTTATCACCACCAAGTAACTCTCGCGCACTGTAATCATGGCCCTTAGCTTGAATAATTCGGCCATGCTGAATAGGTCCTAATTGGCTTACTGCGCCGTCTACTGGATGGGCCAAATTAGAGTCGCCATCTACTAAAGGGCGAGTGCCTGGTTTTAGTGGACGAGTAAAAAACGCATTAAAACTGGGATAGGCACTAGGTTCGCTGTTTACCGCATCGTTCATGTCTACTTGGTAACGATTAATAAACTTTTTAATCACCCAATGAGTGAGTTTTCCTGCTTCGGCTTGGGCCAGTTTACCCACTAAGCGAGATAAACCATGCTGTGGAAAGCAGTACTGGGCGGCAATTTTAATTTTGTCTAACACTCTATATTCTCATGGTCTGGTGAATTATTTTTTCCCGGGAATCGCCCGTGAAGGTTTGTTACTTTCCATTGTTTCTAATAAACGCTGGTAACTATCAAATCGCTGCTGCGAAATTTTGCCAGAGTCTATCGCTTCTTGCATAGCACAACCAGGATCACCTTGGTGCTTGCAGTCACGAAAACGGCATTGATTCAGCCAAGGACGAAACTCAATAAAGCCCCACGCAACACGTTCATTTTCTAAGTGCCACAATTGGAATTCGCGAACGCCGGGGGAGTCAATTAATCTGCCGCCACATTCTAAATGATACAAACGCGCGGTAGTGGTGGTGTGTTGGCCAAGCCCAGATACTTCTGAGACTTCTTTGGTATCAATGCTTTGTTCAGGCAATAAGCTGTTAACCAATGAGCTTTTACCAACACCCGACTGGCCAACAAAAATGTTGGTTTTGTTGGTCAGTTGTTGAGTGAGATCGTCTAAGCCTTCGGCTTGCTTGGTACTGGCAAAAATGACTGTGTAACCGAGTTTTTGGTAGTTTTCGAGCTGGGCCTCAATGGCTTGACGCTGCTCTAGATCTAATAAATCAACTTTATTGAGCAAAATGATCGGCTTTAAATCAACATCTTCTACTGCCACTAAATAGCGATCGACAATGTTAGTAGAGAACTCGGGCAGTACTGCAGAAACAATCACGACTTGGTCGATGTTAGCGGCAATGGCTTTAATTCCATCGTAAAAATCTGGGCGAGTGAGTACTGAGCGGCGCTCATGGCAGGCTTCAATAACGCCTCGAATGCCAGATTGCTCTTCGTTACCAGCGCGCCATACCACTTCGTCTCCGCTGACTAAGGAGCCAATTGAGCGGCGCATATTACAACGAAAAATTTCCCCACTGTTTGATTCAACATCGGCATGTTGACCAAAGCGGCTGATAATAGTTCCTTCTTGTTGGGGACCTAATTGGTCGTCCAACCATTGGTGACTATCTTCTTTTTTGAGGCGCTTTTGTTGGTTGCTTCGCACGCGGCGAAGTTGACCTTGGCTCAGTTTCTTTCTCTTGGTCACGAAAACTACTATTCAAGTAAGTGTAATAAATCGCTATGATACCGCTTATCAAAAAGATTTGCGGAAAATATTTCCACATATAAATAGGGTCAACATGACTGTTAGCGAACAGAATTTAGTTTGGGTTGATATGGAGATGACTGGTCTCGAGCCCATCAGCGATCGCGTATTAGAGATTGCTACCATCATTACCGATGCTCAATTAAACATACTTGCAGAGGGGCCAGTGATTGCTGTGCATCAATCTGATGAAGTATTAGCGGGTATGGATGAGTGGTGTACTAATACTCACACTGGCTCTGGTTTAGTTGACCGCGTGCGAGCTAGCACGGTAAACGAGCAGCAAGCTACAGAGCAAACTATTGCTTTTATTAAGCAATGGGTGCCTAAAGGAGTTTCGCCGATGTGTGGTAATAGCATTGGTCAAGACCGCCGTTTTATGCACCAGTACCTGCCTGAGTTAGAGCAGTTTTTTCATTACCGAAATATTGATGTAAGCACGGTGAAAGAATTAGCGCGCCGCTGGCAGCCAGAAATTCTTGATGGCTTTACTAAAAGCGGAACTCACTTAGCGCTAGATGATATTCGAGAATCTATTGCTGAAATGCAGCACTATCAAAAAACCTTCTTTAAACTGGGCGAAAACTAAACAAACAGTTTAAGAGCTGTAATTTTTTTAATTGCAGCTCTTGCAAAGGTAAAAATTCCTCGTATAATTCGCAGCCCTAAACAACGTGAAGCCACGGCTTAATGCTTGTTTAGTTGTAACACCTTGGGTGTTGCAAGAAAGAATAAAGCGGCACTAGCTCAGTGTGGATATAAAGAGTAGCGCAACCTTGGTTGAACTCTCTGCACACTAAATAGTGATTAAAGCGGCACTAGCTCAGTTGGTAGAGCGCAACCTTGCCAAGGTTGAGGTCATCAGTTCGAACCTGATGTGCCGCTCCAAATTAAAAGCTTTAGTCATCACCAAATGATTGAGGTTTAAAAAGCAGCACTAGCTCAGTGTGGATAACAAGAGTGGCACAACCTTGGTTGAGCACTTAAACACACTAAATAGTGATAAAGAATAAAGCGGCACTAGCTCAGTGTGGGTATTAAGAGTAGCGCAACCTTCGTTGAGCACTTGAACACACTAAATAGTGATAAAGAATAAAGCGGCACTAGCTCAGTTGGTAGAGCGCAACCTTGCCAAGGTTGAGGTCATCAGTTCGAACCTGATGTGCCGCTCCAAATTAAAGCTTTAGTTATCACCAAATGACTGAAGAAGTAAGAAAGATTCCAGCTAAAATATACTTAGCGAAGAATTAAGCAGCACTAGCTCAGAGTGGGTATAAAGAGTAGCGCAACCTTGGTTGAGCATTCTTACACGCTAAATAGTGATAAAGAATTAAGCGGCACTAGCTCAGTTGGTAGAGCGCAACCTTGCCAAGGTTGAGGTCATCAGTTCGAACCTGATGTGCCGCTCCAAATTAAAGCCCTGCATCATTGATGCGGGGCTTTTTTATTGCCAGGAATAAACATTTTTGGCTCTTTGCATTAAGCTAGCAGAATACCTTTCTTTAATAACTAGGCATTCGATGGTTCAGCTTGCTCAAATAAAACAAGCGCTTCGCAAACATGCCGATGCTGAAAAGGCCGCTTTTATCCCTCGATACTTTCAAGCCTACGCGGGTGGATATGGCGAGGGTGATCAGTTTCTCGGAATTCGGGTGCCAGATATTCGCAACGTAGCTAAAACTTATCCGCTGGCCATAGAAGAGTTGGATGAGCTCATTAGCTCGGCGTTTCATGAAGAACGCTTTTTTGCCTTAGTGGTGTTGTGTAGCCATTACCAAAAATCAAAGACACTGAGTCAGCAACAGCAGGTAATTGATTTTTATTTGCAGCATGTCCAATGGGTGAATAATTGGGATTTGGTAGATTGCTCGGCGCCCAAAATCGTTGGCCCGTATATTTGGCAACAGCAAGATAAGGATTTGTTAGAAAGGTTCGCTGCCAGTGACAGTATGTGGCAGCAACGCATTGCCATGGTGAGTTGTTTTTATTACATTCGACAAAATGACAGCCAGCTGACGTTATCTTTAGCCGAACGCTTTTGCACTCATTACCATCCATTAATGCATAAAGCGGTGGGCTGGATGCTGCGAGAGTTAGCCAAACGGAATCAACATGCTGTTGAAAGATTTTTGCAGCAACATCTCAATCAACTGCCTCGAGAGTTGCTGCGATATAGTATAGAGCGCTTTGATGAACCTTTGCGTAAGGCCTATTTAAGTGGAGACATTCTTAAATAGTTAACATTGATGCTGCGCGTACATGGCCGCGCCTACAATGCCTGCTTGGTTTAATCCTTGAGCTGGCAGAGCTTCCGCTTTAAGGGCCAGTTGCTCTGAGTACTTATCAAACTTTTTGCTGGCTCCACCGCCAATAATGAAACAATCGGGCGACATTAAAAACTCTAAGCGCTGTAAATATAAGTTGAAGCGCTTGCCCCACTTTTTCCAGCTAAGCTCTTCGGTTTCTCGCACTCGGGCACTGGCATAATGCTCAGCCACTTTTCCCTCAAGAATAATATGGCCAAATTCGGTATTAGGTAATAGCTCGCCATTGACAAAAACGGCGCTGCCTAAGCCGGTACCTACGGTAATAATGGCCACCACACCTTGATGATTTACACCCGCACCAAACGCCATTTCAGCCATGCCTGCGGCGTCTGCGTCGTTTACCACATAGCAGGGGCAATCGGTATACTCTGAAAACAAGGCTTCAACATTGGTACCAATCCAGCTTTTATCGATGTTAGAAGCGGTTTGCGCCACGCCATGACTCACCGTAGCTGGGAAGCCGCAGCCAATAGGCCCTTGCCAGGCAAAGTGCTCAACCATTTCTTTTAAGCAGGTGGCAACCGCCTGAGGAGTGGCTGGTTGTGGTGTTGCGATGCGGTGTCGTTCACTAATCAACTGACCCGTATTTGAATCAACGATGGCGGCCTTAATGCCTGTGCCACCTATATCAACGCCAAGTAAGTGCATGAGCTGCTTCCCATTATTTTATTCTAAAAAAGTGTAACAGAACTTAATGGCTCAGGGCATTAAGCATCTCGAGTTAATCCTTTTTCTATAATACGGATCAAACGTGCGGTTTTTCGTGAAGCTTTGCTGGCTTTGGCCAATTGTTGCTTAATGGCCCAATCAATATGCTCTTGTACAACGTCGCTAACATCTTGTTTTGACTGTAAGTCTTGAATGGCTTGTTCTGAGTAACTGGCATTACCTAAGGCAATGGCTATGTTTCGCAACCATTGCTGGTGGCCAATACGACGAATGGGGGAGCCTTCGGTTTTCTTAAGAAACTCTGTTTCTGTCCATGCAAAAAGTTGTAATAGCGTTGGTTGGTCGAGCTGTTCGCGGGCAGCAAAGTCGGCTTCTTGGGTTAGTTGTGCGTAACGGTTCCAAGGGCAGGCCAATTGGCAGTCGTCGCAACCATAAATACGATTGCCCATCAGGGGGCGCAGTTCTTCGTCTATCACACCATCGTATTCGATGGTGAGGTAAGAAATACAGCGACGCGCGTCTACTTGATATGGCTCAACAATCGCTTGAGTTGGGCAAATGGTGATACAGGCTACGCAATCTCCGCACTGCTCTTTAACTGGTTGGTCAATGGGCAGCGGTAAATCTACAAATAGCTCACCTAAGAAAAACCAAGAGCCCGCATCTTGATTAATCACCAAGGTGTGTTTACCGGTCCAACCCAATCCTGCTTTGCTGGCTAACTGGCGTTCCATTACTGGCGCAGAGTCCACAAAAGGACGCATATTTAGCTGCTGTTCACAGTAATCATTAATCGCTTTACCTAGGTGGTTCAGGCGTTTTCGCATTAGCTTGTGATAGTCGCGGCCCAATGCATAACGGCTTATGTAGGCTTGTTCGGTGTTACTTAGGCTTTGGGCAAATTTGGCATCTTCGGGCAAGTAATCCATGCGCACAGAAATAATTCGTTGAGTGCCTTCGTGTAATAGTTCGGGGTGTTTACGTAACTCAAGGTTTCGCGCCAGATAGTCCATTTCGCCGTGGTAGTCTTTAGCTAGCCATTGCTCCACAGATTGATGATGTTGACTAAGATCCACATCTGTTATGCCGATCTGTTGAAAACCTAGCGATTTAGCTGTCAGCTTGATATGTTGAACAAGCTGTTTTAGGTCAATTTCGGTTGGTATGGGCATGGCTCAAAAGCACGATTTATTTTCTTACAGTTTACCACAGACTTTATGGCGCGCCGAAGTAGTGAAAAGCCAAGAGGCCGTGATTGCCGATAAGTTAGGTATCAGCTTGTCACTGCTGATGGAGCGGGCTGGACAAGCCGCTTTTGATTATTTGCAGAGTGCTTGGCCAGGTGCGCAAAAACTATTGGTTTTAGCGGGTGGCGGCAACAATGGTGGCGATGCTTACGTAGTTGCTCGTTTAGCGAAACAGTCTGGTCAGCAAGTTCAAGTGATTGATCTTGGTAGCACAACAGGCAAGCCCAGTGAAGCTGGTGCGGCAAAAGAAGCTTGGGTAACTGCTGGCGGTAAGCTTGAGACATTGGATGAGCTTGACTGGCAGTGCGATGTGATTATTGATGGTGTGTTAGGTACCGGTATCACTGGCTCGCTTCGCCAGCCTTTATGTGACTTATTTGCCAAGGTTAACCTCGCTACAGCGCCAGTGTTGAGTTTAGATTTACCCTCAGGTTTGTGTGCCAATACTGGTCGCAACTTAGGCGCAGTTATTAAAGCGAATGCCACCATTACCTTTATTGCCGCCAAACAAGGTTTGTTTACCGGCCATGCAGCGGAATATGTCGGTGAGTTGGTATTTGCTGGTTTGGGCATTGACCAACAATTTGATAAATATAATGTAAGTGATGTTTCGCGGGTTGAGGTGAGCGAATTAACTCAAATGCTGCAGCGCCGTTCTAAAACAGCACATAAAGGACAATTTGGCCAGTTGGCTGTGGTGGGCGGAAAAAAAGGCATGCCAGGGGCTATTCGCATGGCCGCCGAAGCCAGCTTGCGAGCCGGTGCTGGTTTGGTCAATGTATTCACTCACCCTGATAATTCACCAGTCGTTAGCGCTGGTCGCCCTGAATTAATGGTAGCGGGTATAGGGCTTGAACACACAAAGCCGTTGGCTGAATCACTGAAGCCAGCCCGCTGTGTCGTGATAGGCCCAGGGCTCGGCCAAGATCAATGGGCAAAATTGCTGCTAACTGAAACCTTTAAGCAAACTGTACATTGTTTGGTTGATGCCGACGGGCTTAATCTTTTAGCACTAGCGCCGCTGCGTCGAAATGATTGGGTTTTGACTCCACACCCTGGTGAAGCTGCGAGACTGTTAGCTTGCTCTGTGGAAGATATTGAGGGTGATAGAATTGCAGCTGCACGCCATATCCAGCAAGCTTTTGGCGGCGTTTGTGTGCTTAAAGGTGCTGGAACCATCATTGCTGGGAATGACGGCAAAGTAAAAATTTGTAATGTTGGTAATCCAGGCATGGCATCTGGTGGGATGGGAGATGTTTTGTCTGGTATAATCGGCGGCTTAATGGCCCAATTTGCAGTGCAGCATTCGTTATTTGATATCGCCTGCCTTGGGGTGAGTATTCATGGAATGGCTGGAGATCTAGCCGCAGCGCAAGGCGAGAGAGGCATGTTAGCCTCAGACTTGATGCCTTATATAAGACAATTAGTGAATCCAGAACTGTAATGAAAACGTGGCAAATTGAACTAAACGACGCAGATGCAACCGTTGCTTTAGGTGAGTTACTGGCAAAAGCCTGCCAGAAAGCAAGTGTTATTTACTTAGAGGGCGAGCTTGGCGCGGGTAAAACCACCCTTACTCGAGGTTTTATTCAAGGAAAAGGGCACAAAGGTAAGGTGAAAAGTCCCACTTACACTTTGGTGGAACCTTATCAACTAGATACTTGGCGGGTTAATCACTTTGATTTGTATCGCTTGGCCGACCCTGAAGAGTTAGAGTTTATTGGCATTCGAGATTATTTTGCCGACGACTGTCTATGTTTGGTGGAGTGGCCAGAAAAAGGACAAGGCTTTTTGCCTGAGGCAGATTTGCAGGTTGAGCTGGTCTACCGCGGAGAGCAACGCAGCGCCGTAGTAAAAGCTTTTAGTGAGCAAGGAATAGAGATTGTGGAGTGGTTAAGTAAACATGGTGCATAGCCTTAAATTGAGCCCTTGGATGGGCTTATTTTTGTATTTTGTATGCGGCTTAGCGATGGCTAATGCAAATGTATCTGGGGTACGAGTGTGGAGCAGCCCGGATAATACGCGTATTGTATTAGACTTGTCGGGCGCTCCTGAATTTAAACACTTCAACCTCACCACGCCGAATCGTTTGGTACTGGATTTAGAAAACAGCAAAATGCTGGCTGAGCTAAGTAAGGTAGAATTATCGGGCTCATTGGTTAATAAAATTCGAGCCAGTACTCCAAAGGCGAAAGGTGATTACCGTTTAGTCATTGAGCTTAGTCAGGCGGTTAACCCTACTATCTTTGCGTTAAAACCTACCGGCAACTACGGCCACCGCTTAGTGATTGATTTACCAGACAAAGTAGGTACAGCTCAAACCAAGAAAAAACAGCAGCAAATATCCAAAGCGAAAAACCAACAGCAGTTAGCGGGAAATAGGGACATCATTATTGCGATTGATGCAGGCCATGGTGGCGAAGACCCTGGTGCTATTGGTAACCGTAGAACCTACGAGAAAAACATTACTTTAGCGATTGCTAAGCGCGCTCAGCGTTTGATTAATCAAGAAAAAGGCCTAAAAGCGGTGTTAGTTCGCGAAGGCGATTACTTTGTTAATCTGAATAAACGCTCGCAAATTGCCCGCAAAAATAAAGCAGACTTTTTAGTCTCTATTCATGCTGATGGCTTTACCTCTTCACAACCTAAAGGCGCGTCTGTTTGGGTGGTGTCTACTCGCCGAGCTAAAAGTGAAGTAGGCCGACATTTAGAAGATCACGAAGCTGAGTCAGATTTGCTAGGCGGAGTAGGCGAGGTAATGGGCAGTGTAGAAAATGATGCCCACCTTAACTTTGCATTAATTGATATGCAGATGGACTACTCGATGAATACCGCCTACGAGGTGGCCAAAAAAGTATTGAGTGAGCTGGGTAAGGTAACTAGTTTGCATAAGAAGCGCCCTGAACATGCAAGCTTAGCGGTGCTTAAGTCTCCTGATATTCCTTCTATCTTGGTAGAGGCTGGCTTTATTACCAACCATAACGAAGAGAAGCTGCTTAAAACTGGCAATCATCAAGAGCGCATTGCTAAAGCCGTGGTTAAAGGTATTAAAGCCCATTACCGTGCCAAGCCTCTTGCCGGGACGCTGTATGCGCAAACCTACGGGGTGAGAAAACACACCGTGAAAAAAGGTGAGTCTTTGTCGGTATTAGCTGCACGTTACAACACCAGTGTGGCAGGCTTGAAAAAAGCCAATAAACTATCTTCTAATACTTTAAAAGTTGGTCAAGTGCTGACCATTCCTAACAGTTAAATGGCTATTCAAATACTGCCCGCGCAGTTGGCTAACCAAATAGCCGCAGGTGAAGTGGTTGAGCGCCCGGCGTCAGTGGTTAAAGAGCTGATTGAAAACTGCTTGGATGCCGGTGCCACTCGTATCGATATAGAAATAGATAAAGGCGGCGCTAAACGCATTCTTATTCGAGACAACGGTTCAGGCATTGTAAAAGACGAGTTAAGTCTTGCATTAAGTCGTCACGCTACCAGTAAAATAGACAGCCTTGATGATTTAAGTGCCATTGCAACGCTAGGTTTTCGTGGTGAAGCGCTAGCCAGTATTAGCTCGGTATCGCGCTTGAGTTTAAGTTCGCGCACTTTAGAGCAAGAACAGGCTTGGCAGGCGCAAGCTGCCGGTCGAGACATGCAGGTAAGCTTGCAGCCCTGTGCTCACCCGGTGGGCAGTTCTGTAGAAGTATTAGACTTGTTTTTTAATACGCCCGCACGACGTAAGTTTTTGCGCACCGAAAAGACCGAATTTTCTCATATCGATGAGTTGTTAAAGCGCTTAGCCTTGAGCCGTTTTGATGTGGCGGTAAGCTTAAAACACAATGGTAAATTGATTCGCCAATACCGTATTTCTAAAGAGCTCTATAAGCAGTTAAAGCGAGTAAGTACTGTTTTGGGTGTGCCATTTACTCACCATTGTTTGCATCTAGACAATCAACATGATCAGCTACGTTTACATGGCTGGTTGGGTTTACCTGAAGTGGCTCGCGCCCAAAACGACCAGCAGTACTTTTATGTAAATGGTCGAATGATGCGTGACAAGCTACTACAACACGCAATTCGCCAAGCTTTCGCGCCGTATCTGGGTGATGACCAGCATGCTTGTTATGTTTTGTATTTAGAGCTGCCTTTAGACCAAGTCGATGTAAATGTTCATCCCGCTAAGCACGAAGTGCGATTTCATCAAGCTCGTTTGGTGCATGACTATATTGTTCAAGTATTGGGATCGGCCTTAAGCAAAATTCCTCAAGCCAATCAAACCGCAGAGCTATATTCTCACTGGACGAATGAAACAAGTGATAATGATTTTTCTACGCCAAGTGTTTCTCATGGCTACACCGCAACACCCGCTCCACGGGCGTCGTCACCAACAAGTGTCAGCACGGGCGGAGATAATCGTCATGCTTACCAATCTAATTTACATCGTGCAGAGCCGCCTAGCGTTCAAGAGCTAAATGCGAACAATCAATGGCTAAATACCAGCGCTAGTTTTACATCCAACTCAGCTTCACCGGCTGTAAAGCCTGCGGCTGAGTCAGTACTATACCCGCTGCATTTAGAAGCTAATGGCTACTTATTGGCTCGCCACCAACAGCAACTTGTGATGATTGATGTGTGGGCAAGCCAGCAGCATTTAGCGTTTAAGCAGGCGTTAGAGCAATGGCAGCAAGGTTTAGATAGTGTTCCGCTGTTATTGCCACTAAAGCTAAATATTGAGCCAGATTTACTCAATTTAGTTAAACAACAAAACGATTCACTGCGTCGTTTAGGTTTTAGTTTTAACTTAGTAAACAAGCAACAGCTAATTGTTGCTCAAGTACCCAAGCTATTCAGAAAAGTGGATTTTGCCTTGTTGATACCTAGCTTGTTGTTGGCGATGAGCCAATTACCTGATAGCGAATGGCAACAACCAGAGGCTTTGTTAAGTGGTTTGATCAAACTGCAAAACAAACCTAATGATTTTGCTTGGCAGCAGGCAGTAGAGTGTTGTCAGGGCTTACAACAGATTTATGCCGATGAGCTACCGAGTACATTTTGGCGACTAGTGGATTTATCTCCTTGTATCGCGGGGTTTGCCAATGAGTAATACATTACCGGTTGTTACGTTGATGGGGCCAACGGCGTCGGGCAAAACCGCGCTAGCTATTGAGCTTCATCAACAACAAGGTTTTGAGTTAATCAGTGTCGATTCCGCGCTAATCTATCGTGGAATGGATATTGGCACCGCTAAACCAACTGCAAAAGAGCAAGCCTTGGCGCCTCATGCTTTAATTGATATTTGCGACCCTACTGCGGTGTATTCTGCAGCAGACTTTCGTAAAGATGCGTTAGCAAAAATCAGTGAGATTCATCAGCGCGGTAACATCCCCTTATTGGTGGGGGGAACCATGTTGTATTTTAAAGCTCTAGTGGAAGGCATTGCTGATTTACCTGAAGCAAATCCGTTGTTACGCGAACAAATTCAACAAGAAGCTGCATTAGGCTCTTGGGAGCTTTTGCATCAGCAACTAGCAGGTTTTGACCCAGTAAGTGCGGCCAGAATTAGCGTTAATGATCACCAACGTTTGCTGCGCGCAATTGAAGTTTACCGACTGAGGGGGAAATCTTTAACCGAGATTAATCAGCAGCCACTGCCTGAATTGCCATTTAAAGTGCATCAATTTGCTATTGTGCCGAAAGAAAAAGCGCAGTTGCACAGTCTCATTGAACAACGATTTACAATAATGCTTGAACTTGGTTTCGAAGCTGAGGTCAAAGCGCTGATGCAAAGAGGAGATTTGGATTTAAGCTTACCCTCAATGCGTAGCGTTGGGTATCGCCAAATGTGGCAATACCTCAGTGGTGAAATAGATTACGATGAAATGGTTTTTCGCGGCGTTGTAGCCACCAGGCAGTTAGCCAAGAAGCAAATGAACTGGTTAAAATCGTGGTCATCGTTGACCTGGTTAGAAAGCGCAAACCCGGAAAACAACAAAATTATTACTAAATCGCTAAGTGATACTTGAAAATGTCGCTATAAGGCTCCAACTTAGTGGTATATAATCGAATTTGATCTGTGCCAATTAATTAATAAGAAAAAAGGAACAATAACATGGCGAAGGGGCAATCATTACAAGACCCATTTTTGAATGCGTTACGACGTGAACGCATTCCCGTTTCAATTTATTTAGTAAACGGTATTAAGTTGCAAGGCCAAGTTGAATCATTTGATCAGTTTGTAATCTTGTTGAAAAACACTGTCAGCCAGATGGTATATAAACATGCTATCTCTACTGTGGTTCCAGCGCGCGCTGTTCCACACCACACCCCAGTACCTGGCGAAACCAAAACCGAAGAGTAGAATATTGCGAAGGCACCTTAGCCTTGGTGACTACCAAGGAGTAGAAAAGCTTGTTTGACCGTTATGAAGCAGGTGAACAAGCCATCTTAGTCCATGTAAACTTTAATGACGAAGATGAGCGAGAAGACCTGCAAGAACTGAAGATGTTAGTCAGTTCTGCAGGCGTTAACGCAGTTGCTACCATCACCGGTAGCCGAGTTTCCCCTCATCCCAAATATTTTGTGGGTGCGGGTAAAGCTGAAGAAATTGCCGAATGTGTTAAAAGTGCCCAAGCGGATGTGATTATTTTTAATCACGCTTTATCGCCAGCACAAGAGCGAAATCTAGAAATGCTCTGTGAGGCTCGGGTACTTGATCGTACAACCCTCATATTAGACATATTTGCTCAACGCGCACGTACCCACGAAGGTAAGTTACAGGTAGAACTGGCGCAGTTACGGCATATGTCATCTCGACTGATTCGCGGCTGGACTCACCTAGAAAGACAAAAAGGTGGGATTGGCTTACGTGGGCCAGGTGAAACGCAACTAGAAACAGATCGCCGTTTACTTCGGGCGCGTATTAAACAAATTCAACAGCGTTTAGAGAAAGTAGGTAAACAGCGAGAGCAAGGGCGCAGAGCCAGGCAGCGCGCAGAATTACCCACGGTTTCGTTAGCGGGTTATACCAATGCGGGTAAATCCACATTGTTTAATCAAATCACCGAATCCAAGGTATATGCTGCTGACCAATTGTTTGCAACGTTGGACCCAACCTTAAGAAAAATAGACATTGAGGACGTAGGCAAGGTAATTCTTGCTGATACGGTAGGCTTTATTCGCCACCTTCCTCATGATTTAGTCGCAGCATTTAAAGCGACTTTAACCGAAACAAGAGAAGCTCAACTATTATTACATGTGATTGATTGTAGTGATGAAAGAATGGCTGAGAATATCGAACAGGTTGAGGTAGTATTAGAAGAGATCGGTGCGGGAGAAATCCCATTTTTGCAGGTATTCAACAAAGTTGACCAGCATCCCGATATGGCACCACGCATAGAGCGTGATGAAGAAGGTTTACCCCAAAAAGTGTGGGTATCAGCGTTAACGGGAGAAGGGTTGCCACTTTTATACAAGGCAATCAGCGAACGTTTAGTTGGTGAAATGGTTAACCACACTTTGCGTTTACCACCAAGCGAAGGTCGCTTGCGTAGTCGTCTATATCAGTTAGACTGCGTAGCAGGTGAACGCTTAGACGATGAAGGAAATATCGTTGTTGATATTCGATTAGATGCTATTGCTTGGCAGCGGTTGGATAAGCAATTTGACCATAATTTAGAAAGTTTTATTGCTCAATGTGAGTAGGCATTAACTTTAACTTCTGGAGACACAGATGGCCTGGAATGAGCCTGGCAACAAAGGTGGCGGCGGTGACCGTGACCCTTGGGGCAATAACAATAAAAATGGAAATCAGGGTCCCCCTGATTTAGATGAAGTGATCACCAAACTTACTCGTAAGTTTGGCGGTATCTTTGGCGGCGGCAAGAAACCATCAGTTGGCGGTGGCGGCGGTGTTAGCGGCTTTGGTATTGCTGTTGTGCTAGTGATCTTGGCCGTTATTTGGGTAGCAAGTGGTTTCTACACCATTAAAGAAGCTGAACAAGGCGTTAAGCTTACTTTTGGTAAGTACGATGCGGAAGCGGGTCCTGTTGGACCTGGTCTTAATTGGAAAGCTACCTTTGTTCAAGAAGTTATTCCGGTAGATGTAGAGGCAATTCGTTCATTGCCTGCATCGGGCTTTATGTTGACTGAAGACGAGAACGTAGTTCGCGTTGAAATGGATGTTCAATATAAGGTTATTCAACCGCATAACTACTTATTTAGCGTAACTGCACCAGATGACAGTTTGGCGCAAGCTACCGACAGCGCATTGCGTTATGTTATTGGTCATACAACGATGGATGACATTTTAACAACCGGTCGTGAAGTAGTGAGAAGCGAAACCGAAGAGTTACTGAATAAGATCATCGAACCTTACAATTTAGGTATCGAAGTGGTTGACGTTAACTTCCTACCGGCTCGCCCGCCGGAAGAAGTAAAAGATGCCTTTGATGACGCGATTTCTGCCCAAGAAGATGAGCAACGTTTCATTCGTGAAGCTGAAGCTTATCAACGTGAAATTGAACCACGAGCTCGTGGTCGAGTTCAGCGTATTGAGCAGGAAGCTCAAGGTTACCAAGAGCAGATTGTGTTAAGAGCGCAGGGTGAAGTGGCACGTTTTGAACTGTTACTGCCTGAATATGAGTCTGCACCAGACGTAACTCGCCACCGTTTGTATTTAGAAACGATGGAAGAAATTTATGGTAAGTCGAACAAGGTGTTGATTGATGCGTCAAACAACAGCAACATGTTGTATTTACCTATCGATAAGTTAATGGACCAGGGTCAACAGCCTAATCAGCGCAAGTCTAGCTCTAGCAGCAAGTCTTCAACGATTAGTTCTGAACCAGCCAGTTCAATTCCTTCTCGTCCTTCATCTTCTAATATTAGAAGCAGTGAACGCACTACTTCGGGGAGAAACTAAGCCATGAAACAGTTAGCTATTTTTGGCGTGATTTTAGCCTTGTTAGTGGGCTACTCTTCGATATTTGTGGTTCAAGAAGGTGAGCGCGGGATTGTTATTCAGTTTGGTAAAGTAAAACGTACCGCTGAAGGTGATACCAAGGTTTATTCACCAGGCTTGCAATTTAAAGTACCGTTTATTGATTCTGTACGTACTTTGGATGCGCGTATTCAAACCCTTGATGGGAATGCAGACCGCTTTGTAACCTCTGAGAAAAAAGACTTAATCATTGATTCTTACGTAAAATGGCGAATTGCAGACTTTTCTCAATTCTACCTATCGACTGGTGGTTCGGTTATTCAAGCTGAATCACTATTAAAACGTAAAATCAATAACGGTCTGCGTAGCGAGATTGGTGCGCGTACTATTCGCGACATCGTTTCTGGTGAACGTGGTCAAGTAATGGAAGATGCTTTAAAACGTATGGCGCGTTCTTCAGAGATAGGTATTGAAGTTACCGACGTACGTATTAAGCAAATAAACTTACCAGACGAGGTAAGTAGTAGTATTTACCAACGTATGCGAGCAGAGCGTTTAGCGGTTGCTAAAGAGCACCGTTCGCAAGGTCAAGAGCAAGCCGAAATCATTCGTGCCAATGTTGACCGTCGCGTAAACGTGTTATTGGCTGATGCTGATAAGCGTGGACGTGAAATGCGTGGTGAAGGTGATGCTACCGCTGCTAAAGTTTATGCTGACGCGTTTACTAAGAACCCTGAGTTCTATAAGTTCTGGCGTAGTTTAATGGCTTATCGCACCAGTTTTGATAATGGCGGAGACGTAATGGTATTAGAACCAGACAGCGAATTCTTCCGTTATATGAAAGAACCTGCGAAACCATAACACTGAGGGCCCAGTTTTATACTGGGCTTTTTTATGACTGATTCAATTTTATTAGCGCTGGCTCTAGTATGCCTAATGGAAGGCTTAGGGCCTTTGTTATTTCCTAAGCGCTGGAAACGCCTACTAAAATTAATTTCAGCAATGCCAGCGAGCAATATTAGGCAGATTGGTCTTAGCTTGGTGGGTGTTTCTATTATACTCTTCTATGTGATTAATCTTTGACCTTGGCATAGAAAATCGGTATAACTTGCACCCCTTGACTGTCCGATTTCTGCTAGAATCGCTTTTTAACTGAGACGACAAAAGACAATGGGAAAGAACGTAGTGATCCTTGGCTCCCAATGGGGAGACGAAGGCAAAGGTAAGATCGTTGACTTACTTACCGACAAATCAAGCTATGTGGTTCGCTATCAAGGCGGTCACAATGCTGGTCACACCTTAGTTATTGACGGCGAAAAAACCGTCCTCCACTTAATACCATCTGGTGTTCTTCGCGACAACGTTACCTGTGTTATTGGTAATGGCGTAGTACTGGCTCCTGATGCGCTATTTAAAGAAATGGCTATGCTCGAAGAGCGTGGCGTTCCGGTAAAAGAACGCCTGGTAATCAGTGAAGCTTGTCCTCTTATTTTGCCTTACCATGTTGCCTTAGACATGGCGCGTGAAAAAGCGCGAGGCAAAAACGCAATTGGTACTACTGGTCGTGGTATTGGCCCTGCTTATGAAGATAAAGTTGCTCGTCGCGGTTTACGCATCGGTGATTTGTTCGACATGGAGCAATTTGCTACCAAGCTAAAAGAAGTGATGGAATACCATAACTTCCAACTTAATCATTACTATGACGCACCAAGCGTAAGTTATGCCGAAGTGCTTGAGCAAATGACTAAAATGGCACCAGTGATTACAGCTATGGTAACTGATGTTACTGATATGCTTGATCAGGCGCGCCGCCGCGGTGATTCAATCATGTTTGAAGGTGCTCAAGGTACCTTGCTTGATATTGACCACGGTACTTATCCGTTTGTAACCTCGTCTAATACTACTGCTGGTGGTGTTGCGACAGGTAGCGGGTTTGGTCCTTGCCACTTAGATTACGTATTAGGCATTACCAAGGCTTATACAACGCGTGTAGGTTCAGGTCCATTCCCTACCGAGCTAGACGATGATATTGGCCAACACCTAGGTGTTAAAGGTCATGAGTTTGGTGCAACAACTGGCCGTAAGCGCCGTTGTGGTTGGTTGGATGCGGTAACTATGCGTCGTGCTGTACAAATCAATAGTTTATCTGGTTTATGCCTAACTAAATTAGATGTTCTAGATGGTTTAGAAGAGCTTAAAATCTGTACTGCTTACAGAATGCCTGATGGCAAAGAGCTTCGCGTACCGCCAATGGCTGCTGAAGGCTACGAAGTTGCTGAACCAGTGTATGAATCAATGCCTGGCTGGTCTGAAAACACCTTTGGTGTAACCACTCGTGAGCAATTGCCACAAGCTGCGTTAAACTATATTGCACGTATCGAAGAACTGTTAGAAGTGCCGGTTGATATTATTTCAACAGGGCCTGACCGTGTTGAAACGATTATTTTACGCCATCCATTTGCGTAGTTAATCGAGAGCAATAAAAAAGGCTGCCATCGGCAGCCTTTTTTGTGTCTAGCTATTTTAGTTTAAGCGGCGCGGTCTGCGGCAATATTGGCTAAACTCATTAAGGCTTGCTTATACTCGCTATCTTCGATGATGCTCAAGGCATCAATCGCTTTTTGCGCTTCTTCAGCAGCGCGAGCTCTGCAGTACTCTAGGGCTTGGGTTTTGTCTAAAATGGCCAATATTGTCTCTAGCTGATCGCGTGAACCACCTTGAGTGATGGCATCGGCGATCACTGCTTTATCGGCTGGCTCAGCCTTATCCATTGCATAAATAAGCGGAAGGGTGGGTTTGCCTTCTGCAAGGTCATCACCCACGTTCTTGCCCATTTCCGCTTGGTCTGCCACGTAATCGAGAACATCATCCATTATTTGGAAGGCTGTCCCTAAGTACTTGCCATAGTCTTGCATGGCGAGTTCTACCTCAGGGCTCTGTTCTCCGATCACAGCGGCTAAACGCGTGGCTGCTTCAAACAGTTTTGCCGTTTTACAGTAGATGACTTCAAAGTAACGTGCCTCGTCCGTGTCGGGGTCGTTACAGTTGATTAACTGTAAAACTTCGCCTTCAGCAATGACATTGGTAGCGTCAGCCAGAATGTCCATTACTTTGAGGTTTTGCAGTTGGGTCATTAGCTGAAAGGAGCGAGAATAGAGAAAGTCGCCAACCAACACGCTGGCCGCATTACCAAATCGTGCATTCGCAGTATCTTTGCCGCGGCGCAACTCGGATTCATCCACTACATCGTCGTGTAACAAGGTAGAGGTATGGATAAACTCAATGATAGCGGCTAGCTTTACGTGTTGCTGTTGTTGGTAACCTAAGGCTCTAGCAGTCAATACCGTCAATAAAGGACGGATTCGTTTACCGCCGCTATTTACGATATAGAAAGAGATTTGGTTAATGAGAGCAACATCTGACTCGAGCTCTTTAAAGATCAACTCGTTTACTGCAGACATGTCTTGATCAGACAGCTTTTTTATCGCATCCAATTGCATAGTATCTTATTAGAGGTTAATGCCGATGATTCAGCAATTTATTTTGATAATTTAATGTTGCAATAGTATCTCAATTCCCGTGTTTACGCAGCTTTCGCTGGCTAAAATTCTTAGGCTTGCGTGATTTTTAAACTTTTTCAATTTTCCCCTTGCTAGAAGGGATCTTTTTCCGTAGAATCCGCCGTCATTGTTAAGAATTATAGACACCTTGAAATACTAGGTGTACAGCGGAGTTTGAAGAAAATGTACGCGGTTATCCAAAGTGGTGGTAAACAGCACCGTGTGGCCGAAGGTCAAACACTTCGCCTTGAGAAACTAGACGTTGAGACTGGTGAAACAGTTGAATTTGATAACGTATTACTAGTTGCGAATGGCGAAGATGTTCAAGTAGGCGCACCTTATGTAGATGGTACCAAAGTAACAGCAGAAGTTGTTTCTCATGGTCGTGGCGATAAAGTTAAAATCGTTAAGTTCCGTCGTCGTAAGCATTCACGTAAGCAACAGGGCCACCGTCAGTGGTTCACTGAAGTTCGCATTACAGGCATTAACGGTTAATTTAGAGGAATATACTCATGGCACATAAAAAGGCTGGTGGTAGTACTCGTAACGGTCGCGATTCGGAAAGCAAACGCCTAGGTGTTAAGCGTTTCGGTGGCGAGTCTGTATTAGCGGGTAGCATTATTGTTCGTCAACGTGGTACTAAGTTCCACGCGGGCTCAAACGTTGGTATCGGTAAAGACCATACTCTTTTCGCAACTGCCGAAGGCAAAGTGAAGTTTGAAGTAAAAGGTCCTAAAAGCCGTAAGTTTGTTAGCATCGTAGCTGAATAAACTTCCAACTAGATCTTTAAAAAGCCCCGCTACTAGCGGGGCTTTTTTTTTCCAAGAAGCCACTATTTCTATTACTTAATAGATGTGGTGCATTATAGTTAAGCGATAATGCTGGAGTAGAAAATGAAATTTGTAGATGAAGCGGTAATTAAAGTTGATGCGGGTGATGGTGGTAATGGCACCATTAGCTTTCGCCGTGAAAAATATGTCCCTCGTGGCGGCCCAGATGGTGGCGACGGTGGTGATGGCGGCAGTGTTTATTTGGTCGCTGATGAAAACCTGAACACGCTAATTGACTACCGTTTCGAACGTTTCCATAAAGCGGAACGTGGCGAAAATGGCCAAGGCTCGAACTGTACCGGAAGACGCGGTGAAGACTTAGAGTTACCGGTTCCCGTTGGTACTCGAGCACGCGACCGAGACACTGGCGAGTTGTTGGGTGATTTAACCCAGCATAAGCAGCGTTTACTCGTAGCAAAAGGTGGTTTTCACGGCTTAGGTAATACCCGTTTTAAGAGCAGTACTAACCGAGCTCCTCGTCGTAAGTCTAACGGCACGCCAGGTGAAGTAAGACAGCTTCAGTTAGAGCTTTTGCTACTTGCAGACGTAGGTATGTTAGGCTTACCTAATGCGGGTAAGTCGACTTTTATTCGCAGTGTTTCTGCGGCTAAGCCTAAAGTAGCTGATTACCCTTTTACCACCTTAATTCCAAACCTTGGTGTTGTTCGTCAATCTGAGAACCGCGGGTTTGTTATTGCTGATATCCCTGGTTTGATTGAAGGCGCTGCTGACGGAGCTGGACTAGGTGTTCGTTTCTTAAAACACTTGGAGCGTTGCCGAGTGTTATTGCACCTTGTGGATGTATTACCTGCAGACGGCAGTGACCCTGCAGAAAACGCAGTGACTATCATCAATGAACTAGAGCAATACAGTGAAAAACTGTTTGAAAAGCCTCGTTGGTTGGTATTTAACAAAGTGGACTTGGTGCTTGAAGATGAAGCAGAAGAAATCCGCCAGCAGGTGATTGAAGCACTAGATTGGCAAGGTGAAGTTTTCTCTATTTCTGCGCTTGAAAATAGTGGCACTAAAGATATTTGTAAGGCCATTGGACAGTTCATTGAAACGCTGCCTGTGGTTGAAGAAGAAATCGCAGAACGAGAAGAAGTGAAATTCCAATGGGATGACTATCATCAGCAGCAAATCGATCAGGCCAATCAAGAGGACTGGGATGACGAAGATGATGATTGGGACGATGATGATGACGATCATGGTGTAGAGATTATTTACCAACCATAGTAGGCTACTTACAGTGGTAGTATTACTTGGATCGTTAAATGTTACGCTCGTTTAGACATTCTCCGGAGCCTGTTCAGGCTCCGGTTCGTAAACTCTCTTTAGAACAGCAAACTAGTATCTGCCGTGTAGCGGTGCAGGCTGGTCGCATCATGCAGCAGCATGGCGCAGAAAGTAAACTCATTGAAGAAACAACGGTGCGTTTAGGCAAAGCGCTGGGTTTAGACAGCGTAGAGCTGGCCATTACTGCAAACGCTTTAATACTGACGGGTTTGTGCCAAGGGCGCTGTATTACTACTACGCGCAGGGTTTACGATCGTGGTATTAACATGCATATGGTGTGTGAAGTGCAGCGTATTACCATTATGGCCGAGAAGCAGTTACTGGATGAGGCCGATGTGGTAAAGCGCCTCGAGCGCTTGCAGCCTTATAAACATAACCGCTGGTTAGTGGTGTTTATGATTGGCTTGTCGTGTGCGTGCTTTAGTCACTTGTTCGGAGGGGATTGGTCAGTATTTGGCATGACCTTTATTGCCTCTGCAGTGGCCATGACATTTCGCCAAGAAATGGCACACCGACACCATAACCCCATTCTGAATTTTGGCATGACCGCATTTGTAGCCACCACCATCGCAGGCTTGGCTGTACGTTATGATATTGGTAATCAACCGCAAACGGTAATGGCTGCTTCTGTGTTACTTCTGGTGCCTGGTTTTCCACTCATTAATGCAGTGTCTGACATGGTAAAAGGGCACATTAGTATGGGGATTTCACGTTGGTTTTTTGCTTCATTACTCACCTTGGGTGTAGCGATGGGCATTGCGTTGTCGATGTGGGCTACCGGTGTGAGTGGGTGGTTATAGAATGGGTGACTTAATCAAACTTCTTCTTGAAGATGCCTTATTCTCTGCGGTTCCTGCTGTGGGGTTTGCCATGGTGTTTAATGTACCAACACGCATGTTAGGTTTTTGCGCCATTGGCGGCGCTTTTGCGCACAGTTTGCGAACCCTATGCATCTATTGGGGCGTTCCTCTGGAATGGGCGACCCTCGTTGCTTCCACCAGTGTAGGTTTATTAGGAGTGTATTGGTCTAGGCGCTATTTAATTCCTAGGCCGGTGTTTACCGTGGCGGCCATTATCCCGATGATCCCAGGAAGTTACGCCTTCACTACCATGGTGGGCATTATTAGCTTATACAGTAATGGTTTTAGTGAACCCTTGCTCGCAACAATTATCGAAAATGGCCTAAGAACGATGTTTATACTTATGGCCTTGAGTTTTGGTTTGGCTATACCTTCGGTAGTGATATACCGAGGAAGGCCAATTGTTTAACAGATGTTTTAGAAAAAGGTAGAGCAGTGAAAGTAGCAATGATCGCCGCAATGGCAAAACAGCGTGTGATTGGTAAAGATAACCAAATGCCTTGGCACTTACCCGCCGATTTGAAACATTTTAAAGCGGTAACGATGGGAAAACCGGTGATAATGGGTCGGTTAACCTACGACTCAATTGGGCGCCCTTTACCTGGCCGTTTGAACATTGTGATTAGCCGCAATCCAGATTTAAACATTGAAGGTGTTACGGTAGTTAGTAGCGTAGAAGCCGCCTTAGACTCGGTTAAAGAAGAAGTTGAAGTGATGGTGATCGGTGGGGCTAACATATACCAACAGTGTTTAGCGTTTGCCGATGTGCTTTACCTTACCTTTATTGATAAAGATGTAGAGGGAGATGCTCATTTTCCTGATTACCAACAGCACCAATGGACTGACATTTCCTCTGAGAAACACCTCGCTGATGAGAAAAATCCTCATGACTATGAGTTTGTTACCTTAGCGAGAGCCTAATTTAGCCGGCGGCATTCCCAGTTAAGCAATCTTGAGTATACATGCGCTGGTCTTCCCAGCGCAGCATTGATAAATGGTTGCCCCATACACAGCCTGTATCTAAACCTGAGACTAATTCTTGCTTACTTTTACCCATTAGCGCAGCCCAGTGCCCAAAGACGATATGGGTCTGTTTAAGGTGTTTTCCGGGCAATTCGAACCACGGTTTTAAGTTAGGGTTATTGTTTTTATTAGGTGGTACTTTGCATTCAAAGTCTAAACTAGCATCAGGAAAGCAATATCGCATACGAGTGAAAACATTGATGATATAGCGTAAGCGGTCGTAACCGACTAGCTCGTCACTCCAATGTGCTGGCTCATTGCTGTACATACTTTTCAGTAGTGATAAGTAGTTCTCTCCAGCCAATTCTTTGTGGACTTCTTTACCGAGTTTCAGTGCCTTACTTACTTTCCACTTAGGGTAAATACCCGCATGCACCATTACCACATCGTGCTCAGGATGTTTAACAATCAGTGGTTGCTGGCGTAACCAGTCAAGTAACTCATCTTTATCTGGTGCATCTAATAAATCTTGCAGTTTGTCGCGGCGTTTCGCGCGATGGATACCGTTTGCTACGGCCAATAGATGAAGATCATGATTACCGAGAACAATTTGCGCTGCGTCGCCTAACTCTTTTACAAAACGCAGAGTTTCTAAAGATTTAGGGCCTCGTGCAACTAAGTCTCCGGCTAGCCAAAGCTGGTCTTTTTTCTTGGAGAACTTACACTGATTTAACAGTGCTTTTAGTTCATCTAAACAGCCTTGAATGTCCCCAACAAAATAGGTGGCCATGGCTTGCCTCGGCTAGTGCAGTTTATTGGGTAAGGATAATCGAAAAGGAGGAATTTCGGCCTCAAATTCATTACCTGCCTCATCTACCAAGGTGTAACTGCCTTGCATTACGCCCACTTCGGTGGCTAATACTGCACTACTGGTATAAGAGAAGGGCTTTTCAGGTTTTAGGTGCGGTTGTTTGCCAACTACGCCATCACCTTTCACTTCGTTCACTTTGCCATCACCGTCAGTGATCACCCAATGACGACGCAATAATTGCAGCGCGTGAGCGCTACAATTACGAATGGTGATGGTGTAGAAAAAGGCAAATTGCTGCTTTTCTGGTACTGAGTGTTCAGGTAAAAAACCCGATTCCACTTCAATATCTAAATCATAGTCTTGAGTATTACTGGTCACTATTTGAAGCCTGCAATAATTGTTCTTTATCTATGTAATTAGCAATATCACAAAACTGTTGAATAGTTAAATTTTCTGGTCGAAGGGTTGGCTTAAGTCCCAATATTTCTAAGTGCTCTACGGTAAGTAAATTACCCAAAGCATTGCGAATAGTTTTACGACGCTGATTAAAGGCTTCTTTACACACTCTATCTAAGGTGCTTAAAGAATTGAGCGGGTGCAAGGTACTTTCGTAAGGCTCTAAACGGACCACTGCAGAGTCAACTTTAGGCGGAGGCATAAAGGCTTCTGGCGGTACTTCTAAGGCTGGTAGCACCTTACATTGGACTTGAGTCATTACACTTAATCGGCCATAGGCTTTGCAATTTGGCTCTGCGGCCATGCGCTTAACCACTTCTTTCTGCAGCATAAAATGCATGTCAGAAATGGCACTGGTAAAGCTCAATAAATGGAAAATAAGTGGCGTAGAAATGTTATAAGGCAAGTTTCCAAAAACCCGCATTTTTTGCTCGGGTTTACACAATTGCATGAAATCAAATTTAAGCGCGTCAATTTCATGGATAGTGAGTTTGTCGGCCAAGGTTGGATGCTCACGCAAACGCTGAGCTAAATCTCTATCTAGCTCTACAACTTGCAGGTGACCAGCAGTACTCGCTACTGGATCTGTCAATGCGCCTAGACCTGGGCCAATCTCTACCAAGTTTTCACCTGGTTGTGGGTAAATAGTGGCCACAATTTGGCTAATGACCGAATCGTTGTTTAAGAAATTTTGACCAAAACGTTTACGGGCACGGTGTCCCTGGTGAACTTGTTTATTCATGCTCTCGCTCCACCATGTCAATGGCTTGTTCAATGGCGGTAATCATACTTCCATGATCGGCTTCACCAGTTCCCGCAAGCTCTAAAGCTGTTCCGTGGTCAACTGAGGTTCTAATAAAGGGCAGTCCAAGGGTAATGTTTACCGACTTACCAAAACCTTTATATTTTAGCACCGGTAAACCCTGGTCGTGATACATCGCCAATACAGCGTCTGCTTCGGCCAAGTATTTGTCTTGAAATAAGGTATCAGCCGGTAAAGGGCCAATTAAATTCATATTATGTTCTTTGCGCATCTGCTCGAGCAAGGGGATAATAATGTCTAGCTCTTCTCGACCCAGATGCCCATCTTCCCCTGCATGAGGGTTCAGCCCACAAACAAAAATCTTTGGTTGCTTAATCGCAAACTTGGTTTTTAAATCGTGGTGCAAAATAGTAATAATGTTATGTAAGCGTTCATGGGTAATTGCTTTAGCTACATAGGCTAGCGGCAAGTGCGTGGTTGCTAATGCTACGCGTAACCCTTCGGTGGCTAACATCATCACGACATCGGCGGTACCTGATTGCTGAGCGAAGAATTCGGTATGGCCACTAAACGACACGCCGGCTTTATTGATAATGCCTTTGTGTACTGGGCCAGTGACCACTGCGGCAAACTGCCCATTCATATTGCCATCACTGGCAAATTTAAGCGTATTTAACACATAGTGACCGTTCGCTTCATCTAGCTTACCAGCTATTGCTGGCGTGCTCATCGCTATTGGAGCAACGGTTAAGGTGCCAGCCGCTTGTGGTTTAGCGGCTTGCTCTGGTTGATAAGGAAGTAGGGTGATATTAAGGCCTAGTTTAGCCGCACGCTCTTTAAGTAAACGTGGATCTGCAACTACCACTAGCTCCATTGGCCAATCGCGCTGGCTAATCGCAAGTACTAAATCTGGGCCAATGCCAGCGGGCTCGCCTGGCGTTATAGCAATTCTTGCTACTGGCTGGCTCATGCCTCACCGTCCAAAATTTCTACATAAGCTTCTTCGCGAAGTTCTTCTTGCCAAGCTTGAGTTTCTTCGTTGAATTTACGATTGAAGATCATTTGATAAGCGCGGTTTTGACTGGCTTTATTGGTGGTGTCAGTGGTGCGTTTATCGAGAACCTCTAACAAGTGCCAACCAAAGGTTGAGCGGAATGGCTGGCTGAGTTCACCCACTTCTAATCGGCTAGCTGTATCTCTAAATGCCGGTACGAATACACTTGGATCCGACCAACCAAGCTCGCCACCGCGTACCGCTGAACCTGGGTCCTCAGAATATTGACGAGCCAGCTCTTCAAAGGTCACTTCGCCGAGAATTAATTGTTGGCGAAATTCAGCGAGCAAGCTTTGCGCTTTGTTGTCACTAAGAATAATTGATGGCTTGATTAGAATGTGGCGAGCGTTTACTTCCAGCGTTTCCACTTTTTGTAAACCTTCGGCATCTAGTACCATCAAAATATGTAAACCTGAGTCAGTACGAATTGGCCCTAGTACTGAACCTTGATGTTGGTTTCTTACTACACCTGCAAACAAGGTCGGCATTTCTTCTATGGTCATCCAGCCCCAGTCTCCGCCCTCTAAGGCTTTTGGACCTTGCGAGTGAGTCATTGCCAACTGATTAAAGTTTTCGCCGTCTTTTAACTGTTGCACTAGGCTTTCTGCAAGTTGTTGAGTATTGGTTTCATCGCTACCAAGGCGCAACAAAATGTGCCCCACATGATAGCGAACAGTGCCTTTATCTTGCTCTTCTATAAGCTTCATTAAGGCGTCAATCTCTTGTTCAGAAACATTCACTCGGCGCTGTACTTGACTGCGACCAACTTCGCCTAAAACAATCTCTGTTCGAATGTCTTCGCGAAACTGGTTATAGCTAACATTCTGTTTTTCTAAATCGTCTAAGAATTGCTCACGAGTTTTCTTCTCTCCAGCGATGATGTTATCGATGGTGTTTTCTAATTGGCTATCACTAATTTTAATGCCAAGTCTGTCGGCAAGCTGAAGCTGTAAGCTTTCAAGGATGAGTCGATCCATTACCTGTTCTTGTAGCTCTTCCTCTGGAGGAAGTTCTTGGCCAGAATCTGTAGCATTACGCAATACTTTGTTGGTTAGCTCGTCAATCTGACTTTCTGTAATGACATCGTTATTTACAATCACTACGACTTTGTCGAGTAACTGTTCTTGAGCCTGAACCAGCCCAGTGTTAAGCATTAACATACTTACACTAAGCAAAATTAACTTTTTCATTTCGTTCCTATATTACGGCGTGCAAAGCGCCGGCTACTTTAACATATTTGTACTAAAGGTTTTAATTGTTGAGGTAAAAGGGCTGTCCGTATTTAAAGTTGCCGCCCTCTAACATTTGTTCACGGCTGCTGGTATCACTACCGCCAAGCCCTTTAATTTCGAAATCGAGACGTAGTGAGGTATCAAATTCGCCCACTCGGTCAACACCTGAAGAGTCATCCACATAGGTGCTTTGTAGGCCACGTTGGTAAGTTAAGCGAATCCCCCAACAACAAGAGTTGTATTGAACGCCAAGATAGCTTTCGATGCTTCTATCTAAGATCATATCGCGGTAATAGCTACCTACAGCAGAAATGCTATCGGTAACGGGCCAAGCTACTTTGCTACCAATTTGGTTTACATCGCTCACCATGGTTTCACTGGCTTGTGAATAACGGTAATTAAGCTGTATCAGTTTTTGGATTTCTGGGCGCCACTCTACTGCCGCGTTGGCTTTGTTAATGCGGCCTTCTAAGGTATCGATTTGTATTCCAGTATGCCCGTACCAATCTTGTTGAATGTTAGCATCGGCTTCGAACGCGAGTGCCGAACTTGAATTATTAGTAGGCTCGCTTCCTGGTATCAATGTGGTGCGGCTGGGCTCGATATAAATAATTTGCCCCAGACTTAAGCGTAAGGTTTCTTGGTTACTTGGCGACAAAAATCGTGAATGTACACCTAAAGTAATTTGGTTAGCATCAGCAATGCGATCTAAGCCGCTGTAGCGTTGATCGCGAAACAGGCCGTAATAATCTTGTTGCAGGTTATCAGTATCGTATATGCCTATATCATCTTGATTGGTATATGGGATATATAAATATTTAATCACTGGCTCGAGTGTTTGGGTATAGTTGTCGCCATACCAGCGAGTTTTTCTATCAAAGTTTAAGCCACCCTGAACACTCACCTTAGGCAAGGTACGGTTTACATTCGTAGCCAAGTAATCGTACTCAGAACTATTGCCTTTATCTTGGTTGTAGTAGGTATGCATTAAAGCGAGGTCTGCTTGGAAAAAACCTGCAGGTACCGCATAAGGTAAACTTAAGCTCGGTTCTAAATGAACACGTTGAGCGGTGTAAACAGTGTTATCACTATGAGTGAAATTACTGATTTCGGTATCAAAACCAAATTGTAGGGTTTGCCAGTCGAGATCCCAATCGCCCGCGAATGTAAGTTGTGGCAATAAGGTGTGTGGTTGTTCGGTGTTGCCTAGTACTTGAAAGTCTTGAACTAACAATTGGGTGTACCAGTTTTTGGTGTGGTAACCCACATCACCAGTTTGCAATAGTTGGTTTTCATTCACTTTGCCGAGTTTATCGCCTAAGTCATTGAAATAGTTATCGTCACTGATTTGAGTGTAATCGGTATTAAAGCGCCAGTGGCGTTTATATTGGCCTTGATGGTCCCAATGAAATAGATAGCGGTCTTCATTAATAACGTCGTCATTGGCCAAGTATTCTGCATTGATGGTGCCGTTGTTTTGCCCTTTCAAATATCTAAACTCAGTTTGTAATTGCAAACCTCGGCGTGTCATTAAACGCGGAGTAATGGTTGCATCTAAGTTGGGGGCAATATTCCAGTAATAGGGCGTGGCGATATCTATACCATTTTTAGTTGAGGTAGAGATGGTTGGAAACAAAAAACCACTATGCCGTTGGTCGCCAATGGGATAAGAGAAATAAGGCAAATACATAACCGGCACATCAAATAGCCTTACGGTGGCATTTTTAGTGGTGGCCCATTGTTCTTTTGAATCGATATCAATTTTTTCTGCGCGGATTTCCCAGCTCTTGTCATCGGGTGGACAAGCAGTGTAGCTGGCATCCTCTAGTGAAAGGTTTTGTTCGCCATTGATGGTAAGGTTATGCGCTTCGCCCCGGCCTTGTTGCTCGAAGAGCTGATATTCAGCTGAGTTAAGTGTGGCTTTGTGATCCTTCAAACTTGCGTCAAAGGTATCGCTTTTTACACTCACTAGATTATCTTGAAATTCAATGTCGCCGGTAGCTTTAAGGGTTTGCGCTTGTTCATCAAGCACAGTATTTTCGGCTTTCAGTACACGAGGCCCTTGAGCAAACTCAACATTGCCGGTAAAACTGGCTTTATCGCCCTGCTTTGCATGCAGTTCATCAGCCGCAATAGTGTATGGTGCGAGAGGGTCTACGGGACCGGATTTGATGCGCTCTGGAATATGAGCTCGGCATTGTGGCATGGACAACGGTGTTTCTGCGTGAGCACTGAGGCTAGAAAGCAACGCCGCTAATCCTAGCGAAGTTTGCAGGCACCGTTTAGTTACGAACATATAAATATGAACCATTCCCTGATATAAACAAATTCCAAGCGCGAGACTTCAACGTTGTGCTTAATGAATTCTGTGGTTAAAGTTAGCCGCTTATAATACTGGATTTATTGGTGAGCGGCTATTTAAAGGCTGCTATTAGTATAAGAAATTATAGGTAATTTAGTGCGCGAATCTGCTTTACAGCAATGGCTGTCAAAAACCTTACACATTGTACCTCCTCAGTTAACGATGATAAGTGGTGACGCCAGCTTTCGACGTTATTTTCGCTTCACCTTAAAAACGGGTGAAACAGCGATTGCTGTAGATGCACCGCCCAGCACAGAAAAAAATCAACAGTTTGTTGCGCTGGCTAAAGCGCTATGCGATCAAGGTATTGCCGCACCTAAGGTGCTAGCGGCAAACTTCGATGACGGCTTTCTCTGTATCGAGGATCTTGGCTCTAGCATGTTAGAAGATCAGCTTAATCAAGACTCTGCTCAGCAACTTTATAGACAAGCACTTGATTTAATCGTTCACTTACAAACAGTTAAACGCTCTGATTTGGCGGAATTAGACACATTTGACCGGGCGTTTATCCAGCGAGAGTTAGATATATTTGCTGAGTGGTTTGCCGGAAAAGAGTTGTGCTTAGCTGAAGGTTGGCAAGACAGCGCTGCTTGGGATGAGTTATGTGATTCCGTCAGCCGAGCGATTTTAGAGCAGCCCTATGTGCCGATGCATCGTGATTTCCATAGTCGTAACCTGATGCTGCATAAGCAACAAATGGTGATGATAGATTTTCAAGATATGGTGTGGGGGCCTGTTAGCTACGATGTGGTTTCACTGCTAAGGGATTGTTACATTGCATGGCCAGAGCCATTAGTTGATGGCTTAAATCTAGCGCTCTACCAGACAATTAAAGCTAATTTTAAGCAAGATGTTAGTGCAGAACAATGGCAACGATGGTTTGATTTAACCGGTTTACAAAGACACCTCAAAGCGATTGGTATTTTCTGTCGCTTAGATCACCGTGACGGTAAAACAGCTTACCGAGCGGCTATTCCACAAACCCTTAATTACGTTATGCAAGTAAGTGCTCGCTATCCTGAGTTAGCTAAGTTTAATCAGTGGCTAAAGCCCATATCTGAAGGGTTTAAACAATGAGTCAGATTAAAACCGCGATGATTTTGGCGGCGGGGCGGGGCGAGCGAATGCGACCACTTACTGATAACTGCCCAAAGCCATTGCTAAAAGTAGCAGGCAAATCCTTAATTGAATGGCACATTGATAAATTGGTTAGGGCAGGGATAAGCAAAATTGTTATCAACACCGCCTATTTGGGAGAGCAAATAGAAGCAAGTGTAGGAGATGGTCAGCGCTGGGGAATAGAGATTTTGTATAGCCACGAAGTCGCTGCATTAGAAACCGCCGGCGGAATTGTTAATGCACTCCCCTTAATCGTCAGTAAACAATTTTTGGTGATCAACGGTGATGTATGGAACGATTGGGATTATCGCACGCTTTGCCAAAATACTGCACTTGATGTTGATGTTGATGCTGATGCTTATTTGTATTTGGTAGCGAACCCAGCGCATAATTTGACTGGAGATTTCAGCCTTAACAATGGCAAAGTGCTAGATACACCAGAGTTCACCTTTAGTGGTGTGGCTATCTATCAACAGTGTTTTTTTGAAGATGCAGCAGAGGGTAAGCAAGCGCTCGCTCCTATGTTACGCAAAGCCATGAAAAAGCAGCGTGTAAGTGGTCACTTACAACACGGACACTGGGTTGATGTGGGTACTCCGCAGCGACTGAAAGAACTAGATAAACATTTAACCAATAACAGAGATTAACTATGCGCGTTTGGGGAAAGGTATTAGGGGTATTTTTTGGCTTCCTATTTGGCAATGTTTTTGGGGCCATACTCGGCTTATGGCTTGGTCATCGTTTTGATAAAGCAGTGGGCGGAAACTTTGTTTTTTCTGCTGCTAATAGCCAGGCCGCTCAGCAAGAGTTTCTATTTTCCACTTTTGCAGTACTTGGGCATATTGCCAAATCCAAAGGTGTAGTTACTCAGCAAGAAATTCAGGTAGCTAACTTTTTAATGGATCAAATGCGCTTGCAAGGTGAAGCTCGTCGCCAGGCGCAAGAAGCATTTCGCCAAGGGAAAGATTCTGATTTCCCGCTAGAAGAGCAAGTGTCTCGTTTTGTTGCCGCAGTAAACGGCCGCCGAGATTTATTGCAAATGTTTATGGAAATTCAATTACAGGGCGTATTTGCCGATGGCGTGATTGACGACAGTGAACATGCTTTGTTGGAACGAGTTGCGCTAGCGTTGGGTTTCTCAGAGCAAGAGTTGCAAGCAATGATATCGCGCTGGGAAGCCGAGCTTAAATTTCATCGTCATGGCGGCGGTCAACGTCATAGCACACAAAGCTCTGCTAAACAGCTAGAAGAGGCTTATCAAATATTGGGTGTAAGTGCTGAGGAT
Organism: Agarivorans sp. Toyoura001; assembly: GCF_005405585.1. Lineage (GTDB taxonomy): Bacteria > Pseudomonadota > Gammaproteobacteria > Enterobacterales > Celerinatantimonadaceae > Agarivorans. The sequence continues at coordinate 6,017 of NZ_BJEQ01000014.1, read as the reverse complement.
AGTGACCAACAACTTAAGCGAGCCTATCGTAAATTGATGACTCAGCATCACCCCGATAAACTGGTAGCCAAAGGTTTACCGCCCGAGATGATGGAGCTTGCTAAGCAGCGAACTCAAGATATTCAGCAAGCTTACGAACTGGTTAAGCAGCAACGAAAAGCGGCTTAATCAGGGAATACTTGATGACGGGCTTGGCCAGCGGCAAAGGCATCTATATTGCCAATGAGTTGGTCGGCCAACATTTGCATGTTTTGTTGACTGGCCCAGCCTATATGAGGGCTCATTATAAAATTGTTTAAGTGCATTGCTTGTAACAAAGGGCTATCGGCCTTAGGGGGCTCTGATTCCGATACATCGCTAGCAGCACCTGCTATTTGTTTATTTTGAAGGGCCAGCAATAAGGCCTGCTCATTTACTATGCCGCCGCGTGCGGTATTAATTAACAATGCATTCTTCTTCATTAACAAAAACTCTGGTTCATCGATCAAATCTTGAGTTTGCGGAGTTAAGGGGCAGTGAATACTGATCACATCGGCACAAGAAAGTGCCTGGTTAAAGTCCACTCTTCCCGGCCTAGGCTGTTTGTTTTTGTGCTCTGCAAAGATCACCTTCATGCCAATATTACTGGCTAACTCTGCAGTGGCTTGGCCAAGGTTTCCAGCGCCTATTACCAGTAGCGTTTGACCCGCTAAGTTATCTATCGGATAGTCAAAAAAGCAGAACTGTTGAGATTGCTGCCAGCGCCCTTGTTGAATTGCCTGATGATAAGCCAATAGGTTGCGTCTTAGATTAAACATTAACGCTAGGCTGTGTTCGGCAATGCTTTGCGATGCGTAATCTCTCACATTTGAAACCACAATGTTTAGTTCTTTAGCGGCGTGTAGGTCTACGTTGTTGGTGCCGGTGGCGGCTACTGTAATCATTTTGAGCTGGGGTAATTGCTCTAACAACTGCCTGTTTAATTGCACTTTATTCACGATAATGATGTCGGCATCATTGGCCCGCTCTAATACTTGTTGCGAGGTGCTGCGTGGGTATTCATGCCATTGATGGGAGAATTGTGGACGGCTAAGTTTAATGTTGTTGGAAAGAGTAAGACGGTCTAAAAATACAATTTTCATGTTTAAGCATCAACGTAGGTTCTTTGTGCTTAAGCTTACCAATAAGCGCTGGCTGCGACTACTTGCGGCTAGTACCAGCCTAAAGAGCTAAACCATCCGTAAACGGTTTTGTTTAACTTCGCACTATTCGGCTCGTTGTCGGCGGTGGCAGGCAGGTGTGTTTGTCGGTAGTTTAGTTTTTGATTTTTATTACTGGCGGTTAGCCTTAGTTCCCGTGCATGTTGTTGCCATTGGTTATACTGCTCTGCGTAAATATCTAATACTGGGATAGGCAGCTTGGCAGTTTGTTCTGCCAGCTTTTTGTTGAGTTGTTGGTTTGGGTAGTAGGCACTGATTAGCACTAAACCATCTGGCGGAGTCAGTTGCTGCTGAGACAATAACTCGACCAACCATGCGCCCATTACCCCCTGGGCAACAATCACCTGAAAACCAAATTGTTCTTGTTGATTTTGCTTGGCTGCCTCTATTACCGCTTGTAGGTTTTTTTTGTATTGCTGCTGTTGTTCGGTGTCCTCAGCTTCTATTTGCTGCATTAAACCTTGCATAGGAGCAGGAGGTAGAACAGCACCCGTTTCCCAGCCGAGTTTTGGTAGCGCTTGGCGGAGTGAATCAACACTATTGGGTGCGCTAGGTGATACACCCCAATCGGGTAGCAGAATTACTGTGCCGCGTTTTTGAGGTGTTTCTTCTTCTAGCCATAGGCTAACAAATTGTTGTTGCTCTACGTCAAGCGTCTTAAGCTCGCCATTGACCTGCCAGTGTGAAAAATCTTGAGATTGAACTTGAGCCCATACTCCATTTATCGCCAATAAGCTGGTGAGCACGCAAAGCTTAACAATTTGCACGATAAACGATTCCTTGGCCAAGTTAATACTTATGTATCGGACACACTAGGCGTAAGCTTTAACTAAAACGGTGGCGCGCATTCAAATTCCATAAATTGCTCTGTATCAGGGTGGAAAAAGCCAAGCTTGGCGGCATGTAAATGTAAGCGCTCACTCAAATTTTTAGCTTGCTGATTAGCATAAAAGGCATCACCAATAATGGGGCAATTAATTTGCTGCATATGAACTCTTAACTGATGGGTCCGGCCGGTAATCGGCTTAAGCTCGACCAAACTACTTTGCTCTCGCTGCTCAATGACTTGCCAATGAGTGAGCGCCTCTTTGCCCTGCTCATAATCGACAATTTGTTTGGGACGATTTGGCCAGTCACAGCGTAAGGGTAAGTTAACTTCGCCATTACTGTGTTCTGGGTGACCAAATATTTCTGCGTAATAGGTTTTAGTGGTTCGTCGCTGTTGAAACTGCCGGCTTAAGTGGCTTTGCGCGGGTTTCCCCAGTGCCATAACAATTAAGCCTGAGGTTGCCATGTCTAAGCGATGTACCACTTTTGCATCTGGCCACACCCGCTGTGCGCGATGCCATAAACTGTCTTTCTCAAGGCGACCGGGTACCGATAACAAACCACTCGCCTTATTAAATACAATCACTGCGTCGTCTTTGTATACAACACTAAAATAGGGAGACATTGGCGGACGATAAACAAAATCAGGCATAGCTACAGCTCTAAAAAATAAGGCCTTAGTGTAAGCTAAGGCCTTGGAGAAAATAAAATAGAAAATCGACTAACTAGTTGTGTGACACCAGAATCACTCGCAAAGCGTCCAGTTTTACTTGGGCTTTTTGCAGGTAATTGCCTGCGTTATCACGCAGTTCGCGTAAGGTATTCAACTCATCTTGGCGAATGCTTGGATTAACCGCACTTAATGCCTCTAAGCGTTCCAGCTCTGCATTTAAGCTTTGTTGCATGCTTTGGCTTGCGTTATCAACCACTTCAGAAAGTTGCTGTTGAGCAAGTTCATTGGCTTGCGCTAACAAAGGATGAATTTGTGCTTGAGAGGCGCTAATCAATTTGGCCGCTAAATGGCGATTTACCGCCGAAAGCTGCTGGTTAAATTGCTCAAAGCTCACATTGTTAGATAAGTTTCCACCGTTTTTATCAAGCAGAATGCGTACCGGCGTTGCGGGTAGGTAGCGTTCAATTTGGTATTCAGCGGGGGCACTGGTTTCTATTACAAAGATCCCTTCTACAAATAAACTACCTACGGGTAGCGCGCGGTTTTTAAGTAGCGCTACCGAGGTGGTACCTAAATCGGCGCCCAAAATGGTATCGATACAACTTTGTAATAAAGGGTGCTCCCAAGACATCAGCTGAATTTCATCTCGGCTTAACGCGGTATCTCTGTCGTAAGTAATGGTACAACCGTCTTCCGGTAAGCCATTAAGTGTAGGAACTATCATTTGTTCGCTAGCGTGAAGCACTAGAGCATTTTCGCCTTTATCATCTTGGTTGATCCCAATCGTGTCAAAGAGACGTAAGCTAAAGGTAACAAAATGAGGATCTTGTTCTGCCGCTTGAATTTTTTCAATCAACTCAGCCGCTTTATTACCGCCACTAGAATGAATTTCTAATAATCGATCACGGCCAGCATCCAGTTTTTGTTTTACTGCATGATAGCGTTTTGCGGTTTCACTAATTAGCTGATTCAATTCAGCTTCGTCTGGCTCATTTTGTGCCAACAAACCCATTAAGCTTTCACCGAACTCAGAGTAAATAATCGACCCGGCAGGGCAAGTTTGTTCGAAAGCGTTTAAACCTTCGTGGTACCAGCGTAATAAGGTTTGCTGAGGTGTGCCTTGTAAATAAGGTACATGGATCTGAATATCATTCTGCTGACCAATGCGATCTAAGCGACCAATCCGTTGTTCAAGTAAGTCGGGATTAGTGGGTAAGTCGAATAACACAATATGGTGGGCAAACTGAAAGTTACGACCTTCCGAGCCAATTTCAGAACATACCATGAGCTGTGCGCCAGCTTCATCTTGAGCAAAGTAAGCGGCGGCTTTATCGCGCTCAAGTAAAGACATGTCTTCGTGAAATACCGTACCGCGGATTCCCTCACGAGTTCGCACTGCATCTTCAATAGCCAGCGCTGTGGCTGCTTTGGCACAAATCAGAAGTACTTTCTTTTGTTTGTGCGCCAGTAAGAAGCCTATTAACCATTCAATTCGTGGATCAAATTTGCTCCAACTCGCTTCTCCTTCAGCTTCACCTTCAAATTGCTGATAAAGCTCTTCTGGGTACATCAGCTGGTTAGCCGAGCTAGGTTTACTGCCTTGCATCATTTGATGCACTTTTAAAGCTGTTTGATACTGACTAGGTAAACCTAAAGGGTAGCTCGCCAATTGGCGTAGCGGGAAACCTTCCATCGCGCTGCGAGTGTTTCTGAATAGAACGCGGCCAGTACCGTGGCGATCTAATAAATGCTGCAACAATTCGTCGCGGGCTTGTTGCTGTTGCTCATAACTAGATGCAGCATCATTAATAATGCTGAGTAGCGGCTGGATGTCGTTTTCTGTGAGTAGTTCGGTTAGCTTATTCGCTTGCTCAGGAGTTAACGGCGCGCTATTTAATAGTGATTGCGCGGCATCTGCTACCGGTTGATACTGCTGCTCTTCATCCATAAAGGCTTGGTAATCGTAAAAACGGTCGGGATCCAGCAAACGCAAGCGTGCAAAGTGGCTCTGATGACCAAGTTGGTCAGGCGTTGCCGTTAGTAACAATACCCCCGCTACTTTCTTAGCTAAGGCTTCAATAATTTGGTATTCGCGGCTTGGTGCTTCTTCGTCCCATTGTAGATGATGAGCTTCGTCTACAATCATCAAATCCCAATCAGCTTCAACTACTTGCTCGAAGCGTTTCTTGCTACCTCGTAGAAAGTTTAAGCTACATAAAACCAGCTGTTCAGTTTCAAAGGGGTTATCTGCTTCTGCATACGCTTCAATGCAGCGGTCTTCGTCAAACAAACTAAAGTGCATGTTAAAACGGCGCAGCATTTCAATTAACCATTGAAACTGTAACGCGTCAGGAACCACAATGAGCACTCGCTTAGCCAAACCTGCAATCAGTTGCTGGTGGATAATGAGGCCAGCTTCAATGGTTTTACCCAATCCCACTTCATCAGACAGTAATACGCGAGGAGATATACGGCGTCCAACTTCACTGGCTATATAGAGTTGGTGAGGAATTAAACTGACTTTACCGCCCATTAAGCCTTTAAGGTCTGATTGCTGTTGTTCAAAACGCTTAATTAAGGTTTGGTAACGGACCACAAAACTATCGAAGCGGTCTACTTGGCCTGCAAACAAACGATCCTGTGGTTTATTAAACTTAAGGAAGTGACTCAAAAACATCTCGCGAAGCTGAACTGTTTCTTCAGTGTCATGGCGTACGCCATGGTAAATAATCAGCTCGTCTGCTTGTTCTACCTCGGTAATAGTCATCGACCATTCTTCGGTACTGGTAATATCATCGCCTACATTAAATACCACACGGGTAACCGGTGCTTCGGCCATAGCATAAAAGCGGTTCTCACCACTGGCTGGGAACAGTAAGGTCACCATTCTGCCTTCCATAGCAACTACGGTTCCTAAACCTAACTCAGATTCTGAATCACTGATCCAGCGTTGGCCGATAGAAAATGACATCAGCAAGAGACTCCAAAGGAAAAAGGGCGGCTATGGTATCCAATACATCAGTGAAGTAAACCAAGAATTACAAGATTATTGCTTCTATATAGAGGAAGCTACTCATGTACCATAGCGAAACGCCAAAACTAAACTATAGTTATTGAGCTGAGAACATGCGAATCAAGCTAAAAAAAGCACAATCTGTTTGCTATCTGAACACTTAACTCGATTTCTGTGATTTTCTTCAAAAAACGCTTGCGCCGCCAGCGCGGATCCCTATAATGCGACTCCACTGACACGGCAAGCGGCGCTGCAAAGCGATGTAGAAACGATGTCAGGGTTGGTAAGGCCTGAGGCTTTATTA
>NZ_BJEQ01000013.1 GCF_005405585.1 Agarivorans sp. Toyoura001 | reverse complement strand
ACTTGGTCTACCACTGCCAATTTAAAGGCAAGAGAATAATTTCGTTGGGTACGTTTACTGGTTGTTTTCATGACACTCTCCAATTTCATGTTGGATATGTGTCAACCTTATTTAGGACGGTACACAACAATAAAAAAGGCGCTGAATACAGCGCCTTTTTTATTGTTTGTTGTTGTTCGCAAACATGACTTAGTCTTTATTAACCACTTTACTTTCAGTGTGATTGCGTAGACGGGAGATGTTGCTTTGGTGACGAATAATGATGAGGCAGGCTAACATAGCCACTGGTAGTGTATATTCAGGTTTAATTAGCCAAGTATAAAGAGGCGCTAAGCTGACGCTGATGATGGCCGCGAGAGAGGAGTAGCCGCGTAATTTTAAAGTGATTAACCAAGTTATTACCAGCATTGCTGCTAGATCTAAACCAATAGGTAACACACCACCAAGCGCGGTAGCAACGCCTTTGCCCCCTTCAAAATGAAAAAAGATAGGGTACATATGGCCTAAACAAGCCGCTATGCCCACAAAGCCCAATACGATAGGAGCAAGGCCTGCGTAATAGCCTAACCACACTGGTAGCGTGCCTTTTAGTAAGTCACAAAACAGTACTAATCCTGCGGGAAGCTTTCCGCCTAAACGGTAAACGTTGGTTGCGCCGGGGTTATTAGAGCCATGCTGACGAGGGTCGGGTAGGCGGTAAATTCGGCAAATCAGTACAGCGCTGGAGATCGAACCCAGTAAATACGCTGCTGTGATAAAAAATAAACCGAGTAAACCCATTAGCTTAGAAGCATTCCACCCATTGCCGAATTGCGGTATTATCGCGCTCTTTCAAAGCTCAAATCATACGCTGTTTTTTTAGCTAAGGCTAATAAGCACGTTAACACTACAGCAGCCAAAAATTATGGATAAAGTATTTATTAAAGATCTCACCGTACTCGCCACCATTGGCGCCTACGAGTGGGAAAAGCAAATCAAACAGAAGTTGTTAATTGATTTGGAAATGGCCTGGGATAATCGCCCGGCAGCCATGAGTGATGATTTGTCCCTCGCGCTCGACTATGCATCGGTAAGCCAAGCTGTGAGTGACTTAGTGACCCAGCAGCCACATGAGTTAGTGGAAACGGTAGCCGAAAAAGTGGCGGCGCTTATATTGAACAAATTTTCTGTTCCTTGGGTGAAAGTGACCATTAACAAGCCTGGTGCGGTGCCTTTTGCCAGTAATGTTGGTGTACAAATCGAGCGTAGCCAAGCGGATAGCTCTCAATAATGGCTGATATTTTTGTCGGGATTGGCAGTAATTTGGAGCGCGACCGTTATATTCGCCAAGGCGTTGAAGCGCTGCAGCAACAGTTTGGTGAGCTTGAGTTAAGCCCGGTTTACGAAAGCCCAGCCTTAGGTTTTAGCGGCCCAGCCTTTTACAATTTGGTGGCCAAAATCTCTAGCCCTTTGTCTTTATTGGCTGTGTTTGATGCCATTAAACGGATTGAATTTGAGCACGGCAGAGCAATGGATGCGCAAAAGTACTCGTCACGCACCTTAGATATCGATATCCTCTTATATAACCAATTGGTGGTAGCTGCTCCCTGCGTGCTACCTAGAGCTGAGATTATAAAAAGTGCCTTTGTATTAAAACCGCTGGCAGATATAGCCGGAGATTTAGTACATCCAACACTTCATCAAACTTACACGCAACTATGGCAAGATTTTGATCATAGCAGCCAAGTTTTGACTCGGGTCGATTCTTTCAGTTTTTAATTTTTGTCAGCAAGGAACAATTAATGAGTACATTCGAAACCATTTTTTTGGCTTTGATCCAAGGTTTAACTGAGTTTCTCCCTATCTCTAGCTCGGCCCATTTGATCTTACCTTCGCAGATTTTTGGTTGGGACGATCAAGGTATTACCTTCGACGTAGCGGTACATGTGGGAAGTTTGTTTGCGGTAATTTGCTACTTTCGAAAAGAAGTATGGGCAATGCTTAAAGCATGGCTGGGGTCGTTTGCCGGTAATCGCAGCCCAGAAGCTCTATTAGCTTGGTTAATTATTTTGGCCACCATTCCAGCGGTGGTATTTGGTGGTTTGTTTAAATCGTTGATTGAAGAGTACTTGCGCTCGGCTTACGTGATTGCGTCTACAACCATTATATTTGGTGCTTTGCTGTGGTGGGCAGACTCTCAGTCAAAACTGATAAAAGATGAATATCAGATAGGTTGGAAACAAGCCTTGTTTGTGGGTTTTGCTCAGGCTATTGCTATTATTCCAGGTACGTCACGCAGTGGTATCACCATTACTGCTGGCTTAATGCTGGGTTTAACCCGCGAAGCGGCAGCGCGTTTTTCCTTTTTAATGTCGATTCCGGTGATCGTTGGCGCTTGCGTATTGATGGCTAAGGATATGGCCGAAACGCCAGTGGATATCGATTGGTCGGCAATGTCACTAGGAATATTGGTGTCGTTTGTTAGTGCTTATTCTTGTATTCACTTGTTTATTAAGTGGGTGAACAAAGTAGGTATGAAGCCATTTGTTATTTACCGCTTAGCACTAGGTGTTGCGCTATTTGCCTTTTTAGCGCTTAGCTAAAAGCAAGTTTCTCAAAACGTAAAAAGCTAGCCAATGGGCTAGCTTTTTTTATTGCTTACGTTTGTTATTCGGCGAGGTAGCGCAGCTTTTCTTGTTTAATCAGCGCAACGCGCTGCTGATGTAGTTGCTCTCTTATTTCTGCGCCTTGGTAGCCGGCTTTTATAATGGCTTGCACGTTTACGCTATTAGCCACTTCAAGTTGTTTCAGTAGGTAGTCGTAAGCAGGGTAGTCATTATTCTCAAAACCTAAACGGCCGCGAATGTCTGCTACACCAGCTTCCAGTATTTGAGTAAAGCGTTCAGGCTTGCGCCAAGCATCGCAGCGATCAAACAGCTTTAGTACGGTTTCTGGGCGTAGTTCTAGCGCGCTATGAATGGTGATGTGATGCTCCGCCACTAACAGCGCAAGATCGCGGTAGTCGTTGGGTACTTTTATTCGCTGGCAAAAGGCTTTTATTAATTTAAGGCCTTTGGGGCCGTGGCCGGGGTGCGAAGGCAGTTTTTCTTGGGGCGTAAGTGCCTTACCATAGTCGTGGCAAAGTGCGGCAAAACGCACTTGATTACTGTAATTATGCTTGGCGCTTTGCTCTATCACCATCAGTGTATGAATACCGCTGTCTATCTCGGGATGCCATTTAGGGCTGGCGGGCACGCCAAACAAGTTGTGCAGCTCTGGGAATAATATCTCTAGGGCGTTGGCGGCTTGTAGTACTTCAAAAAAGACCTGCGGTGACTCGCTGTGTAGGGCTTTTTCTAGCTCCATCCAAATGCGCTCTGGGGTTAAAAAGTTTAGTTCTCCTGAGTCAGCAATTTCTCGCATTAGAACGAGAGTGTCTTCGGCAACGCTAAAGCCCAGGTGATAAAAGCGCGCAGCAAAGCGGGCTACCCGCAATACCCGTAGTGGATCTTCCACAAAGGCTGGAGAAACATGGCGTAATAGCTTGGCGTGTAAATCAGCTTGGCCACCGTAAGGGTCTATTAACGCTCCACTTTCTGCACGAGCGATGGCATTTACGGTAAGGTCGCGACGTAATAGGTCGTCTTCAAGGGTAACGTCTTCGGCGAAGTAACAACTAAAGCCGGTATAGCCAGAGCCTTGCTTTCGTTCGGTGCGGGCAAGTGCGTATTCTTGCTGCGAATGAGGGTGTAAAAATACCGGGAAGTCTTTTCCTACCTGCTTGTAGCCAAGTTGCAGCATTTGCTCAGGGCTAGCTCCCACTACTACGTGGTCACGGTCTTTAATGGGTAAACCTAGTAGTTGATCTCGTACTGCTCCGCCGACTAAATAGGTTTCCACTTATCACTCCTCGTTAAACTCAGTGCACAAACGCCTTGCGAGGAGGTATTATACACCGATAAATGCCCAAAAGGCTTGGATTGCCACTTTAAGATAAAGTGCAAACCATAATCGGCGAAAGGATAGCGGTTAAATGTATTTGGATTATTTTGGCTTAAAGGAAAATCCCTTTTCGATTGCGCCAAACCCCGACTTCTTGTTTATGAGTGAGCGCCACAAAGAAGCACTGGCTCACTTGACCTTTGGTTTAGGAGAAACCGGCGGCTTTGTATTGTTAACAGGCGAAGTGGGGACCGGTAAAACCACGGTATCTCGTGCCTTGTTAAAACAAGTTCCCGACAATACCCAAGTGGCTTTAGTCTTAAATCCGAGTCTTACCGAGTTAGAGTTGCTAGCCACTGTATGCGATGAACTCAAAATTGACTACAACCATGACAACTTTACCCTAAAAAACTTTGGTGATGTGATTCGCCAGCGTTTACTCGAAAATCATTGGAATGGCGGCAACACTATGTTGCTGATTGACGAAGCTCAGCACCTTTCGGTAGAAGTGCTTGAGCAGCTTCGTTTGTTAACTAATTTTGAAACAGATACTCGTAAATTATTGCGAGTGGTGTTGATTGGCCAACCTGAGTTACAGCAAAAATTAAAACAACCAGAATTACGACAGCTAGCACAGCGTATTACCGCGCGTTACCACTTGTTACCACTAACCATAAACGAAGTAGAAGCATATATTCGCCATCGATTAATGGTTGCAGGTTGCCAACGGCCTTTGTTTCCTACTGCTGTTGTTAATCATGTATTTAAAGCCGCTGAGGGTATTCCTAGGGTCATTAATTTATTATGTGACCGCGCATTACTGGCTACGTTTGCGCGTGATCAAATGCAAGTAGACAAAAGCGCATTAGAGCAAGCTATTCAAGAAACTGCGCTGTCTGAACCTGAGAAAAGCGTAAATACTAACTATTTGTATGTTGGGGCCGTATTGGGCTGCCTTGCTTTGGCCTTGGTGTTTTTATATCAGCAGTGGCCACGTTCTCAACCTGAGGTTGCCGTTGATAATGCCGTTGTAGAAGCGCCGCTTGAGCCTGTGGTTGCTAAACAAGAGCCAAAAGTTACGTTTGCCGATGTGGCTCCTGCTATTAGTAGCAATCAGGATCAGCTGCAAGAGTGGCAAGAGTTACGAAAAAGTAACACTTTGCCAGGAAACTCTTGGCAACTCCTACTGCGCGCTTGGGGTTACGATGTCGTGAGTGCCCAAGCGAATTGTAAATTGGTGCCAAGTTTAGATTTGAAATGCCTTAGCTTAAGTGGCGGAGAGCGCATATTACGCGGTATTAATTTACCTGCAGTGGTCGAGCTTGAAGATGGCGGTACGTATTTCTATGCTGTCATTCGCCATTGGGGGCCCAAAGTAGAATTATGGATAGGTGACCGTTCGTTAATGGTGACCGAACGATGGCTGAAGCGGCGTTGGAATGGCGAATTCCAAATACTATGGCAGCCACCAAGAGGCTATGACGGAATATTGAAACAAGGCAGTCAAGGTGATGCCGTATATTGGTTGGATCAAAGCTTGTCATTACTTCATGGGCAGCGGCCACGTAGAACGTACATATTTGACGGCGAATTAAGCCGCCAAGTACAACGTTTTCAACAGCAGCAGAGCTTGAACGCAGACGGTATTGCCGGTGTATTCACCTTACTGCGTTTAAATGAACAAATATATGTAGACCAACCACGTTTGCTGGAGTTGAACTAATGTCGAGTATACTAGACGCGCAGCGCCGCAATCAGCCTAATCAAGCAGTGGCATTAGTTGCTCCTCCGGCGGTTAGCTCTGCTTTACTGGTGGGTTTAAGTTCAGGTTTATCGTTGGCACTTGCCGCTATTGCCTTTTTGCTATGGCAGCAATCTACCTCCGATACACTGGAAGCTGCTAGAGAGGCCGAGTTACAGCAAGTGATTAGCAAACCCGCGAAACCAACTGTTACTGTGGCTACTATTCCTGAGTTTGAGCTAGGCTTTGAGCTACGCCCTTTACCCAGCACTGATGACTTAGAAAAAGTGGATTTATTAGCGCTGCGCCAAGAAAAATTTGAAGCGTTACTTGCGCACACGGAGTCACAACCTCAGATTCAATATCAACCGCTAGCGCAAACACCAAAGCAGCCAAAGCAGTCAGTGCAGCAAGCGGCATTGCCGGTTGAGGTAAGCAATCTTGAGCCTAAACCTGCAGCGACACCTAAGCCCCAAGCAGAAAAACAAACCACGACTGCCACAGTGGCTAATCCTACCGCTGAGAAAAATGCTACTGAAAAAGGCCTAGAGCAGCGGTTTGCTGCTGCAGTGCAGGCCACTAAGGTGCTTGCTTGGAAAGATGAAGCAGATCCTACTAATTACGATACCGCACCAATGATGGGGGCATTAGCACCAGACGTACTAGCGCTAATTCCATCGCTTACTTTTAACTCCCATGTATTTTCATCCGACCCGACGCGTCGCTACATCTCGCTTAATAATGTAGAGCTTGCTGAGGGGGATTTTGTGACTAAGAATATCGAATTAGTCGCGATTCGTTTGGATGACATCGTGTTACGAGTAGCGGGTAATCTTTGCCGATTGAACGCGTTGTCTGATTGGGGATAGTCTCTCTGGTCCGCCAGCACAAAAAAGCCGCTTAAGCGGCTTTTTTTATACTTGGTCATTTTAGATTAAGTTGTTTTCAGTAATGAATGCCTAGATGTTTATTGCCTTTTGCTTTCAGCCATCACCACTTAATTAACTTTTGTTCATCTTACGTCCATGCCCTGTTCATGCCCTAAGGCTTAGAATTTTGCTTAGCTTATCCTGAATGCTTTGTGTGCCTTAAGAGGGTGTTTGTTGCACTGGGTTTTGACCGTGCGCAGATAAGTATCTGAGGAATAGACAGAGCTTTTACTCATTCTGAAACTGTCAACGACGTTTTAAGAAGTAACGGGTTGTAGGGACTCTTTAGTATCGCAACGATAGCTATTCAGTCGGCTGCCACCATTTACACTTTATTCAGCGTTTGTTGTTAGTTTTTAGTGAATGGCTAATGACTAATGGACTGATATGAGGCCAAAACAATGAACAAACTATTAGTGTTATTACCTATATATTTACTATCAAGCCTAGCGCTGGCAAATGACTACGTAGTGGGGACGCTGATCCCGGCAAAGAGCGTAATTGTGCGCAGCGAGCTTAGTGGGGTGGTAGATTCTTATCACGTAGACAATGGCGATACAGTAAGCCGTGAGCAGCCACTTTTGGCTTTGTCTACGGCAGATTACACGCTCAATGTCGCGTTAGCAAAGTACCAATTAGACGTTAGTGACGCAGAGTTAAAGGCACAAGAGAAGCAGTTAGTGCGTTATCAGTCACTGTTTAAAACACAAGGTGTATCAGCCAGTGTTTTAGATGACCAGCTGCGTGTTACGGGAATTGGCCGAGCACAATTTAAAGTAAGTGAAACTCAATATAAAATTGCCCAACGCACTCTAAGTAAATCAACACCTACCTCCCCTTTTGACGGCGTTGTTATTAGTAGGCATGTAGAGCTAGGGCAGTTTATTTCGGTGGGGGATCCTCTTTACACCGTCGCGGATATTGATCGTTTGAAGGTGCGGTTTTACTTGCTCGAGTTAGATTTCTTTAAATTTAGCAAAGGGGACAGGGTAAAAGTGGGTATCCCTTCGATCAATCAAAGCTTTGACGCTGAAGTGTCGTTTACCTCGCCGGCCCTGCAAGGGAGTGAACCCGGTTTTTTAATTGAAGTGGTTCTCGATAACCACAATGCGCAATTGCATTCAGGCATGACTTCTCACATCTACTTTAATGAGGAGAGTGAAGAATGAGCCACTTTATGGATCTGTTATTCCAAAGAAAATTTGCTGCTAAGTTGTTAACACTAATAGTGATTAGCCTAGGAGCGTTTACAGCCTACCACCTACCATTAGCTGAGAAACCGCGGTTTGACATGGGCAAGGGCGATATTGTTACCGTGTATTCAGGCGCTAGTGCTCAAGACATTGAAAGCAATATCACCAGTAAAATTGAAAAAGAATTACTGTCTATTTCTGGTATCAAAGAGTTCACTTCGGTTTCTGAAACAGGTGTTTCTAGGGTAAGCCTAGAGCTAAACCCCAATGTCTCTGATCCCAATAGTGTTTATCAAGATATTCGAGATGCGCTTTCGCGCTTATCTGATTTACCGTTAGGTGTCACTGAAGGTCCCACGCTTAGTATTAAAAAGTCTTATAGCTTGGATTTCATGGTGGTAGGCATTTCAGGTGATGTTAGTTATGGCGAGCTGAGAAGCAAAGCAAAATCCCTTGAGCTAGAACTTAGAAAAATTGATGGGATTGGTGAGGTGTATCCCGTTGATTTGCGGGCGCCAGAATTTATCATTCAATTAGAGCCAATATCATTGAAACGTTATGGCCTAACCATTGACGAGGTTGCGTCGATTATTAGCGAGCGTAATGCGCTGATTAGTGGCGGACGACTAGAGCAACTTCAAAACAACCCGGAGTTAATGACAGAAGCAGAACTCAATAGCATCACAGCTCTACAAGATATGTTTATCTCCTTCAAACCCAAGCTCACACTTAACGATATTGCAGGCCTTATCGATAATGGCTTTGAGAAAGGAGAAGTATACGGCTCGATTAATGGCCATAAGAGTATTTTGTTTGATTTAAGAACAGATGAAGCGGCAGATGTGATTAAAACTTCCGCAGCGGTTAAGGTACTTTTAGATAAACAACAAGGACTTTTAGGTGAAAAATATACGCTAGATGTTGGCTTTGATTTATCAGCCGATATCCAAGAGAAAGCCAATATTGTGCAAAACAATGGTTTATTGGGTCTTGCATTGGTACTCATAACTTTAGCCTTGTTTCTGGATCGCCGAATTGCATTTTGGGTGGCAGTATCCATTCCCGTTTGTATCTTTGGTACGTTAGCTCTACTCCCTTCATTTGGGCAAATTCTTGATGTGTTTACTTTGTCAGCATTGATATTGATTGTGGGTATTATTGTTGATGATGCGGTGGTGGTTAGCGATAGAATTATTGCGTTGGTTGAACAGGGACATTCGGTAAGTAAAGCGGTTAGTTTGGGAGTTAAAAGTGTTTTTCCTGCTTTGTTAGCCAGTATTCTTTCCACCATGATTGCATTTATACCGCTGCTGTTTTTATCTGGAAACAGTGGGAAACTGGTGTATGTGATCCCATTAACGGTGATTATAGCGCTTTGTTTTTCATTTATTGATGCGCTGTTTTTGCTTCCTGCTCATGTTAAAACCATCTTAAAAAATACGACTAAAATCGAAAATAAAAGCTGGGTGAAGCTAAGCGCATTGAATGCTTTCATCGCACTCGCAATTAAAAAACGTCAGCTTGTTTTACCCAGTATTGTGGTGGTTGTATTTAGCTTGGCGTTTCTGTCGTATAAAAATCTGAGTTTCTTATTTTTCCCAACTGATGGTGCCTACTTGATTGAGGTAAGCGTTGAAGCAGAGCCTGAGCTGGATTTAGATGATGTTTGGTTGCAAACCCAGCAGTTGGAAGCAATGTTTAAAGATACTGCCGAAGTATCGTATTGGTACGGTGAAGTGAGTTCGCCGAGCAGCTTTTGGGTTGTGACGCTGACACCTGCCAACTCTCGTTCCCGCACTGCAGAGCAGTTAGTGCAAGAATGGGAGAGTAACGCTGGAGGCATTGCTGGTTTAACCCAGATTGAATCTGATATAGATGGCGGAGGACCACCAGTAGGGCGGCCTATTGATTTACGCGTGGTTGGTGGCAGCGACAGTGGCCGCGAACAACTAACAAACGAACTGGTCAGCTACCTTGAACAGATGGATGGGGTAACACGAGTTCGTCGGGATATTAATGAACCTGCACCGCAAATCCAAGCAGAGTTGCAGCACCGTTGGTTAAGCTACTACGGCATAAGCGCTAGTCAGGTTGGCGATGTTATTAAGTACGCGGTTGATGGGAAACGAGTAACACGTATCTTCAACGGAGAGGAGGAGGTGTATTTTCGACTTACCTTAGAAGATGATGACAAGCTGTTACCTGAATTAGATAACTTGATGCTTCGTGCAAGCTCAGGCCAGTTGGTTCCCTTAAACGAATTGGTGCGGTGGACATTTACCGATTCTCAGGCGCAAATAAAACACTTTGACGGCGAGCGAGTTGTTCGAGTTTCTGCTGGGGTTGATGCCAGCATCACTGATCCAGTCTCTGCTTTTAGCCAAATACAAGCCGAGTTCTCCAGTAAAAGCTACCAAGGCGCATCCATTGTTGCAACCGGACAAATTTTAGAAACTCAAGAAGCGCTGACCGGGTTTACTATCGCTATTTTGCTGGCCTTTGCCGGAATAGCTATCTTACTGCTGTTGCTGTTTGATAGCGTTGCCGAGTCGTTGATAGTGTTATCTGTAATACCTTTTGGGGTGGCAGGAGCGCTATTGATTTTAGTCATTCACAATCAAGTGCTTAGCTTTTTCTCCATTATTGGCATGATCGCGTTAATCGGAATTATGGTAAACAATAGCTTAGTGCTGATTTGGCATTTAAAAGATAAAGAGCAGCAGCTGTTGGAGCGTGGCTTAGTGGATTTTGTTATTGAAGGGACGCAAAGCCGAATTCGACCTATCACCTTAACCACAATTACCACAGTAGTAGGTCTAATCCCCCTTGCTTACGGTATTGGCGGTTATGATAACTACATGTCGCCGATGGCCTTAGTGGTTGGCTGGGGATGTATTATTTCGATGATAATGACGCTAACCGTAGTTCCAAGTCTGTACCTTTGGTTTAAATCATTTGAAAAACGATAACCGGATTTAAGGCTTGTTTCGCAGAGGTACTCAATACTAGGGGTCAGGCGTTAATTAACAATAGTGCTGTGATATGGGGCGAGAGTTTGCCCAATGTAATGTAAATAAAAAAGGCGCTTTAAGCGCCTTTTTATTGGGTATCGATAAGAATTACATCCACTGATTATCGCGTTTTTTGCGACGTGGAATCATCGGCAGTAAAATACCTAGCACCAAACCGGCCGCCGCAACGCCAGCTCCACGCATAAACCATTGCATTTGCACGGCTTCATCTTTGGTGTCTAGCTCATGCTGTATGGCAGCATTTTGATTAGTGATTTGATTCAACTGTTCGTTCAACTGGTCATTGTTTACTTGTAGTTGCTCAATCTGCTGCTGTTGAGTCTCGATTTGCTGAACACGCTCAGATGACGCATTTCCGCTGTCTTCTAACTGTTGCTTACGCGCGGTTTCACTTTTCTCTAATTGGGTTTTTATTTGCTCTAGTTGATTAGCAAGGCCAGGGGAACGGTTTAGGTATTTAGCTTCTACCCAACCTTCACGGCCGCCTTCCAATACAATTTTGGCGTATTTATTCTCTGCGTTGTAATCAGTTTGGTTAATTTTAGTACCCGCGTTAACACTGCCTACAATGCGAAACTGGTTGCTAGGACCCGCATGCATGAAAACGTATAAATCATCTGAAATGTAGCGAGTTTGTGCGATAGCAGGAAAGGTGAGGGCAAGCGATAAAAATGCAGCAGATAAAGTTCTTACAATCACGGCGTATCTCTTCGAGTTAGATAGTATTCGCCGTTAGTGTACGAAACAACGTTGCTAGTCTCAACCAGCAACGCTGTTAATGTGAGTAAAGTTAACTAGTTTTAGGGCTTATGAGCCAAAAATAGCCAACAATATGTAGTAGAACACGATAGATAGTGCTGCACCTGCAGGTAGTGTAACCACCCAAGATATTACAATACTACGTACTACACCCAGGTTAAGTGCAGCAATGCCTCGTGCCATGCCTACACCTAATACTGCACCCACAAGGGTTTGAGTAGTAGAAATAGGTAAGCCCGTGCCTGATGCCACAACAACGGTGGTGGCAGCAGCAAGTTCTGCAGCAAAACCACGGCTCGGTGTTAAGTGAGTAATGCCTTTACCAATGGTGGCAATTACGCGGCTACCAAATAAGGCTAAACCGGCCACAATACCTAAGCCACCCAGTGGTAAAATCCACCAAGCCAAGGCTGCTTTAGCGCCAATTTCACCGTTGTTGCTTACCACGCTTACTACAGCCGCCAAAGGACCAATAGCGTTGGCTACGTCGTTTGAACCATGCGCAAACGCCATACAACAAGCAGTGATGACCATCAGTACAGCAAACACTTTTTCTACGTTGGTGTAGTGCATTTGACGATCAGCTTTAGGATCTGTTTTTAAGCGACTAATGATGACTTTACCGATAATCGCTACCACTAAACCAATCACTACTGCCCAAACGTAACCTTCAACACTGCTCATTTCTAAGCCAATGTGCTTAAGGCCTTTTTTGATCGTTACCAAGGCCATCATAAAACCGGCTAAGAACATGTAACCAGGTACATAGCGTTTAGCAGCGTCTAGTGGATTTTCATTATCAAAAATAAGCTTTTGTGCGCTGACAAAGATTAAGTAGGCGAAGACCCCGGAGATAGCTGGAGTGATAACCCAACTACCAACAATGCCGCCAACTTTAGCCCATTCAACCGCTTCTGTGCCCACACCCACAGCAGCAAAACCAACAATGGCGCCAATGATAGAGTGAGTAGTTGAAACTGGCCAACCGTTGTAAGACGCAATGAGTAACCAAGTACCTGCTGCTAACAACGCAGCGATCATACCGAATACTAATAGCTCAGGCGTGTTTACAAACGCACCTGAATCAATGATACCTTTACGTACCGTATTTGTTACCGCACCGCCGGCCAAGTAGGCTCCAGCGAATTCAAAAATCATTGCGATAATAATCGCTTGTTTGATGGTAATAGCGTTTGAGCCAACCGATGTACCCATAGCGTTAGCTACATCGTTAGCACCAATACCCCACGCCATTACAAAGCCAAACACGGCAGCAATGATGATTAATGTAGTGCCATAAGTTGCAAGAATTTCCATTGGAGTTACCTAGTAATTTTTGTTAGCGATAAATCATCAGTTCTAAGCGCGCGCCAACACGCTGCGCTTGGTCGGCCAATTCGCCGATAGCTTCAATGATGAAATAAAGGAACATTGCGTCGATAGGATCTAGTTTTTTTTCTATCTTTTGTAATTTACGACGAATTTTGATTTGCTGCGCGTCGGTATCGTCTTCGATAACATCGAGTTCGTGTACCATCTTTTTCACTAAATCTACTTCACGGCCTCTAAAGCCTGTTTCAAGTAAATCTTCTAGCTCGTTAATCGCATCTTTAGCTTTGCCGGTTGCTTCTAAACAACGTGCTAAATAAGCCATAAACATTTCAGCCAGTTTCGGCGGTAACTCCATTTTACGACCTAACATACGGCCAGAAATATCTTTCGCTTTATTGGCAATTCTATCTTGGTGGGTAAGCAACTCTAATACGTCAGAACGTTCGATTGGCATAAAAATGCCGCCCGGTAAGTTCAAACGAATTTCGCGCTTCATGCGATCAGCTTCTTTTTCTAAGTTGGAAATGTCTCTGCGGCGCTTGGCTGCAGTCTTCCAATCTTTATCAAGTACAGCTTCGAAAAAGGGCACTAACACTTCACAGCATTCGTGCACTACATTGATATGCTCTTCTAGTGGTTTAATTGGCGATTTTGCAAACAAACCTAGAATTGTATTTCCGGACATAATCTGTGTTCCAATTAGCTATGCAAGGGATATATTTTTTGCGAGGCGCATGGTAACGTAGCCGAGTTTAGTTGCAAGCATTTATCTTATAATTTGTTGCTTTTAACTTGAGCTGTATCAAAGGTTTTATATGCGTACTGAACAGAGGGAGCAGGTCGCTGCATCAGCAAACATGGATAAACCATGAACAATGAAATTGAAATCAAGCTCTTAGCTACGCCTCAATGCGCGTCAGTCTTACTCGCTCGGCTAAATCAGTATAGTGTGCTGCAAACCGAAGTGAAAACTCTCACCAGTGTTTATTTTGATACTGCCGACCATCAATTGATGCGTTGGGGTATGGGTTTGCGTATTCGCAGTGGCGATGGCGACAACGTACAAACCATTAAAACTGACGGTTTAGCGGTAGGTGGCTTACATCAGCGGCCAGAATACAACTGCGTAATTAACGCTAATAGGCCGCAACTCGCCTTGTTTGATCAAGTAGAATGGCCCGCTGGCGCAGATCTCTCTCATATCGATACTCAGCTTTCCCCTTTATTTACTACAACTTTCGACAGGCAAACTTGGCTGGTAGATTTAGCCAACGATACCTTAATTGAAGTGGCTTTTGATCAGGGTGCTTTAACCGCCAGTGCTGAGCAAGAAGCCATTTGTGAAATTGAACTGGAGCTAGTGAAAGGGGATGTTAGCCAGTTATTTGAGTTGGCCAGCGACATCGCATCTATTGAAGGGCTGCGTTTAGCTAACATTAGTAAAGCGCAGCGCGGATATATGTTGGCCATGGCGCACCGCGATAAAGTAAAACCGCTAACGGCTGTAAAAATCAGTGACGCTGAAAATAGTGCCGAGTGTTTAACCCGTATTTTCAGGTCTGCTCTGGCTCATTGGCAGTATCATGAACAGATGTATGTTGACCAGCGCAGCTTTGCGGCACTTGAGCAAGTTTCATTATCAGTACAAATGCTGTTTCAAGCTTGCAAAATGTTTAACGAGTTAGCGCTGGTAGAATGCTCTTGGCTTAAAGAGTTACGTTGGTTACGCCAGCAGCTATCTTGGCTTAATCAAGCCTCTAGTTTAAGCAAGCTCACCGCCGAGCGTGGCGCGTTTATTAAGAAGTTACCGCAGCAACGTTCTTTACTTAAATCTTTGCAAAAACAACAATTGGCATTACCACAACCAGACGACGTGATTACGCTCATTCACAGCGGACGATACTGTAGTTTAATGTTAAAAATTACCCGTTGGTTGTATCAAGCTAAGTGGCAACATCATAAGCCGTTGCAAACTCACAACATGCAACAACTCGCTCAAGGTATGTTGCAAACCAGCTGGGATTATTTGCAACAGTCTGCGTTGGCGCAGCAGCAAGTGGATGCGGATATCTATATTAAACAAGCTACCAAACTAAGGCGTAACCTTTTGGTTGGCATGTGTGTAGGGGAGCTGTTTGATCAAGAGCTACGTCAAGAATTTAGGCTGCCTTGGGTGGATATTTTGTCTGGTATTGAAGAGTTAAGTTTGTTCAAACCTTTGCGCGAAATGCTGCCACAGCTAGACAGTGAACAACAGCAACCTATTGAGAAATGGGTTCGCCGTAAAGAACAGTCTCTATTAAATGCCTTAGAGTTCTCTCGCCAACAAGCGTTGCAACAAGCTGTGTATTGGTAGCCTATGGACAGCTTTAGTTTTGCATTAAAAAAACTGCTTACGGTACTGGTTATGCCTAGCACCGCCCTATGGCTAATATTATTGTTCGCCTTGGTGCTTTTGCTGCTTGGCCGCAAAATCCTCGCTCGAAGCTTAATGGTTGTGTGTGTATTGCTCACCTTTTGTTTAAGCCTTTATCCGGTAAGCGGTGCACTGTTGTACCACTGGGAAAAGCAATATAACGCCCTGCATGAATTACCGCCTGATACGGAAATGATCGTGGTATTAGGCTGCTTGCATTACCAAGATGAAAACCAACCGCTGTCTAGCCAAGTATTGCCGTGTGGGGCCATTAAGGTGGTTGAAGCAGTGCGTTTATGGCGCCAGCAACCACAGGTGAAAATTTTGCTATCCGGCGGTGATAACGAAGGCAGTGGAGTACAACATGCCGATATGTTGGCCAAGCTTGCGATATCTTTAGGCGTTCCAGACTCAAAACTGGTTCGCAGTTATCAACTTAAAGACACTGCTGAGGAAGCCGCCAATATTGCGCGGCGTTATCCAAATACTAACTTAACGCTTATTACTCAAGCCTCACATATGCCCAGAGCAATGCGCTTGTTTGCGATGCAAGGACTTTATCCAACCGCCGCACCTACCTACTATCAAGTGAAAAACTGGCATGCGGATTTAACTTGGCAAAGCTTTATTCCTCGCCTGAGTCATATCGCTAAGGCCGATACCGCCACATACGAAGCGTTAGCCATGGCTTGGTTATCTATTCGCAGTTAGTGTTAATTAGTCTTTAGTTTGCTGCAGTTGATTCAGCTGTTGTTGAATCTCGTTAAGTTGCTGCTGCAAGACGCGTTGTTCTTTTTGATGCTCTATCAACAGCTGCTCTATGCGCACCTCTTTGTTGGTTTTACCGCGCATTAACAAGGCCGACATTAAGCCCGAAACCGCACCAAAAAAGCCCACGCCAGTTAATATCATCAAACCCGCTATGATTCTGCCAGCGTCAGATACTGGCACAAAATCGCCGTAACCTACGGTAGAAATTGTCACAATGGCCCACCATAGTGCTTCACCAGCACTGCTGATTTGTCCGTTCACTTGGTCTTGTTCGGCCAATAAAATACCAATTGAGCCAAGCAAAACAATCACTAGCAGCGTGAATAAAATGCTGGCTAAGGTAGATTCGATACGTCGGTGTTTTAGGTTTTTGAGTAAATGACGCTGCTCAACAATGCCGCGGATAAGCTTGATGGCGTGGAAGAAGCGTAATAAACGTAAAGCTTCCACCATTGGAATACTCGCCAGCAAATCTATCCAGTGGTGTCTTAGGTAAATCAGTGGCGCTTTACTGCGGATGGCGCTAACTATAAAGTGACTAATAAACACCACGCAGATAAGAGAATCCAAATTGATTAACAGTGCTCGTAGTTGCGTATCAGCGGGATAAAAAAAGATACAGCTAACGATGACTATAGCGATGAGAGATAAGGATAACATCACAAGGTCAAAGGCATTGATGGTGGTTTTCATAAGGCAATCCTGAGGCGATTTGAGCAACAACATCTTCACTATACTGTAGTTTTGATAAGTGAGATTTAGCTTTATTAAAAATCGCCGTTTTTCAATTCACTATCGTGATAAACCGCATATAAAGCAGGGCTTTTTGAACCCGCTTACACTCTATGGTTATGCGCTTGTACTTAGTGATAAATCGTGATGATATTAAGTCAAATTTTGCATTCGGGTTTTCTTCATTATGGCCAATACTCTTCCGTTACCCAGCGAGCTTGCTACCTTAGCCTCTAAATCTTGGGAGCGACTGATTGAGTTTGAACCCAGCTTGCTTGAACAGTTGAGCCAGCAGCAGCAAGCTCAAACACAAGCAGCTTTTGCGCTTAGTGGTTTTATTGCTCGCAGCTGTATTAGCCAGCCCAGTATGCTGTTAGACATTTGGCAGCAGCAATTGCTTGATAGCCCTCAAAATGAACAGCAACTGCGAGAGCAGCTATCAAGTGCGCTTGCTGAGCAAGTTAATGATGATGGCGCTAAAAAAGTGCTTCGCCAGTTCCGCCGTTTACACATGGTGTTAATTGCTTGGCGAGATTTGCTGTTAGCGCAAGCGGTTAGCCATAGCTTTGCACAAGTATCGGCGGTGGCTGATAGCTGCGTAGATTGCGCCAATCAATGGTTGTATCAACGTTGCTGTGCTGAATCGGGAACCCCAACAGACGAGCAGGGGAACGCACAGCCGCTAGTGGTGATTGGTATGGGCAAGTTAGGTGGGCGCGAGCTTAACTTCTCGTCAGACATCGATTTAATCTTCTGTTACCCAGAAAACGGCGAAACTCAAGGTGGGCGTCGTAGTATTGCTAACCAGCAGTTCTTTATTCGCATGGGACAACGCTTAATTCAGCTTATTGATCAACCCACCCTAGATGGCTTTGTATTTCGAGTAGATATGCGTTTACGCCCTTTTGGTGAATCAGGGCCATTAGCGGTGAGTTACGCCGCTTTTGAGGATTATTACCAGCACCATGGTCGCGATTGGGAGCGCTACGCGATGGTTAAAGCGCGAGTGATTAATCAAGACTTGCGTTTCGATCAAGACATTCAAGCCATGCTTAAGCCTTATGTATATCGCCGTTATATCGATTTCAGTGCGATTCAAGCGCTGCGTTCGATGAAAGCGATGATCAATTCAGAAATTCGCCGTAAAGGCTTGCGCGATAATATTAAATTGGGCTCTGGCGGGATCCGCGAAATTGAATTTATTGTACAAACCTTTCAGCTTATTCGTGGTGGCCGTGAGCCAGTATTGCAAACACGCTCTTTGCTCACCGCACTTACTCAACTTAGCGAACACGGTGAACTGACCGAAGCGCAAACTGATATGTTGCGAGAGCATTATTTGTATTTGCGCCAAGTAGAAAACATTCTCCAGCAAATAGACGACCAGCAAACGCAAACTTTGCCCGACAGTGAGTCAGACCAATCGCGAATTGCTTGGGTAATGGGCCATTCAACATGGGAAGCGTTTTATCAGCACCTTCAGCAGCGCTTAGGCGAAGTGAATGCTTGCTTCCAAAGCGCTATTGGTGAAGAGGAACAAGAAGAGCACCAAGCTGGGCAAGAGTATGACGACCTGTGGCATTGCGGTGCTAACCGAGAAGATCTAGCCAGTTTAATGGGCAAACATGTATGTAGCGAAACCGAACAAAAAGCTCGCGTAGAAACCATGTACCACTTTATGCACGCGGTAGAACATAGGCAAATTGGCCAGCGTGGTAGGCAAACACTGGAGCGGATGATGCCTAGCTTGCTGCAGCAGTTGTTTGAACATCCAAAAACCAGCTTAGTATTGCCTCGGGTGATGGTATTGCTAGAGCGGATTTTATCGCGTACCGCTTATTTAGAGCTGCTGGCAGAAAACCCCGCGTCTTTACAGCAGTTGCTACGTTTGTGTGCGGGTAGCGCGATGTTGGCCGAAAAACTAGCGAGCTTCCCCATTCTGTTAGATGAGTTGTTAGACCCCGGTGTACTGTATAACCCCGCAAGTGAAGACAGTTACGGGCAGCAACTGCGTGAGTTTATGTTGCGTATTCCACCAGATGACATGGAGCAGCAAATGGAAGCGCTGCGTCAGTTCAAGCAAATCCAACAATTACGGATTACTGCGGCGGATATCGCCGGAGCGCTCCCCTTAATGAAAGTAAGTGATCACTTAACTGCTGTAGCAGAAGTGATAGTGAATGCGGTGGTAGAGCAGGCTTGGAACCAAATGGTAGAGCGCCATGGCTATCCATCGCAGTTAACCGAACAACAACGCGGTTTTGCGGTAGTTGGCTATGGAAAAATAGGCGGCATTGAAACCGGCTATAGCTCAGACTTAGATTTGGTGTTTTTGCATAACAGCGATAGCAGTACCTATACCAACGGCGCTAAGCAAATCGACAGTAAACAGTTTTATTTGAAGCTCGCTCAGCGAATTATGCATTTATTTAATACCCGCACAGCCTCAGGCGTGTTGTATGAGCTTGATATGCGCTTGCGCCCTTCTGGTGCCTCTGGCTTGTTGGTGTCGGCAGTTGAAGCTTTTGAGCAATATCAACTTACCGAAGCGTGGACATGGGAGCATCAAGCGTTAGTGAGAGCGCGGGTAATTTATGGTGATGGTGAATTGGCCCAGGGCTTTGAGCAAGTACGTCGTAAGATTTTGGCCATCCCTAGAGATGCCAAAGACTTAGCCAAACAAGTTCAAGAAATGCGCAACAAGATGAAGGATCACCTCAGCCGAGAAACCGATGAATTGTTGGACTTGAAGCAATCTGCCGGAGGCATGGTAGATATCGAATTTATCGCTCAGTATTTGGTGTTATTGAATACTGAAAAGCACCCTGAGTTGAGTAAATGGACCGATAACGTACGAATATTTGAAAGCTGCGTCGAGCTTGGTTTATTGGAGCCTAAACAAGCCCAAGGTTTAACGCAGTGTTACCTAGATATTCGCGATGAATGCCACCGTTGCGGCTTACAAGGTGTGCCTCGTTTGGCCAACAAAGCTGAGTTTGAACTTGATTTGAGTATAGTGACTGATACTTGGCGGCAGTTGTTTACTCGCTAGTCGGCTCATTCTTCAAGGGTATTCGAAAAAGGGCTTGCTGATTCAGCAAGCCCTTTTTATTTAGTAAATGCCTGATTCACCTGGTGGGCGAGATTTAAAGCGGCGGTGAATCCACATATATTGCTCAGGTGCGCGCAAAATAGCCTTTTCTACTATTTGGTTAACGGTATGGGCGTCTTGCTCATCGTTGCCACTTGGGTAGTTTTCTACAGCAGGTTCTATCACCAAGGTAAAGCCAGAGCCATCGTTGTTACGTAAGGCATAGGTAGGCAGAATTTGAACATATTTTACTTTGGCTAAAGTGGCTGTACCGGTAATGGTGGCGGCTTTATCTTGAGCAAAAAACGGTACAAATACCGCTGCATGAGTACCGTAATCATGATCTGGTGCGTACCAAACGGCATTGTCGGTTCTTAGTGCTTTAATCATACCGCGCACATCGGTGCGATCCACTAAGTATTTGTTGGATTTAGTGCGGCCGTGATACTGAAAGTACTCATATACGGCATTTTTATTGGGGCGGTAAATACCTACGCCGGGATCCAAAGTACCATAAGCACGGGCGTGGCTTTCTAAGGTCCAAAAGTGGGCACTAATTAACAAAATGCCGCCATCTTTTTCACGCGCCTTGTTTAGGTGTTCAGCACCTTCTACTTTAAAGTGCTTAGCAAACCGCCATTGTGGCCAAAACCACGCATTAGCGGTATCTACAACCGAGTGGCCTAAGTGCTTGAAGCAACCTTCTACTAATTGCTCGCGCTGCTCGGCGCTTTTGTCAGGGAAACAAATTTCTAGATTACGCCGAGTGATATGAACTCGTGATTTGAGTAGCTTTTTAGCTAAGCGGCCAATGCCTAAACCTAAGTAATGCTGAATACGAAAAGGCAGCAGGCTAATACTGAACATAAAGCCTATCAAGATCCAAGCGCCCCAGTTTTTAGGGTGAAAAGATGCTGCGCTGAGTTTAGGTGGAGATATTTTCGCCATATTTAACTTAGTTGTTGTAAGAATGTGTAAAGTCTACTGGATATCAAGAGATTATGCCGCAGACCATTAATTTAACTATGATAAACTGTTAGTAATTAATTATCGATGAGAGTGAACAATGAGAATTACCCTCCCTGAGTTTGCCGAAGCTAAGGTGCTAGTGGTTGGCGACGTAATGTTAGACCGCTACTGGCATGGACCTACCGGACGAATTTCACCTGAAGCACCGGTTCCAGTGGTTAAAGTAGAACAAATTGAAGAGCGCCCTGGCGGGGCGGCGAACGTAGCATTGAATGCCGTGGCCTTAGGCGCTGGCTCAACCTTACTAGGCATGAGCGGAGAAGATGAAGCCGGACTAGCGCTTGAGAACCAGTTGGCAACGGTTGGGGTAGAGTGTCAGTTCACTAAATTTGCGGATTACCCCACCATTACCAAGCTTCGCGTATTAAGTCGCCATCAGCAGCTTATTCGCTTAGATTTTGAAGAAAATTTTCATGAAGTCGACAGTAAAGATTTAACCGCCAGTTTTGCCGAGCAAGTAAAACAGCATCAAGTGGTTATTCTGTCTGACTACAATAAAGGCGCTTTGAATCGTGTCGGCGATTTAATTGCGTTAGCGCGTGAAGCAGGGGTACCAGTATTAGTAGACCCTAAAGGCAGTGCCTTTGATAAATACCGCGGCGCTACTTTGCTTACGCCTAACTACTCTGAATTTGAAGCGGTAGTGGGCCCGTGTAAAGACGACGATGAAATTATTAGTAAAGGCTTAGCACTGATTGAACAGCTTGATTTAGAAGCGCTATTGGTGACACGCAGCGAACACGGTATGACCTTAATTCGTAAAGGTGAAGCGGAGCTGCATTTAGCCGCGCTGGCCCAAGAGGTTTACGATGTTACCGGTGCCGGTGATACTGTTATCTCGACACTTGCTAGCTCTTTAGCAGCTGGCGCTAGCCTTGATGATGCTTGTGCTTTAGCCAATGCCGCGGCTGGGATCGTTGTTGGCAAGCTGGGTACGTCTACAGTATCTACCATTGAGCTGGCAAATGCCGTTTACGGTTCGCAAGAAACTGGCTTTGGTGTATTAAGCGAGCAGCAACTTAAACTTGCTTTAGAAGCCGCTAAACGCCGTGGTGAAACGGTGGTTATGACCAATGGCTGTTTCGACATTTTACATGCTGGTCACGTTTCTTACTTAAACCATGCGCGCACCCTAGGTGACCGTTTAATTGTCGCTGTAAATAACGATGATTCAGTTAAGCGCTTAAAAGGTGAAGGCCGCCCGGTAAATAGTGTCGATCGCCGTATGGCGGTATTAGCGGGTTTAGGGGCGGTAGATTGGGTGGTTGATTTTAGTGAAGATACCCCACAACGCTTAATTGCTAACTTGTTACCAGACTTATTGGTAAAAGGCGGCGATTACAAGCCAGAAGAGATCGCCGGTGGTGAAGAGGTGATTGCCAATGGCGGACAAGTGAAAGTACTTAATTTTGAAGACGGCTGCTCAACCTCAGAAATCATTAAGTCTATTCGCCAAAATCAAATAGATTAACAGTTTGTTTAAATACTAAAAAGGCGCCGATTGGCGCCTTTTTTTACTTTTTGATCATGCTACTCAGTTTATTGAGCAGGCATTAAACCAGAGTTAACCAACACGACGTCTTCTTCGGTTAGCGTACCAGCAGCTTGTTTTAGCGCTAGCATGTTAAGAATGTAGTCGTAACGAGCATTTGATAAATCACTTTTTGCAGAGTAAAGGTTACGTGTAGCGTCTTGTACGTCAACAATAGTACGAGTACCTACTTCGAAACCCGCTTCGGTGGCTTCTAGCGCGCTTTGCGAAGATACCACGGTTTGCTCAAAAGCTTTAACCGAACCAATACTCGCACTTACGTTGTTTACTACCGAGTTCACGGTACTTTGCACGGAACGGTAAGTTTGCTCTAGCGCTTCAGATGACGCAATGTAGCTAAACTGCGCTTGTCTTACTTGTGAATCAATACTGCCACCTAGGTAGATAGGCCAGTTAAACTCAAGGCCAATATTACCTGCATTGTTACTGCCGCCTTGGGTGGCATCGTAAAGGTCGTTACCATATTGATTGTTGTCGTAACCAATACCAGCCGTTAGATCTAGCGTTGGCAAGTGACCGCTTTGTGCGAGTTCAATTTGCTCTTGGGCTATTTCTTTGGAGATACGCTGGGCGTTTAGCTCTAAGTTACGGTCGGTAGCGGTTGCTAACCAAAAATCAGAACCTTGCTCTAACGCATTTGGCTCAAAACGTTGGGTATTTAAAACATTGAGTTCGCGGTGCTCTAAACCAGTTAGCTCACGCAAATCTTCGTAGCTGTTTGACAGGTCGTTACGCGCCTGAATCTCTTGCGCCAAAGTACGGTCATATTCAGCTTGCGCTTCGTGTACGTCGGTGATTGCAGTTAAACCAACATTAAAACGCTGTTTAGTTTGCTCTAACTGACGACCAACCGCGGTTTTGTTAGCTTCAACAAAGCTTACGTTGTCTATGGCGCGCAGTACATTGAAGTAAGCGTTGCTTACACGGATGATGAGGCTTTGTACGTCATTACCGTATACCGCTTCTACTCGCGTCGCATTCTTTTCAGAAATGCTAAGGCTGGTCCAGTTGGTCTTAGAATATAGCGACTGGCTCAAACCTACAGAGGCATTAGTATTGGTAATACTGTCGATACTGTCATTGCTTGTGGTGGTGTACTTAGCACCAGCACCAAAACCAATTTGCGGTAATAATGATGCGCGAGACTCGGTAATTTGCTCAAAGGCGATGTCGCGCTGAGCTTTACTTTGCAAAATTACAGGATCTTTTTCTTGGGCTAGTTGATAAATTTGCAATAAATCATCAGCTTGAGCTTGAAAAGCTAAAGAGCTTACTCCACAAGCTAGTATTAACGATTTGATTTTGAGCTTCATTACGCCTTTCCTTTGGTCGCTAGTATATGTAGCGATGTTGATACGGAGTGAGTTAGTTTGATTTAGGAACAAAAGTCCTTGGTTTAAAACTAACATTTGCTAATTAATGCTAGTCTATACCAGCTTTATTTGTAGAGTAAGACCTAGATATCAAAGAAAAACCACTAATTTAAAGCAATTTGATATTTCAGCAATATATTCTGACGCATTATATACCAATCGTTACAAAAAGGAGACTAAGTTCGTATGCCTAAGCCACACTCTGGTAGTCAGTTTTCTCAAGATGATGTAGAAATCCAATCAGTTGAAGATGTATATCAAGGTTTCTTCAAGTTACAACGCTATACTCTGCGCCACCGTTTATACCAAGGCGGGTGGAGCAATTGGATGACTCGAGAAATGATGGACCGTGGTCATGCTGCGGGCATTTTGTTGTTTGATCCTAATTTGGACCAAGTGGTACTAGTAGAACAGTTTCGTATTGGTGCGGTAGAAACCGGTGCCAGCCCTTGGTTGCTGGAAATTGTCGCTGGCATGTTAGATAGCGGCCAGCCGCCACTAGAAGTAGCCGTTCGCGAAGCCGAAGAAGAAGCCGGACTTAAGGTGGCGCGAGTCATCTCGTGTAATAGCTTTTTGCCTGGAGCGGGTGGTTTGAGCGAACGGATTCACCTCTATATTGGTGAAGTTGATTCTGCCAAAGCTGGTGGCGTACATGGTTTAGATAACGAAAACGAAGACATATTGGTTAAAGTGATCAGTCGTGAACAGGCCTTTGAGTGGGTGCAAACGGGCGTTATTGATAACGCTGCCGCTGTGATTGCTATTCAATGGTTGCAGCTCAATTTGCAGAAAGTGATGCTGCAATGGCAGAATGATGGTGATGGCGACGGTGATGGCCAATAAGGGAAGGCCCTCTAACTATCGGGTTAATCTTGACCAATTAATGCAGCTTTATGCGGCTAATTACACTTTGATGACTCGATTGTTTCCAGCCTCTTTAGAGGTGGGGGAAAGTTTACGTTTGATCCCCAAAGTCGGTGAAGACTACTTATTAGAAAGTAAAGAGTTGACTCGATATACTGCTTTATACGAAATTAGGCAGGCCACTTCCCAAGTGTATAATTATTTGCAACCGCAACTGTTAGTGCGTTTGTACCACGATGCGCGGTTGGCGGAAGTGTGTGCTAGTCAGCAGATTTTTAAGCTAAAACCAAGGTATGATTACCCGAATAAAAAGATGCATCACCAAGATGAAAAGCATCAAACAAATCAGTTTCTTAATGACTGGTTGGTATTTTGTATAAAACAGCGGATTAAAGTTGAGTTTGCATAGTCAAACTACAAGAAAAGATTGTGGCATTTACTAAATTAGATATAAATACAGCAGAAGATGGCAACGTGCGCTTATTGCAAGTTACCGACACCCACTTGTTTGCTGATGACCAAACTGGCTTGCTGGGTGTAAATACTAGCGACAGCTTTAGTGCAGTTTTAGATAATGTAAAAAGTGAACAGATCCCTTTCGATTATATTCTCGCCACTGGCGATCTATCTCAAGATCATACCAAACGTTCATATCAACGCTTTGCTGAAAAAGTCGCAGAGCTAGAGCGCCCAAGTTTTTGGTTACCGGGTAATCACGATTTACAAGCTAACATGCAAACCCTAGCGCAATACGGGGTGTTAACGTCAAAGCAACTGATAAGCGAGCATTGGCAAGTGATTATGCTGGATACCCAAGTTGAGGGTGAACCTCACGGGGTGATGAGCCAGCAGCAGTTAGATGACTTGGCAGAAGCTTTAGCAGAATATCCAGATAAACATGTATTGATAGCAATGCATCACCAAGCCATTCCGGTGGGCAGCAATTGGTTAGATCAGCATAACTTAAAAAACGCGGAACAGTTTTTTGCGGTGATTGCTGATTACCCTAATGTTCGCGGTGTTATTTTTGGCCATGTACATCAAAACTACGAATTTCAGTTTGACGGTGTGGCGTTTATTGCAACCCCTAGCACCTGCATCCAATTTCTACCTTTATCGGCAAACTTTGCATTAGATCATCAACAGCCAGGCTGGCGTTATTTGCAGCTTACGCCTGAAGGGCGGATTGCCACTAGACTGCGCCGTTTACCTGAACGAAGCTTTCTTCCCGACCCAAAGTCCAAAGGTTACTGAGTGGAACTGCCTTCAGTCCTACTTTATCTACACGGCTTTAATAGCTCGCCTAACTCCGCAAAAGCACTCGCCATGGCGAGCTTCTTGGAAGACAATCATTCTAATATTCAGTTTGTGTGCCCGCAGTTGGCTTGTTATCCCATGGAGGCATGGCAACAAATTGAAAGCTTACTTACCCAGTACCAAAACAGGCTCATAGGTGTGGTTGGCAGCTCACTCGGAGGTTTTTTAGCCACTCGAGTCGCCCAATCAACTGGCGTGCCTGCGGTATTGGTTAATCCAGCGGTAAAACCTTATAACTTGCTTAAAGATTTTTTAGGCGAACAAACTAACCCTTATACTCAGCAAACATACTGCTTAGAAGAACAACACATAGAGCAGTTAAAGCAACTGGAAGTCAGCCAACTAAGCTGTCAGCAGCGGCTATGGGTGATGTTACAAACAGCAGATGAAGTTCTGGACTTTAACCTAGCTGTCACTGAGTATAATGGGGCAACTTTCACTATTGAAGAGGGTGGAAACCACAGCTTTCAAGGCTTTGAGCAATATTGTGGTGACATTCTCGACTTTTTGGCACGCAGGTAACGATTTCTATCATGGCTGATCAATATAATTCAGACTCAATTGAGGTATTAAGTGGTTTAGACCCGGTAAAACGCCGCCCTGGCATGTATACCGATACCACTCGCCCCAACCACTTAGCCCAAGAAGTTATAGACAACAGTGTTGATGAAGCACTCGCTGGCCATGCTCGCTCAATTACTGTCACCTTGTTTGAAGACCAATCAATTGAAGTTGTTGATGATGGTCGTGGTATGCCCACCGATGTTCACCCAGAAGAAAAGGTGAGTGGCGTAGAGCTTATTTTCACTCGCTTGCACGCTGGTGGTAAATTTAGCAACGACAACTACCAGTTTTCAGGTGGTTTGCACGGTGTGGGTATTTCGGTGGTAAACGCCTTGTCTTCACGTGTCGAGGTGCAGGTACGCCGTGATAGCCAAGTATTTGAAATGGCGTTTGAAAATGGCGATAAAGTTGAAGAGTTAACAGTAACGGGCACCGTTGGTAAACGAAATACCGGTACTCGAGTACGCTTTTGGCCTACCGCTAGTTATTTCGATAGCCCTAAGTTTTCTGTGTCGCGGTTGCGTCATTTGTTGCGCGCGAAAGCAGTATTGTGCCCTGGCCTTAACATTAAATTTGTCGATAAAGTTAATAAACAAAACGACGAATGGTATTACGAAGATGGCTTAAAAGATTACCTAAGCCAATCCTTTAAAGATTTTATTAGCTTACCTGAAGACCCATTCACTGGCGCTTTTTCTAGTAAAGATGAAGCGGTAGATTGGGCGGTAAGTTGGCTACCCGAAGGTGGCGACAGCATTACCGAAAGTTACGTGAATCTTATCCCCACGGCTCAAGGTGGTACTCACGTAAATGGTTTGCGCCAAGGTTTGTTAGACGCCATGCGGGAGTTCTGTGAATTCCGCAATATTTTACCGCGAGGCCTTAAACTCACGCCCGACGATGTATGGGATCGTTGTTGTTATGTGCTGTCGGTAAAAATGCAAGATCCTCAGTTCGCTGGCCAAACCAAAGAGCGCTTATCGTCACGACAATCCGCTGCCTTTGTATCGGGTATTGTTAAAGATGCCTTTAGCCTGTGGCTAAACACCCATACCGACCAAGCAGAATTGTTGGCCGAAGTATTTATTAGTAATGCTCAGCGCCGAATTCGTTCGACTAAAAAAATTGCCCGTAAAAAGGTGACTTCTGGGCCTGCTTTACCTGGTAAATTAACCGACTGTACTAGCCAAGATCCTTTAAAAGGTGAATTGTTCTTAGTAGAGGGGGATTCTGCTGGTGGCAGTGCCAAGCAAGCGCGCGAGCGAGAAATTCAAGCAGTTATGCCACTGCGCGGAAAAATTCTTAATACTTGGGAAGTTGATGCTAGTGAAGTATTAGCCTCACAAGAAGTACACGATATATCGGTCGCCATTGGCATTGATCCCGACAGTACTGATTTAAGCGGTTTACGCTACGGAAAAATATGCATTCTGGCGGATGCCGACTCCGATGGTTTACACATTGCCACTTTGCTGTGTGCTTTGTTTATGATGCATTTTCGAGCACTAGTTGAGCAAGGGCACATTTATGTAGCGATGCCGCCTTTGTACCGAATTGATGTAGGCAAAGAAGTTTTTTACGCCCTTGATGAAGATGAGAAACAAGGCATTTTGGATAGGATTGAAGCCGAGAAGAAACGCGGTAAAGTTAACGTACAGCGCTTTAAAGGTTTGGGTGAGATGAATCCTTTGCAGTTGCGCGAAACCACCATGGATCCAAATACGCGTCGATTGGTGCAGTTAACCGTTGAAGAAGAGCAACCAACCTTGCAGCTAATGGACATGCTGCTGGCGAAGAAGCGCTCGGGTGACCGTAAACAATGGTTAGAAGAGAAAGGCAATATGGCCTCAGACTTGGTATAGGGAATTATTAAGGCATGCGCGACTTACGTTTAGGGCTAGCAAATAAAGCACTACTACTATTATGTGGTGTGTTGCTGGTGACTTTAGTCGGCTTAATTAGTTTTAATCACGATAATCTTAAGAGTTTTTTCTTGCTAGGAAGAGCGCAGGTTATTGAAAACCAACAATATCAATTACAAAAATACTATGGTGATGTGTTCTCTCGCTTGCAGGGCGTTACCTCTAGCCAAAGTTATCGTTTCGATGACTTTGAAACAGAACAACTCTCTTCTATTTTCGATTCTTTTTGGCAGGATTTACGTGGTAATACCGAACTGCCAGTGCGCAGCTTAAGTGTGGTAGACCCACTAGAGGGCTTGAAATACGAATTTGGTTATATTGCTCATAGTCAAAAAGCCTTGGAATGGATGCTTCAAGACCCGGAGACTGTAGAAGCTAAATGGATTTTAGATTGCCCGCTCAGTTGTAGGATTATTATCGCCACCGATTTAGAGCAATTAGAAGAGCAGGGCAGTTATCGGATTTTTTACAGCATTGACTCGCTGCGCTTACTTGAACTATTCCCTGCTAGCCAAGGCAGCCACCACTTCTTGGTAGAGTTAAACGAAGATTTGTCAGTGAACCTGCTTTATTCTGAATCGGCTTATCGCGATATG
This sequence comes from Agarivorans sp. Toyoura001, assembly GCF_005405585.1. GTDB lineage: Bacteria > Pseudomonadota > Gammaproteobacteria > Enterobacterales > Celerinatantimonadaceae > Agarivorans. The sequence goes on along the minus strand of NZ_BJEQ01000013.1, from coordinate 94,989 downwards.
GTGCAGGATATTCTGGTAGGGCTGAACGCCAAAGATATTGTTAATGGCGTTGAGCAGTTTGATAGCGAAATGGGGCTGACTGAATTACACGCCTTTAAGGTAAACAACACTAGCCAAACTCGTCCTGTGTATTACGCCATCGTAAATGATATTAATACCCAGCTTAATCAGCTAAAAAGGGCTGACTACAACAATCTGTTATTTGGTATTGCCGCTTTGTTTTTTGCTGGCGCGATTGTGGTATTTGCCCTTAGCCCCTCATTGCGAAGAATGCGCCGCACCATTAACAATTTGCCCTTATTAGCGCGCTCATCACACAACTTGTTTAGGCGTAATTTAGAAACCAACGGCAAACGGTTTCTTCAAGATGAATCTGATGAGCTTAACCACACATTGGTGAGACTTTCTTATCAGTTAGAGGCGCTAGAGCAGCAGCTTAAAAGCCGTGCTGAAGAGCTTGAGTGGGTGGCTAATTACGATAATTTAACCGATTTACCTAACCGCCGTAAATTTGAGCGGGTGATTAACCAAATGGTTGAAAAACAGCGTTATGGCTGCTTACTAATGGTTGATTTGGATAACTTTAAGTATGTAAACGACATTAGTGGCCATGGTGCTGGTGACGAAATGTTGCGCCAAGTGGCCTCGAGTTTAGAGCGTTTATTGCCTAATGAAACCTTGCTAGCGCGAATTAGCGGTGATGAATTTGCGATCTATTTAGAAGATACCAGTTTGGCTTATGCCGAAGTGGTTGCGCAGCGCATTATTAGCATGCTGGCACAAGTGAGTGTGCCTGGGCATAACATTATTCATACTGCTTCCGCTTGTGTGGGCATTGTTGCCTTCCCAGAGCATGGTAGTGGCTTTGAAGACTTAATGGCTAAGGCCGACATTTGTAACAACCAGGCCAAAGAACGTGGTAAAAATTGTGTGGTGAGTTTCCAAGCCGAAAGCAGTGACTCTGAACTTGCTAAAAAACACTACTGGTTAGATTTGGCGCAAAATGCCATTGAGCGAGACCGCTTAGAGCTTTTTTATCAGCCAATCATGAATAACAAACTCAACAAAGTAGAGCACTACGAAGTGCTGCTGCGAGTGCGTGATGATAAAGACCAGTTACATTCGCCTTATCAACTTATTTTAGCGGCTGAGAAAAACGGCCAAATTGACAAAATTGACCTGTGGGTCGTGCAACAAGCCTTGCAGCAGATGGAAACTAATCTGCGTAATGGTTACACCGACAAGCTTGCTATTAACTTATCAGCACGCTCGTTCTGTAGCGAAAAAGTGATTGCTCGTATTTCTCGTGAGTTTGTTAGCCGTAACATTGCCGGTGACATGATCATTTTCGAAATTACCGAAACCGCAGCTCTGCCTAATATGAAGCAAGCAGAAGATCATATTAAGCGTTTAAAAGCGCTAGGCTGTGCGATTGCCTTGGATGACTTTGGTGTCGGGTATTCGTCTTTCCACTCTTTAAAACAACTGCCTTTTGATTTCTTAAAAATCGACGGTTCATTTGTCCGCGAGATCCTTAATCAAAATGAAGATAGGGTACTTATTCAAGCTTTGGTTGGCATTGCTAATGAGCTTGGCCATAAAACAGTGGCGGAGTTTGTCGAATCAGAAGCATTAAATAACGAACTGATTAGCTTGGGAGTTGATTACTCGCAAGGCTATTACATAGGTAAACCAGCTAGCGCACGCTATTTCTGGCAATTAGACAAAGCATCAGCAGTGCTAGCTTTGCAAGGAACATAAAAGGGTTATAAAGCATGAGTGATGCGAATGAACTCAGTTTAGAGGGCGTAGAACGCCTATCGATGAGCAACTTTACTGAGCAGGCGTATTTAAATTATTCCATGTACGTAATCATGGACCGTGCCTTGCCACATATTGGCGATGGTTTAAAACCGGTACAGCGTCGTATTATTTACGCCATGTCTGAGCTGGGCTTATCGGCGAACGCCAAATACAAAAAGTCTGCCCGTACTGTGGGTGACGTATTAGGTAAGTATCACCCTCACGGTGATTCTGCCTGTTATGAAGCAATGGTATTAATGGCGCAGCCGTTTTCTTATCGCCACCCTTTGGTTGATGGACAAGGTAACTGGGGCGCGCCCGATGACCCTAAGTCTTTCGCGGCGATGCGTTATACCGAAGCCAAATTATCGAAGTTCTCAGAGGTTTTACTCAGTGAGTTAGGCCAAGGAACTTGTGATTGGGTGCCAAATTTTGATGGCACCATGAACGAGCCCAAAGTATTGCCGGCACGTTTACCTCACATACTGCTCAATGGTGTAACCGGTATTGCTGTAGGTATGGCGACCGATATACCACCGCATAACGTGAAAGAAGTAGCCAATGCTTGTGTGCATTTGCTGGATAACCCTAAAGCGCAGCTAGGGGATTTACTTGAGCATGTAAAAGCACCTGATTATCCCACCGAAGCCGAAATTATTACGCCATCGAAAGATATTCAAAAAATTTATGAAACTGGCCGTGGTTCAATCAAAATGCGGGCTGTGTTTCATACCGAAGATGGTGAAGTGGTTATTACCGCTCTGCCTCATCAGGTATCTGGTGCCAAAGTACTAGAGCAAGTTGCCGCGCAAATGCAGGCTAAAAAATTGCCGATGGTTGTGGATTTACGTGATGAATCAGATCATGAGAATCCAACTCGAATTGTTGTAGTGCCACGCTCTAACCGCGTGGATGTAGACCAGCTAATGAATCACTTGTTTGCTTCTACCGATCTTGAACGCAACTACCGCGTAAACCTAAATATGTTGGGATTGGATAATCGCCCCCAGGTTAAAGGTTTAGTTCAAATATTAAGTGAGTGGCTACGCTTTCGTCGTGACGTAGTGCGTCGCCGCCTGCAATACCGCTTAGATAAAGTGTTAGCCAGGCTACACATATTAGAAGGCTTGTTAATCGCCTTCTTAAATATTGATGAAGTCATTGAGATTATTCGTACCGAAGATGAACCGAAAGCAGCCCTTATGGAGCGCTTTGGTCTATCCAACAAGCAAGCTGAATCAATTTTAGAAATTAAATTGCGTCAGTTAGCGAAGTTAGAAGAAATCAAAATTCGTGGTGAACAAGCTGAGCTGGCCGAAGAGCGCGATAAGCTTGAAAAGTTGTTAGGTAGCGAGCGCCGCATGAGCACTTTGCTCAAGAAAGAGTTAATTGCCGATGCAGAAACCTACGGTAATGATCGCCGTTCGCCGCTGATGGTACGTGCCGAAGCAAAAGCACTGAGCGAAAAAGAATTGATGCCAAACGAAGCCATCACGGTGGTGTTATCGGATAAAGGCTGGGCACGCGCGGCGAAAGGCCATGAAGTTGATGCCCACGGTTTGAGTTATAAAGCTGGCGACAGCTTTTTAGGCAGCGCCAGTGGCCGCAGTAACCAACAGGCGGTGTTCTTTGATACGGCAGGGCGAAGCTATTCGCTCGATTCGCATACCTTGCCATCTGCGCGAAGCCAAGGTGAGCCATTAACCGGTCGCTTTAATCCCGCACCGGGCGAAATGTTTGGCCATGTGGTGATGGCCGATGATGAGCAGCGCTATTTAATGGCGTCTGACGCCGGTTATGGCTTTATTGGCAAATACGCCGATATGCTGAGCAAAAACAAAAACGGTAAGGCTTATTTAAACTTGCCAGCGGGCAGTAAAGTTATGGCGCCGATTGTGGTGCAAAACTATGATACCGATAGCTGCTTGGCCATTTCTAACGAAGGTAGAATGTTAGTGTTCCCGCTGACTAGCTTGCCAGCATTGGCGAAAGGTAAGGGCAATAAGCTGATTAGTATTCCATCGGCACGGGTTAAAAATCGTGAAGAGTACGTCACTTTACTTAACGTAGTACCTGCAGATGCAGCGGTGACCTTGTTTGCCGGAAAGCGCAAACTTACTTTAAAACCGAGCGACTTAGACCATTACCGTGGAGAACGAGGTCGCAGGGGGAATAAACTGCCGCGTGGTTTGCAACGTGTTGATGCGGTTGAAGTTGAAACCAATGCAAGCATCGCTGATGAGCCATCTGCAGATGACGCTTAAGTTAAGTTTTTCAGCTTACACTTGTTCACCTAAAATGCAGCGCGTATACTGCGGGCTGTTTTAATGGGGGTGCTATGTTAGCCGTAATCCGAATTTTGTTTATTGCTGTGGTAATGCTAACGGCATTTCCGTTTGTTATTTTGTATTGTTTAACACGACCGCGTCATCCAGATTTAGTACATCAAATTGGTGTATTAATCGCTAAGTGTGGCCGTTTTGTGGGCATTAACGTTGAAGTACGTTGGGTTACGCAAGACTTGCCGGATAAAGCGGTGTGGGTTGCTAACCATCAAAATAGCTACGACATGTTCACCCTGCCTTTTGCCTTGCGCAAAGGAGTGGTGTCTATTGGTAAAAAGAGCTTAGCTAAAATTCCATTTTTCGGTCAGATTTACTGGATTACCGGTAATATTCTGATTGATCGAGATCGCCGTAGCAAGGCTGCAGACACCATTAAACAAGCCGCCGAAGCCATTGATAAACGCCATTTATCGGTATGGATGTTCCCAGAAGGAACCCGGAGCTATGGCCGTGGTTTGCAAGCCTTTAAAACCGGTGCTTTTCATTTAGCTATGCAAGCAAAAGTACCCATGTTACCGATTTGCTGTTCTTCTACTCATGGTCAAGTAAAACTAAATCGTTGGAACAACGGTAAAGTGATTGTAGAGGTTGGTCAACCGATTGATGTCAGCGCCTGGAAGAGCAATCTACGCGCCGAAATTGGCCAATTACACGACACCATGGAACAGCGGATTTATGAGCTCACCATGGAAGCGCGTGGTGAAGCTGCAGATTACCAAGACGTCCACAATAAACAGCTAGCAGGCCAAGATGTGTTGGCAGGAGAACAATCATGAGCATGCAACAAGTGGTTGCCGATTGGCAGGAAGAAACAGATTTAATTATTCAAGAGTTGTTGGCCGATGGCAGCGACCCTGACGCTGAGTATACGATTGAACATCACTTAGCCAGTAAAGACTTTAAAGTGCTAGAGAAAGCCGCTGTAGACGTGTTTAAAGCGGGTTTTGAAGTGAGTGACGCTGAAGAAGCTGAGTTAGAAGACGGCACTAAGGTGTGGTGTTTTGATGTAATTGTTGAAGCGCCGCTCGAAGCTGAAGGTATCAAGCAAGATATTGAAACCTTAGCTAAAATAGCTGAAAAGAATAAAGTGATTTACGATGGCTGGGGAACGTACTTTGAGTCTGATGAAGAAGATGACGATTAAGTAGCAAAGGTTTCTAAAAAAAAGCGACGCTAATGCGTCGCTTTTTTTTTACTACACTAATTATACTAAGAGAAACTGTAACGATGGGCTAAAGGAATAGCAGTGATTTTAAGAATCTTGTCGGTATGGTGTTTTGTGTGTTGGTCTGCATCAGCTCAGCAAGCTATCACAACTGCGAACGCCCATTGGCCACCTTGGCGAACCATTGAATCTGATGGCAGTTTAAGTGGAATAGAAATCGACATCTTGAAAGGCTTAAGCGCCCGTTTGGAACTCGACCTAGTAACAAAAGGATGTGGCTGGAAACGTTGCTTGAAACACATGAAGATGGGCGAGAGTGACCTAATGAGCGGTTTATATAAAACTGCTGAGCGCGAGCAATACATGGCCTTTGTAGAGCCTCCCTATCGAAGCCACCAAAATACCTGCTTTTATTTGTTACATGACAGTCAGCTTAAGATTAATAGTTATCAAGACCTGAAAAGTTTGCGTATTGCAGTGCAAAGTAAGGTGGCTTACTTCGAGCGCTTTGATAAAGACGAGCAGCTGTTTAAGCATGAGGTAATAGATGACATAGCAGCATTTCGTTTGCTAAAAGGAGGGCGTGTAGACACGCTTATAATGTCATGTGCTGAAGTGGATTATTTCATAAAGGAACAAAGTATTAGTGCATGGTTTAAACACGCTAACTATGTGGAGCAGGAGCACCGGCCTGTATATCTTGCTATTTCTAAACACTCTCCATTAGTACAGAGAAAACAAGAACTATCTAAAGCTTTACAAGACATGCTAGATAGTGGAGAAGTACAAAGTTTGCTGGAACAGAACAAGTTGTTAAAGCGCGACTAGCGCGCTTTTTAAACTATACCAAGCCGTGAATTAAGCCAAAGAACCCGCCAAATACACCGCCCCATACCACTAACCATCCAAGGTGTTTGCGGATCATTTCTTGAATAATTTGCTTAACCAGTTGTGGGGTGAGCTCAGCCAAACGTTGCTCAATAATCACCGTGATTTTTTGCTGCACGTCGCCTAAATGTTCAGGTTGCTCAAGCTCTTCGCGCAATGCTTCACTAAATTGCTCATCTTCGCTAATTTCAATCACTGCATTTTTAAGTTTATCGATGAATGGTTGCTCTAGCGGAGTAAGTGCTTCTTTACCGCCCACCATGGCTAACATGCCACCAAACGACGAGCTCTCAATAGTTTCAACTAAGGCGTGGTAGGCTGGGCTGAAGTCTGTTTTGTCTATAACTGGGCGTAGGTTAAGCTGCACCGCTTTGCCGCTGGCATCAGACAAAAATCGGTCGATGTTTTCGGGAGTGAAAAATTGATTAAGCATTAGCTGTTTAATGCCCGCTTTAAAATCATCAAAACGTGCCGGAATAATTCCAGAGCCATACAAGCCCGGCACTTTTTCAAACAACATATGAATGGCAATCCAATTAGTCGCCGCGCCCGATAGCGCAAACAACCCGATAGAGAACACCAAGCTATGATTAGCAAAGTAGCCAAACGCTACCAACGCTAACGTGATTAAGTTGGTGATTAAGCTTTTATTCATTTTTTGTCCTTTCACAAACAAAAAAGTCCTCCCGCAGGAGGACTTTTAAATCATAGAATACTAAAGCGCTGCAATAGTCTCTTGCTGAGCCACTAGCTTAGCTTTGGCATTTTCCATCTCTTCTAGCTTGCCGCGTTCTTTTGCAATAACTTGCTCTGGCGCATTCGCTACAAATTTTTGGTTAGACAGTTTGCCTGATACTTTAGACAGCTCTTTATCTAGCTTTTCAAGTTGCTTGCCGATACGCGCTAGCTCTGCATCTTTATCGATAAGACCAGCCATAGGAATCAAGATTTCCATGTCACCAAGAATCGCGGTGGCAGAGGCTGGAGCAGTTTCACCTTCGGCTAATGCTGTAGTGCTTTCTAACTTAGCCAAAGAGGCTAAGAATGGGGCGTTATCGTTTAAGCGGCGTAAATCTTCGCTTGAAGCATTTTTCAGCAATACATTTAGTGGTTTATTAGGGCTAATGTCCATTTCACCACGAATGTTGCGAATTGCTAGAATGAACTGCTTAAGCCACTCTAAATCTGCCACTGCTGCTTCGTCGATGCGTGAAGCATCAAACTCAGGAATGCTTTGCAGCATAATGCTATCTGTTGCTTCAGCTTTACCGGCTAGTGGGGCGACTTGGCGCCAAATAGTTTCGGTAATGTAGGGTGTGATTGGGTGCATTAAACGCAATAAACTCTCTAGAACGTTAAGCAGAGTATTACGTGTACCACGTTGCTGGGCTTCAGTGCCTTTAAACAATACTGGTTTAGTAAGCTCTAAATACCAACCACAGAATTGGTTCCAGGTGAACTCATAAATAAGCTGAGCGGCAATGTCGAAGCGGTAAGTATCCAGTGCTTCGCGGTAAGCTTTAACGGTTTGCTGGTATTGGCCTTCAATCCAACGATCAGCCAGCGAAAACTCCATTTCGCCGCCCTGCTCTTGTGAAGAGAGGCCGCAATCTTGCTCTTCGGTATTCATTAGTACATAGCGGCTAGCATTCCATAACTTGTTACAGAAGTTACGGTAACCCTCTAGGCGGTTCATGTCCCAGTTAATGTCACGACCAGTGGTGGCCATGGCAGCAAGGGTGAAACGCAGGGCATCAGTACCGTGGGCTTCAATGCCGTCTTCAAAGGTTTTACGGGTATCTTTTTCAATTTTCTTGGCTAGCTGCGGTTGCATCATGTTGCCACAACGCTTGGTCACTAAGCTTTCTAAATCGATACCGTCAATCATGTCTAATGGGTCAAGCACGTTGCCCTTAGACTTAGACATCTTGTCGCCATTTTCATCACGAATAAGCCCCGTTACATACACGGTTTTAAACGGTACTTGTGGCTTATTGTTTTCGTCTTTCATGAAATACATGGTCATCATGATCATTCTGGCTACCCAGAAGAAAATAATGTCAAAACCGGTAACCAGCACATCGCTTGGATGGAAGGTGGCTAGGTTCGGCGTTTTTTCAGGCCAGCCTTGCGTGGCGAATGTCCATAAGCCTGAAGAGAACCAGGTATCTAATACATCGTCGTCTTGGCGAAGCACAATATCGTCAGCCAAGCTGTGTTTGCTGCGTACTTCTGCTTCGTTACGGCCTACGTACACTTTGCCTGATTCGTCGTACCAAGCAGGGATACGATGTCCCCACCACAGCTGGCGAGAGATACACCAATCTTGAATGTCACGCATCCAAGAGAAGTACATGTTTTCGTATTGCTGAGGGACAAATTTAATATCACCGTTTTCAACGGCTTCTGTCGCAGTTTTAGCTAGTGGTGCTGCGCGTACATACCATTGGTCGGTAAGCATTGGCTCAATTACTACGCCACCACGGTCACCGTAAGGCACGGTGTTGTTGTGGTCGGCAACTTCTTCAAGTAAACCTAATTCATCAAACTTGGCAACAATCGCTTTGCGTGCTGCAAAGCGCTCTAGGCCTTGAAACTCTGCTGGAATATCTGTTGGATAAGCGTTTGAGGGTTCACCGTTAGTATTAAATACTTCTGCTTCATCGCGAATATCAGCATTCAAGGTAAGAATGTTGATCATTGGCAATTGATGGCGTTTACCTACTTCGCAGTCATTGAAATCGTGAGCAGGGGTGATTTTTACACAGCCCGTGCCTTTTTCCATATCGGCGTGTTCGTCGCCAACAATTGGAATGCGACGGCCAACTAAAGGTAGTTCAATAAACTTACCAATTAGCGCTTGGTAGCGCGGGTCTTCAGGGTTAACCGCAACACCAGTATCACCCAGCATGGTTTCTGGACGGGTGGTAGCAACCACTAAGTAGTTCTTACCTTCACTGGTGGTTTCACCATCTGCCAGCGGGTAACGCAAATGCCACATGTGGCCTTTTTGCTCTTTGTTTTCTACTTCTAAGTCTGAAATAGCGGTATGAAGCTTTGGATCCCAGTTTACTAGGCGCTTTCCACGGTAAATTAAATCGTCTTCGTATAAACGTACAAAGGCTTCTTCAACAGCTTTAGACATGCCGTCATCCATAGTGAAGCGCTCACGCTCCCAATCTACCGATGCACCCAAACGGCGAAGCTGCTTAGTAATGGTACCGCCAGACTCGGCTTTCCAGTCCCAAATTTTGTCGATAAAGGCTTCACGGCCGTAATCGTGCTTAGTTTTGTCTTCTTCTGCTGCGATCTTACGCTCTACGACCATTTGCGTAGCGATACCGGCGTGGTCGGTACCAACTTGCCATAAGGTGTTTTTACCTTGCATGCGTTGGTAGCGGATCAGCGTATCCATAATGGTGTCTTGAAACGCATGTCCCATATGCAAGCTGCCAGTTACGTTAGGCGGTGGGATCATGATGCTGTAGGCTTCTTTAGACGTATCGCCATGCGGCTTAAAGTGGCCTTGTTGTTCCCATTCTTGATATAGCGCTTGTTCAATTGCGCTTGGGTTGTAGGTCTTTTCCATTGGATTTACTGACTCTATGTAATGTCTGGGTTTGTGTACGTCACGGTGTCTAATTGTAGACCCTGTTGGCGATACACTCGATAACGTTCTCTAGCCGCAGCCTTACCGGTTTCATCTGCTGGCACAAAATCGATAATATGCTGAAAATTTCGAGCAAAATCTGGCGCGGTGTTGGTGAGGTTCACTAAACACTGGCGACGTTGCCTTGGTGCCTGCCAAGATATCTCGACGGGCGCCCCACCTTGAGGGCCTTCACCACTGAGATTGTGCGGTACAAATTGTTCTGGCTCAAATTGCCATAACACTTCGTCTAACCGCTCTGCGTGCTGCTTTGATGAGGTATACACTTGTATTCGCTCACCATTTCGATAGTACTGTGCGAGTATCTCACACACTATTTTATCGAGTGCTTCGCTGTCAGTGATGACAGAATCGGGCATGATATAAAATTTCGCTTTCATACGCTAGAGACTACTTGTTTGAAATATACTCGGCAATCTTTAGTTAGTGGCGTAGACGCCCTTTTTTGATGCCTAGAAAAAGCAAAATAGGGAGCTAATGCTCCCCATTTATTATTGTTGGCTTAGCGCTTACTCTTCGAATTCTTGGTCAGTTTTGCTTAGCAAGAATTGAGTGAGTAATGGCACTGGTCGCCCAGTTGCGCCTTTTTCACCGCCCGATTTCCAGGCCGTACCGGCGATATCTAAATGTGCCCAGTTGTACTTTTTAGTGAAACGCGACAAGAAACAAGCTGCGGTAATTGAGCCTGCCGTTTTGCCACCAATGTTAGCCATGTCAGCAAAATTGCTGTTTAGCTGCTCTTGGTACTCTTCGCCCAACGGTAAGCGCCAAGTTTTATCTCCACTTTGCTCTGCACAATTGAGTAAATCGTGAGCGAGCGGGTTATGTGGCGTCATTAAGCCGCTGGTATGGTGGCCAAGTGCTACTACACAAGCGCCGGTTAAGGTGGCTACGTCAATCACTAGTTCTGGCTCGTAACGCTCAACGTAGGTGAGCACGTCACATAACACCATACGCCCTTCGGCATCGGTATTTAATACTTCAACGGTGATACCTGACATGGTGGTAATTACATCGCCAGGGCGATACGCGTTGCCACCAGGCATGTTTTCACAGCCTGCTAAAATGCCAGTCACTTTAAGAGGTAGTTGTAATTCGGCTAAGGCTTTCATGGTGCCATATACGCCAGCAGCGCCGCCCATATCGTATTTCATTTCGTCCATGCCAGCGCCTGGCTTTAAAGAAATACCGCCTGAATCAAAGGTTAAGCCTTTACCTACTAATACGATAGGTTTTTGGTCTTCACAACCCGGTGCACAGTACTCAATCACGCTCATGATTGATTCATTGTCTGAACCTCGGCCTACCGCAAGGTAAGAATCCATTTTAAGCTCTGCCATTTCGGCTTCACCTAGGGTGCTTACTTTCACGTTGTCGTAGTTGCTTTGCAGCTCTTTAGCTTGGTCGGCTAAATAAGCAGGGTTACAAATATTCGGTGGCAGGTTGGCTAAGTCTTTAGCGTGTTTTACCCCTTGAGCCACTGCTAAACCATGTTGCACCGCGCTTTCGCCAATCGTTAATTCACGGCGAGTAGGTACATTGAACACAATTTTACGTAGCGGGCGACGGGTTTCTTCACGATTGCTTTTTAGCATGTCGAAGCTGTACAAACTTTCTTGAGTGGTTTCTACCGCTTGGCGAACCTTCCAATAAGTATTACGAGACTTAACGTGCAGCTCTGGCAAGAAGCAAACGGCTTCCATAGAGCCGGTTTCGTTTAGGGTATTAATGGTTTTGGTGATGATTTGGCGGTATTGGCGTTCATTTAACTCACGCTCTTTGCCGCAGCCTACCAATAATACACGTTCGCTAAGTACGTTTGGCACATGATGTAATAACAGTACTTGGCCAGCTTTACCTTCTAGATCGCCGCGGCGTAACAAGGCGCTAATGTAGCCATCGCTAATTTTATCTAGTTGCTCGGCAACAGGAGATAAACGACGTGGTTCGTACACACCAACAACTATACACGCACTACGTTGCTTCTCCGGGCTACCGCTTTTTACGCTAAACTCCATGAATACTCCTACAATCACCAAAACTGGGTTAAGATAGCTTGCCTGCTAAAACGGGTTGGCCGATTCTATCTGCTGTTTAAATAAATATGAGTTATACAGGCACATATTGCTATGTGAAACTGTAAAAAATAGAAAGTTTATCTGAATTTTTTGCTATTACCAGCAAAGTTCTATGTTTGAAGTGAATGACTGAGTGCTAATATTCCGTTACCTATTTAAAGAAACTGCAAAAACCCAACTCGCGGTGTTGGCAGTTTTAATGCTGATTTTCACCTCACAAAAGTTTGTTCGTGTACTGGGACAAGCTGCTGAAGGCAATGTAGCCGGTGAAATTATTGCAAAAGTCATGTTATTGAACATGCCTGCCTTTTTGATCCTTATCTTACCGATCAGCATGTTTATTGGTGTTTTAGTGGCTCATGGTCGTTTATACGCCGATAGTGAAATGGTGGTACTGCAAGCCTGTGGCTATAGTACTGCTCAATTGTTGCGCGACACCATGATTCTTGGATTAATCTCCACGTTAGCGGCGGGTTTCAATACTTTGTATTTAAGCCCCTATACCAATGAGTTAGAACAGCAGTTGTTTGACCAAATGGACGCCGAAGCGGGTATGTCGGTGTTAGTGCAAGGTCGCTTTGAATCTTTAGGCGGTGGGGTGGTCACCTTTGTAGAGCAAATTGAAAACAAAGGAAAACACCTAGAGAAAGTATTTGTAGCCCACACCCCACCCGAAGGTAGTGATACGCGGCCATCGGTAGTGATGGCGGAAGAAGGTGGAATTGAACGTCGTACCGACGGGTCTCAATGGATGGTGTTAAGTAACGGCAAACGTTACGAACAGGCACCAGAAGAACTAGACTTTAGTATTTTGCATTTCGAACGTTACCGCGTGTACCTACGCGAGCAAGAAGGCAACCAATCGCAGCGACGCTTATGGTCTTTACCTACTAATCAGCTAGTTGGCTCGCAAGAGCTTACCCATATTGCCGAGCTGCAATGGCGTATATCTCTGCCACTTACTATTCCTATTCTTACCTTTATGGTGGTGCCCTTAGCGGCGGTTAACCCAAGGCAGGGGCGTTATGCTAAGTTGTTGCCAGCCATACTATTGTATTTGAGTTACTACCTTTTACTCAGCGCCGCGCGCAGTGGTGTGGAAGACGGTAAATTAGCGTCCGAAATAGGGTTGTGGTCGGTGCATGCATTCATGTTGTTTATAGCGCTGTTCTACTTGTTTATTAGAAGTGAGTATTTCTTGAAAATACGCGGAAAGATTAAAGGAAAGGCCTGTGTTTCGGATTCTTGATTGGTATGTAGGCCGTACAATTATTATGTCTAGCTTGCTGGTGCTGGTTACCTTACAAAGCTTAAGCATGATAGTGAAGTTTGTAGAGCAAATGGGCAGTGTTGGTCAAGGTGATTACCAAATCACTGACGCACTATGGTATGTGCTACTGAGCGTACCGCGCGAGTTAGAAATTTTCTTTCCTATGGCGGCCTTGCTGGGCTCGTTAATCGGCTTAGGTTCTTTAGCTAGCACCAGTGAATTGGTGGTGATGCAAAGCGCTGGTTTATCTCGGTTTAATATCGCGGTAGCGGTACTTAAAACCGCCGTGCCAATGATGATAGTAATGATGTTGTTGGGCGAGTATGTTGCTCCCCAATCAGACATGGCGGCGAAAGAGCTGCGTTCAAGCAAAATGTCGGGCGGCGCAATGGTGGCCGTGCAGCGTGGTGTATGGGCCAAAGACGGCGAAAGCTTTGTAAACATTGGCGAAGTACAAGAAAACAAAGAGCTGTTCAATATTACTATTTATCGTTTTAACGACGATGCCGATTTGTACCAACAAGTTGAAGGCAATCAAGCTTACTACGATAAAAATCGTTGGCTTATTCGTGAAGCAAAAGTGATTGATTTTAGTGACAACGGCGTTACCGAGCAGCTTTACGAAGACTACCCGTGGAGCAGCACCTTAACCCCAGATAAATTGAGTGTGGTAACGGTTAAACCGCATGATCTATCCATTACTGGTATGTACTCTTACATTGCCTACCTAAAACAGAATCGACAAGATCCAGCGCGTTACGAATTAGCTCTCGCACGTAAATTAATGATGCCAATTCTCACCGGTATTATGATGTTGCTAGCGTTGTCATTTGTATTTGGGCCGCTGCGTAGCTCAAGCATGGGCGCTAAAATTATGCTGGGTGTGGTGGCAGGCTTTAGTTATTACATTCTGGATCAAGTGTTGGGGTCTATGAGTCTAGTGTACGGAGTTCATCCTTACATTAGTGCTGCAATACCTAGCGTATTGGTGCTAGGCATCGCTTTCTTCTTAATTAATCGAAGAACCTAAGCACTACTTTTTCGGAAGGACTACGACTTGGCATCTGCCCCAAATATCTTGAAATGCGGTATTGTCTTTAGTCACCAATACCATCAAGTTACCCGCGCCCAACGCCGAAGTAAATAAGCGGATCAGAGCTTGGGTGTAACTGATGTTAGAGCCATCTTTGTTTTGTACTCGTAACCGCCAAGCACGCATGCCTATGGTTTGCCCAAGATTGCACCAAAACCAAATGTAGAACAGAATAATGCTTCCCCAAATAAGGCCTTGGAACCATATCTGGCTTACTAGGTAGCTAGAATGTTCTACACCTTCATCAAGCACTAACCAGCCTAATGTGGTAGCTAAAGCTACCATAGCCAGCCCTAACATAGTGGCTACCATGCCAATAGCGATAGCCATTAGTGCGTCATAAATATAAGCAGCAAGGCGGCGAAAAAAGCCTGCGCTGGGCAGCGTAGCGGTAGATTGGTTTTCACTCATGATTAACGAACTCTGAAGAATTTTAAGTATGTTAGCAAAACTCACTGGGTAAGAAGTGAGTCTGTCAGTGATTTTCCTCGGTTTTAGTATACAAATTGCGAGTACGTGCAATTCTTAAACACTTAGTGAACTTAAAAACAAAAAGCGCTTGCCAATCTAAAAACGCAGCTTATAATGCCAATCACTCGCTGAGGCGAGCATAACAAATGCCAGAGTGATGAAATTGGTAGACATAGGGGATTCAAAATCCCCCGTTAGAAATAACGTGCCGGTTCAAGTCCGGCCTCTGGTACCAAATTAGAAAAAGCCGTCCTAGTGACGGCTTTTTTGTGCCTGTTTTTATCCACGAATATCTCGAGAAAGCCAACGTCACTTTGACGCCCCGGTCATTACGATATAAATTGACTCTGACCCCTTTTATTAAAGGCGGAGAAATCCTAGTTGCTAAAGTTGGTGGAAAACTCGCCACAAAGATACTCGATGATACCGTCGATACTGCGAGCTCAGTAGCCAAAATTGATAAGGATGATTTGAATACGTTTGAGGCACCAGTTTCAGGTAAGCCAAGCGGTGGAACTGTTGCCAAGGTTGAAGTCCCTTCTCCTTCTGATAGTCAAGTACCTGCAGGAGAATCGCTAGTAAAACGCGAATCTGGTGGGACTTTAATCATGCACGATAACTTTGATGGCCATGCTGTTCAGCTGCATGTAGGTAAAACGGAAGAACAGCTATTGAAACGATTTGATGAGACTCCACATATCAAAGGGTCAGGAACGTTCACTGACATGAGATCTGCCGACATTGCGGTTGGAGAAACATTGAACGTTAAGCAACAAGACATACAAGAGTGGTTAGTAGGGGACAAGGTGAAACTGGAGCTTAATCACAATGTCGGTCGAGATATTGGTATAGTCATTCCAAGGGGGGGGAATAACTCAAGCGCAGCGCAGAAAGTTACTGTTATACTTGTTCGTGATCCTTCTATGCCGCAAGGGTACTTAATTAAGACTGCACATCCGGAGCTATGATGAGCGACAAACTACTAAGATATTTTATGAGGACTTACTTTCATCAGGACTGGATGGAAGAGTTTACATCTGCAACAGATGTGGTAAGGGATTTTGCCCTTAACGAGAGCAAAGATACCGTGCGAGGACTTATTAGTGAAATAAATGTATTGTTGGCTTCAGAAACGATAAGCGAAAGGTACTTGATTGAAATTGGCGGAAATTACTCTCCTGAAGTAGACGGACTAAGCGCTAGCGAATGGTTAGAAGCTATATTAGCTCAAGTAGAAAAAAGCGAAATTTCACAAAATCAGGAACAATAAAAGTAATAAAAGGGGTCAGGAAATATAGGAAAATAAAAGGGGTCAGAGTCTGACGTAATAAAAGGGGTCAGAGTCACTTTATATTGCCTACACTGAGCTAAACATCTTGCTTTAGGTAATAGAATGGCGCGAAAACTTCGTGTTTCTTATCCCGGTGTGGCGGAGCACATCATTCAGCGTGGCAATAATCGCCAAGTTATTTTTGCTAACGACGAAGATATGCAAGCCTATGTTGCTTGGTTAAAGCAATATGCTAAGCAGTATCAAGTGGCTATTCATGCTTGGGTATTAATGACCAATCACGTCCATCTACTCTGCACACCTTCAACAGCAACGGGCATTTCAACAATGATGCAGTCGCTAGGGCGAATGTATGTGTTGTAATAAAAGGGGTCAGAGTCACTTTATATTGCCTACACTGAGCTAAACATCTTGCTTTAGGTAATAGAATGGCGCGAAAACTTCGTGTTTCTTATCCCGGTGTGGCGGAGCACCTCATTCAACGTGGCAATAATCGCCAAATTATTTTTGCTAACGACGAAGATATGCAAGCCTATGTTGCTTGGTTAAAGCAATATGCCAAGCAGTATCAAGTGGCTATTCATGCTTGGGTATTAATGACTAATCACGTCCATCTACTCTGCACACCTTCAACAGCAACGGGCATTTCAACAATGATGCAGTCGCTAGGGCGAATGTATGTGTTGTATTTTAATCGTCGCTACCAGCGCACTGGTACCTTGTGGGAGGGGCGTTTTAAGTCTTGCTTAATCGAGAGTGAAGCGTATTTCATGCAGGTAAGCAGATACATAGAGCTAAACCCTGTGCGGGCTAACATGGTTAGTGACCCTGCGGATTACTCGTGGTCTAGTTATCAGTGCAGTGCCTTAGGAAAACGTAGTAGCTTACTGAGTGAGCATCAGCTGTATGCTAGTTTAGGCGGCTCACCTATTGAGAGGCAAAGTGCTTACCGCGCTTTGTTTGCCAATCATATAGAAGGAAAGCTACTCAATGATATTCGTCAAGCTACGCATAAAGGCTTGGCATTAGGTAGTGAACAGTTTAAACAGGAAATAGAAACACTAACAGGTCTACGGGTAACAGAAGGTATTCGCGGTAGGCGAGAAGGGTGGCGAAAGCATGGCGATTAAGTTTAATAAATTGACTCTGACCCCTTTTATTTCTCCAGAGCTAGTAATTGACAGCATACCTTCTAACGGTGGTGAAGGTATTCGGCAGATAACAGTCATATTAGAGGACTAAATTATGGTACGTATTCTTGAAAGGAGTGGTAAGCAGAGAGAGTGTCCCAATTGCTCTTTTAGCTTGAAATACTCTTGGCTTAGTCGCTTAAATAGGGATTTGGTATCCCTGTATTCACTGGCAGGTGATGCGATTTTAGTAAGTGAGAGCTTAAGGGGACTATCTGATTGTTGTGAATCACCTGAGTTAACATTAGGCAGCGCAGTTTTGAGCTACCTAGAAAGCCGTGACTTAGAAGTCTCATACCAGTTTGCTTTACGTAATGAATTGAAATGCCCTAAATGCAACATAGCTCTGACTTCTCGCTCAGATGATAGCTACGAAAGTATCTTAAATAGTCGACCTGTATTTTTGAATGGAATGACTTTTATCAATGACAGTGGAATTTATGAAGTGAAAGTTATTGTTCAAGAATCGGAATTAGGAATTGAATCAACATAAAAGGAATAAAAGAGGTCAGAGTCACTTTATATTTTCTACACTAAAGTAAACATATTGCTTTAGGTGATGAAATGGCTCGGAAACTTCGTGTTTCCTAGCCCGGTGTGGTGGAGCACATCATTCAGCGCGATAATAATCGACAAGTTATTTTTGCCAATGACGAAGATATGCGAGCCTATGTTACTTGGTTAAAGTAAAATGGTCTTAGTTATCTAAACCTCATACCTCCTGCTTGGCTATGTTCTCCTCTTTTCTCGATTTATCTGTAGCTTAGCTATGCTCTATTAGGGCAAATTCTGTTTCATTGTTACTGATCGACAGTTAGAATAATCACGTTATAGTTTTTTTCTTTAGCGGATGAAATTTTAGTGATGCAAATGCACCCAGTGACGGCGACCTCTTCTGTTTCGCCTCAAGTCGCCGTAGTAGGTGGTGGAATTGCCGGCAGCGCAGCAGCCCTTAAGCTGGCTGAGCTTGGCGCCAAGGTTAGCCTGTTTGAAGCAGGGCACAGTTTAGTGAACGGGCCGCAAGCTTGTCATTTACATGCCGGTGGTAATCTGTATCGAGAAATCTCCGATGAACAATGTTTAAAGCTGCTTGAGCAATCTATTCATACCTAAATACCTAAATAAAAGGGGTCAGAGTCACTTTATATTGCCTACACTGAGCTAAACATCTTGCTTTAGGTAATAGAATGGCGCGAAAACTTCGTGTTTCTTATCCCGGTGTGGCGGAGCACATCATTCAACGTGGCAATTCAATGGCCAAGCTTGGCAAACGTGTATTGCTTGTCTTAAATCGTGCGCTCATCGACTCTAAGTAGCTATTCAAGCTCCAATATTTCGTTTTATCGCCACCCTCCCATAGCAGAATTACCTTAAAAGCATCTACTGACAAAACCTTGCTTTACCCTCCTGTTAACTACTGATATGGTTGTTATTTACGGCTGTTGCTTGAAGTCCTTGTTCACACTGGCATAAAGTAGTACTAGATAGCGTATACAGCGCACAAGTTATTCGCCTTGGTTAACAGGGCGAACGCTCTAGCAGGAGACTTGGATGACGGAACAAGAGTTGCTATCCCGTGTTAACGAATTGCCTAAAGTACCTAGTGTGGTGCAAGAGTTGGTTAACATGCTTAATGACCCCGATTGTGATTTTTCGATGTTGTCTAAGAAAATTGCCATGGACCAGGTGATTAGCGCCCGCGTATTGCGATTGTCTAACTCTGCACATTTTGGCCGAAGTCGTACTATTGCTTCGATTAACGAAGCGGTGATTCGTTTAGGCATTGCCCCGCTTAAAACCATGATTGTGGTGTCTTGGCTAACCAGTTCGTTTCCACGAGTGAACAATTTAGATATGCGTGAGTTTTGGAGCGATACCTTTGAAATCGCCAGCATTACCAGTGCTATTGCTGAAAAAGTACGCATAGACCCTAATGAAATGTTTACCGCCGGTATCTTGCATAATATTGGTGATTTAATGGTGTACAGCCTCGCCCCCGAGCTGGCGACTAAAATAGCGGAGAGAGAAGCTGAAGGCGAAGACCCTCAATCTGTACAACTAGAGGTGTTAGGCACTACTACGGCTAAACTGGGTGCCGAGTTGGCTCGCCTATGGAAGTTTGCTCCTCGCTTGGTCGACACCATTGAATTTCATGTCAATCCTGATGCAGCCAATATAGAACCTTTGCGGGCGTTGGTTTTGCACTTTGCTTGTCAGCTACATAAAGATTGGGACCAACTAGAAAGTAAAGCCGCAAAAATCGATTATTTTGCTAGCCATGCTAATTCTGGTGCTTTGGTATTGCCGTCGTCATTTTACGTTACCATTGACAAAATCCGCGGTCAGGGCCGAGAAATGGCCGAGCAAATGGCTGGCTAAGGCTAAAAGCGCTTATTCAGCCTGCTGTTCTATGGTTTAATAGGCGCGTTAACTAGCTAGTGGAACCTCTTGTGAGCTCATCAACCGAAAAACGCCTCAATAAATTTATCAGTGATTCTGGATTTTGTTCGCGTCGCGAAGCCGACAAAT
The DNA here is from genome assembly GCF_005405585.1 of Agarivorans sp. Toyoura001. GTDB lineage: Bacteria > Pseudomonadota > Gammaproteobacteria > Enterobacterales > Celerinatantimonadaceae > Agarivorans. The sequence goes on along the minus strand of NZ_BJEQ01000013.1, from coordinate 75,196 downwards.
TGATTGAACAGCAGCGTGTCACCATTAATGGCAGTAAGCCAGAATTAGGCACTAAAGTGCAGCCAGGCGATAAAGTAGCGGTAGACGGTAAGTTGATTAAGGCCATTGCTAGCAATAAATCTGATCGCGTATACATTGCGTATAACAAGCCAATAGGTATTACCAGCACCACTGAATTGCATGTTAAAGGCAATATTATTGATGCCATTGGCCACAAGCAGCGCATTTTTCCCATTGGGCGTTTAGACAAACCTTCTGAGGGTTTGATTTTTCTTACCAGCGATGGCGACATTGTTAACAAAATCCTGCGCGCTGAAAATGCCCACGATAAAGAATATGTCGTTACCGTAGATAAACCCCTAAGCGAACGCTTTGTAGAGCGTATGTCGCGTGGTGTACCTATTTTAGATACGGTGACTAAACCCTGTAAGGTTAGGGTGAATAGCAAATTTGTATTCACTATTATTCTTACTCAAGGTTTGAATCGGCAAATTCGTCGCATGTGTGAACACCTAGGTTATGAAGTGACTAAGTTAAAACGCACGCGAATAATGAACGTGAATTTAGATAATTTACGCCCAGGGCAATGGCGTAACTTAACTGAAGCCGAGATGGCCGAGATTAATCAAGCGGTAACGCATTCTAGTAAAACTGCGCCTACCCAAACTACTGGGGCAGAAAAGCCTAAGCAAGGTTGTGGTAAGAAAACCGTATTTGTAAATAAAGCAGCGAGTAGCAACGCTAGGGATAAGTTTCAAAAAGCCCGCTCGCAACGCTCGGGAAAAGCGACCTTAAGCTTAAACAAGAAGCCGCGCTAACTATGGCTATCAGTGACCAAATAGAAGTAAGTAATGATAGATAAAAAAGCACATCATTATCTTCAAGAAATGGGGATAGATGTTTGGCTAACCAGAGAGGCACTGGTAGCTAAACCCTTGCAAGAGCTCCCGGCTTGGCCTTTGGTTGTGGTGATTAATGCTAAGGCTTTGCAGCAGCACCTCGACTTGTTTAAAGGCATTGTAGCCGCTATGAAGCTTGATTGGGCAGATATACACTGCACCAGCGCCGAGCACTTTCCAGAAGGTTATCAGGGCTGGGTATTGTGGGCTGAGCCCAGTGAGAATAACCCCCAACTACCACAGTTGCTGCGTTGTGACCCAGAGCAGCTTGCCAATAACAAACAAGCTAAACGAATACTATGGCAACAAATATGCAGCCAGATCTTAAACCAGAGTTAAGCCCTTTATCACTAATGGATGTGCCGCTGATGTTAGCCATAGAGCAACAAGCACATTCGCACCCCTGGAGCCGGGATTTGCTGGCCAGTAATTTTGGCGGCTTGTATCGCAATTTAGGGTTGTGGCAAGGGCAACGCTTGTTGGCTTATATTGTTTTGCGGGTGGTGGCTGGAGAAGCCGAGCTAATTAACATAGCTGTCGCACCAGAGTCTCAGGGGCAAGGCCTAGGAAAGCAGCTTATGCGGGCCATGTTTAACATGGCAGAGCAGCAACAGTGGCTGCACATACTGCTAGAGGTTCGTGCCAGCAACTATAGGGCTCAGCAGCTTTATAAACGCTTTGAATTTAGCGAGGTTGACCGGCGTAAAGCCTATTATCCTTGTCACGAGCAAGGGCGAGAAGACGCCCTCATCATGCAATGTATTTGCTAAACGTTACTAACAAATAAACCTTTACCAATGCCATTGGAAATGCAGGCCTTGGTAGTTACTGCCGCCTTTAATCCGCCCAAATAGTGAAGAGTTCTCAAAAATACCGGAACGGTGGTGAATATTGTAACCTAGCCACATGTTGTCTAATTCGGGTTTTCTAAATAAATTACCAAGGTTTACATCTAAAGAGAAATCTAAGTAATTAAGTAGCTTGCTGGGTTTATAGCCTTTGCCATCTTCGGCTAGGTCTACTTCTTCAATATAAGTGATGTTAGTCACGTAAGATAAACCCTCGGCCACGCCAAAGCGCCAGCGAATGGGCCAAGTAAAGGTGTAGTAGGCCTTAAACGCGATAACATATTCCAGAATAGGATCTTGAACTTCTGAGCTGTGGTGGTAAGCCAAGCCGGGTGTTAGGTATACATCAATCGGGTAGCCCAACAAGGTTTCACTGAGTAAGTGGCCATAAAATATTGAGCTGAGCTGGTTATTGTATTCGTCTTTTTCGGCCTTGAAGTGAATGATATCACCAAGGTTAGAAGAGGTTGCCCAAGCGTGAGATACCCGTAAATAGCCTTTTGGCCAATCCCCTGAAGTAGTTTGATATTGCTTGTTAAAGAAGCTTATTCCGATAAAGCTTTCAAACTGAAAGTTTTTATCAATAATATCGACTTTTTGCGTTTCGTGGCCTAAATACGTACCGCCTAAGCGGCCGACTAAAAAGAAGTCTCGCCATACTTGATAGCGCATATCTATACCGGCTTTAATATCTACGTCGGCTTTGGTTTCAAACAGTTCTAGGCCGTAATAACGGGTGTTATAGTCGCTGCTTTTGATATGAGCTGTAGCGTAGGGCGCGAAATACCAACGTTTGTAAAACTTTTGCCATGTGAGCTCTAAATTACCGTGTAGGTTACCCACATCATCACTTAGCAGCTCAGTGTTAAAGGAGTAATCGGGTTTAAAGCGCCATTGGCTGCGCAATCCGTAGTCTATGCCGTCACCACGGATTTGATTTTGATACTCAGAAGGAATATCAAAAAAGCGGTAGCGCCCCATAACAGCTACATCGAAATCATCGTCTTTCCAAAATTTATAACCGGCGGCTAGCCCGTCTAGGTAGACCCGTTCACCTTTATAAAAAAACAATGGCACCACATCAGAAACGCTGCTGGTCTCAGAGCGAAAGGGAATGCTGGCATTACGGAAGCCAAAGGCGATGCCCCAATCGTTATTTAGCGGGCCTTCTAACATGGCGCTGGCAGAACTGGTGAAGCTAGTAGATAACAGTGAAACGACAAATAAACTGAAGGTTATAAATTTAAGGGGGTGTTTCACTGTTTGAGTCGTCCATGCTGGCAGCTTTTCGTGCCAATATTGTCGCATGGGTCACAGATAAACGAAAGCTTGTCGGCGAAAGCGGCATAAAGTTTCCATTTTTTAAGGTGTCGCGGGCCACCCAGATTTGTGCCATTTCCAGTACTAAGTAGGTAGAAACAGGGTGTTCTTGATCGAACATAATAAACATAGAAGGGTAGGTGTTTAAGTTGAACTGATCAGCAAAGCGCTCGTGGTCTCGATCGGTATCTATGTTTACCTGCACTTTTACATATTCATTAAGAATACGTTTCAGCTCAGGATCATTTAGGTAGTCTTGCTCAAAGGCAATACAGCGCTGACAAGCTTGGCGGCGCAGGTATAAAAAGACTGGTTTATTGGTGAGTTTAGATTCTCGAATAGCTTGATGATAACCAGCAATATCAAACATCCAGCCATCTTTGGCGCTTACCCCACGGCCTTTCACATGGTAAATGAACATATAACTTAAGGCCGCACCGCCAATGGCGATTAGCACCATGGTGAAGAACGCTTTTTTGAACAACTCAAAACTCATTGCAGGCCTCTTGGGAAATTAACTAAGCATTTGTTTATACAAGCACTTAATTAGCTATCGGCTAGCTAATAGTAAGCTTTAGCGTAGTGGTAGATCAACGGCTGTGGTCATTGGGCGAATCGGAGAGTTTTAATAGTGTGAGGAAAGGGCAAAAAAAGCCCCGTAATAAACGGGGCTTTAAGGTTTAGAGCGACAGCTTATTTAACAAATTCCAAAATCGTTAACTGCTCACCAAGGTAGGCGGTATTGTTACCTGGAACTGGGTAAAGCTGAGAGCTACGCGAGCTGCCATCATCGTTATCAGCTAGGGCAATGTTCCAATCAATGGTGGTGCCGCCCAAGTCTTTAACAGGCAATTCAATGGCAAATTGCATGATGGTGCCATCGTCATTCCATTTAGCAACACGTTTTCCTGGGAAGCTATTTTTCTGGAAATCTTGGCCCACAATACTGCGGAACTGTACAAACTCTTCGCCAACTTTGATAAATATTTCAACGTTGTCTGTTTGCCAATCATCACCACTCGTTACTGTTACATTGTCTTGGCGATGAACCACTCCGTACAAAGTATTTCCAGAGTATGCTACGCGCCATGTGCCGTGAATAATGTCTTGGCTAGGTGGTGTTTGGTCATCTGGAGTGAGTTGGTTAAAGGCAAACGGGTAATGGTAAGCATTTGCCCACTGTGCCAGGCTAAACTCAGCGCTTGGGTCTAGGTCTTTTAGTGGCTCGGCTTTAAAGCTAACCACTTGGCCTTTTAGGCCTTCGCTAATTTCGCGGTTTTGCGCGGTAAAGAATACTTCACCAAAGTCGTGCCCTTGCCAACCATTGTTGGTGCCTGGTACTGGGTATAGTTGAGCATGACGCCCGGCATCTGCGCCAGCATCGTTGTCGGCTAAGGCAATATTGAAACCTAAGGTTGCGCCCGCTAGCTCGGTGGTTTGTTTAGGAGAAATAGAAAACTCCATCACTGTGCCATCTTCACTCCAGTAGTTTTTAATCTCTGCTTGGAAAGCGCTAGGGGCAAACTCTTCACCAACTAAAGCGCGAATTTGAGCAAACTCTTCACCAAAACCAAGGAATACTTCTACCGAATCATTTTCCCATACTTGAGCTTTATTGCTGGTCACGGTTTTATCGTCTTTGCGCTCAACACGACCATACAAAGTATTGTCTTTGTACAACATAGCAAAGCGGCCTGAAATATCAGACTCAGCGGGTAAGGTTAAGTCTTTTCCACCTAACTGGTTGTAAGCAAACGGGTAGAATACCGCGTTTTTCCATTTAGCGGCTTGACCATCTAGTTTGAGATGTTGTTCTGCTTCATTACTAATAAAGGCTTCAAAGCGACGACCTGTATCCGCTAGTGGGGCAGGCGGAGCCCAATCAAAGGTGCCTTTTGCTTTTTCTTCAAATACTTTGTTTACCGCCACATAAGCCGGTTTTTCTTTGTATTGTTTATCGAACAACAAGCCGTGATCAAAACCTTTGAACCAATGTGGTATCCAGCTGTATTTATCGCTAATACCCCAAGTGGTAAAGAAGTTAACGTTATCAAAATAAGCACTTAGTTTGGCTAAATCTTCATACATGTTAGCTTGCTGCTGCAATGAGCGATCACTTGCTTCACCTTGAATTCGAATATCAACTTCAGTGAAGTGGAACTCTAAACCGAGTTCGCTAATGCGTTCAATGTTGGCGGCAATATCAGCTACTCGTGGTGCTACGCCAACTACTAAGTGAGCCTGAGTACCAATGCCATGAATAGGCACCCCTTGTTCTTTTAGTTTTTTAACTAAACGGTAAGCAGCATTGGCTTTAGGGCTTTTACCCTCAGTTGAGTAATCGTTATAAACCAAAATCGCACCAGGATCGGCCTTATGGGCAAATTCAAAGGCTTTAGCAATATACTCTTCACCAATGGTGTTGTACCAAATAGTTTGGCGCCAACCACCATTGTCATCTAAGGCTTCGTTCACCACATCCCAGTATTGTACTTTGCCTTTGTAATGGCTCACTACTTCGGTAATGTGCTCTTCCATAATTTTCAGCATTTCTTGTTTGCTGAAATCGCCTTCATCTAACCAAGCGGGGTTTTGAATATGCCAAACTAGCGCATGACCACGTACCGTCATGTTATTTTCCTGGGCAAAGTCAATCAGCTGGTCGGCTTTGTCGAAGGTAAATTTACCGCGCTCTGGCTGTAGGTAACCCCATTTCATTTCGTTCTCTGGGGTGAGTTGGTTAAACTCGCGGGCCAGTGTTTCGGCAAATTGCTTGTCTTGAAGGTGGCGTGTTTCTAGCGCCGCACCAATAAATTGGTCTTGGTCTTTTACTACGTCACGCAATGGAGCAGCGTTTAGTTGTAACGCACAAAAAGCCGCTGCAACGGCAGCCACTTTGAAAAATCCGGTTTTAATTGCATGCTGGTGCATGGGTCATACTCCTTGAACGGTATTCAGCTTATTGGCTACCTTATCCTCCCTTTTATAAGGTGAGCACTGTGAAAGTTGATAATTGGATTGCGAAAACCCGCTATTGTGAACTGTCTCATGCTTGCATGAACGTTGATGAATCACTTAATAGAATGGAAAAAATAGAAGGCTAGAGGCAAGCATAAGCGTGTTGATGTTGAACCGTTTAATAGTAAGCCACAGAGGGATGTTAGTCGGCTTATTTTTGAAAGAGAGAACGCTGTGGGTGCTAGCGCTTATTCAGCAGGGGCTTCTGCGCTATCGTTAGTCGTTTCGTTGGCTTGTTGTTCTTCCATTGCCGCCCGTTCAGCTTTAGAAATATAACGCGGTTTATTGGTTTTCTGATTTTTGGCGTTGGCTTTCTTAGCTCTTTTTTTCAAAGTATCGTTTATTTTCTTTTTGCGGTTCACGTTGCTAGCTCATGGGAGTTGAATGCGACTAATAATAGCAAATTGTTCACTCAACATCTTTAGTTGCGGGACAAACCTCTAAAGATAGTCACTAGCGTCCCTGCCAGTAAGTGAAAGGCTAGAATTTAAGCCGCTTGGTCGAGCGCTTGTTGAGCTTGTGTCTGTAGCTGTTCAGCAAGATCAAAGGGCAACCTTAAGGCATAAGCCAAGCCATCTAAATGCGCTTGCTCAGCCGAGTTGTCTACGTTAATCGCAATACAAGATACCAAGTAAAGTTCAGATTTCTGCTCAATGCTGTCAACTCCATTGGCTAGTTCCTCAATGGTGATGGTTTGGCGCATCAATTGAAACAAGGTCGCTTTGGCTTCATCACTTAAGGCCATTTGCTCTACGGCTTCAAATATTCGCTGTTGTTCGGCATCGTCAATGTGGCCATCTGCCTTGGCGGCAGCGATCATTGCTTTAATCAGTGTTAACTGAAATTCGTCATTTAAGGTGGCAGAAGAGCTAAAGCTTTGTTGATTCACTTTTGACATTTGTGCACTGGTATCTGCGCTGTATTTACTGCCGCTTTGCTTTTTCCAATTGCTAAATGCACTGAAGGCCAAGCCTCCAAGTACCGCTGCGCCACCTACCGTGGCTGCTTTGCCGGCAAATTTACGGGCAGACTTATTGCTGACTAGCAAGGCCATTAGTCCGCCTGCGGCGGCTCCCCCTGCTAATCCTCCTGGAATGTTATTGCTGAGTGAACCCAGCACGCCCTGGCTTTGTGGAGCGTTTTGCTTGGCACTGTCGGAGCTACCCATAAATTGGTTAAGTAGATTTTGAATACTCATAATAATTCCTCATTGGCTGGGTTAATCGTCACCATTTAAAAAACCGAGAAGATGCAGCAGGCTGGTGAACAAGTTGAAAATAGCGACAAATAAAGACGTAGTGGCCATGATGTAGTTAGTTTCACCCCCGCGAATAATGTTACTGGTCTCATACAAAATTAAGCCCGACATTAGCAATACAAACATTGCCGATACACCCAATGACAAGGCCGGAATCGAGAACAATATCGCGCCCAATCCTGCAAGAAAGGCAACGATAATGCCCACCATTAAAAAGCCTCCCATAAAGCTAAAGTCTTTTTTACTGGTGATGGCGTACACCGATAGTGAGATAAATATCACTGCGGTGGCCACCATGGCTTGAGTCACTACCATGCCGCCGTTAGGTAAGCTTAAATAGGCAGTTAATATGGGGCCAAGGGTTAAGCCCATAAAACCGGTTAAGGCAAAAACACTCACTAGCCCCCAGCCACTATTGCGCAACTTTACGGTGGCGAACAGCAATCCAAAGTAACCAACTAAGGTTAGAATAATCCCCGGATGTGGCAGGTTTAAGGCCATAGATACCCCTGCACTTGCGCCACTGAATAACAGTGTCATTGACAGCAGTGCATAGGTATTGCGAATCACTTTATTGCTGGCATAAACCGACTCTTTAGCGAGCTGGTTTGGCTGCGAAGGGGAATTGGAGATCATATATTTACTCCTTGATGGGCTGCTGAGTGTCGGGAAGGTCGAGCTGCTGTTGTGGATCAAAATAAGCGTATTCCTCATTTAGAAATTCATCATCTAGTGGATCGACCTCGTCATCATGCAAGTTATGGTTTTTATCCTGTAAGCCATAATAATCTTCAACACTGATGTGTGGCGCACGTAAGGCTTTGTTACGCATGCGGGCGACTTTACGCGTAACAGAGCGGCTAGCTCGACTCGCTGCTCGGTCTATTGCGACATAAAGCTGAGCTTGAATATCTTCAATCACCACATCGGCTTGGCCGGCAAGTTTAACTAATATTTGGCAGCGTTTACCGGCACTACCTTTGGTGTCTTTGCTATCGGAAAGCCTTACCGCAATGCGCATGATATTGTCGTATTGGGTACCTAAGGCGAAGTTAATACGGCGGCGAATGTAATCTTGTAAAGACTCTCCTAACGGAAAGTGTTGTGAGTGCATATCAATTTTCATGGTGCCCGGCATAGTTTGCTCCTGGATCCCTAAGGATGATTTGAATCACGAAGCTTTACCTTAATGGTCTTTAATACTTAGGTATACTCGAATATACTTTGTTAATTGCTCGTAAAATTCGAAGTGTTTACTGATGATTAACTACAAACATCTGCATTACTTTTGGGTAGCTGCCAAGCAAGGTGGAATTGCTCGAGCCAGTGAGTTACTGCACATCACTCCGCAAACCATTAGTGGCCAAATTAGTTTACTAGAGCAGCACTTTGGTGATGACTTGTTTGTAAAAGTAGGGCGAAATTTAGAACTCACCGAGACAGGCCGATTGGCGCTGAGTTATGCCGATGAGATCTTCTCATTGGGCGATGAATTAGAAGACGCTTTACGCAATGGGCCCACCGAGCGCCCGCAAATACTTAAAGTAGGCATTGCTGAAGTGGTACCTAAAACTATCGCTTATCGCCTGCTTGCCCCGGCATTAAATCTTTCTGATGATGTACGTATGGTGTGCAAAGAAAATACCTTAGAAAGCCTACTCGCCGAGTTAGCTTTGAACCGATTAGATTTGGTATTGGCCGACGGCCCTGTGCCTCCGGGTTTAGGTGTGCGCGGCTTTAATCATCCTTTGGGTGAAAGTGGTATTAGTTTTTTGGCGGTGCCTGAATTGGCCAAACGCTTAACTGCCGATTTCCCTGCAAGTTTAGATGGCGCACCATTGCTGATCCCAAGTGAAATAAACTTAATGCATGTTCGTTTATTGCAGTGGTTTGATAAACAAAATATTCACCCCAAAATTGTTGGTGAGTTTGATGACAGCGCGTTGATGAAAGCCTTTGGACAAGCAGGCACCGGGGTATTTACCGTACCTACCGCAATTGCCGATGAAGTGGTCAATCAATACAAAGTAGAGGTTATTGGCTGTACTGACGCTGTGCGAGAGCAGTTTTTTGCCATATCTGCCGAACGGCGTGTCAGTAACCCTGCTGTCGTCGCCATTACCGAACAAGCTCGTGAGTGGTTAAAGTAAGCAGTGTAGGGGTTATCTAAGAGGGTTTGTTTGCTTTGTAAACACTTGGCGAATTAGGGCTGGGTTAGGTATCACTTTTAGTAGTTAACACCACTTTTAAAGTAAGTTTATAGATTACACTTGGGCTAACGTCTTTGTTTTAAGGTCTGCTTAATGTCGGCTCACTTTGTTAGCGCTAAAGCGCTTTCCCCTGCGGAATCTTCTACTGTTATCGCCCTAGAGTTTATTCATGACAACGTACTTAAAGTACGAATATCTTTGGATAAAACAGCATTACAAACTAGTCATGATTTGGCTGAACTAGTGGTATTACCGCAAACCGGTATTGCGCCACAAAGCTGTTCTGAACAGCATATTGCTAGTTCCGCGTTAAGGCTTGAACGTGTAGGAACAATGCTGGTGCTTAGCACTACCCAAGGTGAAGAGTTGCTAAGCTTGGCTGATTCCAGCATTCAGCCTCAAGCCGATGGCGAGCAGCATATACAGCAGCAATTTTTAAGTGCTGGTGAGCAAGCATTTTATGGTCTAGGCCAGTATCCCGACGGTATTTTTAATTACCACAATCAGGGCCGAGAAATTTGCCAATCTAACAAAGGTATTGCGGCGCCCATGTTGCTGTCTAGCAAAGGCTATGCGGTATTGTGGAATCAGTTGTCTTTTACTGAGTTTGCCAGCCAGGGTGAAGCGTTTAGCTTTAGCAGTGAAGCGGGCGAATGCATTGAGTTTTATCTGATTTATGGCCCTGAGTTTGATCACATTATTCAACATTATCGAGAGTTAACCGGAGCCGCGCCGTTATTTGGTCGTTGGGCTTATGGCTATTGGCAAAGTAAAGAGCGCTACGTAAATGCAGAGGATTTATTAGCTACCGCTCAAACCTACCGAGATAAAAATATCCCCATCGATAACATTGTTCAAGATTGGAAGTACTGGGGGGAACTCGGTTGGAGTGCCATGCAGTTTGATAAGGCTGCTTTTGGTGATGGCGCTAGCACCATTGCGCAATTGCACGACATGAACTTCAAGTTAATGGTGTCTATTTGGCCGATAGTAGGCAAAGACAGCCCAGTATTTAATGAGTTGCTCGAGCAAGGCTACTTATTTGAAACAGAGCACTGGGCCAACGGCCATGTTTACGATGCGTATAGCCAGCAAGGCCGAGACATATACTGGAAACATGTAAAACAAGGTTTAATGGACCTAGGGGTAGACGCTCTGTGGATGGACGGCACTGAGCCTGAATTTATCTCCACTCAGCAGCCTAAAGATGGTGTGGAATATTGTTATCAACAGCGAGATACCGAATTAGGCTCCTGGAAAAAAGTGCTTAATGGGTACTCCTTAATGACCACCCGTGGTGTTTATGAAGCGCAACGCCAGCAAATTAGCCAAGGAGCTGAAGATAAGCGGGTATTTACGCTTAGCCGGTCCAGTTACCTAGGCCAGCAGCGTTATGCCGCTGCCTGTTGGTCGGGCGATATCAGCGCCACGTGGCAGGTACTGCGACAACAAATACCTGCGGGACTTAATTTGTGTGCGGCCGGTTTACCCTATTGGACTACCGACATTGGCGGATTTTTTACCAGTGGTTTTGGTGCTAATTTCCCCGAAGGTGTCGATGACGATGCCTACAAAGAATTGTATGTTCGTTGGTTCCAATATGGCGCTTTTTGCCCTTTATTTCGCTCGCATGGCGCGAATACCCCCAGAGAAATTTATCAGTTTGGCGAGCCTGGTGATTGGGCCTTTGATGCTCTGCTTAAGTTTGACAAATTACGTTATCGCTTATTGCCTTACATCTACTCACAAGCATGGCGGGTGACTCAGCAAGGTGGCACCATGATGCGTTTGTTGGCTTTTGATTTTAGGCAGCAAAACCAGTTACATGATATTAGTGACCAGTTTATGTTTGGCGATAGCTTAATGGTGTGCCCGGTGACTCAAGCAATGTTTCATCAGCAAAACTTGCAGCAACAGCTGATTGCTCCACAACAATTAGCCACAACCAGTGGCCATATTGGAGTGATAGAGCAGCACTTTAGCGATGATGCTTTCAAGCATTTTGTGAGCGAAAAAAACAGTGAAACGCTAGATGGTAATTGGGCGGGTGGGCCGCCAGCAGGTTTGCCTTTGAGTGGTTATAGTGTGCGCTGGTTAGGCTTGTTAACCGCGCCTGTAGACGGCGAATATGATTGGTTGATTCACGCCAATGACGGAGTGCGTTTTTATCTTGATGATGACTTGATTATTGATAGTTGGCAGCCGCAAGCGCAAGTAAACCACAAAGCCAAAAGCCAGCTTCAAGCAGGTAGACAGTACTCTTTGCGGGTAGAGTACGCGCATTGGCAAGGATCATCTAAGTGCAGTTTAAGTTGGGCGCACAGTGGTTTAAGCCAGCAATCTACAGAACTGTTTCCTGCCGAGCGAGATGTGGTGTTGCCTGCGGGCGTAGATTGGTACAACTACTGGAATAAACACTGTTATCAAGGTGGCCAAACCTTAGCAATGGGTACACCTATCGATATTATGCCTTTACTGGTAAAAGCAGGGGCGATTATTCCTCATGGGCCAGATGTTCAATACCATGATGAGCTACCGTGCGACCCGCTCACTATTGAAGTCTATGCTGGAGCTGATGGACAGTTCACGCTGTATGAAGACGAGGGTGATAGCTATCGTTACGAGCAAGGAGAATACTCAGAAATTGATTTCATTTGGCATGACTCAGTTGCGAGTTTAGAAGTGGGTGAGCGGCGTGGCAGCTTTGCTGGCATGTTAGCTAAGCGCACCTTGGTCATCAGGTTTATATCAGCCCATTCTGTTCAACAACAAACGGTTTCTTACGATGGTCAGTCTCTGAGCATCCAATGTTAACCCCTAATATTAAATTACCCAGTACAGGCTATGGATGTGCTGGGTGTTTACTTTCTTTCTTACATTGTGTTCCGGCAATTGTTTATTTTAATAAATTAAACAATTGCTTGGCATATTCTCTATACTCATTGAAGCAGGCTAAACCACAGGGTTGTAGGTTTAGTTAGGATGCGTAACTTCACTTAGAGAACATGGATATGTTGGATCAAAAAGGATTTGAACGCGGTGCAGTAGAAGCCGCGATTAAGATTGGTTTATTGTTTGTATTAGCCGCGTGGTGTTTCGATATTGTGCGGCCATTTGTTACCCCGGTCGTATGGGCAATGATTTTGGCAGTGGCTTTAAACCCGCTTTATCTCAAACTGAAAAGCCTAGTGGGCAAGGGCGGAGTGGCTGCCAGTATTATGGTATTGATTGCCCTGGCTATTATCCTCATACCTGGGGTGAAAATAACCACTGCGGCGATAGACAGCGTAGCGGCACTCGGTAAGCAAATTCAGCAAGGTTCTTTTGAAATCCCTCCTCCTTCTAACGCCATCAAAAATTGGCCATTAGTGGGCGAAACCTTGCATGCTCAGTGGTCTTTAGCCGCCAGCGATTTACAGCGTTACTTAACTACTTATGCCAGCGAGGTCGGAGATATTGCAGGTAAAGTTATTGGTGTTGCTGGTGGCTTAATGGGCGGGCTATTGATGTTCTGTTTCTCGGTCATTATTGCGGGTGTATTTATGGCCAATGGTGAAAAGTCGGTGCATGGCGCTACCTTGTTAGCCAAGGCGCTGGCCGGTAAAAATGGCCCTTATCTCACTAATTTGGCCAGTAATACCATTCAAAGCGTTGCTAAAGGTGTATTAGGCGTGGCGGTTATTCAGGCGACGTTATTATCGATTGGTTTCTTTGCGGTAGGTGTACCTGGCGCGGCTGTTTGGTCGGTATTGGTATTAGTATTAGCCATTGCACAGTTACCTCCGGTACTAGTGGTATTGCCGTTGGTGGTGTATGTGTTCAATAACGAATCTACCTTGGTAGCAAGCTTATTTGCTGTTTGGAGCATATTGGCAGGTTTTAGTGAGAATGTGCTGAAGCCATTATTGCTGGGCCGTGGTGTAGATGTGCCAATGTTGGTGATTTTACTGGGCTCTCTAGGCGGTATGATTATGTCTGGTTTTGTGGGCTTGTTCTTAGGTGCTGTTATTCTTGCGGTAAGTTATCGCTTGTTGATGGCTTGGCTTGAGTTAAACAGTGAAGTAGAACCAACAGAGTAACTGCATATTATTGGCTAGCTTAGGCTAGCTAATTTTTTCCTGTTAGATGTAAGAGAAACAAGATGTCGGAAGAGAATCCAGTAGAAACAAACCCTCCAGCCAACCCTTTGCGTAAAAGCTCGTTAGTTGTTTTGCTGCTATGTATTTTAGTTTTTGTTATTTACGTGGTGGGAGACAGAGTGACACCCACCACCGACAATGCGCGAGTATTTGGCTTTGTGGTGCCGGTGGCTGCCTCGGTATCGGGCAAGTTGGTGAACGTGAGTGTGACCAACAATCAATTGGTTAAAAAAGGCCAACCTTTGGCTAAAGTGGCTGAAGAAGAATACGTACTTGCGGTACAACAAGCAGAGGCCGCTCTAGAGTTGGCTGGGCAAGAAATAGGTGCTGGTACTGCGGGTGTTTCTGCCGCGCAAGCCCGCTTGTTAGAAGCCAATACGTCTTATCAATCGATTCTTACCGATGCCAACCGTTTGTTTGCGGTAGAAGATAAAAACGTGGTTCCTCAGCAAAATATTGACCGTGCTAGAAACGATGTGGCAAAAGCCAAAGCAACCGTAGCGAAGGCGACCGCTGAACTAGAGCAAGCCAAACAAAGCTTAGGGGTAAGTGGCGACGACAACCCTAAATTGCAGTCTGCCTTAGCTAAGTTAGGCAAAGCGCGCTTAGATTTAAGTAAAACGGTGATTTTGGCACCCAGTGATGGCGGGGTAACAAACCTGCAACTAGAAGCCGGATATTACGCCAACAAAGGTCAGCCGATTATGACTTTTGTGACCACCAAAGAGGTGTGGGTTGAGGCCTACATGCGTGAAAACAATATCGCTAATGTAAAAAATGGTGACCCCGTTGAAATTGCCTTAGATGTTGCCCCTGGCAAGATCTTTAAAGGGGAAGTGGTGTCGATTGGCTTTGCAGTTAACTTTGGTCAGTCTAATAACCTAGGGGTGTTACCGTCTATTCCGCAAACCGCAGGTTGGTTGCGTGACCCGCAACGTTTCCCGGTTATCATCAAGTTTAGTGATGATTCAGCCTATGGTTTACGCCGAATTGGCGCGCAAGCTGATGTGACGATTCACACCGAAGGCACCACACTTATGAAGGTTTTAGCTAAAATCTCTCTGCGGGTGAAAAGCTGGCTGTCTTATGTCTACTAGAGAGGCCACTTTGCTTGCCCCAAGCGCTTCGTTAAAGCGGCATATGCTGCGTTTTAGCCTCGTTAGTAGCTTGATGTTTGTGCTAGCTGTGACACTAGAGTGGGGCATGTCTTATGTGACCGCACTATTTGTTGTTCAGCTGTTGTTGCCGGGCAAACCACCGCTTAATTTAAAGATGGTAAAAACCTTAGCCTTGGCGGTACTCAGTTGTTTTGCTGTAGGCTTGGGCGTAGTACTTATTGCTCAGCCTTATCCTTTATTGCTATTCATTATTTTAGCTTGGTGTTTGTTCTTTGTGTTTTATCGCGCCAACACTGGAATGAACGAGCTAGTGGTGCTGTTTTTGTTGGTGGCGTTGATTGCGTTGCCGATGCTTGCCAGTGTGAGTAGAGCGGCTGCGTCAGGCTTTGTATTCGACTTTATGGTGGCGTTTGTATTAGCGTTACTCATTGTGGCTTTAGTGCACTGGTTGATTCCGTCTGATGATGATTTTCATCAAAAGCCTCCAGCGCCACCGGTCACAGAGTTAACTCAACAATTTGCTATTCGTAAAGCAATAGTCAGCACTGTGGTGCTCTTGCCGTTACTGGTGTACTTTTTTGCTTTTCACAAATTATCTGATTTATTGGTGGTGATTTTTGTGGCTATTTTGGCGCAGAATCCGGAGCTAACCAAGGGGGTAAAAGCTAGCTTAGGTATTGTGTTTACCAATATCGTTGGCGGCTTAATTGCTTTGCTGGCGTTTAATCTATTAGAAGCGGTGCCGCACCTATTGTTTTTGAGTTTGCTGATAACCCTGATTTTCATGCTTATTGCCCAAGCCATTTATTTACACCCTAAAGGCGCCATCGTGGCGGCGGGTTTGTCGGCTTTTATCATAGTGTTAGCTAGCACCATCGGCACCGGTGGCGGCGAAGCAAGCACTAAGTTTTATGGACGGATCTTTCAACTTTCTATGGTAGGGGTTTACGTAGTGGGCAGCTTTTATATTGTGCACAAGTTGGATTGGTTAAAGTTGAGTGTGCAAAAGTAGCAGCTTAGCAATAATGCTTATGTGGTTTTTTCTTGTTCTTCTTTATTTACTGCAAAGCTGCAAGGCGGTATTTCTATTACTAGTTCTCGTAAATGTTTTGGTTGCGGGATGTCGGATTCGGCAATATCGAGTTGGCTTGCTAAAAGCAGACTGAACATTTTCCAGCTTTTAAGCTGGCAGTAGTCTCGGGTTTCACCTGGATAAGGTTTAGCTAACAAAGGCGCAAGGGTGGTAGATGAGGTAGCAAAAATGGTGAGTAACCATTTTAATTCGCCTATGTTGAAGTGCTTGAGGTAACCCTGCTGTTGGCACTTTTCGACTAAAGCATCGATAATATCACGCACTTGGTCTTCTTCTTCTAAAAAGTATTCAAACAGCTCTTGTTCATTTTTAACTGCATCGTTTAGTAAACGAATAGGTTGCGGGTCCACTTGAAGTTTGGCTAATAAGCGCGTGAGTAGATCAAATAATTGGTGACGACTCGATAAATCTTTTCCTTGCTGGGCTACCAGTTGGTTTACATATTCTTGAAAGTGTAAATGCATACAGTCACATATATGCTGCCAAATCTGTAACTTAGAACCGAAGTGATGGCGAATTAAGGTATGAGACACCCCTGCTTGTTCACTAATACCACGTAATGAAACAGCCGCATAACCCTTGTCACTGAATAGATCTGCGGCGGCAATTAAAATTTCTCGGCGGGTTTCTTCAGCCGCTTTTGCTGTTTGTCTACCTGTGCGTTTCTCAATCATCTTCTACAATTACTTCATTCAAGTTAATCAGTCTGCACTGAACTAGGGCGTAGTCTAACATAACTTTTACTTTCCGGGTGGAAAGTAAAGCTTGCTAGAATAAGATTTGCCCAATATACTTTCCGCCTGGAAAGCATAGTTGACTGTTTTGTTCAATCGGAGTAATTAATGAGAACGTGTCTAAGCCACCGAGTCGTATGGCAGCGCCTTGGTCTAGTCAGTATTTTGATGATGTTTTTACAAGCCTGCGAGCCGGCTTATTCGGAGCCTGTTACCGAGCTTGTGAAACCGGTAAAGTTGCTGGTTGTGCCAGAAACATTTAACTCAGTTGACTACAACTTTGTCGCTCAAGTGCAAGCCACTAACCGAGCCCAACTTGCTTTCCAAGTAACGGGCGAAATTGACCAGCTTAATGTTCGCATGGGCGAGTTTGTTGAAAAAGGCGACTTGTTGGCTAGCTTGGATCCGCATGATTTTCAGCTAGCGGTAGATGCTCGCCAAGCCCAATTTGAATTACAGAAAGCTAGACGTAATCGTTCTGAGCAATTGTTCGCCAAAAAACTTATCTCTGAAGATAACTACGATCAGGTGCAAACGGCTTACACCGAAGCCGAAGCTAATCTAGACCAAGCCGTCACAGATTTAGCCTACAGCAAATTACACGCACCTTTCTCAGGCGTAGTATCACTGACCTACGCCAAGCAATATCAATATGTAGGTGCTAAACAAGCAGTGCTGAGCCTATTGGGAACAGAGCAATTAGATTTAGTATTTAATCTTCCGGTGACCATTACTGAGCGTTTAGATTTAGCCCAATTACGCGAAGCAAAATTGTGGGTCACTTTAGGCAACTTTAAAGGTGTAGAGCTTCCTGCTCGCTTTAAAGAAATTTCAACTCAGCCAGATCCTGATACCAACAGTTATTCGGTCACCCTAACTATTCTTCGCCCCGAGCACCTGAACATACTACCGGGTATGTCGGGCGCGGTTTATGTGCGTAATGAATCAGAATCAGATAACGGTTTAGCCTTACCTAAAGGTGCATTTTTTAATATAGAGGAACAACAGGCACAGGTTTGGCGTGTATCGCCAGACAATATGCGTGTAGAGGCAGTTACCGTGGAACTAAATTTACAAGGCTTAGTCATTGATGGACTTAGCGCTGGAGACAGTATTGTAGCGGCAGGGGCTAAGTCCTTAACTGCCGGACAAATTATTAGACCGTGGCAGCGCGAGGGAGGAATTTAATGATGAATTCTACTGTTAAAGCCTTAGCGTTAAGTGGTTCTGTTTTGCTGCTGGCTGCTTGTAGCGAGCCTCAAGAAGTGCAAACTATTCCAAGCTTAAACGTTATTACTATTACCATTAGTGAATCTGCCGCTCAGCCAGAGCGCGAATTTAACGCACGTGTAGAACCTGCAGAGCTAACGCCTTTGTCGTTTCGAGTTGCCGGCGAACTTACCGCTATGTCGATTAAACCTGGGCAAAAGGTTAGCAAAGGCCAATTGTTAGCACAGTTAGATGATCGCAAAATCAAACAGCAAGTCAATGATGCTAAAGCCACCTTTAGTTTGGCCGAACGCCAGTTAAACCGCGCCCAAGGCTTGGTGGGTAAAAGCTTACTGTCTCAAGAAGAGTACGACGAGCTAGAAGCAAACTTTAAACTGGCCGGTATTGACTACCAGCTTGCGCAGTCGCAACTTAACTACACCCAGTTACGCGCGCCCTTTAGTGGTTTAGTGGCCGAGGTGCCTAAGCAATCCTTTGAAAATGTAGCGCCAGGGGAAACTGCGATATCGATTTACCAAGATGATTTAGTCTACGTGCGTTTGCAGCTGCCCGATAATTTATTAGCGCAAATTGACCCCACTGAGCGTAACTATACCTATCAACCAAAGGCAAGGTTTGCAGGGACTAGCGAATTACACACCCTAACGTTTTTGGAGCATACCTCTGAACCAAACCCTGAAACCCAAGCGTTTGAAGTATGGATGAGAATGAAACAAGTTTCGCCCGCCATATTACCGGGTACTGCAGTAACCATGTTTGTGGATTTAGACGCCGCAGGTTTAGTGGGCAAAAGTGGTTACCTTTTACCGATGACTGCCATAGACCCAGGCAGCAGCGACCAACAGTTTTATGTATGGAAAGTGATAGAAGGTCTCGCTCAAAAAGTGGAAGTAAAAGTGGCACAAATTCATACCGAAGGTGTATTGGTTAGCGAGGGCTTAGCTCAAGGTGATCAAATCATAGTATCTAGCCTCGCTCGCTTAAGAAATGGCCGAGCAGTTAACAGTAATTTGCAGGAGCAATAAGCGTGACCATTGCTGAGTATTCAATAAAAAATAAAGTCATTAGCTGGATGTTTTTGGTCATACTTGCTGTGGGTGGTGTCGTGTCGTTTGGCGAGTTAGGCCGCTTGGAAGATCCACCGTTTACCGTAAAAGATGCCATGGTGATTACCTCTTATCCGGGGGCTACGTCTACTGAAGTGGAAGAAGAGCTAACTTATCCTTTAGAAAAGGCGATTAGGCAGCTTCCTTATATCGACAAGATCACTTCTACCTCTTCTGCAGGCTTATCGCAGATTATGGTGAGCATGAAGATGGACTACGGTTCTGATGAGTTGCCACAAATTTGGGATGAATTACGCCGTAAAGTGAACGACTTGGAGCCGTCGTTGCCACCGGGTGTTAATCCCGTTCAGGTGATGGATGACTTTGGAGATGTTTATGGTGTGATGTTAATGATCACCGGAGACAACTATTCGTATGTAGAACTAAAACGTTATGTTGATTACCTGACTCGCGAGTTAGAGCTGGTTGAAGGTATTGGCAAAATTAGTTTAGCGGGTGACCAAAATGAGCAGTTATATGTAGAGATGTCGCTAAAGCGTGTTTCAGCACTTAACCTCGATATGACAACCATAGCGGGCTTATTGACCCAGCAGAATGCGGTGATTAGTGCGGGTGAAGTTACCTTAAACTCACAAACTCTAAAACTACGCCCAAGTGGCGAACTTAACTCAATAGAAACCTTTGAAAACCTGATTATTCATGGTCGTGATACCGGTAATTTAATCCGTTTAAAAGACGTAGCTACCGTTTCTAGAGACGTGCAAGAAGTGCCAAGTAATTTGCTGAATTACAACGGTCAACCAGCCCTAAACTTAGGGATTGCCTTTTCAAAAGGGGTAAACGTAGTAACAGTAGGCGAAGCCTTGGATGTGCGCTTAGCTGAACTAGAAAACATTAAGCCAGCAGGTGTGCAAATTCACACCCTATATAACCAAGCAAAAGAAGTTGATCAGTCGGTAAGTGGCTTTGTATTAAGCTTGGCGCAAGCGGTTGGCATTGTGATTGTGGTGTTGCTGTTTACCATGGGATTACGCAGCGGTGTCATTATAGGCGCGGTATTGTTGCTCACGGTATTAGGTACCTTTATCTTGATGAGCATTTACGATGTGGAATTACATCGTATTTCTTTAGGCGCGTTAATTATTGCCCTAGGGATGCTTGTGGATAATGCCATTGTGGTGGTCGAGGGCATATTGGTTGGCTTGCAACGTGGCCGCACTAAAGTGCAAGCAGCAGTTGATATTGTAGAGCAAACTAAGTGGCCATTATTGGGTGCTACGGTTATCGCTATCATTGCTTTTGCTCCCATTGGTTTGTCGCCAGACGCTACTGGTGAGTTTATGGGCTCACTCTTTTGGGTATTGTGTTTCTCGCTATTTTTAAGCTGGGTCACTGCTATTACCCTTACGCCGTTCTTGGCAAACTTACTGCTTTCGTCAAAAACTGGTGAGCAAGAGCAAAGCAACGAAGACCCCTATAAAGGTTTATTGTTTGTGGTGTTTGGCCGCCTGTTAAAATTCTGTTTACGTTTTAGAATGTTAACAATTGTGCTGATGTTGGCCATGTTAGCGGGGGCATTCTACGGCTTTAGTTTAGTGAAGAACTCATTCTTCCCGCCGTCAAATACCCCTATGTTTTACGTAGACATGTGGATGCCAGAAGGCACTGACATCCGTGAAACCTATAAAGAAGTACAACAAGTTGAAGGCTACTTATTAGAGAAAGACCAAGTGGAGTTTGTTACCTCAACGACTGGCCAAGGTTTGCAGCGTTTTAGCCTTACTTACAGCCCTGAAAAAAGCTATGAAGCCTTTGCGCAGTTGCAAGTTAGGGTAACTGATCGCGAGCAGATGCTAGATCTAATGCGCGATTTAGACGTGAGTTTACGGGATAAGTTTAAAAGGGTGAGCTTCCAGTTCCGCTTGATGGATATTGGACCTTCACCAGCCTCAAAAATTGAAGCTAGAATCATTGGTCCGGATCCGCAGGTATTGCGTGATTTAGCTGTTCAGGTTGAAGATATTATAGGTGCCGATTCTGGTGCCAGAAATATTCGCCACGATTGGCGAGAGCGTACCAAAGATTTGCTCCCTCAATTTAACGAGTCACAAGCACGCCGTTTAGGTATTTCCAAGCAAGATTTAGCGGATACGCTACAAATGGCCTTTGGTGGCAGTGCGATTGGCTTGTTTAGAGACGGCACCGAAATGCTGCCTATTGTGGTTCGCTTGCCGGTTGATGAACGGGTTGATTTTTCTACCGTACAAAACCTTAAATTGTGGAGCCCCGCACTACAAACTTATGTGCCTATTCAGCAAGTGGTCGACGATATTTCGCTAGATTGGGTAGAGCCATTAATCCAGCGCCAAGATCGTAAACGAACGCTAACAGTATTGGCTGACCACGATATTTTGGGGGATGAAACTGCAGCTAGCTTGTTTACGAGAGTGAGACCAAAAGTAGAAGCGATAGACTTACCGGTTGGTTACTCTTTGGAGTGGGGCGGCGAGTATGAGTCGTCTAAAGACGCACAAGAGTCTTTGTTTAGCTCACTGCCTATGGGTTATTTGTTCATGTTCATCATTACGGTGTTCTTGTTCAACTCGATTCGTCAGCCGATTGTTATTTGGTTAACGGTACCGCTAGCGGTGATTGGGGTAGCAGTTGGCTTACTCTCTACTAATTCAGCCTTCAGTTTCACTGCTTTGTTGGGGGTATTAAGCTTGAGCGGTATGGTGCTTAAAAATGGCATTGTATTGATGGATCAAATCAACTTAGAAACCCATTCAGGCAAAGACCCTTATCAAGCAGTGGTAGACAGTGCCATTAGCCGGGTGAGGCCAGTAAGCATGGCGGCCTTAACCACTATTTTGGGTATGATTCCGCTCGTATTTGACGCCTTCTTTGGCTCAATGGCTGTCACCATCATGTTTGGCTTAGGCTTTGCGACTGTGCTTACCTTGGTGATTGTTCCGGTATTGTATGCTTTGTTTTATCGTATCAAACCGAGTGTAAATCCAACCTAGTAACGGGTGTGTTGGGATTAAAAAAAGGCGCTGATTAGCGCCTTTTTTATTGGATTTGACTTGCTCACTTAAGGCGTCGGGCAACTAAACCAAATACCGCCAAACCAAATAAGGCAATGCTGCCAGGCTCAGGCACCGAGAACTTAATGTTGTCGATGGCACCAGAACCGTTTAGGTGAATACGCAAAGAACTCACTTCGGCCACATCAAAGTTCAATCTATCCCAAGTATTATCACCACCGGTATGCGGGGTGTAAAAATCAGCAGGGAAAATCTCGTTATTTTGAGCATCAAACAAGTGAATGGCGTTTTGTGGCGTATAACCATTTTCGGCAAGTTCAATATCAAAAAAGTCGATGCTTTCTAACAATACCGCGCTAGAGAAATTAATGGTGAAGTAACCAGCAGGGCGGCGACCTTCATCATCTGGGTTGCTACAAATAAAGTCATTACATGAGTTTGGATTCTCATGAATAATCAGCACATTACCAGGGTTAGCAATACCTAAAGAAGGCTGATTAATATTGCTAAAAGGTGATTCTAAATCTGGATCTTGGGTATTGATTAAGCTGGTATCAAAAGCGACAGCCAAATTGTTTTGCCCCAAACGTAGGTTGGTGGCATCAATGCTCACGCCATGGCTTAGCTGGTATTGGCCATTAACTATTTCGCCGTTAGCGAGTTCATTAAAATCAATAATAGTGGCATGGCTAACAAACGATAACAGTAAGCCACTAAGGGTGGATAAAACTTGCTTGCGGTTCAATTCGATCTTCCTTGATGTAAATGGTTCGACCAGTGATAGGCAAGTACTATACCAAAATTGCTCAGCCCTTAGCCAGTATGACTTTATTTATTGAGTTTATTGATAATAATTGCTAACTGTAAAGAATATTGACGGGGATTCTTCTTATTTTAGCTTAGTCGATGGCTTGAAATTCTATTAGGTCTTTCTCGATACTGATGTCGTTTTTCTATGAGTTTATTGAGTTTCCTCGTTAGTTACTATTAGCCCTTAATAAGTGAGTTATATCTGTTAGTTTTTTCTTTCTATATACCTTTTAACGCCACCAACAAAACCGCCGATTGTTTATCAAAGCTAGATCGGCGAAAATACCTGCCAATTACGATTAACTAAACGCTGGGTGATTGTGCTGTTTCGGCCATTATTGCCACTTTGCTGCATCCTTGCGTTGCCAAATTAGAAGAATCAACTCGATGTCTAACGCTTCACTCTTGCAAGATATTGCCAGCAGAAGAACCTTTGCGATTATCTCTCACCCAGATGCGGGTAAAACCACCATTACTGAAAAAGTACTGTTGTTCGGAAACGCCATCCAAAAAGCCGGCACTGTTAAAGGCCGTGGTAATGCTACCCATGCAAAATCAGACTGGATGGAAATGGAGAAAGAGCGTGGCATCTCGGTAACGACCTCAGTGATGCAGTTCCCGTTTAACGATTGCATGGTAAACCTACTGGATACACCTGGACACGAAGACTTCTCGGAAGATACCTACCGCACATTAACTGCCGTTGATTCTTGCTTGATGGTGATTGACGCCGCCAAAGGTGTAGAAGACCGTACCCGTAAGCTAATGGAAGTGACACGTTTACGTGATACTCCCATCGTGACTTTTATGAATAAATTGGACCGCGATATTCGTGACCCAATGGAAGTGATGGACGAAGTTGAAAGCGAGCTAAACATACTTTGTGCACCAATTACGTGGCCGATTGGCTGCGGTAAATTGTTTAAAGGTGTTTACCATTTGCTTAAAGACGAAGTGATTCTTTACCAAACTGGTCATGGTCATACCATTCAAGAGCAGAGAATTATTAAGGGCCTAGATAACCCAGAAGTAGAAGCTGCTATTGGCGACGAGCTAACCGAGCAACTTCGTGAAGAGTTAGAGCTGGTTATGGGGGCATCTAACGAGTTTGACCAAGAGCTATTTTTAAGTGGCGAACTCACGCCTGTGTATTTTGGTACCGCATTGGGTAACTTTGGTGTAGATCATATGTTAGAAGGTCTAACTAACTGGGCGCCTGCGCCTAAACCGCGTGCTACCGATATTGGCGAAGTAAGCGCTACAGACGATAGTTTCTCAGGCTTTGTCTTTAAAATTCAAGCCAACATGGACCCTAAACACCGAGACCGTATCGCGTTTATGCGTATCGTATCGGGTGAGTACAACAAGGGCATGAAAATGCGCCATGTTCGTTTAGGTAAAGATGTTAGTATTTCTGATGCTGTTACCTTTATGGCGGGTGACCGTTCGGCTGCCGAGCAAGCGATTGCTGGTGATATTATTGGTTTGCATAACCACGGCACTATTCAAATTGGCGATACCTTCACTCAAGGTCAGGCCATGAAGTTTACCGGTATTCCAAACTTTGCCCCTGAGATGTTCCGCCGTATTCGCCTAAAAGATCCTTTGAAGCAAAAGCAATTGCTTAAGGGCTTGATTCAGTTGTCTGAAGAGGGCGCGGTGCAGTTATTCCGCCCTATGCGTAACAATGATTTAATCGTTGGTGCGGTAGGTGTGTTGCAGTTTGATGTGGTTGTGCACCGCCTGCGTACTGAATACAAGGTAGAAGCGGTATACGAAGGTATTAGCATTGCCACTGCGCGTTGGTGTGGCGGTAACGATACTAAGAAGTTTGAAGAGTTTAAAAAGAAAGCACACGACAACCTAGCCTTAGATGGCGGCGATAACTTAACTTATTTAGCCCCCACTATGGTTAACCTAAACTTAGCGACAGAGCGTTACCCAGACGTTAAGTTTATGCAGACTCGCGAGCACTAATTTGTTGGCAGCGAGCTGCAAGGTTCGCTGCTTGTAGCCGGAGATAGATTATGTTTAACAGAATTTGGCGTAAAATGTCTCAATACCTAGCTGCTTACGACAAGTGGCTAGCGGCCAATGGATTAGATAAACCCTGCCGCAGTTGTATCCCTCGCGAACATACTAAACCCGAGCAAGATTAACATGGCTTGGTTTGATACCCATTGTCACCTTGATTTCCCTCCCTTTAAAGATGATTTAACTGCACATCTAGAAACTTTTGTTCAAGCGAATGTCAGCCATTGTATGGTGCCTGCAGTTGCCCCTAATAATTGGCAAACGGTGTTAGATTTAAGTGTTATTCCTTCGCTATTTGTAGCCTTGGGCTATCACCCGTGTTTTTTAAATGAACAAGCCTTAACACAGCACCCTGATGCCTTGTTAGGCGAGCTAAATAGCTTGCAGACCTTAGTTAAACAAGCGGGTGATAAAGTACAAGCGTGGGGCGAATGCGGCTTAGACGGACGGTTCTCGGATACTATGGCTCACCAAGAGTTTGCTTTTGATTGGCAAATACAGGCAGCCCAGCAACAACAGTTACCACTACTGATCCATTCGGTGCGTTTACACGACCGAGTGGCACAGTTGCTAAAGCAGCAACAATTCAGCCAAGGCGGCATTATTCATGGCTTTAGTGGCAGCTACGTGCAGGCTAGTCGTTTTGTGGATTTAGGGTTTAAAATTGGCGTGGGTGGCACCATCACATGGCCACGTTCAGAAAAAAACCGTAAGGCTTTAAAGCGGCTGCCGCTTGATGCTCTCGTATTAGAAACTGACGCCCCCGATATGCCGCTATTTGAGATGAAACAAGCTCACAATACTCCGCTTAATTTATCTATTATCTTTGAACAACTAATTGCGTTGCGTAGCGAACCGGCAGAGCAGTTAGAGCAAGCGTTGTGGGATAACAGCCTTCAGGCTCTGCATCTACCAATGTAACCCCACTGCAGATTGTTTAGCAGGCTCTAGGGACGAGCACGAAGCTATTGCAGTTCAATACTCCATCAAGTTAATCAAGGGCAGACTTTAGGCTTTAAACTTATCAATATGGTCTGCATTCACTGCGGCTACTGCGGCAGTAACTAAGGCGGTTCCACTTAAGGGGGAATCGCTGCAACCCAAGCGCATGGAGGGTGTTTGCCCGTTATCGTCACAAATTACATAGTTAAATAGTGCTCGGTTTATCTCAAATAGCGCATCTACCGAGCTGGCGCTTTTTAGCTGCTTGGACATGTTTTGTTCAAGATGCTCAAAGAACAAATGGCAGGCTAGCGGCCTGGGCAACTCGATAGGTGCTGGCACTTGTTGGCCGGAAGTAATGCCACAAAAAGCGCCAAAGTCAGCAGGAAACCAGCGGTCATTCCACCAACCTACTTTGTTACCAGCAGAACCCATATCAGATTGGGTACGAGGGTGGCGGTAAATGTAATATACCTCAGCCGTTTTATGTTTTATCTCGTCTACACAGCTCATTAACGCAGCCCCACGAATACTACTTTCATGCTCAATATAGTGATGGCAGCTGTCGCTTTGTTGGGTAAAACCGAACAGCAACTGGAAATGTGCATAGGCGCATACCGAAGGTTGAATGATTTGAGTACCGCGCAAATGCGAGGTGGGTCCATAGTGTAAATCTTCAAAATGATAGCGATTCAAAGTGAGCTGATAACGGCGTTTTAACGCGTCCACGATAGGGCTATCGCTAAGACTTGGCAGCATGGTGGAAGCTTGCTGCTGATAGTATACAGAGTTGTTGAGCTGCAATTGAGTTTGATTATGAGTATGCAGCAAGACATAGCCAGATTCTGCTTCGCTAGAACAAAGCGCCCATACGCGCTTTTGTTCAGAAAACTCGTGCACATTACTCTCGGTGTGTATCGCAATAAATTTGCGTGTTAGCACCGCGGTCTCTTGCTGGCGTGAATAAAAGCGTAAGCAGTGAAACAGCCGCTGTAATAATTGGTAGTAAATTTTGGGTGCAATGCTTAACTGCTGCATAATCTTTTGCGGGCTGTGGCCTAAACTCAAAAAATTAAATAGTCGGCATAGTTGATCGGTGCCTTTAACGTGAACTTGAGTAAAAACACTTTGGCATTGGCGGCATTGGTAGCGCTGGCTATTCGCTCCCGTTTTACCGTAGCGCTTAACTCCAGCGGTGGGGCCTAAGAAAAAGCCCGGTTCACAATGGTTACAGCCGCAAGGGGCTTTGCTTAAATGTAATTTGGCGCGCTCTTCTACAATTAAATTCACGCTATGGCTGTCTACCAAAGGGGGGTAACTGCCACACGCTTTGCAATGCAGAGCAGGGTAGCCAAGCTGATGACTTTCGGCTAAATAGTCTGAGCTCTCGGTTAAACCAAAATTAGGGCAGCGACAGTTCTTACAGCAGTTAAACTGTTGTCTAAAGGTCACTTTTTCCTCATTCTTGCTCACCATAACATCAACCACTCAACGCTCCCTTTCAACACATTTAGTAACTAACTTCATTTTGACTAATCTTTGACTATTATCCCGTGATGCACCTCACGATTTTTAACAACTTAGAAACTTAAACTGCTTCCCATGAACTGAGGGAAAAAACAGCAATAGCGCTGTGTCTTGTGTTAGTTCCTCTGTATTTAAAGGACGAAAAAAATGTACGAAGTTATTATTGCTCTAATTACTGGCGCTGTTGTTGGCATAGTATTTAGTGCTATTAAGTTGCCTTTACCGGCTCCTCCGGTGTTGTCGGGCATTATTGGTATTTTGGGTATTTATTTGGGCGGTATGGCCTACCAAAATGTACTAGAGCGTTTTTTTTCGTAACAAATTCGTTAAACATTCGGGTTAAGTGCTTGGGAAATAAATTAGAAATTTCCTATAGTTTGCTTAACAAGATTGTGAATAGTCAGGCATCTTAGGGAAATTGTGAAAAATCATCAACACATTTGGTTAACAAGTTGATGGCAAGCGCTCAGAAGTGGATTAGATTTGATCTAGTTATCATTTGGGCTAAAAACCCAAGGTATGATCGCCGGCAGTAGAAGTCATTACACCTCGGTCGGCACTATAGGTAGTTACCTGAACAGATACCTGAGTGTAATGGAATACTAAATAAACGCGTTGTAGATGGCTTCTTTTGCATGTGGCAAGAAGATGGAAGCGATGTGAGTTTCACTAAAAAAGACAATTAAACAATAGGGACACGTATGAACAGTACAGTAATGAGCTTGGTTGGCGTACTTGCGCTGCTAGGGATAGCATTCTTGCTCTCCGACAACAAAAAACGAATTAACAAACGTACCGTACTTGGAGCTTTTGCGATCCAAGCTGGTTTTGGTGCATTTGTACTTTACCTTCCATTTGGCCAAGACGTGCTTGCTGCTGTTTCTGGTGGTGTTCAATCGGTTATTGATAGCGCGCAAGCGGGTATCAACTTTTTGTTTGGTGGCTTAGGCACTAACGCAATGTTTTCTAACGGTGTTGGCTTTGTATTCGCGATTCGCGTATTGCCAATCATCGTGTTCTTCTCATCACTCATTGCAGTGCTTTACTACTTAGGCATTATGCAGAAGATCATTTTGGTTATTGGTGGTGCACTGCAAAAAGCGCTTGGTACAAGTCGCCCAGAGTCAATGTCTGCGACAGCAAACATCTTTGTTGGCCAAACTGAAGCGCCAATTGTGGTTAAGCCTTTCATTCCTAAAATGAGCGAGTCTGAATTATTCGCCATTATGGTAGGTGGTTTAGCCTCTGTTGCGGGTTCGGTTTTAGCCGGTTATGCAGGTTTAGGTGTGGAGCTTAAGTACCTTATTGCCGCTTCATTTATGGCAGCGCCGGGTGGCTTATTAATGGCCAAGATTATCAAGCCTGAAACCAATGCTTCAGAGCAAGATATGGACGCTACTTTAGCTGAAGAAGATCGCCCTGCAAACGTAATTGACGCTGCAGCAAGCGGTGCATCAACGGGTTTGCACCTTGCCCTTAACGTAGGTGCAATGCTACTTGCCTTTATTGGTTTGATTGCTTTGCTAAACGGTATGGTTGGCGGCATTGGCGGTTGGTTTGGTGTTGAAGGCCTAACCATTGAACTTATCCTTGGTTACATCTTCGCACCGGTTGCGTGGATTATTGGTGTGCCATGGGCTGAAGCCGTTCAAGCGGGTAGCTTTATTGGTCAAAAGCTAGTTGTTAACGAATTTGTTGCTTACATTAACTTTGTTGAAATCCGTGAAACACTATCTGAGCATACCCAAGTAATTATTACTTTTGCGCTATGTGGTTTCGCTAACCTTTCATCAATTGCAATTTTACTAGGTGGCTTAGGTAGCATGGCGCCAACACGCCGTTCTGACATTGCTCGCTTAGGTCTTAAAGCTGTAGCGGCTGCATCATTAGCTAACTTAATGAGTGCTGCACTTGCTGGTTTCTTCTTCAGCCTGCTATAAGCTAATAAGGCTTCTCGGCAACCTGTCGAGAAGCCTCTAATTCAGCTCAATCGATTGCTGCTCTGGCAATCGGTTTAATCTTAAAATTTTGAGGAATAATTATGTCTCAGTCTCTTACTGCTGTGGCGCGTCAAGCCCTTTCTTTAATGGACCTTACCACGCTAAATGATGATGATACTCGCGAAAGCGTAGCGGCATTGTGTGCTCAAGCTAAATCAGCTGAAGGCCAAGTGGCGGCAATTTGTATTTATCCTCGATTCATTCCTTTCGCCCGTAAAGTGCTAGCCGAACACGGCGCTAGTGAGGTGAAAATTGCTACCGTAACCAACTTCCCGCTGGGCGAAGATGACGTTGTGCTAGCTGTTGCAGAAACCAAAGCAGCAGTAGCCTACGGAGCAGACGAAGTAGATGTAGTGTTCCCATGGCGCGCACTAATGGCTGGCAACGAAGAGGTAGGTTTTGAGCTGGTTAAGCAGTGTAAAGCAGCCTGCGGCCAGATTAAATTAAAGGTAATTATTGAAAGTGGCGAGTTAAAAACGCCAGCCCTGATCGCTAAAGCTAGTGAGTTGTCGATTAAAGCCGGTGCTGATTTCATCAAAACCTCTACCGGTAAAGTGCCTGTAAACGCCACCCCAGAGGCGGCTGAAATTATGCTTAAGGCGATTGCCGAGTTTAATCCTGCCTGTGGCTTCAAAGCGGCTGGTGGCGTAAAAAGTGCCGAACAAGCTAAAGTTTACCTAGATATTGCCACTAACGCGCTAGGTAACGATTGGTTGGGCGAGGCTCACTTCCGTTTTGGCGCATCAAGCTTATTAGCAGCGCTTCAAGCCACCATTTCTGGTGACGAAAACGCGCAAGCAGGCGCGGGTTACTAAGGTTTAGCTTTTCTAAGGAATGCTTATGTTGTTACCTCAAGAAATCATTCGACGTAAACGCGATGGCAATGCGCTATCGCTAGAAGAAATCCAATTCATGGTGGATGGCATTACTAATGGCCAACTGAGTGATAGCCAAATTGGCGCATTTGCCATGGCGGTGTACTTCAACAGTATGAATGGCAGTGAATCCACAGCCTTAACCTGCGCCATGCGAGATTCTGGTCAGGTACTCAATTGGGATCACCTTAATTTGCCTGGTCCAGTGGTAGATAAACATTCTACTGGCGGTGTTGGGGATTTAACGTCGTTGATCTTGGGGCCAATGGTGGCTGCTTGTGGTGGGCACGTGCCGATGATTTCGGGACGCGGTTTGGGCCACACTGGCGGTACCTTAGACAAGTTAGAGGCGATCCCTGGGTATTCCATTAGCCCAAGTTCGCAACAATTTGAAAGCATTGTAAAAGACGTAGGCATTGCCATTATCGGCCAAACCGGTGAATTGGCGCCGGCCGATAAGCGCCTTTATGGCATTCGCGATGTGACGGCGACGGTGGAGTCTATTCCACTGATCACGGCCTCGATTTTAAGTAAAAAGTTAGCCTCTGGCTTACAAGCTTTAGTCATGGATGTAAAAGTGGGCAGCGGGGCATTCATGCCCGATTTCGCCCAATCTAAAGCCTTGGCTGAAAGCATTGTTGAAGTGTCTAACGCTGCTGGTGTGAAATGCTGCGCTTTACTCACCGACATGAATCAGCCTTTGGCACCAAGTGCCGGTAATGCGGTCGAAATAGTAGAGACTTTACGTTACTTAAAAGGTGACACGTCTGCGCATCGCCTACATCAAGTAACGACTGCATTAGCCGCAGAAATGTTGCTATCAAGTGGCCTAGCCAACAGTAAGCAACAAGCGGAGCAAAAGTTGGCCGACAGTATTAGCTCGGGCGCAGCCCTAGAGCGTTTTGCCAAAATGGTCAGTGCCTTAGGCGGGCCAATTGACTTTGTGGAACGCAGTGATCACTACTTGCCACAAGCTAAAGTGATTAAGCCGGTATTGGCAAAACACAGTGGCATGATTAAACAACTCGATTGCCGTGAGTTAGGCATGGCAGTGGTGGGTTTAGGTGGTGGCAGAAGTGTGCCCGGTGCTGCGATTGATCACAGTGTTGGCATTAGCGAACTCGTAGAATTAGGTGACTTGGTAGATAAAGGCCAAAACCTTCTGATGCTACATGCTGATGATGAAGACGCTTGGCAAGCCGCCGCAAAACAAATTCAACAGGCCATCAAACTTGATGAGCCTAGTGCAGTGCAGGCCGATGTAAACCCTGTTTATCAGCGTATTGGTCCGCAGTAAGGAGATCCTATGAAACGTGCAATTATTTTAATGCTGGATTCTTTTGGTATTGGTGCCAGCGACGACGCCGACAAGTTTGGTGATGTGGGCGCAAATACGATGCTGCACATTGCCGAGCAATGTGCTTTAGGCAAAGCGGATGTTGGTCGCTCTGGCCCGTTAAACATTCCTAACTTAAACCGTTTAGGTTTAGGTAAAGCCTGTGGCGAAAGTGGCGGGGTATTCCCTCCTGGCCTAGATGCCGAAGTAACACCGATTGGCCACTATGGCTATGCAGCTGAAATGTCGAGTGGTAAAGACACTCCAAGTGGCCATTGGGAAATTGCTGGCGTACCTGTGTTATTTGACTGGGGCTACTTTAGCGACTTAGAAAATAGCTTCCCGCAAAGCTTATTAGATGAGTTAGTTGAGCGTGCTGATCTGCCGGGTTACTTAGGTAATTGTCATGCATCGGGCACCGAAGTGTTAGAACGCTTGGGCGAAGAGCACATGGCCACAGGTAAGCCGATCTTTTACACCTCGGCAGACAGCGTATTCCAAATTGCCGCTCACGAAGAAACCTTTGGTGTCGAGCGTTTGCTTAAGTTGTGTGAGTTAGCCCGAGAGTTGGTAGACAAATACAATATTGGTCGAGTGATTGCGCGGCCATTTGTGGGCGCGAATGCCCAAGAATTTGCCCGCACGGGTAATCGCCGAGATTTATCGGTACTGCCGCCAGCACCTACCTTGTTAGACCGCATGGCAGATGCCGGTGGAGAGGTGGTAAGCATTGGTAAAATTGCCGATATTTACGCTCAACAAGGCATCACTCGCAAGGTAAAAGCCACAGGTTTAGAAGGCCTATTTGACTTAACTTTGAGTGAAATGGATCGCCAAGTTGATAACAGTATTATCTTCACTAACTTTGTCGATTTTGATTCGTCGTACGGCCACCGTCGCGATGTTGCAGGTTACGCAGCGGCCTTAGAGTACTTTGATAAACGCTTGCCTGAGCTACTGGCCCAGTTAAGTGATGACGACATTGTGATCCTTACTGCTGATCATGGCTGTGACCCTACTTGGCCGGGCAGCGATCATACTCGTGAACATATCCCAGTGATTTTTTATGGTAAAAACTTAGGCGCAAAAAATGTTGGTAAGCGCGATACCTTTGCTGACATTGGACAAACCATTGCCGATTACATGAAATTGCCAGCCTTAGAATATGGCAGCAGTTTTTTACAAAAATAATAACTGAGGGTGGTCGCTAATCTGCCGCCACCTCGAACTAACTTTATTTAGGAGTTTATATGGCTACCCCACATATCAATGCTAACCCTGGTGATTTCGCAGAAACGGTTTTAATGCCTGGCGATCCGCTGCGTGCTAAACACATTGCTGAAACCTTTTTGGAAGACGTTGTAGAAGTAACCGGTGTGCGTAACATGCTTGGTTATACGGGCACCTACAAAGGCAAACGTGTTTCTGTAATGGGTTCTGGCATGGGTATTCCAAGCTGTTCTATTTACGCTCACGAGCTATACACTCAGTACGGTGTTGAAAACATTATCCGCGTAGGCAGTGCCGGTGCAGTCAGTAACGACATTCAGTTGCGTGATGTGGTTATTGCCATGGGCGCGTGTACCGATTCAAAAGTAAACCGTAGCCGCTTTAAAGGCCATGACTTTGCAGCTATTGCTAACTACGAGCTATTACGTGCAGCTGTAGACAGTGCTAAAGCACAAGGCATTGATGCAAAAGTAGGTAACATTTTCTCTGCAGATTTATTCTATTCACCAGAACCAGATATGTTCGATGTGATGGAAAAACATAATGTATATGCAGTAGAAATGGAAGCGGCTGGTCTTTATGGCGTAGCGGCTGAATGCGGTAAAGCGGCTTTATGTGTTGTGACTATTTCAGACCATATTCGCAGTGGTGAGCAAACTACCGCTGAAGAGCGTCAAACCACATTTAACGAGATGATTACCCTAACCCTTGAGTCTTTACTTTAGCCTTTAGCGGTATCACTTCTAGCGGCAATGTCCGCTAGAAGTTTCTTCGCTTTCTTCGCTTCTTTACGTTGGGCGCGTTTGTTTATATTAAACAAAGTGGCCAAATGGCGTTTCCTCGACAATACCCGCGTTAACAAAAATCCAATGCTAATCGACATCAAAAACATTATCATGATTTTTGATTGGCCATTAGTGATGTAAGTATTTGCTTCGGCCAGTAAGGTTGTATGCTCTAGAGTTATTCGTAAAAAACCTAAGGTTTCTCCTTTTTCTCCACGAACTTCAGCAATATAAGGGCGCCTGCCTAAACCTTCTAACGGTAAATGGCTATTGCCTGCCAAAGGCAGCAATTGCGAGAGCGGTAAGGCCAGATGAGAAGCGGCTAAGCGAAGCCCTTGATGGTCATAGATGGTGGCATCTTTTACAAAATGTTCTTTGACTAAAGAGTTCACCAACTCGGTTAAATCTTGTTGATTGTCTTCTTCGATGTAGCCTGCTGCATTTAACGCGGCTAAAGAGGTTAACGAGCGCGCCAGTTTTTCGGTTTGGTTTTCGATTAACTGTTCACCGCTGTGTTTTAAATCAACGTAGTAATAAAGTACCCAAACACAACATACAATGGCTAACACCAATTGAGTGAATTGAATAATTCGATAGCGTCTAACTGCAGATTTGGCCACACGAACCTCTTTTTTATGCTTAAAGCCATTGTAGGTGCTTGCCAAACCAAAAAGCAATACGCTATCTTGATGCGCCGCAATTTTTAGAAACAAGGATCTCGTTTTGCAATCACCACATAGTCTTGAAAGCTTACCGCAGTCATTAAGTCAGTGGTCTTTGGCCCTAAAGCAATTTCCATATCGGGTATGTCCTGATGAAGGGCTCTTAGAAACCAGTGGTGCTCTGACTGGTGCGTATATTTTGGTATGGGCAAAAGAATTGTTGATTCCAGACTTCGCCGTTTTGCGTCCACTGGTCGACGATTCTACCGCGTTAAACTTCTGCGGCGTAATGCCGGAAGCGGGAAATATTTGCGTATTGTTGCAAAGTGAAGCTGATACTCAGTGGTGTAAAGAAAAACTCGCGGGTATTGAGTTTAACTTTGATTTGGCTGTGCTAGATAGTCTGCCAGATCTTAGTCAGCCAGGTGTGGTGTTGATGGACATGGATTCCACCACCATTCAAATTGAGTGTATTGATGAAATAGCTGTGTTAGCCAACATCGGCGAGCAAGTGAGCGCGGTTACTGCCGCCGCTATGCGCGGAGAGTTAGACTTTGAGCAAAGCTTACGTAGCCGCGTAGCACTGCTGAAAGATGCGCCTCAAAGTATTCTCAAGCAAGTTGCCGATAACATGCCATTAATGCCGGGCTTAAAATGTTTGATAGAGACAATTCATGATGCTGGCTGGAAGGTGGCGATAGCCTCAGGTGGCTTCACCTATTTTGCCGAGCGCTTACAGCAAGATTTAGGTTTTGATCATGTACAAGCCAATGTACTAGAAATAGAAAATGACACGCTGACTGGCGAGGTATTAGGCCCGGTGGTGGATGCCCAAGCCAAGGCTGATATTCTATTACAACTTAAGCAGCAGTATGCCGCTCAGCAAACAATGGCGATTGGTGACGGAGCTAATGACCTTAAGATGTTGGCAGCGGCTGATTTTGGAGTTGCGATTCATGCTAAACCTTTGGTACAGCAACAAGCACAACTTACCATTAAACACAGTGATTTAGACGGCGCAGTATGTATTTTACGCGCCGCTAAAATGTTAGCTGCTTAGTTTGAGCTGTTGAGGTGCAGCGCTTAAGTTAAAGCGCTGCATCAGTTCTTCGGTGACATCGGTCACTTCAATCACTCCCGCCACACTCCATAGCTCATCTTCTAGTTGTTTAGCGCGATGAATTGCGTAATGGCTAATGTAGTCTAGTTCGCGTTGAATATACTCTGTATCTGGGCGACCTACTCGAGACAATTGTAAACAAAAAGCATTGACTTGGCCTCGACTTAAACTCAAGTTAACAAACTCTCGTAACTGCGCTACCGAAGTAAAATTGTCGCTACAACGTACCGACAACAGCTTGCTGTTGTCTTTAGTACTCACCGTGATCACTTCAATACGCTCAGGGTTGTCACTGGGCGTATGGCTACGTAATTGGGTGGCGAGGAAAGATGCTAAGTTTTCGCTGGCAAGGAACTTGGTTAAATCTGCCTGATGCGAACTGCTATCAATATTCAACCAATTATCACTGGCCTGTGGAATAGAGCCGTAAGTCACGCAACCTACATCAAGTGCGCCCGGTACTTTGTGAATAAACATCGCTCGGCAAAATAGTGGTGCGCATACTATTTGGCGTAGCGCGTCAGACAAACCGGCGATGGTTTTGCCTTCTGGCAGCATTGGCAGTTTGTCTAAGTTGTTATCGATGAGCTGTTTGAAAAAACTTACACCTTGGTGCGAGTGTCCCTTCACTTCAATCACTTTCAAGTTGTATATGGTGTGGCTGTTATTGCAATTCGTTACTTCGTAAGCCAAGTGCTTAAGCTCAAAGCTTTTCACCAGTTTTTGAAACTGCGGCAGGGCAATGTGTACGGTATCGCCAACGGTATAATCCAGCGGTGTCTCGACTTCAATCTTCATTCCGCTGATTGAAAAATCGCTAATCCAACCTGATTCATTATCACCATGATGTTCAACCTCTACTAATGAGCGGTATTTGTAGCGATTCTCTTTGCGTAGCTGCAGATACTTATAGTTTACCTGCTCAAAGTGCTTGCTGGGCTGTTTGCTTTGATTAAACAGCGCAAGTTTATTGGGGTTGCCGTCAAGCGGGTAGGCTAATTGGTAGCTTTGCTCAATATGTAAGTTGGTAACGTCGCTTAACAAACCTACCATGCTTAGGTTTCCTAAGGCTTTAGCTACACGCTCACGCTCAATTTGCGAGTCCTTTTTAGGAAGAGGGGAGCTTACCTCGGCATCGCTGGCCTGAGCCGGGTGATACTGAAACTTGAATACTTTCCAGCTGGGTTTGCGACAGCCAAAAGCAAAATATAATTCTCGAAGTTCTGGGTGCTCGGCCAGTTCCTCACTAGAGGCAGAATAGAAAAATAACTTGTTGTTGGCAGTGTGAGTAAAGCAATAAATTAAGCTTTCCCCTTGGCCCTGCTGCTGATAACGCATCATTCTTGGCGGGTGAAACAACTGCGACAAATGGCTGTTATTGGTTTCATCTCGCCAATAAGACAGCAGTTCTAAATTATTTTGTGTGGCTAACACATAGTTGAGTTGCGCGGGTGTTTCACCAGAAAAATACAACGGCACACTGCTTAAGCGCGGCATTAAATATTGCTCATAACCTTTAGTGATAACCGCTGCAGTGATGTTATCTACATCTACTTTATAGCGCCCACGATAAGAGCGTAAAAAGTTTTTGAAGAAGTTATTAAACTCCTCCCCTGGATCGACCACAATTAAGCGTACCCATTGCTGGCTACCTTTACGGTCGATGCCTACTACTTGGTATTCCGTGCCAGCGCTCAGCACGCGATTAACAAATTCTTTTTCTAAGCCGCTAAAGTAAATGAAGTAATGCTCGCCAACGACAAACTCTCGCTGCGAGTCGACCTTAGCTCTAAGTCCCGAAACTGACATGTTTGAAGTACGAGCATCAAACAATACGCCGTTTACGCCTGCCATTTTTAATGGCGCGGTAAGGTGCATGCGCTCTTCACTGCGCCCGATGTAATGGCCTAAACGTACTGCGCGAGCGACGATATTTTTGGGGCGACGGGCGGCCGCTTCTTGTGGGCTGATATTGTTCTTCTGCATTACCTTGAAGTTATTCTCGGTAGTTTGCAGTTTTTCAAATATGCCTAAGGTGTACTGGTTGTTATAGAGTTTGAGCTGCTGTTTAAAGACTTTAATGGCAATGTCGTCTAGATAGTGTGTTTTACCTTGATAGTGAAACTCTTCACATTCGCCATCTACTTTAGTTCTAAGATCAACCAAGCGTTGGCAAGGAGCCGATAAGCGGTTCATTTCCATTTTTAATAAGAAGCGTTCATTATTAGACAGCTCTTGGGTGGCGCGACTAAATACTTGGTTAAAGTCACTGCTTCCCATTAGTGGTAATAAACGTTCAATTATTGCGTAGTGCTTGGTGTCCGCCATATTGCTGGGTATTATTCCTTAAACGGTTGTTTTGCTGTCAAAACTCTGTCTCAGTCTTTACAATCTTAGATAATAAGCAAAGATTGTGCCTTGTGACTCGGCTAAGGCAAGCATTATTAACAGTATTTTAGCATTATGTGACCGCCCGGAGTGAAAATGGCAAAAGTGAAAACGGCCTATGTGTGTAACGATTGTGGAGCCGATTTCCCTCGTTGGCAGGGGCAATGTGGAGAGTGTAAAGCCTGGAATACCATTAGCGAAGTACGTTTAAGTGCCGCGCCAGCGCGTAATGACCGTTTTACCGGCTACGCTGGCAACGCCACTGGTAAGGTGCAAACGCTTGAGAGTATCGATTTAGCCGAACTGCCGCGATTTTCTACCGGTTTTACTGAGTTTGATCGCGTGCTGGGTGGCGGTGTAGTGCCGGGCAGCGCTATTTTAATTGGCGGAAGCCCTGGCGCGGGTAAAAGTACCTTGTTGCTGCAAACCATGTGTGGCTTAGCGCAAACCATGGATACCTTGTATGTTACGGGTGAAGAATCTTTGCAGCAAATTGCCTTGCGTGCTCAGCGTTTAGGCCTGCCTAAAGACAAACTAAAACTGTTAGCCGAAACCAGTGTTGAGCAAATTGGCCAAGTTGCTTTGGAAGTTAAGCCAAAGATGATGGTGATTGACTCTATCCAGGTGATGCACATGGCTGATATTCAGTCGGCACCGGGTGGTGTAAGTCAAGTTCGCGAAAGTGCCGCTTGGTTAACGCGCTTTGCCAAGCAGCACAATATTGCCATGTTTATGGTGGGGCACGTAACTAAAGACGGATCGTTGGCAGGCCCTAAAGTATTAGAGCACTGTATTGATTGCTCGATTATGCTGGAAGGGGATGCCGACGGCCGTTTTCGCACCTTACGTGGCAACAAAAACCGCTTTGGCGCAATTAACGAGCTCGGCGTATTTGCCATGACAGAGCAAGGCATGCGTGAAGTGTCTAACCCATCGGCGATATTCTTATCGCGTGGCCAAGAAGCCGCTCCTGGCTCGGTGGTAATGGTGGTGTGGGAAGGCACACGCCCTTTGTTAGTAGAAATTCAAGCCTTGGTCGATTACAGCCAAATGGCCAATCCACGCCGAGTTGCAGTAGGTTTAGAACAAAACCGGTTAGCCATGTTGTTAGCGGTTATGCATCGCCATGCTGGCGTACAAATGTCTGATCAAGATGTATTCACCAATGTTGTAGGCGGAGTACGAGTAGCTGAAACAGGGGCTGATTTAGCGCTATTGGTTGCTATGGTATCGAGCTTTAGAAATCAAGTATTACCGCAAGATTTAGTGGTATTTGGTGAAGTAGGATTATCGGGAGAGATTCGCCCGGTGAGTAATGGGCAAGAGCGTTTAAACGAAGCATCTAAACATGGTTTTAAACGAGCGATTGTGCCTTTAGGCAATCGGCCAAAACAGCCGATTGCAGGTTTAGAAGTGATAGCGGTAAGTAAACTCGCAGAGGCGCTAGAAGCGGTTTAGTCTTGTTGCTGCTTTTGATCAATCAAGTGCTCTAACTCGCGATGCAGTAAATCGTCGTCACCTAAATTTAATTCGATTAGGCGCTTGAGGTGGCTGGCACTTTCAATGTCAATGTGAACACAGCGCAAACCAAGTTGCTGGTTACGTTCGTGTTTTACTTCAACATCCATAGTAATACTTAGCTCATCGATTGCTACATCACTTAAACTAAAGCTTAAGGTGAGTTGAGTAAGGGTGCTATCCCAGTCATTAGGCAAGGTGACTAATGCTCCTTGCAACGATAAATCCAACAGTTGGCATGACCAAGATTGCTCCCCATGATTCAAGTAAGCGGGGCGATCAAATAGAACTCGCAAAAATTGGCGGCGCTCGTGCATACTGGGTTTCCTATTTCTCTTATAATCTAAGCTTAAGCCTAGCTTAATTACGGCAAAGTTGCAGCTAAGCCATCGCTATTTAACGTAAACTTAAGTTAACTGATTATTGAGCCCGCAAGACAACAATAAAGCGCTGCTTTTTAAGGGCTTATTGTGAAACGCTGCTAACGAATAATAAACGTCGATAGCAGAGTATTGATTCGCCTAATTGGGCGCTCGCAATATGTGTCTAAATGAATGGAGTTGATAAAACGAGTGTTAATGAGATGAGGCCATGGATTAAAACAGCCCTGTTGCTAATGGCAGCAAGTTTTTTGATTGCGGCCAAACCCAACTTGGGAGGTTTTAAACCCGAACAAGTATGCCAAGCTGCAATCGCTAGTTTGCAAGGCGTTGAGCCTCACTTGGTTCGCCAGTACCGGCGTAACGGTGACACTATGCAACTTCGTTTGAGCCAAGGTGGCAACACGCACAGCTTTTATTGTGAACTGCAAGCCGACAATGTGCTGTGGCGGCGATCTGCAGATAGTGTGTGGCAGCAAAGTCCCAGTGTAGGTTTCGCTTATAACTCTAGCGGTAAAAAGCTGGTGATTAAACACACTTTAGGTTCGGCTCAGCTAGCAGAGTTTAGCTTTCGTGGTGAAGATTTTTAAACCAACCTCCAATCTGCTCGCTGTAACACTAGGGCTAAAGTGAGTTAAATCTCGCGCCTAGTGGTGAAACTGTGTCGCATAATTTGCAATTTATGGTTCAAGATGTTGCTTATTTGGCTTTTAGTAGTTCATAAATCTTGATTGATTGGCTTGTTGCTTGTATTCTTTCGCGAAAATTTATTCACCTTTAGTGAATACAACTACTAGATTTACATATTCGAGTGATTTTGTATGCGTGAAGCGGAGACGGCACCTATGCCAACAGCTAGCTCAACTAGCCCCCAAAAAAATGTAGCAGCCTGGAAATTTGTTATACCTTCGCTGCTAGGTATCTTCCTATTTATGCTACCGCTGCCTTACGACGGTTCTTACACCATACCGGTGGCTATTTTAGCCAAAGCGTTAGTGGCGGTTTTGGGTGACAGCGCGCTATGGGTATTGGTGGGTTTGATTAGCATTAGCGCTGTAATGTCGACCTATACTTTACTGGCTAAACCCGC
Source organism: Agarivorans sp. Toyoura001 (assembly GCF_005405585.1). GTDB lineage: Bacteria > Pseudomonadota > Gammaproteobacteria > Enterobacterales > Celerinatantimonadaceae > Agarivorans. The sequence continues at coordinate 34,518 of NZ_BJEQ01000013.1, read as the reverse complement.
TTTTCTAGGTAAAAATGCCTTGCTAACCTCTTTGTTTCAAGTGTCAAAGGCTTGGTACTCAGTAAGAATGCTCGGTTGGCTATTGGTGTTAGTGTGTGCTTTTAAAATAGGCCCTGAAGCCCTGTGGTCTGGTGACACCGGCGGTCTAATTTTAGGTGACTTGCTGCCAACGTTATTAAGCGTGTTTATTTTTGCTGGCTTATTGCTGCCACTATTACTTAACTTTGGTTTACTTGAATTCATTGGCACTTTGCTCACTAAAGTGATGCGCCCGGTATTTGGTTTGCCAGGGCGCAGTGCCGTTGATTCAATGGCATCTTGGCTGGGTGACGGTAGTGTGGGAATACTGTTGACCAATAAACAGTATGAAGAAAAACACTACACTCAACGCGAAGGAGTAGTGATTGCGACTACATTCTCTGCAGTGTCTATTACCTTTAGCTTGGTGGTATTGGCACAGGTAAACCTTGAGCATATGTTTGCCCCATTTTACCTAACGGTTTGTGTTGCGGGTCTTGCTGCCGCAGTGATTGTTCCACGCTTACCGCCTTTGTCTGGTTTTAAAGATCAGTTTATTGATGGCAGTAAACGCCAGCAAGATGATGAAATGATCCCCAGTGGCTACAACAGTTTTACTTGGGGTTGGCAGCAAGCTTTAACCCAAGCTGGTCGCGCTAGCCATCCGAAGCAACTGGTTAAACAAGGCATGCACAACGTACTAGATATGGTGCTTGGTGTGCTGCCAGTCATTATGGCGGTGGGTACAGTAGCTTTAGTTGTGGCTGAGTACACGCCTATCTTTAGCTATTTGGGTAAGCCCTTTATTCCGCTATTAGAACTGCTGCAATTGCCTGAAGCTGCGCGTGCTTCTGAGACGCTAGTGGTGGGGTTTGCTGATATGTTCATCCCATCCATTCTAGCGGCTTCTATTGAAGCCGATATCACTCGCTTTGTTATCGCAGCAGTGTCGGTCACTCAGTTAATTTACTTATCTGAAGTGGGTGCGCTTATTATGGGCAGCCAATTACCGGTTAAATTATGGCAATTGTTCGCTATTTTCTTAATCCGTACGCTGGTGACGTTACCCATTATCAGCTTAATGGCGCATTTGTTCTTTTAAACCCGTTTGCTCGCTAGGCTACTGGCGAGCAGTTTTTACCTAGCTTAGTGGAGATTGTAATGACTTATCGTGCTGCGGTATTTGATATGGACGGTTTGTTACTCGACAGTGAGCGTCTTGCTTATGATACCTTTGCTGCGGCCTGTGGTGACTTGGGTTTAGAGTTTAAAGAGCAAGTTTACCTTGGCATTATTGGTTCTAATGCTGAGAAGATAAAACAGATCATCTGTGCTGGTTATGGTGAACATTTAGCTTACGATGAGTTGCGCGCTTGCTGGTTGGAAAAATACCATGCGGTTATTTTACATAAACCGGTACCGGTTAAAGTCGGCGCTGTTGCGCTACTTAAGTGGTTGCGCTCACAGTCGATTCCCTTGGCTGTAGCTACCTCATCGAATCGCCACGCTGCCGAAACTAAATTAGCAAACGCAGGCTTAATCGACTTCTTTGACAGCATTTCTTCAGGCTGCGAAGTGACTTATAGCAAACCCCACCCTGAGATATTTTTAACGGCGGCCAATGCCTTAAATATTCAAGCCGAAGATTGTTTAGCCTTTGAAGATTCAGACAATGGTGTAAGAGCGGCTGTAGCAGCGGGTATGCGGGTTTATCAAATTCCAGACCTGATACCACCTAGCGAGCAGCTTAAACAGTTAGGTCATCAAATTCGACCTTCTTTGCATGAAGTATTAAGCGAATTACGTTAGCAGCGTTTTTTTGACGCCAAGTGCTGGCATTGTTTTTGCTCATTAGTGATTATTAGGATCAGTGATGAGCAACTTATGATAGAAATTCAAATTAGTAACAATGTGCAAGCAAGCTTGCCACGAGAGTTACCTTCCCTAGAAAATGCCTCCGTTCGCCATAGCTGGAGTGCGCATTCTTTTGCAGTTGGCTCGCATGAATGTTTAGCAGTGTTAGAGCGCGCCAGCGGTTACGTGATGTTGTTTTTTGATTTACACCAAGATGATTACCAAAACTTTTCTCGCGTATGGCAGTTACGAGTATTAACCGAAGCTATCGCCGTTGCTGATTTACAAGACGAAGAAGTGGACGCCTTAAAACAAAATATGTTGGCTGACTTTCAGAATGTGTTGGTAACCGACGGGGTAAATCACCCGGTAGCGCCGCAATTAGAGAAGGTTAAGGCTTTAGTACTGGCCATGGCTAAACGAGAAACCAAGGTGCCTAACCAACAAATGGAAGAGTTTCGTTGGGGAGTCATTTTAAACGATTACGCCCAGCGCCAAACTGGCATTAGCCCATATCAAAAAATGCAGCAGCAATGGCAAGCAATGGCGGCTTCGGCTCAGCTTAGCCAACTGACTGCTGCACCAATTCCTAGCCCAGTATTGCACTAGTTAAAAATTAGTCAAAATACTTGCGGCGAGTCATTATTTACTGCTTAATCAGTTCTTTAGCCGAATGATTGAGCAGTAAATTGGCCTTACCTTCCTCACAAAATTCTCAGCTCTATGTGGGCCTGCTAAGCTCGGTAGCCGCCTCCTGCATGTTTGCTTTTTTACCTTGGTATATCCATCAATTTCCCCTAGAGCCAAATAGCGGTAACTGGTTAGCTGCGCAACGTATTGTATGGAGTTGTTTATTGATGCTGATTGGCTTAGGCCTAATGAAGCAACTTCCTCTGATCGTAAGCCAATTGGTTAATGTTAAAGCTTGGCCACGATTGATGGTCGCCTCAATATTAGTGGGTTTGCAATTCTGGCTATTTATTTGGGCACCAGCCAACGGGCAAACATTGCCAGTTGCATTGGGCTACTTTTCTTTGCCGTTGGTATTGGTGTTGGTAGGACGATTTGTTTACCAAGAGCGACTCAGTCGCGTTCAGTGGGTGGCCGTATGTGTAGCAGGATTGGGGGTTGCTTATGCTTACCTAATGGCTGATGGCTTATCATGGGTGGTGTTGCTGGTAGCCTTTGGATACCCCTTATATTTTATGTTGCGACGTAAGTATCCGCTGCCAAGCCATATCGCATTCACCGTAGACAACTTATTGTTGTTGCCACTGGCGATTGTGTATCTATTGCTCAATGACGGTGTAAGCGTTGAACAAAGCCAAATAGTCAGCTTTTATAATCACTCCCCTTGGCTCTATTATTTTGGTTTAGGTATTGCTGGTACAGTGCCTATGCTGTTGTTTTTATTGGCATCTAACCACTTACCGCTTAGCTTGTTTGGCTTAATGGGCTATTTAGAGCCAGTTTTGGTGTTTAGTGTAGGCTGGCTATTGGGAGAGCGTTTATCTGCCGAGCAATGGCCAACCTATATATTGATAGTGCTGGCCTTACTGTTATTGGCAATTGATGGCAGTAGAAGAGGATTTAAACGTAAAGCTAGCGTAAGTTTAAACTAACCGTAATAGGGCGGTGATCTCCGCCCATCGACTCCAATACCATTGCTCGGGTTACTTCAAAATGTTTCGAGGCCAGTAGGTGGTCGATTCTTGCGCCATGCCATGAAGTATATTTGGTGTAATTTACGCCGCTACCGGCAATATCAATCGCATTATTTAACTCTGCTAAATGGCGCTGATAGATATTTTCATAGGTGGTCATATTGAAATCACCAGCGGCGATAAAGTTAGCCTGTTGCTTGGCCCATGATGCCAACAATGAAGCTTGCATGTTGCGGGCAAAGTGCAGATTGGCAAATTCTTCAGCGGCGACACTCCGGTGTATCAAGGCATTAATAGTAGGGCGTGGGGTATCCATGTGGATGTTGGCAAGTTGCAGTGTGGTATCGCCAATTTGAGTTTGGTAAAACACCGCAAATTTTCCCCAACCGCCAAAGGTCTCCCGTGACAAACTCCCCTGATGCTCAATTGGGGTTCTACTCACTGTACACAGGTGATCACAATGGCTAAACCAGCTGTCATCAAAGATTTGCCCAACACGTTCCGGTTTTGACTCCTGCATAAACACAACATCTGGTTGCAGCTGAGCCACCAAGGTTCGAATCTGTTCTGAACTGGCCCCATTACCGTTGTTTAAGGACAACACGGTAAATTCGCCAGCACTTTGATTAGGCAGTGCGAGCTGAACATCTTGAAACTGAACAAAAATTACCGCGCAAAGTGCCCAAGACAAATATTGCCACTTGGTCATTATGCTTAAGAACACGACTGGACTTAACAACACTAAAATCGCCCACCAGCGGGGTGAAAATAACATTAAATAACTGAGCGAGATACCCCAAGTGGTATCGGGTAAATATTCCAAAATGAGGATCAGTGCTGCTAACAGCAAACTGATAAGAGAAAGTATAACGGATGATGCTTTTAGCAGTTTATTCATGGGTTTACAGAGACTGTCCTTAGTCGTACGAGATGCTGTAATTATTGTTGCACGAGGAAAGTCAAAATATAGCAAAAACACGTCGTTTAAGCGTAATAAAACTCGATTAGTATTATTAACCACTAAAACGTAAACAATATGTAACAGTTAGTGAAGAGCCTTTTTGCTGTTATTGGCATATTTGTTAAAAACCAGGTTGATTTAAAATGGTATCTAAGCAAGGATCTGTAGCGGAAATAGAGTTCGATATTAAGAACTTAAGCTTAAAAAAAACCAAGGTGGGTGTTTTGCTTCAACTGTTGTTGATTTTGTTTGGTGCGGTGGTGTTGTTTTTTAGTCGGCGTGATAACAACGAGCGCACATGGCTACGCTTGCCAACACTAAAAGATTACCAACAGCGCTACCCTGAAAAGGTGGAGAGCGAAGCCACTATTCGTTGTATTCATTGTAATAGCAACCAAACTTGGGAGTACGGCTTAGAAAGCTTAATGGATTACCGTCGAGAATGTGTTTGTTTAGAGTGTGGCCACCGGTTGTGGCGTACTGAACAAGAGAGCCTAGCCGTACAACAAACCAAGTGTGTTAGTACTTCTTAACCCTACCACCTAAACCGAGCGGTATATTCAACTCGGTTTACCGCTTTACTCATTTCTTAGTATGCTCAAAAATACTGGTGAATAGAACAAGCATTGGCGCTCTATTCTCCGCTCAAATATTTATATCGCTTGCCTTGGTACTTAATCCCTAATTACCCACTTTCACTCAATGGTGACTTCAGCAGAGGAAAACTGACTCGGCCAGGTTTGATTACGGCCAGCTTGTTTAGCTTGATACAAGGCCATATCTGCACGTTGAATCCAATCGTCGATACTTTCACCATCTTTAATCACCGAAATTCCGGCACTAAAGCTAACGCTTAATTGCTCTGGCGCTATTATCTTGGCGATGGTACTCACCAGCTTCTCGCTGGTTTTGTAAGCCATGTCAAAGTCAGCATCGTGAAAAAGAATTAAGAACTCTTCCCCTCCATAACGAAATACTCGGTCGTTGACTCGAGTATTCTGCTGCAGAAAATGAGCAAACCACACCAGTACTTGATCCCCTACATTGTGCCCTAGTTGATCGTTCACTTGTTTAAAGTGGTCTAAATCTAATAACACAATCGCTGCTTTAATGCCGCTGCGCTTATCTTGCTGTTTTGCCTTTAATAGTTCATCGAATAGGGCTCTGCGGTTGTAACAGCGAGTGAGCGAATCTTTAAAGGCGAGATCTTTTAGCTCGTTATGTTGTTTAACCAACACCCTTGCTAAGCCCCAAGCGAATATGTGGGTAGCAAGGATCCCGATGCCAAAACGTATACCTTGATGAATACCCAGATGGTTAACCCCAAGTACAACCGCCACAATACTCACTGCTAACACTAAGCGTTCCGCCACCTTTAACGGTAGGTGAATAAAACAAGCAAGAATTAACGGCGGGACAAAAAATTCACCATGCATATCATGGCGGGTTAGTGCTAATAACACTGGCGGAATTGCTAGCAGCAAAAACCACACATCGGCTATTTTGTAACTCTGTGAGTCTGGTTGAGTGAATAATAAAAATAATGAAACCAAAATGGCAAATGTGCAGGGAAGAACCACTAAGCCATACCAAAAAACGCCACCAAAAAGGTGAACGTAAGAGAAATAAATACAAGGAATTAAACCGGCCAAGTGCATAACAAGGCTCATTTTTCTTTCTGTAAATTCTGCTGGAGACCAGTCAGACACCATAGTGCGAAACCTTTGCCAAACTGCAAATTGATGAGAAGGGAACAACTTAACTTATGTTATTAAAAGTAAACTCTTTTTGTGCGTTTCGTCAAATAATTAGTGAGGATTATTGCGGTTTAGCGCGCAGGGTTCTGGTGCCTTTTAGTTGGCTAAAGGCTTGCTCTAGAATGAGAGAAATAAACGCTTGTAAGGGAGTGCTGGTTCGCAGGTTAGTGGAGTATGCAGCGTACATAGGTCGCCATAGTGCTTGTTTAAACGATCGTAGGCTAATGAATTGCTGGGCCGCATAATGCTCCACAGCCCAATAAGGCATGGCTGCCACACCCATTCCTGCTGCAACCATTTGTAGCAGCATGGCGGGGTTGTCGGCATGCTTCCATTGCTTTGGTTCAATGTTGGCGGGCGCGAGTATGTGTTGGTGCAGGTCTAATCGTTGCAGCGCTACTGGGTAGCTAATAACCGTTTCACCGACTAAGTCTGCAGCTTGAATGCTTTGGTGCTGACTTAAACGATGCTGCGGAGGGCAAATTAATACCATTTCATATTCAAATAATGCCTGATAATGAATCTGCTGATCTACTTTCACATTGGAGGTGAGGAGTAAATCTGCTTCACCACTTTGCAACAGCGGCAACCCGTTGTAGTCCTTATCTTGGCAAAAGCTACTGCTAACCTGTGGCCAGGTGTGTTGAAATTGCTGCAAGCTAGGCAGTAACCACTGAAAGCAAGCGTGACAATCGACACTAATGTTCAATCGACTCTGTTGCTGATGAGAGTGTAAGAGTGTTTGCTCCGCTTTTTCTATTAGCGGCAATACTTGTGTGGCAAGGGATAACAATTGGCAGCCTTGCTCGGTAAGCGCCAAAGGTTGCTGTTTTCTTACGACTAAGCTGGCTCCAATGCGCTGCTCAATATCTTTTAGCTGATGAGATAACGCAGAATCAGTAATAAACAGCTTAGCGGCCGCTGCTTTTAGTGAAGAACTATTGGCGATAGCTTTAATACTGCGTAAGTGTTTTAACTCTAACATGTGTGCCTTGCCCTCCATTTCTTAACACTAAGTTGCCAGCTTAAGCATGGCTACTCAGCTTGTATAGCGTGAGGCTTAGTTACTTAGTTAATCATGAATAATATTCAATTTTGCAAATAAGTTGTTCGCTTTCAAGCCTTGCTAATTTGGGTATGAGATTGATGGTGTTGAATAAACTTCAATTTCACTTGATAGCTTTTCAATTGTATTGCTTGGTTCGACTAGTCACTATGGATTTATATACATCTAGACGGCTAAAAGGATTATTGAAATGAGCATTACACACGTATTGGGTTATCCGCGAATAGGTAAGCAGCGAGAGCTAAAGTTTGCCTTAGAAAGTTACTGGCGCGGTGAGTCATCGCAGCAGCAACTACTTGAAGTAGGCAAAACAATTCGCCAACAAAATTGGCAAGCCCAGCAAGACAGTGGTCAGGCTTGGGTAACGGTAGGTGACTTTGCTTGGTACGACCAAGTGCTGAATACTTCACTGCTATTAGGCAATGTGCCGAAGCGTCATCAGTCAGATGAGATTACCTTAGACAGCACATTTGCAGTGGCTCGTGGCCAGCAAGGTTGTGGTTGTAACCATGCTGCGTCTGACATGAGTAAATGGTTTAACACTAACTACCACTACATTGTTCCTGAGTTTTCTGAAAAGACTGAATTTAGCTTACAGTGGCAACAATTGTTTGATGAAATTAAAGAAGCACTAGCCTTAGGGCACGAAGTTAAACCGGTTATTCTTGGCCCTGTATCGTATTTATACCTAGGTAAAAATGATGATGCAGCAGAAGACGGCTTTCAACGTATCTCTTTGCTTCCACAATTGCTTACCGTTTATCGCGAGATTTTCCAAAAAATCGCTGATTTAGGCATTGAGTGGGTGCAAGTTGATGAGCCAGTGCTTGGTTTGGAGCTAGAGCCGCAGTGGCAAGCAGCCTTGCTAGACGCCTACAGCACGCGCATAAGCTCTAGTAAGTTACTTCTTACCAGCTACTTTGCCGATGTGCTTTATAACGCTGAAGTAATTAAACAGTTGGCCGTAGACGGTTTACACCTAGATTTAAGTGCTGCACCAGAGCAATTGGAGCAAGTGCTCACTTGGCTGCCAGAGCATTGGGTGCTGTCGGCTGGCGTAGTTAATGGTCGCAATGTATGGCGCGCTAACTTACCGCAGCTTATCGAGCAATATAGTTCACTGAAAGTGCGCTTAGGTGAACGTTTGTGGTTTGCTTCATCATGTTCGTTGCTGCACAGCCCACTTGATTTAGAAAGTGAAACAGATTTAGGCGATGCAAAATTCCGCTTAGCCTTTGCAGAGCAAAAACTAACAGAGCTACAAATATTAGATGATGCCTTAAATGGCGACGCTGATGCCTTACGTTTATCGCGCCAATACAGCGCTGCTTTGCAATCGCTTAGTAATCAGAAAAATACAGAACTACAGCAGCGTATAGAACAGCTGGCGCCGGAACAGCGCGAGCGTAAGTTAGCGTTTACTCAGCGCCAAGCTATTCAGCAACAAAGCTTACAATTGCCACCACTGCCAACTACTACGATTGGTTCGTTTCCGCAAACCAATGAAATTCGCCGTCAACGTCGTGAATACAAAGCTGGTGAGTTAAGCCAAGTGGATTACGATGCCGCGTTAGCAAAACACATTGCCGATGCTATTGAGCGCCAAGAGAAGCTAGGCCTAGATGTATTAGTACATGGCGAAGCTGAGCGAAATGACATGGTGGAATACTTTGCCGAGTTATTAGATGGCTTTATCGCTAGCCGTTTTGGCTGGGTGCAAAGCTACGGTTCACGCTGCGTGAAACCGGCAATCATTGTTGATGATATCGAGCGCTCTAAACCATTAACGCTTGAGTGGACCAACTACGCACAATCACTCACCAAGAAGCCAGTAAAAGGCATGCTTACAGGACCGGTAACCATTCTTACTTGGAGCTTTGCTCGTGAAGACATTAGCCGAGCAGAAATTGCCGAACAAATAGCTTTGGCTTTGAATGATGAAGTGGCTGAGCTGCAACAAGCAGGTATTCAGGTTATTCAAATTGATGAGCCAGCTATTCGCGAAGGTATGCCGCTTAAGCGCAGCGAATGGCAGCACTATCTAGATTGGGCAGTATCAGCCTTTAAATTGTCTGCAGCTAGTGCTCAACCTGAAACCCAGATCCATACGCATATGTGTTACAGCGAGTTTAACGACATTATGCCCTCCGTTGCAGCGCTAGATGCCGATGTATTAACCATTGAAACCTCACGTTCGGCAATGAGTTTGCTGCAGGCTTTTGAGCACTTTGAGTACCCCAATGAAATTGGTCCGGGCGTTTACGATATTCACTCGCCAAACATTCCAAGCATTGCTGATATAAAAGGCTTAATCGATAAAGCCGCCGAGTGGATCCCTCATCAGCGTTTATGGGTAAATCCAGATTGTGGCCTTAAAACCCGTAATTGGGAAGAAACCGAAGCTGCCCTTAAAAACATGGTGTTAGCGACTAAAGAGTTACGCGCCAGCTTAGTATAGTTTTAGCGTTGCAGAGCAATAGCCCCTTTAAATAAGGGGCTATTCTGCCCATGACTCAACACCAGTTTGCGCCTACACTAGAAGCTATCCAATCGTGTTGCGAGTTTCTATGCCAAAGGCCAAGTTTGTTTCCGGTGATATTTTTCGCCACATAGTGGTGATGTCTTCAACCAATGCTATTGGTTTAACTGCTCTTTTTCTCGTTGATTTGGCCGATCTATTTTTCATCAGTTTACTGGGGGAAGCAGAGCTGGCTGCCGCGGTAGGTTACGCTGGAACTATCGCATTTTTTACTACCTCTATTTCCATTGGTTTATCCATTGCTATGACCGCGCTGGTCTCTAAGGCCATTGGCCAGCAAGACAAAGCTAGAGCTAGGCAACTGGTCACCAATATTCTGTTTACTGGCTTTATCATTAGCGCATCCTTTGCCGCTTTAGTGTGGTATTTCGCCCCTGAATTATTAAGCCTTATTGGTGCTAAAGCGCGTACCCATGAGCTGGCGGTAACTTATATTCGTATTTTGCTGCCTTCATTGCCGATACTGGGTTTAGCCATGAGTGCTGGCGCAGCATTGCGCTCGGTGGGCGATGCCAAGCGAGCCATGTGGTCTACTTTGGCTGGGGGAGGGGTGAATGCTGTTCTTGACCCTATTTTCATTTTTGCCCTTGGTTTAGGTTTGCCAGGAGCGGCTATTGCGTCTGTTATCGCTCGTTTTGTGGTGGCTGGTGTCGCGCTATACGGCGTGGTGTACGAGCATAACCTGTTTGCTCGATTCAGCGGGCAAAGGTTGCTGGAAGATTTACGCGGTATTTTAAAAGTAGCTGGCCCTGCGATGATGACCAATGTAGCAACGCCGCTCGGAAATGCTTATGTTACTGCCGCGATTGCGGTTTTTGGCGATGCTTACGTTGCTGGTTGGGCTGTGGTTGGACGGATCATGCCGGTGGCCTTTGGGATGATTTTCTCCTTATCTGGTGCTATTGGCCCGATAGTCGGACAAAACTTTGGTGCCCATTATTACGATCGCGTTCGTGAAGCACTGAGCAAGGCTTTATGGTTTAACGGTGGCTTTGTGGTCGTGGTATCTCTGCTTATGTTATTGGGCCAAAACCACATCATTAGGGTGTTTGGAGTGGGTGGGGAAGCCGCCACAGTGATCGCCTTTTTTTGTACGTGGATTAGCTTTAGTTTTGTATTTAACGGCGCCATGTTTGTGGCCAACGCCGCCTTTAATAATCTAGGTTATCCCAGCACATCTACCATGCTCAATTTTGGTAAAGCAACTTTAGGCACCATGCCGTTTGTATATTTAGGCGGGGAGTGGTTTGGCCCATTAGGTGTGCTGGGTGGGCAAGCCTTAGGCACCGTTGTGTTTGGCTTGTTGGCCTTAAGAATGGCGTTTTATGTGGTAGGTAAAGTGACCGATAAACATCAATCTCACATTACAGAGCAAGAGCAAGCAATGGAGCCAAGTGTGCCGCTTACCCCATTTTGTTCTAGTCGCGCCTACATGTGCGCCGAAGCGGAAGTGGACAACATAAGCAACGGCGAAGCTGAACCTGCGCAAGCCAAGTCTTAAGCTGCCGAGGCGGGTCGCCCATCAAAGCGATCGCCCAATAGGTTTAGCAATTCAGCATGGCCTTCAATAACCGCCACAATGATTTTGCCTTGCTTGTATTTAGCGCTGATCATTACCCGGCCTTGCTGGGTTTTTACTTGATCTTTAAGCACCAGTGATTGTAGCTGATAGGGCTTATCTTCAGGGTAAAATAGCAGGGTCACTTCACTTAAGCTGACTGATGGAGTGTTCATCTTTATGCCCTTTAATATGTTACTCATACAAATAACGGTAGCAGGCTACTGATAGATCACTGCATTTTGTTGTCAGGCTTAATATGCAGCCTGTAAACAATCGTTGACTTCTAAAGCTAGCTCGCTAATCTGGCTGAAAAAAGGGGAAATGAATGACGTCTCAAACCTCAGCAAGCATGCTGTTATTCGATTTAGACGATACTTTGGTTGATGATGCCATCGCCACTGAAACCGCGGCTAAAGCGCTGTTTACACACTACCAACCAGAGCTCGAAGCTGAAGCAATGAGCCATTGGCGTCGCGCGCTTAAACAGCATTATCCCGCTTTTTTGCAGGGCCAGTTAAGTGCTGCAGAAATGCGCCAAGCGCGCGCCCGCGAAGCCTTACAAAAACCTGAATTAAGCGATAAGCAAGCTGAAGACGCTTTTGAGTATTTTATGCAGCAATATATAGCTGCCACTCAGCTTTACCCCGATACTTTAGTTTGTTTAGACAAATTGCGTCAGCAAGGGTGGCGATTAGCATTGGTCTCGAACGGCCCAGAAGATATGCAGCAGCGTAAGGTTAGAGCGGCTGGTCTTACTCACTATTTTGAGTTTGTATTAACTGCCGAAGCGGCCGGTTCCGCTAAACCTGATCCCGCCATTTTTGATAAAGCCCTCGCTATGGCCAAGCTTTCTGCCAAAGATTGCTGTTATGTGGGGGATAACTTTAAAAATGACGCTCAAGGGGCTGAAGCAGCTGGCCTTACTAGTGTATGGTTACAGCGCCAAGTCGCTGGTGAAGTAGTTGCTCAACCTTTTGATAATGTGACTTGGCAAATTTCGGGTCTTTCTCAATTATTGGAATGTGTTCGCTTGGCGTAGCGCTGGCGCAAACAGGTTTAAGAGGTGGTTTTGTATTTAACGCAAGGGAAATGGTTAAAGGAGTACCATGGCAGTTAGTGGTTTGTGGGATTGGTTAGCCGACAGTGTTCATTTCTACCGTCGGCACTTTATGGCTATTGCTTTAATGGTGTTGCCTTTTGCAATCCCCTTTGCGGCAATTCAAAGTATGTATGTACAGAACTTACCCGAAGAGTCGGCGATTAATTATTGGATGTTTGTTGGCTTGGGCTTGTTAATGCAGCCAATCTACCAAGGCGCAATCATTCTTTATATGCGAAGTCACATTAAGCAACAGCCGTGGTCGATTAGTCGTTGCTTTGAAGCTGCCCTGAGCATCTGGCCCAGTTTATTTTTAGTAATTGCCATGACTTTTAGCTTAGTGATGTTAGGGCTGAGTTTTTTTGTTTTGCCGGGCATTGTTATCGCCAGCCGTTTAATTGTGGCCGATTTGCACTGCGTATTACATAGAACTACACCGCTGCAAGCGATTAGCGCCAGTTGGAAACAAACCGAAGAATACAAGTGGCCACTATTAGCTGGTGTGATTATTGTAGCTGGAGTCACTATGATTCCTGTATGGGGCGTTCATCGTTGGTTGTTGGCGCAGCAAGCCAGTGAAGTACTGGTGTTTAGTAACCGAGTGCTAGGACAAATACTTGAAGCATTCTTTCTAGTATTTGCTTATCGGGCTTATAGTGCCATGAACAGTGAGAGTGAGGCCAGCTAACATAAGCATTCAGCCTTTAACATTAGCGACTTACCCAGACCCTGTGCTTAAACAAGTGGCAGGCCTTGTGCGCTTTCCTTTAAATGAGCAAGAACTGGCATGGATAGAACGTTTACGTTTTACCATGTTAGACGCTCAAGGTGTAGGTATAGCCGCGCCGCAAGCAGGAAAGTCGTGGCAGTTAATGATTGTGGCCAGTAAGGCAAATCAGCGTTATCCCGATGCCCCAAATCTGCCGGCCTTTGAAATTTGTAACCCTAAGATTGTCGCGTATAGCGAACAGCAAGAGCTTGGTTGGGAGGGATGCTTAAGTGTGCCAGGTAAGCGAGCGAAGATTGCTCGGGCTAGCGAAATTATGCTGCGTTATCAAAACGTGCAAGGCGAGTATTTAGAAGCGCGCTATAGTGGTTTTGTTGCCAGGATCATTCAACACGAGTATGACCACTTACAAGGTATTTGTATTGTTGAACGGGTACCTGATGCGGCGTGTCTTATCTCTGAACAAGACTACCAGCAACAGTTTATGCCGCAGTAAATTGCTGGTTTGCTTGTAAGGTATAACCTGCAAGTGCCAAGCGCTGTACTAATTGGTTTTGGTTGAGCTCGTAAAAATGGCATAACTCCTCAAAGCTCGAAAAGTCATTTCTCACCTGCATGTTAATAATGCTCAGTAAGATATTAATATCCATTGTTTGTACACGGTTTTGGTCTAACATTTATCCGCTCCTTAATGCTGAGGAGTAGGGCTTAAACCCCATTTTACCCAAGCTTTTTCATGGAAGAAGTAGGCCACGCTGTTCACTGCAGGCTCTACAATAGCTACTAAACCACCAATCATAATATCGCCAGTTAATAACCAAGTGACCAAAAAAGCGATGCTAAAGTGCATGCTGGCAAAAGTTATTGTTTTAATCATTTGTCTGTCCCCTCTTTAATCTATATCTAAATGATAATCATTATCATTTGATGGTTCAAGTAGTTTTTGATGTTTTTTTAATCTTTGTTGAAACGCTACTGTGGTGAAGTGTAAAGCCAGGCTAAAAAATCATGAGTTGATGTATACTTAAGGCATTGTAAGTAGTGTAAGATGCCGCGCTAACTTGATCAGGGAAGAGCTATGTTTCGACGTTTTAGTGTTTTTTGGCTCCTGCTGTTAATTGCAGGCTGTTCTACCATTATTGTTAATCAATTCGACCAGCGCTTTGGCAAAGCCTCTGTGCAACCCCGCGTGTTTTCTGAAAATTATCCTCCAGCCGCTGAGTTTTTGAGTGAGGTTAAACCGATCCTCGATCAACGCTGCGTTATGTGCCACGCCTGTTACGACGCGCCCTGCCAATTAAAACTAACCTCAGCTGCTGGCATCGACCGGGGTGTTACTACTGCTCGCGTTTATCATGGAAGCCGGGTTACTGCTGCGCCAACAACACGTTTATATACCGATGCTAAATCTACTCAAATGTGGCGTCAAAAAGGGTTTAATCCGGTATTAAATGAACGGGTTCAAACTGAAGAGGCAAACCTTGAAGCGGGCGTAATGTATCAAGCGTTAAAACAAAAGCGCAGCTATGTAGATCCCGGCGATGAGATCCTCGACCCCGAAGCGTTTGACTTCGCATTGGATAGAACCCAGCAATGTGTAGGCATTGAGGGTTACGCTAAGGTGCAAGCATCTCACCCTGAGTGGGGCATGCCTTACGGCTTGCCCGAGATAAGCGATGAGGAGTTCGATACACTCACCGCTTGGTTAGCTAGTGGTGCTCCAATGGCTGATGACTTAAGCGCCCATAACAAACTAATGGATAAGGTTGAACAATGGGAAGCCTTGTTAAATGGCGATTCAAAAAAACAACGCCTGATGGCCCGTTATATTTACGAGCATTTGTTTATAACCCACCTTTATTTTGCTGACGATCCCAATACTCGTCCGGCCTTTTTTAAGCTAGTTCGCTCGCGCACCGCGCCGGGCAATCCTATTGATCAAATTGCTACTCGCAGACCTTATGATGATCCAAAAGTTGAGCGAGTTTATTACCGCCTTGCGCCAGAACGTGAAAGCATAGTGGTAAAAACGCATATTCCTTACCGTTTAGATCAGGCTCGCGCCGAGCGTTGGAAAAACTGGTTTTTGGGTGATGATACGGTCGTGAATGAGCTGCCTGGTTATGAACCTAAAGTGGCTGGCAACCCATTTGTGGCCTTTCAGGATCTCACCGTTAATGGCCGTTACCGCTTTATGTTAGACGATGCGGAAACCTTCATTATGGGCTTTATGAAAGGCCCAGTATGTAGAGGTCAGGTCGCGCTCAATGTGATTCAAGATCATTTTTGGGTGTATTTTGCTAATCCAGATAACCGCTATGAACAGCAACAAGCAAAGTTTTTGGTAGAGCAAAGTGAACATTTACGCATGCCTTCTGTGGAGCAAAGTAATGTACTGCCAATTAGTACTTGGATCAGCTATTCCAAGCGTCACCGTAAATACATTAAAGCCAGTATTGAAGAAGCGAAAAACTGGTTAAATAAAGACGATAGCCTATTGAACTTAGATTTACTTTGGGATGGTGATGGTGACAACCCCAACGCTGCATTAACCATATTTCGTCACTTTGACAGTGCCAGCGTACTCAAAGGCACTGTAGGTAAACAACCTAAAACAGCATGGGTAATTGATTATTCCTTATTTGAGCGTATTCATTATTTATTGGTGGCTGGCTTTGACCCTTATGGCAATTTAGGTCATCAGTTAGTTACGCGCTTGTATATGGACTTTTTACGTATGGAAGGCGAGGGCAGCTTTACTTCTTTGTTACCTGCCGAAATGCGTTACGACGAACTACGCAGCTGGTATGTGGGAGCCGATAAACAAATTGTTGATTTTGTAGAGTCTCGTCCACAAGAAGCATTTTTTAAAAGCGCAGTTGAATACCGAGATGACTTACCCTATAAACAGCAACTGTTTGATATGCTTGATGAGAAGCTAGCGTCGGCATTACCTAAGAAACATGATATTACCTTCCCTAAGTTTTCTCGCGAAATCAGCGACTTTGCGATTCAGATAGATGCTTGGAAAGGAGGGGCGGTTAAACTGTTACCGCAGGTGGTGTTTATTCAAGTGGATGAACCGAGTAAAACTGAACCCGAGTATTTCACCTTATTGCGACACAATGCGCATACCAACATCTCTAGTTTATTCCTAGAAGACGATAATCGTATCCCAGACCAAGATCATGTTTCTTTGTTACCCGGTATAGTGGGGGCTTATCCTGGCGCATTTTGGCAGGTACAGAAATCTGAACTTAAACGCTTGCAGCAGCAACTTGTGCATGTGAATGACGAAGCTTCATATCAAGCCTTTATGAAGCGCTATGGTATTCGCAGAACAAGCCAAGAGTTCTGGCCATTTAGCGACCGTTTGCATCAAGCATACCTACAAGCAGAGCCGCTTGAGTCTGGAATATTGGATTACAGCCGTTTAGAAAATCGCTAAGCCAGATGTGCGATAGAAACAGAAAAAGCCCAGGCAAGTTTGCTTGGGCTTTTTGTATTAGAGAGTGACTAACTAGTTTTAAAGCGTGAGACCATTTCCTGTAGGCTACCGGCCAGGGAGTTTAAGGTGGTCGCGCTATCTTCAAGCTCTTGTGATACTTGATTAGCTTGACTAGAGCCGTCGTGAATATCAGTGATGTTACGATTAATTTCCTCGGCGACTAAATGCTGCTCTTCTGCCGAAGCGGCAATCTGGGTCGCCATATCCCGTATAGTGAGTACCGACTGCAAAATAGCCTCAAATACCGTACTGGTTTGATTGGTGGCCGTAACTGAGGTTGATGAATGCTCAATGCTGCTCGACAGCTTAGAGGCAACATTAGCGGTTTGTTGGCGTAGGTTACTTAGTAGTTTATCGATTTCTTCGGTGGACTCAGCGGTACGCCCAGCTAAAGTACGAACTTCATCGGCGACTACTGCAAAGCCACGGCCTTGTTCACCAGCACGCGCCGCTTCAATAGCTGCGTTGAGCGCCAGTAAGTTGGTTTGTTCAGCAATACCACGAATGGTATCTAAAATGACCGTAATATTGGCCGATTCTTGTGACAGTTCATCCATAGCCTGATTAGATTCGTTTAAGGTCGTTTCGAGCTGCCCAACGGCTAGTACAGTATCTTGAATCAACTGATGACCTTCTTCCACTTGCTGTTGGCTATCATCGGCGCTGGTGGCTGCTTGGCTGCAGTTTGAGGCCACTTCGTTAGAGGTGGCCACCATTTCATGAAAAGCGGTGGATACTTGCTCTACCGCGGCTAATTGTCCTTCGGCTATTTGTTTCATGGTACTAGACAGTTCGCTGGCATGAGCCGCTGAATTATCTACTTGCTCACTATTGCCTTTGATACTGGCCACTAAGGAATTTATAGACTCAACAAAGCGGTTAAAGGCATCGGCCATCTGTCCCGATTCATCATTGGAGTGGATATTAAGGCGCTGGGTTAAGTCGCCTTCACCTGAGGCTATACCTTCTAGGCCTTCGGTAATGGTTATCATTGGTTTAGTGATGACATTCATCAAGGTGAACCCAAGTGCAATAAAGACCACCACCATTAAAATAGCCACGCCCATGATTAAGGTAATTAAGGAGTTGGCTTGCTGGTAAACCTCGCTGGCGGGCATAAAGCCAATAAAGCGCCAATTGAGGTCGGGAGATAAATACACGTTGGCTAACCAAGTTTCACCATCTTTTTCAATAGTGTGCAAACCGGGGGGCGAGTCTTTAATGGCTTGGTAGCTGGTTACGTCGCTAATGTCTTGGAATAGATTATCTTCGCTGGAGGGGTCGGCCAATATGGTATTGGAGTCCTCAATCATGATGATGTAGCCTTGTTCTCCAAATTTAATCTTTTTAATTAAGTCGGTGAGTTTGTTTAGCGTCACGTCTACACCAATGGTACCAAAGGCGCCATTTTGTCCTTCAAAACGTACCATGTAATCCACTAAAGGTGTCTTGCTGACTAGGTCTTGATAAGCAGGAATACGAACCGGCGTAGTAGAGTCGATGGAAAGCGGATACCAAGGGCGTATACGAGGATCATAATCAGCAGAGTTTTTGCCGAGTGGCCATTGGATATAGCCACCGTGGTCCATGGCTAAATATACGTAGGCTAAGTCTGGGCGAGCTTCACCAAATTCGCGCATGAAATGAAACGCAGTTTGTTCAACGCCACCGTTTTTATCGGGGGTCATAGGTTTACTTGCTTTGCCCATATAGGTGGTAATAGAGTGATCTAATTGACGGATGGTATAGGAGTTGGCAAGAAACTTAGCATCTTCGGCCAAGCCATTGAGGTAGATAGAAAAGGTTGTGTCGATATGCCCTAGTTCCGCGGTACTTCGTTGTTCAAAACTGAGTTCGGCATTACTTCTAACGTTCCATACAGTAATGATTGAGATGACTAAAACCGGAAAAACTACACCAGCGAGTAACAGCAACAAAAACTTTGTTCTTATTTTCATTTGTTAATCCATTAATCGAGTTTGTATAGATAAATATAGTTAAATTAAACGGCATTACTAAATGAGGATTGTGCTTTGTTTAAATGGCTCGGGAGTTTAGAAGACTAAGCATTGGCTTAAGCTGCAGGTAATATCCAGAATAATGTTAAGGGAATAAAAAACAGGCTGGCGATGTTTCCTAACATCACAATAGAGGCCACGCGTTGTGGCTCTACCTGATATTGCTCAGCAACAATAAAGTTGAGTACTGCTGGTGGCAGCGCAGAAAACAAAATCAAACAAGACTGTTGTAGCGGTGTTAGCGGCAATATCATTATGGTAATACTTGCACATATCAAGCCACTAAGCGGGCAAGCTACAGCGCCTAATAAGCCAATTTTCCAGTCTTTCAAATCCACGTCAATCAATCTTACACCTAGGGTAAACAACATAAGTGGTACCGATATTTGACCGAGCAGGTCGATTGGAGTAGCAATGATGGTGGGCAAGGATAGCTCCAAGCCGCCCCAAATGAGGCCAGCGATAGCAGCAATAATCACCGGGATTTTTAGGGTAGAAAGCAGCTTGGCTTGGGAGTCGATAAAATACAGCCCCACCGAGAAGTGCAATACCATTTCTACCACAAACAGGATCACTGCAATGGGCATGGCGGCTTCACCAAAGGCCAAAATAATCAGCGGTAGTCCAAGGTTACCGGCATTGTTGAACATCATTGGTGGTAGAAAGGTGCGCGCTTTAAGTTTAAAAATTTTGATTAGCGGCCATAAAATAAGCCCTGAACCTAATACCACCCAAATGGATGCCAGCAGTAATTCACTGTAATCGCTTAGTTCAAGTTGAGTGTTCGCCAATACCGAAAAGATTAATGCAGGGCAGAATATTTCCATATTCATGCGATTTGCAGCACTAATGTCGGGGCGATGTTTGCGCCCGTAAAGCAGTCCTAGCACCACTATAATTACAAGTGGAGCAACAATACTTAATATTTGCCAAGCCACGGCGTTTACCCCGAATAAAAAAACTAGCTTAGCAGAAACGCATTGATAAGCTCATTAGCAAATAGTGGCAAGGGCAAGCGCCGTTTGCGGTCACAGTAAGCACCCGACTCAAATTCGAATGACTTATCAGGGGAAAGGTGTTGACTTGAATGCTTACCAAGCAGCAAAAAGTGCTTATTTTCAAGTGCCGCCTAATAGCAAATAATCCATGTGAAAAAAACAGAGCCAAGGCTCTGTTTTTTAATGCGGTATTAGCATGAGCTATTTGCTTGGCGGGGTGTAGCCTTCAATGTCTACTTCGCCGTCTTCAAATAAGTATTTCACCATTTCAGCCTGAAGCAACTCACGATCGTCTTGATTCATCAAGTTGAGCTTTTTTTCGTTAATGAACATGGTTTGTTTCTTTTGCCACTCAGTCCAAGCTTCTTTGCTGATGTTATCAAACACGCGCTTACCGACATCACCAGGAATCAGTTGGAAATCTAAGCCATCGGCTTCTTTCTTTAAACGTTGGCAAAATACTGTTCTAGCCATAATTATCCCTTATTACATGCGCTGCTGTGTTGTACGGCAGGCTTAAATTTTAAAGTGCGTGTTGCGCTATTTTTAGCAGCTTTTCGGTTACGGCCGCTAAGCCAACTTTTGGCGGGTTTTGCATGTTATACCAAAGTTGTTGGTTGTCTGCCATGACTTGTAGTGGCGGCGCTTCACTTAGCTCAACCAATGCTGGCTGAATATCCAAATGGTAGTGGCTAAAGGTGTGGCGAAGTGGTTCTAGCTCGTAAATCGCATCGGCACTTAATTGCTGTGCCTCTAACCATTGGCTAATGCTGTCTTCTAGCGCTATTTCTGGAAAGCAGTACAAACCGCCCCATAAACCCTGCATGGGGCGTTGAAACAGCAAGTATTCATGTTGCCAGTGCAGTATTAACATTTGCACTGGCTTTTCTGGCAGTACCTTTTTAGGTTTTTTCCCTGGAAAGTCGCCTTGGCGCTGAGTGGCTAGTGCCACACAGTCTTCCGCCACAGGGCAGAGCTCGCATTTAGGTTTTGAGCGAGTACAAATCATCGCGCCTAAATCCATCATTGCTTGGTTGTAAGCAGTGGTTTGCTGAGCAGGAGTGTTTGCTTCAGCAAGTTCCCAAAGTTGGTTTTCTACGGGCTTTTTACCGGGCCAGCCAGCGATGGCCTGATGACGAGCTAATACCCGCTTTACATTGCCATCGAGTATGGCGTGGTGCTGACCAAGAGAAAGTGATAACACCGCACCTGCGGTAGAGCGGCCAATACCTGGCAGCGCTATGACTTGCTCAATGTCTTCTGGAAACTGCCCTTGGTACTGCTCGGCAATCACTTTGGCTGCTTTATGTAAATTGCGGGCGCGGGCGTAATAACCTAAGCCTGTCCATAGGTGTAGTACTTCATCAGTATCTGCTGCTGCTAAGTGAGTGACATTAGGAAAGCGTTGCATAAAGCGTTCGAAATAAGGTATTACCGTAGCGACTTGGGTTTGTTGCAACATAATTTCCGACAGCCACACTTTGTAAGGTGTTTTGTCTTGCTGCCAAGGCAGATGTTTACGGCCAGCGCGGTGGTACCAGTCCACCACTCGAGTGGGAAATGCTTGAATTGTATTACTCATAACGTAGGGCTAGCTTAAATAATGTGTGGGCAAAGAAGTGGTGGATTTCATGACTTCCATTGAAAAGGCAGAGCTGACATCGGTAAAGGCTAAACGCTCAATCAGTTGTTTATACACTTTGTCGTAGTCGTTAATGCTGGGCACTACGACTTGAAGCAAATAGTCGATGCTGCCACTCATGCGATGGGCTTCAATGATTTCAGGAATGTCTTGTACTGCTTGGTTAAACTGCGCTAACCAAGAGGGATCGTGCTGTGAAGTGCGAACACTAACAAACACCGTGACACCTAGATTGAGTTTGTTTCTGTCGAGTAGAGCCACTTTATGGCGAATAAACCCGGCTTGCTCTAGTTTTT
Source organism: Agarivorans sp. Toyoura001 (assembly GCF_005405585.1). Taxonomy (GTDB): domain Bacteria; phylum Pseudomonadota; class Gammaproteobacteria; order Enterobacterales; family Celerinatantimonadaceae; genus Agarivorans. The sequence continues at coordinate 12,810 of NZ_BJEQ01000013.1, read as the reverse complement.
GCACGCGGCGCCAGCAAGGTGTGGCCGATAAACCTACACGCTCGGCAATCTCGTTGAGCGCAATACTCACGTCTCGTTGCAGCAAATCGAGTATTAACTTGTCTTTACTATCGAGTTTCATTTTTTAACGATTGCCCAAATCAAGAAAAGTGATTCTATTTTTACGTGCTTTACGCCAATTAACAACCGCTATCTTTGTGTGGCTACTTGTCACCGAATAAGGCTTGTTCTAACCACAGTGCTTTACTGGCATCAAAACCCCCTTGCTCAAGAAAATCGGCGTGAGAGATGTTACCCCTAAATTGTTCAATCATTTTTTGGCTGGAGCGTTGATTAGCCTCAATCCAGCAGTCTTGTGGGCTATATTCACCTTGGTTTTGTGCTTGTTGATTCAGCATTACCGGCGAAAATCGCCAAGGTTTACCCGGTACATATTCGCCGTTCAGGGATAAACTATCTTGCCCAATGGTGATGTCTATTTGATGAAAAATACCAGCAGTTCCACCTAAGTGAAAATCCACATCGATGAGGTGTTTACCAGCTTGTAGTTGTAATTTCAGCCTTTGGCCGTCCACTATTTTTTGCTGTTGAGAAGGTTTACCAAAACGGTGTAATAGCCAAGATAAAGGATGGCTAGTGGTTTCTAAAAACCACTGCTCTAAGGTAAAGTTGAGGGGCAGGTTAACCTGTGAGTTCAACCGCACATGGGCTGGCTGAGAATAGCCGCTAAGCAATGAATCAAGCAGCTTAGCGCTGGCCAGTTGGCTAAAGGCATAATTCACCCAAAGCCGCTGCGGCCAAATAAAGTTGTTATCTACTTGGCTTAAACCCAGTAGTGGTTTTTCACAAATAATCGCACTGTCTTTAAAGTGTTGAATAAGCTTTTGGTGGCTTAGCGCTGGTGTGGCAATAAGCACCAAGTCTACAGCGGGAACGTGCTGAATGTGGTTGCAGGCATGCGCAATATTGTGTTGCTGAGCAACTCGCTGCGCTTTTGCCAGCTCCAAGTCGACAAGGCTAACGACTTTTAGGCCACTTTGTTTGAGCGCATCAACATGCACCATGCCCCAGTTACAGCCAATTATTGCTGCGGTGTTAATGTTGTTGATTAGCGGATTTTTTAACACAGTCATACGCTCTACGTACTAGCTTTAGCTGCAACAACAATGAAGCGAGCACCATCTTCACCGGCTTGCACAAAATGGCTTTGGCCTGGGTGAATGCAGTGTGAGTCACCAGCCTTTAGATGCTGGGTTTGCTGTTGCTTCCCGTCGACAACAGTGATCTGAAGTTCGCCATTCAGCAGGTAATACAATTCTTCGGTGTGTGTATGCTGATGTAGCCCGATGCTAGCGTTTGCTTCTAAGCTTGAGTCCATGACCAGTTCAATGCCGCTAGCCAGAATACCTTCGGCTTTATCTGGCTCTTCGCTATAAATCCAAGTGCCGTCTAATCGGCCTTTACCCTGCATGCCTTGTGGTGCGTTGTGGTTTAAATGAGCGGGTTGGTAAACCACGGTGGCCATATGTTCTGCTTGCTTAAAACTGTGTCCGTTACCGAGATAAAGTGGGTGGTCGCCACCATGAAATTGCTGCTCTCTAAACAAGCGGACTGCTGGCTTTGACTTCATGATGTGTCCTTCAATGTATTCAAACTTAGTGTAATAGATATCTGTGAGATGATGAAGCAGCGGTTTGCTTTAACAATCGCTAGTTTTTACCGTAACGCTAGGCCCGCTACCATTTTCTTGGTTGGTATAAAGCACATGGCAATTAAAGAACACACTCTTACTCGCTAAGTCTTCAGAAAAGAAAATATAGATATGATTAAACGCGGTGGATTTATCTATAAAAAATGGGGCTGCATTGTTGTCTGCGGTAATGGTGGTTAGTGCTACAGAGTCGATGCTGAGCCAAGCTTGTACTTGTCGATTCAGTTCTTCAAAGCTGTCTGTTCCCTCTACGGCAGGGTGACCATTGTAAATTGGTAAAGGCGTGCCAAGGTAGTTGATTTGCTGATTACCAATGGCTTTATTTTCCAGTGCAGCCTCAGTGTAAACCAGTCTCAGGCCTTCTTGCATAGAGCCGCCGATGGTGTTGAGTACTGCAGCTTTGCCATCGGTTTTAAGGTTGATAAGTTTAGGCACTGCCACCACCGCAATAATGGCAAGAATAACAATCACCATCACTAGTTCAATCAGGGTGAAGCCAAATTGCTGTTGCCTAAAGCTTGTCATCAATAGTGTTGTATCCAATATGTTTATAAAACCGTTTCTTGTTCTATTATAGATACTCAATAACGAATAGGAGTGACTATGCTGGAATTACGTCCGTGCTGTGAGTGTTGTGAAGCACCATTACCTGCCGATGCTAGCAACGCAATGATTTGCTCTTTTGAGTGCACTTTTTGTGTGGAATGCGTGGAGACCCACTTAGATAATGTTTGCCCCAATTGCGGCGGTGGTTTTACTGCGCGGCCTATTCGGCCTAAGCACGATTGGGTAAACGGCAATTGTGTCACTCATTATCCCGCTAGCACAGAGCGGGTTGTTAAGCCGGTAGACCCGCTTGTTCAGCAGTTGTTAGTCACGCGCTTGGCGGGTAAGTTACCTGAACAACGCTAGGAAAAATCTTAAGGACTCGCGCGTGCAAAGCTTGCACAACTGCGAGATCTTTGGATAATGCCAGCCCTGTTCTACATTTAGAATGTCACTGTAATATCTAGTCTGGAAATATCATGAGCGAGCAAGACCAAAATCCAACTCCTGAGGCACCTCAAGAGCAAGTAGAAGACAAACGTTTACGTAAGATTCGTAGCTTTGTTAAACGCGAAGGCCGTTTAACCAAACGCCAAGAGAATGCGCTAAGCGAGTTTTGGCCTACGTTAGGCTTGGATCATCAGGCAAGCAATTATTCGCTTGAAGCGGTATTTGGTCGCGACGCTAAAACGGTACTAGAAATTGGCTTTGGTATGGGCGCATCGTTAGTTGAAATGGCTAAAAACGCACCAGACACCAACTTTATTGGCATTGAAGTGCACCGCCCTGGCGTAGGCGCTTGTATGGCCGACGCCATTGACGCTGAGATTAAAAACCTGCGTGTATTTGAACACGACGCCGTAGAAATATTGAATGATAGTATTGCTGATAACAGCCTCGATACTGTGCAATTGTTCTTCCCAGATCCGTGGCATAAATCTCGCCATCATAAACGCCGTATTGTGCAATTAGAGTTTGTAGAAGTGCTGCGCAAAAAGCTAAAAGTTGGCGGTGTGTTCCACATGGCGACCGATTGGGAAAACTATGCAGAGCATATGTTGGAAGTGATGCAAGCGGCTCCAGGTTATAAAAACACCTCAGAAACCAATGATTACGTGCCACGCCCAGAATGGCGCCCATTAACCAAGTTTGAAAACCGCGGCCACCGTTTAGGCCACGGCGTGTGGGATTTAATCTTCGCTAGAGAAGCCTAAGCCTATCCTTAATCGGTAAAGCAATTAAGAAGGTCGTTTAGAAATAAACGGCCTTTTTTTGTCACTATCCAATAGTGCTCATTTTCTTCCAATAAGCTTTGCTGCTTGGCATCGCTTAATGAAGATTCAAGCGTATCCAGCCCTAAGCCCGTTAGGTTTTCAAATTCGGCCTTAGGAATATCTTCAAACAAACGTAAACGATTTAAAAAGTACTCAAAGGCTAAGTCGCTAGGCTCCACTGCCCATTGCTTAAACAAAAAGTCGCGATCTTGTTCCAGGTAGCCTTTAGGGTGTTTTACTTTTTCGGTTCTAAGTAAACGCTGGCCAGTTAAGTCGCTTAGTTTGCCATGAGCGCCACAGCCTATGCCGAGGTAATCGCCAAAGCGCCAGTAATTGAGGTTGTGTTGCGAGCGGTCACTATCGCGGCAATACGCCGATACTTCGTATTGATTAAACCCCGCTTGCTGTAATTGCTGGTGGCCTTGTTCATAAATATCCCAGAGTAAATCTTCGTTAGGCAATTTAGGCGGGCGTGAAGCAAAAGCAGTGTTGGCTTCAATGGTAAGTTGATACCAAGACAAATGGCTTGGGCCAAGGGCAAAAGCTTGCTGTAGGTCTTGCATGGCTTGCTCAAGCGTTTGATTAGGTAAGCCATGCATTAAATCTAGGTTAATCCGTTTAAAGCCCGCTTGTTGAGCAAACTCAAAGGCACGAATCGCTTCTTCACCATTATGGATGCGACCTAGTTTGTCTAAGTGTTGTTGCTGAAAACTTTGTACACCAATTGATAAGCGATTTACGCCAGCTTGAAAATAGCCAGCAAAACGATCGGCTTCTGCTGTGCTAGGGTTGGCTTCCATGGTGACTTCAGTGTTAGAGCTGAGGACTAAACGCTGCTTTACACCATTAAGTAAATCACTAATCGCTTGAGCGGAAAGCAAACTAGGAGTGCCACCGCCAATAAAAATACTGTGTAATTCTCGCCCTTGCATGGCAGGGAAGCGCTGTAAATCTTGGTCTAAATCAGCCAGCAAGGCTTGAATGTACTCTTTCTCGGGTAGGTTTTGCTTTAAGCCGTGGGAATTAAAATCGCAATAGGGGCATTTTTGCACGCACCAAGGCACGTGCACATACAAACTTAGCGCAGGGCTTAGCATGCTTCTGTTTCCATTTGCGTAAGCAACTGGCGTAGTGCCTTGCCGCGATGGCTTAAGGCATTTTTATCGGCTTTGCTAATTTGCGCAGAAGTCGCTTGGTGTTGCTCAACCCAAAACACAGGGTCATAGCCAAACCCGCCAGCACCATGAATATCTGTGGTAATTGTGCCACGCCATTTGCCATGACAAATTAGCGGAGCAGGGTCTTCGGCATGACGTAGATACACCAATACACAATGAAACTCAGCGCCGCGTTGGTCGCTGGGCACATCTTTCAATGCTTCAAGCAGTTTAAGCACATTATCGTGGTCGCTTGCATTCGCGCCAGCATAGCGAGAAGAGTACAAGCCTGGCGCACCATTTAGATAATCTACGGCTAAACCTGAGTCATCAGCAATGGCCGCAAGGCCAGTGATTTTGGCAGCATGACGGGCTTTGATGATGGCATTTTCTACAAAGGTAGTGCCGGTTTCGTCTGCGTCTTCAACTGTAAATTCACTTTGGGCAATAATTTGTTTTTGCAGCGGTTTGAGTAGCTCAGAGAGCTCGGCAACTTTGCCGGGGTTACCGGTGGCGAGTACAACTTTTTGCATGACGGTTCCTATAAAGTAGCAGTGGTTGAAGAATGGAGATAGGGGCTTAAAACCATTCGCCCTAAAGATAACCTTAGGGCGAAACTTAGCCAGAAAAACGTTTAGTCAACGTAAAACTTTTGCTGAAACTCGAGGGTTTGCTGGCGTTTCCCATCATCTACAATCACTTTAAAGCGAAAGGTTTCTTCATTGCTGTGGCGCAATTCAGCGATGTAATACACCGATTCACCTTCGCGAATTTCTTTAAATTCTAGATTGGTTTGATTGCCAATTAAGTTGCGCGCTGTGCCTGATATTTTGACGGCGACGGGCTTTTTATCAGCCGATTTACCATCCAATACCGTTATGTTGATTAGGCCGTTATAGCGGCTGCGTTGCAGCCCATATACTTTGGCGACTTCTGCGGGAATAAAAGTAGAATTAAATGCCACGTAATGGACTTCGTAATCACCCAATACTACCTTTTGTTCTGCGCGGCTAGGTAGGGTAAACAACATCAAACTTGAGATTAAGCTTATTAATAAAAACTTACTCATAATGGCGACCTTTTAAACAAATATGGTTTTAGTATAGAAAGAATGTAGCTAACAAAAGTTACATCAACTTGGCAATTATCTCGGGAATAATAGTGGGGTTGCTTACGCTCACCGTTTTATGTCTCCCCAGTTCGCCCCGTATAATGCTCACTTGAGACTTAGCCACTTTGCATTGCTTGGCTAAATACTTGACGAGGTGCTGATTAGCTTTACCATCAATGGGTGGGGCGGTAATGGCAATTTTTAACTCTTCGTCATGTAAACCTACAATGGCATCTCGGCTGGCCTTGGGTTGCACGTAAACCTGCAAAAGCAGGCTTACGTCATCATAACTAATCGCCGGCAATTAAACGATCTGCCATATATAAAACCATTCGCCGATGAGAAGGTTAAGGAAGTTAAGTCCGATAAACAATACCAAGACGGACAAATCTAACCCGCCAATTGATGGCAGAATACGGCGAATTGGCGACAGTAGTGGTTCGGTTAATTGGCCAAGTACGTATTCAACCGGGCTTCTTCCCTGGCTTACCCAGCTTAAAATAGCGCGCAGTAACAATACCCAGAACAGCAGCATTCCAGCTTCTTTTATAATATTTACAAGCGATAACAAAGGTACAGAAGATAAGTCAAATCCCACGACTCCAAGTCTCGTAGATATTTGCCCGCCAGTGATAAAGTATAAAGCCACCCATTTTGCAGCCACTACAGCAAAAGCAATCACTACTGCTGCCCAATCTACTCCGGCAAAACCGGGAATGATTCGACGCAATGGCACTACCACAGGGTTAGTAACTTTAACCACAAATTGGCTGAGTGGGTTGTAGAAATCGGCACGAGCCAATTGCAGCCATACACGTAACAACACCACCATTAAGTAGAGGTTGAATACAACTTCAATTAAGTAACTAGACGCTTGCATAGGATCCTCTGATTAAATTAAAACAAACTTTCCATTTCACGACCGCGTTCTACCGCAGCGTTCATGGCGTTGGCAACCACTTTACGTAAACCTTGTTCTTCAAAAATTCGAACCGCCTCGGCAGTGGTACCACCTTTAGAAGTAACATTGGCCCGAAGTGTCGCTAAATCAAGGTCTGGGTTTGCTGCAACCAATTCGGCACTGCCTAAAGCTGATTGTTGCACTAAGGTTCTGGCTTGCTCTGGGCTAAAGCCAAGTTGCTCAGCATGCTGTTGCATGGCTTCCATAAACATGAAGAAATAGGCAGGTGCACTACCTGCAGCAGCAATAATGTGGTTAATGTCGTCTTCTTGCTTCACCCAGCAGGTTTCGCCTACCGCTTGCATTAGCTGTTCTGCTGCGGCGATTTGCTCGGCACTTACGTCGCTAGGGGCGTATAAACCGGTCATGCCGCGGCCAACTAAAGCAGGAGTATTAGGCATGGTGCGAACAACGGCTACCTGCTCACCTAACAAACCTTTTAAGCGTTGTACGCTAATACCAGCGGCAATTGATACAAATAACTTACTGCTTAGGTTTATACCTAAGTCGGCGATGGCCTGACAAACAACTGCCATAAGCTGCGGTTTAACGGCTAACACAATAACATCACTTTGGTTTATGGCTTGGCCATTATCACCGGTAACATTTACTGAAAACTGCTGCTGAAGCTTTTGCTGTTGTTCAACATTGGGATCGCTAGCGGTAATGTCGCCAGCTTTTGCGCCGTTGGCAATTAGGCCGCCAATTAAACTGCTGGCCATGTTACCGCCACCAATAAACGCAATTCGAGCTGTCATGTTGTATTCCTTTATTCGTGAAAGTTAGCTTCGTTGGCCAAAGATAGCACTGCCGACCCGCACCATGGTGCTGCCGTTATTGATGGCTAGCTGCATATCGCCGCTCATCCCCATGGAAAGGGTATCGACACTAGCATACTGGCTTTGCAATTCAGCATATTTTTTGGCCATTGCGGCAAATTGTTGCGCAAGCTCTTGGCCTTGATTCAAATTTTGTGGAATGGCCATTAAACCGCGTAAACACAGCTGTGGCTGTTGCGATATGTGTGCAGCCAAATGATTAACATCTTCTAGGCTCACTCCTGATTTGGCTTGCTCTCCGCTAATATTAACTTGAATACATACTTGTAGCGGTGCCATGTTGCTAGGGCGTTGAGCGGCTAGGCGGTCGGCGATTTTGGCGCGCTCTAGCGTTTGCATCCAATCGAAGTGTTCTGCGACCAAGCGGGTTTTATTGGATTGTAAGGGACCAATAAAATGCCATTCAATGGGATCGTTTAGCCACGCTTGTTGCTGGCTAAGGTTTATTTTGTCCACGCCTTCTTGCACGTAGTTCTCGCCAAACTTGCGCTGGCCTGCTTGATAAGCGGCAGCAATGTCACTCAAAGGCTTGGTTTTACTAACGGCTAATAAATCAACAGCATCACTGGGGCGATGTGCTTGAGCTAACGCTTGCTGAATTTCGTGGTTAACAAATTGAAGTGCTTGGGTAATACTGCTCATAGTCTCACATTGAGGAAACAATTAAATGGATGTTACTGAATTACTGGCCTTTAGTGTAAAACATAACGCGTCGGATCTACACCTATCTGCCGAATTACCACCAATGATTCGAGTTGATGGCGAAGTGCGTAAAATTAATATGCCAGCATTAGAGCATAAACAAGTACACAGCTTGATTTATGACATTATGAACGACAAGCAGCGCAAAGAGTACGAAGAAAACTTAGAGATCGATTTCTCGTTTGAAGTGCCAAGTGTTGCTCGCTTCAGGGTAAATGCTTTTCAACAAAGCCGCGGCGCAGCAGCAGTGTTTCGTACCATTCCCTCGGAAGTATTGAATTTAGACCAATTGGGCGCGCCTGCTATCTTTCGCCAAATTGCAGATCACCCACGTGGCTTAGTTTTAGTCACCGGCCCTACTGGTTCGGGTAAATCAACGACCTTGGCGGCGATGATTGATTATGTGAATGAGCAACGTCACGAGCATATTCTGACGATTGAAGACCCTATCGAATTTGTACACAAAAACAAAAACTGTTTGATTAACCAGCGTGAAGTACACCGTGATACCCACAGCTTTAACAACGCCTTACGTTCGGCGCTGCGTGAAGATCCCGATATTATTCTGGTGGGTGAATTACGTGATTTGGAAACCATTCGCTTAGCGCTTACCGCGGCCGAAACCGGTCACTTAGTATTTGGCACCTTGCACACTACCTCGGCGGCTAAAACCATTGACCGTGTGATTGATGTATTCCCAGCGGCAGAAAAAGACATGGTTCGTTCAATGTTGTCTGAATCATTACGTGCAGTAATTGCGCAAACCCTGCTTAAAAAACTAGGTGGCGGCCGTGTTGCAGCCCATGAAATTATGATTGGTATACCAGCCATTCGTAACTTGATCCGTGAAGATAAAGTGGCGCAAATGTACTCGGTAATTCAAACCGGTATGGCGCATGGCATGCAAACTCTTGATCAAAACCTTAAAGAGTTAGTGAACCAAGGTATGGTGTCATATGAAGACGCTAAGCTTAAAGCAGCTGACGCAAATAACTTTTAGGAGTCACCATGTTAATTGATGAACTACTGAGTGATATGTCGGAGCGTAAAGCCTCCGATTTATACTTATCGGTTGGCGTTCCTCCTAGCGCAAAAGTGAGTGGTCGCTTAACACCGTTAAGCGAGCATAAGCTCATGCCTGAAAATGTTATGGAAATGCTGGCAACCATTCGCACGCCCGCTCAAATTGAGGCATTTGAAAGCGGACGAGAGGCTAACTTTGCTATCGCCCGTAAAGGTTTGGGTCGTTATCGTGTGAGCGCATTTTTTCAGCGCGAACAGCCAAGTATGGTGATTCGTAGAATTGAAACCGATATTCCCAGTTTTGAGCAGCTTCAACTACCACAAATTCTTAAAGAAGTGGGAATGTCTAAACGTGGTTTGATTCTGTTTGTAGGGGCAACGGGTGCCGGTAAATCGACTACTCAGGCGAGCATGATTGATTACCGTAACCATAACTCAAGTGGGCATATTCTTACCATTGAAGACCCAGTGGAATTTATGCACAAACATGCTGGTTGTATTGTTAATCAGCGAGAAGTGGGCATTGATACGCCGTCGTTTGAAGAAGCGTTGAAAAACTCGTTGCGCCAAGCGCCAGACGTTATTCTTATTGGTGAGATCCGTACTCGTGAAACCATGGAATTTGCCCTGCAGTTCTCTGAAACCGGTCATTTATGTATGGCGACCTTGCACGCCAACAACGCCAACCAAGCCTTAGACCGAATTATGCACCTTGTGCCTGAAGAACGCCATCGCCAGTTATGTTTTGATTTGTCTTTTAACTTGCGAGCGATTGTGGCGCAGCAGTTAGTGCCAACCAAAGATGGTAATGGGCGCCGTGGTGTATTTGAGATCCTACTTAACACCCCATTGGCTGCAGATTTAATTCGTAAAGGCGACATGCATAAGCTGAAAGAGCTCATGACTAAGTCGCGTGAACAGGGCATGTTAACCTTTGACCAAAGCTTGTTTGAACTCTATGAATCGGGTGTGATTGGCTATGCCGAGTCAATTGCGCACGCAGATTCGCCAAACGATTTGCGCTTGATGATTAAATTGCATGGCTCTGAAAAATCGAATAACTTAGATGGCGGAATGTTAGATGGGGTAACCATCGATTTTTAAGGTCATTAAAGGAGCATTATGTTAGCCGTTATTTCACCCGCTAAAACCTTAGATTTTAGTTCAGAGTTAGCCAAGCAATCGCATACTCGCCCGGAGTTGCTAGAGCATAGTGCTGAGCTAATTGATGTGGCTAGGCAGTTAAGCCCGGCGGACATTTCTAGCTTGATGAAAATAAGCGATAAACTTGCGGGGTTAAATGCGGCTCGATTTGCTGAATGGAGCACTGAGCTACCGCAAGACTTGGCTCGCCAGGCTATTTTTGCGTTTAAAGGCGACGTTTACACCGGCTTAGATGCTGCCAGCTTAAGCGGCAAACAGCTGGATTTTGCTCAGCAGCATTTACGTATATTGTCGGGTTTATATGGTTTGTTACGTCCGCTTGATTTGATGATGGCTTATCGCTTAGAAATGGGCATAAAGCTGGCCAATGCTCGCGGTACTAATTTGTATCAGTTTTGGGGTGACATAATCACCAGCAAGTTAAATCAGGCTTTAGCTGAACAAGGTGACAATGTGCTGGTGAACTTGGCGTCGAATGAGTACTTTAAGGCAGTAAAAACCAAGCAACTTGATGGCACGGTAATTACGCCGGTCTTTAAAGATCAAAAGAACGGCCAATACAAAATCATCAGCTTTTACGCGAAAAAAGCGCGTGGTTTAATGGCTCGCTACATGTTCGATAAGCAGGTGACTAGCTTGGAACAATTGAGTGATTTTGATTACCAGGGTTACTACTTTGATGAAGCGAGCTCTGATGCCAGCACTCTCGTGTTTCTGCGCGACGAAGCCCAGCAATAGTCATTCTCTTTTTTAGATGATAAAGCCTCATTTCGATGGGGCTTTTTTATACGTAAAATCTTTACAGCGCCTCGTGAAAAGTAGGTGAACTGTTTACGCTAAGAATCAGCTTAACCAAGCTCGCGCCTATTGTTTGTAGCCTTCGCCAGCCCATAATTTTTTTCTGAAGTCCTATTTGCAAATTAGATAAACTCGTTATTCGCCATAGGACAGATAATTATGCGTGGTATTCGATGGGGCTAAGTTTTCGCGCTAAATGTGTAATCTGGAAATAGTACTTAGCTAGATCTAAGGCTACGCCTTTATTTGGGTGGGATTACACGGTTAAAGAATTCCTCAGCAAGGTGTCGCTAACCCTCTATAGGTGTTAATGAGTTGTTGTTTGCCTGCCGTGATTTTGATTTCGCTTATGATCTACGCAGCTGCTTTCCTATTGGTATAGGCTTTGATTGCGAGTCGCCAAAGACCTCTGTTGGAGTTCACTAATCAGTTTAACAAAACCACCTTATTGATTTTAACCTTAAATTCACTTGAGCTTTTACTCCTGCCCTGCCAATATCAAAAGTAGCGGCCGAAGAGCAGCTTTTTTTGGTAAATAACTGACTTATTTTTTACTCAAGGTAATCGACAAGAATCGTCGAGCAAGGCCATATGGAGATAATATGAAAAATAAGATTGCAGTGATATTGGCGCTAGTTGGCGCAACCACCTTGGCAGGGTGTTCAAGTCCTCCTGAGGGAGATGTTAGAGTATTGTGTCCCATTATTGGCGGTGCTTTTGGTTCTGTTGCTGGCGGAGGAGGCATGGTTGGTGGTGTTATCGCTGGTGCCTTAATATGTTCAAACCCTGATTTAGACGGCGACGGTGTGGCCAACAGTATTGATGAATGTCCAGACACGTCTGCTGGTGCAAAAGTTGATGAACGTGGCTGTGAAATTGTAGAAGAAGTTATCGTTGAAGAAATTGTTGTTGAAGAAGTCGTCATTGAAGAAGTCGCGGTAGTTGCTGTTGCAGCGGCGGTTTTAATCCCCGAATCTTGTGAGCAATATGTGTTGGTTGAAGACAATAAAATAATGAGCTTTGAACACATTTTGTTTGGCTTTAATAAAGATGAATATCATCACGACGAGCAACATAAAGTAGAGTGTATCGCTAAAACCGTGATTGCCAATGACCTCAAAATTGATGCGGTTGGTTATACCGATAACATTGGTGACCCAGGTTACAATATAGAATTAAGTAATCGTCGTGCTCATAACGTTGGTGTAGCGTTATTGGCTGCCGGTGTCACTAGAGATGCTGCAGTTGAAGAAGGTAAAGGTATTGCCGCTCCCATTGCTAGTAATGCAACTGAAGAAGGACGCGCGCATAACCGAAGAGTGGAAGTACGCGTATACCATTAACATTACTGCTCTCTTAAATACAAAAAGCCACGCATAACGTGGCTTTTTTAGTGATTGTGTACCGTCCTAAATAAGGTTGACACATATCCAACATGAAATTGGAGAGTGTCATGAAAACAACCAGTAAACGTACCCAACGAAATTATTCTCTTGCCTTTAAATTGGCAGTGGTAGACCAAGT
>NZ_BJEQ01000012.1 GCF_005405585.1 Agarivorans sp. Toyoura001 | reverse complement strand
TAAAGACAACAAGTTTTTGCCTGGTGGCAATAGCGTTGTGGACCCACCTGAACCCATGCCGAACTCAGAAGTGAAACGCAACTGCGCCGATGATAGTGTGGGGTTTCCCCATGTGAAAGTAGGTCACCGCCAGGCTCTTATTAGATGACCCCATTGTCGCAAGACAGTGGGGTTTTTTATTGGACAAAAAAAGTGGGCTACTTTCAAGTAGGGCGAAGGCCGCCAGGAAAAAGCGTGCTTTTTTAGGCCGAAGCGGAAGCAGCTACGCTGCGCCCCTGGCCCACCGCCAGGCGCCAATTACTAAGCCCGCTCAATCAGCGGGCTTTTTTATTACCTGCGATTTATCGCTCGAGGCAAAACACCACAAACAATATCCATCCCTTATCCTCCTCTGTTTTACAAAGTGTGTTTTGTCGCTAGTACCTCTCAAGTCCTTAGCTCAGTACAAGGTTCTGTTGGTAGGAGTATCTAAGGATGCCTCTAATTAATTTAAGTCGAGATGATTTTTAGCGCAGCGCTAAGTGGTGTTATCCGTTAATGAGTGCCTTCATTAGATGCAAATAGGTGCCTAGTGCATTGGATTAATTGTGGATCTAATGCTGACTTTTTAGATTATCGTGAGGTAAGTATTGCCGGAAAAGTAGAATTACTGGGCAAAGAATATCCGGTATTGGGTAGGTGTTGCCGACTTTTTATGTGGTTTAGCCGTTCAATAAGGATTTTGCGGCACTTAAAGCTGTATCGGCGGTTCTGAATTAAAATTTATATGTTTTTATAAAAACATTATGAAATGCTAGTGATTGGTTAATTTATGGCATTTAATTTGCATTTTTTAGGCTGCCCAACCAGAAGCGGCAAAAACGACGGAATGTTGTCGGTTGAGCAGAATTTTTTGTCATGTAGATGATCGTAAGGATATGTTTCTACTGACGTTAGTGGCATTTGCTTTGCTATTTGTAGCCTAAGGCTTACTTAGGTAACTAATTATAACAATTGAGCTAAAAGCTCGAGCCTAAGTTAAAGCGAATGGAAGAAAGTGGTAAACGGAAACTAACGTAAGTAGGAATAGACCAATGATTTCCCGATTTTTAGTGTTATGCGGCACATTACTGTTGTCTGCATGTTCAACCATTGTCGACGGGGTAGAAAAAGTAGCTGACGATGTTCAAGAAAGAGAAGATCGTAACCAACGCCAAGTAACGGTGAGTACCGATAGTCGTTCTCCGATCCCTGACGACCCTTTTTATGCGCCAATTGAACCCAGCCCAGCAGCCGACCCTGTGATTGTTACGGGCTCTATGTTCAATAGTAATACCTCTCGCAGTTTATATAGCTATACGCCGCCTTTCGCCTTAGGCGATACCATTACAGTGATGCTTGAAGAAGAGGCAACGGCGACTAAGTCTGCTAGCTCAAACCTTGCCAAAGAAAATAGCTACAAACTTGACCCTGTGACTGTGCCTGGCGGATCGCTAACGATTAATGGCAAAGTTGTTGAACTCGAGATGAGCCAAAAACAAGACTTTGACGGAACCTCTGATGCTAACCAACGCCACCGCTTATCCGGTCGCATTACTGTATCGGTAGTAGACATACTGAATAACGGAAACTTGGTGGTTCGGGGTGAAAAGTGGTTGGTAATAAACAACGGCAAAGAGTACATGCGCTTTACTGGCATAGTGCGACCACTTGATGTTGGTGAAAACAACTCTATTGGTTCTTATCAAGTAGCCGATGCTCGAATCGAGTTTAGCGGTACCGGGGATCATGCTGACGTACAAACTCAAGGCTGGCTGTCGTCATTCTTGGGTGGAAGTATGTGGCCACTATAGGAAAAGCCAATGTCCTTATTTATTAGGGCTTTCTGCCTTTGGTTAATGTTAGCGGGCGTTAACGCCCCTAGCTATGCCGTATGGTTTGAAGGCGAAGGCCAAGCCAAGATTGTAGACGGCCAAGTGGATAAAGCGCGCCAACAAGCGATTCAAGATGCTTTGCTTACTCTGATGTATCGAGGTGGAGCGAGTGTAAAGTCGCTACAGATAGTGAAGTCAGGAGTATTAGAAACTGATGAGCTAACAGTGCGTACTAATGGCGAAGTTTATGACATGAAGCTGTTAGTAGAGACCATTGAAGACGACCAAATGACAGTCACGGTTGCCGCCGACATCTTTCCTCTTAATACCTGTGAAAAAGACAGTTATGCAAAAACGCTGTTTGTTGGGCCTTTCCAGCTACAAAAACGCGAACATGCACAACTTGGTGGTATTTATCGTACCCCTGAGGAAGTATCTCAGCGCTTGTTTCACCGCTTCAAGTTAAAGAGCAAGCGAGTAGACGCACGGCATTTAATGACCCGACAAATCGCTTTTGACGGTCGTTACGCTAATGATATTGAGCCGCAAATGTTGAAGGTTGCGAGGAGTCTATCTTCGCAATACGACGTGCAATATATCTTGTTTGGCAAAATCAACGACATGTCTAGCTACAACGAAACAAGCACCAATTTATTGGGAATGAAGAGCACCGTTAAGCAGCGTAACTTTCAAGTGAAGTTATATGTGATAGACGGGATAAACGGCGAAACAATCTTACGCAAGAGCTATGGCTCTAATCGAGAATGGCCATTTGATGTCACCATGAAACTTGACGTAACAGGGCAAACTTTTTGGTCTTCTGACTATGGCAACTTGATTGATTCTTACATCGACCAAGCGGTTGTAGACGTAGAGGATGCGCTGTATTGCCGCCAAAGTTTAGCCACTGTGGTGGGTTTATACAACGGACAGGTGGTGATTAATATTGGGCAAACCAATGGCGTGCGCAAAGGTGACAAGTTTGAACTGGTGAGGCAGCAATACTTGATGCACTTAGATGGCGGCTTGCGTGGTCCGATATTTAATGCAGACGATACTCAGTTAACGGTGATGTCGGTGCAATCAGACCGCGCAGTGTTAGCGACCAAGCGTTTTTCAGATATGGCAAACATTCAAATACGAGATGTGTTGGTGGCGGTGGACAACGATCCATTTGCGATTACCGACAGCTCACAGTGATATTCTAAAGGAACGGAACATGACAACATCTTATAGTTCTACGCCATTGGCTACTAATGACGTAGCCTACAAACCTAAGTTACTTGATGTCAGCAATCAGCAGCCTAGTGAAGTGAAAACTGATACCAGTTTTAGTCAAAAGCTAAAGCAGGCGCTCACTCCTGATAGCCAAAAAGAACCGGTGACGGAACAAGTTGCTAGCAGTATCCAAACAACCGCTGCGGCGGCAGAAAATGGTGTGGGAATTACTGACATTGCCCCTGCTGCTATGGATATTGGTCTTGGTTTAGCCACCGGAAATCCCATTCAGGCTGGCTTGGCTGGAGCAGATTTAATGCAAACCGTATTAAAGGCTGATATTGAAAAGCAGTTCACTGAACTAGGGCAAGGAATTGCTGCGGCCTTGGTGGCCGGGCTGTCTGGTGATCCAAGTGCCACTCAGGTATTACCTACCGCTGAAGAACTTGCTGAGCAAGCGGCTTTAGCCAGCGCTGAAATAGTTAATGAAGGTGGTTTGCAAGTGGCAGCTGCTAATCAGTCTGCCGCCGGCCTTATTGGCACTAGCCAAGAAGGTAAAAGCGTTCCTACCAAGGGGAGTGTGCCAAAAGCAATGTTAGAGGCACAAGCTAACATCAATGACAATGAGTTGTTAGAGCCTAATAAACCCAAGGTTTAGCCGCATTAAATACCCGGCCTAATTCTCTTTTAGGCCGGTAATCCTTCCAATACTTTGTGCTTCTTCTCCCTATTTCATAGGGTTTGTTATAATTGCTTGATGAAAAGCTTAGGGGTTGAATACTATTTTGTGCGTTAATTGCATATCATGGGCGCAGCTCAGTTGTTGATGTAAGGGATTATATGAAAACGATTTTTACACTGTTATTCGTCGTTAGTTTGTTGGCTTGTGGCGGCGGTGGTGGTGAATCTACAGTGGTAGACAATAGACCTAGCTACTCAGTAAGTGGCACCGCGAATGTGCTTACCAACACCGTAGTTGATAGCGATGTGAATGACCCTAATGCGCTGTACTCTTCCAATAATACTGCTAGTACTGCTCAAGTTCTCCCTCCTATTGCGGTAGTAAGTGGCTATTTAGCTAGCCATTTTACCGGTGTTAGCGGTGACCGCTTTGCTAACATGAACGATTCGATAGATATTTACCGAGTTGATTTAGAAGCTGGGCAAACCTTGTTTTTGGAAATTGCTGATTGGGAAACAAGCAGTAATGATTTTGATCTTTCCTTATATAGGGTGAGTGACGAAACTGAAGTAGCTAGTTCAATCGGCACAAATAAAACAGAGCTTATCCAAGTGACGGTTAGTGATGCCTACTATGTAGTCGTTGATGCTTATCTTGATAATCAACTAAGATCACAAGGCCCTTATACTCTGCGTCTTATCGATCAAAACCAGCAAAATGTCCCTGAAAGTACTAGCTTAAGTACTCAACATGCGTTCATGGTTGATGAAATGATTATTCAACGTAGTGAGCAACAGTTTAGAGCGGCGAATAACGAAGATTACGGTCTTTCTTCTGTTGCTTCAGGGCCAAGCATGAGCTTGTATCGTGCCGAAGAAAATCTAGCGGTTGCATTAGCGACTAGCGCTGATTCACCAAGCGGTTTAAAGCGAAGCAATAATGCAGAATACCTCGCTAAAAAACGTACATTACTCAAGATTAAAGAAATGAAGTATCGCTTGGGCGGTGATGAGGTTACGCCAAACTACCTTTATCAAGCTAGCGCTTTATCAAATGACCCTCTTGTTGAGCGGCAATGGCATTATGAGCAAATTGGTTTAAGTGCTGCATGGCAAACCATGCAGGGACAAACCCAAAGCGATGTTGTAGTAGCCGTACTCGATACCGGGATGTTCGAAAATCATCCTGATTTAAATGCTCAACTTACTACCGATGGCATGGATTTTATTTCTAATACCCAAATATCTTTAGATGGAGATGGCGTAGATACTGACCCTGAAGATCCAGGTGATAAAAGTGGAACAAATGGTAGCTCTTCTTGGCATGGTACTCATGTAGCAGGTACCGTTGCAGCGCGTACTAATAACTCTGTGGGTGTGGCCGGTGTTGCGCCAGACGCTAAAATAATGAATCTACGGGTGCTTGGTTTTGGCGGAGGTACTACCTTTGATATCAGCCAAGCAGTGTTATACGCCGCCGGTTTAAGTAACTCGTCGGGTCGTTTACCGAATAAAGCCGCAGACGTTATAAATATGAGTTTAGGTGGAGGTGGCTTTGATTCAGCATTTAACAAAGCTGTGCAAGACGCTGTTGCCCAAGGTGTTATCGTGGTTGCGGCAGCCGGGAACGAAAGTACCTCGCAACTGAGTTATCCAGCCGCTTTTGACAATGTGATTGGTGTTAGCGCTGTCGATGCTCGCAAACAACTTACCAGCTACTCTAACTACGGCACTTATATAGATATAGCAGCACCAGGTGGCAACAGCAGTGTCGATCTTAATGGTGATGGCTATGGTGATGGTGTTTACAGTACATACGTTAATGAAAGCGGTAGTAACTTAAGTGCTAGCTACCAATACTTAAACGGTACTAGCATGGCCGCCCCCCATGTAGCTGGCGGCGTAGCGTTGATGAAGCAATTAAATCCACAGCTAAATACATCGAGCTTCTTATCTCTATTAGCAAACGGAAAGCTAAGTGATGATATTGGCGCCAGCGGCAAGGATTCCTCATTTGGTTACGGTTTGTTTAACGCTGAGAAAGCGGTACAAAGTCAGCTAGATTTGCTTGACCCCGACCGCAGCTACTTGAGCTTAAGTATTAGTCAAATTAGCTTAAGTGCCCAAGAAAGCGAAGCAAGCTTTAATATTCAATCGATAGGCCCTAACGCGCTCACCGTTACTCGTGTTGAAGAGCAAGCCGCTTGGCTTACCGTAGACTCTAGTGCAACTGATGGTAGTGGTTTAGGTAGTTACGTTATTGAAGCAAGCCGAGACGGCTTAAGTGATGGTAATTACAGCGCCGATATTACTATTACTGGGTCAGATAGTTCGCAGCATATTGTTGCAGTGTCTATGGTTGTTTCTACCCAGCAGGCCAGTGATAACGGTTTGGTTTACATACTGTTATTAGATAGCGAAACCAGTGAAACTAAATACACTCAGCTGTCTTCCATGAACAATGGTGTATTTAGCTTTAACTTTGCTGAAGTGCGAGAAGGAAGTTACCGTCTGTATGTGAGTACTGACCTCGATAACGATTATGTTATTTGCGATCAAGGCGAGTTATGTGGTGCCTATCCGGTACGTAACAACATCACCCCAGTTGAAGTGAGTTCGAATTTAAATGGGCTTAGTTTAAGTGTGGAGCCTATCGTTACCGAAGGCGTGAGTAACCTTGCGTTACCGCTGATTGGCTCTAAAAAATAACTTTTCTACACCTATCACCGCTAATATCCTAAAATCATTAGGGTATTAGCGATTCATGTATAACTGCGATTCTTGTCATACAATTTAGATAATTGATAAGCTAGTTGTGAAATTTTGTTTAATAATATGTCTATTAGCAGGCAAATTAGTGCAAAGTCAGATCCAGCTCAATTACTTGAAAAGTAAAGCTTCAGGGAGTATTGGTTCCCAAGATGCGACAGGGCATAATTACATTGAATAAGCGTTGGTAAACACAGCTATGTAGTAAGGCTGAGTTATTAGTAGAAAGGGGATTTGATGCTCGAATTAAGTTGTTTACGTTTATCTCAAGATAAACTTGCGGCATTAATTGAAATAACTCCACAGGAGACACATGTTAGTGTCACCGATGTTAAAGCATTAATTCTTCGTTCAAACTTTGGTGATTACTTTGTCGATCCTGAAGCGATTGACGATGCTGTAGCCAAGTTTGCCGAGCTACGTGAGTCGCCTGAGCTGATTGAGCAATGGGGTGAAACCTTTGTTAAGTTAGCCAATATTAGAAACGCAGAAATCACCATTGATGTGTCTGAAGACAAAATGGTGGCACGTGCCATGATCACTGCAGCCTATGCAGGAAACCCAATTTCTCAAGGGGAGTTGGTAAGTGCTATGCAAGAAGCGGGAGTGGTATTTGGTTTACAAAAACAACGAGCGTTAAACTTACTCGCTACTGCTAAACAAGCCGACCCAGGCGTAAAAACTAAAAAAGTGGTGGCTTTAGGCCGTCCTTCAGTCGATGGAGAAGATAGCCGCTTCGAACGCTTTGTTGCCACCCCAAAAGAGCGACTACTTAAACCTAAAGAAACCGAAGATGGTCGTGTTGATATGCGTGACTTAGGCAACCTCGAAACGGTTGAACCTGAGGTTGAGTTGATGCGCCGTCATCCACATACCGTTGGTCAAGCGGGTAAAAATGTTTGCGGTGAAGAACTTCCATTTAAGCAAGGCCATGAGCAGCCTTTCACTGTGGGTGAAGGTACTAAAATTGCTTCTAATGACGCTAACTTATTGCTTGCTGATAGAACCGGATTACCGCTAGAAATTGAAAATGGTATGAAGGTTGACGATGTATTATCCATTAAAAGCGTAGACGTAAGTTATGGTCATGTAGATTTCGCTGGCAGTGTTTTAATCACCGGCAATGTTGGTGAAGGCATGAAGGTTAAAGCTACTGGTGACGTACATATCAATGGCTTTGTAGAGTCGGCAAATATTACCGCCGGCGGTGATGTGGTGGTGGGCAAAGGTATTATTGGTCATCGCCTAATGGAAGGTGACGAAAACTTCTCTTGTAAGGTTAATGCAAAAGGCGAGCTGCACGCTACCTTTGTACAATATTCACATATTGAAACGGTAAAAGACGTTACCATTACCAGCCAAATGCTCCACAGTAAAATTGAAACCGATGGTAAAGTTACGGTGAGTGATGCCGGCGGTTTGCGCGGAACCCTAGTTGGTGGCTCAATTGATGCTGGCGGAGAGATTAGCGCAGTAGTGTTGGGAGCAACAGCCGGTACCGCCACGCAGTTGCGTATATCTGGTGAGTTTGAAGGTATTCAAGACGAGCGTCGTAACCTTAATAATATCAAACATAATCTACACCAAAAGCTTAGCAAGGTGCTTGATGCACAAATGAGGCTAAGTTCTACCAAGCAAGAAGACCGCGAAGAGGGTACGGCAGAAAAACTGTCTGCTACTATGCACCATACTCGCCAAGAGCTTGTACAGATTGATTTTGCCTTGGACTACAATCAGCAAATGGAAGACGAGTTTTTTGCTAACGCTCGACTTACCGTTAAGAAAGAGTTGCACCCCAATGTGCGTCTCGACATTGTTGGCCAAAAACTGTTTACTAATCGTGAGTATGGACCCACCGAAACCCAATATGAAAACGGAAAAATTAGTTTTGTTCCGTTAATGCCAGGGAAAAAATAGCTATCAATCTTCCCTCCATATAGTGCGTTATAAATGAGGGATCAATAATGAACTGGCAATCTATTGCTCGACAGCCTTTAGGCTTTTTCCCTACCCCAATGCATAGCTTACCGAGCTTGTCGGTGCACCTAGCCGGTCCGCAAATCTATATTAAGCGTGATGACTTAAGTGGATTAGCCCTAGGTGGTAATAAAGTACGCAAGTTAGAGTTTTTGCTAGGTGAAGCGCTACAACAAAAAGCTGATTGCATCATCAGTGCTGGCGCCGCTCAATCTAATCATTGCCGACAAACTGCTGCCGCAGCCGCTAAGCTCAATTTACCCTGTTATTTACTATTAGGCGGCAAAGCCCCCGAGCATGCCCAAGGTAATGTATTGCTCGATAAATTGTTTGGTGCCACTATTGTTTGGACTGGTGAACAAAGAAAGGGCGAAGGTATAGCTGCACTTGAGGCTCAGCTTAAAAGCAAAGGCTTAAGACCTTATGTGGTGCCTTATGGTGGCTCTGATGCTGTTGGCTGTTTAGGTTTTGCTGCTGCTTTAGAAGAGTTATTGAAACAACAAAGCGACATTGAAGAGATTGTATTTGCTTCAAGTTCTGGCGCGACCCAAGCTGGCTTAATGTTAGCTAAAGCTTACTTAAACTCATCGATCCAGTTGCGCGGGATTAATATCGATAAGGCCAATCATCGCACTCAACATTTCAGCCAAACCATTGCTGATTTGGCTAATACCGCGAGTGAACAATTTAGCCTTGATTCTCGATTTAGCGCCAGAGACGTTTGTTTAGATGATGAATACCTTGGAGAAGGCTATGCAGTATTGGGCGATGCTGAGCGAGAGGCCATTATGTTGCTGGCCGAAACCGAAGGGGTACTGTTAGATCCGGTTTATACCGCCAAAGCGATGGCGGGGTTAATTGCTCGAATACGCCAAGGGAAATACTCCTCACAGCAAAAAGTGCTGTTTTGGCATACTGGCGGAACCCCCGCATTGTTTGCCTACGCTAAGCAGTTACTAAGTTAAACTGACGTATTAAGCGTAGTGGGTTTATAGTATTCGTAAGTAGAACATATTTTTGAGGGCGTATTATGGAATCAGGAATGCACACACTGAGTGATTTGTTTGAACAACTAGGCTTAGATCCTTCAATTAATGGGATTGCTCAATTTGTTACCGACAAGGGGCCAATTGCTGCCGGAGTGGTATTACATAAAGCCAGTTTTTGGACTCCCACCCAGGCGAGCTTTTTGGCTGAAGCAGTTGAGCAAGACGCCGATTGGGCTGAGTTAGTTGATCAGCTGGATAATATGCTGCGCTAGATTTAGCTGTTTGGTCGCCGCACATTCTCAATCGCGTTTAAAGCCTGTTCTAAGGTCGTGCTAAAGTTAAACTGCTGGGCATTATGGTCTTTAGCTTGGCAAACACCACTTACAAAGCGGACTTGTTGTGATGTTTGTTTGCAGCACTGAGGCTTAATTTTTACAGATTGATTCAAAGGCTATCCTTAGCTCTTGCTTAGTTTTCGCTGCCATAATGTTCAATGGCGTATTTAATCATTGCGACGCTGCTGTCTAAATCCAACTTACGACGGATTTTTAAAGTGTGAGTTTCCACGGTTCTAATACTAATCGATAAACTATCGGCGATTTTTTTGTTACCGCAACCAGTGGCTAGCAGGCGCAGTACTTGCTGCTCACGTTTGGTTAAACTTACTGTGCTAGAGCTGCTTTCATTATCAAACAACATGTTGGATACACCAGCACTGATGTAACGGCCACCATTGGCTATCGCTTCCAACGCGCTGATTAGCTCGCTGGAGGCAATATCTTTCAGTAAATATCCTTTGGCTCCATTACGCATCGCGTTTTGCACATACTCTTTATTGTCGTGCATGCTAAGCATCACCACTTTGCTGTTTGGGCACTGTTCTGCCAATGCTTCTAGAAGCTGAATACCATTTAACTTAGGCATGTTTATATCGGTAAGCACAATGTCTGGGCAAAGTTGTTGCGCCATACTTAAGGCTTGCTCCCCATCTGCCGCAGTGCCTACAACATTAAAGCCGGGGTTGGCTTCTAGTCGCATTTTTAGTCCGTCTTGAACTAAGGGGTGATCGTCTACCAATAGAATACTGGTCATGCAGTTTGCTCTTGAATAGCCTTAACAGCTGTTTCAACTTCTAGCAGTGGTACTTTAATCGTTATCAGTGTCCCTTCTCCTAATTGACTGTCTACGTCTACATGGCCGTCGATATGGGCAATGCGTTCAAAAATATTGCGTAAGCCAAGGCCGCTGCTGGCAAGTTCTGGTCGTCGAGTGAGCTCTTTAATTGAATGGCGGCGTACTCTTTTACCCATCTCAAAACCAATACCATTGTCTCTAATTTTCATCACTAAGGTTTTTGCATGTTGGTTTAACACTATGTCCACAGTGTCGGCTTGTGCATGCTTTTCCACGTTCTGCAGTGCTTCTTGGGTGATGCGATAAAAGGTGGTTTCAACCGTAGACGGTATATTCAGGTTATCAATGTCGCACTCTAAAAACACATCTATTCCTGTACGGTGTTCAAACTCTTGGCAAAAACCACCTAATGCGGCTGCTAAACCCAGATCATCCAGCACGCTGGGGCGCAAATCTTTAGAGATGCGACGAATTTCGCCAATGGCTTCATTAATGGTACCTAGGCCTTGATTAAGGCTGGCGGCTACCGAAGCTGGTGTATTGTTACATTCGGTGGCGCTTTCTAGGCGATACTTAATAGAGACCAGTAGTTGGTTAATGCCATCGTGAAGCTCGCGCGATACACGTTGGCGTTCTTGTTCTTGCGAATCAATAATTCGCTGGGTAAGTTCTTTTAGCTTTTTGTCTGCTAGCTTATGCTCCGAAATGTTTAAAGATGCTCCTAAAAAAGCGATTAAAATTCCTGAAATAGTGGTAATTATAAATAACCAGATAAAGGTTCTATTAATGTTCTCTTGAGTTTGCATTTCCAGTTTGGCTAGCTCTACATCCACATCATCTAAATATACGCCAGTACCAAACATCCATTGCCATTTGTCTAGCATCACTACGTAACCAAGCTTTTGAACGCGTTTTCCAGTGCTAGGTTTTTCCCATAAGTAATTACTAAAGCCGCCGCCAGCCTTGGCTTGGGCAATTAAGTCTTGGATTAGATGAGTGCCCTCAGAGTCTTCAAAATCCCAGAGATTCTGACCGACTAACTCGGGTTGGATTGGATGAACTAAATTCACTCCTTTTAAGGTGTAGGCAAAAAAGTAGCCGTCTTCGGCAAAACGCAGGCGATTTAGTAGTTCCCGTACTTGATGTTTAGCGTGCTCGTCATCGGCGGCTGCGGGTTCGTAAATGTCGCGAATGCTGGCAAAAGCTTGGTCGATATGGTTTTGCAGCTCTAGGGTTTTACTACGCATGATGTTTTCTTTGATCAGCGCCAGCTGTTGGTCGGTAAGAATCGAAGATTGTTTAAAAACCAGAGTGGCAATTAGCGCAGTAACACAAAGTAGAGGAACAATTGATAACAAGATAATTTTAAACTTGAGGGACCACATCTCGTGACGGCCTAACAAAGAGAATGTTAACTATATGTTAATCTATGCTATTTCCTAAAAATAGTGATCTGGCTCTCACTCCTACCAAAGTCTAGCGTGTACGTGATCTTACGTAGAAAAAAACCGTGCTTTAGCGGATAGGTTTTATTGTAACAAGTCGCTAACATTAAAGGTGACCATTAAGCAGTTGGTTTACATCTAGAACATTTAACCAACAATGGAAAATAACAACGAAAGGGAGAACAACATGCTTAAGTCCCTCTGCAGTAAAACTCTGCTGGCTTCTGCTATTATCGCGTTTAGTTCGGCAGCTGTTTCAGCTGATAAAGTGTACAAACTAAAACTGGCTGAAACTTGGGGCCCTAACTTCCCCGTTTTTGGTGATGCGGTGAAAAACATGGTGAAAATGGCCGACGAAATGTCGAATGGTCGTTTAAAGATCCGTGTTGACTCTTCGAACAAACATAAAGCACCATTTGGTGTTTTTGATCTAGTAAAAAGTGGCCAGTATGACCTAGGCCATACAGCGTCTTACTACTACAAAGGTAAAGTGCCTAATACCCTTTACTTCACTACCATGCCATTTGGTATGAATGCACCAGAGCAACACGCTTGGTTGCAATATGGTGGTGGTCAAGACTTGATGAACCAAGTTTATGCTGACCACAACTTAGTGCCGTTCCCTGGTGGTAACACAGGGGTGCAAATGGGTGGTTGGTTCCGTAAAGAAATCAACTCGGTGGGTGATTTAGAAAACCTGAAAATGCGTATCCCGGGTTTCGCCGGCGAAGTATTGGCTAAGCTAGGTGCTACGCCAGTGAATATTCCGCCGGGTGAGCTTTACACCGCACTTGAGCGCAACACCATTGATGCGTTGGAATGGGTAGGCCCTTCGTTAGATTTGCGCATGGGCTTTCATAAAATTGCCCCTTACTACTACATGGGTTGGCATGAACCAGCCACTGAGCTGATGTTTATTGCTAACAAGAAAAAGTTAGAAAAAATGCCAGCAGACTTACAAGCTATTTTGGCTGTAGCGATGCGTAAAGCTGCCTACGACATGTATATACATTCTTATGCAGAAAGCGCTAAAAACTGGCAAACCATGTTGCAAGAGTTCCCTGATATTCAGGTGAAAACTTTCCCACCAGAAGTCATTAAAGCGCTTAAAACCGCTAACGATGATTTGTTAAAAGAGAAAGCAGCAGCTGACCCAATGGCCGCTAAAATCATTGAGTCTCAACAACAGTACATGCAACAAGTTCGCGCTTATACCGCGATTTCAGAACAAGGTTACTTAAACAGTACCGAAGGTTTGTAGAGCATAGTTGGAGCCGCAGAGTATTGCGGCTCCATCAGCTAAACCAGAATAAGCAAGTGGATTGCTTGGGAGGCTAGGGATGTTGCGTTTGCAACGAGCAGTAGATGGATTCTCCAAGGCCATAGCGGGCCTAACAGCGGTACTGATGCTGTTAATGTTGGTAAACATCTTTTATGACGTGATCATGCGTTACTTTTTTCGCTCCAGCTCAATTGGTATGCAAGAGCTAGAGTGGCATTTATTTGCAGCAATGTTTTTATTAGGTATTGCTTCTACTTTGCAGGCCGAGGGGCATGTTCGTGTAGACATTATTTATGACAAGTTGTCGAGTCGCAAGCGCGCCTGGATAGACAGCTTGGGCGTAGTATTTTTTCTGTTTCCCTTTTGTGGATTAATTGCTTGGTATGGCTACGACTTTGCCTTGGAATCTTACAATTTGGGTGAAACCAGTGGTGACCCAGGTGGCTTGCCCTATCGTTGGATCATCAAATCTATGATTCCCATCTCCGCGATATGTTTAGCTATAAGTGGCTTAGGCATGTTGCTTAAAAATCTTATTCAGCTGCGAAATACCGCCTAGCTCGTAATAACAAAAAGGAAGTTGTCATGATTGGGATAGTCATGTTTTTCGTGGCCTTGCTAATGCTGCTTACTGGTTTTCCAGTAGCCTTTATCTTTGGTGGTGTCGCGCTGGTTTTTGGCGTATTTGCAGAAGGCATAGATCTGTTTGCCTTTATGCCGTATCGCATAATGAGCATTATGCAAAATTCGGTGTTAATGGCGGTACCGTTGTTCATCTTCATGGGCATTGTGTTGCAGAAAACCCGTTTGGCTGAGCAACTACTAGAAGCGATGGGCCAACTGTTTGGCCGGGTTCGTGGTGGTTTGGCGGTATCTACCATTTTAGTGGGCGCCTTGTTGGCCGCCTCTACTGGGGTGGTGGGTGCGTCGGTTGTCGCCATGGGCGTAATCTCGTTGCCAGTGATGCTTAAATATAAATATGACAAGCGTTTAGCCTCTGGGGTCATTTGTGCTTCGGGCACGCTTGGACAAATTATTCCTCCTTCTATCATCTTGATTATTTTGGGTGATGTGATGGGGGTGCCGGTGGGCGATTTGTTTAAAGCTGCGCTACTGCCTGGTGCTGTATTGGTGGGAGCCTTCATCCTCTATGTACTAGGGGTTTCTTACTTTAAACCTGAATCAGCCCCTGCTTTACCTAAAGACGAAGCTGCTGGTCATGGTGTGCAACCATGTTGGAATGCCTTTAAAGCTATCGCTCCGCCATTAGCGCTAATGATTGCAGTATTAGGGTCTATTTTCTACGGTATAGCTACGCCAACGGAGTCATCAGCAATTGGTGGCATTGGCGCGATTATTCTATCGATTATTTACCGTCAGTTTTCTTGGAAAATTGTTTACGAAGCATCAATTGAGACAGTAAAAGTCACCTCAATGGTATTTGCTATCTTTATTGGTGCAACTGCCTTCTCGATGGTGTTTTCTTATACCGGCGGTGAAGAAGTGATTGAAGAAGTGATGACCAGCCTTCCGGGTGAGAAATGGGGCTTCTTAATCTTAACCATGATTGTGATTTTGATACTGGGCTTTTTTATCGACTTCGTAGAAATCTCATTTATTGTGGTGCCAATGTTGTACCCAGTGGCTGAGTTACTTGGCATTGATTTAACGTGGTTTGCTATTTTGATTGCGATGAACTTACAAACCTCGTTCCTTACGCCGCCCTTTGGGTTTAGCTTATTTTACCTAAAAGGGGTGGCCCCGCCCGAGGTTCAAACCACCGACATCTATAAGGGAGTGGTTCCCTTTATTATCTTACAAATAATGGTGTTAGCGTCGATATTGGTATTCCCTGAGTTTTATGGCTTTGGTATGTAGAGCCATAAAATAAACCATTGGGTAAACCTTTGTAGAGTAATAAAAAAGAGGCCTATACGGCCTCTTTTTTGTATCTAGTGGCTAGCCTTACAGTTTGAAGCTGCCCACCAATTCAGCCAGCTTATCAGCCAGTTGCTTGAGTGACTTACTGGCTTCCGACAACTCAGCTGCAGTGTCGGTAGCTTCTTGAGTGCTAAGGTTAATTTCTTCTACGTTGCCATTTAGCTCACTAACGACCGATGACTGCTCCTCGGTGGCGGTGGCCACTTGAATATTCATATCCGAAATCAAGGTGACTCGATTAGAAATTTCTTGCAAGGCAGAATAAGCGTGACCGGCTTCTTCAGCGCCTTGGGTACTCATTCCACTGCTCTGTTCAATGGCGTTTACTGCTCGGGCCGCTTGTTCTTGCAGGTTGTTAATCATCTGCTGAATCTCGTCTGTAGACTCGGCAGTTCGCCCTGCTAAGCTACGCACTTCATCGGCAACTACCGCAAATCCTCGCCCTTGCTCTCCGGCTCTGGCTGCTTCAATAGCGGCGTTTAGTGCCAACAAGTTAGTTTGGTCAGAAATACCTCGAATAACGTCCAAGATGCTGCCAATAGATTGGCTGCTTTCGGCGAGTGACGCGACAACGGTGGCTACTTGTTGCATCTCTTCGGCCAAGTGCATGATATTGTCTCGCGCCTTTAACACTACTTGCTGGCCTTTGTCTGACTCTTTTTCAGCATCTTGAGCTGCGTCGGCCGCTTGTGAAGCATTGTTGGCTATTTCATTTACCGTCGAACCCATTTGATTGATGGCGGTAGCCACTTGAGTTACTCGATCTTGCTGGTGCTGGGTGTTCTCCAAAGTTCGCTGAGATTGGCTTGCCACAGAGCGAGAAGCTTCACCGAGGTGGTCGCCAGTTTCAGCTACAGAGCTTACTGAGCGGTGAATTTTTTCAATAAAGCTATTGAAGCCCATCGCCAGTTTTGCCATTTCATCTTTGTTGTCGGCATCTAAACGCTGGCGTAAATCGCCTTCACCTTCACCTAAATCTTGAAAAACGTCGGCGAGTTTAGCGATGGGGCGAGTAATGGTACCTGCCAGCCACACTGCGACCAGCAAGAAAATGCCAATAACAATGAGTGTGGTCACTATCATGTAATAACGAGATTGATATAGTTCTTCAAATACCTCGTCTTTAGGTACTTGTGCAATCAAGTACCATTCCATGGACTCAATATAACTTGAGCCTAGAAATAGCTGTTTACCTTGGTGGTTCACTTCAACCAAACTAAAGCCTTGTTTATTAAACAGCGAACTGGTGGCGTCGCCAAATTCTTGGGCGAGTGACACCTTTCCTACGAGCTCTTTATTACGATGTAAACGAATCATACCTTCGCCGTCACTAAGGAAAACAAAGCCACTTTCTTCGATTTTAAAACTGTCGAGAAAGGCGATCATTTCATCCATAGGTTTAGATACACCAGACATGGTGTGGCCATTCACCTGTTGGTAGTTTAAAAACAATTTGGTTTCTTCTGTGGTGGAGGAATAAACGCTGACCATGGTTTCTTTGCCTGAGTCACGAAAGGCAAAAAACCAGCTGTCTCGATCAGGGTTCAATTGGCGTAAAAATCCTTTTTGATTCCAGTAATTGGCGGTTTTTCGGTTAGAGACCGAGGCATCAGCCAGGCCATATTGTTCTTTTAAACGCCCCAGCATTTCAATCAACTGAGTCTCTGAGTTTGGCTTGGTTGATTTTAGGGTGCGCTCTTCAACAAAAACATTGTTTGCTAGTTGCTCGGCTGATTGCAGCAGCACGGTCACTTCTTTGTCGATTCTATTACGGATTTGTTTAAGTAAGGCTGGTAGCTCGTTGTTTACCATTCTGTTTTCGATAATGGTTTGCGCTTGGCGCTGGCTAACCAGGCCAATAATACTGGTAGACGCAAGCACGGCTAATACGATGGTGATGGTGAGTTTCTTACGAATGGTAAGTTGGTTAAAGAACATTATCCCTCCTAGGATCGCCAAAAGGCAGCAGCTAGCACAGCTATTGAGAAACGATGAAAAGCTGGCCTAATTATTAGGTCAGCTAAACATCTAAATTCGAATTATTACAATGAGTAACTTAATAAGTGTAGTTAAAAAGAAGTACGTTTGTAGTGACGATACTCAGGCTTCCAAAAGCTCGCTTCAATGGCTTGCATCAGCACTTCATCGCTGGTTTTTACCGCTAGTTGTTGTTGCATCGCAGTGGTAGCTACAGCGTAGGCAATGTGTTTACTGACAAGCTGAATTTCTTCTAATGGCGGCAATAACGCTCCTTCGCCGTCGTTCGCTAGTGGCGAGCATTCGGCCAACGCTCGGCTACTGGCTATCAGCATTTCATCGCTCACGCGGGTGGCTTGGCAAGCCAGTACACCTAAGCCAATACCTGGAAAGATATAACTGTTGTTACATTGGGCAATAGGAAAGGTTTGCTCGCCCAGTTTTACCGGTGGGAATGGACTGCCAGTGGCGACTAAGGCTTGGTCATTGGTCCAGCGGAGTATATCTTCAGGCAGCGCTTCCACGCGGCTGGTGGGGTTAGAAAGCGGCATAACTATAGGTTTAGAACAATGCTGATGCATGCTTTCAATAACTTGTTGGGTAAACACTCCTGGTGCACCCGACACACCAATAAGCACCGTGGGTTTGCCATTTTCAACGACGTCGAGTAATGACAAGCTGTCTGAGTTTAAGCCCCATTGCTGCTGAAGTTGGGCTGGTTGTGCCAAGGCTTGCTGAAAATCTAGCAAATTGGGCATGTTGTTTTGTAATAAGCCCCAGCGATCTACCATGAAAATTTGGCTACGAGCTTGAGCTTCGCTAATGCCTTCCTCGACCATTGCTCTAATAATGGCTTCGGCAATACCACAGCCCGCTGATCCCGAACCTACAAAGGTGACGCGTTGTTCAGCAAGGCTAGAGCCAGCAGCTTTACAAGCCGCTAATAGTGAACCCACGGTAACTGCCGCCGTGCCTTGGATATCATCGTTAAAGCAACAAAATTGATCTTTATAGCGTTGTAGCAAGGGCATAGCATTCTTCTGAGCAAAGTCTTCAAACTGAATAAGCGCATCAGGCCAGCGCACTTTTACCGCTTGCATAAATAGCTCTACAAACTCATCGTATTCGGTGCCACTAATTCGCTCATGACGCCAGCCCATGTACATTGGGTCGTTAAGCAACTGTTGGTTGTCGGTGCCTACATCTAGCACTATTGGTAGCGTATAAGCTGGGCTAATACCGCCACAGGCTGTATATAAAGAGAGCTTACCAATGGGAATGCCCATACCACCAATGCCTTGGTCGCCCAAACCAAGAATACGTTCACCATCGGTAACAACAATGATCTTCACATTATGACGGGTGGCGTTGTTTAGCAGTTCATCGATACGGTGAC
Source organism: Agarivorans sp. Toyoura001 (assembly GCF_005405585.1). GTDB lineage: Bacteria > Pseudomonadota > Gammaproteobacteria > Enterobacterales > Celerinatantimonadaceae > Agarivorans. The sequence goes on along the minus strand of NZ_BJEQ01000012.1, from coordinate 120,500 downwards.
GGTTTGGATAAGAAATAAATAAGCCCCGTGAGCGGCGGTAAATATTAGAGAATTGCTCACAGGCTGCACCCACAGTAGGGGTATAAATAATCGGCATCATTTCGCTAATATGATCTTCAACTAAGCGATAAAACAAGGTCTCGTTAGTGTCTTGAATGTTCCTAAGGTAAATATGGCGATCTAAATCGTTAGTGAAGCTTTGATATTGTAAATAAGCGCGCTCTGTTTGCTCATCAATACTTTCGATGTTTTCTGGCAGTAGCCCTTCTAAGTTAAAGAAAATACGCTCTTCTTGATTAAAGGCGCTGCCTTTATTTAACAGTGGAGTTTCAAGTAAAGCAGGACCAGCATAAGGAATGTAGAGCGGGCGTTTTTTATCATCCATGTGATTAGATCTTTAACTAGGGCAAACAAGAGAGGTATTTTTTCACAAATTTGGTGTTAGGTCATGCTGAAATGTTGGGGAAATGTTGAATCTAGGTGGCCCAGAAATAGGCCAGCCGGCACCGCTAACAGATAGGAGGGGCGTAACGCCTAACAGATGAGGTATTACCGCCCGGGCATCTAGAAGCGACAACCGACTTAATATAACTATAAAACAGCAGGTGAAAAACGCCAGTGTTATGTTTAAATAATGTTAACTAAATGTTTATTTTGTCGCTAAGTGATTGAATTAAGCTACAGCGAAAAAATGTTAAATTCAGCGGAGTATTAGAGAGATTGATGCACTATCGTGGGCTCTAATCGCCATTACGCAGAGCATAATGGCGATTAGCTTAAATGTTAAAGATGTTGCAGCTCTAAGCGAAGATAAGCAACCAGTAGCTCTGCAAAGCCTTGGTAAAATCCACCCTTACTGACTTTACTTAGCACCTCTAACCATTGTGGTAGCCACGATAACAAGTGTTGTTGAATAAACTCGGCTTGTTGTTGCGGGTTATCATCTTCGCGCATGATGAGATTACCTAGATAATCTAACTGAATGGCAAGATGATCTGCGGGTTCGTTAAATTCAGGATCTACTCGCAGACCTTGTGCAACCAGCAATGCGAGCATTTGCTCGTGCGGCTCTTGATACATCAACTTACTGCTAGATAAATAAATAGACGCGTAAGGTGGTGCACCAACTTTGCTGTCACTCAGAAACTGCTGGCAAAAATCTGCCGCTAATTCCAGCTCTGGGTGTTGCAGCGCCATACATTTAGCAAGACTGTTGTTAACCAACTTCACCGCAGGGCTTAGCTCAGCGGTGTCGGCTAATTGTTTCAATAACTGCGCGCCTTCACCAGTGGTGTAGGCAGCTAATTGTTGCTTATCTAGCTCTTTAGTGAACACCGTAGCAAACCACCAGTAGATGCTGGCACGGGTTTCGTTTTCTTCGCTAATATTTGGCGTTTCTATCATTTACGCCATCTCCTTAGGGCCACCAAAAGAGCTTACAGCAGGCGCTTTACCTTCAAACTTCTCGTATTGCACTAAGCAGGTATTGGCGCTGGTGGCTTGAGCTAATTGTGAGCTACCGATGTCCATGGTTAAGGTATTTGGATCGCCATAGGTATCGAGTGCACCAATGCTCTCATCTACTGGGCCGTACCACGCACCTTCTTGCAAGCGGGCTACACCTTTGGCGTAATCCTCTGATACCACCGCTCCAGCTAATAGCTGACCGCGTTTGTTAAATACACGCACTAAGTCGCCATCGTTAATGCCACGTTTCTTGGCATCTTCTGGATTGATGTACAGTGGCTCTCTGCCTTGAACAGCATAAGTTGCACGGAATTCCTCAGAGTCACACATTTGTGAGTGCAAGCGTTTGTCGGGGTGACAAGACTGCAGCCAAATAGGAAACTCTTCTGAGCCAGGGCCGCCATGAGAGCGTTCGGCTTTTTCAAACCACATTGGGTGGCCTTGGCAGTCGTCATAACCGTAACGATCAATCTTACGGCTGAATATTTCAATAAAGCCTGATGGTGTACCTAAGGCATTAATCTCTGGGTCTTCGCGGAATGCTGCTTGGCGTGTCCAGTTAGGTCCTTTGCCAAAGTCTACCCAGCCTTCTTTCCAGAAGGTCATGAAATCTGGCATATCAAACTTGCCTTTGTTGGCTGCGGCACACTCATCATAGAGTTGTTTAACCCAGTCCATTTCACTCTTACCTTGGGTATATTCTTTGCTTTTGCCAAAACGTTGAGTCAGTAAGGTGAAAATTTCAAAGTCAGTTTTAGATTGGTACAGCGGGTCTACCAGCTTATGCATGGCAATAATGCCGCGGTTACTGTACGAGCCGTATAAATCAATATCGTTACGTTCCCATTGGGTACATGCAGGCAATACGATGTCTGAGAAGCGACAGCTGGCTGTCCAAGTAAAGTCTATCGACACCACGGTTTCTAGCTTATGGAAAGCCTTCTTCATACGGTTGCGATCTTGGTGGTGATGCCAAGGGTTACATCCTGAGAACACCATCATTTTTATATCGGGTAAGGTTATTTTAGCGCCGTTAGCATTAATCACTTTGCCCGGCTCCAGAATCGCATCAATCCAGCGTGCTACCGGAATGGTGCTGCTATAACCTTTGAAATCTTGGTTCATATGAACCCGTTCATTAGGCTTGTCTGGATTACGCGGGAAGGCACCTGGGCTGGCTGCACCAGTAGAGGGTACACCAATTGAGCTGTAATGGTGAGCGTAAGACACGCCGCCACCCGGTAAGCCAATTTGGCCTAACATTGCCGCTATTACCGCGCCCATCCAATAAGGTTGTTCGCCGTGTTGTTGGCGTTGAATACACCAGCCAAAAATTAGCTGAGTGCGGTCGCTAGCCAGCAAGCGAGCAAACTCGCGAATGTCTTCGGCAGGTACGCCACAAATAGCTTCGGCCCATTCTGGTGTTTTCTCTACCTTGTCTTTGCTCTCACCGGTGACATAAGGAATAAACTCTTCAAACCCTAAGGCATAGGTACTGAGGAATTTTTTGTCGTAAAGCTCTTCGTTGTACAAGGTATGCGCAATCGCCAGCATGAACGGCACGTCGGCCTGCGGGTTCACATATTGTTGCTCACAGTCTAAATACTTTTGAGTTTTAGTGCGCACTGGGTCAACACTAATTACTCTAATTTGTTTGCTGGCGACTTTGTCTTTCAACTGTTCAAGGTATTCGAAAGACTCGTGGGTTTCGCATGCCCAACCTACTTGTAGGTTTTTCACCAAATCGGTGGCCCACAATATGATGGTTTTACTGTTATCGAGGATCAGTGGCCATGAGGTACCCTGTGCGTAAACTTCGGTGGTTCCTAGTACGTAAGGCATAATGGTTTGCCCTGCACCGGTCGAGTAGTCACCCACTTTGTTTACCGAGAAGCCGTGCATGGATACCGCGCGCTGCATGTGGTTACCACAGGAGTGTACTTGTCCCGTTTGGCGCCAGCCGGTTTGGCCAGCATGCAGTGCCCACGGCCCGTAATCTTTTTGCACACGCTCGAGTTCTTGATAAAACAGATCTAATGCTTCATCCCAGGTGACTCGAATAAAGCGATTGTCACCACGCTGAGTGGTGTCACTTTTATTACGTTTTAGGTACCAGTCGTAGCGCACCATTGGGTAACGAATACGTGATGGGCTATAGATGATTCCCTTAATGCCGTTAAGCATATCGGTAGGGTATTTATCAGCTTCAAATGCTTTAATCTCTTGCACTTTACCGCCATACACTCGAGCTCTAAATGCGCCCCAGTGAGAGCCTGATACTTTCCAAGTACCAGCTGTTTCAGCGGCGGCTGCATCGTTAGCTACTGCCAATAAACTTGGGCCGATCAAAGTACTAGCGCTGGTGGCTAAGATGCCTTTGAGAAAACCGCGACGAGTAATTGCCATGTTAATCTCCTTAATTAGTGGCCAGCGTCAGAAAAATCTGAAGAATGTTTTTGAAGGTATTTTAATACCAGCGCTTGAGTATCGCCGTCTAAATTCACAAACGACAACATGCCGTTGAACATACCTGGCCAGGTATTGGTGTCGAAGTGGTTTTCGGCGGGTTGAGTATGACAAACACTACAGGCGCTATCGTAAGTGGTTTTGGCGAAGGTCCATAAGGTATCGCGAGAATCGGTTAAGGAGCCGTTACGCATCCACAATTCCACTGACACTTTTTGCCAAGGTAAACCGGTTAAATCGTCTTCTTTGGTTTCCCCCTTTGTCATGCTGCCTTCGGCTTGCGCGACTTCTTTGGTCAGGTAACCATCGTTAATGTTCATGGCAAAGTCTTCAAACAATACCCGGCCAAAACCTTTAGTTTTACGCCAAGCATCAATCTCAACTTTAATTGCATCACCTTTAACTTCTAGAATCTTCACTTCAGTGGCAGCGTTTAACTGGCCGGCTTCTTCGTTTAACTCAGAATTAGTGAACAAGGGCAATTGGCGCACGCTAAAGTAGCTTTCGCCCTTTTTGTACCCTGAGGTGGCCATTTCTTCTAGTTTAGCTAAGGTGCCCTCACCAGAGTTCATATTGTCAGGCAGGTGGTGGGCAATGCCTTTATGGCAATCAATACAGCTTTGGTCGCGCTCGGCAGCCATTTTCATTTGTACTTGGGCACGTTCCGACATTGAATCGAAGTCCATGCTGTTGTAGTCGTGACAATTCTTACATTCTAAAGAGTTATTAGCTGTGAACCTGTCCCACTCATGTTGAGCCAGCTCGCCGCGTTTTTCTAAGAATTTTTCACGGGTACTAATGGTGCCAAAAATCTTGCCGTACACTTCTTTTGAAGCCTGCATTTTACGGGCAATTTTGTCAGTCCAATTATGTGGTACGTGACAATCTGGACAGGTGGCGCGTACCCCAGAGTTGTTTTTCCAGTGCACGGTGTCTTGGAGTTCTACATAAACATTGTCGGCCATTTCATGACAGCCAATGCAAAATTCTTCGGTATTGGTTGCCTCTAAAGCGGTGTTAAAACCGCCCCAGAAAATAATACCGGCAACAAAGCCGCCAATAGTCAAAAAACCAAAGCTTAAATGGACGCTTGGTTTGCTCACTATTAACCAAAATTTCTTCAGCATATTTTTCATCGTGGTATCTCACATTACTGCGAATTAGTTCGTTTTCTAAAGTGTATTCTTAGGGCGATTAGCCGTGTCCTGGGGGACCGGTAAGTATTTGCAGCATCCAAACGATAAAGCCATAACCACCGACAAAAGCTACGGCCAAAATAGGAAACAGAATAACTGCGATAAACAGGAATACTTTCCACTCGTCAGACTTACTGGGTTTGTCATCCACGACATTGTTACTAGACATGCAAATGCACTCCTACATTTATGTTATGCATACAATTTAACTTAGTCTTGTTACTTAATTTTGACCAGTTTGTGCTTAGATCTTTGAGCTAACCTGTGGCAAGGATCAACAACACATCAATAGCGATGTTTCACTTTTTCAGGCATTGCGGAAAGTTGCTGGTTAGCAAGGGCGCGTAGTATACCCACTAAGGGAGTAGGGTCAAACATTTCTATCTGCTCAAGTGAATATCCGATAGCTTCAATAGTTGAAAGGCCTTTATCTACCGATGTTTTCCGTATTTTATATTGCCCGCTTGGTGCGCTGGTAAAGTGAAATTGATCTAAATTGTGTAACCATGGATTGAGGTGCCAAAGCCGCTTAGCTTTTCGCCAAGTGCCATCTAAAAAAATGAGGCTAGGTGGGCATGGTGGATCGTTGAGGGGCGGCTCTTGAGTTTTTATTGAGGAAAACACCTCTTCAATAGCTCGGCTTTGTGAACTGGGGTAAATCAAATAAAATCGCTCTGGGTGGGCTAACACTTGCTGTTTAAGCATGGCAAAATCAAGTGGCGTTTCTCCCACCAAAATCTGCGCTTTATTCAGTGCCAAACAAGCCAGTTGAGCGGTGCCTTTGGCGTGTTTTTGCTCACTAGGGTGCTGCAAAATAATCACCGAGTGGTGATGCTCACATGGATTAATGTGCTTACATAAGCAGTGAGTTTGCGGGCGCAAACAACGCTGACAGCGGGCTCGACTCATTTAACGATTTGTCAGTGGCAATAATGAACGCCGAGTATAACCTGCCTAAATAGCCTAGTCACAAAACTCAGCCTGCTGTTGCTTGAGCCAAGCGCTGATATCGTCAGGGCACCGCTGAGCGAGGTGTAAATAGGTAGGTAACTCACCACTAGGCTCTGGCCAGGCTTTAAGTATTCCTTCAGCTAGGCGAGACTCAACACTAATTTGTGGCAGGATTGCCCAGCCTAAGCCCGCTTCTAGGGCATCTAGCAGTAAAGTCTCACCATTAAACAGGTTGTTCTGTTCGGCTTCACGCACGTCAAATAGCTTGAGATGCCCGTCGAACCGTTGCTGATGGTTTACCAACTTAGGATGAGCCACCTTGATTAAGCTCGCGGGTTTCCACTTAAGCGTGTCTACCTGCTGCTTTGACGAGCTGGCAGAGAAACTAAAGTGAACCGGCTGCTGAGAAGTACAGCTAAAGTGCAACTCTAGCAAAGGATCAAAGCGTTGTAGTTGGTTGGCCAACAACGTGAGCCATGGGCTAGGAAACCAGGCTTGAAAGCTAATACTTAAGCTTAAGCTTTTGCCGAGTTGAAGATGACGGCAGTGCCGTTGTAGTTCCTGATAGCGGCTTACAATAAGCTCTGCCTGCTCCACCAACGCGAGGCCAGCACTACTCAGTTGATAGGCCGGATTATGCTGGCTAAACAGTGTGCAATTTAGCTGCTGCTGAAGTGCATCTATCCGTGTCAGTATTTGCTGAGGCGAGCATTGTTGCTGCGCAGCGCATCTGGCTAAGTCGGCATGTTTGGCCAGGCATATAAAAGCGGCAAGTGCTTGTTGCTTAGTATTCTCATCCATCATAAGCACTCAAACCTAATAAATTTAAGCATTGGGCGACTTGGCTATCGTGCTGGCTATTTAGCCACAGTATTTCTATTTCTAATTTTGTGGGGGAAAAGTAATTGCTTAAGTGCAGCTCAATCAAGCTCCCGTTTCTAAAGCTGGACTCCAGCCAATGGCGTGGCGCAAAAGCCCATCCCATACCCAAAACTAATAAATCATGCAGCATTTCTCGGTGGGCCAGTTGCCAGCAATTTACCCGATTAAGCTGTAGCTCGACAGGAAGGTGATTTAAACAAAGCTGACGATGGCGCTGCAGTTGTTCGGCGCAGAGTTGCTGATGTTTACTCAGGCTATGGCGCGCAGCACACGCCAAAGCCAGATTAAGGTTACAGTAACGGCGCGAGTGGGTTTTTGGCGGCTTTTGTTGCTGAGCAACACGCAAGGCGATGTCTATTTCACCGGCACAGAGTTGTTGCTGTAATTGAGCGCTACTGAGTTGCACTAACTTGAGTTGTTGCAGTGGCAGTTCGCTAATAAAGCGTGGGTAGTAATGCAGTAAGCTTTGGCTTGGTACAAACTCATCTAAACCAATAATGATTTGCTGTGGCTGAGGTTTTTCTAATGGGCTTTGCAAGAAATTATCTAACTGCAGTTGCAGTTGTTTAGCGCGTTGGTAGAGCAGCTGACCTTGTGAGTTAAGGTTTGAGTAATCACCATCAAATAGTTTGCAGCTTAGCGATTGCTCAAGGGCGGCAAACACTTTTTTACGGCTGCTGGGGCTACTCGTTTCTGGGTAATGGTGACGTTGCTCGTAGGCATTAACAAACCGGTTGAGCAAATCAATATCCGGTTCTTGCATTCGCCTTCGCCATGATTGCAGTTCTTCTATAAGGCTAGCAGATAATGGCGAAGCGAGCGGTTTTAGAACAGGTAACGAACCCCTGCGCTAGCCTCAAGTTTTACTTCTAAGTCGTCAATCACGTACACAATCGGCTGAATTTCGGCAAAAAAGCGAAATTGCTCAACCACAGTATGCGCGCCAAATACTGCTCGAGCACCCAGCTTGTTATGATGGTGGTCACTCCACTTACCGCCAAAACCATAATAAAAGTGTTCTTGGTCGGGAAAGCCAATGATTTTGTCGCCACTTAGCGAAAATTCGCTAAACCCTAGATTTACGCGAATGTCATCAAATTGGGCACTTAAGCCATTGTCGCTACCTACCATTACACCCACTTCAGGGTTTGCTTGGCTAGATAACGCCACCACACTCAGTAGGCTCACGCCAATTACTGCAATTTTCATAGTCACCTCATTTATTATTTGCTGGGCATTTTAAAGAGGCTTATCAATAAGGTAAACAAAACCGCTGCTGCTTTTATCGGCACCACTGCGCATTTATCGTGACAGCCTAGCTTGTTTGGATATTTGCAGATAAATAGTACTTGTTGAGGGCGAAAATGCGTGCTAAATGTAAGGTAAGTGGTGGCATTTTGTTTGGCTTGCCACCCTTGAGCGCTAGCTATTAATAGTCGTAAGGAGTGCTTATGAGAAGAGAACAAGATTTTGCAAAAACCGGTTTGCTAGGCCGTTACTTGGCAGAAAGAGAACAATTCTTTAAAGGGGCATGCTGCTTTGTTCCTGATTCCCACCAAAACTTAAAAGAGCAGCAACATTGTGCCTTACAACACGCCTATCAACAGTCTTGGATTAACATTTCTGAATTTCAACATTGGTCGCAACAGCTCGATTTGTGATTAGCTACTGTGCTTAGCTCACTTCGCGATGGCTTTAGTGAGTTTTGCTCGGGTAAATCAAAATAGGCAATCGGCAGTTTGATTGCCGCTAGCTGCTGGCGTAAAAACTTATTTAACTGCTGTGGGTTAACGTCCTGTTCGCTACTAATAAACGCCACCGGTCGTTGACCATATTCGCTGTTTTGCTGCGGTACAACTATCGCTTGGTTGATCTGTGGGTGCTGTAACAAGGCCAATTCAATTTCTTCTGGCTGAATGTTTTCGCCTGCGCAAATAAACATATTGTTGCTGCGGCCTAAGGTAAACAGCTGCGCGCCTTCAATACGGCCTAAATCACCGCTGTTAAACCAACCATCGGGGTCGCAAGCGCGTATTATGTCGCCATTTTTCCAGTAGCCTAAAAATAAGGTTTTTCCGCGTAAATAGATTTCACCCTGATGAATCTTAGCGCGCCGGTGCGGCAGCAATTGGTAAGTTGCTTGCCCTAGGCGGTGGTGGCGAGTAGCAATTTGTGAGCTCATTTCGCTACTGCCATAGGAACTATAAACCTGAAAACCGCGACTAATGGCTTCTTCTAATAAGCTATCGTTACACGCTGCGCCGCCAATCAAAATGTGTTTTAGGCTAAGCGCGCTTGCCCAAAATTTGGCTTGTGTGAGCAAACGGTACAGTTGAGTGGGCACCAGCGATACATGGGTGGTTTGGCTTGCTAGCAAGTCGGGGAAAACGCGACCTTTGTTCTGTGCCACTACAATCCGTGCACCGGCTAAAATACAGCGCCATACAATGGCTTGGCCGCCAATATGATACAGCGGTAAAGACAGCAACCATTGGCCGTTTTCATCTAATGGAACAACGGCTTGTGAGCCTAGTGCGCTAAAGAAGTGATTACGCCAACAATGCACCACTGCTTTTGGTGGGCCGCTGCTGCCAGAGGTAAATACCATGCTTTGCGGTAACTCGCTATCGAGTTCTGCTTCGGCGTTAAAGCTTTGTGCTTGATGGGGGTTAAACTCTACGCGCTTGGGTGTTGTTAAACAGAGATCTAAATCGCTCCAATAAAACTGACTATCTACGGTTTCGCTTAAGGCTTGTAATTGGCTGAGCGGGTTATGGTGATTGAGCGGGCAAAAAACATAAGCTAGCTGCAAACTGGCGAGTTGTAATAGCAGCATGCGCAGTGGGTCTTCGCCAAAACAACATACTCGCGAACCTTTGCTGATTCCTTGCATGCGCAATTGCTCAGCGGTAGCACTTACCATGGCATAAAGCTGCTGATAACTAATATGCTGCTCACCAATGCTTAGAGCAATGTGCTTGGGCCTAAGCTGGCTTTGCTGTTGCAGGGGCTGGGTTGACAAAGAATTGATGCTCATAGCGGCATTATGCCGCAAACTGTGAAGTTTGTCGCCGCTGTTGCTATGCGCCAGCGGCGTATCATTACGTAAGAATTAAGCGACTAAGGCACTAATGCCAAACGCACCTGCTAGGCCTGCAATGGTGCGAGTGATTTTTTGCGTATATTGAGATTGTTGAGCTGCCTTACCTAGTGCGAATCCGGCACAAATTAGCGCTACTGAACTGGCAATGAAACCAGCGAAGAACAATTTCATGTCTGCGCCAGCGGGTACCTCGTTACCGTGAGCTGCGCCGTGTAGAGCCGCCACTAAACATACCACTAAACCTACAACACCGGTTGAGCGTGGTAGCACTTTAGCCACTAACACTGCCATTACTAGCAAGGAAATGGCTAAGCCTGTTTCTAGCATTGGTGGTACAAAACCCATGCTTGCCACTACTGCCGCTAGTATTAAAGCAAATACGCTTTGAGCAAGACTAAGTTTTAGCTTTCCGGTTTGGCTAGCCAGTAAACCAATTAGGCTTAAGGCGATAAGGTGGTCAAGGCCTGTTAGGGGGTGTAATAAACCTTCTGACAAACCGTGGTGGTGACCTTCGTGAGCAAAACTCGGTAACGAAAATAGTAAGCCTGCGGCTAAAGTAAGTAGCTTTTTCATGTTTGATATCCTTATAAAATAGTTTAGTTAGCAGCGGCTGGGCTGGTTTCTTCCAGCATGCCTTGCTCAATAATAAAGGTGATGATGTCTTGTAAACCTTTATTGGTTTTTAGGTTACTGAATACAAACGGGCGCTCGCCGCGCATCTTTTTCGCATCGCGATCCATCACTTCAAGCGAGGCACCTACATGCGGTGCTAAGTCAGTTTTATTGATGATTAATAAGTCTGACTTAGTGATGCCTGGGCCGCCTTTGCGGGGAATTTTGTCACCAGCGCTTACATCAATCACGTATAGTGTGAGGTCACTTAACTCAGGACTAAAAGTGGCACTTAGGTTGTCGCCGCCGCTTTCTACTAAGACCAAATCGAGGCCTTTGTGGCGACGGTTAAGCTCGGCAATTGCTGCTAAGTTCATTGAAGCGTCTTCGCGAATAGCAGTATGTGGGCAGCCGCCAGTTTCTACACCCAAAATACGATCTTCTGCTAGGGCATCGTTACGTAACAAAAACTGGGCGTCTTCTTTGGTGTAGATATCGTTAGTCACTACCGCTAAGTTGAAACGATCTTTTAGTTCACGACATAAAGCGGTGAGTAATGCTGTTTTGCCAGAGCCTACTGGGCCGCCAACACCTACGCGTAAGGTTTGTTTAATACTCATTGTTATTCCTCTTATTTGTGGCAGCGCTTAAGAGCGGAACAGCCGACAATACTGGGTTTCGTGTAAGGCGCTGGCCAAGCTTAATGCTGGCAGCGACCCGCTAATTTGGTTAAAAGGTAAGGCTAGCCCTGCTTCTCGTGCTGGTGGCAGTAAGGGCAGTAATTCGCTCAATAGCTTTTGGCAGGCGGTTTGTCCCAAGGGCAGCGTTTTACCTGCCACGGCCAGTTGGTTTTCTAGCCAGGTCCATAGATAGCCGTCGGCCAGTTCATCTAGCTCAACTTGCCAATGAACACCGGCCAAGGCAAACATACTGGTCCAGCTCATGGGTTTATCGCTTAAATGCGCAGTGATGCTCTCATCGAGTTGGCTTAATAAGGTGCGCAATGCGTTGCCCATTTGCACATCTTCTAGCTCCAGCTCAAGCGTTTCGCGACTGGCGATTAGCTCTAGGTTTACGCTTTCAAATTGGGCAAAATCTTTGTCTGCGCACGCTTTATACAGCGCCGCTAACATAGGGATGTCTAAACAAGCCAAGCCCGCGTTTAAACAACCACTTATCCACGCTGCCAGTTGCTCTGGGTTATTCACCCAGCCGTTTTCTATGGCGTATTCCAAACCTTGCGAATAGGCAAAGCCCCCCACTGGCAAGCTTGGGCTAACCAAACGCATGAGTTGCAGTTGCGCCATGCTAGACATTAGTGGCTGTGCGCCGGCAAGTGGCTATGGTAAGCGCCTGTTTCTGGGTCAAAGGGGCCTTGATGCTGCTCCACTCGCAAACCATATAGCTCAACCAAGTCTTGCAATACGTGGTCGGGTTGAAAGCGCACCCAACCTTTGCCTACTTGTAGCGGCGTATGGCGGTTGCCTAAGTGGTAACAGACCTTGGCAAACATTAATGGGTTGTCGCTGTAGGCGGTAGTCACCAGCTCGTCGGCACTTTTAATCTCCACCACTTCGCCATTTTCAGCTTCTAAAAACTGTCCATTTTGCAGCACTTGGCCACGCTCCAAGAAAAAGCCTATGTCTTGCTTATCCTCGGTTTGCGCCTTGATGCGGGCTTTTTTGCGCAGCTCGTAACTCAATACCACCTGGTGATGCACCGGGCCGTGGTAGTGATGGAGGGTTTGATACACCTTTAACATTCATTCTCTCCTTAAAATAAAAAGTAACGCTGAGCGAGCGGTAGCTCGGTAGCGGGTTCGCACTCAAGCAATTGACCATCGGCACGCACTTCATAGGTTTGTGAATCAACTTCCATATGCGGCTGATAATGGTTATGCACCATGTCTTGCTTCTTGATGTTGCGGGTATTTTTACAGGCCACTAGGCGACTCGATAAACCTAGGGTCTCATCAATTTTTGCATCTATGGCGGCTTGGCTAACAAAGGTGACGCGAGTTTCGGTCATGGCTTTGCCATAGGCACCAAACATTGGGCGGTAGTGCACCGGTTGTGGTGTAGGAATAGACGCATTAGGGTCGCCCATTGGCGCCGCAGCAATCGCCCCACCTTTAATAATTAATGAGGGCTTAGCGCCAAAAAAGGCTGGCTTCCACAATACTAAATCGGCTAATTTCCCCACTTCAACCGAACCTACTTCATGGGCGATGCCATGAGTAATTGCCGGGTTGATAGTGTATTTGGCGATATAACGTTTAGCGCGAAAGTTATCACAACCAATGTCTTTATCTTCTGGCAACAAACCACGCTGTACTTTCATTTTGTGGGCGGTTTGCCAGGTGCGGGTAATCACTTCGCCAACTCGACCCATGGCTTGTGAATCTGAGGCAATCATCGAGAATGCGCCTAAATCATGCAGAATATCTTCAGCGGCAATGGTTTCTTTGCGAATTCGAGAATCCGCAAAAGCCACGTCTTCAGGAATGGCAGGATCAAGGTGATGACACACCATCAACATATCTAAATGCTCATCAACGGTGTTAATGGTATACGGTCGAGTAGGGTTGGTTGACGACGGCAGAACGTTATCTAAACCACAGGCGGTAATAATATCGGGAGCGTGTCCGCCCCCCGCACCTTCGGTGTGATAGGTGTGGATCACGCGGCCTTTAAAGGCTGCAATGGTATCTTCAACAAACCCTGATTCGTTCAAAGTATCGGTATGAATCGCTACTTGAACATCATAGTTCTCGGCCACGCTTAAGCAGTTATCGATAGACATTGGCGTAGTGCCCCAGTCTTCGTGCAGCTTCAAACCCATGGCACCAGCCATGAGTTGCTCTTCAAGCGGGCGCGGCAAACTGGCGTTCCCCTTACCTAGAAAGCCCAAATTCATTGGGAAACTGTCGGCCGATTGAAGCATTTTTCCTAAGTGGAAAGGCCCAGGAGTACAAGTAGTTGCGTTAGTGCCCGTTGCTGGGCCGGTACCGCCACCTAACATGGTGGTAGTACCCGACATTAAGGCTTCTTCTATTTGCTGAGGGCAAATATAGTGAATGTGCGAATCTACGCCGCCAGCGGTAATAATTTGGCCTTCGCCAGCGATGACTTCGGTACCGGCACCAATTTCGATGTCGATATCGTCTTGAATATCTGGGTTACCGGCTTTACCAATGGCTTGAATACGGCCTTCTTTAAGTGCGATATCGGCCTTAACAATGCCCCAGTGATCGAGAATTAACGCGTTGGTGATAACCGTATCAGGCACCATGGCGCAGCTAGCTTGGCTTTGTCCCATGCCATCACGAATCACTTTACCGCCACCAAATTTTACTTCGCTGCCGTATTGGGCGTAGTCTTTTTCTACTTGAATGATCAGTTCGGTATCGCCTAGGCGTACTTTGTCACCTACAGTGGGGCCAAACATTTCGGCGTAGGCGCGTTTATCCATCTTGCTCATGCTTGTTCCTTATCACTTAGTGGGCCCATTACTTCGCCCCTAAATCCGTACACTTCGCGTTTACCGCTTAGCGCGACCAATTCTACTTTGCGGCTTTGGCCAGGTTCAAAACGTACTGCAGTGCCAGCGGCAATGTTTAAGCGAAAACCCAGTGCGGCTTTGCGGTCAAAATGTAAAGCCGGATTCGTTTCGGCAAAATGGTAGTGGGAGCCTACTTGTACTGGGCGGTCACCACTATTGGCTACATCAACGGTGATAGTGGCTAAACCAGGGTTTAGTTCTATCCAACCGTCTTCAACAATCAATTCTCCAGGTATCATTGGTGGTTCCTCTGTGGTGGCCTAAGGGATTGGGTTATGCACGGTGACCAGTTTGGTACCGTCTGGAAAGGTGGCTTCAACTTGAACTTCATGCACCATTTCAGCAATACCATCCATCACCTCATCGCGACTCAATAGGGTGCGCCCCCAACTCATTAGTTCGGCAACACTGCGGCCTTCACGCGCGCCTTCAACAATACTGGCAGAGAGGTAAGCAACCGTTTCTGGGTAGTTGAGTTTTAGCCCTTTGTCTTTGCGTCGCTCGGCGACCAAAAACGCGGTAAACAGCAATAACTTGTCTTTCTCTCTTGGGGTTAATTCCATGTTTGCCTCGTAGTGTTAAAATTAGGTATTCCAAATGCGTGGGCGAACAGCTGCATGCCCTAATGTACGTGGGCGAATCACTGCCCAAGCCGCTTCAAACTCTTCTCGTACTGTTTCTGCGTTGTCGCCGAGGTAGCGCAATATCACTAAACCGCGCACTAAGGTGATGCCAATATCTGGGCAAGCCAGTTGTTCGCGTAGTTCTTCTAGTAGCTGTTTTTGCGCTTGTTCATCTAGCTTATCTACCGTGGCCAACATGCAGGCATAAACATGCTTGCCAGCTAGTGCCGCTGGGTTAGCCGCCGTTTGTGCGTTGTCGATACGAGTGTTTTCAATCAGTAGTGGACGTTGTTCGCGGTAGACTTTAATTGACTGCATTAGCTCGCCATGATCGAAATCTTCGTCACTGGCTTTACGCCCCAAGCAGGTGATTTCCCAGGCGATAAGCTGAGCATCGCCTTGCAACATGAAATGACTGTCGAGGCGCCCCTGGGCGCCATTAAATATAATGGTTTCTGGTGGAAGCCATTCAAGGCTGCTGTTGTCTTGCAGATGAAAACGTTGCTGCTGACACTGTTCTTGGCGGGCTAAGTTAGAGCGGTATAACTTGCCTGAGGCTGGCGTGGTAAGTACCACTTTGCTGCCTTCGAGGCATTCCACATTCATCAGCAATGTATCACCGGCCACTAATCCACCGGGTGGGTGCAATAAATAAACGTGGCAACAGTCGGGTGCACCAAGTTCTGGATGAAAGGGGCGTTGCACCCTTAAAGGGCCAATGCTCTTATTTAGGGTTAAGCGCGTTTTGTTGGCAATGGGGGCAAAACCAAGCTCAAGCTTTGCTAACCAACCTTGTTTGATTGGCACTGCTGCTTTGCTGTGCTGAGTTTGAATAAGCTGGCTCACATTGCTCCTTTAGTTAACTGCTTGTTTTCGGCTGTGTTTCATTAGCTATATACAGCAAGAACTAAACCAGTTTTTTGGCCTTACTAGGGGCGCGGTTTTGTTACATATTGGTGCTTTTATTTGGTTCATTGGTGGATCAATTTGGTGCGAGCGATTCAAGTTAGTGCATCAGTTTGGGGATTATTATCTATTCGATCATTTTGGTGCGTTTTTCTGAGGCTAACGCTCGTAAAGTGTGCAGTTAAAATCTATTGAGCTAAATGTTTATAAATTAACTTGTTGTTATTGCTGTGTTTTTTGTGTTTGGCACAGTCAATGCTGTAGTCCCTTCAGCACTGCATGAGGTACCGCATGCTCTAAAGGACTATAAAAAAATAGGAAATATAGCAATGACACAACATAGCAAATGGAAGAAGTTAGCAACGGTAGCAAGTGGTGTAGCCCTTGCGTTCTCTCTTAACGCAGCGCAAGCCGCTGAAACCATCAAAGTAGGTGTTTTACACTCTTTGTCTGGCACCATGGCGATTAGTGAAACCACACTGAAAGACACTGTGCTTATGATGATTGAAGAGCAAAACAAAAAGGGTGGTTTGTTAGGTAAGAAGTTAGAGCCAGTAGTGGTTGACCCTGCGTCAAATTGGCCTTTGTTTGCTGAGAAAGCACGTGAGCTACTAGACAAAGAACAAGTAGACGTAATTTTTGGTTGCTGGACCTCGGTATCTCGTAAGTCAGTATTACCAGTAATTGAAGAGTTGAACGGTATGTTGTTTTACCCGGTTCAATATGAAGGTGAAGAAAGTTCTAAAAACGTATTCTACACCGGTGCTGCGCCAAACCAGCAAGCGATTCCTGCAGTGGATTACTTAATGGCTGAAGAAGGTGTTGAACGTTGGGTATTAGCGGGAACCGATTATGTTTACCCACGTACCACTAACAAAATTTTAGAAGCTTACCTTAAGTCTAAAGGTGTGGCTGAAGCTGACATCATGATCAATTACACACCGTTTGGTCATTCTGATTGGCAAACCATTGTTTCTGATGTGAAAAAATTTGGTGGTGCTGGTAAGAAAACAGCGGTTGTTTCAACCATTAACGGTGACGCAAACGTACCATTTTATAAAGAGTTAGCTAACCAAGGCATCTCGGCTGAAGACATTCCTGTAGTAGCCTTCTCAGTAGGTGAAGAAGAGTTATCTGGTTTTGATACTGCCCCTCTTGTTGGCCACTTAGCTGCTTGGAACTACTTCCAAAGCGCTGACAGCGAAGCGAACGAATCATTTATTGCTGCTTGGAAAGCTTACACCGGTGACGACAAGCGCGTAACGAACGACCCAATGGAAGCCACTTACATTGGTTTCCAAATGTGGGCCGAAGCGGTTGAGAAAGCTGGTACTACAGATACAGACCCAGTACGTGAAGCAATGTACGGTATCACTGTGCCTAACCTAACTGGCGGTTACGCGGTAATGAACACTAACCACCACCTCACTAAACCAGTTCTTATTGGTGAAATCCAAGCCGACGGTCAATTCGACACAGTATGGCAAACTGCTGGTGGCGTAATTGGTGATGCATGGACTGACCATCTTGAAGAGTCTGGTTTGATTGTAGCTGACTGGACTGCCCCGATTAAGTGCGGCAACTTCAACATTAAAACCGGCCAATGTTCTGGCCAGAACTACTAATTTAGTTCGCGTACACAGTTAAGTGCCGAAAGGCACTTTTTTAAAGGCGCGATCGAAGTGGTTCGGTGGCGCCTTTTTGTATTGAATCAATCAAGAGTAGGGATTGTTTTGAGCATATACATATCTCGTTTCTCTCGCTTTATCGCCAGTGTATTACTCGTATTATGGGTATTACCTGCGGCAGCTAGCGATTGGGAACAGGCAGTGCAGGCCTTAACTGCTAAAAAAAATAATCAAAAACAACAAGCAATCGAACAGCTTATTGCCACAGGTGATAAGCGTAATAGTCTTATTTTTAACAGCTTGCTAGAAGCAAATTTGTACTATCAAAAATCTGATAAGCAAGTGGTTGTGGCGATTAAAGAAGGCAGTCTTTATCGTTTAAGTTCGGTTATAGATGGCGCCGATTTAGGTACAGTTAAAAAATCTAAAATTAAAAAAATTTCGGTTAACAATAAAATTCGTCGCCAATTACGTAATGGCTTGGCGCTAGTGGGTTTAAACGCCGACGATGCAAGCGAACGTATTGCTGCGATCCGCTCGTTAATGAATACCGCATATGCCTCGTATACACCAATTATTGAGCAACGTTTGGTAGCTGAGCAAGACAAAGACGTGATCGCCAAACTAAAAGAAATGCAGGCGATCATTAACTTGCAAGACGGAGATGCAGCAGCAAGAGAAGCAGCAGCTGAACTGCTCGCTGGTAAGCTTGATCCCGCTTCACGAAACGTATTGGTAAAACAGCAATCAGCTGAACAAGACCCGCAGGTTCTGGCTGCCATTGATAAAGCTATCGCCACTAATCAACAACTACTGCAAATTAACACCGTTGCCGAGAATATGTACTTCGGTATTAGTTTGGGTGCAGTGCTGTTACTGGCCGCAGTAGGTTTGGCGATTACCTTTGGTGTGATGGGCGTGATTAATATGGCCCATGGCGAAATGATAATGCTGGGCGCGTACACTACTTATGTGGTTCAACAATTAATGCCTAACAATATTGAATGGTCTCTGCTGGTGGCAATTCCGGCGGCCTTTGTAGTGTCGGGTTTAGTGGGCATTCTTATTGAACGTGGTGTGATTCGCTTTTTGTATGGTCGCCCATTGGAAACCTTGCTGGCGACTTTTGGTTTAAGTTTGGTGCTGCAGCAAGCAGTACGCAGTATTTTTGGCCCCTTAAACCAAGCGGTAATTACTCCGCAATGGATGAGTGGTTCGCTAGAAATAAACGGCGTGTTGTCGCTTACCTATAACCGCTTATACATCATTATTTTCAGTTTTATGGTCGTTGCCACTCTATGGACTATTTTGCGTAAAACCTTCTTTGGTTTGCAAATGCGAGCTGTTACTCAAAACCGCCCAATGGCCAACTCAATGGGGATCCGCTCAAGTTGGGTAGACGCCATGACCTTTGGTTTAGGCTCGGGCATTGCGGGTATCGCAGGCGTAGCCTTAAGTCAGCTTACCAATGTAGGCCCTAACTTAGGTCAAAACTACATTATTGACTCGTTCATGGTGGTGGTATTTGGTGGTGTAGGCAACCTGTTTGGTACCGTGATTGGTGCCCTTACTTTGGGTATTGCCAATAAGCTAATGGAACCTTTTGCTGGGGCAGTATTGGCCAAAATCTTGGTGTTAGTTTTCATCATTCTGTTTATTCAAAAACGTCCTCGAGGCTTGTTTGCCTTGAAAGGCCGTACAGTGGAGGACTAAACCATGCCTAAGTCATTATTAGTTCGATTTTTAGTGAAAGATAAAGTGGGCAACGCGATGTTGCTGGCTTTGTTATTGTCGGCGATTTTAGTGCCGATTATGAGCCTAGCGCTTAGCCCAGAAAACCCAGTGCATTTAAGCTCTTACTGGGTAACCTTACTGGGTAAATACCTGTGTTATGCCTTATTAGCGATAGCGGTAGATTTAGTCTGGGGGTATTGCGGTATTTTGAGTTTGGGACACGGGGCATTTTTTGCCTTAGGTGGTTACGCCATGGGCATGTATTTGATGCGCCAAATTGGCGACCGTGGTGTGTATGCCAACCCAGAGTTACCCGACTTTATGGTGTTCCTAGATTGGTCTGAAATACCGTGGTATTGGATGGGGTTTGATATGTTCCCCTTTGCCATGCTGATGGTGTTTTTAGCACCAGGTATTTTGGCCTTTATCTTTGGTTACTTAGCCTTCCGTTCACGTGTTACTGGGGTATATCTGTCGATTATTACTCAGGCGCTTACTTACGCGCTAATGCTGGCGTTTTTCCGTAACGACATGGGTTTTGGTGGCAACAACGGCTTAACCGATTTTAAAGATATTCTTGGCTTTAGTTTACAAGCCGATACCACACGCGCCGTGCTATTTGCTTTAAGTGCCCTGGCCTTGGCTGGTGCCTATGTCTTGTGTCGCTGGATTGTTAATTCAAAACTAGGTCGAGTGCTTATTGCGGTACGTGATAGCGAAAGCCGTACTCGTTTTATTGGTTATCGGGTAGAGCGCTTTAAGCTATTTGTATTTGTAGTATCGGCCATGTTGGCCGGCGTTGCTGGCGCTTTATATGTGCCGCAAGTAGGCATTATTAACCCCGGCGAATTTGCTCCGCTTAACTCTATTGAAAGCATTGTATGGGTAGCGGTAGGTGGTCGTGGAACCTTATTTGGTGCGGTATTTGGCGCTTTGTTGGTTAACTTTGGTAAGTCTTGGTTTACTGGGGCATTCCCAGAGCTTTGGCTGTTCTTCTTAGGCGCCTTATTTGTGATTACCACGTTGTGGTTACCTAAAGGTGTGGTGGGTTTATATGGCAGCATTAAAGCTAAGCTGCAAGAACGTGCAGCCACTAAAAAGAACGCGGAACTTGCTCAGCTAAAAGCCAGTGAAGAAGCGGCAACCGCAGCTAAAACGGATTCAGCTGACTCGGCAGAAGGAGCAGTAAATGCGTAGTGTACATATTCCTCAAGACACCATTTTGTATGTAGATGGTGTAACCAAAAGCTTTGATGGTTTTAAAGCCTTAAACAGCTTGTCATTGATTCTAGAGCCGGGCCAAATGCGCGCCATTATTGGCCCTAATGGCGCCGGTAAAACCACCATGATGGATGTAATTACTGGGAAACTGCGCCCCGATGAAGGCACGGTATTTTTTAACAACGACATCGACCTTACCCAACATGATGAAGCCGAAATTGCCAACATTGGCATTGGACGTAAGTTTCAAAAACCCTCGGTGATTGAAAACCTCAGCGTATTTGAAAACTTAGAGTTAGCCCTTGCTGGTCGCCGTGGTGTATTTGAATCACTGATCCATAAGTTATCGTCTAACGATAATCAACAAATCAACGACACCTTAGCGCTGATTCGTTTAGCCGATAAACAAGATTGGCTAGCGGGCTCGTTGTCTCATGGGCAAAAACAGTGGTTAGAAATTGGCATGTTAATTATGCAAGAACCGCAGCTATTGCTCATTGACGAGCCTGCCGCAGGCATGACCGACGAAGAAACCGCCCTTACTGCTGAACTGTTTAAGGAGCTGGCTAAAAAGCACTCCTTAGTTGTGGTAGAGCATGATATGGATTTTGTTAAAGCCCTCGATTGCCCAGTAACGGTATTGCATGAAGGCTCGGTATTAGCCCAAGGCACCCTTGAGCAAGTACAGCAAAATCAGCAAGTCATCGAAGTTTACTTAGGGCGTTAGGAGAAGAATTAATGTTAGAACTTTCTCAGGTTGATAGCCAAGTGATTTGTGGTTTGAGCCAGCTTTGCAGTGAGGTAAGCCAATGCTAGAGCTTTCTCAAGTTGATAGTCATTACGGGGCAAGCCAAGCGCTTTACAATGTAGGCCTAAGTGCCGAGCCCGGTAAAATTAGCTGTGTACTAGGGCGTAACGGTGTGGGTAAAACCACCTTGCTTAAAGCCTTAGCTGGCCAGCAAAGTATTAGCGCGGGCAGCATCATGTTTAACGGCAAAGACATAAGCAAAATGTCGGCGGCGCAACGTGCCAAACAAGGTATAGCAATAGTGCCGCAAGGGCGTGAGATTTTTGGCCAACTTACGGTATTAGAAAACCTTAAAACGGGTTTTTCGGTATTGCCAAAATCGGAGCGTTTTATTCCCGATGAAATCTTCCGTTTGTTTCCAGTGTTAAAGCAAATGC
Organism: Agarivorans sp. Toyoura001; assembly: GCF_005405585.1. Taxonomy (GTDB): domain Bacteria; phylum Pseudomonadota; class Gammaproteobacteria; order Enterobacterales; family Celerinatantimonadaceae; genus Agarivorans. Next base: position 98,965 of record NZ_BJEQ01000012.1, on the reverse strand, counting down.
TAGCGCGCCGTGGCGGTGATTTGTCAGGTGGCCAACAACAACAGTTAGCCATTGCGCGAGCTTTAATCATGCGCCCTAAGTTGCTGATGTTGGATGAACCCACCGAAGGTATTCAACCCTCAATTATTAAAGACATTCAAAAGGTATTAGCACTACTGCGCGATCGCGGCGAAATGGCGATTGTATTGGTAGAGCAGTACTTTGATTTTGCGGTAGCTTTAGCTGACCACTACACCGTGTTAGATCGCGGCAACGTAGTGTTGCAAGGCAGCAAAGATGAAGTAGATGAAGCCGACGTAAAACGTTGGATGAGCGTTTAAAAAGTTAACTCGCGTTAATGTTATAGCCGCTCACTTGAGCGGCTTTTTTTATATGTTCTGGTAGCTTATTGCTAAATTTCTAACCTTTTTTAACAAAGCGTGTTATCAAGGAGGGTATTAATGTATTGCCAAATTTACTGCTTAATCAATCGATATTTGAAGTCAGCCATTATTGCTTCCATATTTTTACCATCGAAGCTTGTTACTTCAATTTTCGCGTAATCTAGATCAATTGTCCCTTCTTTTATTTCAAATTGGTCTGGGCTCATTCTAGAATTTCCCATTTTTTGATAGAACTGATTCCCTTCAAACTGCCATTTAGTATTATCCTCATCAGGACTACCCATAAACTCAACTACTAGCCACTCTCCCTGTAATGTACTTTCACTTAAGTCGGCTGCATATGCAGAGGTTGATAGGGTCAACGCTATAATAAACTGTGTGATTTTTTTCATTTAAAAGTCCTTTTGTTGATTGAAATATAACAGCTTCTTAATAGGAAAAACGCCTTGTTTAAACAAGGCGTTTTTCCTATTAAGGTTTATTTTAACAATGCAAGAATATCACTTTTTAATATTGCCATCAGCTACCTACGGTATAAAATGATAAATAAATTATTAGTGGTTGGTGGCGAGTTATACAAGTACCTTTGAATACAGGTATTAATAACCCCTGTGCTTTGCCTGCTAACAAATCTAAAGCATGTATTAGAGGGGTAGGCGGTAAAGGGATGATAACAAGTTAACTAAAGCAACTTGAATTTCAGCTTAGGGACTAACATTTTGTTTAGTCTAAATTCTTAACTTTGAGAGTCACACCATCGTTGACTGCTTTTGGTCGTCGTTCACAAGCGCCTGATTTACAGTTTTGCAGGCACATTTTCCACAGAATGGGTTTTGCTTCTGCTTGAATGTCTGACAAGTCGTTAATGCAAATCGCTCCTGAGGCCAGCAGCTGTTGTAGTTTGTCGACCGACAAGCTCATGTGGATTCTAGGTGGTGTTGCCGATTGATGAGCCATAGTCCTCTCCAAACACTTGTTGCGAATAGTTATCATTAACCAGCCTTTAGGTTAGAGCAAGTGTCGGTTTAGTATTTGTTCGAAAATTCTGTTTGGCGTATAAAAAAGGCTTAACAACATAGCTTGTTAAGCCTTTAACTAAGCGGTTTACTTTTGTTGCTTGAGTAGGGTTTTTATCTCTTTTAGTTCTTGCTGTAACTCGCGTAACGAAGGCTCGTTGGTGCCTTCTGCCACACTGTTTTCTTCTCTTACTTTAGCGTGTTCTTGCTCCATTACATTCACCACAATGCCAATTACCATGTTGAGAAAGGCAAAAGCCGAGAGGAAGATAAAGCTTAAGAAGTAACTCCAGCTTAAGGGGTACACCGCCATGGTCTCGTACATTACGTCGGTCCAATCCTCAAAGGTCATTACCCTAAACAGCGTAAGCATTGAGATGGCAATATCGCCCCAAAGATTAGGGTTTATTTGCTCAAACAAGGTGCTACCAATGGCGGCATAAATATAGAAGATGATAAACATTAGCAGCATTACATAACCTAGTTGCGGTAATGCTTTAACCAAAGACGTAAGCAGAATGCGTAACTCGGGAATAATCGACACCATGCGCAGCACCCGAAATACGCGAATTAAACGGCCAATAACCGCTAGTTCAGAGTTTTCTATCGGGACGAGGCTCACCAATACAATCAGCGTATCAAACACATTCCAGAAGTTATTAAAGAAGCGCTTTTTGTGGGGCTCGGCGATAAAGCGAATAGTAAGCTCAATCAGGAAAAACAAGGTGATGAGGTAGTCGAGAATCACCGTTGCTGTAACTACTTGAGGTGGCAGCGGGTAGGTTTTGGCACCAATCAGTAGAGCAGATACCAAGATCACCGAGATAACAAATAGCTCAAACAGCTTGTTACGTTTTAGCCGTTCAAATTGAGTTTGTAATTGATTGCTAGGCTGAGACAAAGGAAAGCAACTCTGTGGTTAAATAAGACTTATTTAGAGTTTGCCTGAAGTATGCCAGCGAACTCAAGCCTTAGATGATGCCAATAGGGATTACTGGTTTAGGGAGGAGCGAAGTAAAAAGTAAGCCAGCAGCCCGAAAAGGCTGCTGGCTTAAGTGGCTTAGTGAGTATCGGCCTCGGTGGCTAACTCATCTTCAGCATCGTTTTTTTGCGCTAAAGCAGCTTGTGCTTTAGGTGCGTCTAAGCTTAATTCGCTGCTGCGATTAGCTAAACGCTCTGGTGCTGATTCTGCTTTCATCTCTAGGTTTGAGCTGTTGTACTCGTCAATCACTTTGCGCTGTTCATCATTCATGGCGGCTGTGCCTGCTCGACCAGTAATGCTGTGCATTAGTTCGTGATGTAACTCGTCGGCTAAGTTCTCGTCGCCATGCATGGTCATAATGTGGCGTGGGAACATTAGATTAGTGTTACCAATACCTGCAAAGGTAGAGCTGATGACACGAGTAACAAACAAGCGTGGCTGAATAGTAGAGGTGAATACGCTGGTTTCTAGGCTGGTGCTGTCGTTATAGCCTTTACCAAAGGTACGGGTATCTTCTTTAACTGTGCCCTTACACTTGAAATAAACCAAGCTTGATTCAAACTGAATCTCACTCCAGAAGGGGTGACTTAGGTTGCTTAGTAAGCGGCCAAAAATACCACATACGGCAGCGGCTGCTAATACTCCTAATACTGAGAAAAAGCTCTCAATACTGATAAGCGCCAACTCTTTACCTTGTTCATTGCTTAAGGCATCGAAATCAATGCCATCAAAGTAATCGGTAAAGGTTGTTACAGGCGTTAGGCTGTAAAACACTAACAAGGTGGCTAGCAGCAATAATGCTTGAGCGATACTGGTGGTAATAATGCGCAGCTTTTTAGCGACGGGCTCATCATTTTTATCCAGTGTTTTAGGCTGGGTTTCCTGAATGACTTCTCCGTCAAATTCACCATTGTTTGGGTTTTGACGAGCACTTAAAGGTTTATATACACGGTTGGGCACTTTCATGTAGCGGCGACGTTCCATCACTTGGTGAGTGAACTCGTTGAAAATGTCCATTGGTCGCGCACCTACTTCACTGGTGCGAGGCAGTTTGTCGGTAATCTCGGTGCTTGGATTGGCTTCTCTGGCACGCAAAGCGGTAAGGCCAAGAACCAGCGCGCAGCTGATAATTGAGAAGACAAAGATCAAACCTAACCAGGTTGAGTTGCTATAACTGTTATAGGCAAGGTTAACCATGTTGGCGACTTCAGCTTCGGCACGGTTCAATAGCTCTGGTGCTAGTTCTACGCCGCGTAAGCTGTCGATAATCGCGGCTTTCATAGTGTCTTCGTATTGAAACAGTTTGTTTAGTAAAGAGTTTACAATGACCGGGACTAAGCTACAGATCACCACCATTTTTACAAAACCCAATGCACTGACGGTTTCAATGCCGCGACCAAGCTGGCGATTAAGCGGTCTGCCTGCTCTAAACCATACTAAGGCGATGTAGCATAACAAGGTGAAAGCAAAAAATGGCATGAGCAAGGTAGCGTTTCCACCCGCTAAACCTACCGAGGTGACAAAGCTTAAAATAGCGAAGATGAATAAGGCGACGAGGGTTTGCGTTAAGGCGCCGGTAATTCGCTGTGCTAGGTTTTGAATTGGGTAAGGCACAAAAGTAATTTTGGGGAACAAGGTGTGCAGTAAGCGCGCCACTAAGCCAACCGGCTCTTTAAAGGTGTAGTTTTTGCTGCCAACCAACATAGATTCTATTTGTTGCTGGTCGTAGGCCACATCTCTTTTTTCTCGGCTGGCGCTATCTTGCTCAGACTTAGCATGGTTAAACGACAGCGAAGTAGGCGCTGAGCGTCCAACGTAAAAGCGCATAACCTGCATTAAGCCGCGGCCTAAGGTCCATAAGCCATTAGCCATTAATAAAAAGCCAATCAGTGCGTAGGTCCAGCCAGTAATAGGGTGGGTTTGCACTGCGCTCGCAACGTTTAGTAGCGCGAGTAAACCAAGAAATGCGGTAATACCACCGCGAATGGCACGCAAGGTACCTTCAAAGCGAAAGGGATTGCGGATCCCTAAATTGAGAGAACCATGTTCAAAAGACATGTTATTTCCTTAATCGATATCTTGGATTAAATAAGAGTTTGGTAGCCGTCGGCGTCGGTTGTTGCATCTGAGCTAGGCTTGCCAGAAACCGGAGCTGCAGGTGCTGCTTGCTTAGTATTCTCAAAAGCTTTGATAAGCTCTTGTTTTAGCGAGCCAGCAAAGGCTAAGCGCATCTTGTTGCGCAGCCGACCAAGCGGAATACCAATGAATAATTTGCTGAGCACAAAACCGGCAATAGCGCCCATGAATGCCCAACCGTAGCTAACATTGTTGTAGCGCGCGGCATCAGAAAAGTTGCTAATTAAATGAGGGGTGTCGATCAATATATAAGGTATTGATTGAAAGAAAGACATTATTCCGTAGCGGCTGATACTGGCGCCAGCCCAGAATGCACTCCAAGCAAACAGTAGTGCTAAAAAGCCAGTGATTAACGGCTTCCACTTCTCTAGTTTTGCGGCAAAGCCTTGCAGTGGAATGATGCGCTTGGCAGCGTTTAATAGATTAGCTTGAGAGGTATAACCCAAGAAGTCATTGGAATGCAGGTAGTAGCCAAAACGAAAGGTTTTTTTAGTTTTTTTGTCTTCACCCCATAGGGTTGAAATATGCTGAGTAGTTGGCGGAATATCAGGCTTAAAATCAACGCCCATTGTTTCTACTTTGCCATTGTTATCTTCTAGATATATGTTGATACCATCACTAAAGTGTTTAGAACCACCATAGGTTTTTGTTATTGAAATAATGTCGAAGTCATAGTCATTTTTACCCACTCTTATGGTGGTTGGGTGAGATATTTCCATACTGTTCTCGCTACTGCAATTGGTCTATTTAATACAAAAGGAATGGGCTATAAGTTGCCCATTTGCGCAGATTTTGCGGGAAGATTATTACACTAACAATGCGGTGGTTCGTAACTTAACGAATCTATTTGAATTATTTATAGATGATTGATTTAATTTATTTTTACTTGCCTTTCTTGTTTGTTATTTGCCCGTTTATTTAGGCGTGAATAAGTGAAGTTGCCCTGCTCAGTCTGCCGCATTTATATACTCACGGAGTCGTTCGGCGGAGTGAGCGGCATTATCTTGGCAAACAAATAAGCCAATTTGCTCATAACCCCCCATCATTTGAGTTTTAGGCAGAAATTCCACATATAAGCCACAGCCTGGCCCATTGTTAATGATCATGTTGTAAGCAGGCAATATGTTCATTTGCTCCATTAAAGCCAAAATCGCTTGAATGGCTTGCTGTAATCCCAACACCACCTGCTGCTGTTCATCTTGATTTAACTGATGTAAATAGCGTTTGTCGGCGTCTTTTAAAATGAGCAACATGTCTAGTGGTCGTTTCATAAAATAAGGCACCAGTAATTGCCACTCGCCGTAATCTTTGATCAGCAATTCTGGCGGGTTTTCTTCAATCATGTATTGGCTAAAGGATTTGTTATGGCGTTTTCTAAAACGCAAATTGTTGAAAAAGTGCTGCGGCAAAATATTACTGTAAGCGATCTGCTGATGCCCATGCACCAAAGACGCGCCAGCGCTCGCTCCATAGTTTTTAATGATCGACACATAGCCGCTCACCACTTCTTGGTTAAGCTGAGTTTCTGAACGCGCCATAAAGTCGGTAGGTTGGCAAAGCAAACTTTTCTCTAATATTGCCAAGCGTTCAAAACTGATAAGGGCGTCGGCATAAGGCAAGTTTTGCCAATCTTTATCGTGTAAAGATGAGGTCCATTGCAGTAAGTGAAAGCCATAAGATGCGCGGCCTTGGTGCTCTGGATCTTGATGCAGAAAGTAGTCGGCTTCTTCCTGAGGAATATCTTGAATCGGGTGGAAGATGGGATAGAGGTTTTTATTGATAAAGGTAAAGCCTTCGCTGTGTTCGGCAATATCTAATATATCGGCGCTTTTCCCCTCACAAATTGGGCACTGTGTATCGTTTTGATGGTGGCTAGGTTTAGTGGTGGTGTGCACCCGTTTTGCCCGGGCCGAATTGTAGATTACTAAGTTGCCATTGCGTGGATCAATTTGGCAAATACCATCTGGGGCAAATTGTTTGAGCTGCGGGTCGTCACTAATGTTTTGCAGTAGCTGGTGAAATTGCAGCTGGCTAACGTCCTTGCTTAGTGCCAAAGATTGCGCTAATTCTAGGGGTAACTGATGCTTCATCTCGTTGCCTTAACAGGGTGAATAACTATCACTTTTGTGCAATTTGAGTATAGGCAAGCTGAGTGAATTTGTTGGCACTGCTTTAAACAGAATGTTTTTCTAGGCGTCTAAAGCAGCTATCAAGATAGCGGTTTAAACAATAAAGATTGATTAATTAACTTACTTTCATTGGTTTAGCTTTGCTTTTAAATCCTTGTTTAGAGGTGCTTATTGGCGGCTTTATCGTGGTGAAAGAAAATGGTTATGATATTTCAGTGTACATGTGTACGCTGAAATATTATGGTGATAAAAAGTAGATAATAGTTTGGGTAATTAAATGCTGGCTACTAGCTATAGCGCTAGAGAAGAACAACTCAATGTGATCTCTCATGTATTGGGCTTACTGATAGCGATTGTGGGTTTAGTGATGTTAGTTGCTAAAGCGGATGGCGTTATGGAATTAACCGCGGTGAGTATTTATGGCGGTTCACTGATATTGTTATTTTTGGCCTCATCTTTGTATCACGCTGTGGCCCAACACACTTGGAAAGCCGGCTTAAAACTGTTTGATCATTCGGCTATTTATATACTGATAGCGGGCACCTATACGCCGATTTTACTGGTGTCGTTTGACGGTTTGTTATCGCTTATTTCGATGATAGTGATATGGACCTTAGCGGCTTTTGGCGTGGGCTTTAAGTTACTCACTGGTACTCGTTTCCCTAAAGTCTCGCTTACCACTTACTTATCCATGGGGTGGTTATCGTTAGCCTTGGCGTACCCTATGTATCAACATATAGCAGCGGAAGGGTTGTGGCTGTTAGCGGCCGGAGGCTTGCTGTTTAGCGTGGGCGCGATGTTTTATGTCGCTAAGCATAAACCCTATACTCACGCCATTTGGCATCTGTTTGTTGTGGCCGGATGCGCATGCCACTTTGCCACGGTGTATGGCTATGTTATTTAAGTTCAGCCAAAGGCTTATTAGTAATAAGCTTTACCTACTTTTTGTCGGTACAGTATGTTTTGTTGACCTTCACCATCTATGTACAATAGCTCGTTTTCGTTTATTGAAATGATCTGATCACACCAAATACTGCCAATAGGCATAATTTGCGGAATAGTTGATTTAGTAATGGTGGTGCAAAGCGTTTTATCGGTGGTGTCGCTTATCTCATAGGTGCCATCAATTCTAAAGTCAGCATAGGTATCTGGAATCACTCCCCAACTCAGCGTTGTACCGTCAGCATTAAATTGATCGAAGCCCCATACCGACTGACCATGGTCGTCAGAGTTCCCCCAAAGGCCTACCAACGAAGGAGGGGGTGATGTTGCTTTGGTTACCGCCGCTTGCTCTACATATGAGCATGCAATAATGCTTAAGCTCATAATCGAAATAGCTAATGTACTGAGATTCATAGAAAAATTACGTTTATAGTTATGGGAAATCAAAGTGACTTAATTATCATTTAAGCTGGGGAAGGTCAACGTTAAACCTCTCACAACAGCCAATAACTGCTTGCTAACGCACCTTTTTACTAGGTAACACTTTTGTTCGCTAAGGCAACCAGACTAGCTCGGGTAGAGCGCCTAAATCTAACTTGTCACCTCGTTTGGCTGCGACTAAAGCCTGTGGCTGACAGGCCGGTGATTCCCGTATAGCATCAATAAGTCCTTGCTGAGCGCTGGTCTCGCCGTGCACTAATATTAATGGTGGAGAATCTACAAATTGTTGATACCAGCTAATTAACTCGGCTTGATCGGCATGGGCCGATAAACCGCCCACGGTATGTAATTTTGCGGCAACTTTTACAGGCTTACCGCGGATGGTGAGGTGGTCGGCACCATCAACTAACATACGCCCAGGTGTACTGATTGCCTGGTAGCCACAAATAATCACATCGCATTCGCTACGCCACAAATTGTGCTCTAAATGACAGCGGATCCGGCCGCCGTTACACATGCCACTGCCTGCAATAATGATTAAGCCTTTACTTACCTCGTTTAGCTCCATTGATTGCTCAGTACTTTGAATGAATTCTACATTGGACAACAGTGGATGTTCGCCAGGGTGCTGACGAGTGAAGCGTTTGAAGTCATCATCCATCACCGGATAATTGTTGATATACACTTTGGTTGCTTCAATCGCCATGGGACTGTCTAAGCAAATCTTCCAGCGTGATAAGTCCCATTGTTTGGCATAAAGATGGAATAAATACAGCAATTCTTGGGCGCGCCCTACCGAGAATGCGGGCAGTAGTATATTGCCTTGGCTGCCACTAATGGCGGCGGAAAATATCTGCTCCAACTCACTAATGGTATCGTCCCACGAGCGGTGGAAGCGATTGCCGTAAGTGCTTTCCATTAGCACCAAGTCGGCTTGCTCAATGGCTACAGGGTCATTCAAAATAGGCATGCCTTCTCGGCCTAAGTCACCGCTAAAGACGAGTTTTTTGCGAGTACCTATTTCACTTAGCCATAACTCGACAATCGCCGACCCTAGAATATGCCCGGCATCAGAAAGCCGCACACTGAGTTGCGGAAACAGCGCTACCTTTTCGCCATAATTTAGCGGCACAAATTGTTTTACGGTTTGTGCAACATCTTGGTCATCAAACAAGGCTTCAAGTTCAGGCAAGTTATTGCGAATACGCTTTTTGTTAAGCCTTTGAGTGTCTCGGGCTTGCAGCATTGCAGTGTCTTTAAGCATGATTTCGCAAAGTTCTGCCGAGGCTTTATGGGTGTATATAGGGCCGGTGAAACCCGCTTTGACTAGCTGGGGAATACGCCCAGAGTGATCGATATGAGCGTGGCTAAGAATGACCGCGTCGATGCTACTGGGATCAAAGGGGAAGTCTTGATAATTGCGCATAGCATCGGCTTTGCTGCCTTGAATAAGCCCACAATCTAATAATATTTGGTGTTGATCTAGCGTGAGTAAGTGACAAGAGCCGGTGACTTCTTCGGTGGCACCTAAAAACTGCAGAGTCATGGTCATGTTGGGTCCTCTTTTCAGTTCTTTGGCGTCTTATTTAGACGTCTTCACTGTAAGGATAGACCAGCGTTTGTGGGTATTTTGTGCGCCATAGCAAATCGTGACAGTTAGTTGGGTAAAAGAGCACTGAGATAAGAGGTATTGGCTGGATTGGCAAAAGCATGTGCTAGCGGGATGTTAAGTGAAGATAACGCTTATAAGTGGTATAAATATCAATAGTGTATTAGTTAATGGAATAACAATGAGTAGAATTGAACCGAGCTTATCAGACATAGATGACGCAGATACCTACGGAAACTCTTTAGCGGCTAAGCCTCAACATTTAAGCTCAACAAAATTAGCGTCTGTTGGGCGTAGATATGTCGGACAGGTGATTGATGGCTTGATCAGTGTTTTGCTGTATTTAGTTTGTTTAAAGTTGGCCAGCTATGTGGTTAACGATACGGAGAATGCTAGCTGGATAGCGCTATTCGCTGCTGCGAGCTATTTTTTGTTATCTGATGGTTTGCCTAAAGGCCAAAGTATTGCCAAAAGGTTTTTAAGGATCACGGTCATTGATAAGGACAGCGGCGCATATTGTAGTTACTTTCAGTCTTTTGGACGGAATATTTTGAGTCCATTTATTGGCTGGATTGACGCGATTTTTATTTTGTTTCAAGGAAAACGCCGTTTAGGCGACCGTATGGCCAATACCATTGTGATAAAGAATCAAGATTAAGCCATGCTGATACAAAAAAGGCTGCCAATGGCAGCCTTTTATCATCTAGAACTAGGTTTACGCTTTTAATGTAGAAAGCTGACTATCAATTAACTTAGCCACTTGCGACAACTCAGTACTGATGGTTTCTATGTCATGCGCTAATGAGTTCTGTACGCCAGCCGCTTCGCCAATGCCGGTAATGTTGCGATTAATTTCTTCGCTGACTTGGCTTTGTTGTTCGGCAGCTGTTGCTACTTGAACGGCATTGTCGTTAATTGCGGTAATGCTTGCTACTACAGTGTGTAGCTGCTCGTAGCTGGCTTCAGTATCTACAGCGGTGGTGTTCACTTGCTCACGGCTAGTGGCAATTAAATCAACCGTTGCGTTCACGTCGCTTTGTAGCGCTTGAATGAGCTGATTAATCTCTTCAGTTGAGCTTTGTGTTCTACCTGCTAGGTTTCTCACTTCATCAGCAACAACTGCAAAACCACGCCCTTGCTCACCTGCTCGCGCTGCTTCAATCGCTGCATTCAGTGCTAATAAGTTGGTTTGCTCGGCAATGCCGCGAATGGTTTCTAGAATGCTATTAATGTCTTGGCTGCGTCCGGCCACTTTAGTGATACGTTCGCTAATGCCTTCCATGCTGGTGGATACACCGCGAATTTGCTCAACCGAGTTTTGAAACTCTTGCTGAGTTTTACTGAGCTGTTGTTCAGCTTGTTGGGCGTTATTGGCAGTGCCTTGAGCAAGGCCGGCAACATCGCTAGCCGTAGAAGACATTTCGTTTACGGCAGCGGCTACGTTGTCGGTATCGTTGCGTTGTAAACGGCTAGCTTCTCCGGCAGATTCTGCATTTTTAGCGAGAGTTTTTGAGCCTTCAGTGAGTTGGCCAGACTGCTGTTGCAGTTGGGTAATCATCAGGCGTAGCTTTTCAGTGAAGGCATTAAACTGCGTAGACATTTCAAGCAGTTCTTGGTGGCTTTGAATATCTAACTTTAAGGTTAAATCACCATCTTTGCCGGCAAGGTAGCCAATGCGACGCGTTATGGCGTTGAGTGGCTCCAAAAAGCCCTGCACAATACGAGATACAATAAATAGCGCGATGATTCCCACAACCGCAGAAATCATGATCATCTTGCCTTTTGCGTCAGCTGCCGTTTGAGCAAATAGTGCCTGCAATTCTGCAGCACTTAGCTGGCTAGCGGCTGCCGCTTGTTCGGCACTGAGCGAGGCTCCGCCAAACATTAACATGCTGGTTAACACAACAATAAATAATACAGTGATACTGATAAGTAGTTTAAATTTAAACGACAGATTCGCCATTCTGATCCTCCGTGAATGCGTCTGCGGATACAATCGCATACTTTTGAATTTTGCGCTCTATTTTCCTTGGATATTGTTGATGAACAAGCAAAAAAGTTCAGTTTTAGATGCCGTGCAGTGAGCGATATCTAAAACTGTTGGCATGGTAAAGTAAAACTGCGGCCTAGCGGGTTAAGCTGCTGGCCGCAACCTTGATTAAGGATGGCTTTGTAAATCGATTTGATAGAGGGCAAATCCGCTATCATCTAAGCCGACTTTCTGCATCGGATAAATAGCGTTATCAGCGATAAATTTGGCGGCTTTGTCGCTGGGCGAGGTTTCGAAAAAGATGTTTATTTTGGCTTTGCTTTTTGACTGCAAGGGCGCAAATGTCCAGTTGTTATCCGCAGTAGGGTTTATTTCCCCTTGGCTTTTGCTCACTCGACTAATGTAATTGGCCAATACGGTGCGGTTTTCATCGGGGGCCTGAATCACTACTTTATCTTCGCCGGTGCCTGCAAAGCCTCCGCTATAGGCGCGGTAGTTGTTAGTGGCAATTAAAAACTGTTGTGAAGGGTCAATCGCTTTGCCTTGATAAGTAAGTTGTTTAATCCGCTCAGACTGAGGATTAAACGGTTTGCAATCGGCGTCAAAGCGCGCTGGCTGGCTCACATCAATTTGGTAATTGACTCCATCAATCACATCAAAGTTATAGGTTCTAAACTCGCCCCAGTTAATTAAGGCTTGCGGGGTGGCTTGCATTGGGTCTATTTGATTAAATTGTCCGGCTGAACATTCAAGCCAGTCTTTAACCTCTGCTCCGCTTACTTTAAGTACCACCAGAGTATTAGGGTAAAGATATAAGTCGGCGGCATTTCTAACGGTAAGCTCGCCGGCTTCCACCTCAGTGTAATTACTTGGGTCGTTTTTTCGCCCTCCAGCTTTAAATGGCGCCGCAGCAGATAACACCGGTAAGTCGGCTAAGTCTGGGTCACCTTGAATCAATGTTTGCACGTAATCGGTTTGTGCTAGGTTAACAATTTGAATGGTTGGGTCGTCTTGCACTAAGGCCAAGAAGCTGTACATCAAATCACTCGACTTGCCCAAAGGTTGATTAACATAATCACGAGTGGCTTGATGATCGGACGCCACCGCGGCAACAATTTTAGGGTCTGGTTTAGCGAGGGCTTGCTGGCTGCTGTTATCAAAAATAGGCCGATTGAACGATTGGCTTTTGCTAACTTTCCAACCGCTTTCGGTGTGTGTTAACTCTAAGTCGATAATGCCCACATGGCTGCCCCAGCGACCAGGCATTACCGCAGCCACTCCATTAATAGTGCCAAGTTGGTTGTCTACTCCTGGTAAGTTATCAAAGCCTTTACCTGGAAATACGCTGTGGGCATGGCCGAAGGCAATAGCGTCTATATTGGGGACTTCAGAAAGATAATAGACCGAGTTTTCTGCCATCAGTTTATACGGGTCGGTAGATAAACCTGAGTGAGGAATCGCGACAATAATATCGGCTCCCTCTGCTTTCATTTTTGGCACCCAAAATTCGGCACTTTGCTTAATGTCTTGAGCGCTGACTTTTCCTTCTAAGTTAGCTTTATCCCAAATCATAATTTGCGGCGGCACAAAGCCGATGTAACCAATCTTCAGTGCTTGAGCTTGGCCAGCCTTATCGTTAAAGCTATAGCTTTTAATCAAGTAAGGGGAGAAGTAGTTTTGCTGGTTGTCACTTCGAATAACATTGGCGTTAATATAGGGGAAAGTAGCGCCACTCAAGGCTTTGTCCAAAAAGGCTAAGCCATAGTTAAACTCATGATTACCGATATTACCCACCTCGTAATTTAAGGTATTCATGGCTTTGTAAACCGGATGAACTTGCTGCTTATTCAAGCCCCTATTGGCAATGTAGTCACCCATAGGGCTACCTTGTATTAAATCGCCATTATCCACCAATACACTGTTAGCGACTTCTGCTTGTGCTTGTTTCACTAAGCTAGCAGTGCGAACTAAGCCAATTTTTGCCGAGGGTTTGTCTTTGTAATAATCAAAATCCATCACATTGGCGTGAATGTCGGTGGTTTCAATGATCCTCAGTGTTAAGGTTGAATCGTGGGCATGAGCACTGATTGATAAAAATAGGCTGGAAAAAACTAAAAATTTTAAACCCTGCATGATGACTCCATGGTTATAAACTAAGTAATAAAATAAACCATAGCAGACCCAACTAAGTGTTGTGTCTCATTGCGTTGTTAAAGTGTATTTGCAGTACTAATTCAAAGTCTTAGCTATGCTAAAATAGTGCAAAATTTTTGGAGTTGCCATGCCCTACCAGTTGGTTTTACTTGGCCTCGCCGGCTTGATTGCCGTAGGCATTTTATTACACCACCCCTCGCGTACTTTGGGTATTCCCTCGTTGCTGATTTTTATGGGGGTAGGTTTGTCGATTGGTAACGGTGAATTCAACTTTGTTTACGACAACTTGCAAGTGACTTCATTGGTGGGGTCATTTGCGCTGAACATTATTGTGTTTGTTGGTGGCATTAATACTCCAATAAGCAATATTAAGCTGGCGTATAAAGAAGGCGGAGTGCTATCTACGCTGGGCGTGCTGTTTACCTCATTTATTTTTGCGATTATCTTTCACTTAGTTAGCGACTACGACTTTGTATACTGTTTGTTGTTTGCTGCGGTGGTGTCCTCTACCGATGCAGCAGCAGTGTTTTCTATTCTTGAATCAAAAAAGCTCAAACTTAAAGAAAGTACCGATACGGTGCTGGAGTTTGAATCGGCCACCAATGACCCGGTGGCACTGATTATGGTAGTGATTCTTACGGGCTTGTCGTTAGCGCCTGATAGCGGTGTATCGGCCCTAGAAATAAGCCAAACCTTAACTCTGCAAATTGTTGGTGGCCTCGCCATTGGTTATGTAGTGGGTAAATTATGTGTTATTGCTCTGCGCCAAATTAGCTTGCAAGAATACGGATTGATTCCAGTCTTTGTATTAGCCTGTTTCATTCTGGCGGCCTATGGCAGCGAATTGGCGGGCGGTAATATTTTGGTGGCATCGTATGTTGCTGGTGTAGTGATTGGTAATGGTTTGAAGCGAGGAAAAGAAGTAAATAAACACTTCTTTAATAGTGTGTCTTGGCTGGCACAAGCCATCATGTTTATTATCTTGGGCTTGCAGATCTTCCCTCAACAGTTGCTTGAGGTGGTATGGCTAGCCCTTATCCCTAGTGTGTTGCTCATGTTGGTAGCAAGGCCGCTAGCGGTGCAGCTTTGCTATTTACCTTTTACCAAAGCGTCTTGGAAAAAGCGTTTATTTATTTCCTCCATTGGTTTGAAAGGGGCCACTCCAATTGTGTTTGCCCTCATCCCAGCCGCCGCTGGAGTAGAAGGTGCTTTAGAGATGATGCACATGGTGTTTTTTGTGGTCCTCTATTCGGTATTTATCCAAGGCGCAGCCATTGAACCCTTGGCTAAGAAGTTAAAACTTAACCAGGATTAACGGGCTTGGTGGTTTTGCTGCAATGCTCAATAATGAATTGACGTAACCAGCGATGTGCTTGGTCGTGCTCTAAATGTTGCGGCCAAGCCAGTAAATAGCTAAACGGCGCCATTACTACCGGTAAGGGCAACATGGTGAGCTGGTGAGTATCCATCACTTCAGTGGCGAAGCTGCGGGTACAGGTAAACACTAAATCACTGGATTTACATAATAAGGATGCTGCAAAAAAATCCGCAGTAAGAGTGCTGTTTTCAATGTGTAAGCCTTGGTCGGCCAAGACACTGTGTAATAGCCAACGGTCGCCCACTTCACATTCACAATTTACATGCGCTTGCGCTAAATAGAGCTGCAAGTTCCATGGTTTTTGTAGCACTGGGTGGTTGTTGCGAACTAAGCATACATGGTCTTCGGTAAACAGTTCTACAGTTTGCAGTTGCTCGGGGATTTGTCGCGTTTGAAAGGTACTAGGGGCGCGTTCATCGTTGTCTCGAGCAATAATCGCAAGATCAAATTCACCCTTAATTAAGCCATCAATACTGTCACTGTCTAAACGGTGAGTATCGAGTTTTAAGCCCGGTGCTTGTTGCATTAATTTGCCAAAAAAGCGCGGCAGTAAGGTCGTAAAACAGGTTTCGTTCAAGCAACAACGAAAGTTTCGTTGGCTGGAACTTGGCTCAAAACCTTCCGCTTCAATCATGTCATTGGCGCTTTGCAGCCATTGCCTCAGTTTGGGTTCAAGGTTACGCACTCGCGGCGTGGGGCTTAATCCTCCGGCATGGCGAACAAATAGTTGGTCGTTAAGTTGTTGTCTTAACTTGGCTAATTGTTTGCTAACGGCAGATTGGGTGAGGAATAGTTTTTCTGCCGCGCGCGATACACTTTGCTCTTCTAGCAAGGTGAGTAACACTCGCAGTAAATTTAGGTCATATTGCTGTGACATAATATTCCTTAAAGGACTTAGCGTGAATCCAAACTATCATTATCATTCATATTACTGCAGTTCTACAATATTCAACTAGAACTAGGAGTGATTAATGCGTTTGTCTAACCCTTTACCCATATTCATGCTAATGGTGCTGTTTTCTCCCTTAGCCATCGACATCTTTTTGCCTGCTATACCGGAAATGGCCGAAGCCTTTAATGTGCCGGTGGCGTGGATAGCGCAAACCATTCCGGTATTTTTGTTTGCTTTTGGCATTGGTCAGCTATTTGTGGGGCCTTTAGCGGATCGCTTTGGCCGCCGACCCATCGCCTTGGTCGGTGCGCTGCTTTACCTGGTTACCTCTGCACTTGCAGCGCTAGCCAACAGTTATGAAGTATTAATGGTTGCCCGCTTGGGCCAAGGCATTGCGGCCAGCTGTTTATCGGTGGCTGCATTTGCTGGAGTACGAGACCACTTTGGCGCTGAGCGCTCCAAAAGTATGTTTAGTTATCTCAATGGCGTGATTTGCATCGTGCCGGCACTAGCCCCTTTGCTGGGTGGTGTGTTAACTCATTGGTGGTCTTGGTCGGCTAACTTTTGGTTCATGGTGGGTTTTGCCGTGCTGGTGTTTTTGAGCATGCTGCTGGCACTAAAAGAAACCAAACCACAAAGTGATACTTTTAGTGGGCGTTTGTATTCACTAAGCCGTTATAGCAGCGTACTACGGGTGGCCAGTTTTCGTTTTTATTCGTTATTGGTGATGCTAGGCATGGCAATGATTATCGCTTATGTGTCTCAATCACCTAGTCGTTTAATGGTGGATATGCAGCTCTCAAGCAGTGATTACGCCTTTTGGTTTGGTAGCAATGCGGCGATTAACATCGTTGCCGCATTTATAGCGCCGCAAGTGATTAAGTGGCTTGGCCAAACAGTGGGCTTGTGGCTTGGGGCTAGTTTGATGGCTGGCGCGGCAGTCGCCTTGGTGCTGGCACAAAGCATTTTGCATCCCTTGGCGTTTATGGCACCGGTATTTGTATCAAGCATTGGTTTTTGTTTATTAATCGCAGTAGGAACGGGCAGCGCTTTAGCGCCGTTTGGCAATAAAGCGGGTACTGCGTCTGCGTTGCTGGGCTTTATTCAAATGACTGGCTCCGCCTGTTTAGTAGGCATATTAGGCGTGAGTGGATTAGCCAGTAGCGAACAGCTGGCCTTGTTAATGGCCTTACCTTGCGTATTGATGTTTGCTGGTTTGTTTGGCTCACCACTAAATAATCAGGCTTACAAATAGTTATTTGAATTTGTTGAGTTATTTGTTTAAAAGCGCCACTTGGCGCTTTTTGCGTTTATTAGGGTGGTTAGGGCGAGTTTTAACAAACTAAACAGGCTAAATCCGCAGGGTGGTTTATAGTTTTAACTAAGCAAAACCAATACTTGCTGGTTGCCTTAATTTGAAAAGAGACGTGGTTATTTTATTGTTAGTGTTTTGCCCGTTGGTATGGGGGCAAGGTTCTGTGGTGTTTTTGAACCCTGGTAAAGCAGATGAAAGTTTTTGGCAGGACGTAGACACCTTTGCAGCCGTTGCTGCTAAACAGCTGGACCTAGATTTACAAACTTTTCATAGTGAACGTAATCACTACTCTAAGCTCAAGTATATTGAATGGATGATTGAGAACCAGCAATTACCCGACTATTTAATGTTAGTAAACGAGCGCCAAGCCTTGCCGCGTATGCTTAGTTTGTTAGAAGGGCATGCGGTTTATGTGGTCGTGATATTAAACGATTTGGATGAAGAGCAGCTGGCCTTGCGCAAGCTAAATCCACATTGGCAAAAATACTTATTAAGTAGCCTAGTCCCTAACAACTACGCGATTGGCTATGCGACCGCTCAAGCCATGCATGCTGCCGCGGAGGGAGGCGGGGGTGATGCAGTGATTATTTCCGGTGACAAGGCCACTCCCGCCTCCGTGGCCAGAGAAGCGGGGGCAGAGGCGTTTTTTCTGCAGCAAACATCGATCAATATGCGCCAAATTGTTTATGGGCAATGGGACGAACAACGTAGCTACTACCAAACCAAAGTGTTATTGCAGCGTTATCCGCAGCTACGCTTTTTGTGGGCGGCCAACGACCATATGGCATTTGGCAGCCTGAAAGCCATTAAAGAAGCGGGTAAACAAGCAGGAAAAGATATATTTGTTGGCACCGTGAATACCTCAGCAAAAGCCTTAGAGCTGCGTGAAACTGGCGAGATAAGTGCCTTAGGCGGTGGCCATTTTAGTGCTGCAGGTTTAGCTTTAAATCTTATCTATTTACATCAGTTGGGCAAACCTATTCCAGCTACCGTTAATTCCAATATGTTTCAACTGCTGGTTCCGGGAACCCAGGAGTACCAGCAATTGAAAGACAAAAACTGGAGCGATATCTCCTTTGATACCTTGTTGCTAGAGCGGGACAAGTCTTTTAATTTCCCCGTTGTGCAATGAGGTGACTATGGTGAAAGGTTCTTTCAAGCTACACACTCCCATTGCCAAAAGATTACTCATTTTAATTGTGGGTGCCAGCACCCTATTTGCGCTGGTCTCGGTGGCAGTGCAACTTGCATTCAATTTTTCTGGTGCGGTGAAAAATGCAGAGCGCTGGGTTGATGAATACAATCAAGCCAATATGGCGGCCATAGAACGGGCTATTTGGGATGTAGACTATCAGCTATTAGATGAGCTACTGCAGGGGTTTGTACAGCAGCAATATGTTGCCACGGTTAACCTTAGCTCTGGCGATGGCATTAGTTTGGGTATTGGAGATGCCAATTTAAACCAAAAATTCTACGTTTATATGCTTAGTTACCGTGAACGAGATATTGGCCAATTAACCGTTGGTTTAGACTTGTCGTTAATAAAGCAAGACATCGCCGAACAAGCCTTGGTGATACTGTTAACTAACGGCTTAAAAACCTTTTTGATGAGCCTGATTATATTGCTTTTGCTTGGGCGCTTAGTGACTGGCGACTTACGCCGCTTGGCTGAGGCAGCCGATCAAATATTTACCGAAGAGCAACAAATAGTACAGTTGCCTAGCAAGCTGATTCAGCGTAATGATGAGATTGGTTTAGTGGCCAGCTCAATGCAGCAATTGCAGCAACGTTTGCAACGTGGTTTAGATGCCCGGCTAGAAGCCGAGCAACAGCTTCATCAGCACCGTCAGATACTAGAAGAAACTGTAGAACAACGTACCGCACTGTTAAATTGGCAAACCGAAGCCAACCAGTTGCTGTCTGAGATATCGCTATCATTTCTTAATCAAACCCCAAGAAATTCTAAAGCTCTACTGCAGCGCGCAACGTCGGCGATTGGCAGTTTGTTCTCAGTGGAGCGAGTGGTGATATTAGAGTTTGAACGCCAGCAGGCTATTTACCGAGACGTATGGAGTGTGCCCGGTCATTTAGCGCCTATAGAGCCGATAGATCTAAGCCAATTAAGTGAACTTAAGCGGCGTTTAGTGAATGTTGCGCCGATTGTTGTGAACGATGTAGAGAAGATTAAGCGCCAAGCTAAAGAAGAATATAAGCTGCTTAAACAGCATGGTATTAAGTCGTTTGCCGGTTTTCCGTTAAGTGATGGCAACAAAGCCTTTGGCCTGCTTAATTGTGTCAGTTTGAGCTACTGCGCGCTGTGGGACGAGCACCAAATTGCGCTACTTGGGCAGTTTGCCGCGGCAATTAGCGGTTTGTTAATTCAAGAGAAAAATGCCTTAGCCATGGCACGACTACAAAATGAGTTACTGCAAGTGAATGAGCGCTTGCAAGTATTAGCAGAAACCGACGAACTCACAGGCTTGGTGAATCGCCGACCGTTTAAACGGGAATTAAACCGCGCTATTGCTAGTGCTAGGCGTCATCGCTCGCAAATTGCAGTAATGATGGCCGATATTGATTACTTTAAAGCCTATAACGACCGCTATGGTCACCTGCAAGGTGATGAGGCCTTAAAGCTGGTAGCTAAAGCGCTATCTTCCGTAGTTAAACGCAGTGAAGATTGTGTGGCGCGAGTCGGTGGGGAAGAGTTTGCGATATTGCTCTCCGATGTTAATCAGCAAGATTTGCCGCAAATGGCAGAGCGGATAGTACAAGAGGTATCGGCGCAAAATATTGAGCACCAAGGCTCGCAGATTTCTGAAGTATTAACCATTAGCCTTGGCGGTATATTGGTGGAGCCAGATGATGTGCTGGACCCAACCAACTTACTGGAAATGGCCGATACATGTTTGTATAAAGCCAAGCACCAAGGGCGCAATAGAGCGGTACTTGATCTCGACGTATAGCGACTCTGTTTCAGTTCAAAATTCCTACAATTACTTCTTCTATCTTGATACTTGTTGTTACTGATCATGGTCTTAGCTGATCTGATTATTCATGAGTAAAGCGGTGAGCTTGGTCGCATCTATTAGCGAACAATTTTACAACAATGGGTCACTATAGCGTGTTGCAAGGAGAGGAAGATGAACGAACGTTTATTACGGGTTCTCGCGTTAAGTATAGTGTTAAGCAAATACATCGGCATTTTTATTGTGACTGGTTTAGCACTTAGTTCTGCGGCCCTGGCGGCAGAGCTGATGCTTTTCTTGGGTATGGAAAGCCAAGAGTAACGGGCTTATTACGCAGGCTAGCCACTTAGTAGCTTGTTTATCAGTTAATAGGCGTATATGTTTTATACTATAAATATTGGCTGACTAGGAGTGAGTGCCTGCGTATGAGTCATACCAAATTTTTAAAATTAGCCATTACGGCTTATGTCATCTGTGCTTTACTGGCATTTTTGGCGACGGCTTTTAGTGACGCTTATGCCGATAATTTGCTGCTGCAACGGATTTGGATATTTCCGCTACGTTTTGAATTCGCCTTAGTATTGCTGTTTTTAAGCCTCATCGCTGCGTATTCCTTGTTGCATAATAGTTTTCATGGTCGCTTGATGTTGACCGGCGTAGCGGTGGTACACATTCTCAATATGATTTTTGCTACCAGCTTAGTGGAGTCAGCCTTTGCTGCTTTGTTGAGTACCGCCAGTATGCTGAGTTTGGGTTTGCTGCTGTATGTGGCATGGACCAACCCTCAATCTCATAAAGTTAAGCGTTTACAGGCCTATCAGCAGCAGCGCCGCAGAGCCAAAGAAGAGCAAGACAAAATAGATTTTGCGTATTTAAACCCGGTCATCCCGCCGCCAGAACATGGGGCTAAAAAATCCCAACACGAGCAATAATCACTCGGGCTTCGGTGCTTGTAATTGCTGGCAATAACTCCATAAATACAAACTGCCAATCGCTAGCCCAGGTAAAATAGCCTCGACTAAGTCGGGTGTATTTTGCCAAGTATGCAATACCACCGGAATGGCCAACATAACCAACCAACTTACCGACATGGCAGACCAGCGCACCGTTTGACTAAAGCCCCACCGCAGTAACATCCATTTAGCAATAAAGCTTATTAGCCAAGTAGAAACGAAAGCATAACTGCCTTGCACTAAACCGGCTTTAATCGCCACGCCATTGCCATGTTCGCTATTAACAAAAGCGGCCCAAGCGCCGTATACCAAGGCGGCTAACAGCGCTATTTGCCAAGGACTTAGCTGGTTAACTAGCTGGCGGTAGCGTTCAATCATTCTATAACGCTTGGCCAGTTGTTTTCGGCGCTTTGGATATAGTCATCGCGTTTGGCTAGCCATTTTTCTTGCACACTCGCGTTGTAATTGAGGTAAAGCTTGCCGTCTAGCACGGTGAATTGCTCTGGTTCAATGCTGGCTGTCTTACCTTTGGCCACTGCGTAGGCGCAATAACCTCCATATTGCGGAGCATATTTTTCAGGCTCGGCGCTAAACTTAGCTAAGTTGTCGGCGCTGCTAAAGCGCCAAGTCGCCCCTTGCCATTCATATTCAAAGCTTTCTTTACCTTCTACTGGTTTGTTTTCGGTGAAGTAGGCCACACTGTCGTAACCCTTTATCGCTAGGTTATTAAACCAAGGAGTGTAAATGGGGGCGGCGGCAAAACTGTAACCAGAAACAAACAAAAGCGCTAATAGCAGTTTTCTCATGATGATACCTCTTCGCTGAATATGCGGTTAAGCAGTGAATATTGATGGTGTTGTTTATCTAGCGTTGTAACGAGTGGCTTAGCGTTGGCTTGGTGAAGCTGCTCTCGCCATATCTGTAAGCTCGCCTCGGGGTAGTAATTAAGCTCGCAGGTGTGTGAGCTAAGTACTACCTGACAAATACTTTTACTGTGGGCATCTTCGCGATCCATTAATACTGAGTGATCGCGATTATCCCGACATTGTTGTAGGTGAATATCTTGCAGCACGGCGCCGGCGCTGCGGGTTTGGGTACTGTGTAGCCATTGTTCAAAGCGTTGTTTACGAATTGCCAATACTTGCTCGGTATTGAGGGCAGACGAACTTAACTGAAAGGCTGCTTGTTTGATATGAGTTCGACTGAGCAGCTGACCATTCCAGGTGAAATGCTCACTCGTGTTATTGGCCACTAACACTAGATCAAAAGGGTTATAGCCCTGATAGCATTGCTCTGCTAAATGTTCACTTACTTTGCTTGGCGCGCCAAGTAATAAGGCCTGAGGGATGATTTGCCCACGGGTAGGCGCAGGGCTATGTTGTGGATCTTGGTAGCGATTGAGTAAGGCTAGCACCACACCATGGTTATTAATGCCAAACCACGTTCCCCCTGCTTGGCCGTCTACCGGATAGATGGTTTCGGTCAGCGCTGAAGCTTGTTGTTTTAAACCTGCTTCATGGCGCAAGCGAGCTTCATCGCGATTCATGGTGACAAGGGTGCGCTCATTAAGGCGCAACACGCTAAGCGTACACATTTAAGAACCCTGTTGGCGCAAGTAACTGGCAGTGCTAGGGGCAATGCCCATGTTTTCGTCTACCAATAGACCAAGCTCTTTGGCGACTAACTTGGCGTAAGCCACATGGTGCACAGTATGATTGATGAGATAACAAAGCTCGCGACTTAGGCTGCTATCAAACTGCATACTTTGTTGCTGCTTTAGCGAAATCTCTGATTCCACTTTAATCGCCTGCTCATCAATTGCCGATTGTGGATGCAAAAACCAGTTCGATAGCTGCTGAATTAACTGCAGCGCAAGGCTAGGGTTATTTTCAATATCACTATCTCGATGGCGAGTATTGTAATCAATACTGCCTTTATCAAGACCCTGTTGTAGCGCTAAAAAATGGTCCAGTATATGTCGTACATGGCGACCAATGCCCGACTCACTATGCATGGAAGGCTGGTTATAGAGTGTTCCTTCACTCGCTTCTACTAGTTGCTGCACTTGTTGAAGTGCGTCCACGGTAGCCTCACGCAGCTGCTTCATTTTTTCTCCATTTACTTAAAAATATCTTGCTACCAGTTTGACCGAGGTAACGGCGTAAATATTTCTCAGGGGTTTTTCTTAGATCAACAATAATCAAACCGTCTAAAGATTGGTTAAAGCTGTTATTCACTGAGAAACAGACAAAGCGGCCATTTAGAGCCAAATAATGGCGAAGTAAAATGGGGATCGATTTCCCCGGTTCACATTGGCCGACCAGCTTGTTTAATATGGCTATGTTACTTAACGACGCTAGGACTTTGCTGGTCCACACTTTGCCTTTTACCTTAAGGGGCACAATGGGTTTTACGTCATTTAAATACCGTTGTTCGGCACGAAATGCAGAGATCATTGAGTCTGAAATAAAGGCTTGAGCGAGCTCGGAGTGCTCTTGAGATATGCTCACACAGCCAAACAAGGTGTGGTATTGCGGATTTTTAGCCACGTAATGGCCAATGCCTTGCCATAACAAATCCAGTGCTCGAGGATGACGCTGATATTTAGGTACAACAAACGAGCGGCCCATTTCTAAGCAATCACCCATCCGTTTTAAATAGTTTTGATCAAAGTCGTAAAGCGAACGGCTGTACAAGGCGTTAATACCATGTTTTTCTACCACTTCGTTGGCGTGACCGAGTCGGTATCCTCCCACCAAGCAGTGAGTGTCGTTATCCCACACAAATAAATGTAGATAGTGAGGATCGAACTGGTCACTATCTAGATTTTTACCGGTACCTTCGCCAGCGGCTCTAAAGGTGACCTCTCGCGCTAAGGCTATCTCGTCCATAATTGGGCCAAGCCGTTGGTAGGGGGCACAGTAAACGGTAAAATTACGATGAGTCACCAATGCACAATCTTCTAATGTGTCTAGCTGGTCGCGTAAGTTTTGTCGGCCATTGGGTAAACATTCCACTAAGTGCAGCGGAGGATGTTTAGGGAGGACTTTAGCTTGAGGGTTGAGCGGTAAACTCAGCAAGTCGGTGGCTACGCGAAGGTAGTCTGTGACCGCTTGTTGATCACTTAAGTCTTGGTAATCTTTGGGTTTTATTAACTCGCCAATTTGCATGGTAAATTCACGGCCGCGTTTGTTTATCAACTCACGTGGTAGCATCGCGGTACGCAGGCGGCGATGTATTAAACCCGCTAAATAAAATAACTTAGAATTACGGCCACTTACAAAACAGGGCAATACATGCGCTTTATAACGTTTTGCTAAACGGCCCACCAAATTGTTCCAGTCACGGTCTTCAATCTGGCCATTTTCAGTATTAATCGCCGACACCATGCCTGCAGGATAGATCATTAATGCGCCGCCTTTAGAAAGGTGCTGGCAAGACACTCTAATCCCACGGGCATTTTTCTTGGCGGCTTTTTCTGACAGCACATCTACGCCAATAAACAAGTCTTCAAATTCAGGAATATTCGCCAGTAACTCATTAGTGAGTACTTTTAAGTCGGGGCGTACTTGCAACAATAACTCGCTCATGGCAACGCCTTCTAAACCACCCAGTGGGTGATTAGCCACAATTAACAGCGGGCCTTGTTGCGGTATGTCTTTTAGTACCTCTGGGTTGTTGGCCAGTAATGAAAAATCTAAACAGCGCATGGTGTGACGTAAGAAATGTAAGGCAGTATTGCCATCATCTGCAAAACGAGGGCGCTCATCGTAGTGCTTGGCTAGTTGGCTTAGTGCCAAGCCTTTTTCAATGATGCGTGCTAGCCACTGCGGGCGCATACTGAGCCGAAAGGGATTTTTCTTATTCTGCATGGATTACTCCTTAATCCGTTTCTGGATAACAGGCAGTGAGCTCACGTTCGTGTTTCCAGCGTACTAGCAGCTCTTTAAACTTGGGTGGTTGATAGCCGCGCTTGCGGTTAGCTGCACCAAGTTCAAATAGCGTTTTATATTGAAATAACAAAGAGCGCATGGCCTCGAGAAAAGGGGTTTTTCTATCCCAAATGTGTAAGGACTCTGAGCTGGCACTGTTTATTTCAACAATCTCTAGGTTCTTTCCTTGCTGTAGGTGGTCAATGTCGGCAAATTTAATGTCCATACGTCCGTAATAAAACTCCGGCAAATCAGCCATCATTTGATTAACTGCGTTGTTTAGCTCTGGGGTAATTAAGGCATTGGCATCTCTAAAAATAGCGCCGCGGCAATGGCTGGCAGCAAACACCAATTTATAGGGGCTGCCCTCTTCAATAACCTGTTCAAGCTTGTCTTGATGACGACTTAAATATAAGTGCTGTAACTCACTGGCGCGGGGATCGGCTTGAATCAATTGCTTGAGGGTGGATTTGCCGTCACCGACTACATAAGGTGTGTATTTAAGTGCCAGCGAAATGATTTCGCCCTCTGGTTTATCGGGATGGCGAACAAAAAACACCCCTGCTTCGGCTTCATAAGTGGCCAATTTCTGCAGCATTAACGCTGAATTAATCGGGTAGTTATCTAAACAGTCTCGCAGCTGCTGCTGGTTATGCAGCAGTTTTACGCCTGCACCACGACAGCCAATATCTGGTTTACCTACCAGCGGAAATGCCAACCCGCGTTGTTGCATTTGCTGCTGTAAATCTTCTACTTGATGTTCTATTGGCGCGCCAGTGCGGTTGACCTTCATCCAAGATAATACCGCGGCATCGCAGTGGCCGGTGGCTTGGGCCAATAGTTCACTTTTGCCCACTCCTACCATACCTGCCAGAGGCAGTTTAGGGTTGGCTAACAAAGGAAGGGTAAACGAACGGTGGCGTAAACCTAATACTAGCCATTGCAGTACAACCGGAATATAAACAGCCCAAGTAGGCCAAAATTCAAAAAAAGAAGTGGTTTTACCGTTCATATCTAGCGCGGGCATGCCCGGCGATACGTAGGGGCTAGAAGACTGGTTGTTTAATTGTTCGGTCACAGTGTCGGCACTTCCTGTTGCATGTTATCTGTCTTATCAGACCTGCGTAAGCTGATAAATAATTCAAACTCCGTTAGATTTAGTCTAGTTCAGCTCAATGATTAACCCAATACGGTGTATTAATCCTTCAGTCTAAGCGAAGATAGTTACGATTAAATGTAAGACTTTAGGATAGGCAGGCGAAATGATTGTTGAAGATTTACTGTTGGTGGTAGGTGAGCGACAGTTAAACATAAAGCATTGGGAATTAGCCGTAGGTCAGCATTGGGCTATTTTTGGCCATAGCGGCAGTGGTAAATCTTTGTTTGGTGCCTGGTTAAATGGTGAGTTAAGCGCAAAGCGAGGCGAGTGCCAAGGCCGACCAGAGCGAGTAGCGCTGGTATCCTTAGAGCTACAGCAAGCGTTGCTAGAAAATGAATTGGCAGAAGATGACAGCGACTTTAGCGATGAAAGTGATGCTGGCCACAGTGTGGCCGAGCTATTAGCAATAAGCGGCAGCGATTCGCAAAAGATAAGTGAAGTGCTTGAGCAATGCGACTTAAGCCACTTGCTTGAACGCGGTTTTAGAATGTTGTCTACCGGTGAAACTCGCCGCTTAATGCTAGCGCGTGCCTTGTTAACCGATCCTCAGTTATTGATCCTTGATGAACCCTTTGCAGGGCTAGATATTGCTCATCAGCAACGCTTATTGCAGCTGCTAGAGGTGTTATCCAAGTACTGCCAACTGGTGATTATTACCTCGCGAGACGAAGAGTTGCCAGCGGCGATTAGCCATGTAGCGGTGTTAGATGAGGAGGGTTTAAGCCAACAACTCACCATTGAGCAGTGGCAGGAGCATCCAGAACGGAAAATGTTGGAGAGATTGGCCGCGAAGCAGTCAATGGCAATAGTGGAAGCGCTGCGGCAACATCAGCAACAAGATATTCCAGAACCATTGTTTTGTATTACTCAAGGGAGTGTGAGTTACGCTGGCGAGACGATTTTTAGTGGTTTGGACTGGCAAATAAGCCGAGGCCAGCATTGGCAGGTACGAGGACCTAATGGCTGTGGTAAAAGCACGTTATTAAATCTGATCTTTGGTGACCACCCACAGTGTTACAGTAATCACATTCAGGTCTTGGGTTACCAGCGTGGCTCTGGCGAGAGCATTTGGCAGGTTAAGCAGCGTATTGGCATGGTATCAGCTGCGCTGCATTTACAATACCGAGTCAACTGTAGCGCCATAGAGGTGGTGTTGTCTGGGCTTTATGACTCTATTGGTATCTATCAACAGCCCAGCGAATTAGAGCTGGCTCAAGCCCGGTTATGGCTGCAACTTTTTGGTATGCAAGCGCTAGAGAAACAGTATTTCAAATCTTTATCCTATGGTCAGCAGCGTTTATTGATTATTGCACGAGCGATGATAAAAGCGCCTAGTTTGCTGTTGTTAGATGAACCCTGCCAAGGCTTAGACTTTTTGCATCGCAGCACGGTGATTAATGCTCTAGAATTAGTGGCTAAAAATACCCTGAGTCACTTAGTGTATGTGACTCATCATCAAGAGGATGCGCTACCCAGCATTAAGCACTTTGTAGATTTTGATGATGGCGTAGTGCGGGTTAGTTCAACCACCAGAGAGCTTACTCAATAACACTGAGTGCCTAGCAAGTTTTAACCGTTTATATAGAGGCAGATTTATGCAGTGGTACATTGGCGTACTTAAGCAATATTTGGTTTTTTCAGGCCGTTCTCGTCGCAAAGAATATTGGATGTTTGTGCTTATTAACAGCATTGTGAGCGTGTTACTGAGTGTTGTTGACCAAGCTATTGGCTCGGTGAACGTAGAATCTGGAATGGGCATATTAGGCAGTATTTATGGTATTGCGGTGTTGCTACCTTCTATTGGCGTTGCGATGCGTCGTTTACACGATACTGGTCGTACAGGGTGGTGGTTATGGATAGTGTTAGTGCCAATCATTGGAGTACTGGTGTTGTTGTACTTCTTTTGTTCAGACAGCCAATCTGAGAGCAACCAGTACGGTGCTAACCCCAAATTGACTCACGCTTAATGCAAGCACGTGCTTACTGATGTCTTTGAATGACAACAAAGGTACCGGCTTACAGCGTGAATACTATCGTCGTGGCCCAGATTATCGGCATGGGGATGAAGTGGATTTTGCCGATGTAAAACACACTTTTGGCTTTGCTGGGTTAGCGATTGGCGCGTGGGTGACCAAAGCAGAAAAGCAGCGCGCGGCCAGTTTAGTATTTGATGCCTTGGCAGATTTAGCATTTTTGTTAAATTTGCCGCCTAAGGCCTTGGGCTTGCGCAATAGCCTAAATTTAGCTTTTGGCACTGGCGGCCAGCGTAATGTGCAAGCGCATTATGCTCCGGGTAGCCAAACCTTAGCCCTTGCAAAAAATGCTGGAGCAGGGGCTTTGGCTCATGAGTGGTGGCACGCTTTTGATCATTACATGGCCGATAAACTGTTTATTAGCGCAGCCAGGCCCAACGAGTTTGCCGCAACCCGCTGGTTAGTTGACGATCCACAGCGCCGGCATCCCCTTAATCAGCGTTTAAGTCAGTTGTTTAAGGTGGTGTTGTTAAGTCATGAAGGAACTGACTTACATCCTTATGTAGCGCGCTCTGTCGCCTTAGACAAGAAACGCGGGCTGCATTACTTTAGTTTACCTACCGAAATGATGGCACGTGCTTTTGAGGCGTGGGTGCAAAGCCGAGACGAGCTAAAAAATAGCTATTTAGTTAATGGTACCAAGCAAACTGATTTAGCGAAGGCTGGTGGATACCCAGACGCTGCACATCTAAGCCTGATAGGCGAGGCAATGGTTGATTACTTTACGCTATTAGGTCAAGCGTTGAACTCGCAAAGTTGAAGCAGAAAACTTGAAAAATAACTATTGGATTGGCAGTATTTGACCGAGTAGTTAAGTGTTGAGTTCATCAACTATCTACAGCGCTAAACGCAGTGAATTAGCCCACCAAAGTGGTTCACGATATTTTGACTTAGGTTTAACTTTTGGTTCACTATTTTGTTTGAGATCGTATACTTAACGGTCACTCCATTAGCTTAGTAGCAAGAAGCTCATTAGCTAGCAGCTCAACGTACGTTAGGGAACAGGGAATGTTGCGAGTTTTATCTACCTTGGGTTTATGGTTCAGTTTAATTAGCCTACCGATTGCGGCAGAACAAGTTGATTTGCGAGTACTGGCATGGCCGGGTTATGCCGACGCAGACATGGTTGCTGCCTTTGAAAAACGCCACAAAGTGAAAGTTAAGGTGAGTTACATCACCAATGATGATGAAATGTGGCTGAGAATGGGCAATAAACAAGGTGCTGATTACGACGTTTTTGCGGTAAATACCGCCGAACTACAACGTTATATTGATGCTAATTTGGCTGTGGCTATCGAGCCAAGCAGTATTGATAACGTCACCAAGCAACTCCCTCGCTTTAGTCGTTTAAGTGACATCCCCGGAGCAACACGTGGTGATAAAGTTTATGCCATTCCTTATACCTATTCTGAAATGGGCTTGATTTATAATCGAAATTACTTCGATACACCGCCAGAGTCTTGGCAGGTATTATGGGATCCGCAATATCAAGGAAAGGTGTTAGCTTATAATGGCAGCGCACATAACTATTCCTTAGCAGGTCTGGTTGCCGGTGTTAGCAACCCTTTTCAGCAAACCAATCAAGAGTTTACGTCTAGTACCGAGCGTTTATTAGCATTGCGTCGTAATGCTCTCACCTTTTATAGCTCACCAGAAGAAGCGCTCGATTACTTTAGCCAAGAATCTGTGGCACTCGTGTTTGCCAACTACGGCGCTCAACAGCTCAAAAAGCTGCAAGATTCAGGCGCAGACATTGGTTACACCATTCCCAAAGAGGGCGCTTTAGCTTGGTTAGACTGCTGGGCATTGTCGAATGGTGTACAAAACCGAGATTTAGCCCATCAGTGGATTAATTTTACCCTAGAGCCTTGGGTGAGTGAGTTGCTTACCGAGCGCCAAGGTTTAGCCAATACCATTGTGCAAGATACTCGCAGTGTGGCTGAAGATAAGATTATTTGGCTAGAGCAAGTAGAGGATAACCAGCGTAGAACTGATTATTGGGAAAATATTTTAAGTGGTAAAACCTTACAAACAATGGCGCTACCATGATCAACTCAATTTCGCTGCGTTTTGGTTTATGGTTTGCGATGTTTGGTATTTTGGCTTCGGTGGTCACCGCTACCGTTAGTTACCATGAAAGCAGAGAACTATTGGCTGAAAGCGCTGAGCGTGAACTTGCTACGACTACCCATATTCTCTCGCGTGAGTTTAATCACAGCATTAACGAGATCGCCAAAGATGTACTATTTCTGGCTTCAATTCCACAAACTGCCGGATACTTTCAATCTTCAAACAAACCGCTGCTGGCGAAGCAACTAACCGATATCTTTAAACAAAAACTCAAACTTAATAACTCCTACTTTCAACTTCGTTTTATTGGTGCTGACAATTTTGGACAAGAGCTGATTAGGGTGGATCGCTTAAGTGATGGCTTAATTGCCATTGAAACAGAACAGCTAGAAGAAAAAGCCCACTACCCTTATGTGTTTCGCACCCTTCGTTTAGGTGACGGAGACAGCTATTTGTCTGACGTTGATATTCATAACGAAAAAGGCGTTGAGCTTGGTCAGCATCAGCCAACCTTAAAAGTGGCATCGCCGGTATTTAGTGGCGGTAAAGCTCTTGGCTTAGTGGTAGTGAATGTAGGTTTAGAAAATCTCTTTAGTTTGCTGCAAGCCGATTTACCTTCTGGAGTCGAAATCTATTTAGCGAACCAGAAGGGCGATTATCTGGTTAATCCCAATCCCGACAAGCAGTTTGGTTTTCACTATGGCCATCGTTATTTGATGCAGCGTGATTTCCCTCAAATGGAAGCGTTGTTTAGTGATTTTCAGCCGCGTACTTTTGTTTTGGACCCATCTGCTGCGATTAGGTACGAGCGAGCTGTATCGTTTACTCCTTTGTTTTACGGTCCTGCTTCTAGTCAAAAATTAGCGGTTTTAGCTTTGGTAAGCCCTTTGCCTACCTTGAGCAATATTATCGATTCATTGGCCGGCTCAATGATTAAGGTGTGTTTAGCCCTAAGTTTATTGGGTTTGCTGACTTCATTACTCTTCGCCAAGGTATTGTCTCAGCCCATTCGTAATATGGTGGTGGCTGTTAAGGCATTTTCCACGGGGAATTTGCCTGCTAAAAGGTTGCTGCCTAGCCAGCGTAAAGACGAAATAGGGTTACTTGCCACAACTTTTGGGGCAATGTCGCAGCAAATTAATAAACAAATTGAAGAGCTAAAGCGCAATGAGGTGAACCTGCGGCACATGGCTAGCCACGATAGCTTAACGGGCTTGCCCAATCGTGGTTTGTTTTTGGAGCAGTTAAAAATCTCGATTAATCGCGCTCAGCGCAAACAAAGTGGCCTAGCCGTGGTGTTTATCGATTTAGACAACTTCAAACAAGTTAACGACAATCTCGGTCATGAAGCTGGCGATCATCTGCTACAAGAAGTGGCAAAGGTATTACGAGATGTGGTGCGCGCTGAAGATGCGGTCGCCCGCTTTGCCGGCGACGAGTTTATGTTAGCGTTGGAGTCTATCGACGAAGACGAAGCCTCTGAAGTGGTAGACACCGTATTACGCCGTTTAGCCCAGGAAGTGAGCTTAGGTGTACATATTCAACCGGTGTATGCCAGCGTGGGAATTAGTCTTTACCCAGCTAACGGCACCGACCCTGAAATGCTGATTCGTAATGCAGATGCGGCGATGTATAAAGCCAAATCTAGCGGTCGAAATCAATATAGTTATTTTGATTTGGATCTTATTGGTTAGTTAACCTCAGCCACTTGAGTATGCTTGAATCATTATTGCTTTGCCCTTCACTCGGCCTAGAGTTGCGTTGCTCAAGCTTGGTATTACTCACCCCAAAAGCCACATTCTCCTGCGACATTCTGATTTATGGCCGAGTTTCCCAATAGATAACAAACGCTGTTGCTGACACCCTATGAAAGGCGCTTATCGCTTGGCTTTGAGTAAAGTTGAAGGGGGAACTTAAGTTAAGTGTGTTGTTCTATTGCAGGCTAATTAATCGCTTAGCCGATACTAATGATGGAAAAGCCAGAGCGAGGCTCTGGCTTGTTATCTTATGCGCGTTTTTTACTGGCAACGTCCATCCATACAGCAAGCAGTAGAATACTGCCTTTAATAATAGACTGCCAATAGGTCGGCACGTCCATCATGCTCATGCCGTTGTCTAAGCTGGCCATAATAAATGCGCCCATTACCGCACCAAAAACAGTACCCACACCGCCCGCTAAACTGGTACCGCCAATTACACAGGCCGCGATAGCATCTAACTCTGCAACCGTACCCGCAGATGGTGAACCAGCACCTAAGCGCGAGGCCAAAATAAGCCCGGCTACACCCACTAGCAAACCGTTAATGGCAAATACGCTTAGCTTGGTGCGTTCTACATTAATGCCCGATAAACGGCTAGCTTCTAAGTTACCACCAATGGCATAAATACGGCGTCCAAAAGCGGTCTTCTTAGCCATAAATGCGGCGATAA
Organism: Agarivorans sp. Toyoura001; assembly: GCF_005405585.1. GTDB lineage: Bacteria > Pseudomonadota > Gammaproteobacteria > Enterobacterales > Celerinatantimonadaceae > Agarivorans. The sequence goes on along the minus strand of NZ_BJEQ01000012.1, from coordinate 66,052 downwards.
ACATCAGTACCACTAATAACAATACCGGGGTGGGTACGCCGCGATAGTCATTAAGCAATAACACTGTACCCAGGGCAAAAATAGCGATTAAGCCAAACTTAAAGATATCACCACTTACTGGTGAGTTAGTCAGTTTGTGCTCGGTGCGATTTTTACGCAGCTTACCCTGCCAGGCAAAAAATACCGCGAGTGCGCCCACCGTGGTAATCATTGAGAACATATCAGGCAAATAACTTTGGCCAATAATGCCCATGTCGGCGGTGGTTGGCGCAACGGTGCTGCCGCCGGTAATTCCAATCAGTATTCCCCTAAAGGCGAGCAAGCCTGCTAGCGTCACAATGAATGAAGGAACTTTGCGGTAGGCTACCCACCAACCATTCCAAAGGCCTAGCAAAAAGCCTGCACCTAAGGTGAGAATAATGGTTAAAGGTAGCGGTAATTCCCACCACACATCCATAATGGCTGCTGCGCCGCCCAATAATCCCATCATTGAACCCACCGACAAATCGATTTCGGCGGAGATAATGACAAACACCATGCCAATTGCCAATATGCCGGTAATGGCGGTTTGGCGTAGTAAGTTTGAAATGTTACGTGGGGTTAAATAGCTGCCCTCTGTAGCGAAGTAAAAGAACAACATGATTACCGCAATAGCGCCAAACATCACCAATACTTGTAACTTCATTTTCTTTAAGTTGCTCATCAGGCTTCCCTTAGCTTCGGTACTGGTGATGGTAGTTTCTTGACTCGACATTTGCTTACTCCTCGGCCAATGCACAGTCCATCACCATTTCTTGGCTCAGGTCTTGATTGTCTAATAGGCCTTTTAGTTTTCCTTCGTGCATCACTAATACGCGGTCACTAATGCCCAGTACTTCAGGCAATTCAGATGACACCATAATGATGCTAATCCCTTGTTTAACCAGCTGGTACATCAGCTTATAAATCTCATACTTTGCGCCTACGTCGATGCCGCGAGTGGGCTCATCGAGGATCAAAATGCGCGGCTCTAACAACAAAAACTTAGCTAAAATGGCTTTTTGTTGGTTACCGCCGCTGAGGCTTTTAATGGCTAATTCAGGTGAAGCTGTTTTTACTTTTAAGCGTTGGATTGATTGGTTTATAGAGGCATGTTCAGCCGATTCATTCACCGTTTGACCTAGGCCGCTAAACATATTCAAACCGGCTAAGGTGATATTCTGGCCAACCCCCATAATAGGGATAATACCGTGACGTTTTCGGTCTTCCGGCACCATGGCAATACCGTGGTTTAGCGCATCGCGGTTATGGCGAATTTTAATCGGTTTACCATCTAACTCTACCGGACATTTATAGATGCCTTCGTAAGAGCCAAATAAACACTGCATTAACTCGGTACGTCCAGAACCTACCAAACCAGCAACACCCAAAATTTCGCCTTTGTGTAAGCTAAAGCTGACATTATCGACTTGTTTTAAGTTGGCGCTTTTGCTGAGTTGGGCGTTTACCGGCCCCACTTTCAAAATAACCTCGCCAATGGGGTGTTCTTCACGCGGGAACAGTTGTTTAAGCTCGCGACCTACCATCATGCTAATAATGTCGTCGGTACTCATACGTTCGGCATCTTGAGTGCCAATGTGTTCGCCATCGCGAATAATACAAATCCGATCGGAAATTTCTTTCACTTCGGTGAGCTTATGGGAGATGTAAACACAGCTAACGCCCTCGCTGCGCAGCTGTTTTACAATATCTAACAGGACTCGAGTTTCGGATTCAGTTAACGGTGCGCTGGGTTCATCTAACACCAACACTTCGGCGTTTTTAGATAAGGCTTTAGCAATTTCAACCAATTGCTGCTGGCCAACACCTAACTCTCGAATCACGGTATCGGGTGACACATCTAGCTTGACTCGGTTCAACAGCTCTTCTGTTAGTTTAAACATCGCGCTGTGATCTAACACGCCATAGTGAGTGATTTCAGCACCCAGGAAAATATTCTCAAGTATCGACAGCTCTTTCACCAAGGTGAGTTCTTGGTGAATAATTGCGATGCCTTTTGCTTCGCTGTCTCTAATGCTATGCGAAACCAGTGGCTCGCCTTTGTAAATAATTTGTCCTTCGTAACTACCATGGGGGTGAACGCCAGTAAGTACCTTCATTAAGGTGGATTTACCAGAACCATTCTCGCCGCAAAGTGATACCACTTCACCGCGTTCTAAATTGAAATTAACCCCATTTAGCGCAATCACTCCGGAGAATTTTTTAACGATGTCAGACATCATCAATAAGCTACTTTGGCTCATCTTTAACTCCTAATAAAAAGGGCGGGGCGTTGGCCCCACCCTTTTTTACTGCATAGTGAATAGTGCTGCGTTTTTATTGGTAAACGTCGGCTTTAGTGTGGAAACCGTCGGCAATTACCGTTTGGTCGATGTTAGATTTATCCACTGGAATCGGTGTAAGTAAGAATGAAGGAACGTCTTTAGTGCCATTGTTTAAGCTTGAGTTAGCTTCTGGCATTTGGCCGTTACCCATTTGTACAGCAAGTTCAGCGGCGGTAGTTGCCAGTAGTTTAATTGGCTTGTAGATCGTCATGGTTTGAGTACCCGCTACTACGCGGCGGCTCGCAGCCAAATCAGCATCCTGACCCGATATATATACTTTACCTGCTAGACCTTGTGCGTCTAATGCTTGAATTGCACCGCCAGCGGTAGAGTCATTAGAGGCAACCACTACATCAATGTTGTTGTCGTTAGCGGTTAGGGCGTTTTCCATAATTTTTAGTGCGTTTTCAGCTAACCAGCCATCAACCCATTGATCGCCCACTACTTTGATGTCGCCTTTGTCGATAAGCGGCTGCAGTACGTTCATTTGACCTTGGCGGAAAAGTTTGGCGTTGTTGTCAACCGGTGAGCCGCCCATCAAGAAAAAGTTACCGTCAGCTTTATGCTTAATCAGCGCTTCGGCTTGTAGCTCACCCACTTTCTCGTTATCAAATGATAGGTAGAAGTCGATATCAGCATTGTTAATTAAACGGTCGTAGGCAAGTACTTGAATACCCTCAGATTTGGCTTCAGCAATCACGTTAGACAATACTTTGCCGTTGTAAGGAATAATCACTAGTACGTCTACACCACGAGAGATCATGTTTTCAATCTGTGAAATCTGGGCGGTTTCATTGCTATTGGAAGATTGTACAAATACTTTGGCACCGAGCGATTCGGCTTTTTCGACAAAAAAGTCTCTATCTTTTTGCCAGCGTTCAAGGCGAAGGTCATCGATGGCCATACCAATTTTAACGGTTTTGGCAAAAACGGGGGCGGAAACTGCTAATGCGACTGCGCACAATAGTGTGGTCAGTTTTTTCATGTTTTGGCTCCTTGCTATATAGCTTGTTTTATAATGTTTTAGCTAATTTTAGGTTGAAGAGGTAATCCCAATTACTCATTCCTCGACAACCAGACTAGGCGCTTAATCCTTGAGCACCAATGACGCTTTTTTGTACGGCTATAATGAATATTCACTTACTGCACCACTATGTGACATGCCTCTAGAAAACGTTTTCCTGTTTTTGTGGAATGTTAAATTTTCTTTAAAGTTGGCATCATAGTTGAGTCACACTTTTATGGCTTATTGAGTTTTTTAGCACTTTAAACAATAACACTTTCAGCGGATGTTTCTCTTTTTGTATATTTAATTTATTGAAAATAAAGATAAAAGTGTGACAAGCCTTAAACGACTCGGGTGATCTCTATTAGAGGTTTTTTTGATGAAGCTGCAAAGTTAACAGCTTGTTTACAGTTTATGCTGAAATGTTTCCAGTACTTCGATGTTGGCTGCTTGCTCGCTAAAAGCTTTTAGGGTATCCAAACCTGGTGCCTGGTCTGGGGTGTATTGTTTGGCCATGGTGTTTATCCATTGCAAACCAAATTCACTTTCGTAAGCTGAGCTTAATACACAACTTACTTGGTCTGCATGAGCTTGCTCGACCAAATTAGCGCAGACTCGCCAAGGTCCTAGTAAGCTGGGTTTTATCACCAAGCAACGTAAACCCTCAAAGTAGTGATAACGGTAACTGCTGTCTTGTAAGGTTTCGTCTAAGCCAATACTTGCGCCAGTACGTTGAGCTAGCAGCGCGCATTGTTGGCTATTCATTAAGGGTTCTTCAATATAATCAATGCGGCTTAAGTCAATGTTTTCTAGCACGTATATCGCTTGGTTCCAGATCCAGCCTCTATTGGCATCTAGGCGTAAGCGTAACTCAGGATCGTGCTCTAGCAATTGATTAATGAGTGCTACGTCTTGTTTGGGAGATTGGCGGGCCACTTTGAGTTTTGCCAGCTTAGTGTTATCCAAGGACAGTATTTGTTGGCAATGCGCAAAATCACCATTGAGCAAGGGATAACCGGAGACGATTGGCGAGCTGGGGGGAAAGCCTGCCATGGCGCAATCCATCCCAAAAGCGACACTCGGGTAGAGTTTACGCTGAGCGTGTCCTTGCAGGTAATCACGAATTTGCTGCTCGGCTTGTTCTAGTGTTTCGTCACTAAAACCAGGCAGTGGGGCTATTTCGCCGCGACCTACTCGACCATCGGTGAAGTGAAGTTCTAGGTATAAACCATGGCGATGAGTAATTTGCAGCGGACCAAATTGCAGTGGTGTATGCAACGCTTGAGTATAGCGACTAAGAGTGGCGCTTTGCCAATTACAGAGCATGCCGAGTCCTCACAAATTTTACCAAGGGTAAGCAAAAATCGTTACCCTTCAAACTTATCATTTCTCGGCTACTTTCCGCAATAACAATTGCTTTTGTTATTAAGGGTTACGTTTAAATTTACTGAATTCTGGTGGGCGTTTCTCATTAAAGGCGTTGCGGCCTTCTTGACCTTCTTCCGTCATATAAAACAGCATAGTGGCATTACCAGCCAGTTCTTGTAGCCCGGCTTGGCCATCACAGTCTGCGTTTAAGGCAGCTTTTAAGCAACGCAGCGCCATAGGACTGTTTTGTAGCATTTCTCGACACCACTGTACGGTTTCTTTTTCTAGTTCGGCGTAAGGCACAACGGTATTCACGAGGCCCATATCTAAGGCTTCTTGAGCGTCATACATACGGCATAAGAACCAAATTTCACGGGCTTTCTTTTGGCCTACAATGCGTGCCATGTAACTCGCGCCCCAACCACCATCAAACGAGCCCACTTTAGGCCCGGTTTGACCAAACTTGGCGTTGTCTGCGGCAATGGTTAAATCACAGATCATATGCAGTACATGGCCACCACCTACTGCGTAACCGGCCACCATGGCAACCACAGGTTTAGGGCAAGTACGAATTTGTCGTTGAAAGTCTAATACGTTGAGGTGATGCGTGCCTTGGTCGTCTTGATAGCCGCCGTAATCTCCGCGCACTGACTGGTCGCCTCCTGAGCAAAACGCCAATTCGCCTTCACCCGTTAAAATAATCACTCCTACTTCTGGGTCGATGCGGGCATCATTTAAGGCGTGCATCATTTCTTGTACCGTTAAAGGGCGAAAGGCATTACGCACTTGTGGGCGGTTTATGGTGATTTTGGCGATGCCGCAGGCCGATTTATGGTAACGAATATCTTCATAACCGTTGTCGGCGTCTTGCCAGCTTACTGCTGTGCTATCAATATTAGTCATTCTCTTCTCTATGGTTATTTAAGACACTGGACAGTTGCTGAAGAAACAGTGTCGGTTGTTCAAAATGGCAATTATGACCAGCCTTGTCGATGCTATGCCAACGTAGGCGAGGGTAATCTTGTTGTAACTGTCGGGCTAGCAGTTGATACTTATTGTCTAGGCTACCGCCAATAAAATCTAGCGGCATTTTTAGCTGTCCCAGTTGCTTGCTTAAGTCGGCCTGTAAACCGATGCTGCAGGCGCGTAATGCGGCGGCGATGCCTTGGCGATCTTGCTGTTGCCGTTTTCGAATCAACTGCTGGCGCTGTTCTGCAGATAGGTTGGCAAATACAGTTTGTTGGTACCAATCGCTCAGCAGTTGGTTAATGGGATCTTTTAACCAACGATCGGCCCAGCGGTTGTCGTGCACTAAACGCTGCTGTCGCGCATCATCGTCGCTTAAGCCAGTATGAGCCGATTCTATAATCAGTGTTTGCAACCCTTTTGGTTCCAATAAAGCATGGTGCAGTGCCAAGCGACCACCTAAGCTATAGCCAATTAGCTGATACTGAGAGATTTTGAGTCGTTTTAGGCAAGCACTTAACTGGTGACTAAAGTCTTTAAACGCGGCCCGCGGTTTTAAGCGCTCGCTGGCACTCATACCGTGGCCGGGGATATCAATGGTCACGCAATAATAGTGTTCACTCAGTTCAGTAATCACTTTTTGCCAATCGCTGCCACAGCCCAAAAAACCGTGCAAAAACACCAAGCAAGGATGTTGGTTTTGGCCATAAACACTAAAGTGCATCTTTACTGGCAACCTCTGCTAATAATGCCTGATAACGAGTGCTGGCGTCTCCTGGTGCAAACTTAACTTCGATTAACCTTGCCCCAGAATTACGCTGTGCCTGCTGAAAGGCGTATTCAAATTGTTGGTTATTACAGACTTCAGTGTAGGGCAAATTAAAGCTAGCGGCGGCATCGGCAAAATTAGTTTGGTGAGGCAATTGGTAAAACTCGCTAGCCAGTTGTTGATGTTTGGCTTCATCCACGCTGTCATCTAAGTTCGGCAGTAATCTGAATATCTCTCCGCCATCGTTATTAAACAGCACAATGGTTAAGTTACTTTTGCTACGACTGGCGAGTGCGAGCGAATTTAGGTCGTGTAATAGCGAGGTATCGCCAATCACCAGTGTTGTCGCTTTGCCTAGGCCTTCGGTAATTCCGGCGGTGGTGGCCACTAAACCATCAATGCCAGAGGTGCCGCGGTTAGCAAAGTAATGCTTGGCTTTACAGGGCTGCCCCAGTAATTCAAACATTCGTACTATCATGCTGTTGCCCATAAAAAGGGCCGAGTCGCTGGCTTGTAAGGCGGATATTTGCGCACAAACCGATAACTCTGAATATTGGTTTTTAACAGTATTTACATCATGTTCAATGGCTTGCTGAGCAGTGCTCCACAGCGCTAAATATTCTGAATTACACTTGTTCGCACTTGCTGGGTGAGCCGCTAACCATGCTGTAGCGGCACATTGCCAGCGCTGCTGGATGTGGTGACTTGGGTTGATACGTTGAGAGTGAGTTGCAATCACATAGTGTAAGGCTGGTGATGTCGCTAGCCACTGGTTTAAACGCTTAGATACCAGCTTATCGCCGAATTGAATAAGTACTTCGGCTTGAACCTGCAGAGCAAAATTGGGATTTGCTAATAGCAATTCTGCTTGGCTAATGACCTTTAGCGAAGTTGGGTCTGGTTTGGCGTGACTCTGCTGCCAATGGCTTTGGCTGTCTGCCACTATCGGCCAGCCAAGCTGTTGCGCCCAGGCAATGATGGCTTGGCTTTGCTCAAGGTTCTGTTGGCCAATCACCACCAGCACTTTTTGTTTGTTGGTTAGGGCGGGCCAGTCGTGAAGTTGATTCACCAAGGTTACGTTTAAGTGCTGCTGGTAAAAAGGCTGAGTGCCAGCCAACCAAGTATGCAAACCTGCTGCATGTTGGCGAAGATCTTGTTGTGCTTGTTGTGGGTAAAAAGGTTCACGATAGGGACAATTTAGATGCACTGGTCCAGCGTGTTGCTGCTGAATCGCTAATGCATGGCCTAGCTCGGTGAGCATAGCTTGAGGTAAATTGTTGAGATTTGGCTCGGCCAGTTGGCCTTGATAAACCGGATAATGAGCAAATATACCTTGTTGTTCAATGGCTTGATTTGCACCTACCGAGAGCAACTCATGTGGGCGGTCAGCACTGAGAATCAGCAAGGGGATCTCACTTTGCTTGGCTTCGATAACGGCGGGATATAAATTACCTACCGCGCTGCCCGAGGTGGTTATTACTGCCACCGTTTGTTGCGTGGCTTTTGCCAAACCGAGTGCGAAAAACCCGAGGCCGCGCTCGTCAAAATGGCAATGGCTTATTGCCTTTGGGTGATTAGCCACCGCGAGAGTTAAGGGGGTAGAACGTGAGCCCGGCGCGATGCAAAAATGGGTAATGCCGTGGCGGGTGCAATCTTCTATTAACCACTGAGCCCAAGCAATATTAATGTTCTGATTCAAGCAGAGCGTCCTCGTCGACTAGCTGCAATACCGTGGCGATTTTATGATTCAATTCTTGCCATTCCTGTTCGGCCTGAGAGCCAGCAACAATGCCCGCTCCAGCAAAAGTACTTAAATGTTGAGGGGTGACTAAAGCGCTGCGAATAGCGACAGAAAACTCGCTTTGAGCACCACTTAACCAACCTACCGCACCAGCATACCAGCCGCGAGCATATCCTTCATTTTTAAGTATATATTGTACCGCCGATGAACGAGGCAAACCGCCTACTGCTGGGGTTGGGTGCAGCGCTTGCAGTAAAGAGCGGTCATCTAGTGCTGGGCTTACTCTGGCTTGAATCCGCCTTTTTAAATGCTGAACCCTATCCAACTTTACCAGTTCTATTTGGTCTAGCGCTCGCACGTGTAAGCTCAACTCTTTAAGGCGACGGGTTAAGTCATCAACGACCAGCTGATTTTCCAATTGATTTTTAGCATCGTCCAACAGCTGTTTGCCTAATTGCGCATCTTGTTCGGGGGTTATCCCGCGAGGTGCAGTGCCTGCCAGCGCCTCACTGACCAGTTGACTGCCTTCGCGTGAATACAATCGCTCGGGGCTGCAACCCAAAAAGCTACTAATGCCATCAAATTGAAATAAGAAGCTATAGCAGTTTTGTTCTTTTTGTTGCCACTGTTGTAGCAAGGCAAAGGCGTTGAGCTCGGCGTTGAGCTGAATATTGGTTTGCCGCGACAGCACTACCTTAGCGGTATGCTGCTGGAAGTCATCACTGGTGACTTGATCGACCAAACTTTGCCATTGGGTGCGGCTGGGCTGATCTTGGCGACTTAACGCTTTTAAACTCACTTGAGGCAAAGCTTGAGTTGGTTTTAGCGCCAGAAATGCTTTTTCGATGCGTTGATATTCAAGCGCTGGCTGATGTTCAAAATTGGCATTGATAAATAAACGGGTGTATTCGCCGTCACAACGGATTTCGAAGCGCGGTAGAATAAAACGTCGATGTGGAAAGCCTGACCATTGAGCGCTTTGCCGAGCAAAGGCAATGCCACCATAAAAGCGTAATTGATTATTGCTGGGGTCGAGTTGATCGCAAACCGATTGCAGTTGCTCAAGATCTAAGATTGATTTGGCGGCGCCCACAAATGCAACTTGTTGTTTGTGTTTATTTTTCCAATAACCGCGAGTGGTGTGCTGTTGCTGATTGAGCCAAGCGAGTAAATCGAGTTTGGGCAGTTTTATGCAAACCTGCTGAAAACCCTGCTGAGGCACTTGCCTAAGCTGGTTAATCGCAATCTTAAATTGGCTAGCAGTGAGTCTCACCTTAACTATTCCTGCTCGAGAATACCGTTTCAATGTAGCTGTTTTTGTTACAACATCATAGTCAGATTTGGCTCAGCCTTGATGCTGAGCAATAATAGACGCTAAGTTCTTATATTAATGTTGAATATTACTTTGAAATCATGGCTTCATGCGGCGCGTTTACGGACCCTTCCCTTAGCAAGTGCGTCGATTATTTTAGGTTCTGCGCTGGCGTTTTCGCAGCAGCAATTTAGTGCGGCTGTACTTGGCTTGGCACTGGTCACCGCTTTGTTACTGCAAATTCTATCTAACTTGGCCAATGATTATGGCGATGCCGTAAAAGGGCTAGATGATGATTCTCGGGTGGGGCCAAAGCGAGCAATTCAAGCGGGTTTGCTCACTAAGCAGCAAATGCTACGCGCCATTGTGGTTGTGGCGTTGCTGTCGATAGGCAGTGGTTTAGCCCTGTTAGCCGTTAGTTTGGGTGCTAACTTACAAGCTTGGTTAGGCTTTATTAGCTTGGGAGGCTTAGCCATTGTGGCGGCAATGGCTTATACCATGGGGGCAAGACCCTACGGTTATCGAGGCTTTGGTGACATTAGTGTATTCCTGTTCTTTGGGTTATTAGGTGTATTGGGCTGTTATTACCTACACACTCAAACGATCAATCTTGCGGTAGTATTGGTGGCCACTGCCAACGGATTACTAGCCACGGCTGTGCTCAATATTAATAACCTACGAGATTTTAAACCAGATCAGCAAGCGGGGAAGTTAACTTTAGCAGTGCGTTTGGGGGAAACCAGAGCGCGTTACTATCATTTGCTGTTGGTATTTTCTGCCTTATTGCTGCTGGCTGTCTTTGTGGTTTGGCAGGCGCCTAGTAGTTTAGCGTGGTTATTTGCATTGCCGGGCTTAGCCTTAGTAAAGGTAGCGAACACCGTGTTTACTCATTACCAGCATCACATTCTCGATCAGCAGCTGCAGGCTACCGCTAAGCTGAGCTTTGTGGTGGCGCTATTATTTAGCATCGGTTTGCAGATCCAATTTTAAGGCTTATTACTCCAAGATACATCATATTCACACTTATTCAGCACTTGGCTTACAAAAAGCATTGAGCCTAGTCCTCTGCCTTTGCTAAGGTAGCCTTATATGTTTTGGAGGATTATTGATGCGCAAGATAGGGATCATCTTGCTGCCAACCCTAGCAATTGCAGGCCAAAGTTTGGCCGCCATGCAACCTGCTAAGTGGTATAGTGCAGACGGAGTAGGTGTTGTACCCAGCGTAGAAGTTTTGGGTTTATACGACAGCAACCTAACCAACAGTAATAAAGATCAAATATCGTCTTGGGGAACCATTGTATCTCCGGCGATTGCTGCCATTTCTGAACAAGATAAAAGTGCTTATTATGCCGCTTACCGACTGGTATGGGGTGAGTACTTTGATAGCTCAGAAGATAACTTTGTAGACCATCATTTACGGTTAAATGGTCAATGGGATTTCTCGGCGCGGCATCGTGCAGATTTACGTTACGATTTTCGTCGTAATCACGAACAACGTGGTGAGGGGATCTCTTCTGGTTTAGGCAACGCGATTGACGAACCGGTGCAATACAACTTGCATTGGTTACATGGTTTGTACGGGTATGGCGTAAAAAGTGCCACTGCTCAGTTGGAGTTTGAGGCAAATGCTCGTCGGTTAGATTATCAAAACTTTCGAGAAACCACTCAGTATCGCGACCGTAATTTGCTTGACGGTAGCGCTCGGTTCTTTTACCGAGTATCGTCGGCCACACGTTTGCTGGCAGAACTTAAAGCGGCGCAAAGCGATTACAAAACCACCGAAGCGAATACCGCTAATCGTGACTTTAACGACCTACTTGCCTACGCTGGTGGCGATTGGGCTGTAACAGGTAAAACCAAAGGTCGGGTTAAAGTAGGTTGGCAGCAACGCCAGTTTAAAGAAGGTGAACGCGAGGACTTTAGTGATTTGAGTTGGTCGATAGCGGCCGATTGGTCACCTCGTAGTTATTCAACCTTTAGTTTGGAAGGTGGGCGTCAAGCCAAAGCGCCAGAGCAAGATGGTGATGTGATCGACAATACCAATATCAATTTGGATTGGGAGCACTATTGGCAAGAACGCCTTGCTACTTACTTTACCGTGGCTTACGACAACAATGATTATGTTGGTATTACTCGCCAAGATAAAATCTACGAAGGTAGAATTGGCGTGAGTTATCAATTTCGTCGCTGGCTAGAAATTTCTCTGTGGCAGCTATGGAGAGATAAAGATTCTACGCTTGAGGCCGTTACCTATGATAAGCAAGTAACCAGTCTTAAATTGAGACTGAGCTTATAGCCAAGGGAATACCATGCAAAAACTCATAGTACGCGTTCAGAACTGGCTTTATATGCTAGCCAGCGTGCTATGTTTTTCTGCCTCAGTCGATGCAAATGACGATTACCGCTTAGCTGCGGGAGATAGTTTTAGGGTGAGCGTATATGGTGAACCAGAGCTAAATATGGAAACGCGTTTAGCCAACGACGGCTTTATTCGCTATCCCTTTCTGGGTGAGATTGAAGTCCGTGGGCTCACCGTTAACCAATTGCAATTACACATTCAAAATGGCTTGAAAGGTGATTACTTGGTGGACCCAATGGTGCAAGTGACCATGGTGGAGTACCGACCATTTTTTATTAATGGTGAAGTTGCTCGCCCTGGTGCTTATCCCTATCAGCCAGGTTTAACGGTAAACCGTGCGATTACTCTCGCTGGTGGTTTTACCGAGCGTGCTGGGAAAAGTAAAATTACTATTCAAGCTGAAAAGACTAGCCCAGAACAACGCCAAAGAGTCAGCTTGGAAGACAAAGTCTCGGCAGGCGACGTGCTCAATATCCCACAGAGTTTCTTCTAAGTTATACAATCAATTACCGCTTATGTTGTGTTAGCTATTTGTTAGTGGCTTTTTAACAAAACAGCGAATTTCGTTATTGCCTTTCTCGATATCGCTATTGTGATTTGGTTTTTTCAGCCCTATACTCGGCTCTCTTGTCGGAGTGCCGAAAGGCTGAGACCACTTGTAGCGTTGCTACTGTTGTGTGGGATCCGTATAACTTGATCAGGATAATGCCTGCGCAGGGAACAAGATGAGTAACCGCTTCCTTCTGTTATTTTAGGTGTATTAGACACTGTTTAACACTGGGTTACTTTTCCTACATCCGACAAGCCTCATTCTTAAATTTTTTATTTAGAGGCCAGTCATGTCAAGACGCGAAACTCGAGCTGCAGCAGAACAATATATTAATAATCTGCAAGGCCAACCTTTTCCAAATTCAGAAAAAATCTATGTTCAGGGAAGTCGTGACGATATCCAAGTAGCGATGCGCCAAATTAACTTGGCCGATAGCTTGGTTGGCGGCACCAAAACCGAACCAAAACTTGAGCCAAATGAGCCGGTACGTGTTTACGATACCTCAGGTATCTACACCGATGAAAACGCTGAATTAGACGTACATAAAGGCTTGCCACAATTGCGTAAAGTCTGGATTGAAGAGCGTGGCGATACTGAAGAACTCACCGGTCTGAGTTCTAACTTCTCTCAGCAGCGTTTAGCTGATGAAGGCTTAGAGCATATCCGTTTTGAAAGCTTACCCACCCCACGCAAAGCCAAATTGGGTAAAACAGTGACTCAGCTGCATTACGCTCGCCAAGGCATTGTTACGCCAGAAATGGAATACATTGCTATCCGTGAAAACATGGGCCGCGATAAAATTCGTGAAGACTTATTAGCAGAACAGCAAAAAGGTCACTCGTTTGGAGCGTCATTACCAGAACACATCACTGGCGAGTTTGTGCGTGACGAAGTGGCCCGTGGCCGCGCGATCATCCCTTCTAACATTAACCACGCAGAAGCCGAACCGATGATTATTGGCCGTAACTTCTTGGTTAAAGTAAATGCCAATATTGGTAACTCGGCAGTGACCTCTTCAATTGAGGAAGAAGTTGAAAAACTGGTATGGGCCAGTCGTTGGGGCGCCGATACCGTGATGGATTTATCCACTGGTCGTTATATTCACGAAACCCGTGAATGGGTCATTCGTAACTCACCAGTGCCAATTGGTACCGTACCGATTTACCAAGCTTTGGAGAAAGTAAACGGCGTTGCTGAAGACCTGACTTGGGAAGTGTACCGCGATACGTTAATCGAACAAGCCGAACAGGGGGTGGACTACTTCACCATTCATGCCGGTGTATTGCTGCGTTACGTGCCAATGACCGCCAAGCGTGTTACTGGCATTGTTTCTCGCGGTGGCTCGATCATGGCCAAGTGGTGTTTAGCCCATCATAAAGAAAGTTTTTTGTATGAGCGATTCCGTGAGATTTGTGAAATTTGTGCCGCTTACGATGTATCACTTTCTTTAGGCGATGGTATGCGTCCTGGCTCGATTGCTGACGCCAACGACGAAGCTCAATTTGCCGAGTTAGAAACCTTAGGTGAGCTAACGAAAGTAGCTTGGGAATACGATGTTCAAGTGATCATTGAAGGCCCTGGCCATGTGCCAATGCAATTGATTAAAGAGAACATGGAAAAGCAGTTAGAAGAGTGTCATGAAGCACCGTTCTATACGCTTGGCCCACTCATTACCGACATCTCTCCCGGCTATGACCACTTCTCATCAGGTATTGGTGCCGCGATGATCGGTTGGTTTGGTTGTGCCATGTTGTGTTACGTAACCCCTAAAGAACACTTAGGTTTACCAAACAAAGAAGACGTAAAACAAGGCATGATTACCTACAAAATTGCTGCTCATGCTGCTGATTTGGCCAAAGGCCATGCTGGCGCGCAAATTCGTGATAACGCCATGAGCAAGGCGCGTTTTGAATTCCGTTGGGAAGACCAATTTAACTTAGCCTTAGACCCAGACACCGCTCGCGCTTACCACGACGAAGCCTTACCGCAAGAATCGGCTAAAGTCGCGCATTTCTGTTCAATGTGTGGGCCTAAGTTCTGCTCAATGAAAATTTCGCAAGAGGTACGCGATTACGCCAACGAGCTAGAAGTTAAGCTACTTGACGAGCCTTTGGCTGACTTAGGCTTTGTTGCCGACGGTATGGCAGAAAAATCGGCTGAATTCAGAGACAAAGGTGCCGAGATTTACCACTCGCCACTACGTGCTGAGACCAGCGATGAAGTCTAAGTTGCCTTTAAGCGACAACTTGCGCCCGCAAATTTGGACTATCGCGGGTAGCGATAGTTGTGCGGGTGCTGGTTTGCAAGCTGACTTGCTTACCGCGCACGACTTTGCCGTGGAGTGTGCTACAGCGGTGACCGCGATTACTGCGCAAAACATCGAAGGAGTGACGACTATTCAGCCCTCATCGCCTGAGTTGTTAGCCGCGCAGTTAGATGCTTTAGCGGCCACTAACCCTGCCAAAGTGATTAAAATTGGCATGTTAGGCAGTGCCGAGTTGGTAAGAGTAGTGGCCGATAAACTGGCCACTTACAAAGCCACTTGGGCTGAGCCGCCCTTGGTGGTGTGTGATCCGGTATTGGTGGCTAGTTCTGGCGCGAGCCTAGCTTTAGACGATCTAATGCAAGCCTTGCCTGCGTTGTTGGCGCAAACCGATGTACTTACACCTAACGCCACCGAGCTTGCTAGCTTAAGTGATATTGAGTTAAACAGCGTTTCTGCCTTAAAACAGGCCTGTGCTAAGTTACTGAAACAGGGTGTAAAAGCGGTATGGGCGAAGGGCGGACATTTAGCGTTAACGCCAAATATTGCCTTAGACTACTTTAGCGATGGCCAGCGAGAAATCGTCTTGTCGAGCCAGATGATTGATGCGCCACATACCCACGGTACTGGCTGTACGCTCGCTTCCGCTTTAGCGTCTGCTTTAGCGCATGACTTTGCTATGGAAGACGCTTTGGTATTAGCCAAAGCTTATGTTTATCAAGGTTTAAAACAAGTGGTGGGTAGAGGTAACTTAGCTCACCTTGGTTGGCCAACTTTGCGTGAGCATTTTCCTCGAGTGGAGTCGGCGCAAACTGCCCTAGGACAGCAGTTTGGCCTCAGCGAGTCTTGGCCGGAAGCGGTTCCCTTTACACCTTGCGATACTACTAAGTTGGGTGTTTACCCTGTTGTTGATAGCGTTGAGTGGATAGAGCGCTTGCTTAATATGGGCGTTAAAACCCTTCAGCTAAGAATCAAAGATAAAACCGATGCCGCAGTAGAAGCCGATGTTATTCGTGCTATCGAACTCGGTCATCAGCATCAAGCGCGTTTGTTTATTAATGACTACTGGCAACTGGCGGTAAAACATGGTGCTTATGGCGTGCACTTGGGCCAAGAAGATTTAGAAGTGGCCAATTTGCAGCACATTGCGGCAGCCGGTTTACGTTTAGGCATTAGTACCCATGGTTATTTTGAATTGCTACGTGCTAGCCAGCTGCAACCAAGTTATATTGCACTTGGACACATTTTCCCTACTACTACCAAGGACATGCCGTCTAAGCCACAAGGTTTGGCGAAGTTAAGTCGCTACGCCGATTTAATGCACGATTATCCTTTGGTAGCGATTGGCGGTATTGATTTAGTTCGCGCTAAACAAGTCTGGCAATGTGGTGTGGGCAGTGTGGCCGTGGTAAGAGCCATAACTGAAGCCGCTGATCCAGCTGCTGCGGTCGCCGAGCTTGAAGCCATTGTGAATCAATCAGCAGCCAATTAGCGAGTAAGCCAAACCATGAGCCAATACCAGCACAGTGACCAAGCCTTAAGTGACGATGAATGTTTGCGTTATAGCCGTCATTTATTATTAAAAGATCTTGGTGAGGCTGGGCAGCTAAAGCTGAAACATGCGCAAGTATTGGTGATTGGTATGGGCGGTTTAGGTGCACCGGCTAGCTTGTACTTAGCCGCGGCTGGCATTGGCCGATTGGTATTGGCTGATTTTGATGAGGTCGATAGCTCTAATCTTCAGCGCCAAGTGCTTTATCGCGAAGACGATATTGGCCAGCCCAAAGTGCAAGCGGCTAAACAGCATCTGCAAGGGTTAAATGCCAACATTCAAGTTCGAGCGGTAAATCGGAAAATGGATGAAATGCTGCTGGCGATGGAAGTGGCTCAGGCCGAAGTGGTGTTAGATTGCAGTGACAACATCGCTACTCGTTATGCGGTAAACCAAGCTTGTGTTAAGGCTAAGGTGCCTTTGGTTAGCGGAGCCGCAGTGGCTTTTGATGGACAGTTAATGGTGTTTGATTTCCGCAAGGCTGAGCAAGGTTGCTATCACTGCCTATTTCCTAATGCCAGTGAGCAGCAACTTAACTGCAGCAACGCCGGCATATTAGGCCCCGTGGTAGGTACTATCGGTAGCTTACAAGCCCTAGAAACCATCAAACTTATTGCCAATATACCGTCTGCACAAGTAGGGCGATTTTCCAGCTTTGATGCCCATAGTCTGGAATGGTTTCACCTTAAAGTAAATGCCGACCTCACTTGTCCAGTGTGTGGCACTAATAAAGAAACAGTATGATTAATATAGAATTTAATGGTCAAATCCAGTCGCATGGTACGCCCTTGAATATCGAGCAGCTGTTGGCATTTCACCAGCAGGCGCTAGAGGGCATTGCCGTGGTGTTAAACGGCAATATTGTGACCCGTAGCGAATGGGCAAATACCTTATTAAATGACCACGCTAAAGTACGAGTATTTCGCGCCATTGCTGGCGGATAAGAGAGAAACCTTGTGTTAAAGATTGCAGATAAAAGTTTTACCAGCCGGCTATTCACCGGTACTGGCAAGTTTGCGACGCCTGAGTTGATGAGCCAAAGCATTCAAGCCAGTGGCAGCCAATTGGTTACCATGGCCATGAAGCGTGTAGATGCGCAAGATCAGCAAGACGATATTCTGGCCCCCTTAATAAAGGCCGGAGTGAATTTACTGCCTAACACCTCGGGTGCCCGTAATGCCGAAGAAGCGATTTTTGCTGCTAATCTAGCGCGAGAAGCGCTTGGCACAAATTGGCTTAAGTTGGAGATTCACCCCGATCCTAAATACTTAATGCCCGATCCTATTGAAACACTAGCTGCCGCAGAAAAACTGGTAGAACAGGGCTTTGTAGTGTTGCCTTATGTACACGCAGACCCGGTATTGTGTAAGCGCTTAGAAGATGCGGGCTGTGCGGCCGTAATGCCATTAGGCGCGCCTATTGGCACCAACAAAGGCCTGCGTAGTCGTGACTTCTTAGAGATTATTATTGAGCAAGCTAATGTGCCAGTGGTGGTTGATGCCGGCATTGGAGCGCCCTCAGATGCGGCTTTAGCTATGGAGCTAGGTGCTGATGCCGTGTTAGTGAATACTGCCATGGCGGTGGCCAAAGACCCCGTTGCAATGGCGAAAGCTTTCGCTCAAGCCGTAGAAGCGGGACGCAGTGCTTACCTAGCTGGTTTAGGCGCTGAGCTTCGCCACGCCGAGGCATCTAGTCCTTTAACTGCCTTTTTAGATACCTTGTAAATAGAGAATATCATGAGTTTTGCCGAGCAATTAGCCCAATACGATAGCGCAGCCGTTCATCTAAATATTAACAGTAAAACCGTTGCTGATGTAGAGCGTGCGCTGGCGAAAGATAAGCTGGATTTAGATGACTTTCAGGCGCTTATTTCCCCTGCGGCAGAGGGTTATTTGGAACAAATGGCCCAGCGTAGCATGCGTTTAACCCAGCAACGTTTTGGTAAAACTCAACAATTCTATATACCGCTTTATTTAAGCAATATGTGCAGCAATGTATGTGATTATTGCGGCTTCTCTATGGGGAACAAAATTCGTCGAGTTACCTTAGATATGGTGGAGCTAGACTCCGAGCTGGATGCCATAAAACAACTGGGCTTTGACCATATTCTGCTGGTGACCGGCGAGTCTGAGCGCAAAGTGGGGATGGAGTATTTTCGCCAAGTATTGCCTAAGATTAAAGCGCGTTTCTCGCATGTATCGATGGAAGTTCAACCCTTAGATGAGGCTGATTACGCGGAGTTGATTAGCTTAGGTTTAGATGCCGTTATGGTCTATCAAGAAACCTACAATCGTCGCCGTTATGCCGAGGTTCATCCAAAAGGTAAAAAGCGTGATTTTGATTACCGCTTGGCTACGCCCGAGCGTTTGGGTGATGCTGGCATTCGTAAAATGGGCATTGGCGCACTCATTGGTTTGGATGAATGGCGCAGTGATTGTTTCTATGTTGCAGCGCATTTGCAGTATTTAGAGCGTAAATATTGGAAGAGTAAGTTTTCTATTTCATTCCCGCGTCTGCGCCCATGTGAAGGTGGTTTTCAGCCTAAATCGGTAATGAGCGACAAACAATTGGTGCAGTTGATTTGTGCTTACCGTTTGTTTAACCCCGATGTAGAGTTATCACTCTCTACTCGGGAATCTGAACATTTCCGCAACCACGCCATCCCATTGGGCATTACTAGCATGAGTGCCTTTTCGAGTACCCAGCCGGGGGGCTATGCCGATACCAGTGAGAAAGCCTTAGAGCAGTTTGAAATTAGCGATGAGCGTCGTCCTGAAGTGGTGGCCGATGCGGTTAAGCAAGCTGGCTATCAGGTTGTATGGAAAGACTGGGATCGAGTACTCGGCTAGTACTCATTGTAAATATTTAGCTTCCAGTTTAGCTAAAGCATCTTGCTCGAGCAGCTGCTTTAGCTGTTTATCAAACTTCAGCACAAATTCTTGGTCTACTTGTTGTTTACTAAAAGCCAAATATACCGGTACTTGACCTAAGGCTGGCTCTATCAGTTTTAGACCGTTCGGCTGACCATCTTGCGCTGCCACTAATAATGCTTGGCGGCTATCGGTCGCTATCATATCCAAACGACCGCGTAACAGCGATTTTACCAAACCCTCTACGCTATTGTGTTTCTCTACGTCGAAAGTGTGTTTGGCTAAAGCTTGGTCAAAAGGAGGCGAAATACGCGCATTGCGCACTTTACCAATGCGGTAATCATCTAACTCAGCAAAGTCACCAGAGAAAGTGTCTGTTGGCCAAGCGTTTAAGGTAATCAGGTGTTGGTCTAAGAATAGAAAGGCAGTATCTGGGTAATAAAAGAATGCTTCTCTATCGGCAGTGCGCATGGTGGGAATAAGCCCTTGGCTTTGATGGCTTTTTACCTTGGCGAAGCTCTGGCCCAGTTACTAATGTGAAAGTCTGCATCTGCATTGAGCTGCTGAAAACTTTGTTCAATAAGCTCTACAATGATCCCCTCTGCTTTTCCCTAGTCATTAACCATAATGTAAGGCGGAAAAACAAAGCTTTGTATTTCAACTGTTTTAGCGTGACATAGTGTGCTGCTAACAAATAATAGGAAAACTACCAGCGGTTTCATCTGTTTCTTCATCCTTGAGCCTAACTCAAATTATAGAGAATCGTGCTATGGTATGCGATCTGAAGCGGCAGTCATTATGTAATTAATGGGCTGTTTGCCTTAACTAACAGAATAAAGAGGTGTGAAGTGTTAAAGAATTTACTGTTAGCAGTAGTATTAGTCATCACTTATACAAGCAGTGCAATGGCTGAAAAGCTAACCGTGGGTGCCGCAGAGCATGTGCGTATTGTAGAGGCAAACCTTACGTTTTTAACGCGAATCGATACGGGTGCAGCAAGTACCTCAATGCATGCGGAAAACATGACGGTATTAGATGGCGAAAACATTAATCCAGACGACTACAGTGAAGCGGAACAAAAATCGATAGTGCGCCCTCTTATGCGTAAAAATATTGGCAAGTATTTGCAATTTACCACCGAGAATGAAGGTGGCGAGAAGCACCAAGGCAAAGCCTTGATTACCGACGTAGCCGCGGTACGTAACTCTCAAGGCTTAGAAATTCGCTATAAAGTTGCCTTAGCTGTGGAATGGCAAGGCCGCGCTAAAACCGTAGATGTAAACCTAAGAGACCGCAGTAAAATGCACTATAAGCTACTAATCGGCCGCAACTGGTTAGAGGGCGATTACTTGGTAGATGTAGAGCGAAACAAACATTTAAAGTAATAAAGCCTATAAGGTTTGATGTACTCGTACAAAGCGGGCAAAGCGGGGCTTGCCGTGCTCAGTTAAGCCGTTGTAACGATACTCTACTAAGCTGCCAATAGGTGGTGGATTTGAGCGTAACTGGTCGCTTAAACCACTGCCTATTTTAAATCTTCTACCTTGTTGATCCTGCACCACTAACGCGCCCAATTTACCACTGTACTTGCCTTTCCCACCACTATAAGCCACGACCTCGGCTTCAGCATCTTGATAGCTTTTATATTTAATTAAGGCGTTGCTACGGCTGGGTATATACATAGATTCGGGGTCGCGCAGCATGAGTCCTTCGCCGCCTTCGGCGCTAATTTTTGCTAGTTCTTGTTCCAGTTTTGGTCGCCCAGGGTAAGCACGATAACTGGGCACTGTCATAAAGGCGCTGGTGCTGCTTAAGGTTTGTAACTGGCGGTAACGCTGTTGGTAAGGGCCGGGGTAATTTGGTAAATCAAACACCACAAAGCGCACATCTTGCCATTGTTCTACACGAGAGTTTTTCTGCTTAACCAAGCTTACTAAGGCGCTAAACTGCCCTCGGCCCAACCAGAGTTCGCCGTCTACAGCCACATTCGGCAGTTGTTGTGCAATGGATTCTGGGAGCCCAATAACGTGGCCATTGCGGCTGAGTAACTGCTTCCCATCCCAGTAGGCTCGTACTCCATCATATTTCTCACATACCCAATAGCGCTGCAGATCTAAGCCTTGTTGGTAGTCTGTGGCTAAAATAAGTTGTGGTGGCTGTTGCTGGGCAAGCCCCTCATTAGCGGTGGCTAAAAACAAGCAAACGCTGAGCTTGGCGCTGAGTGAACGATCCATGTTCTACTCCGTAGTGAGTTAATTGTTATTAATGGTAGTGCAAATGCCTATTGCTCGCTAGCTATAATCACCTTTAGCAGTACTTTATTAGCAACAAACTTACTTAAGGCGAATACAATGAGTAAACAATATCAAGGAAGTTGTCACTGCGGCGCTGTGACATTTAGCCTAAGCACAAACTTAGACTCTGCCGTGCGCTGCAACTGTAGTTTATGCCAACGTAAAGGCATTGTGATGGTAACTGCAGAGGATGATAGCTTTCGTTTATTACAGGGCGAACAAGACTTAACGCTCTATAAATGGAATACTAAGGTGGCGAATCACTATTTTTGCAAACACTGTGGTATTTATACCTTCCACAATCCACGTACCGCACCTGAATTAACTCGGGTTAATGCCGGCTGTTTAGATGGCATCGATCCGTTAGCATTGGATGTAAGTGTGGTTAATGGTGCTGGGTTATCCAGTGAAAAACAGCCATAAAAAAGCCGACGCTAAGCGTCGGCAACATTGGTACTTATAAGGAAAATACTATGTTTTACTTACTGAAAATATGTTTGTTAACAATATTTTCTAGTTCTTCTTGGCGACCAGATACATGTTTAGGGTCAATGTTGTCTGCAATTGCTTGAGTGGCTAAAGACTCTAGGCTGTAATCGCCAGTCATGATTGCTTTACCTAAGTCACCGCTCCAACCAGCGTAACGCTCAGCAACAACGCTGCTGATGTCTTGGCTTTCTAACAAGCTTGCTGCTTTCTCAAGTGCTAATGCACAAGTGTCCATGCCGCCAATGTGGCCGTGGAAGAAGTCAGCTGGATCAATACTTTGACGACGTAATTTAGTATCAAACATCAAACCACCAGTAGTGAAACCACCAGAACGTAAGATGTCGTACATTACCGGCGTCCACTCTTCAACACTGTTAGGGAATTGGTCTGTATCCCAACCTAGTTGTGCATCGCCACGGTTGGCGTCAATAGAGCCAAATAGGCCTAGTGAGATTGCGGTAGCAATTTCGTGATGGAAAGAGTGACCCGCTAAAGTAGCGTGGTTAACTTCAATGTTTACTTTCACCTCGTCTTCTAGACCAAATTGCTTCAAGAAGCCGTAAACAGTGGCTGTGTCGTAATCGTATTGGTGCTTAGTAGGCTCAGCTGGCTTAGGCTCAATTAAGATGGTGCCAGTGAAGCCAATTTTGTGTTTATGCTCTACTACCATTTGGAACAAGCGACCTAACTGCTCGCGCTCTTGGCGTAAATCAGTATTAAGTAGTGTTTCGTAACCTTCACGGCCGCCCCACAATACGTAGTTTTCACCACCTAGCATTTTGGTTGCGTTCATTGCGGTGAAGATTTGGCTCGCAGCGTAAGCAAATACTTCTGGGTTAGGGTTAGAGCCTGCGCCAGACATGTAACGTGCATTTGAGAATGCGTTTGCTGTGCCCCATAAAAGCTTCATGCCGGTTTCGTCTTGCTTCTGAGCAAGTACGTCCATCATCACCTTCATGTTTTCTGAGTACTCTTTAATAGAGTTACCTTGTGGCGCCACGTCAACATCATGGAATGAGTAGAAAGGGGTACCAACTTTTGAGAAGAAATCGAAAGCAACATCGGCCTTCATTTTCGCCATTTCAAGTGCGTTACCTGGTTTTTGCCACGGGCGGTCAAAGGTGCCAGCACCAAAGATATCAAAACCGTCCCAGCAGAAGTTATGCCAGTAACATGCACCAAAACGTAAGTGCTCTTCCATGGTTTTACCCAGGATCACTTTTTTAGCATCGTAATGACGAAATGCTAGTGGGTTAGTGGACTCTGGTCCTTCATAAGCGATTTTTTCAAACTGGTCAAAATATTGAGCCATTGGAACTACTCCTAAAAAGAATTCGGTTTCATTGGAGAACCAATCTCCATCTGTGAGCTTATTGTTAGCCCTAGCGGCCTTTCCCTCAATTATGAAAAATGCGGTCTTTTTTCAGCTATTTACTTTTCGTGCGCTATCTCGCGTTTTATATGAATCTTTTTTAGGATATTTCAACGATTGGGTCATAACATTGGCGAAATGTGAAATTTCATAATGCCATCTATTGGTGGCAATGGTGCCGGTGTATCGATTTTTAGCGATCAAAGGTGAATTGATGAAGGGGTTTGCGGGTTAAGGTTCTCGAATTAGGCTCGGTAAGGTGTAAGAGCTGTCGAGGTAGGTTTTTTGTACCACATCAATGGCACTATTTAAGCGCTGCATAAAGCCAGGGTGTTGCTCTAGATAAGCTTTAGAGATGTAAATACCAAAGGGGGCGGAACGTTGCACTACTTCAATGTATTCCCCCCTCACAAGGTTGGGATGCACTTCGCTACTTTTGAATACGTCGGCCGACATAAAGGCAGCATCTATCCGTTCTAAATCAAACAGCATAATGGCCAGTTTAGCTACGTTGCTTTGTTTGCCTACCACATGGTAATGGTGGGTGTTTAGCCATCGTAAGGTGTTTGTACCTTCTATAGAGGCGACTTTTGCATCGCTTTTAAACTTGCTTGAATAAGGGTTTAGGTAACGGTCGTAACGGAAAAACCAGCTCCAGTTATTGTATAAAACAGATTTTGAGAACACCGCTACGCTATCACGTTGACTGTTTTGAGAGGCAAAGAAGAAGCCGTCGGCCTCGCCATATTGCACTTCACTTAAGGCGCGCTTGTAGTTGGGCACTTGCTTGGTGCTGTAACCCTGCTGCAATTGCTGCATTATTTTCTCTACAAGAAAATTGCCCGCCGCCAAAGGCTGTTGCTGTTTCGTATACGGTGGAAAATGCGGATAAACCAAGCGCAGATCTTCGGCAAGGGCCGAATAACTAAAAAGAAAGGCAACAGCAACTAGTCTTATCAGCAACATTGAACCCAAATGGACAAATCATAGTGATTTACGGTGAATATTACTGGTAAGGGTAGTTAGCAAATAGCTTGAGTGGCAAAGTTGTTGAGGGCTTATTTAAGGTTTTTGTGAGCTTGGAGGGTGATTAGCTAAGTGACGGTTTTACAAAATAAAAAAGCAACGCTAACGAGCGTTGCTTTTAGTCGAGATATAAACAGTAGAATTAGCTGTTTAGTAAACTCAAGCTTTGGTCTACTACGTTTTCTACGGTAAAGCCAAATAACTTGAATAGTTCGCCAGCAGGTGCCGACTCACCAAAGGTCGTCATACCTACGGTTACGCCATCTAGGCCTACGTATTTGCCCCAGAAGCCAGCTTGAAGTGCTTCAACCGCTACGCGAGCACGTACTGCTTTAGGTAATACAGCCTCTCGGTAAGCAGCGTCTTGCTTGTCGAAACGTTCGGTACAAGGCATAGACACTACGCGAACTTGTTTACCTTGCTCGCTCAGCTTAGCAGCTGCGTCTACGGCTAGTTCAACTTCAGAACCCGTCGCTATCAAGATAAGCTCAGGCGTGCCAGCACAGTCTTTAAGTACGTAAGCCCCACGGTTAATTAATTCTAGTTGCTCACCGCTACGCTTTTGCTGGGCCAAGTTTTGACGAGAGAAGATAAGTGCACTTGGGCCATCACTACGCTCTACCGCGTTAATCCAAGAAGCCGCAGACTCTACTTGGTCACAAGGGCGCCATGTTTCCATGTTGGGTGTTAAACGTAAGCTAGCCACTTGCTCAACCGGTTGGTGAGTTGGACCATCTTCACCCAAACCAATCGAGTCGTGAGTGTAAACAAAGATAGAACGCTGCTGCATTAATGCTGCCATACGAACCGCGTTGCGCGCGTATTCCATGAACATTAAGAAGGTGGCCGAGTACGGGACAAAACCACCGTGCAAAGCAATACCATTTTGCATTGCCGACATACCAAATTCACGTACACCGTAGTGTAAGTAGTTACCTGATGCATCTTCTGCGCTTACTGATTTAGAGCTAGCGTGGAAGGTAAGGTTTGAAGGTGCTAAGTCAGCAGAACCACCTAGCAATTCGGGTAAAATCTTACCAATCACGTCTAGGGTGTTTTTAGAGGCCATGCGGCTAGCAATGTTAGCTGGCTCATTTTGTAGGCGCTGTAATAAGGCTTGTGTTTCTGCTTTCCAGTTTTCTGGTAGCTCACCTTCTACGCGGCGAGCATACTCAGAAGCTAGTTCTGGATAGGCTTTCTTGTAAGCGGCAAACTTGTCGTTCCAAGTGTTTTCTTGCTCGCTACCTTTGGCTTTGTTGTCCCAAGCTTGGTAAACATCTGCTGGAATTTCAAAGGCGGCATGTGGCCAGTTTAAGAACTCGCGTGCTGCTTTAATTTCTTCGTCACCTAATGGTGCACCGTGACAGTCATGTGAACCTGACTTGTTCGGAGAACCAAAACCAATCACCGTTTTAGTACAAATAAGCGTAGGCTTAGTGATATCGGCTTTAGCCGCTACAATTGCGGCGTTAATTTGTTCAGGATCGTGGCCATCAACATCGCGAATTACGTTCCAGCCGTAAGCTTCAAAACGTGCTGGTGTATCATCGGTGAACCAACCTTCAACGTGGCCATCAATAGAGATGCCGTTGTCATCCCAAAAGGCAATCAACTTGCCTAAACCTAGGGTGCCAGCCAATGAGCATACTTCGTGAGAAATACCTTCCATTAAACAACCGTCGCCCATAAAGGCGTAGGTGAAGTGATCAACAATGTCGTGATCGTCACGGTTGAATTGTGCCGCTAGCATTTTCTCTGCTAGTGCCATACCTACGGCATTAGCAATACCTTGGCCTAGTGGACCAGTAGTTGTTTCAACACCTGGTGCGTAACCGTATTCTGGGTGGCCCGGCGTTTTAGAGTGTAACTGACGGAAGTTTTTAAGCTCTTCAATTGGCAGTGCGTAACCGCTTAGGTGAAGTAGCGAGTACAACAACATAGAACCATGACCGTTAGACAAAATAAAGCGGTCGCGGTTGCTCCAGCTTGGGTTGCTTGGGTTATGCGCTAAGTGGTCGCGCCACAGTACTTCAGCAATGTCAGCCATGCCCATCGGTGCGCCAGGGTGACCTGATTTAGCTTGTTGTACACCATCCATGCTTAGAGCACGAATAGCGTTTGCATATTGTTGACGAGGGTGAGTCATCTTTAATTTCCTAATATTAAGTAATTCTTAAGCTTCAAGCGCTTCAATTAGCATCTTGTCTAATTTCACTTGGTCAACGGCAAAGGCACGAATACCTTCAGCCAGTTTCTCTGTCGCCATTGCATCTTCGTTGTGTGCCCAAAAGAACTCTGCTTCGGTCATTGGAGCGGGGCGGTTTTGGCTAACACCTTTATCTTGAAGGCGCACATCTAATTGCGCTTCAGTTTGGTCTAACTCTTCAAGTAGTGCAGGACCGATGGTCAAACGGTCACAACCGGCTAGTTCAACGATTTCGCCAATGTTACGGAAACTGGCACCCATCACTACCGTGTTGTAGCCATGGTCTTTGTAGTAGCTGTAAATTTCAGATACCGAGATAACGCCAGGGTCTTTCGCGCCAGCGTAATCTGCGTCAGCGTTGTTCGCTTTGTACCAATCTAAAATACGGCCAACAAAAGGAGAGATTAAGAATACACCTGCTTCAGCACATGCACGGGCTTGAGCAAATGAGAACAACAAGGTTAGGTTACAGTTAATGCCTTCTTTCTCTAACTGTTCAGCGGCACGAATGCCCTGCCAAGTAGAGGCAAGTTTAATTAATACGCGCTCTTTGCTAATGCCAGCCGCTTGGTAAAGCTCGATTAAACGGCGTGCTTTAGTAATGCTGGCTTCGGTATCAAAAGATAAACGTGCATCTACTTCAGTAGAAATGCGACCAGGTACTAATTCCAACACTTTACAACCAATGGTTACTACCAGCTTGTCGGCAGCCATTTCGATTTGCTCGGCTTGCACGTTTGATTGAGTTTTAGCCCACTCAGCCACTTCTTTCAGCAAGCTAGAGTACTCAGGCAAACCTAGAGCCTTAACAATTAACGATGGGTTAGTGGTTGCGTCTTCTGGTGAAAATTTACGCATGGTATCCAAATCGCCAGTATCGGCAACTACCGTGGTGTATTGTTTTAGCTGTGTAAGTAGAGAACTCATAAGATGTATAGACCCTTGTGGTTAAAACAAAATGTGCGGCTTGTTTGGCGGGCCTTCATTATTGGTTGAAGGTCAATGACCAAGCTAAGCTTCATGTCCGTATTAAAGTGCCAGACTGGCATTTGAGCGCAATTACGCTTTTTTTAGCGCTAATGTTGAATTTTCGCAGTCCCGATCTAGATCACGCTTTATTTGGCGTTTTCTGTGGATCTACTGCACAAGCTTCATGGTTTTGTCACACTCCACAGCATGGTGCGCCGATTTGTTGAAAAAAGAAACGCGGCCTCGCCCCAGAGTTTTAATAATCACTATGATGTTTTTTTGATCTTCACCATATTTGTTGGATGCACCAAAGGCGAACTTAGCTATTGCATGTCGCCATTAGTGACCGGTGATAATTGTGTCAAAGCCAGTTATTCACTGGCTTTGATGACCAAATGTTACTAAGGATTTATGCCAAGTAGATGAAACTAGGCCTCTTTTAGTATTTCTCCTTCGTCCTCAATAAGGGGAGCTAGCTCTCGGTTTGTTACACCCTTCTGCTCGCGTAACATGCCCGGCGTCATATTCCAGCGTTTCTTAATGGCACAAGACAAATACTGAGGGCTACTAAAGCCAACTACCTTGGCAATTTCACTTAAGGTTTGCTCGGTATCTACCAGTAACTCTAGCGCTAGATTTAGCTGGCTATCGAGCAAATAGGCATGCAATGACATGCCTAATTCGTCATGAAATTTATTATCAATTGCGCCACGTGAACAGCCCAGTTCCGCCAAGATTTGTTTGACTTTAATATTGCCCTGATTAATGCGAATTAGGCTTAAAGCCCCACGCACTAAGTTGTCTTTAAAGTGGAAAAAGTCGGTAGAGTCGCGGCCAATAACCCGTTCAGGTTGCACGTAATGGTGGCGTTTAGCTAAGTTCTTGCCATCCATTAATGGTTGTAACAAAGAGGCGGCTAAGTAGCCCATGGCACGGGTACCTTGGCGAACCGAAGTCAGGGTTGGCAAGCTTAAGGTACAGTTTAGCTCGTCGTCATCAATGCCCATTATTGATACATCTTCGGGGATACTAATGTTGGCCAGTTGGCAAGCGTAGCTAAGTTGGCGAGCACGTACATCGTTGGCGGCAATAATGCCCACCGGTTTAGGCAAACGGCTTAACCAATCACATAAACACTGTAAGTCGCTGTCCCAAGTGTCGATATTATCTTTGGCGCTAAACTGGCTGTAGGCGCATTGATTGCGTTCACACCAGTCGCGCAGCAGTTGCTCGCGGTTTGCCGACCAATCGTTAAACGGGCGATTGGGGTAACCACAAAATGCCAAGTGGGTGTAGCGACGCATTTTTAAAAAGCGTGCAGCCATGTTGATGATTTGTTTATTGTCAGACATCACCACGGGGTAGTCTTGCATGGTATTGGCAACCATCTCGCTGCTAGAAATACCAACTACTGGAATATTACGCGATTTGATCGCGTCACGAATTTCCGGGTGATCAAAATCAGCTATTACCCCATCGCCTTGCCATTTACTAAAGTCATCTATTGAGAACAAGTTTTGTTCGCCAATAAACAGATTCCATGGCGTACCATTTTTCAAAAATGATGATATGCCGGTAATAATGCCACGGTCGTAGGCCATGTTCGCGTTCAATAACAATGCTACGCGGTTGTTTTTTGCCATAGTATTTATCTTCCGTATTACTACGCTTATTCAGCTAAGGTGACCACATTCGATAAATGCTGATCTATCGAATGTGCTAACCGCTGCTGGATCAAATTAGCCATAGCTGTGCTATGGCTAATTTTCATTTTTTATAAACCGTTAAAATAAAGGCGCTACAGCCGGGTACAGTGCTTGGAACGTTTCGCGACGTTTGCTGTACATAGCATGACGTTGGTTATTGACTTGATGCACTTCTACTAATTCTGGTACTGGGCAAATCACATCTAAATCTGGGCTTTCAGCCACACCTAGTTGGGCTAAACGTGCTGCTCCAAGTGCTGGGCCTACTTCGCCACCTAAGCGGTAACTCACGCTTTGGCCAAATACATCGGCTAACATTTGACGCCAAAACTGACTGCGTGCACCACCACCAATTAAGGTGATTTCATCAGGTTTTAAGCCAGTAGCATGCAGTGCATCTAAGCCGTCGGCAAAAGCAAAGGCCACGCCTTCTAATACCGCGCGACATAGATCTAATGGCCCGGTGGAGTGAGTCATACCAAAGAACACACCCTTGGCTTCAGGGTTGTTATGTGGAGTACGCTCGCCCGATAGATAAGGTAAGAAGAATACTGGGTTGTCACTCTCTGGTGCGGCTTCTACAGCGGCTAGCATGCTGGGTACGTCTGCTTGACCGGTTAAGTTGACCACCCAGTCTAAACATGAAGCAGCGCTCAGAATCACCGACATAGAGTGCCAAGCATTGGGTAAGGCATGACAAAAGCTGTGTAGCGCTGATTCAGGATTGCTTAGGTAGCCGTCACTTACCGCAAAGTAAACGCCAGAGGTACCTAGTGATAACATTGCTTGGCCAGGTTTAGTAATGCCCACGCCTACTGCACCTGCAGCGTTATCACCACCGCCTGCCACTAGCGGTACTGCTGGCATTCCCCAGCGCTCGGCTAATTCAGGTTTTAAGTTACCGGTCACTTCACTGCCTTCAAACAGCTCTGGCATATTGGCGCGGCTTAAGCCGGTAGCGGCTAAGATCTCTTCACTCCAATCACGTTTGGCAACGTCTAACCACATGGTACCGGCAGAATCTGACATGTCTGAGGCGAAGTTACCCGACAACAAGTAACGTAAGTAATCTTTTGGCAGCAATACTTTGTCTACTTGGGCAAAAATTTCTGGTTCGTTTTGCTTAATCCACAGTAGTTTTGGTGCAGTAAAACCAGGCATCATTAAGTTGCCAACTATTTTGCGAGAGTTAGGCACGGCGGCTTCAATTTCTTCACACTGAGCGGCGCTGCGGCCGTCATTCCATAAAATGGCGGGGCGTAGAATTTCGCCTTTAGCATCTAATAAGGTGGCGCCGTGCATTTGTCCGCTTAAACCAATCGCTTTTACTTGGGCTAAAGAGTGCTGCTTGCTTAAGGTGGTCATTGCATCTTGAGTGGCTTGCCACCAATCTTGCGGCGCTTGCTCAGACCATAGCGGCGCAGGACGTGATACCGTTAAGCTTGCTTTGGCTTGGCTTAAAATGTCACCGTTTTCAGCGAGAAGCACAACTTTTACCCCAGAGGTGCCTAAATCAATACCGATATACATAAGTAGTTCCTTAATTGGACGCGGGCTGCTCGGCCTGGTTAAAGGTGTTTTGGTTGGCAGCAAAGATGTTTAATTGTTACCTCATCCTGCCGTGGATCGGAAACGGTACTCAATTATGAAAATTGCTTGCGTGATAGCGTTTTTCCACGACGTGTCTGAGTTCACAGTTTTGCGTGAAATGTGCATGATCATAATCACATTATGATTTTTCACAGTAGCGCTTAGGGTTATTTTTTTACATATTAAATTAAATCTAGATAGGCACCGTGCTTTAGGAGCCCCACATGTTTGCTAAACGTTTCAAAATTACTCTGCTGTTTAATGCTAACAAGGTCTACGACCGCCAAATTATTAAAGGCATCGGTGACTACTTGCAGGCTTCGCAGTGTGATTGGGATATTTTTCTGGAAGAAGATTTTCGCTGCAGGATCAGCAAACTACAACACTGGGTTGGCGACGGCATTATTGCCGATTTCGATGACCCTGAAATAGAACAAGCGCTTACCGGTTTGCGAGTACCCGTTGTGGCCGTGGGTAGCTCTTACGAGAACCCAGACCAATACCCTGATTTTCCTTACGTGGCTACCGATAACCGCGCCTTGGTTAATTCTGCTTACGAGCATTTAAAAGCCAAAGGGCTGGAATACTTTGCTTACTACGGCATGCCGCCAAATGATGGCAACCGCTGGGCGATGGAACGAGAGTCTATTTTCCAACAACTGGTGGCGAGCGATGGTTACGAATGTGCCGTTTATCGTGGTATGGAAACCACGCCCGAGTCTTGGCAATACGCCATGAACCGTTTAGCCGATTGGATTCAATCAATGCCAAAACCGGTGGGCATTGTGGCGGTATCTGATGCACGTGCTCGCCACTTACTGCAAGTGTGTGACCATTTAGGCATTATTGTTCCCGATAAAGTGTCAATTATTGGTATTGATGACGAAGACTTAACTCGCCACTTAAGCCGTGTTTCTTTAAGTTCTGTGGCGCAGGGCTGTCGTAAAATTGGCTTCCAAGCCGCTAAGCTACTGCACCGCCAATTACAGGGACAAGAGTTACGTAAAGTACGTGAGTTGGTCGGCCCTGAGCAGGTTATTGAACGTCAATCTACCGATTACAAAGCACTAAAAGACCCTTATGTGATTCAAGCAATGCACTTCATTCGTCATAACGCTTGTAAGGGTATTAAGGTAGAGCAAGTGCTGGACTATGTAAAAGTCTCACGTTCAAATCTTGAGAAGCGTTTTAAGGATGATATTGGTCACTCTGTGCACCAAGAGATTCACTGCGCCAAGCTAGAACAAGCCATGAGTTTGCTACGTAATACCGAGCTGTCTACCTCAGACATCGCCGAGCTATGTGGCTATCCTTCACTGCAATACATGTACGCGGTATTTAAGAAAGATTTAGAGCTAACACCTAAAGCTTACCGCATCAGCAAGCAAGAACAAGAAGAGTAAGAACAATGCCCGCGCTTTGGCTTGAGTCAGGGCGCGTTTCCTTTTAAGCTCAAGGCTGTTTGCAACGCTTAAAAGGAATGCTTCGCTTGTCTAAAATCAGCAACATCGCCATTGTTGGCGGTACCCACGGAAACGAATTTAGCGGTATTTATCTGCTGAAGAAATGGCAACAACATCCGCAATTATTGGCCCGTTCTAGCCTGAGTGTAGAAACAGTATTTGCTAATCCAAAAGCCTATGGCGAAAACAAACGCTATATTGATGCTGACTTAAACCGCCAGTTTAGTGCCAGCGAATTGGCTGATTTTTCTTTAGCTAATTACGAACAATCTCGGGCTAAAGTGCTGCATCAACAGCTTGGTCCTAAAACCAATCCAAACATGGATTTGGTGATTGATTTGCACAATACCACCTCAAACATGGGGCCAACGCTAATTTTGTTGGATCAAACTCCTTTTGATCTGCAGCTGGCGGCCTATGTAAAAATGCTGATGCCGGAAGCGGTGGTATTTTTAGATGAACCAGAAGACGATTTGGCGAATCATCGATTCCTTGCCAGCTGCGGGCGGCGCGGCGTATTAATTGAAGTGGGCCCGCAGCCGCAATCGGTATTGCGCCAAGATATTCTTGAGCAAATGGAAACCATGACTGGCCACATTCTGGATTTTGTTGACTTGCATAACCAACAACAGTTACCTGAACTCCCTCACTCTGTAGAAGCCTTTTTATATCTCGACAGCATTAAACTGCCACTAGATGAACAGGGTGAACGTATTGCTACTGTACACAGCAATGTGCAAGACAATGACTACCAGCCGATTAATCCCGGCGACCCTATTTTTAGAACCTTTACTGGCGAAGATATTTGCTATGAAGGGGACAAAACCGTGTATCCCGCTTTTATCAATGAAGCGGCTTATTACGATAACGATCTGGCTATGTCTTTGTTAGAAAAAGTACGTTTAGAGCTAAGTTAGCCGACTCATTCTGGCTGAATGTTGTTAACGCTTATTGTTTTTCAGTGGCGTTTTAGCAAACCGTTAAAATGGGCTAGGGCTGTTTGCATGTATTTCATCACCGCTACTTGGATGAGCGAAGAACAAGTCGCTGGCGTGCAATTGCAAACGTGTAGACAGCTGTTGGCTGTCTATACTCTTATACAAATCACAGCCAAGAATAGGGTGGCCAATTGCATGGCTGTGGATCCGTAATTGATGAGTGCGTCCTGTGAGCGGCTCAAACTGTACTAAGCTTCTGCGCGGGTGCTCTAGGCGTTTTAATACCGTGTATTGGCTAATAGCTGCTTTGCCAGTACTGAGGCAAATTTTTACTTTAGGAAAGAGCCGCTTATCTTTAGCGATGGCGAGATTTATCTGCCCTTGCTGCTGTTCGATCCAGCCCTCTACAATGGCTAGGTAATATTTGCGAATAGTACGTGCTTGAAATTGTTTGTTAAGGTGCTGTGCAGCGGCTGCATGTAAACCGACAACCATAATACCTGATGTGCCTAAATCTAATCGGTGGGGCAATAATGCTTTAGGAAAAACCGGGCTTACTCCGGCTTGGCCATGTACTAAGCGATAATGTACTGAGTCCCAGTTAAGAGGATTTTTACCCGACAAACTCAGTAAACCGCTGGGTTTATTGATTAGCAAGATATCTTGGTCTTGATACAATATATCCACCGACTCATCGCAAACAGGTGCCACAAAATCATCAACAATCGCTTGGGTGTGAAGGCTTTTTCTATCGGGCATGTAAACGATCCACAGTTAAAGAAGAGGAATATAGCAATAACCCTTACAAGGCGCTGTTGTATGCTAAGGTTTGGTATGGCTGTGATTGTCTCTATACACATTACCGCCTATTTACTTGCCAACTTTTTTATTGAACATTATTAGAGTTATGCCTGACTCTTGCGCTGTAAATTGAATACGAAACGGCGAGTAATAAGCAAATACTGGCAGGTATAAACAGTGCCTTAAAATGTAAGGTACTAAAAGATAAGGCTCCTAACGTTCCGCCCGCGACAAAGCCAGAAATGATGATCAAAAACAGCATCGCTTTGCGTTTATCAAATGCTTCTCCACGCAGTTTTGCGCCAAACATAATCCCTAAGTCGGTGAAGATGCCGGTAAGGTGGGTAGTGCGAATAACCGCTCCACTGTAAGTGGTGGCTAAGGCATTTTGTAGGCCACAGGCGGCCGAGGCTAAGTAGTGCCCGTGCATGGAATCTTGCGATAATAAAAACACTGAAGCTACCAAGAAAAAAGCCTCTAGCGTGAGCAGTCCGCTGTAGTTACGCCCTAGCTTTAACGAGCCACTGCGAAGAAAAAATCCTGATATTGCCGACCCCGCCAGAAAACTAACCACCACTAGGCTTAAGTGCAGTAAATCTGACAGTGTTGAGTTTACGATACCTGTGCCAATCAGTGTGGCAGTACCCGATAAATGAGAAATAGCTTGGTGTTTAAAACCTAATAAGCCAATTGCATTCACTAGCCCAGCAACAAGGGCCAATACAAATGAACCATATTCTACCCAGCGGGGTAATTTCGAAATCACATTAATCCTTTACGCTGAAGGGAGGGAGAAGCAGCCGGTTAACTAAGCGGCTCATTCAAACCTAAGTGGAATAGTGAGCACAGAATCTAGCATTATAAGGTCTTCACTGAATTAGTTTCACTAGCATTTGCGTTAAACAAGAAAAAGGCGGGTCTTTTAGGCCCGCCTTTCGCATTAATTTAGCACTTTTAAAGGTTCAGCCGTATAAGGCTATTTGGTTTCTAACACCTTAAGAATGTCCTGCATCGATTGCTGGTACTGCTGCTGATTAGAGTTTTTAAATAACAGTAAGTCGTCCACCACTTCTGGGTTATCAATACAGTGAGGAACAGAAAAGTCGACTCCCTTAATGTATTCATCCCAGTTTTCTAATTTCCAAGTATCTCTTGATGAGCTTCGGTCAATCATGCGCTGTTTCACTACATCAACATCGGTTTCTACCCAAACCACAGTGAGTCGAGCATTTTTCTCTACCAACTGTTGTTTTAGTTCATCAATGTAAGCAGTGTCTCTTATCTCGCGGGTAAATGGCGCATTAATTAAAACGATATCGTCGTAATCTAATGCCTCCATGGCAAGGGCTAAGGTAGCCTGATATTCGTAGTTGCGAATATGCTCTTCAAAGAAATCTGAACTGCGGTTTACTTCCACATTGGCCAGCTTAAAAATTTGATGAGATAACACGATAAGTGTGTCTTTATCTAAGTAAACAACGTGCTTGAGCGCTTTGGCTAATTGCTTAGAGATATAGGTTTTTCCGCTGGCAGGCGGAGAGGTGACCAAGATTAATCGTTTCATTATCATTCCGTTGTTTGCTAAATCGTATTCTACGAGGCTTGCTGAGCAGCTATCGCCTTTGATTTTTTTCTATGCCGCATAAATAGATAAACGACAGCTAGGGTTATGGCCAAATAAAATAAGTAGGCTCCGGCTTTTTCAGATGACTTAAGCGGCATATCTAAAGCCAGAGTGTAAATGACAATCGTCATCAGAGCTAACGGCGCAGCGAGCAACCTAAGCGCATAACGAAACCATTTATTCGTGAGCCGATTGCTCAAATAAATGATAAAGATAAAGCTAGCAATTATTGTTGCTGCGGCCAGTAGTGCGATCCAATCCATTACGATCTCCAAAGCGGATAAATACAAATGCATGAAATTAACGACACTAGTTTACCTGTCTTAATAACTTATTTGTTATTTAATGCCGAGTAGGCGCAATGATGAACGCGAGTTTGTTTGTCACTTTGTGCTGAATAAAGACGCAGTAGTTTCAAATAGTTGCCTAATAGGCTTAAAACCAGCGCTTCCATTTAAATAGCCCAATCAAAGTTAGTGCGATAGTGAACATCACACCGATTAAGATAAAGTAGCCATTGGGGTGGTGCAGCTCTGGGATTACCTCGAAATTCATGCCGTAAATGCCGGCTAAAAAACTTAAAGGGACAAAAATGGCGGTAATCAAGGTTAACACTCGCATGGTGTTGTTTAGCTTATGAGAGCTAATTGATAAGTAGCCGTCAACAAGGTCGCCGCATATTTCATAATACATGCTGCTTAGGCTGTGCAACCGTTCGAAGCGCTCGTGCAAATCTTGCAGTACGGGTTGATCAATAGCGATCCCGTTTAGGCTTTGTTCTTGCTCTAAGTTGAGTAGCTTTTTGCTTAAGCTTAAGTGGTAATTAAAGATCCTATTTAAGCGCAATATGTCGGTTTTTTGTCGAGTAATGGTGCTGAGTAACTGGTCGTCACCATGATCGCTAAGTTGTTCTTCTAGCTCACTGAGTTGATCTTCAAATGCCAATAGCTGATTCAAATACAAGGTAGATGCACTGTGCATAATGCGGCTGGCTAAGCTGAGCGGGTGCTGAAGATACTTGTGAAAGTTCTGCGTGAGTAAGTTTTCTATACCTTGTGACTGCCCTTGGTGCAGTGTAATCAGGTAGTTTTTTCCTACCAACATGGCTAGTTGCATATGCTCGAACCGCAACTCGCCTAAGCAGCTTTGAATGCCGCGATACAGCATGAATACTTGTTCTTCAAATAGCTCGATTTTGGGTGGGTGACGAGAGCGAAAAACATCAACAATGGCCAAAGGGTGGCAAGTAAAACGTTTAAGTAATTGTTCTGCTTTGGCTTGGCTAAAGGTGCTTAAATCAATGTCGATCCAAATGCAGCTATCGGTGTTCTCAAACCAGATATTTATCTGTGCCTCATCGCCGTGAGTAGGCGCTTCTTTGCCGGTGCTTAACCAGGTTCTTATCATGGTTTATCCTTAATTGGCTGACTTAAGCCCTTGTCTAGCTTATTAAAAAGAGTGAAGCGAGGCCTAAGAAGGCGACAAAGCCTACAATGTCGGTCACTGTAGTAAGTATTACCGATCCCGCTACCGCAGGGTCAATCTTCATTTTTTTCAGTACAAAGGGAATCATGGTGGCCGAAGCTGCGGCTGCCAAACTGTTTAATACTATGGCGACAAAAATCACCATGCCTAATGGCAGTGATTGAAACCACAAGCTCACCACGCCAGCTATCACCAAACCCAGCATTAAGCCGTTAAAGGCTGCAATTTTAAGTTCTTTGTTTAACAGCAGCTTAAGGTTACTTTGTTGTAAGTGGTTTAGCGCAATACCTCGCAAGGCTACAGCTAAGGTTTGGCTACCGGCAATACCGCCCATGCTGGCCACTACCGGCATTAAAATAGCGAGTGCAACTAATTGCTGCAAAGCGCCTTCAAATAAACCAATTACCCAAGAGGCTAAAAACGCAGTGGCTAAGTTGGTGGTGAGCCAAATTGCGCGCATTTTGGCGGCTGTGGGCACAGGAGTGAACAGATCTTCCTCATCAGAAGGGGAATCGCTAATGGCAATATCTAAGCTACGTTCTTGCAGCCATTGCACAATGTTAGATAGCGCAATCGCACCAATAATTTTTCCGTCTCTCTGCACCGGATGCCAAGCATGCCCCGGCACAACGTTCAGTGACAAAGCGATATCGGCCAGCATTTGCTGGTGGTCGAATACTTCTATGCTTTGGCCGAGTTCACTGAGCCGAGTGTGGTCACTGGCATTGCTGATATCGGTCATGCTGCAGGCACCCTGAAATTGCCCATTGGCATCCACCAAGTAAATGGCGACGTGTTTGTTACTCCGAGTGCTTAAACGTTGTTTAATGCGTTCTACCGTAGAATTTGGTCGGGCACGTAAAATGTGGGTATCTACATAGCGGCCAACTTGTTCGTCTTCGTAGCTTAATGCGTCTTGCAGCTGTGCGGCGGTGAGTTCATCTTGCTGTTCAAGATAAATATCCACCATCGAATCTGGAAGAATATCGGCAAATTCAACAATTTCGGTATCACTAACGAAATGCTGTAACTCGTTGAGTTGTTGTTGGCTAAATTGGCTAAGTAAGTGCTTAACCGTTTCATACTGCATTAAGTGCAGTATGTCCCAGTAGCGCTCGGTGCTGCATTGCGGCCAAATGTGTTGGCGGTAACCGTCGGGCAGTGATTCGATAAGGTTAGCTAATATCGCGTTGTCGTATTGGCTAATAAAGCTGAGATCGGCCGGCTGTTGCTCTTGGTCAAGCGCATCCAAAACGCGGCGTAGTGCCGCGTCATGGTGACCATCAAAGGTTTGTTGGTTGGAGCTTGTCTTTGCTTCGCTGGTCATTGTGGCTGTCCTTATTGGTGGTTAGTGATCTATTCCTCGATGCTGCAAATGGGCGGTACCCCTTAGGTATTCACCAAAAAGCTTTTTGAAGGATCGACCAACACATTGTCACCCATGCCTTCACGGCCTAATAACATTAGATAAGTCATATCTTTACGGTTACTTAGTGTTATTTCAATAGGCCAAACATGTTCGCCCAATTGAAATCTAGTTTGAATAACATAACGTTGTTCAACATCGCCATTAGATGACTTTATTTTCCGCGTATCAAATACTGACGCACTGCAACGACTCACCTGATCCAAGTTATAAATGTCTGGATGTAAATCAAAGCTAATATGTGGCTTACCGTTTACTTTGGTTCGCTCTAAGTTATCTACATGCAGGGCCGAGGTTTTTGCACCAGTATCTACACGCACCTGTAAATCGCTAATCCCTAAATCGGGCAGGTGGCCAGTTTCTAAGTTACCTATGATTAATTTAGCCATTGTTATCTTCTTCTGGTTCTGCCGCTGCAGGGGTTTTCTTTTCTAAGGCTCGGGTAGGCTGGTGCTCGCCAATGACGACCGCTTTTTGAAATACCATGGCATTAGGAAAAGTGAGCTTAGCGCCATTGTCTGCCAGCAAAATCACGTGGAACAGGGTGATTTCTTCTAAACGCCCTTCAATAGAGTTGTCGCCGTCGAGTATTTTTACTCGGTTACCGACTCGGTAAGGGAAAAAGAAAAATACAATAACACTGGCAGTTACGTTGCTTAAAATAGACCACTGGGCAAATAGCGCGACACCTAATACCGCAAATACCGAAGAGAGAAATATACCAAAGTCGTTGAAGCCAACATCACTAACCACGCTAACAACCATGACTAACAGCAGCACTAAAACACTACGTAATATCCAACTGACGTAATGAATCCTTGTTTTGGCAATATTGCGCTCTTCACCGTAGCTAAGCACCACTTGGTTAAGTTTGCTTTGAGCAATAAAAAAGGCTGCAAAAGCTACTGCGATAAGGAAAATGGTAGTAATACTCATTGTTTTACCTTGTTCTGTTAAGGGCTGGTCGAAGGGCTAATCGACACTTGCCAATTTTCTATTTGTTCGGCGACTTCATCTTGTTCTGCGCCAAAAAACGCTAAGTGGTACATGGCGTCACCCTCTTGTACCAAGGGTATGTTCTGCTTACCTATTACTATGCCAGAACGTTTTGCGCGTACTTGATTAATTAACTCGCCAAAAGGGCTGTTAATGTCGGCCATGATGTCACCGGCATCCACCAAATCACCTAGCTGTGCATATTCAGTCACAATACCGCTGGCGGATGCGCGTAACCAAGCGCTGCTATAGGCTACGTATGGCGACGCTTTTTTACTGCTGCGGCGCTTTTTAATCATACCTAAATGCGACAGAACTTTTAGTATGCCTTTTACCCCACTTTGTATCGATAGCTCATCAAAGCGCAGTGCTTCACCCGCTTCGTAAAGCAGTATTTTTGTGTCGTTATCTACCGCCGCTTCCCGTAACGAACCATCTCGTAAATCGGCATTTAGCAATACTGGCACGCCAAAAGCTTCAGCCAGTTGTTGGGTTTCTGGGTCTTTCAAGTTGGCTCTAATTTGTGGCAAATTAGAGCGATGAATCGCGCCCGTATGTAAATCAATGCCGTAGTCGCAATGCGCCACAATCTCGGTGAGAAATATGTGTGCCAGTCGACCGGCTAACGAGCCTTTTTCTGATCCCGGAAAGCAGCGATTTAAATCGCGCCTATCGGGCATATAA
Organism: Agarivorans sp. Toyoura001; assembly: GCF_005405585.1. GTDB lineage: Bacteria > Pseudomonadota > Gammaproteobacteria > Enterobacterales > Celerinatantimonadaceae > Agarivorans. Next base: position 25,864 of record NZ_BJEQ01000012.1, on the reverse strand, counting down.
CGGCTCTGGTTTAACACCCCATAAATATTAACCATCGGCACTGCAATTAGGCAGCCCTTGGTAATTTTAAAGCTAGATGAGCGAGTTAAACGGCGAATAATCTCAATCCCGTTTAGCTCGTCACCATGTACCGCCGCGCTAATAAATACCGTTGGTCCCGCGCGCTTGGCGCGGGTGATATGCACCGGAATAGAAATGTCGGTGTCGGTATAGAGCTTGGCCACCGGAATTTGTAGTTGCTTTTGCTCACCCGGCTTAATCTCTGTTCCAGCAATAATCATGGCTTACCTCTACCCTTTGCCGCGTGTTTTGGTGGCAAAGGGCTTGGCGTTCTTCTCGATAAACTCGAATACCATAGCGGCAACATCTTTACCGGTGGCGTTTTCAATGCCCTCTAAGCCCGGAGAAGAGTTAACCTCCATCACCACTGGCCCGTTGTTTGACTGCAATATGTCTACACCACATAGGTTCAAACCCATGGCCTTAGCAGCATTAATAGCAGTGGCACGTTCTTCTTTGCTTAGGCGCACCAATTGTGCGGCGCCGCCACGGTGTAGGTTGGAACGAAACTCGCCTTCGGCCGCTTGGCGTTTCATAGCCGCAACCACTTTTCCGCCTACCACTAAGCAGCGAATATCGGCGCCACCGGCTTCTTTAATAAACTCCTGCACCAAAATATTGGCTTTTAAGCCCATAAACGCTTCAATCACACTTTCGGCGGCTTTGTTGGTTTCGGCCAATACCACGCCTATGCCTTGAGTGCCTTCTAGCAGTTTGATGACTAACGGAGCTCCGCCAACATTTTTAATCAGATCCTGAATTTTGTCAGGTTTGCTGGCAAAACCGGTACGTGGCAAGCCAATACCTTTGCGAGACAACAACTGTAGTGAACGCAGTTTGTCGCGAGAACGGCTAATTGCTACCGACTCATTGACACAAAAAGTACCCATCATTTCAAATTGGCGCACCACTGCTGTGCCATAAAAGGTAATCGACGAACCAATGCGTGGAATCACCGCATCATATTGCGGCAGTACTTCGCCGTTGTAACGTACTGTTGGTTTACTACTGGTGATATCCATATAGCAATGCAAGGTGTCAATGATGTCAACTTGGTGTCCACGCGCTTCGCCTGCTTCTTTTAAGCGGCGGGTGGAGTAAAGGTTTTCACCTCGAGATAAAATGGCTACACGCATGATTCGATCCTATTAATTTATGATTAGCTTAAATAAATGGGCTTAGCCATCTTCAGTGACAAATGTTTCATCTTCATTCTCAAGATTATCTACCTGAGATTTAGAGCGACTATTCAAGGTATGAAAACGCCGTCTTGAGTGGGCTAGGTCTTTGTATTTAATCCAAATTTTTTCTAGTTTGGTGTTTGCTTCAAGTTGCTTGCTACAGACCAATAAAAAGTGCTGTTCTTGCTGCCCTTCGGGCATCATTTCTCCCGCATCTAGCGCTCGCATTGTTTCGCCATATAAACTGAGCAACTCGGACTCAAGTAGAGTGAAATCACCCGATTTACGAAACCCGTGTTTAAATCGTTTATCGTCGTAGAAACGTTTGTTGCCAAAGCGAAAATCGATCATCATTGCGGTCACTCCAACTTAGTGGTGAAGCGGCTTTTACAGCCGTGGGTAATTTGGCTGCAAGGTAGAGAATATTTGTTCAAGATGAAAACGAATTGTTTTTATCGTATGAACAAATTTTGTTTGTTAACCTCGGGTTAGCGGGAAAGGGGCTATTGAATGGATGTAAAAGTATTCCGAACGTTTTTGGAGGTGGCCAAAGTTAAGCATTTTGGGCGAGCTTCTGAGAACCTGTATATCACCCAAGCGGCGGTGAGTGCGCGGATTAAACAGCTAGAAAGTTTTTTTGATACTCAATTATTTATTCGAGATCGTAACGCCATAAAACTCACCAGTTCTGGCGAACGTTTAATTGCCTACGCCGAAAACATGGTGCGTACTTTAGAGCAATCTAAAGCCGAATTACTGTTGAGCAAAGCACACGCTATTCAGCTTGCGTTAGCGGGTACGCCGAATGTGTGGGACGCTTATTTGCAGCATTGTTTAAGTGTGATTACTGATACCTTTCAAGGGTATGCGTTTAGTGCCGAGAGTTTAGGCCGTGAGCACATGCATCGAGCGTTGGTAGAGCGAACCCTTGATATTGGGGTGGGGCTAGATCAGCTAAAGTCTGATGAATTAGTCTGTAGTAAGGTGGCCGATTTGGAGTTGGTGCTGGTCTCTACTCAGCGGCAGAATCAGCTATCGGCGTTAGCGAAAAGCTATGTGTATGTAGATTGGGGAACACGATTTAGCTCTGAACATGCTTCTCGACACAGCAAAATGCCGCCACCGTTTTTGCGCACCTCTACCGGCCGAATTGCTTTAGACTTTATTCTGGAAAAAGGCGGGGCAAGCTACTTGCCTGCTTCTATGATTGAACCCTTTATCGACAGCCAGCAATTGTTTTATGTTGAAGATGCAGAGCCTTGGTTACAACCTGTGTATTTGAGTTACCGTAAAGACTCGGCGACACTGGACCAGATTAAGCAAGTTGAAAAACTGCTGGATAAAACTGAACCTTCTACCGCCTTTATTTTACAGCAGGCGGGTGAGCTGCCGCCTGCTGATTAAACCTACGCGACTAAAGGCGCGGCTAAGGTAAATTCAATGAGGCTGTCTTTTGGCAGCTCTATGTCGTTACCTTGGGTGAGTACCGATGCGCCAACCCCCACTTTAGCCCCATTTTTCGCGCCATCACTGCCGTTAATTAAGCCACCAATAGCAGCCGCACGTGCGGTTTTTCCCACGGTGTCACCGGCGGTGTTAGCGCCACTAGAGCTTAGTATGTCGGTATGAATATCGTGCATTTGGTCGTTAATAAGAATACTGGTTAGGGTGATGGCCATGTCTGCGGAGCCGGCAATTCGACCGGCTTTTTTCACTTCACTCAGCTCGCCATAAACAGTACTACCACGCTTAGCTACCACCGTATCGCCCGACATTAAGTTGGCTTCTAAGGTTGCGGTGAAGCGCTGGCCAGTTTCATGCTGGCGAGTATTCACGCTTTCGCTCATGCGAATAGTAAGAATAGTGCCTGCTGGAACTTCTACCGGTTCATTCGAGGCTTGAGAGGTAACCGGTTCTTCTGCGGCGGGTGCAGGAGTCACGATGTTATTGGTGTCGTTAAAATCAATGCTGGCCACTTGCTCAGTGGGTAATTTAACTTCAATGCCTTGCATGTCTAACACTAATGTTTCGGCATTTTGCGACACAATGTCGCCTTGCAAAGCGCGGCCGTCTTTTAGCTGAATGTTGGCTGCATGGGCTGTGCTGGAAATCAGGCCTGCAAAGATAAGGGCGTAAACAGAAGTTTTAATGTTCATTAAGTAATACCTGCAATGTGCTCGTTAAGATGGGCACAGTGTAGGCAAACCGTCAGCCGCGAAAAATCCCTCTCGATGCAATGCATTGTTCCAATTTATGAACTAATTAAACTTAGCTTCTAAAAAACGTTGTAGCTTGTCGATAAATATCCTCACCTTGGCTGGCAAGAATTTTCTCGAATGGTAAATGGCATAAATGTAGCCACTCAGTTGCTGCGGGTGGGCGTAAGCTTTTACTAGCTTACCTTGTTGCACTAGCTCTTTAGACAACATATGCGGGACCAAGGCGATGCCTTTATCTTGCAAGCATAAATCTAAACCCAATTCTGGATTTTGCACACTAAAGAAGGGAGAAATAGCTTGCTGCACAATCTCGCCTTGGTAGTCAAAACGCCAAAAATGAACCGGGGACTGGGACACGGAATTAAAGATAATCTGATGTTTTTCTACATCGCTGGGTTGTTGCAGCAAACCATGTTTAGCGATATAGGCAGGGCTTGCATAGTAATCGTATTCAACAATGGATACACGACGCGCAATTAGCGAAGAATCTTTGGGTTCGTCAACATGAAACATAATGTCGTAGCGAGTGGTGGTTTGATCTTCTTGGCGACCTTCGCTGCTAAATGCTTCAAATTTTAACTCGGGATAGTCGTTAATCATCTCTATCACCACTGGCCAAAAAACACGTAACAGGGTATTGGGGATAAAGATGCTTAAGGTGCCGCTGGGTTCGTCGTTTTGCTGCTGGGTATCTTGTTCTAAACGCTTAGCTTGCTCGATTAAACTCTGGCAACCTTGCAGATAGTTTTCTCCCACTTCGGTAAGGCTTAACTTGCGGGTGGTGCGGGCCAGCAGTTGCACACCCAGGTGTTTCTCTAGGTTGGTGATACGTCTACTAATGGTTGATTTTGGAATGTCTGTTGCGTCAGCCGCTTTGGTAAAACTACCGTGTTTAGCTAACTGAACAAATAGATCCATATCTTCTAAATTCACCTGGCGATCCTTGCAAGCTTGATTTGTTCCATTATATGCAACAAAGGGTTTTGATGTCGTGGATTTTTCTCATTGTTCACAAAACCTACACTGGCTGCAGTTTAATGAGTTTATCGAATTGAGGTGTATATGTTATCTAGTGTATTGATTAGTGCGGGCTTGGCGGTGGCGATGTATTACGCTTTCATTATTTTTATGGAGTTAGGCGACTTTGGCCAATGGGTGGTGAAGTCTACGCGGAAAAAAACGATGCGGGCCTGGCACAAGCGTAAAAGCTTGAGTCGCAATACCTTAATCAGCTTGGCTGTTGCTTGGTTAGGGTGGCTGTTGCTGGCTAGCCACATTTCATTGTTAATGATGCTGGTGGTGAGTGCCATTATCTTAGTGATGTATTTTTCTGGGGCGATTAATCCAGACATTATGATGCGTGCTCGCCAAGAAAATGCGGTATTTTTAAGCCCTGAGCAAGCAGCACAGTTTTATCGAGATGATGAAAGTGTGATTGTTTATGAGCATAACGGACAAGCGCGTGCTCATTCTGATAAGCAGCTGGTGCGGCCACATGTGGTTGGTGACCAAAAACATGGGCAGTCTAATGTTGTTATGACCTATTGTGGTTTAACCAATTTGGGCATGGCGGTAGTGCCAGAGATTAATGGCCAAGCTTTATCGCTACGCCCGGTGCTGCAGTTAGAAAATAACTTGGTAATGGCTGATGCCAATACCGACCAACCAGTACAGCAGCTTTGGGCTCGCAGAGAATGCGATATTAATGCTGGGATTGACGGCGAAATGCAGCAAGTGGCGACGTTTAGAATGCCCTTTGCTAAGTTTAAACAGGCTTACCCAGAAGGCTTGGTATTTGTGAACGACTACCAAGAAAAAGGCATGCGAGTGACCTTTTGGGAAAACCCCGTGGTATTTTTATACGACCGAATGATTGAGCTTATTTTTGGTCTAGCGATTAATGCTCAACGCAACTTAGACAAACCGGTTTTTCCTACCATTAAGCATGTTGATAAACGCTTACCTAGCAAACGTTTGGTATGGGCGTTTAATGTGGGGGAGCACTACATTGCCTACACCGAAGAGTTTGTTGTAAGCCAAGGTGGTGTCGTTAACCTGGTGGTTGATGGGCAAAGCATTGTGGTGAACTATGACCAAGAGATGCAAAGTTTAGGGGTATTTTACAACCCCAGCAAACAGCCCGTTAAACAACTCGATTTTGCCGGCTACTTAGAAAATGGTAAGCAGTTGCAGCGTGTTGAAACGCTAAAAGCGGGGATCTTTTGGATTGTATGGGCAAACTTCTTTCCTCAAACCGAGCTAAATCCCAATAAATAGTGAAGACATTGATCGCTAGGTGGCAATGTAATAAAGGTCAAAGTGCTTTCTTTGACCTTTTTCTCAGTGGCAATGGGCGTTTTATTGGTAATGCTAATAATTTGTCGCTTATTGGTCAGCAAGGCTGCGCATCACTGACTAATTGCGCTACAGTACAATCACGAGTTAATTCGTTGTAACCCTGAGATTTATTACAAGGAATGTTTTAATGTTTAGTTTTTTTGAGCGGCTTACGGTCGCTTTCCCAAAACAAGAGCCTGAGCAACCCCCTAAAGGTTTATACCAGTTTTGTATGCACTATTGCGCAGGTATGGGCAAACCACTGTTAGTGATGTCTGTGGTATCGGCGTTAATTGCTATTTGCGAAGTCGCCTTATTTGGCTTTATGGGCCAGTTAGTTGATTGGCTGGGCACTAAAGATCCTGCCACTTTCTTAACTGAAGAAGCTAGTAGCTTGTGGTTAATGGGGATTACCTTATTAATTATTATGCCGCTGCTGATTTTGTTGGATTCTTTAGTGATTCATCAGGCCTTGTTGGGCAATTTCCCAATGGCTATTCGCTGGTCGGCTCACCGCTATTTGTTGCGTCAAAGCGTGAGCTTTTTTGCTAACGACTTTGCTGGTCGAGTTGCGACTAAAGTGATGCAAACGTCTTTGGCCGTGCGTGAAACCGTGATGAAGCTGTTAGACCTGATGGTTTACATCTTAGTGTACTTTTTCTCAATGCTGGTGCTGGTCGCACAGGCCGATATTAGGCTTATTTGGCCAATGCTGTTGTGGTTGTTGGCCTATATTGCGATTCAATTGGTGTTTGTACCACGGCTTAAGCGGATCTCTACTGAACAGGCCAATGCCCGCTCCTTAATGAGTGGTCGTATCGTTGATAGCTACACTAATATTGCTACGGTAAAACTGTTCTCACATAGCCAGCGTGAAGCGGATTATGCTCAAGAGGGCATGAATGGCTTCTTGGTTACTGTTCATAAGCAAATGCGCTTGGTGACAGGGCTTAACTTTTCGGTGCAGTTATCTAACTATTTACTGACCTTTGGTATCTCGGCTTTATCTATTTATTTATGGACCTTAGGTGATGTATCGGTAGGCGCGATTGCAGTGGCGATTGCTTTGGTCTTGCGCCTTAACGGGATGGCGCAGTGGATCATGTGGGAAATCAGTTCACTATTCGAAAATATTGGAACAGTAGCCGATGGCATGACAACCTTAACCACCGAACAAACCATTACCGATAAAGCGGATGCTAAACCGATTAAAGTGACAGAAAGCCGTATTCATTATCAAGATATTCGCTTCCACTATGGTGAAGAGAGTGGCGTGATTGATAAGCTGAATTTGAGCATTAAAGCCGGTGAGAAAATTGGTTTAGTAGGGCGCTCTGGCGCGGGTAAAACCACCCTTGTAAATTTATTGCTGCGTTTTCATGATGTAGAGGGCGGCGCTATTTTGATCGACGATCAAAACATTAGCGAAGTGACCCAAGACAGCTTGCGCGCCCAAATCGGCATGGTGACGCAAGATACCTCGCTGCTGCATCGCTCGGTGCGCGACAACATTTTGTATGGGCGACCTGATGCTAGCGAAGAGCAAATGATTACCGCAGCCAAACAGGCCAAGGCGCATGATTTTATTTTAAGTTTGACCGACCAAGATGGTCGTACTGGCTACGATGCACACGTAGGTGAGCGTGGAGTTAAGCTCTCGGGCGGACAGCGCCAGCGAATTGCGATTTCCCGAGTTTTGCTTAAAGACGCGCCTATTTTGGTATTAGATGAAGCTACCTCTGCGTTGGATTCAGAAGTGGAAGCGGCGATTCAAACCAGTTTGAATCATTTGATGGAAGGTAAAACCGTGATAGCGATTGCCCACCGTTTATCTACCATTGCGGCGATGGATCGCTTAATTGTGCTCGACCAAGGTGAAATTGTTGAGCAAGGTACTCATGCTGAGTTAATTCAAGGCGATGGTATCTACAGCCAATTATGGTCACATCAAACGGGTGGCTTCTTGGGAGAGTAATTTGTTTAGTGAATAAGCGAGGCCAGCCAGTGAGCTGGCCTTTTTTATTGCCTAATGTGTCGCTGCTTAAAACGTGGTGTTTTAGGGGTATCTAAGCGAAGCAGCAATGCTTGGTTTTGAGCCGATGTTTGTTCTACTAATTGAGCGGTGACTTTTAAGCTACTGGCTAGCTGATTGAGTTGGCTGGTGGCAGTAATTACTGCCCGGCTGGTGGGGGCCAGCACAGTAAAATAAATAGCCACTAAAGCAACGATAATAATCAGCACTAGGGCCGCCAGAATAATCACTACCCAACGCTGAATATTGTTAGAGAGTTGGTCAGCTAGATGAATAAGCGGTTTGGTGCTTTTAGCTACGGTATTGGGTAATTGCTGTAGGCTGGTATCAAGCTGCTTACTCAATTGTTCTACCGCTAAAAAAGCACGTTCGAACTGCTGCTGTTGTTGCTCGCTCATCTCTGGGTTTGCTGCTAATTGGTCGATGCTAATAGCAATGTCGCTAAGTGCTTGCGATGCTTGCAGAGCTGCTTGCTCTATACCCACTACTTCTACATTTAACTGCATGTTAAGTTGGGGAGGGTCGAGCTCTGCTGTTGCTTCAGTGTCGCGGTCAGCTGCGCTGAGGGGGAGAATTAAACTTAAACCAATAAACAGCATTACAGTTTTGATCACAGCTAACACTTTGTGTCCTTACCAAAAGAATCGCCATAGAGTATTTAAATGTAACAGTAGTATTAATTAAGTGATAGTTAGGCGCGCTTATTTGAGTTAGCGCTAGAGCCTGACTACGCTTTAAAGATACTTAGCAATAGTAGGTGCGTATGGGTAAGGTTAGTGATATTAGCGCTTATTATGGAATGGTGATTCATCGTAATTTTGTGCCCTTGTTTGCTGACGACCGTTACGCCCAAATGTTTGGTTACGAATCCGCAGAGCAAATACTGGCGCTACCTTCACTGCTCGAACTGATTGCTGAAGACGATCAGCAAGGGGCGATTAATGCCTATGAATCGGTTATCAGTGGCAAAGCTAGGCCAAAAATCCGCGTCTTTGAAAATACCAAAAAAAATGGAGAGCAGTTTTCTGTGCTCACCATCGACCATGTTACCGAGTGGCAAGGCCAACCTGCTTTGCAAATTACCTTGGTGGATTTTTCTCAGCAGATAGAAGCCGAGAAGAAATTACATGCTAGCGAACAACGTTATCGATTGTTACTGGAATCTTCTCTACAAGGCATTGTGGTGCATCGTTTTTTTGAGCCGCTGTATTGTAACCAAGCAATGGCAAATATTTTGGGTTACGACAGCCCGGAAGCGGTGCTTAAGTTAAGTAGCTTGCTGTCGTTAATTCCCGAAGAAAACCAACAAAAAGCGATTCAGCTACATGAGCAATTGATTCAAGGTCGGGTCGATACTAATAGTGTAGTGACAGAAAATGTCCGTCGAGACGGCACCTCTGCCTGGATACACATCAGTGAGGCGGTAGTCAGTTGGAATGGTAAACCTGCGGTGCAGTCGGTAATGATGGATGTAACACAACAGCATCAGGATCAGCGCCGTTTGGAGTTTCAGGCTAATCATGATTCCCTCACTGGTTTAATGAATCGTCGCTCCATGAGTAAAACCCTGATTGAGGAATATGCAGTGAGCAAACGCTCGCTTCAACCTTTATGCTGTATATTGCTCGATATCGACAACTTCAAGCAAATCAACGACCAGTATGGTCATTCGGCGGGTGACGAAGCACTGCGGATTTTTGCCATCGAAAGCCTAAAAGTATTACGCAACGGAGACTATTTAAGTCGCTGGGGCGGCGAAGAATTTTTATTGTTGCTACCTAATACCTTACAAGAGCAAGCGTTGATTATTGCCAACCGAGTACGCGAGCATTTAGCGAGTTTTAAGGTGGAAGCTGAGGCTAGCGTGAAGTTTTCGGCAACCGTAAGCATGGGCTTAGCCATGCTTACGGTTTATGATGTGAGCCCAGAGGCGTTAGTTGCGCGAGCAGATAGTGCGTTATATCTCGCTAAAGAAAAAGGCAAAAACCGCGTGGAATTGGCTCCGCAGGTTTATGAGTTATAGGACGTAAGCAAATATATAACTAGCCCGAATAAGCCATCTCTACCTATGGCTTGGTGAGCCCAAAGCCGTTGAACGCTTGAGCAAACAGTACTTTATGTTGAGTTAAAGAAAGGGCTAAATCGTGAGGAAGTAGCCCTTCAGGTTTATCAGTTATAGGGCTTAAGAAAAAATGTGGTTAGCCCACAGGGTCAAGCCACTGGTGACACTACCAAAGTTATCACCACTCACTAACGGCGCTTGATAGCGTTGCGCCAAAAAGTTTTTAATCATCGGTGAGTTAGCACTACCACCGGTTAAAAATATCGCATCGGGTTGGCAAGCAGCTTGGGTAATAACATCATCACTTAACATGGCGATGCTGTTAAGTAAGCGCTCGGCCGCTTGTTGATAAGCTGTTTGCTCAACCGTTACTTCGAGCTGTTCTGCTAAATAACTAAGATCTACTACGCTTTTTTCACTGCTGCTTAAGGCTATTTTGGCTTGTTCTGCGGACGCACTCATTTGGTAGGTTAATCGCTCATCACTGAGGCGCAGCAAACCTTTAAGGGGCGATAATTGAGGCTCTTTGAGTAAGCGTTGTAATAACAAGCGGGTATCTTTCTCATAAAAGCGAGTTTGCGCTGGAAAATCGTTAATAGCGGCAGCATCCCAAAACGGTTTAATAGGCATGGGTTGGCCACTGGCCAAGTGAAGTTTTGCGCCAAGGCTTGGCATTAAGGTTTCAAAGTTGAGGGCAATATCAAAGTCATTACCGCCAATTCGTTCGCCGTTGTAACCCAGTACTAGGTTGTTATGATCGCGAATAGCGAGATAATCGGGTCCCATTACTAACATTGATACGTCACTGGTACCGCCACCAATATCAATCACTAGTACGCGTTTTTCTTCGCTTAACTGTTGCTGATAGCTCAGTCCGGCCGCCATGGGTTCGAACAAAAACTCAACTTGCTTAAAACCGGCAAAGCTGGCGGCGTTGTTTAAAATAGAAATGGCTTGTTGATTACTCAGATCGCTGTTCAAACCTTGGAAGTTAACCGGACGGCCAATCACCACTTTTTCTAGCTCAGCTTGGCCGGTTTGTTTTACCTGCTCAGCAATGTGCCACATCATAGCGGCGGCAATGTCTTCAAACTGCTGCTGTTGACGTTCGCGAATACCACTAGCGCCTAAAAATGATTTGGGCGAGCGCACGTAATAACAATCGGCGGGATCGATAAGATATTCTTTAAGTGCTTGTTGGCCAAAGCTTAAATGCTCATCGTAACCATCTAACTTGAGTTCTTTGATTGAGCGTAAGCTGGCGCTTAACTGGTTTACGCGGGCTTGTTTGTAACGCTCGGCTTTGCCTTGCTGCTCTAGTTGCTGATAGAGCCAGCCACAAATCATTTCAGATTGAGGGGCAAATAAGGTTGAGGACATGTAGTTACCGTGTTCGGGTAACGCCACCAACTGTGCTTGTTGGTCCTGCATGATGCCTACGGCACAGTTAGATGTTCCAAAGTCGAAACCAGCAATAGATTGACTCAAGGTAGGCGCCTCGTACTGATAAAAAGGCCGCGCAGGGTAGCAAATTTACGGTTGCGGGTACAGCAGCCTAAGCGGCTTTATTGTAGTCGTTTATAAGGCGAGGTCTGCATCGACCAGCGTGAGCAGGTAGTTTTCTTTGCTATTGCTACTTATCGTGTGTTGCCAGTCTTGGTCTGTGACTTGTTGGTATACCGTGCGCATACCGTCGCCTAAATCCGCTTGAATAGTGAGTTGCTCAAAGCTAGCTGAAGGCGGGTTATTAGCATTAGCAATATCAACAAACTCTAGCAAGCTACGGCGTTCGCCGGGGGCGATAGTGCCGCTAAAAGGGCTAGCGCCAAGAGTTATAACTTGCTGATTTAGCGTAATGCTAAGGCTGAAGGGGTAATTACTCAGGTTTTCGATGGAGTAACTACTGTGCAGCGTGTAGTTTTGGTCGGTTAGTGGTTTGTCGCTATTGCAGGCGGTAACACCCAACAATACTGCTAGCCAAACAATGTTGTTTTTAACGCTAAACATTTATCAGTGCTTCGTATGGTCCAAGACTCGCGGAATATACCTTAAATATGTTTTTTGTCAATTTGCTTTATCTCCCTTTTTTCGTGGCATGTTGATGGGCTTTTGATTTAAAAATAGACTATTCCCGGTAACGCTGAGGCGCAGAAAAAGGTAGAATCTATGCTGCTTAATCAAGCTATTGATAAAAATGGAATTTATTTAGTCATGTTGTTGCAACAAGTTTTAGACGTTATCGAGTTTACAGATAGTGACCAGTTGAGTTCGGCCATTGAGCAGTTTAATCATCACGGAGTGCTGCGCAGTGATTTATTGCCTTTTATGAGTGTCGTGTTTGAAAAAGCACCAGAGCAACTGGCCAAAAAGCTCAGTGCGGTAGGGTTTAACGGCGACGTTCAAGTTGCTCAAGTAGACAACAAGCTCGGCGAGGCAAACTTTTTAGTATTCGACAGCTTACGTTTTGGTTTGTCGACTGCATTAGAATGGAGCGAAGCCTGCTAGTATGCCTAAGCCCTCAGATTGGGTTATTGAGTGGCAGAGGTTCCTTGGTTGTTAGTTCAGCAAGCAAGCTGCTAATGCTTTGAGCCTTTCTCCAGTTCCAGTTTTTAGGTAGAGCCACCTTAGGGTGCTGACTTAGTTCAATGGCTAGTTGGCTATTGGAGGTCGCGCTGGCCATGGCAAGTGTATCTAATAATTCAACGTCATCGGTTTTAACGCTGTGATGTAAGTAGTGCGCTTGTAAACCCCAACCACAGTCCCACGCTAATAATTCCACTTTACTCAGGGCAAAAATGTCTCTGATTACATTGCCCTGTATTATCGGCCAACCCTTAAAACTCAAAATACCGTGTTGCTCGCTGAGTTGTGGATTTAGGCGACAGTCTTGCCAAGCTTTTCCGGCAAAAACGAACTGTTCTTGTGGAACATCGAGCGGGTCAAATTGAATATTCAGGATATCTTGTTGAATAAGGTCTAGTTGGGCGTCCACCATCACCCAGCGCTGTTGTGATTGGTGCCAGTATTCGCATATCCAGTGGTCTTCAAATCGGTACATGCCTAGGTAACGCGCAAAGCCGCAACGAGCCCGCGCGGCGATGCCTTGGCTTCGTAGCAGGCTTACCAGCAGTAAACTAAAGTCTCGGCAATTTCCCATCATTCGCTGCCGTGGTGCTTTAGGCTGAAGCGCTGACTTGCTGGTATTACTTAACCAGCGAAGTTTTTGTTCCACGTTCCGTGTTTGCAATTCGTCTAAGCGAGTCTGAAAAGGCGTGGTTAACTGATAGTGCTCAAGCCAATAGGGGTGAATCAAGTTTTGTTGAACCATGGTTACTAAGCTTTGTATATCAGATCGGCAATCTTTAGCTTGCGCTAGGTAATGCTTAGGATCGCTGATTGCGCTATGGCTGGTGTAGTAAACAGTGGGCAGATTCATGGATAGATCCCGTTTATAACGAAGCTTGAATGGGCAAATAGATATCGGTGTTTAAGGCGTCTGGCTGAAGGTTTTGTGGTTGCTGATCTAAATAAAACTCTAAACACACACTGTCGCGCAACTGGTAGTTGGCTAGAGGCAGCCAATGCAATAACAAAACTTGGTAGCTACTCAATATGTGCAGGTAAGCGCCATGGTGCCTTAATTTTGCATAGGTGCCAGCGGGTAACTGCTGCTGTTGTAAACCTAGCCCCACCAATAAATTCGCTGGCAGAGTGTTGCTTTGGCTTAAGCAAGCATCAAAGCGAATTTGCTCAGAGTGAGTCACGCTAGGGTCGTCGTGAGGCAAACCAATTAACTGGCTATCCTCAATTGCGAGGCCGAGTTGCTCACAGCGCTGAAATAGAACTTGGCAAGCTAGCGGAGCAGCCTCTAAGTAACGGCCACTGGTGCGATAACTGAGTACTGACATGGTAGGGAGTTTTACCACTTCTACCTCTGCAGCCGATAAGGGGGTATGGGAAGAAAGTATTGGCTGCTCTGATTGTGTGATAATACAGCTCTTTTGTTGCCTTGCCTGATTTGGGCTTTGCGCAAACTGCAATTTAAAAGCTTTGTTATAGGATGATTGGTTTTGATAACCGCTTCGGTAAGCTATTTCACTGAGAGCTAAATCGGTGTATTGCAGGTGTTTAATGGAGCGTTCAAGCAATAAGCGTTTTCGATAGGCATAAATGCTCTCGCCAACATAGGCTTGGAATAAACGACAAAAATGAAAGGCTGAGAAACCAGCGAGTGACGCAAGTGTAGCGATATCTAGCGCTTGGTCTAGAGTACTTTCGATATGCAGCTTTACCTGGCGAATGCGCTCACTTTGGCTTGTCATTTTTTGCTCAAGTCATTGATTTGAGATCAGTTTAGCCAGATTCAGACCAAGATTCTTTTCCATTCTTGCGCAATATAGAGATTTTGTCGCAGGGCTATAAATACAGCCGCATTAGTAGCTATTTAAGGCTAGCGCTAGCGAGTTATGCCGCATACACTTGGCGTTTTAGTCGTAAATATTAATGTCTTGATGAAAACACAAACTAAAGCCTATGCCTTTGGCATTTCAGCAGTGCTGATGTGGTCTACCGTAGCCACCGCATTCAAACTTGCGCTGCAATGGCTTACTCCAATTCAATTGGTGTTATTGGCTTCTATTAGCTCCATTTTGTTACTGACTGGCGTATTACTGTGGCAGCGAAAACTGCCTTTAGCTTGGGTTTATGCTAAGCAGCGGCCGGGCTTTTTTATGTTGGTAGGAGCCATTAATCCTTTTCTTTATTATTTGGTGTTGTTCAAAGCTTACGACTTGCTACCCGCCCAGCAGGCTCAATCACTAAATTACACTTGGGCAATAACCCTGGCCTTATTGGCGGTGCCTTTTTTAAAGCAGCAATTACGAAAACAAGATGTAATTGCCATGGCGTTAGGGTATTTGGGCGTATTGGTGATAGCCACGCGAGGAGACATACTCGCCATGCAGTTTGATAGTGTTCCGGGGGTATTACTGGCACTGTTTAGCACCTTATTGTGGGCCGGCTATTGGATCATAAATACTCGAAATAGCGGGGATCCGGTGGCCAGTTTACTGGTCGCCTTTTGTTTTAGTTTGCCAATGGTGTTGTTGTATTGCTGGTGGAGTGATGGCTTACCCACTTGGAATGCCAAAGCCTGGCTGGGTGCCGCGTATGTTGGGTTATTTGAAATGGGCATTGCTTTTGTTTGTTGGGTGCTTGCGCTTAAATTTACTCATAACACCGCAGGTATCAGTAACCTGATTTTTATCTCGCCATTTTTGTCCTTGTTTTTTATTGCCTATTTTTTAGGTGAACAGATTGAATCGGCCACTTACATAGGATTGTTGTTAATAATTAGTGGCTTATTGATTCAGCAATGGCGCAGTAAAACCAAGCCCTTAAACGCTGATAAATAGTTGCGTATTTTGTTATTTATTTAAGCTGAGAAAAGCGCCACAAGTTTTGATCTTAGCGCTATTGCCGGTGGATGCATCTGTGTATGCTAAAGCACAACATTGAGCGATGATCTAGGTGTAATGACTAAACAAACCATAAGCCAACAAGCGCTGATCGATATAGCCAATCAGCTACTTCGCGAACACGAAGACTACATTCCCGGCATTGAAGTGCGCGACATTTCTCAACATGGGGATGTGCTTACTTTTAAAGGCGAAGCCTTTTTAGACGATGACTTACTGCCTACCACAAATAGCCCAAAGGCCTTTAATTTGTATAAGTGGTTATGTCACCGCTTATCCGAGCAATATACTCTTAGCGAGTAAGTCTTTAGCGAGTGCTTAGCGCATAAACTATCGCTTGATAGGGCGCTAAGCGTAGTGCTTCTAAATCACTGACTAATTCATCATTCTGCTGAAGGTTATTTAGCACCACTTTTTCCACCGACAAATTCAATCTAATCTGTTGCTCTTGCTCACTCACATTCGCCACCACTAACAAGCGTTGCTGCTGATGCTGCCGCACATAAGCAAATACCTGCGGGTGTTCTGCTAATAGCAGTGCAAAATCACCGTAGATGAGCGTGTCTGAATATTCCGCTGACTTGCGCAAAGCAATGAGCTCCTGATAGTGGTAAAACACCGAATCCTTTCTATCTAACGCATTCGCCACGTTGATATCCGAATAGTTAGGATTAAGTGCTAACCAAGGTTTGCCCTGAGTAAACCCTGCGTTGACACTATTGCCCCACTGCATAGGCGTACGAGCGTTGTCTCTGGCGCTGGAATATACACCTTGCATAAACTGTTGGTGGCTGAGACTTTGTTGTTCTAGCACTTTTTCTTGGTAACTATTTTTTATCTCAATGTCATCGTAGTCATCTAGGTCCTCAAACCGTACATTGGTCATGGCAATCTCTTCACCCTGGTAAATATAGGGCGTGCCTTGCATCCCGTGCAGCAAAGTGGCTAACAACTTAGCGCTGCGCTCTCGATATTGGCCGTCGTTACCCCAACGGCTAACAATGCGCGGTAAGTCGTGGTTGTTCCAGAAAAGCGCGTTCCAACCATCGCCATCAAAACAGGTTTGCCATTTACTCATCACCGCTTTTAATTTAATAAGATTAAAGGGCTGAACTTGCCATTTACCATGTGTTGGGTGCCAATCTATCGAGGCATGTTCAAACTGAAAAACCATCGACAATTCTTGTCGTTGGGGGTTGGAATATAACTTGGCTATTTCTGGGGTGGCGCCCCAGGTTTCACCCACCGTAACGAGTGGTTTGTTGGCAAAACAAGCTTGATGCATTTGCTGCAGAAGTGGGTGTAAGCGTGGGCCGTTTTCAGTAATGCCTTGGTCGATTTGTTTGCCAATTAGATCGATGACATCTAAGCGAAACCCGGCAACACCTTGCTCTACCCACCAAGAAACCATTTGCTGTATTTCTGTCGCTACCTTGGGGTTTTCCCAGTTTAAGTCTGGTTGGGCATCAGCAAATAAATGAAAGTAGTATTGCTTAGTGGTGTTGTCGAACTGCCAAGCGGGGCCGCTAAATACTGAACGAATCTGGTTAGGCTGATCTCGCCAAATGTAATAATCACGATAAGGATTATCGCGGCTTTGTTTGGCTTGCTGAAACCACTGGTGCTGATCAGAGGTATGGTTCAATACCAGATCCATCATGATGCCAATATTATGTTGCTTGGCTGTGTGAATCAGCGTTTGCATGTCGGCCATGCTGCCAAAGCGTGGATCAATGGCTTGGTAGTCGGCAATATCGTAGCCGTTGTCTTTCATTGGCGAAAGGTAAACTGGAGACAGCCAAATTAAATCAATTCCGAGTTTTTCTAAGTAGGGGAGTTTACTGATTATTCCGCGAAGATCGCCGTTGCCATCACCGCTACTATCACAAAAACTACGTGGGTAAATTTGATAAACAACTGCTGAATGCCACCACTGCTTTTCCATTAGATATTCCAACAAACTTGGCTGTAAAGTGCCATTGTAAAGCTTTGTTGTACTTAGACATAGAGAAGAGCAGATAGAAAATAAAATGAAAAAACATAATTAACTATGGATAAAAACACTTGATTAAGTGTTAAATATGGAAATCATTTACAGTTAAATAAGTTGCTTATCTTACTAATGTTACAAAATATCAGAATAATTGTTTGAAGTTTGATCGCTGTCAAACATCATCTATCGTAATGGTTTTTATTTGTGACTAATTGCTCAATAAATGAGCCGCCCTGCCCATTGATTGAAAAATGAGCGTAGATTAGTTTTTGAGGTAAATTGACTACGGATAGTTAAGGTTAAGTTTTACTTGTGGTTCTCTCCAACAGTTGGTCTACCGCCTCACCGCAAAAAACACCATAGAGTGGCGGTGATGTATGTCTAAAGAGACGCTCAACGATTACATGGGAAAGTAACAATGAGAAAATTTAGCAAACTCGCCACTAGCGCTCTGCTAGCTGGTGCGGCGCTGGGCTATGCGTCCACCGCCATGGCGGCACCAAGAACCGCCTTTGTACACCTCTTCGAATGGAGTTGGGAAGATGTAGCACAAGAGTGTGAAACCTTCCTTGGCCCTAAAGGCTTCGCCGCTGTGCAAGTCTCTCCACCTAACAAGGTCATCGGCGGTAACGCCTGGTGGACCCGCTACCAACCAGTGAGTTATGCCTTTGAAAGCCGCAGCGGTAATCGCGGTCAATTTCAAGACATGGTGCAGCGTTGTAAAAACGTTGGGGTAGATATTTATGTAGACGCAGTAATTAACCACATGGCGGCCTACGACAGAAACTTCCCTGAAGTGCCTTACGGGCCGAATGATTTTAACTCTTGTACTAGCGATATTGACTACGG
Organism: Agarivorans sp. Toyoura001; assembly: GCF_005405585.1. Classification (GTDB taxonomy): domain Bacteria; phylum Pseudomonadota; class Gammaproteobacteria; order Enterobacterales; family Celerinatantimonadaceae; genus Agarivorans. Next base: position 7,654 of record NZ_BJEQ01000012.1, on the reverse strand, counting down.
CAATCGCTGGCAAGTGCAAAACTGTGATTTAGTGGGTTTGAATGACCTGAAAACTAGCTCTGATTATGTTCGTCAGAAAATTGCAGACTACATGAATGACGCCATCGGTATGGGCGTTGCCGGTTTTAGGATCGACGCTGCTAAACATATTCCAGCAGGTGATATTGATGCCATTAAAGGCAAGCTAAACGGTAATCCTTATATCTTCCAAGAAGTGATTGGTGCTGGCGGCGAGCCGGTTCGTCCTACTGAATATACCTACATTGGTGATGTAACCGAATTTGCTTATGCTCGAGCGATTGGCCCAGCCTTTCGTGATAGCAACATTGCGTGGTTAAGAGATGTGAGTAACCAAATGGAGCTATCGAGTTCTGATGCGGTTACTTTTGTTACTAACCATGATGAAGAGCGTCATAATCCAAATGGCCCTATTTGGCATGGTGTACAAGGTGACGGTTACTTCTTAGCCAATGTATTCACCTTAGCTTACCCTTATGGTTATCCAAAAATCATGTCGGGTTACTACTTTAACGGTGACTTTGATGCGGGCCCTCCAGGCAGTGGTGTACACACGGGTAACGCTTGTGGATTTAATGGCGGCAACTGGGTATGTGAGCATAAGTGGCGCGGCATTGCCAACATGGTGGCCTTCCGTAACCATACTGCTGGCGAGTGGCGAATCACCAACTGGTGGCAAGGTGGTAACGATCAAATCGCCTTTGGTCGTGGTGGTTTAGGCTTTGTTGTGATTAACAAACGTTATGGTAGCAACATTAACCAAAGCTTTGATACAGGCATGCCTGATGGCCAATACTGTAATATTATTGAGGCTGACTTTGATGAAAGCACCGGCCAATGTAATCAAGCAGCAGGCTCAAGTGGCCAAGCAACCATTACCGTAAGCGGCGGACAAGCTAACTTTACTGTAGGTGGTGATAGCGCGGCTGCTATTCATGTTGGTGCTAAAATTGGTGACGTATGTACTGGCGCAGATTGCCCATGTACCTCTAACTGTAACACCGATCCTAAGCCTGCTACTCCGGTAGCGGCTACATCAATTTGTACTTCTGAGAGCCTATCAACGCTTTATTACTGGGGGGCTCAACCTGCAGGAAGCCTAAGCGATGCAAGTTGGCCTGGTGTGGCAATGCAAACTAATGGTGACTTCAAGTGTCATGATTTGGGTGTAGAGCTTACTAGCGTTAACGCTATCTTCAGTAACAGTGGTGCAAACAAAACAGCAGACTTAAGCGTTGCTGGAGCTGGTTGCTATAAAGGCGGTGCATGGAGCACTTTAGAGGCCTGTGGCTTTGAAATTACCGGTGATATAACCCCTGATCCTGTTGGTGGCACTGAAGTGTGTTACGACAACCAAGCTGGCTTTAACAATCCAACGCTTTACTACTGGTCTGTTAGCGCAGAAACAGCGGTAGCTAATGCGCAGTGGCCTGGTGTAGCTATGGTGCAAAAAGACGGTTACTACTGTCATGACTTTGGAACCAAACTAAGTAGCCTAAACATTATCTTTAATGATAGTGGTGCTAACCAAACAGGCGACTTAAATACTACTGGCGATAGTTTGTGTTATGTAGCGGGTAGCTGGGTAGCGTCAACTAACTGTGTAGGCGGAACTAATCCAGATAATGGCGGTGATGAAGTGTGGTTCTTCCGTGGAACCGCCAATGCTTGGGGTAAAGCGCAGTTAGATTACGATAGTACGAGTGGCTTGTATTACACCATTCAAAGCTTTAGTGGCGAAGAAGCACCAGCGCGCTTTAAAATTGATAGTGGCAATTGGACAGAGGCTTACCCTACTGCCGATTACCAAGTATCAGACAACACCACTTACCGCATTAACTTTAATAGTGCCAGCAAGGCTATTACGGTAAACGCACAATAAGCATTTTTATGCGTCTCAGCTTTTGCCCGGTTTAATACCGGGCTTTTTTATGGCGGCTATTTAAGCTTGGTTGGCTAACCAGGTTTTGTATCCACCGCTAAGGTTTTTGGCGGTAAAACCATTGTTAACCAGTTGACGATACGCCACATTTCCGCGTAAACCTACCATGCAATAAATCAATATTTCTTTATCTTTTGGCAGCTCGTTAATACGTTCGCGAAGCTGATCCACCGGAATGTTTATTGCCCCAGGAATCGCTCCCAGTTTGTCTAATTCGCCGGGGTTGCGCACATCAAGTATTAGCTGTTGAGCGGTGGGTTGGTTGAACTCTTCACTGTGGCACAGTCGAGTATCCCCTTTAATGCTATTTGCCGCCACAAAACCTGCTTGGTTGACTACGTCTTTTGCGCTACCAAAGGGTGGGGCATAGGTAAGTTCTAAATCTTGTAAATCAAATACACTTAAGCCCGCGCGCTGAGCTACGGCAATAACATCAATGCGTTTGTCTATGCCGTCTTTGCCTACCGCTTGGGCGCCATAAATTGCCCCAGTTTTTGGGTGAAATAGTAACTTGAGGTTAATGGGGTGAGCGCCAGGGTAGTAGCCAGCATGACTGGCTGCATGCACGTACACTTTGTCGTAGTCTAGCCCTTTACGTTGTAAGGTTTTTTCATTTAAACCTGTAGAGGCCACGGCTACATCGAAAATCTTACAAATGGCGGTACCTTGGCTGCGTTTATAGTGTTCGCCCGCACCAAAGATATTGTTGGCTACCATTCTACCTTGGCGGTTGGCCGGCCCAGCTAAGGGAATCAGAGCCGCATCACCGGTAACAAATTCGGGGTCTTCAATGGCGTCGCCTACGGCAAAAATGTCTGGATCTGAGGTTTGCAGCTCGCTATTAACTTTTATGCCGCCTAATTCACCTATCTCAAGCTGCGCTTGTGTGGCCAAGCTCGTTTCAGGTTTAACGCCAATTGCCATAATCAACAACTCGGTTTCCAGTAATTCACCGTTACTAAGGCGCAGTTCTAAGCCGTGTTCGTCTATGGCTGCGAGTTCTTCGGCTGATTGTTGCTGGCTAGGGAATACCGCTTCTAGCGCCACACCTAAACGTAAATCTACGCCGTGGTGCTGCATTTCTTGGTGTAGCGGCGTGGCCATTTCTCGATCTACTGGCGCCATTACTTGGGCAGATAGTTCAATTAAGCCGGTGCTAATACCACGTTGAATCAGCGCCTCTGCCATTTCAATGCCGATAAAACCCCCGCCAACCACTGTTGCGTGTTTGGGTTTATTTGCCTCAATATTAGCAATGATTTTGTCCATATCTGGAATGTTTCGTAGCGAGAAGGTCCGAGAGTTTTGAATCCCAGGGATGGGTGGAACAATTGGAGAAGCGCCTGGGCTAAGTACCAGTTTGTCGTAAGACTCTTGGTAGTTTTGTTGGGTCGTAAGATCGCGAATGGTGACCGTTTTTTGTTTACGGTTGATGCTAACGACTTCGTTCATTACCCGTACATCTACGTTAAATCGAGCTTTAAAACTCTCGGGGGTTTGCAGCAACAAGGCGTCACGCTGCTCAATATCGCCGCCTATATGGTAGGGCAAACCACAGTTTGCAAAAGAGATATAGGGGCCACGTTCCAGCATAATGATTTCTGCTTGTTCACTTAATCTACGCGCTCTAGCGGCCGCTGATGCGCCGCCTGCTACGCCGCCTATAATTACAATCTTGGTCATGTTGCTCTCCCACTATTTAAATCAAATAAATGTATAAACAAAGCTAGTGGTGACAGCCTAATCAAAGCCTGAGCGTCCACTGTTGATATAGATCGTTAGTGAGCCATTAGATGGTTCACTAATTTGCAATGACTATATATTAGTTTAATCTAATTCTCAATATTCTAATTAAGTTTAAATTAATTTAGGTTTGACTAATTTAATGGGGTTTGTATAATTCCTGATAATTGAGGAGGTTTCAATGCCTGCAAGAAATGAGTTACATGAGCAAGCCAGTATGGTGAGTGAGTACTTAAAAACCATCGCTCATCCTGATCGTTTAGTAGTGCTGTGTTTATTACGAGAGGGTGAAATGAGCGTGGGTGAACTGCGTCAACATAGCCAAAATAGCCAGTCGGCATTTTCGCAGCACTTAAAAGTACTGCGTGAACAAGGTTTGGTGGCAGTGCGCAAGCAAGCGCAAACGGTGTTTTATTGTATAGCCGACCCCAAGGTGAAAACCTTGTTAGCCGGTTTACAGCAACAATTTTGTAGTGAATGAAATGAGCTTGGAGTAAGTAATGACAGATTTTACCCCTTGGAGTGCGCTCGCGGGCGGCATGTTATTAGGCTTGTCGGTCACTTTATTAATGTTACTTAGTGGTCGTACTGGCGGTATTAGTGGCATTTTAGGGGGGATTTGGGGAGCCTCGCGCAATGAGTGGCCTTGGCGACTTGCCTTTATTGGCGCAATGGCGGCGAGCTTTTTATTTAACCCCTTATTGGGCTTAAGTGAGGCGGCCTTGCCTGATTACTCCTTGGCTTGGTTAATTGCAGGTGGCTTAGCGGTGGGAGTGGGGACTCAACTGGGGAACGGTTGTACCAGTGGTCATGGTATTTGTGGGATTGGTCGATTTTCATTGCGCTCAATCGTGGCAACGCTAGTGTTTATGGCTAGCGCTGCCTTGGTTGTTTGGTTAACCGGTGGTTTAGGAGTTGCGCATGTTTAAAGTACTGGTGGGTTTGTTGACTGGCTTACTATTCGGCCTTGGTATGAACGTGTCGCAAATGGTTAATCCTTACAAAGTGGCTAACTTTTTAGATGTAACTGGGCATTGGGATGCGAGTTTGGCCTGTGTGATTGGTGGTGCGCTGTTAGTATTTGTGCCGTTTTATCACTTGCTAATTAAACCGCGCAGCCACGCGGTAAACGGTGAAGCTATTCAGTGCTCAACACAAAAAATACTTACGCCTAAGCTACTTATTGGCGCGGCTATTTTTGGCATTGGTTGGGGCATGGTGGGTATTTGTCCGGGGCCGGCTGTGGCTAGTTTATTACGCGGTGAAGCGGCGATTTACTGGTTTTTGCTCAGCATGATGCTAGGCCATTATGCGAGTAAGCGAGTCTTTAAGTAAGTTGAATACCAAACTAAAAAAGGGAGCTGAGCTCCCTTTTTTGATTACGCTACACGTGGTTAGTCGGTGTGTTGCTGCATAATGGCAATCATGCCAATGCCGGCCATGTCTTCATCCCAATTGTATTTTTCTACCACGTTATCGACATTGTGATAAGGCAATAGATTTTCAGATAGGGTTTTAGTCATCGACTCTTTCATATAGTCAAAGGCACGTACCCCAGGGCCTGAAATAACAATTTTTTGCGGGTTAAATAGTGCCATTACATTGGCTAAGCCCATGCCTAACACCGTACCAGCTTGAGAAAAAATGTGGCTCATAGCTTGATGTTCATCTTCGGCTAGCTTATTAAGATCGAACATTTGCTTTTCAGAAGGGTGCAACATGTCGGTGGGAGGCAAGTTATACACTGCGCTTGCGTCGCGATAAATCGCGTAATCGCCAACGTAGGCTTCAATACATCCGCGCCCTCCGCAACGACACTGTGGGCCATTTAAGCTAAATTTAGTATGGCCAAACTCAGTAGCGGCTGAGCCAGCATCTTGATAAAACTCACCATTTACAATCAAGCCCATGCCTACCCCATAACCCAGTTGAATGGCGACAAGGTTATTTACTTTGCTATAGCGGGGCAGGCTTTTTAAAGCCACTGCTAAACAGTTTGCGTCGTTGGCTATAAATACTGGCAGTTGCGTTTGTTGTGCCAGTAAGTCAACTAACTCAAGTTGTTGGTCTTTAACGGCAGGGCTCCACAATATACCTTCACCGTGGGGCTCTATAACCCCTTGAACGGCTAAACCTAAACCAAGTAACTTACTGCGTTCAACTTTATGTTGCTGAATAAACTCTTCGATAGCTTTGGAGAGGGCGTCTACTAACTGGGATTGATTGAGCGTTACCGTTAACATTGAAAGAGTCGCTTGCGCGATAATCGCGCCAGATGTATCACCCAACATAAAGCGTACTTCGTTAATCGATAGTTTAACCGCTAGGTAAAATGCCGCTTGTTTGTTTAGCTGCAGTTTTACTTTAGGGCGGCCACGACCACTGCTGGGATCCAATACAACATTCTGTTCAACAATAAAGCCTTGTTGCACCAACTCCGAGGTTATTGAGGTAATGGTGGCCGGGCTTAGTTGGGTGAAATTACCTATCTCAACCCTAGCAAGCTCGCCATGTTGACGAAGGGTTTGAATGATTTCCCGGCGATTGGCACTTCTGATTAGCTCTGTATCGGTAATTTTTTTCATGTTTTTGGTTAAGTGACTGCTTCCACATTAAAAATACGCGTTTTGCGGCGAATAAGAATTTGTTTCTCGATGAAGTGTTATTTCTGTCACGCTTATCTAAATTGCATATCAATTAAGCGCTGAAATATCTCACTATGAGGTAAGTGACAATATTGTAAATATTGGCGGGTATCAAGAAAAACCCGCCAACGAGGGCGGGGTTTGGAAACTTAGTCCATCAAGGAAAGGAAATGCTGCGAACGGTGAGTGCTGATAAAGGTAATTCTCACTCACCATTCTCTTGTGCAATGCAGCCCTACAACTCGGCTTTGCTGAAACATTGCTCAAGATGATTAAAGCTTAACCGCTAAGTTTGTTTTATAAAATTATGAAACTTTATTGCGCTATTAACGGATTTGATTAGCGAGGTGTAAATCACCTTATGAAAGTCTTAGCGCTTTGCAAAAAATTCATTACTCAGCGCTTAAGCGACTAAACTTATGAGGGGAGCTGGATGCTACATAAGGAAGAGTGTCATTGATGAAACCGCGACTGAAATTCTGCTGCGCTTTATTTGTTGCTTGTTTATTCACCGCTCAGGCGCAACCTTTGCGCTTGGTTACTCACCATTTACCGCCCTATCAAATCGTTGACGGTGATGCCTTAAGCGGCAGAACAGTGAGCATTATGCAATGTGCCATGACAGAAGTTGGGGTTCATTATGAAGTGGATGTTAGGCCAATTGGCCGTGCCGAAAAAGAGCTGAAAGAAGGAAAATTTGACGGTTTATTTATTCTTAACCAAACGGCCGAGCGTGATGATTTTGCTAAAGCAAGCGATCCTTTAGTGGTCACTTATCGCAGTTTGTTTAGTTTGCAAGAGGTTGAGTTTGAGACTAACAGTGCTGAAATGAAAGCCATGAACATAGGTGTATTACATGGCTCTGCAATGCACAAGTGGATGACTAAACATCAATACACCAACGTACAGTCACGCTACGATTACCATATATTATTTGAGTTGCTACAACTGGGTCGATTAGATGCTGTAATGGCGCCATTTGACACCTATTATGTTGAGCTGGAACATGGCCATATCACTCAAGACATTGCGGTTAAGCACTTACGAGAAGCAAACCTCTCGGCTTATTTTAATTTTAATTGGTTGGAGAAACACCCCCAGTTTTTACCGCAGTTTAATACGGCTTTAGCAGCGTGCCGTTAACACTCTCATTTCGCGGATTTATGTACTTTCTATCTCTGACCCGTCCTAAAATAGGTTGACGGTTTTTAGGCCAGCTCCAGTAGCTGGCCTTTTCTATTATGCACCTGATTGGGCGTTTCCATATTTAAACTCAGGTGCGGTCTCATCGTGTTGTATATCGCTA
>NZ_BJEQ01000011.1 GCF_005405585.1 Agarivorans sp. Toyoura001 | reverse complement strand
CGGGCTTGTGCTTGTTTGTACGTCATTTCGCCTTTTTCGATGCGCGCTACGACACCTAATTTAAAGGCTAAGGTGTAATCTCGTTGTGTGCGCTTACGGCTTGAGTTAATGGGTGTTGTCATAAAGAAGTCCTCTTTATGTCAACCTATTTCCGGACGGGACAGTCAAAACAAAAACGCTAGCAACCTTGCTAGCTTTTTATTGTCTGCAAGAAACTGATTAAGCAGTATCTTTTCGTTTGGCTTTTACCGCTAACTCTAACTTTTCGCTTAAGCTGGAGTTGGTTTGGCTTAAATTCGTGATGTCTTGATGGGCTTCGTTAACTTCTCGCTGTAATTGTCGATTCACTAAATCACTGGCTTTTAATTTTTCGTCAAATTCCGTTATCTGGCTTTGTAATTTACCGCTATCAATTTGTGCATCGAGGATTTGCTCATCGAGGGTAGTTAACGCCTGTTTGGTCAGCCTGTGGCCTTCCTGTTCTTTTCGCAAGTTGGCTTCAAGCAATTGCAGCTTTTGCTTAACTTCTTTTATTTGATGATCTTTTTCTAATACTCGGTTATCAGTATCCACCATGCTATTGCTAAGCTGCAATTGCGAGCTAGTATCTGCCAGTTGTTTACGGGTTTTTTCTGCATGTTGCAGAGCATTTTCCTGCTCCGCCTCAAGCTCTTCAATGCGCTGCTTAAGTGCACGTTCATTTTGCTGAGCTTGTTCTAACTCTGGTAAAACTTGCTCTAACTGTATCTCGTTACTGCGATTAACGGTATCGAGCGCTTGTTTGTCCCCGCGTACTTCATTTAATTCTTCGTTCAATTCACTAGTTTGCTGATGCATGCTCTCAATTTTTTGTGCATCCTCTAAACAACGTTGCTCCAAAGCAATCAGTTTTTGCGAGAGCTCTTCTTCGCGCTCAGCCGAGGCAGCCGAATCACTGGTATCTGATTTTTGCTCGGCTAAGGCTTGCTCCAGTTGTTGGTTCAACTGTTCTATCTGTTCAGCTAATAACTGGTTATCGCTTACATTTTGCTGCGTTTGTTCACCTAACTGGTCGCCTTGCTCAGTTAACTCTGCAATTCTTTGTACTTGCTGCTGCTGGGTATCTTCTAGCTGTTGGTTTTTCAGCTCAATACTTTGCTTGCTTTTCACTAGCTCCGTCATGCGCTCACTCACCTCACAGTGCTCTTCGGTAAGCTGCTTGGTTAGCGCTAGCTCTTTATCCAATGCTTCGCTCATTTCACCTAATTGTTTACGTAGTGCAAGCTCCATCTCACTCTGTTCTTTGGCCGCAGCTTCTCCGCTTTGCTGAAAACTCGCCAATTGGTTTTCAGCAGTTTGCAACTGCTCTTCCAGCTCCAGTTTTTCGGTATTAAGTTGCTGGTAAGCTTGTTGCTTGTTTTGTTCAGCAGTATGATGTTGCTCTGCATCCGCTTTCGCTTGCTCTAACAGCTGTTGCTGCTCTTTGGTGAGCTGCTTACTTTTATCTAATTCAGCGAACAACTCACTGGTTTTTGCCGCTGCCTGCTCTAGCTTTTCGCGCAGTTCAATAAGTTCCGATTCAGCCACTTCAGTTGCACTATTGGCGGCAGACAACTGTTGATTATGTTGGCTAATTAACGCTAAGCGCCCTTCTTCCCAAGTTTGCTGTTTCTCGTGGGTAATACGTTCAACTTTGGCTTCAGTTGACTGCTCCAGCTGCATAAACCAATCGTTTAAGGATTCGGCAAAGCCATTAGGTAAGCTAGCAATGGCATGCTGCTGACTATAGGTTCTGAGAAGATGCTTTTGCCCGCAAGCGGCAACCTCTGCAATTAGCTCATCACTGGGTGATTCACCATTTTGTTGTTTGAGGTATTCTGCTATCGACGATTCGTTGAGCGAACCTTCACTTTTAAGCATTTGACGTACAAGTAAATCTAACTGTTCAGCATCCATGACTTTTCCCTATCAGGCTCAATACCATTGGACCTAATACTGCAATTGGTTTGGCGGCAATCAAAACCACCCGAAGCTATTGATTAGGCGCACTATACCAACCCCGCAATCAAGGGATCAATCAGCAGCAGCTAAAACAGTTAAGGCAATCATATAATTATTGTTATGCGCTGTTATTGACCGCTAGATAAAACCAACAACCTCACCTAAATAGTAAACGCCCCCTCTCAAAGTTGTATTTACAATTCTATCATCTAATATTTAAGCAATAATTCATAATGAGTTAATTAACTAAAGATAAAACAAGCAGTAGCGTAGGTTTTTAGTTATTAGAGGTGTTTTATGGGGTCAAAAGACTTTATTAAACAATTACAGGGCTTTCCCTTGGCGTGGCAGTGGCAACGTAAAAACAATGTCTTCAGCTGTGACCAAGCTTTAATTGATGCGCTAGGCTTTTCTGGGCAAAAACTGATCAGCCTTAAGCAGTTTGCTGCACGCTTAGATTCAGGCCAAGTGCAGTATCTTCAAAAAGCGATTCTCGACTCTCAGAAACAACAAGATCCAGAAAGTGAACATACCTTAGAGTTAAATCTAATTTTTAACATCGACCAAGCCCGTTATGCTGGCCAGGTATTACTCTGGAAAGAGCGCATCAATCAAGTGAATGGTTCCTTAGAATTTCTTTTACCGCTATTAAACAAACACTCTGAAACGGAATTAATAGGCGAGCACCTTACCAACCCCTACTCCCCAGCATTAATATGCAACAACCATCATCAAATTATTTGGCTTAATCAATCCGCTTGCGAGGAGTTAAGCCAACCTAGCTACCAACTACTCGCCTGCAAACTAAACAATCAAAATGGAACACCGCCAGAACAAGACTCAGCAACTAACAGCCTGCAATGCAAAAGCTTAAATGGCCTGTCTATTAATTTTGACGCTCAAGCTAAAGACATCCATACCAATGCGCCTAAACAGCGTTTCTTTTTGTACCAACTCGAAGTAAAACACGATAGCGCCACTCAACACACCGCTAACCTGCGCTGGGATAACGAGCAAAAATTTGCTCAGCAATTAGCTGAAGCCCAACAGTTTCTAGAGAAGCAAGAAACCCTCGTTGTGTTTGCCTTAAAATTAAGAGCAGAAGGTGATAACTCTTCTGAAAAGATGAAACGAATGATTCTGGATAACTTAAGACGCTTAAACCAAAAAATAAGTGTTGGCTTTATAAATGCTCATACCTTATCTGGCTTTTTAGCAACACCTAAAAAACTGGCCCATATCCAACACCGTTTAAGCTCAGCAGTCACCCAGCTTTTAAAGCCCAGTTCTCCAGCGGAGTCCATTCAAAGCCAAATGGGTGTCTCGGTATTAGGTGTTGATGCTAGCAATAGCAAGCAGTTAATAAACCACGCTAAACATGCAATGGCTAACAGCCCATTTTGTGAGGCTAGTGAATTAGCGACCGAGTCTCGCTTTTTCGACACTCGCTTAGAGAAAGCCAAACAACAAGGCTCTCCCAAGAAAGCCAGCGAAACACAAGCCCCTCAGTCTAAGCAGCATGATGATATGTACATTGACCTAGATAGCTAGGAAAAAGACATGGCACGATGATAAAGCCCCTTGAACTCAATCTGTTTAAGCCACTCTATATAGCCGAATTCCAAAATAAGTTAAATTTATTAACAAGTTGGCTCGATGCGCTTAGCCATTTAGTGCTATAACAAAGGGTAGCTTGATTGAATTAAAGGTTAATGATGAATTTTATTTTTCGCGCAATAGTAACGCTACTGTCAGTCGCGCTTACGCAAGCGCCCGCTTATGCTACTCCCCTAGAGCAAAGCCCCTTTTACCCTAACGGCGCTTATTACCATTTAGATGGCAAACTGGTGATGGGCCGTATCGAAAATATCTATTATTCAGACGTAGAACAACTCAAGGGAATCGGTGTTCCCGCAAAGATAGATACGGGAGCAGATACCACTTCAATTCATGCTATTAACATCAGTATTCATAGCCAGCACCCAGCACTAGCTGAACTAGAAGGTGAAGCGCTGTTAAAAGCGATTGCCGAGCGTTTTGGCGACCCCGATACAGAATGGTGGCTGGAGAGCTTTGACACACCAGAGCGCAACATAAACGCCACTGTAAAATTTGATTTAGTTCATCCGCAAACTGGCGAACTATTGAGTTTAGAACGGCCATTGGCTCGCCTAAGCGGCATACAAGGGCGTGGAGACCACGGTATTCTTTACCGCCCAGTAGTAGATCTAGCGCTATCTTCTGGCGACATCACGGTAAACACCGCGGTAAACCTAACTGACCGCAGTGCGTTTTCTTACTCCATTTTAATTGGCAAAACCTTCTTACGGGAGCAAGCCTGGGTAGATTCAAGTTACGATTACTTACAACAAGAGCCGTTAGCCAAAATACTCGGCACTAAAGAAACCGCCTATTTAGATACGCTACCACTTGCAGTAAGTATGTCTTTAAATAATCGTCGCAGCAGCTTAAATGCTACTAATATCGAGATAGACGCGAAGAAAAAACAAGTAAGTTTTGAGGTGGTAGCAAGCAATAAAAAAACCAAGGTTTACACCCTCCCTCTATTAAAAATACTCAAAATTGGTGACAAGTATCACCCCATGGTCAATATGCCGATAAGTTTTGGCGAAGAAGCTAAACACGTCGAGTTAGTGTTGCGCGACCGCTCTATGCGAAGCACCGAGCTGCGCTTGGGCAAAGAAGCGCTCAATCAGTATTTTCTTATCGACTTAAGTGCCGAACATTTAGCAGATAAACCGTTGCAGTCTGCCATAGAGCTGGCAAAGCAAGCCCCACTTATGATTACTCCCGAAGAGCAAATAAACATAGATGGCGTGTGGCTAGCGGCTGAACCTTCTTTTGCGGTAAGCACTTCGCTACTGCGTGTGAAAAGCTTAAAAACCTTGGAACGCAGTGACCAGAAACGTCCCATCGCAGCATTTTCGGCTACCGATGTTCAAGGTAAAGTATACGTATTTGAGCAAGCCATTGACCGCAACATAAGCGTGGGAGAAGTAACACGCCCGGTTATTAAACCTACCTTAAGTTTTGCCAATTCTCGCCGCCAGACAGACATAGCGCTAGAGCTTTCATCTGCAGACGACCCAGAAATGCTATCCATTGGTGAGAAGTTTGTCGAAGGGCCATTATTAGTAAATACCCGCACCACTAATATTTTGAATAAGCGTAGCGCCATTCGTGCGGGATATGTAGAGCAAGCAACAGTAGAAGGTTTAAGCATTCCGGTAAAACTAGATACCGGTGCCGATGTAAGCTCTATGCACGCAGAAAACATCAAGCGCTTTGAACAAGACGGCAAAGCCATGGTCACCTTTACCTATAAAAATTCCGATGGATTACGTCAAGAGTTCACCCGCGAAGTAGTGGACAAAATGGTGATTAAGGCGCGCGTGGGCGAGCAAGCTAACTCTCGTCCAGTAGTCTTAATGAATGTGCAATTGGGTGAAGTGAATGAAACCGTTCGCGTTAACTTACAAAACCGCGAGAACTTCAGTTACAGCATGATTTTAGGCAAGAACTTTTTACGCCATGGTTTTGTTGTAAGCAGTGATGGTGGCTTTATTCTCACCAAGCAGCCTTAACAGCAATCCCATATTACATAATTTAAAACGGCCCTAGAGCCGTTTTTTAAATGATTAAAACGGGTGTTAAAACTGGTATTTCAAACCGGTTTTATCCAAGGTTTTGTATATCCCCCGTTGGCTGTCTGACGTGTATCCTTTCATTCCGCCCTGCTCTCTTACCTTATTGCGCATCTCTAACCACTCGTCACTGCCCCAACGAGACGATTGTGATTTAAGTAAATCAAACTCTTGATTAAGTCTATTTACGATACCAGAACCTTCGAAGAAAAAGCCCACTTCGTTGTTATATAACAATGAGCGAAAATCTAAGTTGGTGGTGCCTACAAAAGCAAAATTATCGACCACAATAAATTTTGCATGAAGTTTACCGTAGTAGGTTTCTCCCCCTAGCGCGGCAGCATCTGCCCTACCCAGCTGATAGAAGAAAATACGGGGATGATTAACCAATGCCTGCCACTCTTTAGAAGCGATAAAGTCAGGGTTTTGTTCATGCTTTGCTAAATCTGACTCCAGCCACAGCTCTACCATTTCCTTACTCATTAACATCGACGGAACCGTATGCATATCAATCACCGCTTGGGTGAAGAAATTGTCGCTGGTCAATACAGAATTGGTAATAATCTCAATCTTTCTTTCCGGATCTTTTTCTAACCACGCCAGCGTGGTATTAAGGTCTTTTTCCAATACACCTTCGTCTTTGAACAAGTCTGATTGCAAAAACAAATACGGCGATACAACGCGGATGGATTTTAGATCATTGTCGCCATAAGCGGTTCGCGCCAAAATGCCACTAATAGAGTTAGCGTTGGCTTTTTTGTTGGTGCTGTAGTGCTTCACTAAATCAGTAGCATTAAGATTATCCAATTCATGAGCAAAACGGGTCGTTGAGGGCGAGAAACCTTGTTGCAAATAAGACGCTACTGATAGATACGCATTGGCAAACGCAGCAGAAGCCTTTAACTCAGCTAGGCTGTCTAAGGATATTTGCATGCGTTCGGTATAGGGGAAAACAGTGGATAGCTTTTTATTACCGGGTTTTGAGAACAATACCGAATAGTAGTATTCAGTCAGCTGGGCAGGTGAGCTTTTTCTATCTGCATCAGGTTCTGGCCTTATTAACACCTCTAGATCCTTAAATGCGTTAGGGTCTGGCTCACCGTGGTGATCCAATCCGTAGTAATGCAAAGAGATATTGCGGCCTCCCGTCATTATCCACGCTTTTTCTGGATAAGCGCCGTCGACCACCAGCAGCTTATCGTGTGAACGGCGGTTAGCATTTGAACCAGACTGCGTAAGCGCGTTAAACACTACCGCCTGCACTCGTGCTCTGTTATTGGTAACTTCGCCATTTCGCGCTTTAACAAAGCCCGCCTTTTTAGCACATTCAATCAAACCTTTGAGGTCACCGTGCTCCATGCTTAGCGAGCCTAAACTATCAACCATAATACGTACATCTACGCCACGCTTAACCGCTTCACAAAGTGCACCAAGTATCGCATCACCAGATAGGTCAGGTGTATAAATGTAATAAGCTAAATCTAGGCTGTGCTCTGCCTGTTCAATTAAGTGGATTTTTACAGCCAAACTTTGAATAGCTTCATCAGTGCTTGAGCCAACAACTTTTACCGACGCCAGTTGATGAGGTAATTTAGATTCTGATGCTAGTTTTAGGTAATCTTGATCCAGCTCATCGGCTGCTCGCCAACGTCGATCTTCTAACTGCTTGGTGGTCCATGAGTCATCAATGGCATTGTCGGGAACCACTCTCTGCGCAGAACAAGCTTGCAGCAAGGCTGCCAGCAGTATCAAACGTCCATATTTAATCATCAATAACATCCTGTTTTATGACTAAGATTAGCAAAAAATAACCACTTACTTTACCGAGTAGCAAGTATTAAAGATAGCCACCCACGCAGATAAACAGCGATGTTAAGCCATTAAAAAACCTCTAAATGAGCGCGTAGATAAAAGTACTGTTGCCTTTCTAAACCTGCTTATTAACTCGCTGTTTTTACTAGCATAGTCTACTTTTAAACAAGTAATAGATCACTCTATAGGAGGTTTCATTACATGTTTAATAGATGGGCCTTTTGCATTGCATTATGTCTAATGCTCAACACCAAAACGTATAGCGAGAGCTACACCATTTACAGTATAGAAGCGCCACCATTAACCATGCTTAATAGCCAGCAAGCCGGGATAGTGGGTGATATTGTGCTAGAAGCGTTTCACCGCTTAGGGCATACGGTTAAGGTTGAAACCCTTCCTTGGAAGCGCGCTCAACGGTTAGCTAGTCAGGGGGATAACCAGTTCATCATGCCTTTAGCCTTGTTACCTAGCCGAGAGCAACATTTTACTTGGGTAGCGTACATTATGACTTTAGAGCGTAGTTTTGCGAGTACCCAAATACCCATAAATAGCTATCAACAAGCTAGGGAGCAGGTACACAAAATAGGGGTTGGCCAAGGCTCTGCGCAAGCGACAATCTTACAAAATAAGAACTATAAAAAAGACCAAGTTGTTGAAATTAAAATCGGCAAGGCCGCCGCAGAAATGCTACAGCGTGGCCGAATAGATGCGTGGTTTAATGGAACACCGGAATCGGTTTGGTATTGGAATCAACAATACCCAAAGCAGCCTTTGATAGTAGGTGACCCGGTTGAATCTAATCAACTATTTTTAGCTGCTTCTAAGAACGTTGATCCTATACTGGTTCAACAACTGGCACTCACTATTCAGCAACTACACGACGAAGGATTTGTTAAACGCACTGAGCAGCACTATTTAGGAGCACACGCGAAACCTTAACATTAGCTTTCCTTGTTACTTGGCGCTCTCGATAACTCTAAGTTTTTAGCCCGGTTGATCAATGGCACTATGCTGGATCCCTGCACTAAAATCGAGAACACAACCACCGCATAAGTCATCACTAAAATAATCTCTCGCACATCAATATTCTTCTCCGGTAAAATCATCACTCCCGTGGGTACCGACATCGCCATCGCTAAAGCCAAGCCGCCACGTAAACCACCCCAAGTTAGAATAGCGACCGACATAGGGTTGTAAGACTTAACCAGACTGAATCCCAAAAAAGGAAGTCCTACGCTTATCAAACGACTTAACAATACCAAAGGAATGGCTAGCAACATTAACCACATATCTTCGATATGAAAAACAAAGCCAACCAACACCAAACCAATCAGTAAAAACAGCAAATTATTGAGAAACTCCTCTAGTACATGCCACAGATGATCAAAGCTTTGTTTGCTCGCCTGAGTGAAGTACTTTTCTCGCGTAATGTTGCCAATATAGATACCCGCCACCACCATGGCTAAAGCGCCAGACACACCAAGGTATTCGGCAAATACAAAACCTGCAGTGGGAATAGACAAGCTCACGAGCAGCTCTAAAGAATCATCATCGGTATGTTTAATTAAGTAGTTGGCTGCTAAGCCTAGCAACAGCCCATAAACGATGCCACCGCCAGCTTCATGTAAAAACAGCCACGCTATGGCTGAACCGCTGAGCTCTTGATGAGTAAATGCAATGCCAAATACCGAGACAAACATCACCAATCCAAAACCGTCGTTAAACAATGACTCTCCTTCAACTTGGATAGAGATTTGCTGTGGAGCCTGCATTTTTTTCACAATAGCCAAGACAGCGATGGGATCGGTAGGAGAAATTAAAGCACCAAACAACAGGCAATAAATAAAGTCTAGCGGTAAGCCTACCCAAGGCAAAATCCACCACAATAAGCTGGCTACCAAAAAACTAGAGATTAAAGTAGAAAAAAGCGCTAGTACCGCAATTTCTGTGCGCTGAGCAGCCAAGTGTTTCAAGTTGATGCCAAGACCACCAGCAAACAATAAAAAACCGAGCATGCCGTGTAACAGTAAGTTTTGAAAATTGATCGCACTGATCGATTCAATCAACCGGGGGAAGGCCTGAAACAACTTGGTTTCGCCCAATAATATGAGTAACAGCGACAACACTATAGACGCGGCGGTAATTGTAATGGTGGATTGAACTGAGCCTATGCGGCTATTCACATAAGCAATTAACATGGCTAAGGCGGCAAGGTAACAAAGGCTGTAATAAGTATCCAAAGATGAGTCCAGTATTCAAGCAAATCATTGCTTAGTCATTAGCTGTAAACTCAAGTATAGACAGTGGCTTAAACAAGCTAACAAAATAGCCTGTTTAAACCTGCACATACCAATAAAACAGGTGCTTTACTGTCTTTTTTAACCCGTCTCTTTATCTCTCAATGCTAGACCTTATCAATCTACGTTACGCTTGCATGGCCCTTAGAACTTCTAAGCAGGCACCAATAGTATGATAGTCAATCTTCGCGCCGGGGCTGGCAATCAGAGGATCCATCACTTCACCCTCTCGGCTTAATACTCGCCACCAAGGCTGATGTTTAGCCTCACAAAACTGTTGCCAGCTGTACTTCCATAAACTGTCGTACGCTGTCCAATACGCCTGCTTGCCGGTAGCGGTGGCCAGTAATGCCGCAGCTGCGAAAGACTCCGCCTGTACCCAAAAATATTTTTCGTCATCACATACCGAACCATCGGGTGCTAAGCCGTAATATAGCCCACCATATTGATGATCCCAGGCTTTTTCCATGGCATACGTGAACAGTTTTTCTGCGCAAGGCAATAGCCAATCGGCACTATGGTGACGTGACAACATCACCAGCAATTTAGTCCACTCAGTTTGGTGACCAGGTTGAAAACCCCATGGACGATACAGGTTTTTAGGGTCGTTGCGGTTGAACTCCCAATCCACTTGCCATTGCGGGTTGTAATGCTCCCAAACTAAGCCATCTGTGGAATAGCATTGGCGTAAACAAATATTTTGAGCAATGGTAATCGCACGGTGTAAATAACGAGATTCTTGGGTAGCCTCGTACGCAGCAATCATTGCCTCGCATGCATGCATGTTGGCATTTTGACCGCGATAATCACTTACCGTTTGCCAATCGGCACTGGCTTCGTCGGCATACAATCCCCACTCCTGCTGCCAAAAACGCTGTTCCATTAGTTCAAAAGTAGCCGCTAGTTGTTGCTTAGCGCTTGATCGTCCCACTTTTACTGCTGCAGAATACATCAGCATGACAAACGCTAAGCCATAACAATAGTTAGTTTGTTCTATTGGGCAATCACCATCAATCAACCAGTTATACGCTTGCCGTTGAGGGTCAAAATGGTGATTTTCTACATAACTAAAACCATGTTCAGCTAAGTCTAAAAACGCCTTATTTTGTTCACGTAAACCCACATGGGCAAAAATGTAAGCTAAGCGAGTCGAGCTGACTAATTGCTTTACACTGTCATGCTGAGCTTCGCCGCTAGGCAATAAGGCTTGAAAATAGCCACCACTCGGGTCTATAGCATGCTCTTGGTAAAATTCGCTAAGCGCTAAAACATGCTGCTGCAAAAACTGCGAACTACGAAAAACGGGAAGCATAGTTACTCCTTGTGTTGAATAAACTGTTGGATATCTTGATGTGAGGGCAAAGCGCTCCAAGCGCCACGTTTAGTTACCGCTAACGCGCCAGCAACCACCGCATGGTTAAGCGCATCCGCTAAGGGAGAAACTAAAGAAATGGCGTGCTCAAGGGCGGCAGAATCGGTAATGCTCTGCTCAATAAGTGACGCTAGCCAGGCTCCAGTAAAGGCATCGCCGGCGCCAGTAGTATCCACCACATCCACCTTAGGTGTAGCCAACTGCAGGGTTTCTTTTGCGCTAAACAGTTGCACGGGCTCAGCCCCATCAGTAAGTAAAATGAGTTTTACGCCAAGTGCAAACAAATGACTAGCCAGATCGTCAACTTGCACACCTTTAGCTAAATAATTCCATTCTTCCAAGCTTAACTTAAGCATGTCTGATAGAGCCGCAGCCTGCATAACCCGAGGGATAAGCTGCTCTGTGCTTGGCCACAACGCTAAACGTAAGTTCACATCAAAACTGACTAACATGCCACCTTGTTTGGCCGCAGTAATAGCCTGTAAAGTGGTGTCAGCAATCGCCGCTTCGGTGAGGGTATTGGAGCATATATGAAACAGCCCTGCCCCAGAAAACAGTTGCTGAGGAAAATCACTAAACGACAGTTTTAGATCGGCTGAATTGTTACGATGAAAACTAAAGCTGCGCTCGCCACTGGCATCTAAACTAACAAAGGCCATTGGCGTAGGGTGTTCGGATGTACAGAGTAAATAGTCACAGTTTACCTGTTGTTGTTGCAAACAATCTCGAAGGTAAACACCAGCAGCATCTTCGCCTAGCTGGCCTAACATGTATGCAGGTTGCCCAAGTCCTGCTACAGCAACCGCTACATTGGCGGGAGCTCCACCTGGATATTGCCCATAGATAGGAATGTCGATTTTGCCTTGGCGCTGAAATTCCAAAGGGATCCAATCTACCAATACTTCACCAAAGGCCAACAGTCGCGACATAACTACTTCCTTAGTTTTCGGCTAATAAGTGCCTTCAACGTTACACATAAGAAACCGCTTAGTCAGCCCTAAATAGCCTTAGATAATGTGTTTCCTAGTGTTTTCCGAGCAAGGTCACTAATAGCTAATTTTGTTGCGTAATTGTTTGGTTTGGCCGCGTTGGGTTTTCTTATCCATACGTCTACGCTGAGAGCCATATGTAGCTTTAGTCGCTCGGCGGCTTTTTTGTACCACCGCAGCACTAACAATTAGCTCTTTTAGCCGCTGCAATGCGTCTTCTTTATTACGTTCTTGAGTACGGTGGCTTTGCGCTTTAAGCACTAAAACGCCGTCTTTACTGATGCGTTGGTCGTTGAGTTTAAGTAAGCGTTCTTTATAAAAAGCAGGAAGGCTGGAACGCTTAATATCAAAGCGTAAGTGCACCGCACTGGACACTTTATTAACATTTTGGCCACCCGCGCCCTGAGCACGAATAGCAGTGAGTTCGATTTCCCAGTCGGCAAGGCTAACACTATTAGAGATTTCGAGCATAACTGCAGATTACCAAAATGAATGAAGATTTAGTGTAACAAACTCAAGCCAGCTTATTAACTGGCTCAGGCATTATGAGGTAACAACATCGCCTCGCCGTTCAGCAATGCTTCAAAGTCATCTTTAGCTAAAGGCTTGGCAAACCAATAGCCCTGAGCAAAATCACAGCCTGCTTCGCGCAGCAAACGGGCTTGATGTTCAGACTCAATGCCTTCAGCAATTACCTGAATACCCAACTTATGAGCCATCACAATAATCGCCTTACACACAATCAAATCATCACCATCTTCAGCCAGATTGTGAATAAACATACGGTCAATTTTTAGGTATTCAATGTCAAATTTCTGCAAATAAGCTAGCGATGAATAACCAGTACCAAAATCATCAAGCGCCACTTCTACCCCGGCTTCACTAAACGCTAAAAGTTTTGCGTTTACCACAGGGCTGTTTTCCATCAGCAGTCCTTCGGTGATCTCCATCACCACATCTGCGCTTGATAAGCCCGCCTCAGCCAACTGGCTCAACCAATGATTCACATCACACTCGGCTTCATAATATTGTTTTGGAGAGGTATTAATACTGAGCTGAATAGGTCGTAGGCCTTGTTCTTTCCAGTGTTTAAGTTGCGCTACAGCGCTGCTGAATACCCAGTTACCAATTTCTACAATCACACCTGTTTCTTCGGCAACATGAATAAAGTCATGCGGGCTAATCCAGCCTTGAGTAGGGTGATTCCAACGCACCAGCACTTCTGCTTTAATCATTTCGCCAGAGGCTAAATCCACAATCGGTTGGTAATGCACACATAGCTGTTTTTTGGCGACGGCTTGACGTAAATCGTTCGCCAACAAACGACGCACCTGAGCTTGTTCTTGCAAGGACGCAGTAAAGTAACTGAGTCGATTTCTCCCCTGCTGCTTGGCAACATACATAGCTTGGTCTGCATGTTTTAGTAGATCATCTATTTTGTCGCCGTCTTGCGGGGCAAACGCCACCCCAATACTAGTAGAAATGTAAACCCGCTCTATGCCCAGTTGAAATGGTGTACTTAAGGTTTTAAGCACTGCGTCGCCTAACTCGGCGACCCGCGAGCCTTCTTCGTTTTCACTCAGCAAGATAATAAACTCATCGCCTCCCAAACGGGCAACATGTTCGCCTTGCAAAATACAATGCTGAATACGCTGGGCGGCAATTTGTAACAACATATCACCCATGTCATGGCCAAGCGTGTCGTTAATGCCTTTAAATTGGTCTAAATCCAATAGCATTAAACACACGCGCTCTTCAGCAAGGCGAGTCGCCAAGGCGTCACTAAGCAAGCGGTTTAACATTCTCCGATTAGGTAAACCGGTGAGTGGGTCAAAGTTGGCTTGTTGCCATACTTGTTCTTCCGCTTTTTTACGCACAGCTACTTCTTTGCTTAGCGCAGCGGTGCGCTGCTTAACGCGCTGTTCGAGTAGGGTTCTACTAGTATAAACCTCGCCAGCCATGGCATTGAACTGCCCAACCAAGCTGTCCATTTCAATAGAAACAAAGCGCCGTTTCGGTGTGATAAACTTGCCCATTTCACCATGAGAGATCCCTTGAGCAGCCTCTACTACTTGGCTGATTGGTCGCACGATAACGCAAGACAAATACCAAGTAATCACCCCTACTACCATCACACACAATATGCTCACCAAAAAGGCGTACTCTTGTAAGCGCATTGATTGAGATTGCAACTCAGCAATGGGCTGTGGAACAATCACGCCCCAACCTGGTCCCTCTACTCTTGAGTAACCGGCGATCATATCGGCCTGCAAAGCCGGTGAATAAAACTGACTGACCCCAAAAGGTTGGTCACGCATTTGCACAATAGGGTCCAGCCCAGATAAATCTTTAGCCCGGGTTGCCCATTGTTGATTAGGATGAGCCAGCACTCGGCCAAACTGATCAAATAAAGCAACATGTCCTTGGTCACCAAAGCGCACTTCAGACTGGCTTTCTAGCAGGTAATCGGTTGTTAGCGCCGCCAACAAATAGCGGTCTTGCCCCTGATAAGTGGTTAGAAATAGAGTGGGCTTGGTTACCCCTTCTATAACAACACCGCTGTAAAATGCTTGGTCTTTGTATACTCTAGCCAACTCCATGGCCACCTGGATTTGCGCAGGAATAGTTTCAAACGGCGTGATATCTTGCTCAGAGAAGTAAAAGCGCTGACCACGGCCTATCTGCCATTCAAATAGGGCATAAATATTGATGCTTTTTAATAAAGGTCTAAGTTCGGAGTGGAAGCCGTGATGCGAAATTTGTTGGTTTACGCTGTTAAAAATGGCCGAGGTATCAGCCGCATAACGCGATAACGCGGTGCTTAAGTTTCGGGCAATCAAAAGATGTTTATCTTGCACCAAGGCGGTTTCGTTTTGTTGTACTTGATGCTTCAGCCACGAGCTAACCATTAGAGCAGGCAGCAGTGCAGCAGACATGCAAATAACAAACAATATGTAACGTAAAGAGATCCGCCTATTCATCCTTGAGCCAGAACTTTAAAAAAACAAGCGGCGATTTTACATCATATTCACTGGCTTATGAGCTTAATTTTGTAAAAACAGTAATAAATCACCTAACAATCTTTAAGCGCTTAAACACACTTAAAACTTAAGTACTTAATCATGCAACGAATTCACTTTGCTATTTTGCTTTTGCCTTATAATAAGCCTTAGTTAAAATAAGCTAGGCAGCACCACCCAGTGATAAACGGCTACTCTTAATGTAATAAGTATGCCGCTTAGCTTAGTGTTTCATCAGCATCAGGAAGCTTCTACATAATGCGGCGTTACTTACTTTTGACAATATTGGCGCTAATTAGCCTTAGCACCAATGCCAATCAAAGCATCGAACAACAACTTCAACGTCAAGCGCTTAACCAGCAATCTCAGCAGCGTATTGATGATCTTGATGCTAAGCGCCAACAAGCTAGCCAACAAACCCGAGGGGTTAAGCAGCAACTCGCCTTAGTTGAGCAATACAATCAACATCTTGGTGCTATGGTGGCGCAACAGCAGCAAGAGCTCAGCCAGCTACAGCAAGATATAGCCTCTTTAGATGACACCGAGCAACAAGCACTGCCGCTGGTTCACTCCATGTTGCAAGAACTTAAGCTTTTCATTACTCAAGACTTACCTTTTTTACAACAGCAACGCCTGCAAAGCATTGCCCGCCTCGAATTACTGTTAGATCGCGCCGATGTCAGTTTGGCAGAGAAGTATCGCCAAGTGCTCGAAGCCTATCAAATTGAAATGGAATACGGTGAAAGCATTGCCGCTTACCAAGGGCCTTTAGCCGAACAACAGGTTAATTACTTTCGCTTAGGCCGCACCGCTTGGTATTACCAAACCTTGAACGGCCACACCTCAGCACTTTGGGACCCTAAGCAGAAACAATGGCAAGCCCTTAACCAAGCCGACAATTTAGCATTGGGTGACGCCTTGGCCATCGCTTGGCAACAGCAAGCCCCACGCTTATTAAGCTTGCCGTTAAATCAGCTTAAGCAAGGAGCGACCAATGCAAATCCTTAAGTATTTGTGTTTTAGCGCTTGCCTTGTCAGCAACCTGAGCTGGGCAAGTGAATTAAACACAATTGATCAAGCACAGCCAAGCAATCAGCAGCGCGAGCAAGGCTTTATTGATGCACTGCAACTGCAGCAAGATGCTTTGAAGCAGCAACAACAAGCTCTAACTAATGCCCAAAATCAGCAACAAGAACTCAAGCAACAGTTTAGCGACAACGAACAAGCGCTAGCTAAACAATACCAGCAACTACAACAGCGCAGTGGACAGTTAGGGCAAGTGCTAGAGGTAGTAAAACTGAAAGCACAAGAAAGCCAGCAAACCATTGCTAGCTCTATTCTCAGCGCTCAGTACCCAGAATCGGCAACTCAATTAGCCTTTGCCGAACAAGCGGCTCTGCCTAGCGCCACTAACATTCAAAATTTAGCCGCCGCCTTGCTCAATAATTTACAGCAATCTTCAACTATCAGTTTTTTTGATGCGAAAGTAATAGATAAGCAAGGTGACCGCCAAACCTTGCCGTTAATGCGAATAGGTAGCTTCAATATTATTAGCGAACAAGGCGAGTATGTAGAATGGTTACCCGCTAACCAGCTACTTCAGCTATATGCCACTCAACCAAATCAAACCAGCGCTGCAGAGGCTTTTTTTAAGGGCCAACAAACACGTTTACTCATAGACCCTTCTCGAGGCCAGCTTTTAAGCCTACTTGATCTTGAGCCCTCGCTGAAACAACGTGTTCAGCAAGGTGGTGCTGTCGCTATTGTTATCATCTTTGTGGCAGTACTTGGTTTAGTGGTGGCCTTATATCGCATCGCTCGCTTGCTGCATATAGAGCGCGCCGTGCGCCAGCAACTTAAGGCTTCAACACCGTCTGACTCCAATCCATTGGGGAGAGTATTGTTATCAGCTCAACATGCTCATCAATCACTAGAAGAGCTAGAACTGCGGGTTGATGAAGCTATTTTGAATGAACTCCCCCAGTTGGAGCGCGGCCAAAGCTTAGTGAAGTTGTTTGCTGGTATTGCGCCTCTGCTAGGGTTGCTTGGCACAGTTATCGGTATGATAGCGACTTTTCAAAGCATCAGCTTATTTGGCAATGGCGACCCTAAATTGCTGGCTTCGGGCATTTCTCAAGCCTTAGTTACCACTGTACTTGGCTTGGTCGCTGCAATACCACTGCTATTTTGCTCAAGCTTAATGAGCTCTCGCAGTAGAGTTTTACTGCAACTGCTGCAACAAAAAAGCTTAGCAATGCTGGCCGACCAACAATACCAATCCGCCAGTAAACCAGAGGCCAAAGCGTGAATGCCCTAAGCCAAAGCTGGCAGCAGGCTTGGCTCACTTTGGGTCAACTACTGTATTCAGGTGGCTGGGTATTAGTGCTGCTGCTGGTGATTACCGCTTTGTTAAGCAGCTTACTACTAGAGCGCTATTGGTTTCGTTTTGTTTCCTATCCCCAGTTATTGATTAACTACCAGCGCCGGCTTACGCAACAGCAGTCAGCTAAACATCTCCAAGCAGCCTACTGGCTAAGCCTACGTTGCGATATGGAATTGAAGTTAAACCAACACCTTAGCTTAATTGAAAGCTTAGTTGGCCTATGTCCACTGATTGGTTTGCTAGGCACTGTAACCGGGATGATTCACGTGTTTGATACCATGGCTTTAGCCGGCAGCAGTGATCCCAAGTTAATGTCAGCAGGCATTGCTCGAGCTACACTGCCTACGATGGCGGGGATGAGCATTGCCTTAATTGCTGTTATCAATTTTACTTATTTGAAACGTTGGAGTAGCCGCAGCAAACTTTTTCTGCAACAACGTCCGCAGCATTTAGCGAAAGGAAACAGCTAATATGAAGCGACGTGATTTGCTTAATCGCCCAGAAGAAGAGGCGGAGATAAATCTAACGCCGATGTTAGATATCGTTTTTATCATGCTGATTTTCTTTATTGTTACCAGCAGCTTTGTTAGCCCCAGCAGTATTGACGTAACAACACCGGTGGCACAAAGTGCCGAGCAAACGAGTAATAACGCGGTTCTACTTAGCCTTTCCGCCGATGGCAGTGTGCTGTTAAACGGTCAAGCTAGCGATGTACGCTTAATTAAAGCCAAGCTAATACAACTTAAGCAACAACAACCACAACTAGCGGTGTTGGTTCAAGCCGATCAGCAGTCAAGTACTGGCCAGCTGGTGGCCGTTCTCGATCAACTCCGCTTAGCTAAAGTGCCTTATAGCCTAGCCGCTCAAGCGAGCCAGCCTTAATGTGGCGAATTCTGCTCGCGCTTCCTACTGGCACAGTATTAGCTGCTAGTTTGTTTATTCTACTGGCGGAAGTATCAGGGTTTAACCAAGCCTCTCCTCCCTCAGCCCCCAATATTAGTAATTTACAACTGTTTAGCCTGCGACAGACTAGTGAACCACAACATAGACAGCGTTTATTGCCAGAACCACCGCCTTTATTAGCGCCCCAAGACTTGCAAACCCCGCTTGATGCTGGAGCAAGCCAAAGCGATAACAATATTATTGATACAAGCTCAACACCTTCAATATCTAAGCTTTTACAGCCGTCGCTAACTCCACTCAGTTTAAGCTTACCGCATATAATTACTGATACCTCTAGCAGCCAAACTAGTGTTAGTTCAGCAGGTTTAGGCCAAGGTCCTCAGCTAGATCTGTCTATTCAAGCCAGTTATCGACATCGTCCTGAATATCCAATGTCGGCTCAACGGCGCGGGATAGAAGGAGAGGTTGAGCTAGAATTCACGGTTGATCACCACGGCAACGTTGTCGCTAACAGCATTAAAGTGATTCATGCAGAGCCTCAAGGCTTTTTTGAACAGGCCGCAATACGCACCATTGCCCAGTGGCGCTTTCCAGTGAGAGCACAAGGCAATAACCCAGGCTTTGTTAGTCGGCAGGTAATCGAGTTTAAGCTTAAGCAATGATTAATACCTTATGGGCACTATTAGCTTTATTGATAGCATTTAACCTTGCAGCCCAAGGTTTAAGTGAAAGTGAGGCAAGGCAGCTTAAAGCAGGGCAAGCTTTAATCCAACAGGGAGAGTTACCACAAGCAGCGTCTCACCTGCAGCAACTTAGTCAGCAATACCAGCAACAGCAGCGCCAGTATGCCTTGGCGGTTTCTTTGCAATACCAAGCGCAAGCAGCCATAGAGCAACAGCAATATTCGGCCTCGCTTAACTATTTACTTGAATCCTATCAACTCAAGAAACTGCCTGAACCTCAGCAACAACAGGGCTTGTACAGCATTGCGCAACTGCAATTGCAGCTACAGCAATGGGCAAAGGCCATTGATTCAATAAGTTCTTGGCAAAACCAGCAAGCCGCTAGCGAAGTTACTGCAGAGTCGTACTATTGGCTGGCGAGCGCCCAAGCTAATTTAAGCCTTTGGCCAGAAGCAAGCCACAGTATTGAGCAAGCACTACAACGGCAATCAAGCCCGCTCTTAAGTTGGTGGGAACTTAGCGTAGCATTGCATAGCCAGCAACAACATTGGCCAAAGGCCATTGAAGGCCAGTTACAAGTATTGAAGCTAGATCAAAAAAATATAGATGCCTGGACCCAACTCGCGTCTTTGTACCTGCATAATCAACAAGCCAACTCCGCTCTCGCCTATTTACAGCAAGCCTACAATAAAGGACTATTTGTTCAGCCTTCGCAGTTTACCATGTTAATTCAATTGCTCACTCAGCAAGGCGCCCCCTACCAAGCAGCGCGCTTGTTAAACACTGCTCTGCAACAAAAACAGCTAGCAAATACCCTTCAACAGCAGTCCCGCTTGTGCACACTTTGGTTACAAGCAAAGGAATACTCCTTAGCCGAACCCTGTTTAAACCAGCTTAACCAGCGGCAAGCGTCTGGCACAAACTACCAACTACTGGCTTTTAGCCAAGCCCAGCTTGGGCAATTGGCGGCGAGTATCAGCAGTTATCAACACGCTAACCAATACCATGATGCGAGCCAAGCACAAAACTATTTGGCCCAAGGTTTGTTGTATATTGAGTTAAATCAGTTAGAGGTTGCCAAGCAAGTACTAAAAAAGGCGGCTACCTTTTCAGATACCGCCTCTTCGAGCCAACATGCTTTACGCTACATTGAGCAGCGCCAACTACATTAAGCTACTGACTCAGCAATGTGTTCTTCAGTAGCATTTAGCTTTACTGGAGCACCCAGCGCAGGGCGTAATGCTTTAAGCACTTGGTGACGCGTAACCACACCGACTAACTTACCATTTTCTACCACTGGGAATACTTTAGGGCGGTAAACACTGCTGTTACGTAAGCGCTCTTCAAGCGGTTGGTGAGTAGAGCTTAACAAAACGCCAGAATCAGACACTGGGTATACCTGGGCTACATCAACACTCATGTACTCAGCTAGTTTCAATAAGTTGTGATTAGGTGCCACGGTCATAATATCCTTTTGCATAATGCTTGCTACAGTTGTTGTGCTTGGTTTGCGGTAATCTTCTAGCCATAGTTTGCGTAAGATTTCTAACTCAGAAATAAAACCTTGTAGTTCGTTACTCTCGTTTACAACCACTGCACCAGGCGCTTCTTGCGCTAATAAAGCATCACAGGCACTTGCAATGGTCATGTCAGGGCTAAGAGCATTATCGGCAGGCGACATAATGTCAGCGACAGTCATAGTTTTAAGATTTTGCATAGTAGGTTCTCCAACAGGACCAGAAGTTTGATTTGGTAAAATAGTAAATGTTGCGGCAGTTGACGTTGGTTTGTTTGGGTTACTACGGCTATAAACCGACCAGTAACCAAGACCAACAATAATTGCGCCGCCAATGATGTTGCCGATAGTGACCGGCAGTAAGTTTTTCCAGGCAAAGGTTGCCCAGTTTAAGTGTTCATAAGCGCTAGCTTGCGTACCGATTTGCGCCCAAAATTCAGGTTCTGCCCAGCTCTTAATGGCAATACCTAAAGGCACCATAAACATGTTAGCCACTACGTGCTCGAAGCCGGTACTCACAAACATGGCGACAGGTAGAATAACCAATGCGGCTTTAGCTGCGCTGGTAGTAGCGCTAAAGGTCATCCAAACCGCTAAACACACCAACAAGTTACACAGCATGCCTAGTAATAAGGCTTGCATGAAGCCATGTTCCAACTTGTGATTAGCGATAGATAAAGCGTTTAAGCCCCATTGGCCGTGGTCTAGCTGGTACAACTTGGCGCCGCTTACCACTAGCACTAACAATAGCGCGCCAACAAAATTACCGAGGTACACTTTGCCCCAGTTGGCAACCATGGCGCGGGTATCTAGCTTGCCACTGGCTCTAGGGATAATAGACAGCACACTACTTGTGAATAGCTCTCCTCCACATACCACTAACATCACTAAGCCCATGCTGAACGCCAAGCCGCCTAACAAGCGGCTAATACCCCAGCCAACACCCGATGAGCCGGTAGTTACCGTGATATAGAATACGAAAGCTAAGCCAATGAATACGCCGGCACTTAAGGCCAAGCTCAGTGTTTTAGCACTGCTATTGGTGGCTTTCTTATATGCATACTGCTCAGCATACTGAGTCATTTGGTCGGGACTTAAAGCCGCTAATGGTGAGCTAGCGGCGCCACCGCCAGTGACCATTTTAGGAGCGGGTAAGCGCTCAACTTGAAGATGATTCATTTACACTAAAACCTGTAATAACAAGCAACTAAAGTCGCTAGTGGCTAAACGTGTTATTACCTTAGCGAGAATAACTTTCGCTGGTAAGCGGATAATTTTTATGACCACTATCAATACTTTTGATAGCGCCTATGCTTACTATGGTCAGCAGGCAAACTAAGCCCTTAACTTTTCTCTTTGGAGCGACTAATGCGTTATTCTTTAAAACAGCTCACCGTTTTTGAAGCAGTGGCCACCCATGGGAGTGTAAGTGCAGCCGCAGACCACCTAGCCCTTACCCAATCGGCGGCAAGCATGTCTTTAGCTCAGCTAGAAAAGCTATTAGGTAAACCGTTATTCGATCGCCGCGGAAAGCGCATGGTGCTTAGCCAGTGGGGTTTATGGTTACGACCAAAAGCGAAACAATTATTGTTAGATGCCTTGCAGATTGAGGAAGGGTTTGCCGATCAGCATTTAGTGAGTGGTGAACTGCAATTATGTGCCAGCCAAACAGCTGCTGAGCACTTAATTCCAGATCTTATCAGCATAGTTGATAGTAACTTCCCGCAACTTAGAATTAGCTTCTCCGTAGAAAACACCGCTGAAGTAATTAATGGTTTATTAAACTATGACTATCAGTTAGGTGTAATTGAAGGCCGCTGTGACGACGATAGAATAGCCCATCAGGTATGGTGTAACGACCACTTGGTGATTGTGGCAGCTGCTCACCACCCTTACGCCAAACTAGAACGGGTAAGTGTTTCTCAGCTAGAACAAGCCAGTTGGGTATTGCGAGAACAAGGCGCAGGCACACGCCGAGTATTTGATAGCGCCATTCAAGGCACCATTGAGTCTTTAAAAGTACACCGCGAATATGAACACGTTCCGGTATTACGCTCGCTAGTAGCAAACAACAACTACCTTAGCTGCTTACCTTATTTAGATGTGATTAAAGCCCTAGAGTTAGGAGAGTTGGTGCGCTTAAACGTACCAGAGCTGAATATTGAAAGGGCGCTATCGTTTGTATGGCGTAACGATACTTCGGAGAACCCATTGCGTGACTTGGTGATAACGGAAGCAAAACGAATGTTTAAAGTACAACAACTACATATGTAAGCGCAGACGTGACATAAAAGACTTGCTTTATATTACCGAACACCTTAAGTTAAATGATAATAATTATCATTTAACTTAAGGCTTATTATGCGTTTATCAATGATGCTTATTGCAGCGGCAAACTTGGCCCTTGTTAGCCAAGTACAAGCTGCAAATACCAGCAATGCACTAAGTGAACTCGAACATATCGCAGTGGCCTTATCGATTTTTGCCACCGCGGCATTTTGTTTGTGGTCCCTTCGAAAGATTAAACGAGCCTTAAACACGCCCTTGCCAAATACCTTTAGCAATAAATCGTCTGCAGCTAAAATCACTAAGCCGTCTCTTAGAGCCGTGTAACGCTAAATACTAGTGCCTACGTCTTGATAGACTTTTTGATATTGGTTTTGCGTGCGCTGTAATGAAAATTCTTCAAGCACCCGTTCTCGCCCTGCTTTGCCATAGTCGATTAAGGTCTCAGCATGCGCTAAGGCTTGTTGAATAATTTGAGCCAAGCTGTCGCTATCATCAAAATCAAATAACCAACCGTTTAACTGCTCTTTCACTAATACACCATTGCCACCCACTTTACTGGCCACTACTGCGCGTTTGTAGGCCATCGCTTCCATAATCGCTAACGACATGCCTTCAGTTTCTGAGGTAACAGCCAGTAGCTCAAAGCGGTTATAGATCTTGCTTCTATCACTCTCTAAACCATGAAATACCACGGTAGACTGTGCTAAATGCTGTTGACTAAAGGTTTGCAGCTTAGGCATTTGGTCGCCAGTGCCAAAAAAGTGCACTTCCACCTTCTGCTGAATATCTTCAGGTAATAGAGCAACTGCCTGCAACAGGCTAATTTGATGCTTTAAACTCACCATTCGCCCTACTGATCCAATGCGCAAACGGCCATCTTGTGGATGGGGAACGACTTCTTGCTCTCGCGGCATTGCTATTCCGTTATCAATCACCGAAGAATCAACATGCTCCCAGCCATTCACATCGTGAAAAATCTGCTGTCCTTCTTCAGACACAAAGCAAATACTGTCGATATAACGGCGGGCAAATTGATGCACCCTACGCCAGCGTTTAGTCGAGAGCTTAGCGGCACCATGTCGGGTATACACAATTTTGCGCTCTAGACACAAAGGCAAAATAGGTAGCGATACCATTAATACAGCAGGAGAGTGAATATGAATAATCGGCTGGTTGCGGTAGGCCTTCCATAAGCGCCATTGCACAAGGCCCTTCATTCCTTTAACGACAGTGACTTTGATACCTAAACCTTCCGCCACTGCAATCAAAGGGTCATCGTGATGGCCTAAAGAAATAATGTCTGGCTCTAAACCTTGTTCACGCTGTTCGATACATAAATCGATAACAAATCGCTCTGCGCCACCCACCTGTAAACTGCTCACCACATGAGATATCTTTTTACTTAACGATTTATTCACAATACTATTACTTACTTGACTATCCTTAGTGCCTGTATGATAAGTCAGTTACGAGTGAAGGAACACTCACTAACTCAAAGAAATTGTTAATTTTTTGTCGAAGGATTGAATAAATGAATGAATCGCTGCGAGTGTTGGAGGTTGTACAAAGCCTCGAACGAGGTGGTCGTACAGTAAGATTCATAACAACCGTTGAAGGCTTGCAAGAAAACGGGGTTTTTGTGCTGCCTGTCAGTTTTAAAGCTGCAAAGCTGGAGTCTTGCCAACCAGAGGGTTTAGTGGTGCTTAACACCAAAGCATTCGATGGCCCCTGTATAATGTACAATTTGATAAAACTCATTCGCAAACACCGCATTAATCTGATTCACTGTCATTGCGACCGCAGTATGATTTGGGCTGGCTTTGCCGCTAAAATATGTGGCGTGCCTACGGTTCTTACCTTTCATCGCTCTATATTGCGTTATTACCAACGCAACAAAGTAAACCGTTTGCTCATGCGTTTAACCAGCCGCTTTATTGCCGTGTCTGAGCAGCGCCGCCAGTTACTCATCAGTAATTTAGGCTTAAGTGAGCAACGTTGCTTGGCTAACCATGGGGGTATTGATACCCAGATTGAACATGTTGGCTTTGCTCGTGCTCGCCAGCAACTCGATCTGCCTAGCGACCAAATAGTGCTATTTAGTGCTGGCCACCTCGGACGAATTAAAGGCCACCAAGATACCCTCAAAGCCTTTAAACAGATCAGTGATAAATACAACTGCCAGCTTTATATTGCCGGTAGCGGTTCAGCCAAAGACACCCAGGTAATTCAGCGCTATAGAGATAAAATGGGTCTGCAAGAGCAGGTGCATTTTCTAGGACAAATTAGTAACTCTTCTTTGTGGATGGAAGCTGCTGATATATTTGTACAGCCGTCTCTTGAAGAAGCCTTTGGTCTAGTATTCATCGAGGCGGGTTTGCATCATACTCCGGTAGTAGCAACCAACGTTGGCGGAATCCCTGACATTATAGTGAACGGGGAAACGGGTTATTTAGTGCCTGCCGCTAACCCTGAGGCTCTAGAACAGGCTTTAGTTAAGCTCATTGAGTCAAGCCAGCTACGTGACCAGTTTGGCGCGGCGGCCAAACAACGCATTGAGTCGAAGTTTAATAAGCAACATATGATCGACAAATACCTAAATACTTTTCATCAACTCATCATGGAAGAATAAGCGAGAGCGATATGGATAATTCCGCGATTACCGTTGTCATTACCCCGCGAGATAGATATTCGGGCATCATCAGTTGCATTCGTAACTTATACCTTTGTACTGAGCATCCTTTTGTATTGAAAGTGATTGATCTGGACTATCCAGCCTCGCTAAGAAAACAAATAGTGAAAGAATTGGACCAGCGCGACAACGCTGAGCTATTAAGTTATGGATTAATCTCGCCAATTCAAGCCATGCAAAATGTACGTCCGCTTATCGATACGCCTTACGTGATGTTTCTTGATAACGACTCTAACGTTACCCCTAATTGGCTGCCCCCACTATTAGAGATCGCCAACTCAGACTCAAGTATTGCGGTTATCAATCCGGTTACCTTGGAAAAAGAAGGGGTAGATAAGGGTGCGGAGTTGCGCAACCACTTATTCACTAACGCAGTGCATACCATTGACTACCAAGGTGAAGATTACTTAATTGAACATAAGTCCTTCCGCCGCTCCCTGCCAGAAGAGTTGCCACAAGGTATTCAAGACAGCGAGATGTTTGAGTTACATGGCGTACTATTCAGTACTAAAGCATTATTGGATATAGAACTGCCTGATATGGTAATCCGTGAACATATCGATATTGGTATTCAGCTTAGACAAAAAGGCTACAAAATTGTCACTCAACCAGACTCCGTGGTTATTTTTGACAACTTAGGAACTCGCATGGCGTGGTACGACATGAAGTTTTTCTTTTTCCGTTGGCACCCTAAATATACGGAAGCCTCTTCGCGCTTATTTGAACAACGTTGGGGTTACCGCTTTTACTCAGAGCAAGCTATGTACTTGTGGGTTTTTCGTCGCAAGGTATTTTTATTTTCGCGTTGGATATACATTCCGGTCAATGGCGCGAATATGGCGGTACGTATTGCCACTAAGTTGCGTTCATTTATTAAACCGGTGTGGGACCCCATTAAAGGTGTAGAGGAAAAAGCCTCACCAGCTCCGCTCAGTATGTTTTCGAAAGCCAAATAAAAAAGCCCGGTTGAACCGGGCTTTTTTATTTTAGCTGTTATCTAGTCTAACGAGACACTACCGTTTATATCTGAATGTTTGCTGCTATATAGCTTATGTGGAAACTGTTTCTCTAAATGTACTTGGTCTGATTGGGCAATAGAGCGAGAGAAGCGTAAGTGCATCTTGCCATCAGAATTAAGACCTTTCACTAAACCAACCACCTTGCGGCCGCGCATCATTTGACGACAATCATGAATAAATGAACTTGGAACGTGCCCTTTAATTACATTGACCTTGCCCGAGCGTAATTCACATACAAAGGTATACTGAATATGTCTTAGACGAAAAACCAATACTGCTAATGCAACCAAGCCGATGATTATGCTGATAGTCAAAAAAACACTCCCTGTGTTCAGTTAGTAGGCACCATTACTCAATACCTCAACAGATATTGAAATGAATAAACTCAACAAGGGTAAACTTTGTAGTATCAAATAACTAGGGCTAAGCTCAAATTCAAGATATCAATCAACCATTTATATTCAATCTGATAACTTGATCAACATAATTATGAAACATCTAGCCCTGAAAACAGTTTCAGAGAAAACTAAACAAAAGCTAATATAATCATATTTACGGGCTGCAGAAAGCGTTAGGAGGGAGATAACTGTAAAGCATAAAAAGCTGCCCAGATGGACAGCCTCACACATTGCTTATTTTTTGATACCTTCAATCACCAAGTCCATCGCAACCGTGGTTGAACTTGGACCTAAGTTTGTAGGAATGCCAAAGTCCTTCATTACCAACTCTGTAGAACCTACAAATCCAGCGCGGTAGCCACCCCATGGGTCTTTACCTTCTCCAACTTTAGTGACGTCAATCACTATCTCTTTAGTCACACCACGAAGGGTAAGTTGGCCGTATAGCTTGCCGCCATCGTCACCGTTGGCTTGGTACTTAGTGCTACTAAAGCTAGCTTCAGGGAATTGATCTACCGCTAAAAAGTCGTCGCTACGAATGTGCTTATCACGCTCTGCGTGATTTGAGTTGACTGAAGTGGCATCAATTTTCACATTAACCTTAGTCGCTTCTGGCGCTGTTTGGTCATAGCTAAAATCACCGCTAAAGGTATCAAAACGCCCCACGACAAAACTGTAGCCTAAGTGATTCACTTTAAAATTGATTGAAGCATGCGCGCCACGAGTATCAATGGTGTAATCGGCAGCGCTGGCCGGTAAAGCCAATCCCATTGTGCTAGCAAGTAGCAAAGCGGCTTTTAACTGTGTTTTCATTTTTTGTCCCTTTTAGTCGATTTACTTAGTGGGTTTTAACATCCGAACTAAGGTGCTGTCTTTGTCTATAAAATGGTGTTTAAGTGCTGCTAACCCATGGCCAGCAACTAAGGCGATTAATGTCCACGCTAGAATTTCATGAACATCTCCAGCCAGTTCTTCTTGTTGATTGATTCCAGTCACGGTTGCAGGGATCTCAAACCATTCAAATACTGAAATGGCGCGCCCATCGGCTGTTGAAATCAAGTAGCCCGAAATCATTAAACAAAACAGTATTAAATAAAGTAGGAAATGGCCTACTTTAGCGCCGGTTTTTTCCCACTGCTGATGATTCTCTGGGCTTACTGGGTGCGGATTAAGCCCACGCCACAGCAAACGAAACAACATCACCATAAATAACAATATACCCACGCTTTTATGGATCATTGGCGCAGTTTGATACCAGCTAGAATAGTAATTAAGGTCAACCATAAACAAGCCTAGGCCAAAAAGCCCAAATACACTCAACGCTACCAGCCAATGTAAGCCAATAGCTACCCAACCATAGCCTTGTTCAGTATTGCGAATACTCACCAGCTCTCCTTGTACATTGTTCAACAATCTCTTCTTTTTATAGCATCGCTTAAAAAAGTGTCGAAAAAAATTGAATTTTATGTGAAAAAGCTTTCGAACAATTAGAAAGAAAATCGCTTTAAAATTTACTTTTACAGCAAAAAACCAACAATAAGTGAAGATAAGCTCTACTTGTTTTCAGTTTTATCGATTTCTAAAGCTAGCAGCCAGTGGGATTTTTGTCTTCTAATCAAGAGCTAACTGACAAGCGCTTAAGAGAGATTGTGGGTCACTTTAGCGGTAACACTGCAGTAACAAAATATTCATTTTACCTACTATACTTTTTACTGCACATTTTGCGTGTCTCGCAACCGCGAGAAAATCAAGAAGTTGGGCTGATCAGTCCCGATGAAATAAGGCTTGGAGCAAGCTTATGAAACGATCACGCTATGACGATATGGACGAATGGGAAGAAGAAGACCTGAGCCATAACGCAAAAAGTCACAAAAACCAACGCGACAAGGCCCGTGCCCGTCGGCGCATTGATGAATACAACGAACGAAAGCAGTTAGAACGATACATTGATGAAGACTATAACTAGTCTCAACTAATACCAAAGGGAGTATTTACTCCCTTTCTTTTTACTGCGCATTGGAGAAATGCCTATGCAAACCATCATTCCCTACCTTAATTTTGCCGGCAAAGCCGAGCAAGCTTTGGATTTTTACCAGCAGTGTTTCGATGGTGAGGTAATAGCCTTAATGCGCTTTGGCGATACACAAACCGATATGCCTATTCCCAGCGAGTTACTTAACAACATAATGCATTGTCATTTTAAAGCCGGAGAGCTGGAGTTTATGGGTTCTGATGGCATGCCCGGTGAGCAACTAAAAAGTGCCGGAAATATAGAGCTAAACCTAAATTTTAGCGATTTAGCCCACCAGCAAGCGGTGTTTAACAAGCTCTCGGAAAATGGCGACATCATCATGGGGCTACAAGATACTTTCTGGCAAGCGCGATTTGGCCGAGTGTGCGACCAATTTGCTATTAACTGGATGCTTAACTGCCCATTAGCCTAAGTACTTTACATACCGCGTTTACGGTAAAACTGCGCTGGGTCTCCAGGGCTATCTTGAAATAGCTCGAAAGACTTATCCGCA
The DNA here is from genome assembly GCF_005405585.1 of Agarivorans sp. Toyoura001. Taxonomy (GTDB): domain Bacteria; phylum Pseudomonadota; class Gammaproteobacteria; order Enterobacterales; family Celerinatantimonadaceae; genus Agarivorans. Next base: position 126,447 of record NZ_BJEQ01000011.1, on the reverse strand, counting down.
ATCAGCTCGCCAGCTAACTCCAAAGTCATTCGCCAGGTACCTAACTTATTACTAATCGGTGGCCAAATAGTGTCACCTAGGTAAAAGTCCCAATCATTGCTGCGCACATATTCTTCCCCATCAAAGGGAGCCATGATTTGACCATCGGAATCAGGAATATCAGGGTGGTAAATGCAGTAACGCACCTTTTGACCTTTGGCTTTTTTAATGTTCACAATAAGGCCAAATTCTACATCTATTTGCGCTTCAACCTGAGTAGTAAACTCAGTAATCTGAGGCAGCGCTTTGCTATCGCTGTCCCACTTATTATAAATTCCAAAGCTGTGCAGCTTTACTTGGTGCTTTGCTTTCGCCATATAACAATAACTCGGTTTATCCCTTAACAAGCCCACTATTTTAACGCAAGCGCAGCGTGTTCTGCTATTACAATCCTTTCCCCACAATGACAGAAGGTGTAGGCTAAACACCTAAGATTTGAACTATTGATAAGCCATTATCAACACGTGCCTTCAAGGAAGAACCTATGAAAAAGCTATTTGCTGCCAGCTTAGTACTTGCCAGTTGTTCACTACAAGCTGCCCCTATCAATGATTTGCTAGAGCTCAATAACAGCGAACAGCAAATGCAGATTATTCGCACCAATCTCAATAAAGCATTGATTCGTCAAAACCCACCGCTGAGTAAATTTGAACCGGTACTTAATCAATGGGCCGAGACTTACCTCACTTGGGATGAAATGAAACCAAAAATTGCAGAGGTATACTTAAAGCACTTTACTGATGAAGAGTTGGAGCAATTGGTGGCTTTTTACAAAACCCCTGTGGGGCAAAAGAGCCAAGCGCTTAATGCAACCTTGATTCGTGAAACCGCCTTAGCCAGCGCAATGGTCGCTAAAGGTCATCACAAAAAACTAGAAGAGATGTTGCAACAAGCCGCCGCTCAAGTGAAACAGCAACAAGAAGCTGCGAACTAATTGGCAAGCAACCAACCGCGCTTGTTGGTTGCTTTATTCTTTTTTTTACGCCGCCACTTTTGTTCTTTGTAGGCGGTTTTGTAAGAAGTGCAGTAGCATGCCGTATAAAGGTACAAACAAGGCGATATTCACCGCGAGTTTAAAGCCGTAATCTACCCAAGCAATTTCTAACCAATGTTCCGCCATAAAAGCATCGCTGCTGGCATAAAAGGCCACAGCAAAGAACAAAATGGTATCGACCAAGTTACCAAATACACTCGAGCCAGCAGGGGCTGCCCACCAGTATTTTAATTGGCGTAAGCGATCAAACACCTTCACATCGAGTAGCTGACCCACCGAATAAGCCAGAAAGCTTGCTAAAGCGATACGTGCCACAAACCCATTCCAAGCTAATAATCCCGCTAAACCTTGATATTCGCCCTGATAAAACAATACCGAGACCAAGTAGCTCACCAACAAGGCGGGGAACATGGCAGTGAAGATAATTTTACGTGCTCGGCTCGCGCCAAACAAACGCACCGTAAGATCTGTTGCTAGGAAAATAAACGGGAAAGTAAACGCTCCCCAAGTGGTATGAAAACCAAATATGGTGAAGGGTAATTGCACTAAATAATTGCTGGCAGCAATGGCCACAATGTGAAACAAAGCCAAAATAAGAACACTGCGGCGCTCGGCCTCAGTTAATTGTAAAAACCACATATTGTTACGACCTATCTTTTTGATGATTGGGGTAAGAGAACCCAAGGGCGCAGGAGTATTCCACAAGCGCTAACAATCTGCAATAGTTAAACAACTAGTCAAGAAAACAGCACAACATTGTTTTTTTGATGATAACTAACAGTTTTTGAGCAAACACTCTTAACAAGACTTCGCTCCATGCCCTTTCTTAGTTAAACTGCGCTATTGCCCTGCCTAGCGGCAGCGCCTACTCACTTATTAAACAGTAGGCTTATCTAGCTTATTAAAAGGATGCATTTTGTCTGGCTTATTGCGGATCATCTTGATCGATACTCACCTTAACGGTGTAGTAGAACTAAAACTCGACCAACACAGTAACATTTGTGGAACCAATGCCTCGGGTAAAACCACCCTGCAGCGTCTTATTCCCGTGTTCTATGGTGAATACCCTAGCCGAGTTGTACCTAGCACCCGTGATAGTTTTGAGCGATGGTACTTGCCACGAGAAGCCAGCTACATCATTTACGAGTATGAGCAATATAACGGCCAACAAGCCCAAGTGGTATTATCCTCCGGTCGTGAAGACCAAGGGGTAAAGTACCGCTTTATTGGCAAACCTTTTGTTCTCGAAGACTTTGTTGAGAAACAAGACGAGCAAGGCACCTGGTTTTTAGCCCCCGCGAAGCTTGGCCAACATCTTAAAAAGCTTGAATTTAATGGTGCTCAACTCGCCACTACTCGCTTTTTAAATACTCGTGAATATCGCGCCATTATTCAAAATGACCGCAGCCTACAAAATGCTGGCGATAGTGACCTAAAAGCCTACGCCCGCCAGTTTGCCATGTGTGACCCTAAACACGGCTTACGTCATATCGAAAAATTAGCCAAAGCAGTGCACTCTAAAGAAGGCAAGATGGAAACCATCAAATCGATGATTGCCGCCATCTTAGAGGAAGAAGGCGTGACACTAAAACCCACTTGGGTTGACGCCAACAAAGCCCAAGCCTGGATCCAAGAAACCCGTCTGATTCAGCAATTCGAAGTTATTCGCCCTAAATTTGTAAAGCTTGAGCAAATTCACCAGCAGTTACTCGCTAGCGAAGCCCAACTCCTACAACTAGATACCAGCCTACAAAATGACGAAAGCGAGCTATTTGCCCAAAATGAGCAAGCGCAACGTCAGCTCAATCAGCTGAAGCATGAACTCAGTGAATTAGAGCAACAATGGCAAAACCAGCGTGAGCATTTAAACCAAGCCGTCTCTAGCGCCAATGCCGATGTGAGCAGTTTCGACAAGCAACTTAATCACATCGAAGATGACTACCAAGCTTGGCAAGACAAACAGATTGAAGAAGCTCTTAAAGCCGTTGAGCAACTGCCCCAATGGCGTGAACAGGTTCGCGAAGTAAGCGAGCGCCACCAGCTACTCACCGAGCAGCATAGCGATATTGAAGCCCACTTTAATCAGCGTAAAAGTGAGATTAACGAGCAATTAAACACCGCGTTAAACAAGCTGCACAAAAACAAAGACCAGTTACAGCAACAGTTAAACCAAGAGAAACAACAACAGCAAGCAGAATTGAGTAGCGAGCAACAACAGCAGCAAGCGCAGTTAAGCCAGCTAGAAACCAAATTTCAGCAACAGCAACATCAACACCAGTTGGAACTGGCCCAGCTAGAAGCTGGCACCTTGCAAATGGGTTATACCGAAGATGAAAGCCGCCAGCTTAACATCATGGATAATCGCCTTGATGAAGCCAGCCAGCAACAGCAACTATTATCTAGCCAATTACGCCAGCACTCAGATCAGCTGCAAACCCTTAAGCAGCAACGCCAACAAGCCGACCAGCAACTTGCTAGCGCTAGCCAAAATAGTCGCCAACTAGAGGGTAAACTTAGCGCCTTAAAAGATAGCTTACAGCCGGCCGATGGCAGCTTATTGGCTCACTTACGCAGCGAACACCCTCTGTGGGAACAAAGCATTGGTAAGTTGATCAATCCAGAGCTGCTAAACCGCCGTGATTTAAAACCTCACAGTGATGACAAAAGCAATAGCGTATTTGGCCTTGCGCTTGATTTAAAAGCCATTGAAGCGCCAGAGTGTGCCGCCACCGAAGAGCAAATAAAACAGCAGCTAGAGCAAGTTCAACACGCTTTTCAAGAGGCTCAAAAGCAACTGAAGCAAGCTGAAGCCGAGCTCAGTGAAGCCAACAAAGCGGTGCAACAGCAAGATTTAAGCGTAGCCGAAGCCACTGCCACTCATCACAACAGCGAAGATAAACTAAAACGCTTACAAGAAGAAAAGCTGCTACTCAAAGAGAGCTTTTCAAGCGCCCTTAAACAGCGCCAAAGTGAAGCCCGCGAGCAGCAGACCAAACTTAAAAGCTACCTGCAAAACGCGCAGTCTCAGCATCAAGATTATCTTGAAGAGATCCGCGAACAACATCAAGAAGCCAAGTTAGAGAAAATGGCTTGGTGGGAAGAAAAAATAGACGCCATTGCCGCGCAATTAAGCCAAGCACAAGATGCCGTAAGCCAGCGCCAAGCTCAGGCTAAACAAGCCTTAAAGCAATCTGAACAATGGTATCGTGGCGAACTACAAGCGCAAGGTTTAGACGACCAATTAATCGTTGATTTAGCCAAACAAAAACGCCAGCTTAATCAGCAAATTCAAGATGCTGAGCAATATCGTGATGAAGTGAGCGAATACAAGATTTGGCACCAGCAAGTCTGGCTAAATCAAAAACCTCAGCTAAATGATGCACTGGCAAAAGCTCGCCAAGAACAAAGCACCGCTAAACAAGCCCTTAATGAGCAGCTCGCCACCTACAAGCAACAGCGAGATACTCAGCAAGTTAGCCTAAGCCAGCTCAAACAACAGCTTGAGCAAGTACAGCAGCAACATGCACACACTCAGAACCTATTACGCAAAATAAAGCAGTTGGCCTTAGTTGCTCATCCGCAGCATAAAGCTGAGGGCAACGGTGGGTCTGCCGCAGAACGAACTCGCCAAGCTGAGCAGCAAATTCAGCAACGTAACCAACAACTAGAACAAGTAAATGAGTCGGTACGTCACTTCGATAGCCTATTAGCCCAGCAAGCGGGCTCAGACCTTAGTGAAACCTGGGAGCGCTCGCGCGCCGCTTGCCGCAGGCACAGCGAAGACGGAGAACCTACTCTCGCTTATCGTGAGCTGGTGCCGCATTTATCAGAACTGCTGAATGGTTTAGTACCACAAAAAGTACAAGGGCTGATCGACCATGGCCGCAACCTAGGCATGAGCATTAGCAGTTTCTACCAGAACTTGAGCGACATCGACCAACGCATTCTTAGCCAAAGCCGCCGAATTACACGCGAAATTGGGGAAGATTTAAGCCTTGATGGAGTGTCTGATTCTGCAGTAATTATTCGCTCTAAAATTAGCGAACTAGAGTTTTGGGACGAGCTAAAAGCTTTTGTAGATAACTTCCAGCGCTGGCAGCAACAAGGCTTTAACCAATTACCAAACGAAGACTACGCCAACAGCATGCGTGTTGCCTTAGACATTATTGGCCGTAGCGCGCTTAAAGAGGGCGTTTCTCGCTTATTGCTGATTGAACTCACCTTGCGTGAAGGCAACAGCGATTTGGTGATTAGAACCGACCGCCAACTCAACGAATCCAGTAGTCATGGTATGGCCTACCTTATTTTGTGTAAGTTTTTATTGGCCTTTACTCGCTTATTACGTGGCAACGCTGATACCTATATTCACTGGCCGATAGATGAACTAGGCACCTTGCACCAAAGCAATGTGAAGAAGATCTTCGATGCTTGTGATCATAACCAAATTCGCATTCTAGGTGCCTTCCCTAACCCAGAATCTGAAGTATTAGATTTATTTACCCACCGCTACATTATTAACCGCGAGAAGCGTCAGCTTCAGGTGGTGCAGCCACGGGTCAACTTACTAAAAGAAAAAATTAAAGCTGCGCAAGCCGCTAAAGCCACCCAACAAGCTGCTAGCGAGGCCGAACTATGAGCAAACTAAGCGCCACCGGCATGAGCGAAACCGGCCGAGTATTAGAAGCCTTGTTAAGCGGGCAGTTTATTTGCCAAATTAGCGATGAAGCTGGTTATGCCTTTTTGGCACAAGAAGCCAACCGCGAACGTATCGATAGCCACTTGCATGTACTTAACCGCCGTTTAGCTAGCGCTTGCGAAGGCGAATTGTATTTTTGCGCCTATCGCGAGTTAGGCGATAGCGAACACAAAGTGATTAGCCAACAATTTAGTGATATTGCCGGTAGCTTATTGCCGCTCACCGAGTGGCTAATACTGAGCCAAGAAGCCCAGGGCCATGACGCCCCCATTAGCGCAGGCGTCGCTTTACGTTTAAGTGAGCTGCAAACCGTAGTAGAAGATACGCCAGCACTGCGAGAACAGTTAGCTAAAATCTCCCAATATAGGTTGTTTGGCTCTACTAGCACGCAAGTTGATGGCCAGTTAAAACAGATTTTTAAACGGCTATGTGAGCAGGGCTATTTGGTGCGCCCTAACCAAGAAAAGCAAATTTACATTGCCACAGCAAAAGTGGATTACATTTTTGAAGTGATCAGCTTTATTGATGAAGCCGAAGGTTTAGGTTTAGAACAGCAAGCCATGGATGCGATTGGTCAGCAGGAGCCACTACTGTGAACCAACACCTGCAACAAGCCGGGTTAAAACTATTTAAGCTACTGGCCCGCCATGGCGAGAGCTTGATGCATGCTTATGTGAACGGCAAGTTGGATGAAGCCAAACTCGATAGCAAACAAGTTGAGTCACTGCTTAAAGCCGGGGTTATTTGGCGTCCTTCTGCCGACGAAGGTTTGATTTTAAGCTCAAACCTGCGTTCATTGCTCGAAGAAGCACTAAGCGATACCCGAAATCGCCAAATTGACGCCAACGTTGGTTCACGCCTAGAAACAATTAAAACCCTCGCTGCGCATTATAAAGAAGCCCTGCACATTGGTGATTTAGCCGCTGCAGACGTTTATCTCAGTGATTTGAACGAACATAGCTATAGCCTTACCGAAAGCTTGCGACACAGCTCAAGGGTACTTTGGAGCCGTATTAACAATGAGTTTGGTTATGTACCAAGCTTAAGCGCAAAGATTCGCGAGAACGAACTGGCTCAACAGCAAGTGGGTGAATTGCTCGACAGTTTATCGCTACTAAACTTTGATACCTTGAGCCAAATTGCTGGTGATATTCGGGAACTGCGCCGAGTATTAGCAATTAACTTAAGCCAAGCAGTATTTGACTGTACGCAAGAACTGGCGGTGGTACAGACGCGACTGCTGACCTTATTAGGACGTTTTCGTGAGCTACGCGGTAAATCTCGTTTACTAAAAGGCTTGCAGCTGTTTCATGCTCAGCATCCAGATTTTAGCCCGCAAGACCCCACCAATCAGGTAGATGTTGCGAGCTTATTCAACCAAGCACCAGCCTTACTTAACAGCGCCAGCGTTGATATTCACAACCCTGAACACGAGCAAGACTTACTGTATGCAGTAAGTCAAATTCACTTACAGCGACAACCCCATAAACTTGATGGTGAGCCTGAGCATGCCGTCTCTCTCGCCAGTGTTGATGAATTCTCTTTGCAGGAGCAAAGGATTAAGCAAGACGTTGAGGATTACTTACTCGGCGTTATAGAAAGCGCTGCAGGGCAAACTGCATTAGAGTATTATCAGCAGCAGCAATTATCTTGGGATGCCGAAGCCTGGCTCTATCAAGTGTGGGGCAGTTATCACGCCTTGCCAGAAGAACAACGCGATTACTTTGCGCTAGACCCAATCGAAGATCCACATCCCATTTTTAGTGGTAATAGAATTGTTCGCGACCTGCAAGTTTGGCTGAGATAATCAGCTAAACTATTGTCTATTGTGACTAATTTGCTTAGTTACAGCCTTGCCGACTAGATCGACTGTGCCTATATTTGAATACAGTTACTGACAGATAGCCGACAGATTTATTTGACTGATTAGTCGATTATCTTAGAATATGCCCACAGTTGAGCCTAGATGTATTAGGAATTAAAGATGAAAGTAGTTGATTTTATTAAGAAAAAACGTGAAATGTTGGCTCAAAACCCATTTGAACTTAAAGATTGGTTGTCTCCAGCCATTCGTGATTATTGGATAGAGTTTCTTAATAAAGCCCATCACCATCAATTAGTTAACTGGGTAAAAGAGCACCAGCTAAGCTCCAATGGCGAGCAACAAGCTAGCTTTAAAGAAACGATTGAGTTACACCCAAAAGCTGAAGCACTGCTTGAAGAGTTATCGATGCAGTTAGGCGAAGAGATTCATATTGGTGAGTGGCTAAGTGTCACTCAAGACCGAATCAATCAGTTTGCCGATGTGACGAAAGATCATCAGTGGTTACATACCGATCCTCAACGCGCGGCTGAAGAATCCCCCTTTAAATCAACCATTGCCCACGGCTTTCTCACTCTGTCTTTATTGCCGGCCTTAACTGAGAGCGTAGATCCAGACAAGCCGCTTTACCCTTCAGCTAAAATGATGGTGAATTACGGAATTAACCAAGTTCGCTTCCCTTACCCAGTAAAGGTGAACAACCGCATTCGTGCCCGCACCCGTTTAACCCGTGTATCGCCAATTAAACGTGGTTTAGAGTTGGTAAAAGAGATTACCGTTGAAATTGAGGGTTGTCGTCGCCCAGCTTGTGTTGTGGAATCAGTGGTTCGTCTCTATTTTTAATCCCTTTATCTCGCTATGATGGTTCACGTTAGGTATTAAGCAAAAAGGAGCTTAACGTGAACTCAGCGCATTCTCATACTCTCTCGGTTCAGCAGCATACTCATCAGCAGCGTCCTTCCTACCAATACCTTGTAAGCCAACCTAGCCAGTTAGACTCTAATACCGCTTATCCTTTAGTGTTGTTTTTGCATGGTCGCGGTGAAATAGGCCAAGACATACAGCACTTATTAGAATTTGGGCCAAATGCCTATCTACAGCAGCACCACCTAAACGCCATTTGCATCACCCCACATGTACCCGAGGGTCGAGAAGGCTGGGCGATTGCCGAGCTCATTAGCTTGCTCGATGAAATTGAGCAACAATTTAACATCGACAAAAGCCGCATCTATTTAAGTGGTTTAAGTATGGGGGGATTTGGCGCAATGAATCTAGCCCTGGCTCAACCAAGGCGCTTTGCCGCGCTAAGTGTGTTGGCCGCAGGAGATCCAAACCATTTAGCACCGTGGTCGCTAAAAACGCCACCGCGACCAGTATGCGAAGAGCTCTACCAACGCCTTAGCCACTTACCTATTTGGTTAGCGCATGGGCTAAAAGATGAAGTGATTCCGGCTGAGTTTTCATTGGAATTAGCCGAAAAACTCGCCCACATGCCACGCCAAGCCATGCTGCAAACCACTTGGTATCCGCAGCACCCACATAACATTTGGCAAGACCTCTATAACAGCCCTAGTTTTTGGACTTGGATGTTTGAGCAGCACAATAGCGATTACCACTTACCCACCAACCAACAACTAGACCTTAGCGCACTCGCTGGAGACTATGGCAATCAGCAAGACTACGTCACCATCGCAAACTGCGAAGCACAAGGCCTCCGTTTGTTATGCAAAGATTTACAAGACAACGAACTTAGCTTTAACCTCTATCCAGTGGCTAGTGACCTGGCGTTTTGTGAAATTGGCTGTTTGCGTTTTATCAAGCAACAGCAAGGCCCTACCCAACTGGCCTTAACTCGCCTCACCTTGCTCGACAAATTTACATTAGACAAAACCAACTAAATAACTCGCTTACTGTAACTTTCGCGCTGAATATCCACCACTTCAGCGCTTAAGCTTTTCACCATGTTTAGCTGAGGTGACAAATGTTCAACCATTGCCTCGGTTAACGCCCGCTTTTGTGCAGTACTTCGCCCCGATAAAATATGCAGGCGAACATGTACAAAACTATGTTCATCTAAACCGCTGAGTAAATCCGGGTAAGCGATAGCACGCAGTTTTATTGATGCTTCTTCAAACTCGGCACTGTCTTTTAATACCTCGAACAAGCTCAAAAGTACCTGCTCTATATCGAATGTAGTGGGAAGATCTTTGGAATACTCAACGATGCAATGTGGCATATTTTAGGCTAAGTCCTTGTCTGTATTTTAGGGTTTACAAAAGGTGGAATTAATTAGTCATACAATTTAACAAAAAACCCAAGAAAAGATTGATCTAGATCACATCGATAGATTAAGCTCGCTCAGATAATGCACACCCGTTTAAGCCGAGCGCTTTTTCACCTTTTTATTGGAATCACATACTATGAGCAATACTACTACCGCTAACCCAGCACCACTTGGATTAATGGGTTTCGGTATGACCACCGTTTTACTGAACATTCACAATGCTGGCTTTTTCCCGATTGATGCAATGATTTTGGCCATGGGCATTTTCTATGGTGGTTTGTCACAAGTAATTGTTGGCATTATGTGTTTCAAACGTGGTGATACTTTTGGTACTACCGCATTTACTTCTTACGGTTTATTTTGGCTAACCCTAGTTGGCTTGTTAATCATGCCTAAGATGGGCCTAGCAGAGCCCAGCCCACATGCATTTATGGGTTGGTATTTAGCACTATGGGGCTTATTCACTGCGTTTATGTTTGTTGGTTCATTGCGTTACCCAACCGCTAAACAAGTTGTATTTGGTAGCTTAACCATTTTGTTTGCATTGCTTGCACTACGTGATTTTACTGGCAGTGAACTGATTGGCACTATTGCTGGCTTCGAAGGTATCTTCTGTGGTTTATCAGCTATCTACTTTGCAATGGCTCAAGTGCTTAACGCAGAATACGGCCGTACTATTTTACCTGTTGGTCGCCCAGTGCAGTTTCGCCAAGACAACAGCTCGCCACTAAAAGTGGCTGCTTAACAGCAAACTGTTCAATTAAACCTGCTACCACGGCAGGTTTAACTGGCTCCGACTTGTCTTCAAGCAGTGATTGCACGTCGTCAATATAAGCGTCTATCTTAGCCAAGATATGACGCTTTTGTTTTTTATTAGCCAACGCAAGAACCTCGCTCATACTACCCGCCCACAATACTTGATTTTGCTTGAGTCTTTCCGTTAATCCTGGTGGCCACAGCTGCTCAGAGTTAACCATTAATACATAAAACTGCTGTTCAAAATTATCACTTGTACGCTGTTGCCCCAAAGAAAAGGCTAGGTACTGCTGCCATTTACTTTGCACCGTATGCCAGTCTGGTCGGGTATCAATCAACTGCTTAGCCACGTGCTGAATAACTTGTTCTTGCTGGGAGCTTACACTACCTAACCAACGATCAACGCTTTTAGATAAGTGCTCAACGCGGTAGTCGTAATGGCTTTGTTGACGATCCGCATCATCTCGCTGCTCAGCCAGTTTGCTCATAAAATCGTTAAGTTGCTGCTGAGAAGCCGTTTGCGCCAGTTGAGCAACATCAAGATATACGTAAGAGGCCAAAACGCGATAGTGTTCACGCCACGCATCAACTTGCTCAAGCAATTGCGGCTGACTAATGCCGTTGTTTACTTGCGCCCTAAACAGCTTCAATTGGGCTAAGTAAATCGGTAGTTGTTCTCCACGGTGCCAATCTAACCACTGGCTAAGCATGGGTTTGAATACTGCGCGTTGCTCGCTATTCATATCCACATAATCGTCGATATAGCAATAGGCTAACCAACTAAGGTTGTTGTACACAAAACGCATACCGCAACCCGCTAGCAGAAAGCTCAGTAACAGCACGCTAGACCAACGGAAAAACTTGTTTTGCATAAACACTCCCTTTTATTAGCAGACCCAGTAAATCATAAATAGTTCTCACTCTAAGGCTATTTAATTATTAAGGCTTGAGAGATTAATTCAAGCAGAGTAGATTAGCTCTACCTGTAGTAGTGGCGTAAACTTAGCGGCGCAATGGAAGCATAAATGACTGGTTTAATTCAAAAATTGTTACTGGTATTAGCAGTAATTACTGGCGCATTTGGCCTTGGATTAGGTATTAGTTACTGGCAACAACAGCAATTAGCAAGTGTTGAGTTTAGTCACTGTGAACAATTGCAAAACGCAAGCTGTGAATGGCAAGTCGCCGATCAACAATGGCAACTACAACTACCAACGAATAGCTTGCCAGCAATGTTAGTGCAACAAATACAGCTCAGTACTAGTCAGTCAAACCCGCCACCATTAACGCTTAGTTTGCAAGGCGTTGAGATGTACATGGGTGAAGTCAGTGTCAGTTTAGAGCCCAATGACAATGGACTGTACCAAGCCGACTTGCTGCTGCCCATTTGTAATACTGGAAAAATGCGCTGGCGCGCTGAAATTGTGTCACTTGATCCTAAACGTCCTGTGGCCCTAAGTTTTGAGGTGGATAGTCAATGAAATACCTAGCATGGATAGCAGTGATAATAGTCAGTGGTTTAGCTGGTGTAATGAGCTTTCAATGGTTCTCAGCCCCGCCTGAACCCTTTACACAAACTGCTTCAGCCAGAGTGATTGCAACCGTACCAACCAGTCTATTTAAGATTGAAAGCAGTGATGGCCGTTTTAGCCAGCTTAGTGCCGACAAAAAGCTCTATATCGCTTATTTTGGTTTTACCCATTGCCCTGACGTATGCCCTACTTCACTGGCAATATTGAGTGCAGCTTTACAAGAAGTGTCTGAAGAGCAACGCCAGCAACTACAAAGCTTGTTTGTTAGTGTTGACCCTAAACGAGATGACCCTGCTACGGTAAGCACTTACGCAGGTTACTTTCACCCAGACATTGTTGGTTTAAGCCCACAAGAAGGGCAACTTTTAGGGTTAACTCAAGCCTTAGGGGTTTATTACAAATACGTAGAAACTCCTGATTCACAACTTGAATACAGCGTAGACCACAGCTCTTTCTTTTATTTTATCAATGCGGATGGAGAACTGTTAGCCAAAGTTCCTCATACCTTAGACCCAGCTCCTGTTGTCGCCAAAATTCAGCAGCTACTCCCTCAATAACAAGGACTATTTATGCGACCGTTTTTGCTAGTTATCAGCCTCTTATTCAGTGCTTATAGTGTTGCTGCTGAAAGCTCAATAGCAGTTAAAGAGGTTTATGCCCGCGCTACCCCGCCAAATGCTCCCACAAGCGCTATTTTTCTTAGCTTGCATAACCGCGGAGACCAAGATATTAGCTTGGTAGCTGCAGCGACGCCTGCCGCAGGGCGGGTTGAACTGCATACAATGTTAATGGACGGCGATGTGATGAAAATGCGCCAAGTAAAGGAAATAAAAGTAGCAGCCAACACAATGGTGGAGCTTAAGCCCGGCGGCTTACACCTAATGTTGTTTGATTTGCAGATACCGTTTAAAGAAGGTGAAGAGTTGCAGCTAACTCTCGATTTTTCTGATGGTAGCCAACAACAACTGCAAGTACCGATAAACAAAGTGATGCATAAGATGAAGCATCACCACTAATACTAAAAGGGTTAGCCTAGCAGCTAACCCTTTTTCTATTCTGCAAGAAACCGGTCTAAAGAAATACCATAATCCCTGGGCGATACTGCGCCCTCAATTTCTTCATGGCTGTACTTACTTAAATCTATAAGTTTAACCTCAGTATGAGTATTGGTCGCGGCATTAAAAACCAGTTTAATAATAGGCTGTAAGGGTTTCAGCTCATTACGCTCAACCACCACACCCAATTTCTTGGATTTGAGTTTCACTAAAGTGCCTACTGGGTAAACCCCCATACAGCGAATAAATTTCTCAATTAACACTTTATCAAACTGCGTTCCTACTCCACTCAGTAAGATACGGAACGCCGCTGTAGGCGGCATACCACTTTTATAAACACGGTCAGCGGTGAGAGCGTCGTAACAATCCACAATATTAGCCATACGGGTGTAGCTAGACAACTGCTCACCTTTCAGCTTGTTAGGGTAACCTAAGCCGTCTAAACGCTCGTGGTGGTTGCTGGCGATCTCCAGCATGATTTTGCTAATGCCTTCCTGCACCTTAAGAATATTATGGCTGTGTACAACATGCTCACGCATGATGACAAATTCGTCGTCGGTAAGTTTGCCAGGTTTATGCAGGATTTCGTCAGGCGTATTAATTTTACCTATATCGTGCAGCATTCCACCCATAAGCAATTGCTTTTGTACCGACTTACTCATCCCTAAGGAGCGACCAAAATACGCCAGTAACATGCCTACATTTAAGGAGTGCTCCATCAGGTATTTGTCTTTGGCCCTAATTTTAGCCAAACACAACATCGCACCACTTTGGTTTTCTAAAGAGTCAATTAAGCCTTCTGCGGCACGCTCCATCGGCTCAATGTCGATGGGTTCGCCTTGTTGTAGCTGCCTAAAAAATTTAGTTTGTAAACTTTTGGCTTCGTTAAACAACTTTTTGGCGGCAAGCTTTTCGCTTTCGCCGCTAAGTTTTTTAACCTTACTACTCGCGGAGTTAATTTCGGTGGTTTTTGCTTGGGAACTATCGTCTTCAAAAACGCTACGAGACCAATCTACCGACACCACTTTTACCCCTTTGCGTTTAAGTAACTTTACTTGTTCGGCTTGGGTAATTCGGCCTGATTGGGCTACGCTGGTTTTTCCAGATTGACTGGTAATAGAGACCACATACATGCCTTTTTTTAAGGCATCAATCTCGATAGTTCGAATATCGGTTTTTGGGCTCGTCATACGGCTCAGTCATCACTCATATAAATACTATGTTCTTCCCTGAAGCAGGATTTACGATTACTTAATAATACTAAAGCAAACAAAGAAAATAGCCTGCTCTAAAAGTGTAGATTGTTATCGCTATCAAAAAAGGGGAACAAAATGTAAATTCTTTAACAAGTTTAATCAACTTGAGAATTAGAAAAATTTAGATATTCAGCCGCTAGTTGTTGAATTTTTTCCCTATCTTGCTCTGAGAATCCTTGTTTTCTGGGCTCTAGGGATGAAAAGTTAAGGGTACCGACGATACAATCATCAACCAAAAGTGGCGTGCCTATATAGCTTTCTAAGTGCATAGCTTGGTAACAAGGGTGCAAACACATCTCGGTCATTGCCCCTACTTGATGATAGGCCATTATTTGGGCTTTGCTAACTACATCAGCACAATAGGTCATATCCACTGGAAACTCGTCACCCGCTTTAACTAAATCTAGGCTGGAGTATGCGGCTAACACTTCATAACGGTTGTCTTGAATACGGCTAATAATGCCAAGTTGCATATCGAAGGATTGAGCTGCGGTTTTTAACCAATTTTGTAAATCCATGTTGCTCTCCTCAAATAAGAGTCAATTCCCTTATTTTGATTATTGTCATTTTAGCGTAGCTTTACTTGTTGTTTCAATGACGCTTAGTATACTTCGGCTTATGCAATCTCTCGATCTGTGGCGACTCATTATATTCGCCGGTTTATTAGTTCTTTTTATGCTGCTAGAAGTCTTCTGGCCTAGGCATACTCGAGTTATTTCTCGCAAACAACGTTGGCCAGCCAATTTAAGCTTAATAATGATTAATGGCTTAGTGATTAAACTTATTTTTCCCATCGGAACGCTAGCCCTCGCCCATGGGGCCGCTCAACACCAGCTTGGTTTACTCAATCAACTCACCTTATCTCCTTACTTAAGCATTCCCATAGCCATTGTATTGCTAGATTGCGCCATTTATTGGCAACACCGTTTATTTCACGCTATACCGCTACTATGGCGGGTACATCGCATGCACCATGTCGACCCCGATTACGATGTTAGCTTAGGCCTGCGCTTTCATCCCATTGAAATAGTGCTATCAATGCTGATTAAACTTGGCTTTATTGTGTTGCTGGGTGTACCAGTAATGGCGGTATTTTTGTTTGAGGTCATCCTTAACGGCATGGCGATGTTTAATCACAGCAACTTAAAACTGCCACTTAAGTTAGATGCCGTTGTCAGAAAACTACTGGTCACTCCTGATATGCACCGAGTACACCATTCGCGGTTTCGCCATGAACACAATGCAAACTACGGCTTTAACCTTTCCATTTGGGACCGCCTGTTTAATAGCTATGTGGCACAGCCTCAGCAAGGCCATTCTGGTCTTCGTTTTGGTTTAAGCCATTGGCCAAAGGCTGAGGATAACCAACAACTTAGCGGTTTACTTAGCCTGCCTTTTCGTTCTGCTAATAAAAAATAACCCTCTACAAAATACTGTCGACACTATGCGCTAGTTGTTCACTGGTGAGAGTTTCATTTTGCTGCTATATTTCAGCTCCGCTTGAGTAAGGACACAGAGATGTATAGCAGCTTATTAATGATTTTAGGTGCATTAATTGTGGGGTATGTCATTCCTGTAAAACATCCCGCCATTTTGGCCTCTGTTCGCCGACTAAGTAGCTGGATGTTGTACCTGATCTTATTTTTAATGGGCTACGGCTTAGCCTTTATCGAGAATCTTGGGCAAAACATTGTTCAGTTATTTAGCCAAGCAGCCACCCTAGTAGGCTTGCTATTGGTGTTCAACCTTTCTGCTTTGTTTTTTGTGGGCCGCTACTTAGCCATGCCTAAGGCTGAGCCTCAGCATCGAAAAAGCAATAGCAAGTTGGCCATGTTTAAAGAACCGCTAGTGCTGATTGCATTATTAGTGGTTGGTTTATTAGCAGGCATAAGCTACCAACAAACCTTACCTGCTCAATCAGTATTGGCGGAATACGCGTTAATCATCTTAATCTTTTGCATCGGTATTGAGCTGCGCAGTGCAGGTATTAGCTTGCGTCAATTAGTACTCAATCGGCGTGGTTTAATCATTGCGCTAGTGGTAGTGGCGAGTTCATTACCCGCGGGAGCAATAACCGCTTACCTATTCGAACTGCCGATCAATATAGGTTTAGCCATGAGTAGCGGATTTGGCTGGTACTCTTTATCGGGTGCATTGCTGAGCAAAGCCACAACACCACTGATTGGCAGCACCGCTTTCTTTGCTGATTTGAGTAGAGAGTTAATAACCTTGCTGCTTATTCCCAGTTTAATGCAGCGCTCGCCAGCGGCGACTATCGGTTACGCCGGCGCAACCGCCATGGACTTTTCATTGCCTATGCTACAACGCGCGGGAGGCAACCAATTGGTGCCTGCCGCCATCGCTAGCGGTTTTATCTTAAGCCTACTCTGCCCAGTAATGATTTTACTGCTAGTGAACCTAGCCTAGCGCCTAATACCTATTAGCGCTGTTAACTTGGGCATAGTGAGTTAATCGACAGATGTGGAATAGTCACCAATGGCTTTATCTAGTAGCTTTAGATCTTCTGGGTAATCATGGCTTAATTGAAGTATCCAATCTTCTACGTTATCCCACCAAGCTGGTAACTCTGGCGATTGAATTTTATTGGCTAAACGTTGGATCCTCGCTAAGCCAATAGACCCTGCCGCACCTTTAATTTTGTGCGCTTCCGAGGCAATACCATCTTTGTCTTTGGCAAATAAGTTACTTTCTAAGATTTTCATGTAATCAGGCATCACCTGCTTAAACAGGTTAATACTATCGTTCAGCACTTTCACCCCAATGGTATCGCAAAACTGCTCCACCAAATCTAAATCAAGAATCGGTAATGAGCTGCGGCTCAAGGCTTGCTTGGGGCTAATAATTTCTTCGACGACTGCTTCTTCACCAACCGCAAATACCTGATTAAAACAATGCACCACTGCATTTTGGTTAATGGGCTTGTGAATCACATCTACCATGCCGGCTTTAGCAAACTCATTTTTGCTGTTTACCACGTTAGCCGTTAGTGCTACTAATGGCGGTAAATCTGCTGCCTGATATTGCTGCTGCCATTGCTTAGCAATATCAAAACCGGTCATATCAGGCAATTGAATATCGAGTAAAACCAAGTCAAACATGTCTGGTTCAAAGGCCGCTAGCGCTTCTTTACCGGTCATGGCAACCACGACATAATGGCCAAGTTTCTCTAGCAGCGCTTTAGCAATAGTGACGTTTAGCTCTACGTCTTCCACCAGCAAAATTTCTAATGGTGGATGATCAATTTGTTCCGCTTCATCGGGAATCGCGTCAAGCTTCACTACTAAACTCACGGTAAAACAAGAGCCTTCACCCTCGTGGCTCGTCACAGAGATATCTCCGCCCATAGCCCGAACCAGTTGGCGCGACACCGACAAACCAATCCCTGTACCAGTGGCCGATTTGCTGCCTTCAACCTGATAGTACATGGCAAAAATTTGTTCTAATTGATCATCAGGAATACCCGGTCCTGTATCTCGAATACTAATATCTAGCTGTACCTGTTGCTCATCCACTGCCTGTGCTTTAACGGTAAGCTCAACCTCACCTTTTTCAGTAAACTTCACAGCATTATGCGTAAGGTTCCACAATACTTGGCGCAAGCGGGTTGGGTCCCCCACGATGCTTGAGGGGATAGGGCCGATTTGTTCAAACACAAAATCGAGGCCTTTGCTTTGCAACTGCATCTCGGTCAAGGTTTCGATGTCAGTGACCAGAGCTTTAAAGTCCATAGGCTCTAGCGAAACGGCAAAACGGCGACGGTCAAGCTTATCTAAATCAATAATATCGTTGAAAATATTCCCTAAGGTAGTGGCACTAAGCAAAATAGTATTTACATGTTTGCGTTGCGCATCATCGAGCGGGGTGTCGAGCAACATTTGGCTTAAACCCACAACACCATTTAATGGTGTGCGCAGTTCATGACTCAGTGTTGAGATAAACTGGGTTTTGTCGCGGTTGGCTTTTTCAATATTAGCCTGATGGGCCATTCGCTCGGTAATATCGCGACCAAAACCCAGTAAGCCTAAGCGATTACCGTTGCGCCCATAAAACGGTACTTTACGCAGCTCAAAAAAGGCTTTGCGGCCATCGGGATATTCCAGCCATTGTTCGTAAGTAAGCTGCTCATCGTTATCAAACACTTGATGGTCGGTTTCGACAATTTTGTCCGCGATATCTTCTGGATAAACGTCATAAGGGGTTAAGCCGATGAGCTTTTTCTCCGAGCGTCCTACTAGCTGCTCTAGCGCTAGGTTACAGCCAGAAAACTGACCTTGTTCATTTCGGTAATAGACTAAGTCTGGCGAGCTATCAATGAAGCTGCGCAGCAAAGCAGAATGCTCTTCTAGCTCTTGCTGAGCTTGTTGGCGTTGCTTAACCTCTTGCTCAAGGTTGCGAATCGCTTGGCCACGTGCCGCTTCGGCTTTTTCTCGCTCATCAATTTCATTATTAAGCTGGCTAATGTTGGCTTTAAGCTTGTTGGTTAGCTGTAAATCACGCGCCCGCATTTTTTCCAATTTGCGGATCATCTTACTTAAGCGCTGACGAGAGTCCTCAATTTGCTCCACCACCACCGACATAAAAAACACCGCCCAAGGAGTAATAATCAAACCAAAAAACACCGAGCGAATAAGATCCACCGCCGAAACTTGTCCGGTAAGCGCAAAGGTCACACTCATTTGTATCGCTAAGGCGACCAAAATAACCGCGCTGGCTAAGCTGATACTAAATTTAACAATGCCGAGTCGAGATAATAGATGAACATAATAAGTGGCTAAGTTCTTAAGAGGCGTCATTCCAGCCGATTCCTTTTCTTACAGGCAGTAACCAAGGCTACTGACATCAAATCCATAGGATAAAGATGGTTAATATTAAACTAGGTTTTATGGTATAACAGCCCATCTTTTTTTCGAGTAAACCCAATGCGCTAAGTGAGTTGCCTTGCGCATTAAGCCTGTGGAGTACTAAGTGCATGTCTACTGTAATGCCTGACATAGCGAATTCAAGCCGCGCCCAAACCGAAGGTAAATTGGATTGGGTAGGCATGAGTCAAATTGAAATGCCGATTATGTTGGCATTTGAAGACCAAGCGCCTAGTCGCGTTAGTGCTCACATTGAAGCCTTTGTTAGCTTGGATGACCCACAGGCGAAAGGCATCCATATGTCGCGCCTTTATTTGATACTGGACCAACTGTCTAACCAAGACGTATTGGATTATGCGGGATTGGGCCACGTTTTGGATCAGTTTATTGAGAGTCATCAAGAATTAAGTGACCAGGCGCAAGTTAGCTTCAAATTTGACTACCACCTGCGTCGACAATCTTTACTGTCGGGCAAAACGGGTTGGAAAGCCTACCCCACCCAAATAAAAGCCACTCGCCGCCAAGGCCTCACTGATATTGAGTTATCAGTAGAAGTTCCTTATTCATCCACCTGCCCGTGCTCGGCAGCCTTGTCTAGACAACTCATTCAAGAAGCCTTTGCCGACAAATTTGGTAAGCAACAGGTATCTGGCGAAGCAGTACATCAATGGCTTGGCAGTAACGAAGGCATAGTAGCCACGCCTCACAGCCAACGCAGTATTGCTCAAATCAAAGTAAAGCTAAGTGAACAAGCCAGTGACTTGCCGCTCATTAGCTTAATTGATGCGGTAGAAAACAGCCTAAAAACACCGGTACAAGCGGCTGTTAAACGTGAAGACGAACAAGAGTTTGCTCGACTAAATGGGCAAAACTTAATGTTTTGTGAAGATGCGGCTCGCCGCTTACAACATACGCTAAATCAAACTCAAGACATCGCCGATTTTTGGGTACGAGTGAATCACTTAGAAAGCTTACATGCACATGACGCAGTGAGTGTAGTCACTAAAGGCATTTCCCAAGGTTATCTGGCTTACTAAAACAACAAAGGCATTTCTATTTGAAATGCCTTTGTTACTTCACCGACTAAGTGAACGATTAAGTGTTCGGTAAGCTCTCACTACAACTATCTCCAACGCTACAATACCTTGCCTTACCTTGGTGTTTAGCCCGATACAATTGCAAATCTGCCACTCTTACTAGCTCGCCATAATCCATACCTTGTTCAGGTAATGCCGTGGCCACCCCTATGCTCACGGTAACAATCTCTTTTGCTTCCGAATACTCATGTGGAATTTTTGCTTCAGCCATATACTTAAGCACATTTTCGGCGATGTTTCTCGCTCCCTCGGCACCGGTGTGTGGCAATAAAATAGCAAACTCTTCGCCGCCGTAGCGCGCCACTAAGTCGGAGCCACGTTTTACCGAGCGACTAATCAATTTAGCTACTTGGCGCAGCGCTTCATCACCTTGCTGGTGACCATAGTTATCGTTGTATTGTTTAAAGCAATCGATATCAAGTAATAGCAAACTTAACTCAAGGTTCTCGCGGCGATGAGTCAGCCAAAGTTGGCTGAGTTTTTCATCAAAACTTCGGCGGTTAGCCACCTGAGTTAGGCTGTCGATAAAGCTTAATTCTTGCAACTGCATAATCGCATCAGCCAGTTGCTGCTCTGTGGCTTTACGCTCGGTAACATCACGAGTGATGAAGATAATCCCGCGTTCGCCACTCACATCATCAAAGTAAGGGCCTTTAATCACCTCGTACCAAATTTGATGGCCATCATCTAGATACACCAACTCTTCGTAACGGATTGGTTTGCCATCAGTCAAAATCTGGCTATTTTGGTGTTGATGTTGCTCTAGCTGTTCTTCGCTCAGCACTTCGGTAATGTGTTTACCCAGTAAATCGTCACTGGTGTAGTTAAACATTTTAGCGAACGGTTCATTACCACCAATAAAGTGGCCTTTGTCATCAATAAAGCCGAGTGGATCGGGAGTGGAATTAAATACCGTGCGAATCAGGTTGTTTTGTCGCCCTAATTCCCGCTCTGAACTCACCCGGTTTTGGTTTTCTTGTTCTAACTTACGGTTTAACTCATGCCACTTAGTCACGTCGTAAGAAACGTTCAGCACACCGGTCACTTCGTCTTGTTGATTACGCAGCGGATAAACATGGTTTTGTAATAAAATTTGTCGGCTATCGGGGGCACTAAACCACTCGGTGTGTTGGCATTGTTCTCCGGCGAGTACTTGTCGATCGTAATGCTGAGTACGCTCTAACTCGTTACGGGTTAAAAAATCACTCAAGCGCTTTCCAGCCAGCTCTCCGGGTTTTAAGCCATGAAAGCCCGCCCAAGCTTGGTTACAACCGAGTAAGCGCTCGTTTGCGTCTTTAAAATAAATGAACTCGGGGATAGAGTTAAGCACGTTAGCAAACAGCTTTTGCTCTTGCTCAATTCGGTTTAAGTAGGAATATCCTTGAGCATTTTCGTATGCATTAATAAACCATACTTCGCGACCTTGATGCTGTTGCAGCACAGCATAAAGCAGCAATACTTTAGGCTGGTCGTTTAAGGTAACTAACCAGTTTACCCCTTCAACATCGCCTTTAGCCTTAAAGGGCCGCATCACGGCAAGTAGCTGCTCTAGATGTTCCGGATCGGAAAACTGCCAGTTGTTGCCGTTATTTGAGAGTAACAACAATTCGCAAAAACGCGGATTGGCAAACTTCACTTGTTTGGCATGAAGATCGAGAATTAACTGAGCCGCGGGTGACTTTTCCATGGCGGCGCGCTGGGCAGACACCTTCCTGCGAGACAGTGCCCACATAACAATAACCACCGCCAGCAATACGCTAAGTAAGGCGATAGTGGCTTGCATCCAGATTTCTGGATAAAAACTTCCTTGCATTGATTGTCCGTATATTTTGCAACCGCAGCTACTTTACCCGATTATATTACTTAAGAAAATAATCATTTACTAAACAGGTAATTAGCTCACATTCACGAACAAAAATTTACTTAAAGAGAACTGCCTTGCGAACCTTCTGCCGCCAGTTTTTTAGCAATGTCGGTTAGCGCTAACCATTTGTTTTCACACCAACTTGGCGCGAGTAACATGGGTGGACGAGCATGCGCACTGACCCGATGGTAAACCACATCGGTAGGTGTATGGCGAATCAAACGAACGGCTTGCTCAATGTACTCTTGATGACCCAAGGTCGTTAAACGCCCAGCACGCCACGCTTTCGCCATAGTGCTGCCCTCTACAACATGTAGCGGGTGTAACTTAATACCAGCGATTTGCTCACCCAGCACTGCATTCAAGGTCTGTATATAGTGCTCTGGCCCTTCGCCCGGCAACCCTAAAATAAGGTGTGCACACACTTTTAAACCATGATGATGAGCGCGCGCTACGGCTTGTTGAAACGCGGCAAAATCGTGGCCTCGATTAATTCGCTTTAAGGTCTCATCATGTGCGGTTTGCACACCCAACTCTAGCCACACTTCTTTACCTTGGGCTTGGTATTCAGCCAGCATTTCCAGTACAGCTTCTGGCACACAGTCGGGTCGAGTACCAATGCACAAGCCCACCACTGAGTCGTCAGCCAAAGCCTGTTGATACATGCTTCGCAAATATTCCACTTCTGCATAAGTGCTGGTATAAGCTTGAAAATAAGCCAGATAACGAATGTCTTTATGCTTTAGCTCAGCTTTGCGCGCATCCAGTTGTTCGCCAATTGGCATCATTTGCTGTTCGGGTTTAACAAAAGCATCTACGTTGCAAAACGTACAGCCGCCCTTGCCAATGCTGCCGTCACGATTAGGGCAGGTAAAATCACCATCCACACTTAACTTACGCACCTTGCCACCAAAGCGTTGCTTAAGATGACGCCCTAAAGTGTTTACATATAAATCTAATTGCACAACAACCACTTACTCTAAATCGCTGAAACCAGCCTTAAAAAACCGCCGCCAGTCTACTGTGTGGGCCGCTAAGCTGCGCCGCTTTAGATCAAGAGAGGGTAAGATTTAAGCACTATTTTGCTGCCGCTAAGCTGTTATACTACGCGCCGCCAATTTAGCACTTAGGATTGCCCATGAGCACCCCATCATCAGTTGAAGAAAACAGCCGCCTCACCACTAAACAGCGTTACCAGCAGTTTATTGAGCAGGCCCGTAAAACCCAGCAAGTTTGGACCTTAAGCGACGAACAAGGCTGCCTAATCATTGAAACCGGTGACGAGAAAGTATTGTTGCTATGGAGCGAACAAGCACTAGCCGAGCACTGGGCTAGCAAAGATCATTCAAGCTTTAACGCCTTAGCGATATCTTTGAGTGACTTAACTGAAAAATGGCTACCAGGTATGGCCAACGACGGTTTTGATTTAGCAATAGCGCCTAGCTTTGCTGGCGAAGGCACCATTGTTGCGCCGCTAGATTTAGCCGATGAGCTTAGCAGTGGAAAAATCAAATAAGCCGAGCATTTAAAAGCGCTTAAGTCTACTAAGCAGTTTTTTTAGCTAGTACTTAGGTGTAGAATCTTCGCCTCAAAATTGTTTACGCCCATTAGGGTACAGAAATACAAACAGGTTAAATTATGACAACAACGGTTAATCCATTAATAGAAGATCTTAAGGCGCGCGGTTTAGTTGCTCAATGCACAGCCGATGAAGAACTGGCCGAACACCTTTCTAGTGGAGCCCGCACCCTGTATTGTGGTTTTGACCCTACAGCCGACAGCCTGCACATTGGTAGCCTAGTCCCGTTGCTTATGCTTAAGCGCTTCCAACTTGCTGGTCACAAACCGCTTGCCTTAGTAGGCGGTGCCACAGGCTTAATTGGCGACCCAAGTTTTAAAGCAGCCGAACGTAAGCTTAATAGTGACGACATTGTGACTAACTGGGTAAGCAAGTTACAAAAGCAAGTTAGCCAGTTTATTGAATTTAGCGAGCAAGCTAACTCAGCGAAAGTGATCAACAATCTAGATTGGATTGGTAAAGTTAACGTTATCGACTTCATGCGTAACGTGGGCAAGCACTTCAGTGTAAATACCATGATCAAAAAAGAATCGGTGAAACAGCGTATCGACCGTGATGAATCGGGTATCTCGTTCACCGAATTTAGCTACATGTTGCTTCAGTCTTACGACTTTGCCGAGCTGAGCGATAAAGAAGCCACTACCTTACAAATTGGCGGTTCTGACCAATGGGGTAACATTACCGGCGGTATCGACCTAGCGCGCCGCATGTACGGCAACAAGGTATATGGTTTAACCATGCCGCTAGTCACTAAAGCTGACGGCACTAAATTTGGTAAAACCGAAACTGGTACTATTTGGTTAGACCCAGCACGCACCTCGCCTTACGCGTTTTACCAATTCTGGATTAACTCTGCTGATGCCGACGTGTATTCATTCTTACGCTACTTCACCTTTATTGATGTTGCTGAGATTGCTGAAATTGAAGCGCGAGATAAAGCCGCTCAAGGTCGTCCAGAAGCACAAGGCATATTGGCGAAAGAAGTGACCCGCATTGTTCACGGCGAAGAAGGTTTAGCCTCTGCAGAGCGCATTACTCAAGCTCTGTTCTCTGGTGACTTAGCCTCTCTTAGCGAATCAGATCTAGAGCAACTGGCTCAAGATGGCCTGCCAAGTACTAAGCTTGAACAAAGCGAAGCTGGTTTAGTAGAGCTACTTACAATGGCTGACTTAGCTAAATCAAACAAAATGGCGCGTGAGTTTATTGGCAACGGCGCGGTATCGGTTAATGGTGAAAAACTCACCGACCCGCAACTTACTTTGCAAGCCAGCGATGCTCTTTACGGTAAATACTCAGTAGTTAAGCGCGGTAAGAAACTATTCGGTTTGGTGATTTGGGCTAACTAAGCCGTTAATCGCTAACTGCTAACTAAAAGGCCAGCTAGGTGCAATAGCTGGCCTTTTTTACATCTCGCGTTTATCAAAAAGCATAACCTTTCAATCTTTTCACAAACCTTCTTCTGTTTCACTACAAAATAGATCAACCAATTGAAACAAATGTTAACCAGTTTGCAGATTAATTGCCAAATAACTGGCAGAATTGGTTTACACATTTTAACTGTATGAGCCAACATGCTTTTTAGAAACACCGCCTTAATTGTCGCCACCAGCTTATTGTTTACTGTTCAAGCCAAAGACTGGGCTGACTACCCAGTGCCAGCCGATCCCGGCTTTGGTAATACTTGGGAGCTAGTTGAAGCCTTCTCTGATGATTTTAACTACCAGGGTAAAAGCCAACAATTTAGCGATAAATGGAATGACCACTATCACAATGCCTGGACCGGCCCTGGTTTAACCGAATGGAGCTCAGCCCATTCTGATATTGTAGATGGAAAACTGGTTATCAAAGCCGCCAGAAAACCCAATTCCGATAAAGTACACTTGGGCGTAGTAACCTCAAAAACGCCTATTATCTATCCTGTTTATATGGAAGCAAAAGTAAAAGTAGCCAACCAAGTATTATCTTCTAACTTTTGGTTACTTAGCCCTGATGACAAACGGGAGCTGGATATTCTGGAGATATACGGTAGCGATCGTGCCAATCATCACAAGCATTCTCGGCATGCAAATACCAACTATCATGTCTTTATTCGCGATGAAGAAAGCAACTTGATCATTAAAGACGTAGGCTCTCAGCAGCATCACTTTCTGCCTACAGAAGCGCCTTACCGCGACAACTTTCATCGTTTTGGCGCCTATTGGATAGATCCTTGGAATGTTGAGTTTTATATCGATGGTCGCTTAGTGCGCCGCCTTACCAAAAGCTCGTTAAAAGATCCCGAAAGCCTCGGTCTAGACCGCGAAATGTTTATGATCATTGATATGGAAGATCATGATTGGCGCTCTAGTGTTGGCCACATTGCTAGCGACGCAGATTTAGCCGATGAGACCAAAAACAAAATGTTAGTGGATTGGGTTCGTGTGTACAGTCCCGTAAAGGCAAAACAAGGCGATCAAGCATTAACGCCAGTCACCTTACCTAGCGAAGCGGCCGGTTTAAGTCTTCGACATAGCACCAAATGTTTTGAGATTAGAAATCCGCGTTCAGAAAAAGGGGGACGCTATCGTCAGAATTATTGCGATCATCGCAGCCAACAACAAAAATTCAACTTTGTTGAGCAAGCAGCAGAAGGCCAGCAAATAAGCATCAAAAATGCAGCCAATAACTACTGTGTTGCAGCCCGCGAAGGAAAACAAGACCTGCGTCAGCAAACGTGTGATTCGCAGTCTACAGCTCAGTCTTGGATAGTCACTAACCAAGGGCAACAATGGTTCAGCATTAAAAACCTCGCCACCGGTGAATGTTTAGAGATGGCAAAAGCATCGAAGAAAAACGGTAAGCAACTGTCATTAGGCAGCTGCGACGGTTCAGAACATCAAAGCTTTAAATTTATTCAGTAACTTAGCGGTTGGGCAGATAAACCTGCTCAACCAAAGATCCCTTTTATAGATAGGTCGTTCATGAAGAATTATCAGATGTACATTAACGGGACTTGGCTTGATGCCAATTCTGGCGCGCGTGTTGAGGTGATCAATCCTTCAACTGAAGAAGTGATTGCAACGGTCGCCAATGGCGATGAATCCGATGCAGAACTCGCTATGAATGCAGCGGTGGCAGCGCAAAAGCAATGGCGAAAACTGCCGGCACGTAAACGTGCTGAAAAGCTGTTAGATCTAGTGGCTGAAATAAAAGCCCATCGCGACGAGCTAGCCAAGTTGCTCGTAACCGAGCAAGGCAAGCTACTTAAAGTCGCCCGTATGGAAGTAGATGTAACCTGCTCGTTCATCGAATATGCCTGCGAATGGGCGCGCCACATTGAAGGCGACATTGTTGAATCAGATAATCCCGACGAGCATATTTGGATCCACAAGGTTCCGCGTGGAGTGGTGGTAGCCATTACCGCTTGGAATTTCCCGCTAGCCTTGGCCGGGCGGAAAATTGGCCCTGCCTTGGTAGCCGGTAACGCGATTATTGTAAAACCAACCACAGAGACGCCACTGGCCACACTTGAGCTGGCTAAGCTGGCAGACAAAGCCGGATTACCAAAGGGTTTATTAAACGTGGTTACAGGCCCCGGCCGTACCTTAGGGGATGCCTTAGTTCGCCACCCTAATACCAGCATGATTTCAATGACTGGTAGCACCCCTGCTGGCCAAGCCATTGTGCGTGCAGCGTCTGACAACCTCGCTCACGTACAGTTAGAGCTGGGCGGTAAAGCACCATTTATTGTATTGGAAGATGCCAATATTGATGCCGCAGTAGATGCAGCACTAGGCTCAAAATTTGATAACTGTGGCCAAGTGTGTACCTGTAATGAGCGTTTATATGTACACCAAGCCATTTACGATCAGTTCATGGAAAAATTTGTTGCCAAAGTGAAAGCCATAAAAGTTGGCGACCCGATGCATGAAGATAGCGACATGGGTCCTAAAGTCAGCGCTAAAGAGTTGGCCAATATGGAAGCCATGACCGCTAAAGCTTTAGAAGAAGGTGCAACTTTAGCCTGCGGTGGTAAGCGCTTAACTGGCCCAGGGTTTGAAAAAGGCTATTGGTTTGAACCCACCGTATTTACCAACGTAACGCAAGATATGAGTTTGGTACACGAGGAAATCTTCGGCCCTATTCTTCCGGTGGTCAAATTTGACGATTTTGATCAAGTTGTTGCTTACGCCAATGATTCTGAATATGGCCTTTCGGCAATGATCTTCACCAACAAAATCAAAATGGTGATGGACTTAGTCAACGATTTGGAATGTGGTGAAATTTACGTAAACCGTGGCCACGGAGAACAACATCAAGGCTTCCACAATGGTTACAAACTAAGTGGTTCTGGTGGCGAAGACGGCAAATATGGCTTCGAGCAATATCTAGAGAAGAAGACCTTCTACGTAGACTTCTCTAAATAGAAATAGCTTTCCTTAGGAAGTAGAGCAGCTCTGCGTGAATATAACTTAGAGCTGCTCTGTTACCACGAAATAGGGAACACTTTAGCTAAAGGCCATAACGGGTCACCAATAACGCCCCCCAAATAAAGAGGATCAATAATGCTCTATATTGGATTTTTTCTTGGCTTGGTTATGTTGTATCTAGCCTATCTAGAGTTACTTGCCCGATGCAGAGCCAAGCATTAGCCCTCATACTGGGTCATTTTCCTCAAACTGCTTTAGCACCCATTCGCCCTAATTTTATAATATTCGAATGCGTTAGTTTATTAACGTAGAGATTTAAGTGCCTGTTCCAATGATGAAGCAAGGCCAATTTTGACTAAACACTCAATATAATCCTGCCTTTTGTCTTAAAAAAGTCATAAATCTTACCTAAGCTGCTTGCAGTTCACTGCCTATGTCGGTAACTATGGTTGTATAAAACCATTGGTTGGTTTTAACACATTTTAAGGAATGCTATGCAGATTCGTCCGGTACATATCGAGGACGCGGCAGATATTGCGAGACTAGCAAAACAGCTAGGCTACAATCCATCCGCGCAAACTGTATTACCCAATATTCACGGTATTTTGGAAAACTCCACTCATCAAGCTTTTGTTTACTTAAACGAAGAAGAGCAAATTGTTGGCTGGATACATGTATTTATTGCTCTACGTTTAGGCTCTTTACCCTTTGCCGAAATTGGCGGTATGGTGGTTGATCAAGACTCTCAGCAGCAAGGCATTGGCCGCAGACTGGTTAAACAGTGTCGCCATTGGGCTGCCAGTCATGGCGTTGGAGATATTCGAGTACGCTGTGACACCACTCGCGAGCAAGCTAATCAATTTTATCAGCACATTGGCTTTAAACAGCGCAAATCACAACGGGTATTTGTGCGCGATCTCTAGCTGTTCCTTACCCCTGCTTGTGGTAATATTCCGCTGATTTTTCCTTTTGATAAAGAGACGGTTATGACTACAGCAATTATTGGTGCTATGGAACAAGAAGTGGTTGCACTTCGTGAATTGATCGACAATTGTGATACCTATAGTTTTGCTGGTTGTGAGTTCTACAGCGGTGAAATAAACCAGCACCCAGTGGTTGTAACTCGTTCAGGTATTGGCAAAGTAGCTGCCGCCATTGCCACCACTGTATTACTGCAACGCTACCAGCCAACCCAAGTGATTAACACTGGTTCTGCTGGCGGCTTTGACCCCTCATTAAAAGTAGGTGACGTGGTTATTTCAGATGAACTGCGTTACCACGATGTAGACTTAACTGCATTTAGCTATGAAATGGGTCAACTCCCTGCTAACCCAGCAGCCTATAAAGCCGACGCGAAATTAATTGAGGTAGCAGAACAAGCCGCCACTCAGCTTTCTGGTCACCAAATTGTTCGCGGACAAATTTGTACTGGCGATATCTTTATGGCCGACCCAGAGCGTGTAGCCAAAGCTCGTGCAGACTTCCCAAAAATGGCAGCAGTTGAAATGGAAGGCGCTGCAATTGCCCAAGTTTGTCATTTGGCCGATGTTCCCTTTGTGGTGATTCGTTCGCTGTCTGATATTGCAGGTAAAGAATCACCATCATCATTCGATGAGTTTTTAGAAACTGCCGCTAAACACTCAACCGCATTGGTATTAGCCATGTTAGAGAAACTCACTAAATAATGGATGAACACTCCTGGCTGTGGTTAAGCCTAAGTTTACCGTTGTTGGGTATTGCCCTAGAACGTTTATTACCTGGTCGAGGATTTGGCCAGGTAATGTTATTGATTCGCTGGTTTGGCGAACAACTAGCAAATAAAGTCAATCGCAGTACCAACGGCCCCAAACAACAACGCTTAGCAGGTGCTATTGCCTTGCTCACAGTGTTAACTCCTCTTGCCTTAGGCATTGCCTTATTCAATCAACTTAACCCTCTGAGTGCCTTGTTAGACGCACTATTGCTACTGTGTTTATTACAGTGGCAAGCCCCTATGCATAGCTTTCATCGAATTACCTTGCTACTGAATAAGCAACTACATCAGCAAGCCCGTGGCATTTTAAGGCCTTGGGTATTACGCGATTGTGATGGCTTATCGGCAGTAGGTGTGGCTAAGGCCTCGGCAGAAATGTTGCTACTGAGGTTGGCAGCCAATTGGTTTGGCGTGATTTTTTGGTTTATGTTGGGTGGCATTGTGCCAGCCTTAATCTACAGAATAATTAGTGAGTTACACCTAGCCTGGAATCCAAAACTCTCCCAGTATCGCCAATTTGGCAACAGTGCCAGCCGCTTTTATCAGGCACTGAGCTGGCTGCCTTTCCAGTTATTGGCGCTAATTATTTGTTTTTACGGCAAGCTTTCGCGTAACAAAGCAGCCTTAAGCCAAGGTTTTCGCTGGCCTTACAGCGCCAGTGGTAAGTTAATTAGCGTGAGTGCTAGCAGCTTACAAAGTGAATTAGGCGGCCCGCGCCACTATCAGCAGCAAAAAGTAGAACAAGCGCGCTTTGGCCCCGCCAAACAATACCCAGAAGCAGCAGAGCTTGATCGCTTAGCCTTAAAACTCAATATGAGTGCGCTGCTGTTCTTATTGATCTTAAGCCCAATTTACCTTGTTCGTGTTATCTACTTATAAGCGTTTTATTGTCGCAAACTTAGCCCTATTCCTGGCGGCTGTATGCTTGCTTTTTAGTTCCACCTTGCAGGCCAAACCACAACGTATTATTGCCTTAGCGCCACATTTAACCGAGCAAGTTTACGCCCTTGGCGCTGGCGATAGGCTGATTGCCACGGTAGATTACGCAGACTACCCGGAAGCCGCTAAAGCCCTGCCACGCATTGGCAATTATCAATACATCAGCTTAGAAAGCATTATTTCATTGAAACCAGATTTAGTGTTGGTGTGGAAACAAGGCAACCAAGAAAGTTTGGCGCAAAAGCTAAGAGCCTTGAACATTGACGTGTTTGTCTCTCAGCCCAAGCAACTGGCTACGCTACCCAAGCAACTCGCCACGTTAGGCGAAATATTGGGCGAACCAGAAACAGGCCAAAGGCTTAGCCACTATGCCGAGCAGCAACTGGAACAACTAGCCCAACAGTACCAATCGCAACGCCCTGTGAGTGTGTTTTATCAAATGTGGTACCAGCCATTACGGAGTATTTCAGCCAAAAGCTGGATAGACGATGGTATTCGCTTATGCGGCGGGGAAAACATTATGGCCGAAGCCGTTGCCCCTTACCCGCTGCTATCTGAAGAGTGGGTATTAAGTGCAGATCCTGAAGCCATTATTGTTGCCCAGTGGGAATTTACTCATTCGTGGGATAAATGGCCACAATTGCAGGCGGTAAAACATAACAATATTTACCAACTAGATCCCGATAAGGCGCATCGCCTCACTCTTCGCACCTTAGAAAGCGTAAACACACTGTGTAGCATGCTAGATAAAACCCGAAAAAAAACCCACTCAGATAAACCGAGTGGGACGAGAGCATATACGAGTGAAGAAAAATCTTCGTTATAAGTAATGGAATTCTTGTGCCAGCTTTGAGCTAATTTAGCATTCACATGGTCATTCGATAGACACCACCACCCCTAAAGAGGTATTTGGTTATTTATCTTGTTAAACAAGCCACTGTTTAATCATTCACCAACATTTATTCTTTGGTGACTTTTCCTTAATAAAACTGCGGGTTAAGCAACTAAAATCGATATTGCACCAGTACTTATCAAGCTGCGCCAAATTGGCCACCCGCTGCGCTGTATCCCTTATAGCTCACGGCTTGCGATGTAGAATCTGGCATTCTCCTCAGCATCTGGCTACAATCGCCGTAATCACTTGTTTGTATGTTGGAAGTAGATTGCAAAGCTTATTACCCAAACGCCACCGCCGAATCTTAATCATTCTCTTTCTTGTAGTAGTGGCTGCTCTTCTTTTCCCTAGCGAGCAAAGTTCTCCCAGTGCCAGCCAGCGCCAAAGCATAGACTTATCTGCAGCAGCAAGCAGTACGCAAAGCGTTGAACCCTTAACGCCGCAAATTAAAACCAAAGCTGAGCCGTCTATTGAGCAAATCAAGGTAGCTGAGCAACTTAAAGAAGCGGAGCAACAGCCTAGTGCTAAATCGCCTGAAGTGGAGTCAGTAGCAAAGACTCCGCAACCTAGCCAAGCTGCAGCCACGGAGCTTGTCAAAAACGAACCTGCCCCTGAGGCAAATCCTGAAACACATACCTTTGCATCAGAACAAGGTACGCCTTTAACAGCTAAGGCCGTTATCGAGCCAGATTCAAGCGGCGGTGAGGTCGATTTAAATGATGCAGCTGCAGTGCTTGAGCAAATTCAGCAAGGCAACGAATTGCATTTAGGCGTACGTTACCCTTTAGAATTGGCCATTGAGTCTGATCAAACGCCACTAGAACAAGAGCACTTTTATACGCTTAAACGCCAAACGGTTAAATCTGGCGATAGCATGGCGTTAATCTTTTCCCGCGTGGGGTTAAGCGCCCGCACCTTGCACAACATTGATCAACTAGGCGGCGAAGCGCGTAAATTACGTACCGTTCACCCCGGTGATACCCTAGATTTTTACCTCGATGACAACGATCAGCTTATCGAATTGCATTACCCTCAATCAAAATATCAAACTCTGATCATTGAACGTGACTCACAAGACCAATTTAGCGCTCGCATTGATACACAAGAGTTAGAAACTAGAACTAACTTTGCCCGTGGCACCATTAACTCAAGTTTTTGGAATGCCGGTATTAGCGCCGAGCTAAGCCAAGGCCAAATAATGGACTTGGCCGCAGTATTTGGCTGGGACATCGATTTTGCCTTAGACATTCGCAAAAATGACAGCTTTATGGTGTTGTTTGAAGAGCTATACGTAGACGGCCAATACGCCGGCAATGGCGATATCATTGCCGCTGAATTTATCAATCAAGGCGATGTATTTCGAGCTGTTCGTCACGACGATGGCAATTACTACACCCCTGAAGGCCGGCCAATGCGTAAGGCCTTTTTACGCGCTCCAGTTAACTTTAAATACATAAGCTCTAGCTTTAACCCTCGCCGCTTACACCCAGTAACCGGCCGAGTACGCGCTCATAACGGCATCGATTACGCCGCTAAAGTGGGCACGCCGGTACAAGCCGCTGGCGATGGCCGAGTCACCAAGTCGGGGTACAGCAAATACAACGGTAATTATGTGTTTATTCAGCACAGCAGCGCTTATGTCACCAAGTACTTGCACTTGCATAAACGTTACGTAAAAACCGGCCAGCGAGTAAAACAGGGCAAGAAAATTGGTACTGTAGGAGCAACAGGCCGAGTTACTGGCCCGCACTTACACTATGAGTTCTTGGTACATGGGGTACATAAAAACCCGCGTACGGTTAAGCTTCCTACCTCGACCCCACTTAAAGGAGAGCAAAAGCAACGCTTTATGCCTATTGCTAAAGCCCGTATTGAACAGCTAGATAATACCAAACGGGTATTACTGGCCATGAACTAGGCAAGGCGATGAGTGATATTTATCTAGGTTTAATGTCTGGTACCAGTATGGATGGCGTAGATGCGGTGGTAGTGGATTTTGCCCAATCCCCCCCCAAGCTACTGGCCCACCACCAGCAAGCTATTCCGGCTCAATTACTCAGCCAATTACACGGCTTATGTAGCCCAGCAGAGAACGAATTAGCCAACATGGCATCAGCTAGCGTGGCAGTTGCTGGCTTATTTGCTGATACTGCGAATCAAGCCATTCAGCTTGCTGGCTTAAGTGCCGATCACATCACCGCCATAGGTAGCCACGGCCAAACCATTCGCCACTTCCCTGAGCTAAGTTTTAGTTTGCAGATAGGCAGCCCAAGCCACATTGCGGTGCAAAGCAAAATAGATGTAGTGGCCGATTTTAGAAACAAAGACATGGCCTTAGGCGGCCAAGGTGCGCCCTTGGTACCAGCCTTTCACCAAGCAATGTTTAGTCATCCAAGTGAGCCACGTTTCATCCTAAATATTGGTGGCATTGCTAACATTACTGCTCTTGTTCCCAAACAAGAGTTACTGGGTTATGACACCGGGCCCGGCAATACCTTGTTGGACCAACACTTTAAGCGCTATCACCCTAGCGGTTTAGATTACGACGACAACGGTGACTGGGGCCGCAGCGGCACGCTGATACCTCGTTTACTAGAGCAGATGCTAAGCGATGATTATTTTAGTTTAAGCGCCCCCAAAAGCACTGGTCGTGAATATTTTCACCTAGCGTGGTTAGATAGCTTTTTAACGCAGCCTGAGTTTTCTATGGCCTCGCCAGAAGACATTCAATGCACCCTGCACCATTTAACCAGCCAAAGTATTGCTCAGCAGTTGTTAAGCTATGAAGAAGGTACGGTTTACTTGTGTGGTGGAGGTGATAACAATGGCTTTTTATTGGCGTTGTTAGCCAAGGCTTTACCCAAACTCACGCTGAGTAGAACCTCAGCGCTGGGCATACCAGAACAAGCCTTAGAGGCCATGGCATTTGCTTGGCTTGCCCGCTGCTTTGTGCAGCGACAAACAGGCAACGCCAGCTCAGTAACTGGCGCTAGTAAACCGGCTATTTTGGGTGGGTTTTATCCCGCTAATTAAGCTTCTTGGCTTAGCTCAGAGACTTTTTCAGTCACGTAAGATCGGTTTCTTACCAATAGCCATAAAGCCCCGCCCGTAAAGCCGATTACACACTGAATAGTGCCTAAGTTTTCAATCAAAGACTCAGGCCGTAACGACACCAATACCATACCCAGCGAACCGCACATCATCGCAAAAAATTGAATAATTGCCACCGCCGAACCGGTATCACTCTCTTGTTGTTCAAGCATTAGATTGGTGCCAGGTACACGCATACCAATTACCCCAACAGTGGCAGGGCCAGCAAGCATAGCAAACAGCCAAGGTGATAAATGCCCCGCGGTAAGCATTAGCACGCCGCATAGTGCCAATAAGCCAAAGCACATCATCACTATCGTTTGAACAGAGATGTGCTTAGATAACTTCATGTATATGCGTGGCCCAAATGAGGCTAACAAAGCATTGAATGCAAAAGCGTAACTAAACTCTTGCTCAGTAAGACCAAAGCCATTGACATAGATATACGACCCCGCAGCTAAAAACGCCATCATTGCCATGGCCGGAATAGAAAATATCCCCAGTAATGAAGTGAATCGAGGGTTTTTCATTACTACCGCTAAGCGCCCCCAAGAACGAACAATAGAACCGGTATAGCGCGTGTCTAGAGTTTCTCGGTAGCCAATGGCAAGTAGCGCAGACAAACCACCAAAAATGGCTAAAGCCACAAACATCATGCGCCAAGAACCAATCTTAAGTAAAAACGACCCGAGTACCGGCGCTACCATAGGGGCAATGATCACTAAGGACATAATGGTTGCCATTATTCTTTCACGCTCTCTGCCATCGTAAAGATCTTTAACAATGGCGGTAGCCACCACGGTAACCGCGCTGCCACCAAATGCCTGTATTAAGCGAGCACCAATCAGCATTTCAATATTAGGCACAAGGGCACATAAAACACTGGCGGAAATATAGATCCCCATGCCCACAAGCAAGATAGGTTTGCGGCCAAACTTTTCGCTTAACGGCCCCCAAAATAGAAGACCAACGGCATAAGTAACAAAATAAACACTGAGCGTTAAGTTCACCATGGTTTGATTGGTATTAAAAATATCGACCATTTGTGGCAAAGCGGGCAAATAGAGATCGGTGGTTAAGGGCGGAAACGCACTGATCACCACTAAAAATAGCAAGGTGCCCGTTTGCCCTAAAAAGGGTTGTTCTTTTTTCAAGGTACTACTCCAAACTACATTTAGTACAGGGGAGGAAACAATGCACAAGCGTTAACGCGAAGAAGACTTAGTTCATTGATTAAGGCAGTGCTTACTTTAAGTTGTGATTAATCCGATGCAGCAACGAGCAAAACAGCTGAGACTCTTCTTCACTAAAGTCCTCCAGCATGTCATTAACGATCTCCATTTCCACTTTGTCCAAACATGCTAGCAACTGCTGCCCACGTTCAGTTAAGGCCAGCAATACTGCTCGCTTATCGTCTGGATTGCCGTGCTTAGTGATGAGATCTTGTCGCAGTAAACGGGCTACTACCCGCGCTATTTGCGCTTTGTCTTTACTCATCGACACAACTAGCGTTTGCTGAGAGGCGCCTTCGCAGGCTGCAATATCGCTCATTGCCTTGTGTTCTAGGGGAGAAAAGTCCACCTGTTGGCGCTTTACCTCAGCCATCATTTTGGTTCGCGTTTTCAGGCGAATATCTCGCAATGCGTGATTAATAGAACGATGAATCGGCACGATTTCTCCAAACGAGATGAACTGAGTAAAATAGCGAATAAGCGTGTGAGACAGGCTGCGCTGCCAACATAGTTGACTGCGACAACTATGCTGGCACATTTAGTTGTTCTAATCAACTAAATATTAAGAGTAAGTCAATCCAGCTTTTAACCGCACCTTAGTCACTCAATCATAAAGATTTGTTTAAACTGGAAAAATAATCATCCCAAGCTTGATGCTGCCGCCCCGTTGCCGCTAAGAAATGGCTTGGATTATCCGCTTCGCCTTGGCGAATACCGTCATAAATACCTGAAATTACTGTTCCGATAAACTCACCCAGTTCAGCAATTCGCTCTTGTTTATACTCTTCAACCGACATCGGGGTGTAACGCAGCGTGGTGTTGAAAGCGCGATTAAAATACTCCGCTAAGTCGTATTGGCTAAGCGCCTCGCCATGTAAGTTATAGGTATTGCCATTGTGTTTATCATCACTGAGCATACATGCGTAAGCATGGGCTAATTCGGAACGCGTGGTATAGCCGCATTTTCCGTCACCGGCGCAGTTAGCAATAACCCCTAACTTCTTGTAGTTTTCTAGATATTCAATATCAGGTTCAATGTAGATGCCATTTCTACCAATCACCCAGTCTAGGCCACTTTCTCGAACATCTTGCTCGGTTTGGCGATTGCTTTGAATCACCGGTGAAAAAGCCGTTCCCTGTTCTGCGCCTTGTACGCTGGTATACACTATTTTTTTAACACCTGCGCTCTTGGCTGCACGAATAACATTTCGGTGTTGCGCAATGCGCTTGTCTGGCGCGTCCATACCAGATACCAGCAATAGTGCATCAATACCCTGTAAAGACTGCTCTAATTGGCCTTGGTTATTGTAATCACCAGGGCGAACTTCTACGCCCAAAGCGGCGGCTTTTTCTGGGGTACGCGCCAGTGCCACTACGTTTTCTTTCGACAATAAAGCGATAGTCGCTTTAGCGATTGCAGAGCCTAGCTGGCCGTTAGCGGCGGTTATTGCAATTTTCACGGTGTTCGTCCTCATCTCAATATTGTGGTCTTAAGTCATTTAGCAATCTTACAGTGGCTGAGCCTTCTTCTGAGCGCCAAAGCGGTCGGCATTTACGCCTTGTTTCCAATACCCTACTGCCGAAACATTCAATCTATTAAAGCCAATATCTTGCTGCAGAACCGGGCGTAATGTGCGAATACTTCTCGCTTCAAGCCCCAAGAATACCTGGGTATCTAGAGGCATGTTTTTGGCTCGCTCAAAGACTGCTTGCTCTAAAGTGCCAGTTGCTTCATCTTCAACAAACCATTCGGTATGCACCGAGTCGCGGTAATCCATTTCGATAATGTCTGCACGAGTCGGTACGCTAATCACCACGTTTACTTCGGCACTTTTATTAAAGCGTGGCACATAGCCGTTAATCGCATTTAGCGACGTGATGTCGCCCACTAACAAGTAGCTATCATGCTGATATTGAGTCAATTTCATTGGCCCTGGCCCAGCGATACCCAGGCTGTCGCCCACCTTTGCATTTTTGGCCCAGTCAGTCGCTGGCCCACTATGGCGATTAACCACAAAATCCAAGGCGAGCTCTTTGGTTTCAGCACTAAACGAGCGAATAGTATATGAACGCAGTATGGGATCTTTTTGGGTACTTTGTTGCAAAACTACTTTTACATGAGCGCCTTCTTTACCGATAGGAAAGTCACCTAAGCTATCGCCTGTTACCACTATTCGGCGCAGGTGTGGCGAAAGCTCAACAATATTAGAAACATGGGTTAATCGCATCTTTGGCTTCAAAGTGTTTCCTTCATTAGCTTGAATAACATCAATTAAGTTGATAAGGTCTACTATAGTTTAA
Source organism: Agarivorans sp. Toyoura001 (assembly GCF_005405585.1). GTDB lineage: Bacteria > Pseudomonadota > Gammaproteobacteria > Enterobacterales > Celerinatantimonadaceae > Agarivorans. The sequence goes on along the minus strand of NZ_BJEQ01000011.1, from coordinate 87,974 downwards.
TTAAGTTGACATTGTCAACAAAATATCAAAGTAGGATCTATGGATAACCATTCAATTTCCAATACCATTTTCAGCATTGCACATTCATACCGCTTAACCATGCGTTCGGCACTTAAGGCTAGCGAGTTAGGTTTAAACAGCATGCATGTAAAATGTTTAAGCTATATTCACAACTCAGAAGCCTGCACGGCCAATGACATTGTTCAATTTTTGGGAAGAGACAAAGCGCAGATTGCTCGCCTAGTTAAAGAAATGATTAGCAATAACTGGCTAACAAAAACCGCCAACCCAGAAGATAAAAGAAGCCAGTTTTTATCACTAACTGAGGAAGGCCAAGCGCTAGCCGCGCTTATCGCCGATACACAGAGCAAAGTAAGTATAAAGATGAAGCAGAATTTAAGTGATGAAGAGTTAAAAGAGTTCAGCCGAATAGCTGGGATAATATCGAATAATCTAAAAAGCTAATGGCAAGTAATATAAGGGCTGAGCACAGGTTTTAACTGGCCAACTTCCACCCCAGCCCACGTCAATAATAAGAGCCTAGCTAGCTGTTTTTCTCATAGCTGGAAATGATAGTAGTACTAGCCACAGAGCCTTCAAAGTAGCGCTCTCTTACTTTCAAGTATTCAGGATTAGCAAAGAAGGCTTCCTTCGCTGAACGTTCGGAAAAATAAATAGTAAAAACACGGTTAATATCCCTATTCTCCTCAGGGCGTAATACTTCAGACACCTTAAAGTCGTAACCAAAACCGCCGCCGTAACTTGAGAGAATCGGCTTCATCGCATCACGGTACTGCAGGTACATATCGTCATCTAATACATGTAAACCCACTAACATTTCATATGACATTTGAACTACTCTTTTTGGTTACTGTCGGTAACGATGAATACCTAATCTAAAGGTATTAAGGTGTTTTACTTCAAGGTCGGCTCATCAAATATAATTAAGTCAGGTCCTTCAATTGAAGTAGAAAAATCAGATAAATGCAGATGCTCAAAGCCACTGCCATTTCTGTCCATTTTGTTAGCCGCTTGCTCTAAGAACTTAGCTATTTCTCGTAACTCTTTAGCATTAGTTGATAAAGTAATCTCGGACAATATCAAAGGAGAATTACCTTCAATGCTCTTTGAATAACCATAAACTTTCATTACTTTTACCTGGCTAAATCACCTGTAAACCACAACAAAATAGAAGGGTTCCCCCTTAAGTCTTAGCATAGTAAAACCTAAGAGAGTTGACATTAAAACTAAGCGACAAAGGCTAGGCCATTAACTACGCCCCTAACATCTCTTGTTCTTTGGCTTCTTCAAGCTCTGCGTATTTATCTTTTCGGCTAAACTTAGCGCCTAACATCAATAAACATGGGGTCAGGATTAAAGTCAGCAAAGTAGCAAAACTTAAACCACCCGCTACTGCAGTAGCCAATTGAGACCACCATTGTGAAGAGGGTGCGCCCACTTCAATCGTGCGTTCGAATACATCAATATTCAGCTGCAACACCATGGGCATTAAACCCAAAATAGTGGTGATGGTAGTTAGCATTACTGGGCGTAAACGCTGGGCGCCAGTGCGCATAATTGCTTCTTGCGCCGGTATGCCTTGCCTGCGTAATACGTTGTAGGTATCAATCAATACAATATTGTTGTTCACCACAATCCCTGCCAAAGTAATGACCCCTAGGCCACTCATAATAATGCCGAAGGCTTGCCCTGCCACTAACAGCCCCAGTAATACCCCTATGGTAGAAAACACTACCGCCGACAAGATAAGCAAAGCTTGGTAGAAGCTATTAAACTGGGTAACCAAAATAAGCCCCATAACAAACAGCGCCACCATAAAGGCCTTGCCTAAAAAGTCCATGGTTTCTTGTTCGTCTTCGTTTTGGCCGCGAAGTTTCACCTCAACCAAGGGGTCTAGCTCTAGTTGTTTAAGCTGCTCTTGTAATAGCGGCAATTCTAAACTTAGGTTTTGCCCTGGTGCCATATCGGCACTAACCGTAATCACTTGGCGGCCGTCTACTTTGTTAATCACGTCTTGCTTAGGCTTAGCTTCTAAAGAAACAAAGTTAGTGATAGGCACTAAACCGTATCCCGTTTTAACCCGTAGTTCACTTAAACGGCTAATGCTACGATTTTCTTCTGGAAAACGAACTCGGATTTCTAGCTCATCATCCACATCATCGGGACGATAATCACCGATATTTAAACCATTAGTCACAAACTGTACGGTATTACCCAGCAGCGTTACGTCGGCGCCAAAACGGGCGGCTTTAGCGCGGTCAACTTTAAGCTGCCATTCAATGCCTGGCTTAGTGGTAGAGTCTTCGGCGTTAACAAAGTGCGGATTATCGTCCACCATTGTACGGATCTTTTTCGCCATAGGTTCTAAGCGCTCAGGAAAGCGAGAGCTAAGTTCTAGCTGCACATCTTTACCCGCTGGCGGGCCTGCTTTATCTTTGCGAAACTCAATTTCTAAACCAGCGATGGGCGCTAGGCGCGAACGCATATCTTCAATGATTTCGTTAGCTGGACGACGCTCATTCCAGTCTTTAAGATTTACTCGAATATCGCCTAATTGGTCGCCACCCACTTTGGTGTAGAGGGTGTCGTAATCATCAAGCTCAACGATTCTACGCTCTACTTCTAACATCACTTGTAGCTTTTCATCGGTAGAATAATCGCCATGAGAGCGCACAATTATGTTGTAACCTACGGGCTCTACATCTGGGAAAAACTCTACCCCTTTACCAGCACTGCCGTAGGCCATAATCACTACAACGGCGATAACAATGCCCAAAGCTAATACGCGCAACGGTGCATTTACTGCCTTATGCAATACCCGTAAATAGACACCAGTTAAACCTTGTAGGTCTTTCCATTGTCCTTGGTCAGCTTTAATCAGCGCTTGTTGCTGCTTAGCACTTAGCTTACGCGGGCGACCAAAAATATTGCCTAGCGAAGGTACAAAGATCAACGCCATCACCAGCGAAGCACTTAAGGTGGCAATCAAGGTTAACGGCAAGTACCCCATAAACTGCCCGACCATGCCCGGCCACGCCAGCAACGGTGCAAACGCCGCTAAGGTAGTTGCGGTAGAAGCAATGATTGGCCATGCCATACGTTGTGATGCCAGCGAGTAAGCTTGGTGCCGTGGTACGCCTTCACTCATTTGCCTATCGGCAAACTCGGTGACCACAATGGCACCATCCACCAGCATGCCCACCGCCATAATCAGCGAGAACAAAACGATCATATTAATGGTAAGGCCGCCCAGCGATAACACCAAAATACCGGCTAAGAATGAGCCCGGAATAGCAATGCCGACCAACAAGGATGAGCGCACGCCCATTACCGCGATAATCACCACCACTACCAGTAACACCGCAGACAAAATGTTGTTTTGCAGCTCCGACAACATGGTGCGAATGTCTTTTGATTTGTCGCCAGCGTAATCCACAATCACCGAGTCTGGCCAAAACTTACGTTCGTCGGCTATCAGCTGTTTAACCTGCTCAATGGTTTCAATCAGGTTTTCGCCGGGGCGTTTACTCACTTCTAAAGAAATAGTGGGTTTGCCGTTTACTCGAGCGTAGGTGCTAGCGTCTTTAAAGGTGCGGCGTGCAGATGCTACATCTCCAAAGGTAACAATGCGGTCACCGTCCACTTTAATCGGTAACTCAATAACGTCTTTAACGTTTTCAAATACTGCTGGTACTTTTACTGCAAAGCGGCCGTTACCAGTATCTAAGGTGCCTGCGGTAACTAAGCGGTTATTACGGCTAACTAAGTTGTAAATGTCGGCTTGGTCGAGCCCATAAGATTCCATCAGCAGCGGGTTAACAATAATCTCTAAGAAGTCTTCACGGTCACCACCAATGTTTACTTCTAATACCTGCTTCATGGTTTCCATTTGGTCTTGCAGGTCACGTGCAATGGTTAGCAACGCACGTTGTGGCAAGTCACCAGACAGCAATACAGTAATAGCTGGTTGCTCGGTGGCCAAGGTCACTTGATGCACCTCAGGTTCGTCGCCGCCAGCTGGTAATTTAGGTTTAGCTTGGTCTACTTTAGCGCGTACATCGGACAAGGCTTGGTCGATGTCTACTCCAACTATAAACTCTAATACCACCGAGCCATGGCCCTCGCTCGCGGTGGCGGTCATTTCCTTAATGCCCTCTAAACCTTGCAGCTCTTGCTCCATAGGGCGAAGCAGCAAGCGTTCGGCGTCTTGCGGCGAAATACCGTCGTGCGGAATAGACACATAAATAACCGGGATCTCTACATCGGGATCCGATTCTTTAGGGATATTGTTATAGGTAATGATGCCGGCGATAAACAAGAACACCAACAGCGACAGCACCGTGCGGGTGCGCGACAAAACCGCTTCAATAAAGGCGTGCATTATTCAAGCCTCTCTTGGGCGAGTAGCTCCGCTTTGGTAACCGGTTCAACCTTGTCACCTTCACGTACAAAGCCTTGGCCCAGTACAATTACATCATTATCGCCAGTAAAGCCTGATAACCAAGCACCATCTGGATCTGAGCGTACTAAATCCGCCGGGATAAACTGCACCACGTCGTCCACTACCGTTTTAACGCCTAGGTTACCTTGCTCATCTAAGGCCAATACCGCAGGGCTAACTTTAATGGCAGCCACTTCTTCTAAGGGAATGCGCACACTGGCACTAACGCCGGCCATCAGTTTTTGGTCTTGGTTTTCTAGCAGTACTTCTACTTTAAAAGTGCGGGTATTGGCATCAGACAAGGTGGCGATGAAATCGATAGTGCCTTCTACTTCTTGGCCAGTAACCAAGGTCACGTAGGCTTTTTTATCTAACTTTAACTGGGAGATATCGCGCTCAGATACGTCGGTGCGTACCAATAACTGTTGGGTATCGGCTAACCGAAGAATCGGGTCACCAATGCCTAGGTAAGCACCCGCTTCTACAATGTTCTCTTCAAAAATACCTGTGTAAGGCGATAGCACTAAGGTGTTATCAATCGCCAAATTAAGGGTTTTTACCATTGATTCAGCTTCAACTAAGGATGCTTTGGCTTCGGCCAAACGCGCTTTACCTTGGAATCCTTGCTTGCTTAAAGCTTTTACACCAGCATATTCAATGGTGCGCTGCTCAAGTAATGCTTCGGCGCGTAATAGCTGCGAGCGACGGTCTTGAATATCTAAACGGGCTAAGGCTTGGCCTTTTTTGATAGGGCGCCCTTCGGCAACCAAAAATTCCACTAGTCGGCCAGAAACTTCAGCAGAAATAACACTTTGACGACGCGCTTCGGTTTGACCGTATAAATGCAAGCTACGTTCGATGGGCTCAGCAGTAAAAGTTTTAACTTGTACTCGAGTAAGTTGATGCTCGGTTTTAGTCGAATCTAGCGGTGCTTTTTCTGCAGAGCTAAGTTGTCCAGAGAGCATCCATAAGACAACTGCGATAACAATAATGATAGAAAAAATATATGGGCGAGCAGCAAAAAATTGTTTTACGGCAGACACAATCAAACACTCCCTGTTGACGATTCAATGGTAAGAGAATCAGTATACTAGGTAGAGCCTTTGATCTATATGCTTTCAAGAATACTACTGACAAATTTGCTACAAAGCCTGTGCTAAGACTAAGAAACAACAAAGCCACCTTGCGGTGGCTTACAAAACAATACAAACATTAGCTATTATTAAAATCTAAATACTAAAAGAAGACCCACAGCCACAGGTTGTATTCGCATTAGGGTTGTTCACTAAGAAACGTGAACCCTCTAAGCCTGAGGTAAAATCAACAATGCCGCCAACCAAGTATTGTAGGCTCATTGAGTCAACAACCATTGATACGCCCTGCTTCTCTACTAAGGTGTCGCCTTCATTCACTTTTTCATCGAAAGTAAATCCGTAAGAGAACCCAGAGCAACCACCGCCGGTGACATAGACACGCAACATTAGTGCTGGATTTTCTTCTTCAGCAACCAACTCTTTTACACGTGATGCAGCGGCATCGGTAAATTGAATCGGAAATGCGGCTTGTTCAGTTACAGCTTGCTCTGACACTATCAATTCCTTAAATATGTTAACTGGCGCAGATTATCTAATACCTGAGTAATTTGTTCAAGTATTATCCTAGTTCGGCCAGTTTTGCTGATGAACGATTTCGGCCTTCTTGTTCCACTTATTGCCTTTCACTTTTGCCGTAAGCTCTATGCGCTCCGGCTTAAACCCATCCGGCAACTTTAAGTCGGCATTTACTTCTTGAAAATAATGAAACTTAAAGCTAAGTGCAGCGGATTCTTGCTGCAGTTCGCTTAGTGAGTATTGAGCAGGCTGCAGGTCTTGGCTTCCGATAACCAGTAATTCTAAATCGCCTTTTAGCCAACGTTTATTGCGCGCAACCTGCATCAGCAATACTTGCATACGATAATAACCAGGGCTGAGCATTGGCTCGATATGTAACTGCTCTATCTTCATGCCGCCAGCTTGTTGCTCGGGCGCCATAATGGTTCGGTATACCAGTAACTCTTCGGTGATGCTTACATTTTGCTGGGTTAGCTCATCAATATTGCGTTTAAGCTGAGCCACTTCGGCTAAGCCAGTATCTTGCTCTAGCTGCACCATGGATAAACGCTGTTGTAAAACCGATTGGCTATCAAGGGCATTACTTAAACGCAGTTGCAATTGGCTAATCATTTGGTCTTTTTCTTCAACCACCACCGATAAACCATAAACACTTGTTAAAGCTAACGCGCCAATTAAACTCACCACTAACAACTTCGGCTTTGCCACTTTCTACCCACTTACCCTGAAAAAACGACAGTTTACCCAGATTTATCTCCGGCAACAAACCAGAGATGTAGCCCCCGTAGATAGTTTGCTATAGTGAGCCCAATTTAGCGCCCAAGCGGCCAGTATTTTTGATATTAAAGGATGCTTTATGTCTCGCTCAGAACAACTCTTTAGCCAAGCCCAGCAAACCATACCTGGTGGTGTTAACTCTCCAGTGCGTGCCTTTAATGGCGTGGGCGGTACGCCAGTGTTTATTGAACGAGCCGACGGCGCCCGCATTTATGATGCTGACGGCAATAGCTACATTGATTATGTTGGATCGTGGGGGCCAATGATTTTAGGCCACAACCACCCCGCTATTCGCCAAGCAGTGATTGACGCAGCCGCCAAAGGTTTAAGTTTTGGTGCGCCTACTGCCACTGAAATAGACATGGCAAACCTAGTATGTGAATTAGTGCCGTCTATGGATCAAGTACGCATGGTGAGTTCTGGTACTGAAGCGACCATGAGCGCGATTCGCTTGGCTCGCGGTTATACTAACCGTGACAAAATATTAAAGTTTGAAGGTTGCTACCACGGCCATGCCGACTCGTTATTAGTAAAAGCAGGCTCTGGCGCATTAACCCTTGGCCAGCCAAGTTCGCCGGGCATTCCTGCAGACTTTGCCCAACACACTCTTACTGCGACATACAACGATTTAGCCTCTGTAGAAGCACTGTTTGCCGAATATCCTGAAGACATCGCCTGTATTATTGTTGAGCCAGTGGCCGGCAACATGAACTGTATTCCCCCAGTGAAGGGCTTTTTAGAAGGCTTGCGTGCGATTTGTGATAAATACCAAGCGGTATTCATTATTGATGAAGTGATGACAGGTTTTCGCGTATCGCTAGGTGGAGCTCAAGCACATTACGGCGTTAAACCTGATCTAACCTGCTTAGGTAAAGTCATTGGCGGCGGCATGCCGGTAGGCGCATTTGGTGGTAGCAAAGAAATTATGGATAAACTGGCGCCTATTGGCCCAGTTTACCAAGCAGGCACGCTATCGGGTAACCCTATCGCGATGGCTGCTGGCTTAGCAGCGCTAACTGCACTTAAAGATCCAACGGTTCACCAGCACTTAAATGCAATCACAGAACGCTTAGCCAAAGGCCTGAAAGAAGCCGCTGATCGCCAAGCGATTCCACTGGCCGTAAATCAGGTAGGCGCAATGTTAGGTTTCTTCTTCACTGAAGAAACAAGTGTGACTAACTTCGCCCAAGCTTGTGCTTGTGATGCAGAACGCTTTAAGACGTTTTTCCACTTGATGTTAGAAGAAGGTATTTACTTAGCGCCTTCAGCTTTTGAGGCGTCATTTACTTCGTATGCGCATACCGAAGCGGATATTGACGCCACCATTGCGGCAGCAGAGCGCTGTTTTGCTCAACTAAAATAAGCTTATTAAACCGCGCTCGCTAAGGGCGCGGTTTAACGTAACCACTCTATTTTCACCACTTGACCAGTTTTTAAATACACAACATATTTCTTGCCGTTAATCTTATACAATACGCCTTCAAGTTTATTGAAGTTATCGCCGCTCACTACTTCTTCATATTCTGGTTTGCCACAAGCGCTTATCAATTCAAGCTTATCGGTACCTGATCGGATCCACGTGCCATTGCAATTCACATTAGACACTTCTGTTCCATTACCCGCATGAACAATATTCGCCAACAATAAGCTACAAACGATAAACAGTATGCGCATCAATAACCCTTAATATTAAATTTATTACTTAATAAGAATTATAGACAGAAAAAGAGACGCTTAGCGAAGCAACTTTTTAGTGGAAGGGCGAGTCCACAAAAACACCATTACTGCTAGCAGGCAGACACCAGCAACAATTCTTCCAATCCAAGGCACATTCATCCACAGCATTAATCCAGCAGAGATGGTGACCATTAGCGTAGCGCTTAATTTAGCTTTGAGGCTCACCACACCATGTTGGTGCCAATCATTAATTAAGGGGCCAAAGGTAGGGTGCTGTTGTAACCAGGCTTCGAAACGCGGTGAGCTTTTCGAAAACAAGGCTACCGCCAACAAAATAAATGGCGTAGTGGGTAACAAAGGTAGAAAAATACCTAGTGTTCCTAATAATACTGATAGCCAAGCGACCAGCATATAAAACAGTTTTAGCATGTAATGCAGCCCAAACAAAAGCAGAATGGCTATCTTACTCTTTCAGAACTCGATAAATAACTAATAGTTATGACTTGTGGCAAAACACAATTAGACATCTAGATGGCCAAATGTCATTCTACCTCTGCCGCCGATTTAATCAACAACTTGCGGGCGGCTAACAAATACCGCTAAAGCGCCTCTAGGCGCGAACTAATATTTAGGAGTTCGTTATGTTTGAAGCATTTCAAAAAGAAACCACTATTCACCCCACAAAGACTCAAGCAACTAGCAAAGGTTTGCCAACCATTGCCTTAAGCAATACTCAATTACACACTCAAGACTCAGAGTTATTAGCTTTGCTCAACGACTACTTTGAGCAACCTAGCTTTAGTGATCGTTGCCGACCAACAGCTTAGCCTAGCCAACCAGCAGATCAAAAAAGGCGATGTGAATTCACATCGCCTTTTTTGAAATCTGTTCACCTAACAAAACGGCGACTGTACTTCACCACGTAATGCTTCACGCTGACAAGTATGACGGTCAACACCGCTAGTACCTATTTGCAGACTACCCTGAGCACTATTGGCTGGAGTAAAAGAGGCTTGGCTAGCAGCGCTAAACATTAAGGCTGAACCAAACACAACACTGAGTAAACTGGTGGTTAAGGCTTTCATCATCATTCTCCTAATACTTTATCTGCTTAACAAAACGGCGACTGTACTTCGCCACGAATTGCTTCGCGCTGACAGGTATGACGGTCGACTCCACTGGTTCCTATTTGCATGCTTCCTTGCGCCCCACTTAAAGGGCCAACCGCCGCCTGACTAGCAGCGCTAAACATTAAAAAAGATCCAAACACTACACTTAACACTGTTGAAATAACGGCTTTCATAATAATTCTCCTGGTAATGATCCAAGACTGCGCAGCCATGTTCAAGAAGACCCAGTGGTCTACTGGCTTATTTCACAAAAATGAGAAAAAAATGAGGAGAAAGTGACGTAAATAGGAAAAATACTAGATTTATCTGAAACTTAACTTCGCTAAAAAAGTGTGATTTAGTTAACAATAAACTAGCAATAGGGGGGGGTTAAAGCGCTCATCGGAAATAAGCGCTTTATTAGAATAGTGGATGAATACCAACTACTCGACTACTTAGCATTGTTACGGGTTTGCTTATCACTAGACTTACTTGGACAAAAACTCGCACCTGAAGCACCTCTAAAACTTGAAACAGCCATAATATTTACCTCTACTACTTGGATTATGAAAGCGTGATTACCTACTTAACCACACAAAGTATAAGGAGCAATAACAAGGCCAGCTTTTCTTAAAAACCAATTTAGAGTAAAAATTCCACAAGCAAGTAGTTGAAAAGCATACCAATAGAATAATTGACTAGCTTTGCTGGGCATTTCACAAATAATCTAAAACAAGCGCGAGGAGAGGTGGTTTAGCGTATTGCAAATGCTCACAAAAAAGGCGCATCAATGCGCCAATTTGCAACAAAGCCTACATTACTTAGATTGGCTGTAGCGTTGATGTAGCGCCTGATACAAATCATCTTGGAAGCTCAAGCTAGTAGCATCCAAATCCAGCATCAACTCCACTAGGTGTTCGTTATCTTCTCGACCGCCCCACACTTTTCGATAAGTGCCTTGTTTATAGCCGTTGTCTTGGCGGAAAAAGTTAAGCACATTTTTGCTCACATATTGCTGGTAAAGATCCACCCAAGTCATTTGGCAATCCGCTAACAAGGCTGAGAACAGACCAATACTGGTACGTTTGGCCGCCGCTAAGCCAATGAGTAACTCTAGTTTTTCTAACAAATTAAGTTCAGAGAACTGCCAAGTATTACCATCAAACTCTAGCGATGTTTCGTCGATATGGGCAAAAACATGGGCCTGAGCGGGTGCATGCTCCCCATTTGCTTGTAGTAAAAGCTCTGACAATACAAAATGCCAAATATCTACTAGCTCCATTTGCAGCTGCTCTAAGTCGCAGTCTTGTTTTTTCCACCATTTCCAGCCGTGATGCTCAATGGCTTCCGCGCCTTCAATAACAACCGCACGTAAAAACGGTGAACGCGTAGCCAGCCAATCTGGATTCACTTTAGCGTTCATGTTGTCTTGCAGTTGCAGCATTATTTTCGCTTGGTTTGCTTGTAACATTACGAGTCCTTAATCGATTAATTCGGCTTAGTTAAATATACTTTGTAGCCAGGTTTTAGCCTTGGTCGCAGTGTGTTGTACACAGCCTTCGGCCAGCTCTGCTTGGCTACTTGGAGCAGGCAATAATTGGGTTTCACCACAGCCAGCCGATGTAGGATGGCCATTACTTTTAGCAAAGTGAACCCAAGATAGTTGATCCGGTTGCATCGCTCTTAGCGATTGCGGGTAAGAAGTTTTTAAGTAGGCAGCATACACTGGCAACGCAGCTGACGAACCGGTGACAGCAGCAGGTTTATTATCATCTCGGCCCACCCATACAGTGACAATTTCTCGCTGATCGATGCCTACATACCAACTGTCTCTTAAATCGTTGGTCGTGCCCGTTTTACCGGCTAAATCAACTTTAGGAATACGCCATTTCAGTGAACGAGCAGTACCACTGCGCGTGACTTGGCTCATCCCATATAAAGTGAGGAAATTACTCATTTCCGACCATCGGCGTTCAACATTGCTATCGGCGCGATACAATACATTGCCGTGGCCATCATTTACTTGATGCACCGCGTACAATGGGCGATATTCACCATCGCCTCCTAGAGTTTGGTATAACTGCGCCATTTGAAAGGGCGACAAACTCAAACTACCCAACAATAACGAAGGGTAAGCGCGAGTATTTTCCTGCAAGCCCGCTAATTTAAGCGTATCAACGACTGAATCGACCCCAACTTCTAGACCTAAACGAACCGTAGGCACGTTTAACGACTCGGCTAGAGCACGCACTAACATTACTGGCTCACTAAAGGTTTTATCGTAGTTGTTGGGCTGCCAATGGGTACCGTCATCTAAAGGAACAGAGAGCGGGCTATTATCCAGTAACTCGCCTAACTGATGGCCTTGCTCTAGGGCAGTAAGATACACAAACGGTTTAACCAGCGAACCAATTTGACGACGCGCGTCTAGCGCGCGGTTAAATCCATGATTATTTTTTTCGCGGCCACCAATTAAGGCACGAATAGCTCCACTATGGCGCTCACTAATCACCATCGCTGTTTGTAGCTGCTTTTTATTGCCTTTGTCGAGTTGCTCTAATACCGACTGCGCTGCAGTTTGAGCGTGGCGCTGTGACAAAGGATCCAGCGTGGTGAATACTTTCACCCCGTTGTGGCTGCTCCAGTCGTTAGCATATTGCTTTAATTCGCGGCGCACTAAAGAGACAAAGCCCGGCGTTTTTTGATAACCCATGCTGCCACGTTTGCTCAAGCCTAAAGGCTGTTTAACCGCCAGCTTGTAGCGCTCTGCCGATATCTCGCCTTCTTCAGCCAAGATACGTAATACAATATCACGACGATTTAATGCACGCTCTTCACGGCGCCACGGGTCGTAATAAGACGGCCCCTTGATAATTGCCACCAACAACGCCACTTGCTCGACCGATAAATCAGTGACGGGGCGTCCGAAATAAAAGTAACTGGCCAAGCCGATACCGTGTACCGCATTGCTGCCATTTTGGCCCAGATACACTTCGTTAAAGTAACTCTCCAATATCTCATCTTTGCTGTAACGAAAATCAATCAGCAGAGCCATGTATGCCTCTTGAAGTTTTCGCCACAGAGTACGGTCACGGGTTAAAAAGAAGTTTTTCGCTAATTGCTGGGTAATGGTACTTCCCCCCTGCACCGTTCGCCCAGCCCGTAAATTAACCACTAAGGCTCGAGCAATTGCCATAGGTGACACACCATCATGCTGATAAAACTGACGGTCTTCGGTGAGAATAAGTGCGAGCTTTAGCGATTCTGGAATCTCATTAAGCGGCACAAATAGTCGGTCTTCTTGCTCGGTTACATTTAAGCGTTCTAGCAATACTGGATCGAGTCGGGTTTGGGCTATCTCTTCTCCGCTATCGCGATGCTGAATTTTAGCTAAACGTGATGGGCTAAAGGTGAGTAACATCGGCAATTCTGGTTCGACGCCATCGGCAAATTCAAACTGCCTGCGTACCACTTCAATTTTGGTTTCAGATACCGCATATTCACCACCACGTTTGGCCCGTTTTACTTTGCGGTAATTAAGTAAGGCTAATTCATCTTGTAGCTCTTTTCGGCTTAAGCGAAGCCCTGGATAGAGTTGAAGCTCACGGCCATAAACCGCAGCAGGTAACTGCCACTTGTCTCCGGCAAAACGCTGTTGAATCTGTCTATCTAATACAATTCCCCATGCCACTAACACCACAATACCAACTACAGCCAGTTTCCAGCCGATTCGCCATAAACGTTTACCGAGAGAGACTTTTTTGGTGGTTTTTTTAGCACTGCGTGGCTTGGTGGTTTTCTTGGCTGGAGATCGCTTGGCTTTACTGGCGGGCTTTTTAGCAGTCGTTTTTTTAGGACTTGGCTTTTTAGCCGAAGAATTGGGCTGTTTTGGACTCATACTGCCTTACTGCTTAATCAAACGTTAGTTATTAGCCAGCCAAAAATGTAGCGAGAAAGGGCCAGCGAAGAGAGCCATAAGGATACTCTCCCTTGCTACGTTTTATAAGCATAAATTAGTATTAGCCCTACTCGCCCCTCTAACAGTAAATAAAACGGGTAAATGCTATACGGTTTACTCGAACACCCCCGTTACAGACCAACTTAATTTGCCTGTAAGCTAGGCGGTAGGGTTTGCCAAAGGCCTTCATTCATGGTTTTTTGGTAAGCGTAGTCGTACACGGCGTTCATATATTCTTTAGTAAAAGCCTCGTCTTTAATTAACTCAAAATCATCATCAATATATGCCAATTTAAAACGCATATTATGACGCTGAGAAAAGTGATAAATATGCTCTACATCTCCAATGCCTTGATTACGAATCATGGTTGATAATGAACGCAAGCTAATGTCGGTAAGATTGTTCTCTACTACCTGATAAAAAGGCTTTAATACGCCATTACGAATCACATAAACATGTTGCGGTAACCCATTAACATAGTCGCTATGGTAGGCCCATTGTGGCGCTAAAAATACTTGGCGAGAAACACCACCATCTACATGTAGTTCTTCAAAACGCTGATGGCCATCATCAATCACTATGCTTTTAGCGGGGAATGCACCGGGCACAGAACTGCTAGCAATAATAATGTTTTGAATCAGCTCTACGGCTTGATCGCTACCCTCTTGGGCAATTTTTCCTACATCCCACATCGATAACTTTTCATTATCAAGGTTCGTAGTACCAATAATCAGCAGCCGGCCCTCGCTACGTTGTTTGGCTAATTGGCTAACAATATCAGCATCAATGTAGCTACGAACCTGCCGTTCAAACCCGTTAGTGTCTAAAACCGCTTCTCCGCCCAACAAGCTCCAGTAACTGTTCACTTCAAACAGGCTGCTTAAGCTCGTTTGGGTATAATATTTTTTTAGTATATGGTCGTAGTCGCTGCCGAGGTAAGCGAATATAGATACAATCGCGCCAGTAGACACACCGGTCACTAAATCAAACTCAGGGCGGTTTCCTTTCGCTGTCCACGCATTCAATACACCAGCAGAAAATGCACCATTAATCCCACCACCCGATAACGCTAGGTGATACACCTGATCTTGATCTTGCGCTCTGCTTTTTTTTCGACTGCGTAAGATATGCTGGTACTCGGTCTCTAAATCGTGGCCTGTGATTTCTTTACTTTCGCCGTCCCAATAACGAATGCCTGAGGTTGCTAAAGGTGACATTAATTCTGAATGCTGAGAGGCATTTCTTGGCGGCGCGCTGCAAGCAACCAATAACAGCAAACTAAACAAGCACAGGGGTTTGAGGGTCACAAATTTACACAGCTGGCTAGCCATGAGGGCGTACTCCAATTCAATTGATGTAAGAATAAATGGTAATAAAGAGGGGGAACAGACATTGTAAAGACGACGTTGATTAAAACACTAGGCTGGCATCCGTGCTCAGCCAATAGTAGAAAACCGTTTAGAAATGGTAATCAACTGACAGCATAACTTGCTGGGTATCATTTAAACTAAAGTTCGCTTCTTCGTAGTCTTGCTCTAAATAGCGATAGCTTAGTTCAGCACTCCAATTGCTATTAATGTTGTAGATTGCGCCCACTTGGCCACCCCAAACAAACTCAGTAGAGCTTTGATCGTTAATTTCGCTATCAGCTGCGCCCATTGAAGCACCAGCAAATAAACTGAATTGCTCGTTTAATGGGTACAAATAGTCGTAAGAAGCGAGGAAAGTATTTTGGCTAAGTTCATCCATATAGGCGTAAGTGCCCATTACTCGATGATTGTCATTAATAATAGCACCACCACGTAACTGATAGGTTGCGCCGTCATCTTCGCCGTTATACATACCCTTTACATTATCAGCCTGATAACCCACACCCGCGCCAGCGAACCAATCTAGATCAGCTGCGATAACGCCGGTAGACAGTGAAGAAACAATCAGTGCGCCTAATAAAGTTTTTTTATTCATAATGCTAGCTCTCACAATTTATAATAAATCATGACCAGTCACTCTATAGAAGGAGTCACTCGTCAGCATCTCTCTCAATAATTAAGTTGAGATAATGCGCCCAGTAACAAGGCTTAACTCGTTACAGCCCGAGCATGATATCCAGATAAATTGTTCGGATATACCATCCGCAGCATCACATACTGTCACGTATACCATGACAGTATAAATATTTGAAATGAGTTGAAATTAATGAAGAGTACGCTATAAATGCCTATTTAGAGGCAGCTTATGTTTTAGAGTAGTTAAGCTGTCGCTTTGTTTTATGGGTTGCTTGGGCATTCACCGGATCATCAGGCCAAGGGTGCTTGGGATAACGCCCTTTCATTTCTTTTTTTACCTCAACATAAGCGGATTGCCAAAAGCTGGCTAAATCTTGCGTCAGCTGCAGCGGTTTTCCACCCGGTGATAACAGCTCTAGAGTAATCGCTATTTTGTTCCCCAATTGCGGGGACTGTGGCTGCCCAAACATCTCTTGCAGCTTAATTGCCACTACCGGAGCTTGACCTAACTGATAACGAATAGCCGCTCGATTACCCGAGGGTGCCAAATAATGACTCGGTACCAGCTGTTCAATTTGTTGTTGTTGCTGCCAATCTAAGCGAGATTTTAAAGCCGCTAACCAGTCTATGCTTTTTAACTGCTGCCAACTGCGGCACGATTGTAAATGCATATTTAGCCATTGCTCAGCACTATCCACTAAGGCTTGGTCACTAAAGTCTAGGAGTTTTAGATCGCTAAACCACTGCTCTGCGCAACGCACCTTTTCTAACCACGCTTGGGCCCTGTCGCCAAGGGGTAACCAACTAAAGCCTTTACGATTAATTTGCTCAAGCCAAGCTTCTATCACTAGCTCTGGCTCTAGCTGATTGGCGGGTTGAGAAGACAGCACTAAGCTGCCCAACCTTTGCTGTTGCTCGGCCACTACCCGCTTGGCAGACTCAGACCACAAACAATGCAGTTGTTGGCTAAAACGCTCAGGCTGAAATTGGCGTAAACGCTCAATGTCTAGCTCGCAAGCTAAAGCCACACGACCTTGATTTCGCCCTTCTGGCCAATATAAATCGACCACCACCATGGCTGAATACTTCGCTAACGCTTGCTGGTCTTGCTGTAACTCCAAACCAAATCCAGCACTGGCAGTGTAGCTGTTAGCCTGGCGTTTTAAGGCAATCCTATCGGGGAATGCTTGTGCGAGTAATAATCCATCCCAATAAGGGTCAACAACTGCTTGTGAATGAATCTTAAGTCGCTGACTTAAGCTTGTTAGCTGTTGTTTGTATTGCTGTTTAGCCGCACCTTGTAGCTGCAAAATGGCTTGATTTGGCTCCACACCATTTAGCGGGGCATTAATATCTAATAATGCAGCTAATTCACAGGCTCGCCATAACAAGCCTTTCTGAGACAAATTGTTCTGCCATTGCTGAGCTTGATCTAACATCGCCACGCTGCGGGGCCCTAGGCCACTACTAGCTAAACCTTCTGCTCTAGCGGTTAAGCGGCCACCTTCTAGCAGCGCAAGTTGGCTTAACAGCTGCTCAGCTTGCGCCAAGTGCGCTGCTGGCGGCTGTTCTAGCCACTGCAATTCATTGGCGCTAGCGCCCCATTGCTGTAATTCAACCACTAAACGGCTTAACTCACTGCGACAAATCTCCGGGCTATTAGCAAACGGTCGATGGTTAAGTTGCTCTTCACTAAATAAGCGATAACAGTGGCCCGCTTGCAGTCGGCCAGCACGACCAGCGCGTTGAATTGCCGAGGCCTTACAAATCATTTTGGTTTGTAACCGAGTGGTACCACTGGTGGCATGGTAGCTGGCTTGGCGTTCTAGGCCGCTATCTACCACACAACTAATGCCGTCAATGGTCAAACTGGTTTCAGCAATATTGGTGGCTAGTACCACTTTACGTTTACCTGCCGCCGGAGGCTGAATCGCCGCTTGTTGCTCAGCCAAACTTAACTTGCCATACAGGCTATGTAGCTCTACTTCAGCATTGAGTTGGGCATCGAGCTGCTGGGCAACGTAACGGATTTCGGCATTACCAGGCAAAAATACCAATACATTTCCGGTTTGTTCGGCCAGTGCTTGTTGGGTGACCTTAGCAACGCGCTCACTCCATTGCCAATCTCGGTCTACGGGATGATAACTATAAGAAATCGGAAAACTGCGCCCCTCGCTTTCAAGTAATAAAGCCTCTGGCAATAGTTGCTGCAGAGCATCGCTTTCCAAGGTTGCAGACATTAACATCAATTTAAGTTCAGAGTTAAACGCCTGCTGTACTTCTAAACTAAGTGCTAAGCCTAAATCTGCATGAATACTACGCTCGTGAAATTCATCAAAGATAATTAACGCAACACCCGCTAACTCAGGGTCGGCTTGAATCAAGCGAGTGAGTATCCCCTCTGTTACCACCAACAACTGAGTATTAGCCGATTGCCGATTCTCACCACGCATTTGATAACCGACACGCTCACCCACTTTCTCCCCTAACTGGCTCGCAAGGTACTGAGCAATGTTTCGAGCCGCTAATCGCCGTGGCTCCAACATGATGATTTTTCCATCAAGCTTGGCTTGTTTAAGTAACATCAATGGCAGTGCGGTAGATTTACCCGCCCCTGGAGGAGCACAAACAATAAAGTGTTGTTGAGCCGCTAAGTGCTCGAGTAATGCGGGGAATATTTGTGCTACTGGTAGCGCGCTCAAAGCTGCTCCTCAAACCTAAAATCGTAAAACCCGTTTAGTGTACCCAATCAAGCACCATGACCCAAGTTCGCCTTTTCTAACCCCTAGCGCTCAAACAGCCAGGCTACTCGCTGGTATTCAATCAGTGTTAGCATGGGCTCACTATTTGTAAGATTACTCCAGCCAATGTCATTTGAATCTCCATTAAAGCCAGCCACATTAATCAAACGTTATAAGCGCTTTTTAGCCGATGTCACCTTGGCTGATGGTAGCGAAACCACCATATATTGCGCTAACACAGGCGCGATGACAGGCTGTGCAGAGCCTGGCAATACCGTTTGGTATAGCCAATCCAGCAACCCAAAACGTAAGTACTCACTTAGTTGGGAGCTAAGCCAAACTAAAGCGGGCGATATGATTTGCGTAAATACCGCTAAAGCCAATGAGTGGGTAGAACAGGCCATTAACCAGCAGGTGATTACTGAGTTACAGGATTATCAAAGCCTACGCCGCGAAGTGAAATATGGCAGCGAAAATAGTCGTATAGACTTTTTGTTAGAAGACCCACAGCGTGAAAACTGCTACATAGAAGTAAAATCTTGCACCTTATTGCAAGACGGTAAAGGCTACTTTCCCGATGCCGTCAGCACCCGTGGCCAAAAACACTTACGTGAATTGATGGAAATGAAACAGCAAGGACACCGCGCAGTATTGTTGTTTGCAGTGTTACACAGCGGCATCACGTCAGTACAAGCCGCTGCGCACATCGACCCTAAATATGCCGAACTTCTGCAACAGGCAAAACAACAGGGTGTAGAAGTATTAGCCTATAAAGCCGAGCTAAGCCCCCAAGCTTGCCAACTTCGCTCAGCCATTCCTACTGGCTAGGCCTCTGCGCAAAGAGTAGCTTTGTATATTATAATTTAGGGAGTATTAGCAGAGCCTAGATAAATTAAAACAGAAATGAACAGTGAGCCCCTGAAACAGTAAGTGACATATTTGTGACAATAGCACTTAGCGATTTACTACTTTAGAGGAGTGATTAAAAAACAAGCAAACAGTCTTCAATATGTGGCGTAGCTTAGGTGGAATTGGCAAATTCATGGCAATTCATTTGCGGAGCGTTAGCCTTTCTGATATAGATACCCGCCTAATTTACATCCTCGACTGTTTAACGAAAAAAGTCGTACGGAATTTGGGAGAGAAGTATGCCAGACGGCAAAAAGAAAACACTAGGTGTGCTCTCTATCGCAGGGGTTGAACCATATCAAGCTCAGCCTGGCGAAGAGTACATGAACGATGCTCAGATTGACCACTTCCGCACTATTCTTGAAGCGTGGCGTAACCAACTTCGTGAAGAAGTTGATCGCACTGTAACGCACATGAAAGACGAAGCGGCTAATTTCCCTGATCCAGTAGATCGCGCGGCCCAAGAGGAAGAATTCAGCCTTGAACTTCGTACTCGTGACCGCGAACGCAAGCTGATCAAAAAAATCGAAAAGACTTTGCTCAAAATTGAAGAAGACTTTGGTTTTTGTGATGCCTGTGGAGTGGAAATCGGTATTCGCCGTTTAGAAGCAAGGCCAACGGCCGATTTGTGTATCGATTGCAAAACCTTAGCAGAGATCAAAGAGAAACAATTGGTCGGCTAGTTTTGTTAAAACTTGGGCAGATTTGCTATCACTGCATTTCTGCCAAGTTTTATATTGTAAGACTTTAACTATGAGCGTTAAGCCCTACGTAGGCCGTTTTGCCCCCTCCCCTTCAGGCCCCTTACACTTAGGTTCTTTAGTTGCTGCTGTTGGCAGTTATCTGCAGGCGCGTAGCCAGCAAGGCCAGTGGTTAGTGCGAATTGAAGATATTGATCCCCCGCGTGAACAAGCCGGTGCAAGTAAGGTAATCCTCAAACAATTGGAGCAATTTGGCTTACATTGGGATGATTCGGTACTTTACCAAAGCCAACGTTTAACAGCCTATCAACAACAAATTGACCAATGGTTACACCAACAAGCTGCGTATTATTGCCAATGTACTCGCAAGCAAATTAAAGCAGCTGGCGGTTATTATCTCAGCACCTGTCGCGACTTAGCCTTAAATGGCGATAACTGCGCGACACGTTTATCCGCAAGTCGGCCAATATACAGTTTTAATGATCAACTGGCTGGAGAGGTTACTATTCCAAAGGCCCTAGCTGAAGAAGATTTCATTATTAAACGCCGAGATGGTTTATATGCCTACAACTTAGCGGTGAGCTTAGATGACGCCGAGCAAGGGGTTACCGAGGTAGTACGCGGCGCTGATATTATTCTTACCACAGGCAGGCAACTGGCTATTTTTGAATTATTAGCCAAAGCTGCACCTAATTATTTGCACCTGCCGTTAGTGCTAGATGAACATGGAAATAAGCTCAGTAAGCAAAACCATGCACCGTCTATTTCCGGTAAACAAAATCAGCAATTGCTGCTGCAAGCCTTACGTTATTTAGGTCAAGCAAGCGAAGCAGGCTGGCTTGAACTAAGCTGTGAACAAATATTAAACAAAGCCTTAGCTAACTGGCAGCTTTCAGCGATACCAAAAATCTCGCTACACAGCCAGTGAATTGGTTGTATTTCTTTGTAAAAAAGCTATATTAGCGCCTTATTTTTCACCATGTAGATAATGCGCGCTCAAGGGGGCACCCATTTTACGCAAACTCGCCAAAGTATATAAGCGGATCATAAATCCAAACAGTGCTGAGCCAGCTAAGCTGGAACAGCAAGTGATCCCCCGTGCTGAACACAATATCTCTCGCCAAGACATTAGCGAGAACGCGCTTAAAGTGTTGTATCGTCTACATAAATCTGGCTACAACGCTTACTTGGTAGGCGGCGGAGTACGAGATTTATTACTTGGCAAACAGCCAAAAGACTTTGATATAGCAACTAATGCTACCCCTGAGCAAATTAAGGCGCTATTTCGCAATTGTCGTTTAGTGGGCCGTCGCTTCCGTTTGGCGCATATACTATTTGGTCGCGAAATCATCGAAGTAGCTACCTTCCGTGGCCACCACGACAGTGAAGCCGCCAATACTGAATCGAAGCGCAGTGAAGAAGGTATGTTGCTGCGTGATAACGTATACGGCAGCATTGATGAAGACGCTGAACGTCGCGACTTCACCGTAAATGCCTTGTACTACAACATTGCCGATTTCTCAGTGGTGGATTTTGCTGGTGGTATTAGCGATATTGCAGACCGTCGTTTGCAACTGATTGGCGACCCAGAAACCCGTTATCGCGAAGACCCGGTGCGGATGCTCCGAGCAGTACGTTTTGCGGTAAAACTTGATTTTGATATAGCCAAAGAAAGTCGTGATCCAATTGCCCAATACGGTCATTTGTTAAAAGACATTCCAGCTGCGCGATTATTTGAAGAATGCTTAAAGCTATTTTTAAGCGGTGAAGGTAAATCTACCTTTAAAATGCTGGCCGATACACAATTGCTGTATCCACTATTCCCGTTGTTAAAACCCTTGTTACAGCCATGGGATGAAGACTCACCAGAACTGCGTTTTATGTTGATGGCTTTAGCCAGCACTGATAAACGAGTCCGTGGCGACCAAAAAGTAACACCAGCATTTGTATTTGCTGCCCTATTGTGGCCGCTATTAGAAATTAAGAAAGACGAGTTATTGATTGAGCTTTCGCTTGGCGAGCATGACGCCTCAGCTATGGCAATGACTTGGTTGCTGGATCAGCAATGTAAAAGCGTGGCCATTCCAAAGCGCTTTACCACCGGTGTCCGCGAGATTTGGCAATTGCAATCGCGCCTAGATCGCCGCTTTGGTAAGCGTGCTTTCCAAACCTTTGGTCATCCGCGCTTTAGGGCTGCGTTCGACTTTTTAGAATTACGTGCCAAAGCCACTCAAGATAACAACTTGGTAGAGCTAGCGAGTTGGTGGCAACAATGGCAACGCAGTAACGAGCAAGGTCGTAACACCATGGTACGAGAGCTTAATAAAGCGTCTGGCCGCAGTAAGAGTCGCCGTCGCCCGCGTAAGCCGAAGAAGACCGAAGGCTAATAATGGCCCGTTGTTTCCTTGCCCTAGGCAGCAATTTAGTTGATCCGCTCAAGCAAGCAATAGCTGCCAGGCAAACCTTGGCAGCTAGCCAACAGCTCACCCTCGTTAAAAGTTCTTCTTTGTATCAGAGCCGCCCAATGGGCCCGCAAGATCAACCTGACTACTTAAATGCAGTATTTGAGTTAGACACTGAGCTCGCGCCTCTAGAATTACTCAACCTCACTCAAAAAATTGAACTAGAGCAAGGCCGGCAACGCAAAGATGAACGCTGGGGCCCACGCACTCTCGACCTCGATATATTGCTCTACGGCAATCAAATCATCGATACTCCACGACTAACCGTCCCTCACTATGGAATGAAGCAGCGAGAGTTTGTATTATTACCGCTCGCCGAAATTGCCGCCGATTTGCACTTACCAGACCAAAGTTTGGTGCAACAATTAGCAGCATCTATTGATAGCAACGGCTTACAGATTTTTAAACGCCCTGCTGACTGGGCTTAAATACTATATTCACTAATTAATTTGTCTTGTTGTTAAAGGCAAACGGTAACTAACTATGAGCAGAATTACAGTTTCTCACTTACAAAAGTTTAAGCAAAATAACGAGAAATTTTCCTGTATCACCGCTTACGACGCTAGCTTTGCTTCGTTGTTTGACGAGCTAGGCATGCACTTGCTACTCATTGGCGATTCCTTAGGCATGGTATTGCAAGGCCATAAAGACACCCTAGCCGTAAGCGTAGATGACATTGCTTACCATACCCGTTGTGTAGCCCGTGGCACTGAAAAAACCATGATTGTTGCCGACATGCCATTTATGTCGTATGCCACGCCGGAACAAACCTACCAAAACGCTGCCAAACTCATGCAGGCTGGCGCGCAAATGGTAAAAGTTGAAGGCGGCGAATGGCTAAGCCCAACCATTAAAGGCTTGGTTGAGCGTGGAGTGCCTGTGTGTGGTCACCTAGGTTTAACTCCACAATCCGTGCACTTGTTTGGCGGCTACAAAGTTCAAGGCCGCGGCGAACAGCAAGCGCAAGAAATGCTAGAGCACGCTAAGCAATTAGAAACGGCAGGCATTCAATTATTAGTACTTGAATGTATTCCTACTGAGCTAGCAAAACTGATTACCGAAACTCTCACTATTCCGGTAATAGGCATAGGTGCAGGCAATGTGACTGACGGCCAGATCCTAGTGATGCACGATGCCTTTGGCATTAGCAAAGGGCATATTCCTAAGTTTTCGAAAAACTTTTTAACCGACACTGGCGACATTCGTGGCGCTATCAGCTTGTATCTAGAGCAAGTAGCTTCGGGAGAATTCCCTGGCGAGGCGCAGAGCTTCAGCTAATGATAACAACCGTAAATCTGCCGAAGCAATTACGTTCGGCACTACAAGGTGCTCGCCAGCAAAACCAGCGTATTGGTTTTGTGCCCACCATGGGTAACCTGCACGCAGGGCATATAGCCTTGGTGAAAGAAGCACAGCGCCACTGCGACGTGGTGGTGGTGTCTATCTTTGTCAATCCATTGCAGTTTAATAACAGTAGTGATTTAAACAGCTACCCTCGCACCCTAGAAGAAGATTTAGCCGCGTTAAGTCAAACAGGAGCAGACTTAGTCTTTATTCCTAGCGCAGAAGTACTGTACCCCAATGGTTTGTCGCTTGAGACCAAAGTCAATGTACCAGGCATTTCTACAATGTTGGAAGGTGCGCTGCGCCCTGGCCACTTTGAAGGCGTTTCCACGGTAGTCTGTAAACTATTTAATCTGGTTCAGCCTAACGTCGCGGTATTTGGTGAGAAAGACTTTCAGCAGCTCGCTTTAATTCGAAAAATGACCACTGATTTATTGCTGCCAATTGAGATTATTGGCCTTGCGACGGTACGAGAGCCAGACGGCCTAGCCATGAGTTCGCGAAATACGCGTTTAAGCTCCCAGCAGCGCCTGCAAGCGCCGCAGTTAGCCCAGCAAATGCAACTCATTGCTCGGCAACTAAATCACAACAATGCCCTCCAATTACAAGCTCAAGCTATTCAACAGCTAGAGCTACAAGGCTTTCGCTGTGACGGCATCGATATAGTTGATGCCAACACACTTGAGCCCATTACTTCACAATCAACCACTGCAGTTGTTCTTATGGCCGCTTTCCTAGGGGAAGTGAGACTAATAGACAACTATGTGGTTGAATTAAGCTAATTTGTCGATCAATAGAGAGAACGTCATGCAAACTACCATGCTAAAAGGCAAACTACACCAAGCGCGCGTTACCCACGCGGAACTAAACTATGAAGGTTCATGCGCTATCGACCAAGATGTGTTGGATCAAGCTGGTATCCTCGAATACGAAAAAATTGATATCTACAACATTGAGAACGGTGAGCGCTTTTCTACTTACGCTATTTCTGGCGAGCGCGGTTCTAAGATTATTTCGGTAAACGGTGCAGCTGCTCGTCGCGCAGCAGTAGGCGATCGCGTCATTATATGTGCTTATGTAAGCATGAGTAACGAAGACGCTAAAAACCACAAACCTTCTTTAGTGTATTTAAACGAAAATAACGACATCGTTCGCACCAGCAAAGACATTCCTGTACAACTAGCCTAAGCACTATGGCTGTGCACAGTGACAAAAGGCGCACCATTGCAGTGCGCCTTTTTGATTCAATGTTCAATAAGCATTAACAAATCCTGCTTTAATAACATCTAATTAGCACTTACAAAACAACCCGCCAACATCGTTCCCTTATGTAGCGCATAATTTTACCAATTTAGAAAAAACCTAGCTCTTGGTTTGCTTTTTGCTTTATTCAAAGCGAATTTACGCTTACTTGCACCGGGAGCAGTAGTGCTAAGTATTTACCTAATATTGATGGTGTTGTTTGCTTTAGCCATGGTGCCGATCCCCAGCCTAATCAAAACCCATAAACGCGCCGATAAACAGCAACAGATTGAACATAGCCAACTTCTACAATCGCTCTCTCATATCACTCGGCGACATTGGCGATTGCACGCCCAAAAGCTATGCGACCCGCTCTATTCGCCCGCTGAATTAGATAGTACCAAAGAACAAATTGATGAAATTATGGTGCTACTACAAGCCCGCATAAACTATCGGCATTGCCAACACTTAGAGAATATTATTGCTCATTGGCAAGCACTCTCGCACTGTGAGCAGTTAGCCATGTTGCGACATCATCATCAACAAATATTGCAGCTAAGCCAACAAGTAACTGAATAGGCTTTTAGACAAAAAACTCAAAAAGGAATGGTCTTTGCTTTGTGGTAACTAAGATTTACAAAATACGCTGATATGTATGAGGAGTTTTGATGCATAAAGCCACCACCACATTTAATAGTTTCTTGTTAGCTTACTTACTACTCACCATAGTGAGTGTTGTTAACCTGCAGCACCAGCCAAGCTTATTAGCCTTAACCTTAACTTGTTTATGTGTATGCTTAGCCATTTCTAGCTTATTCATTCTAAAGCTGTTAATCAGCCAAATTCAGCAACCGGATCAAGAACAAAGTAAAGGTTTAGCTAGCTATTTTTTCCAAGATTCACGTCATCAACAAATGGAGTTACTCAGGCAGCAGCAACGCCGCGTGATAGAACAGCAAGATGCCTTAGACGAAATTAACCACTGTTCGGCGGAGCTATCTTTACAAGCCCAATCAGTAGCAAGTGGAGCGATACAGCAAGCCGACGCTAGCCAAGCCTCTGCCAGTGCCGTAGTAGAAATGAGCGAGAGCATTAAAGACGTAGCCGAACAGGTGAAGCAAGTAGCTCAAGCCAGTTACGAAGCCAAAAGTTTTTCTGAACTAGGCCAAGAGGCCGCATTAGCGGCTCAGCAAGGCACCGAAAAAATGGTCGCCAAAGGTGAAGTCAGCCTCGATAAAGTGACCCAATTACATCAAAAGTCACACACAGTAAGTAGTATTTCAAAAACCATTGAAGAAATAGCCGAGCAAACCAACTTGCTGGCTCTCAATGCTTCAATTGAAGCGGCGCGAGCGGGCGAGCACGGACGTGGGTTTGCGATTGTGGCTAACGAAGTAAGAAACCTAGCCAACCGAAGCCATCAATCGGCCAACGAAATTAGCCAGAGCATGCAAGATGTGCAAGGCAACATTAACGAAGTATTGGAGCATATCACCCAGCTCACCACTCAAGCTCAGGACATTCAACATACCGTGGACAATTCACGTCAACAGCTCAAACGCATTTATATCAAAAACCAAGAGCTACAAGCACAAACCGAAATCATTGCTAGCAATAGCGAGCAACAACATGCAGCCACTATTGAGCTATCGGCTCATATTAACCAAGTCGCCGACTCTGCGCGCAATAACACAGCCAGTGCAGAGCAAAGTGCCAGCATTGCCAAACACCTTAGTGTGTTAAGTCAGCAAGGAGCTTAATATGAACACTAGCGCCATTATTGCCACCAGCATACTAAGCTTATTGAGTCTTGCGGCCATTGTGTCTTGGCTTTTAGCCAAACGCCGAACGCAACAACAATACGCCGGTCTTGCGGCCCTTAAACAACTAAAAAACCTGGTGGTAGCAATTCAGAAACATCGCGGGTTAAGCTGTGCCTTTCTCAATGGAGACCAGCAACAGATCCATGCCTTAGAGCAACAACAACGGGAAGTAGGCAAAAGCCGACAACTGCTCGCCGACAACAGTTTTGTCGCTAGCCAATCTCGTTGGGATAGTTTTCTGCAGCATTGGCCGCGTTTACAACAGAGCTG
The DNA here is from genome assembly GCF_005405585.1 of Agarivorans sp. Toyoura001. Lineage (GTDB taxonomy): Bacteria > Pseudomonadota > Gammaproteobacteria > Enterobacterales > Celerinatantimonadaceae > Agarivorans. The sequence continues at coordinate 60,883 of NZ_BJEQ01000011.1, read as the reverse complement.
GAAAGAGAACAATTTAGAAAACAACATTGCCCAACACAGTTTAATGATTAAGAACTTGCTGTTTTTATCACAAGACTTGGCGGGGTTTTATTGCTTAACTACGCTAAGTAAACAACACAAAAACATTGATTTTTTGTGGCACGAATTGCTAGAAACAGCGGAATCGATTGGCCAAGTAAGAGCTCTAGGCACCGGCTTAGCTGCAGCCAAGAAAAGCAGTAGCGTGGAGCGAATTCGCTTAGCCTTTTTGCATAACAAAATTTCGCAAATAGACGCGCAGTCGCTAAATCACTTTGCCAATAGCTTTGTGCCAGACGATCCTGCCTATCAACCGCTGCTTGAGCATTTACTCACCACCATAGATGAAGAGCTGATTAAAAAGCCTAATCCGTCTATTTCTGTGAATGAGTATTTTCAGCAGGCCAGTAAGGTTCTAGACGGGCTTTACCAACTGTTTGATGCCGGTATCGCCCATTTAGAAGCTCAGCAACACGCTAAGCATTAGTAAGATTTAGCTTAAGATAAGTGGCTTTGCAGCTGCCAAAGCTGTTGGCCACTATTTTGATATTTACGCTCAAATGCCGTAATCGGCTTATCGCTCTGATAAGAGTTGAGCTCGCTGTTGTAACCCGCCATTGTTAAGGCAATTTGGAACTCTTCTAAGTAGGTCACCCAATTGCTACGTAACTCCAGCGTTCCGCCCAGCTTAAGCATATAAGGGAATACCGCACTGCCGTGCCAACGGCGCTGCAAGTGGCGCGATTTAGGCCAAGGGTTTGGGTATAAAACGTAATGATGGCTTGGCTGCCAGCCAGCTTCTAGTGCTAGCCGCCAAAAATCATTCAAGTCCACCTGCAATAGCAAATAGTTTTGCCCTGCTTGGTCAAAATGCGCCTGATGTTTAGTGAGCCGGTGAGCAGATTTGTCCATCCCTATCACCAAGGCTTCTGGGTGCAACTCAGCCAAAGCAGCGGTACTTACACCGGTGCCACAACAAGAATCAAACACCAAGGGGCGACCCGCGGCTTCAACTTGCTTTTCCAATTGATGAAATGCATCTAGGGTATGTTGCTGATAAGGCTTTTGAAAAGGCTCATCAAGATGGCGTTGAACCACCTTGCGTAAGTTTTCGTGAATGCCCTGCTGATTAGAGCTAACGCTTCGAGAGTTACCTTCCATTAGGCACGTAACCCGTAACCACGTTTAATCAAGATAAGCGCCCACGTGTATAGAATAATGATAGAGCCAATAATCATGCTAAATGATAACCATAGCGATACGTCACTGATCCCTAAAAAGCCAAAACGGAACGCATTTACCATGTATACAATGGGGTTGATTTGCGACACGCTCTGCCAAAAATCAGGCAACAAACTGATGGAATAGAATACACCACCTAAGTAAGTCAATGGGGTCAATATGAAGGTGGGGATAATGCTAATGTCATCAAAAGTATTGGCGTAGATGGCGTTGATTAAACCACCTAAAGAAAACAATACCGAGGTTAGTAGCACGGTGAGCCCAATAGCCGCAATGCTATGCAACTGCAGTGGCACAAAAAACAGCGACACCAAAGTAACAATAAAGCCCACGATCAAACCACGTGTTACACCGCCGCCCACAAAACCCAAGATAATAATATAGTTAGGTACTGGAGCAACTAGCAGCTCTTCGATATTGCGTTGGAATTTGCAGCTAAAGAAAGACGAGGCAACGTTAGAGTATGAATTGGTAATCACCGACATCATAATCAAGCCAGGTACAATAAACTCCATGTAGCTATAGCCACCCATTTGACCAATACGAGATCCAATCAAATTACCAAAGATCACAAAGTACAAGCTCATGGTAATCGCCGGTGGCACTAAGGTTTGCACCCAAATGCGGCCAAAGCGAATAATCTCTTTGGTTAAAATACTTTTTAAAGCGGTGCCATATAATGCCAGTTTCATGCTTGCCTCCCTTGCGCCACTAGGGTCACAAACAGCTCTTCCAAACGGTTAGCCTTATTGCGCATACTCTGCACTACTACCCCATTCTCATCTAATAAACGAAACACTGAGTTAAGCCCTTGGCTCTTTTCTACATCCACTTCTAAAGTATGTTTGTCTATTAAACGAGTAGTGAAACCGTTCAAAGCAATGGCTTGGTGGTCGCCTTGGATATCAAAAATAAAGGTTTCAACATTTAGCTTAGAAAGCAGTTGTTTCATTGAGGTATTTTCTACCAGCTCACCTTTATCTATGATACCGATGTTACGGCACAACATCTCCGCCTCTTCGAGGTAGTGAGTAGTTAGAATAATGGTAATTCCTTGCTTGTTTAGCTGTTTCAAGAAATCCCACATAGAACGGCGCAACTCAATATCTACGCCTGCGGTAGGCTCATCTAAAATAAGCAGCTGAGGCTCATGCATTAATGCTCGCGCAATCATTAAACGGCGTTTCATACCACCCGACAACTCACGGGCTCGAGCATTGCGCTTTTCCCACAAATCTAACTGCGATAAGTACTTCTCAGCACGCTCCATCGCCAAGGGCCGTGGCACACCGTAGTAACCTGCTTGATTCACCACAATTTGCAGCACTGTTTCAAACTGGTTGAAGTTAAATTCTTGAGGCACTAAACCCACATAAGATTTGGCGGCTTCTAGGTCTGTATCAATATCGTGACCAAAAATCGTCACGCTACCTTCAGATTTATTTACCAAAGAGGTAATCACCCCAATCGAAGTAGATTTACCCGCACCATTTGGCCCAAGCAGTGCAAAAAAGTCACCCTGCTCTACCACTAAATCAAAGCCTTTTACCGCTTGCACACCACCGGGGTAGGTTTTCTTCAAACCTTGAATTGCTAACGCCTGCATAATCACTACTTAATTAAGGATAAAAAAATGGGCCCTTAGGGCCCGATGATAACTCGCCTTAGTCTAGCGGTATCACTTTGCCCACATAGGGTAGATTGCGGTAGTACTGGTCAAAATCAAGCCCATAACCAATAACAAATTCATCGGGGATACTGAAGCCAGCCCAATCAACCGGAACTTCTACTTCACGGCGAGAAGGTTTGTCTAGCAAGGTGCAAATAGCCACACTGTTTGGCTCACGCAACGACAACATTTCGCGTACTTTGCTCAAGGTATTACCGGTATCGATAATGTCTTCAACAATAATTACATCACAATCTTTAATATCGTCATCTAAATCTTTAAGTACCCGCACATCACGAGTACTTACCATGCTGCTACCGTAACTAGATACAGTCATAAAATCTAATATTAGACTACGGTCAATTTTGCGCGAAAGATCCGAAAGAAAAATGCACGAGCCGCGTAACAACCCCACCAGCACTAATTTTCGATCAGAGGTATAAGTAGCAGTAATTTCTTTGCCAATCTCTGCCACTCGCTGAGCAATTTCCTGCTCGCTGATCATTTCTTCTACGCGATGTTTCATAATTTGAACCTATTCATTAGCTGTTTATGTCAGCAAAAACCTGTTTAGCACGGATGTAAAAAAATAAAAAACATAGGAATTATCAATAAAATAACAAACAAGTCATTAGTTACTTATGTCAATAACTATTATTTAGCTTGTAAATACACTATTATTTAATTGAAAGGCATTCAATCGTTCATGGTTCTTTTACACTGAACGGCACATTTTAGATGATTTTCGTCAAAAATGGTAAGCAAGAAATGCCTATTAAAATAATAAATGAAATAACAAACGCGAGAACAAACTATGCAAACTAGCACATTAAGACGCCGTACCCGGTTGTCGCCGGAAGTTCGCCGTAAGCAGCTCATGCAATGCGCTGTAGAAATCTTTGCCCGTCGTGGTATTGGTCGTGCAGGTCACGCCGAAATCGCTGAACTAGCAAACGTATCGGTAGCGACCGTTTTCAACTACTTCAATACCCGTGAAGACCTAGTAGACGCTGTCCTTTCTGAAGTTGAACAGACAATGTTAAACTTGGTTGAGCAAACCTACCCAACTGATGAGAACGCAATTACTGCGGTTCAGCACCACTTATCAGCCTTGGTTGAGTTAGCCTACAGCAACTCAGATGTTATTCACATTTGGTTAGAGTGGAGCTCTTCAGTTCGTGAAGACGTATGGCCACGTTTTAGCGCGGTAATGGCTAAAATTAACCAACAAATTGGTGAAAGCATTCAAGCTGGCTTTGACAGCAAAGAAATCAGTAGCGCGCTAAATGCACTACAAGCTGCTCAAGCGATTAACGCAGGATTGTACCTTGCAGTACAAATGATTAATCGCCCAGACAGCCCAGAGCGTCAAGAAGTGGTAGATTTCTTGAACGACTTTGTATTGTCATTATTGCGCCCGCCGGGCAAATAAGCACAGCTAAAGGGGCCTAAGGGCCCTTTTTTTATTGGCTTAGTACCTGGACTAACTTAGCGTGTATCCCTTCAAAACCACCATTACTCATCACTAATATTTGATCGCCACTCACTAACAAGTTTTTAATCTCAGCGACAATTTGATCAACAGAGCTACATACTTTTGCTTGCTTAAGCTGCGCCGCTGTATCTGCAATGTATTGATTATGTTCATCAGGCTGATACAAAAAGACTAAATCGGCTTCTTGCAAACTCATCGCGAGCTTTTCTTGATGTATTCCCATCTTCATGGTGTTTGAACGCGCTTCTAAGACCGCAATAATACGCTGTTTTGATACTTGCGCCCTTAAGCCCTCTAAGGTACTGGCGATTGCACTAGGATGATGAGCAAAATCATCAAACAAGCGTATTCCATTCACCTCTGCTAACAATTCTAAACGACGCTTTGGCGGAAGAAATTTCTGCAAGCTCTCAATTGCCAAGCTTGGCAATACGCCTACATGTCTAGCGGCAGCAATTGCCATTAGTGCGTTTTCAGCATTATGCTGGCCAATTAAGTCCCACCCTAACTGACCCTGATGTTCATCATTTAAAACTATCGATATTTCACTGCAATCGCTTTTAATAGCTTGCCATTGCCACGCTTCACCTTCTCCGCTTTGTTCCAATTCAGACCAGCAACCTTGACGTAATACTTGCTGAATAGCTTGATTGTTCTTTGGTGAAATCACTCTTCCGGTTGACGGGACAATACGCAATAAATGATGGAATTGTTTCTGAATAGCTGCAAGATCGTCGAAGATGTCGGCATGATCAAACTCGAGGTTATTTAAAATGAGAGTTCTTGGTTGGTAATGAACAAACTTAGACCGCTTATCAAAGAAAGCACTGTCGTACTCATCGGCTTCCACCACAAAAAAAGGAGTATCGCCTAAACGGGCCGAGCCCTGAAAATTGCGCGGAACACCACCAATTAAGTAGCCAGGTGACATCCCATTATCTTCTAGTATCCAGGCTAGCATACTGGCAGTAGTGGTTTTTCCATGGGTTCCCGCCACCGCGAGTACCCAGCGCTGCGGCAAGATATATTGCTTAAGCCATTCAGGACCAGAGCAATATTTAAGGCCTTTATCTAACACATATTCAACACAAGGATTACCGCGACTCATGGCATTACCTACCACCACCAAGTCAGGTGCGGGATCCAGCTGAGAAGGGTCATAACCTTGAATGAGTTCGATACCAAGCGACTCTAGCTGAGTGCTCATAGGAGGATAAACGTTTAAATCACTGCCAGTCACTCGCATGCCTGACTCGCGCGCCAACATGGCTAGACCGCCCATGAAAGTGCCACAAATACCTAGAATATGAATATGCATAAAATACAGTGTGTTCGAGACTAAAAACCTACGTCTAGGATAGCATTTAATGTAGCCAATTTTGCCAGCTATTGCGCATTTTCAGCACTTGATTGGGGAGACGGCACTTCAATGTATAGTTGCTGTTGCTGATAACGGTAAGGTCGATACCAATTTAACCCACATTGATAATCACCATTAGCGCTGAATACGCAACCTAAAGGTAGTTCACGTAGCCATTGCAACTGAGCCTCGGTTCGCAATTGCTCTTGCCAAAGGTGCTGCTCAAGCAGTTCTTTTTTCAACTCAAAGGCATTTACTTTGTTAGGGTCAGAGCTTTTTTGCACAATAATAGGGCCAGCACTAGCACCAAAGCTGGCGAAAAATAGGCTGATAAGCAGGTAAATCAGTCGACGTTTCATAAGTTTTTCATCTACAATCTTAATCCTTTTAAATTTTAGGTGATTGCTCATGATTAAGCACGTTGTTATCGCATTTTTTACCCTTCTATTAATGGCTTGTAGCCAAGCGTCAGAGCCTCTGCTCAAAGCTGATGGGGTATGTGAAGAGCCGCGTCCTGAGATTTGTACCATGCAATATGATCCAGTGTGTGGCGAGGTGAATGGTGAATTGAAGGAATACGGCAATGCCTGTTCCGCCTGTGGCGATCCTGAGCTAATGTCTTATCAAGAAGGCACCTGCCCAGAGTAACATTCTATTAACAATTATTAGCAATATCGCCAATCAGTGCTATTTACTTAAGGTATAGCTAAATGGTACTGAGAGGCGTTTATGATTCGTTCTGCAGGCTTATTCGTAATATGTTTAAGCAATTTACTATTTAGCAATCAATCTCTTAGTATCACAACACCCGGCGAGATTAACGATAATACTTTTTATGGTGAATGGCAGTGGGCTGATACTCATGGCGACTCTCAGCAGCTGCAACTGCAATTTTCAGAAGAATTAATTAACCAGTCTGAAGTGGAAACCTTTCGCATCAGCTATAGCTTAACTTACCCCTCACAAGCGATTAGCGCCTACTTAAGCCCTCGCTTAGAGCATGCAGTATCGATGATTAACCAATACGTCGATGACCCTGAAACACGCCTAGATGACATTTTAGAAGCGCTACGCAGTGATAATGGCAGCCCTTCATCTAAAATGCTTTGGGACGCATATGAGCAATACACTCAAGACGCTTTTCGCCACTTAAGTCTACTTCCTTGTTTACATCCTCAAGGCGCGCAATACCCCTGCGTACGCCCTAACTACTCACAGCTTTTTTATCAAAATAGATCGCGAGTCAATCCGCTAATCGAGCATTTTCAGCAACAACAAGATCTCAATCGTTCCTTGGCTGAAGTGCAAGCTTGGCTGCTCACTATTCCAACCAAACAAGAAAACAACTACAGCTTCACTTCTCCGGTGGATGTACTTAAAGATAATCGCGCAGACAGTGACGAACGCGCGTTATTGTTAGCTCTGGTTCTTAGCGAGTTAGCCCCCAATCACCCTATATATATGGTCTACCCCGCTGATAGCGTAGGTAGCGCCTCTCCGGCTTGGCTGACGATTGATGCCAGTAGTGGTATTGAAGGACCAACAATAATGATTGATGAACATCCCCACACGCTAGTTTCAGGCTCTTCAGAACTCATAAAAGAGATGTTGCTCGCAGATGTGCAATTGATAAGCGATGCACTCTATTAACCAATGTTAGTTTTTTGTTATAAATGTTTCGCACAGGTCTGACCTGATTAGTGCTGCTAACCACAAGGAATTCGACGTGAAACATTTTTTATTACTATTAAGTTTGCTACCTGCCTGGGCGATGGCGCTCAATATCAATCCTGGTAATTCTGTGCCCAATATCAACATCGACAATGCGGGAGAGTTACAGCTGACTGGAGGTGATATCAGCTATAGCCCTTGGAGCACCCAACAGCTAAATGGCAAAGTACGCCTTATCCAGGCAATGGCCGGGCGCACCAGCGCCAAAGAACTTAACGCGCCAATGATTGAAGCAGTAAAACAAGCTAAATTCGGTAACGATACCTACCAAACGGTTACCATTGTTAACTTAGATGATGCCATTTTTGGTACCTCTGGATTTGTAACAGGCAAAATGAAAACCAATAAAAAGAGTTTTCCTAAAGCCAGCTTTGTTATAGACAAAAAAGGCGATTTATTTGATCTGTGGAAAATTAAAGCGAAGTCTTCAGCCATTATATTGTTAAATGCAGAAGGCGAAGTATTGTTTGCTAAAGATGGCGAGCTAAACCAGCAGGAAATTGACCAAGTGATAGGCTTAATTAAAGCCAATATCTAAACTCAAAAAAATAGGCGTAAGTTATTTACGCCTATTCAAACATTGTCATAAGTACCAGTAGACTGACCACATACACGCTCATTAACACTGTTAATAGCTTATGTTGCTTTGTCCATACGGTAAGGTTTTTTAACACAGCTACCTCCCAATCAGCCAGTTAACCTAAATTTAACACTTTTAACAATGAATGCAAACTTGCTTTATCAATGAATCCCCAGTAAAAATGAGCAATCGAGGGAGTATTTCATGTCTGACAAGCCAATCATTGAGAACAAAAACAGCCAAGTAGAGAACACTGCGTTGCAGTTAGCTAAATTAGCTAAACAACGAGGTTTAGATGCATTACTACAAAAAGACAAAGTGCCGTCTACTTGGTCACAGCGAGCTCAGGCTCGAGCTATCGTTGAAAAAGCAACTCAACAACAAAACTTAGAAAAAATCATTTATTTCTCTGCCCAGAAAACCAGCGAGCAAGATGCGGGTAGCGAACCCGATGCTGATTGGATGACTGAATTTTTGCACTTGGCCAGTAATACTCAAGTGAAATCGATGCAAATGTTATGGGCAGACATACTGAGTCAAGAACTCTCCACTCCTGGAAGCTTCTCGGTAAAAGCCTTACGTACTTTAAAACTGATGACACAGCGCGAAGCCAAGTGGTTTCAGTCAGCGTGTGAGTTAAGTTCAACGATAGGTGGGGAAGCAAACAACAAGATTATTACCGGTATCGTCCGTCCTGCCAGTAATTTAGGTTTAGTAAGAGCAAAGCTAGATAAAATCAGCTTAGGCCAGCACCGTATGCCTTATCACCACATCCTGCAACTCACCGAACTAGGGTTGTTGTTTGATAGGGAGCTGGAAATACGCCCTTCCGCTCATCACGATACGCCATTAATTCATGGTGAAGCCCACTATAGCCTAAGACCGCGATTTAAAGGCTGTAAGCTAATTTACCACCGTTTTACACCAATTGGTGATGAGCTAGCTCAATTAATTAACAAGCAAGCCCTGTCGTCTTATCAAGAGCAATTGGAACAATTGCTACACAATTACTTTGAGCGCAACTAAGCTCTGTAGAAATAAAATCAGCACTTATAAAAAACGCGGCTTAAGCCGCGTTTTTTTTGTATTGGTAGCCGTTTAAATACCGCTTCCAGCCACCTCTTCGTGAATGCCACACTCACGTTTCAAGCCAAAGAAGCGAGTATCTTCTTCTGTCATGCCCGCTTGCAACGGCTGCGAAGTTTGCACATCACCCACCGATACATAACCTTCTTCCCATAAAGGGTGGTAAGGCAAGTTGTGCTCTTTTAAGTAGTAGTGCACGTCTTTATTGGTCCAATCAATAATCGGCAGTACTTTGAAGGCACCATTTTGAATCTGCAATACTGGCAAATCAGTACGGGTTGAAGACTGACTTCGACGCAAGCCAGAGAACCAGCTCTTCACTTCTAGCTCTTTAAAAGCACGTTGCATAGGTTCAACCTTGTTTAAGGTATTGTATTGCTTTAAACCTTCTACGCCTTGCTCCCAAAGCTTGCCAAAGCGCGCCTCTTGCCAAGCATTTGATTGCTGCGACTTATACACCTTCAAATTAAGGTTTAAGCGGCTAGCCAGCTCATCAATAAAACGATAGGTCTCAGGAAACAAATAGCCTGTATCAGTTAAAACAACCGGAATATCAGGTTTAATCTGAGTCAGCATATGCAAACTCACTGCAGCTTGAATACCAAAACTAGAGGTTAACACCACCTGTTGTGGCAGATTATCTAAGGCCCAAGCAGCGCGCTGTTGAGCCGTCATGCCCTCAAGCTCTTTGTTTACATCAGATAACTCAGCAATACGCGCTTCTACAGGAAGCGCAGCCAATTGCTCTAAATCGAAGTTAGTCATGAAAATCCCTAACGCTTACTTTTACTTCAGCGACAATACCTACACGAATAACAAAGTCACCAAAAGCTTCATCTTGCTCACGTTCCTTAGACCAGCGCGCTATCAATCCGTCAAATTCAGACAAGATTTCTTGCTCACCAATACCCTCTAAATAGAGTTTTGGAATACGTGTTCCGCTTTGGTTACCACCTAAATATAAATTGTACTTACCAGGGCCTTTGCCCACTAAGCCTGCTTCGGCCAACATAGAACGACCACAACCGTTAGGACAGCCAGTAACCCGCAAAATGATGTGTTCTTCACTCATATCATGCTTAGCCAGCAACTGCTCTACGTCATCAACCAAACCTGGTAGGTAACGCTCAGCTTCTGCCATTGCTAAGGGACAGGTAGGAAATGCCACACAAGCCATTGAGTTGAAACGCTGTGGGCTATGACCATCGTCAATTAAACCATGTTGGCGAGCCAGTTTTTCAACTTTGGCTTTATCTTTAGCAGCAACGCCGGCCACGACCAAATTTTGGTTCGCTGTCATGCGGAAATCCCCTTTATGGATCTCAGCAATTTTCGCTACGCCTGTTTTTAAGGCTTTTTCTGGGTAATCTAACAAGCGACCATTTTCAATAAATAGGGTTAAATGGTGTTTACCATCAATGCCTTCTACCCAACCGATACGATCACCACGAGAAGTAAACTCATAAGCACGGCTCTCTTCAAATGCTATCCCGGCGCGCTTTTCCACTTCTTGCTTGAAGGTATCAATACCGACTCTATCAAGGGTGTACTTGGTTTTAGCATTTTTACGGTTAACTCGGTTACCCCAATCGCGCTGAGTCGTCACTACTGCAGCAGCTACGTCTAAAGTTTTGTCTAAAGGTACAAAACCAAAATCATCAGCACGGCGCGGGTAAGTAGACTTATCGCCATGAGTCATGGCTAAGCCACCGCCCACCAGCACGTTAAAGCCAACCAATTTACCATTGTCGGCAATGGCCACAAAGTTAAGATCGTTTGCGTGCACATCAATATCATTACTCGGCGGAATCACTACCGTGGTTTTAAATTTACGCGGTAAGTAATTTGAACCTAAAATGGGCTCTTCTTCGCCACCTTCGACTTTTTCGCCGTCTAACCAAATCTCAGCATAGGCGCGAGTTTTAGGCAGTAAGTGCTCACTAATTTTAGTGGCCCATTCGTAAGCTTCTTGGTGCAGCTCAGACTCAACTGGGTTGCTGGTACATAGTACGTTTCGGTTAACATCACCGGCAGTAGCGATAGAATCAATACCGATGCTGTTCAGCGTTTGGTGCATTAATTTAATATTCGGTTTTAATACACCATGAAACTGAAAAGTTTGACGGGTAGTTAAGCGAATACTGCCATACATGGTGTGGTCTGCGGCGAACTTATCAATGGCTAACCATTGTTTTGGCTGAATAATGCCACCCGGCATACGAGCCCGTAACATGACATTATGCAGTGGCTCTAATTTTTGTTTAGTACGCTCTGCTCGAATGTCGCGGTCATCTTGTTGATACATACCGTGAAAACGAATTAACTGGAAGTTATCTGCTGTAAATCCACCGGTGATACGGTCACCTAGGTCAGCTTCAATAGTGCCACGCAAAAGATTACTTTCTCGTTTTAGGCGCTCATTATCCGACAACTTGCCTTCAACAATTAGATCCGAACTCATTAGTAAACATCCTTTTGGTAACGCTTAGCACTGCGTAACTGTTTTAAATACTCTTCTGCTTGCTCTGGGCTTTTAGCGCCCTGCTCTGCAATAATCTCTAAGAGGGCTTGGTGAACATCTTTCGCCATGCGACTTGCATCACCACAAATGTAGAGGTGCGCCCCTTCTTCTAGCCATTGATAAACCTCAGCGGCGTTTTCTTTCAAGCGGTCTTGAACGTAGATTTTTTCAGCTTGGTCACGCGAGAACGCCACATCTAACTTGGTTAACAAGCCAGACTTTAAGTAACCCTGCCATTCTGTTTGGTACAAGAAGTCTTGAGTAAAGGTTTGGTCACCAAACAACAACCAGTTTTTGCCTTCAGCATCGCTGGCGTCACGCTGTTGTAAAAATGCGCGGAACGGGGCAATACCGGTACCAGGCCCCACCATAATCACTGGGGTATCTGAGTTGCTCGGCAGGCGGAAGTTGTCATTGTGTTCAACAAACACTTTTACCTGTGCACCTTCTTCAGCACGGGCGCCTAAAAAGCCTGATGCTCCGCCTAAGCGCTGTTCATCACCTTTTTGGTAGCTCACTACACCCACTGTTAAATGTACTTCTTCTTCCACTTCGGCTTGGGCAGATGCAATAGAATACAAACGTGGCGTTAACTTGCGTAGCGCGTCTACAAAATCTTGAGCACTTACCTTGGCTTTTTTCTCTAGCAATACATCAATTACCTGATGATTAGCCGCATACTCACGTAGCTTATCTTTATCAGCAATCAATGTTTGCAATTTCTTGCTAGCAGACCAATTAGCCCATGCTTCTACAAAAGCACCGCTAGTTTGGGTAATTTCTAGTTTCTCGGCCAAGGCCTCAACCAGTGTGAGTTGCTGGTCATCAAGGCTAACCGTTTCATCGGCCGCTAAGCCAAGGCGAGCAATAATTTGTTCAACTAACAACTTATCATTTTCAAACCATACACCAAGTGCATCACCCGCTTGATATTGGATTCCTGACTCGCCCAAATCAATTTCTACATGGCGAACATCTTTAGCTGAATCTCTGCCAGTAATTTTTTGGCTTAAGCTTAACTCTGCTGCATAAGGGTTCTTTTTATTGAACTGGCTGGCTGCAGGTGCATTCACTGGCAAGCTAACTACCGAACCACTTGGCTCTGCACTTAAGGTTTGCTTAATTTCATCTAATGCTTTTAAGGTCCAAGCGTCGGCATCTTTGTCGTAATCAACGTCACAATCAACACGCTCAGCGACACGCTCGGCACCTAAGGCGGCTAAACGTTCGTCAAAATCTTTACCGGTTTGACAGAAAAACTCGTAACTAGAGTCACCTAACGCTAAAACGCTGTATTTTAGGTTATCTAGTTTTGGCGCTTTTTTAGAAGCTAAGAACTCATGAAACTCAATCGCGTCATCAGGTGGTTCGCCTTCGCCATTGGTGCTAGCAACAATCAATAAGTGAGTTTCATTTTTCAAGCTTTTCGCTTTGTAGTCAGCCACGTTAACGAGCTCAGCATTAATGTCTTTTGCTAGCGCTGCAGCCTTCAACTCTTCAGCGACACCTTTGGCATTACCCGTTTGCGAAGCATACAAAATAGTGAGTTTGCCAGCAGGTTGTGCTGAGGCCAACGGAGCAATTTGCCCGGCTGTTTGTCCGACACCGGCAAGGTAACCACTTACCCATGCCAGCTGAGTTACCGATAGCTCTGCCGTAGCCTGTTGCAGCAGGCTAACCTGTTGCTCAGACAGTGGGCTAGCCAATGACGAAAGTTCCTTTAACAACATTTTTTATCGCACCCTAGAATCACAATTGCAGCTAGTCTACCCAAGCTTGAGTCAACACAATAAAGAATAAAACGGGATTTTTTATAACCGTAGGTAATATACGGCCTTATTCAGCTGCCATTTTCGCTCACAATTTACACTATGTGACTGAACAATCAGCATTATGCTGAAATCTTTTATAAGCTAATGTTATTGAATGAGTGGATTGGCTTGCTATGGAACAGCGTCTGAAAAACGAACTCTCCTTAGGACAAAAGCTAGTATTGTTACTAGGCTGGTTAACGCTTATGCTGCTTGCTGGTGTTACCGCTCAATATCAAGCGAAACAGCAACAACAACGCCAATTACTCGAAGAAAGCCAGCGCTTACAACGCAGTATTCAACACGAGCTGGACCGCTTTAGAAACTTTCCTAAAGTACTTGCCATACAACAGCAGCTTATTGAGCCGCTGAGCCTTAATTTGAGTAGCCAACGCCGCCAAGCTCTTAACCTATATTTACAGCAAGTTAATCAGCTTCAGGGCAGCGATGTCACCTACTTATTAGACCCTTCCGGCACTACGTTAGCTTCTAGCAATTGGCAAAGTGCCCGCTCATTTGTCGGCAGTAGTTATAGCTACCGCCCCTATTTTCAAACTGCTATTTTAGGCAAGTACGGTCAGTATTTTGCGCTTGGCTCTCGCTCTGGCGTTCGCGGTTACTACTTCTCTGCACCGGTCATGCTTAAGCAGCGGGTCATTGGTGTATTGGTTGTGAAGGTCGCCCTCAATATCATTGACAAGAGTTGGCGAGACCCTAATTTCGAATACCTGCTTACCGACAAACACGGCGTGGTGTTTTATGCCTCCCAAACTCATTGGCTATACAACAGCATAAAACCGTTGCCGGAATCACTGCGCCAACAGCTTATTAACTCACGCCAGTACGGTGATAATAAGCTGCCAAACATGGCTGAAAACTTACATGAAAGCAGTATTAACTTGCCGGACTACAGCGGCCAACAGATAGACTACAACAGTATTACTCGAGTATTACCCACGGCCGGCTGGCGCTTATATGCCTTGTCGGAAGATAGAGGCTATAGCAGCGACATTGGCGAAGCGCTGTTCTTAAGTTCGCTATTCTATTTGGGTTTGGTATTGCTTTATTTATACTGGCGTCAGCTGCAAGCTAGGCGCCAATTACAAACTGAAATAAATCAAGAATTAGAAACCCGTGTTCAGCTGCGTACTGCAGAGCTCACCAGCAGTAACCGCCAATTACAGCAGGCCATTGACGATTATCAACGTACCGCTAGCACGCTAAAGAAAACCGAAGATGAACTGGTGCAAACGGCTAAGTTAGCTACCTTGGGAGAGCTTTCGGCGGGTATTAATCATGAATTAAACCAGCCACTTACAGCTATGCAAAGTTATGCCGAGAATGCCTTGCGCTTTCAAGAAAAGCAGCAGCATCAGCAAGTCACCAACAATCTACAAGATATTCTTAAGCTCACCTTAATGATGAGCAAAATGATTGCTAAGTTTAAGATCTTCTCCCGTAAATCCCAAGGCCAAACCAGTGCGGTGTCTAGTGCGGTATCCATTAATGCGGCCTTATCCATTTTGGCCAATCGAATTGTTTCCAATCAAATAAAAATTGAATTTAGCGGCCAAAACCAACAGTGGGTTAAAGCCGATGCCATTCAACTAGAACAGGTGCTTATCAACCTCATCAACAATGCCATCGATGCCTTAGAAAACATTCAGCAGGCGCGTTTGGGGATCCGCCAATATCAAGAAGATGACTGGCAATGCATTGCTATTTGGGACAATGGTCCAATGCTGAACCATGAGCAGCTCAAACGTATTTTTGAGCCTTTTTTCACCACCAAAAAACAAGGCCTGGGTTTAGGCATGGCCATATCGAAACGATTAATCGAATCTTTTGATGGTGAACTTAGCGTACGTAACTTACCAGGTATAGGCCCCGAGTTTGTCGTCCGTTTGCGCGCTCAAACGCCGCCAGCCACTAATCAACTATAAGAGGTGAGAGTGT
The DNA here is from genome assembly GCF_005405585.1 of Agarivorans sp. Toyoura001. Taxonomy (GTDB): domain Bacteria; phylum Pseudomonadota; class Gammaproteobacteria; order Enterobacterales; family Celerinatantimonadaceae; genus Agarivorans. The sequence goes on along the minus strand of NZ_BJEQ01000011.1, from coordinate 45,414 downwards.
ATACCCCAGTCATAATTATCGATGATGACCCAGATATTTTACGCTCGTTAAAGCAAACCTTAGAGCTAGAAGACTACGAATGCTTAAGCTTTGAAAATGCAGAACAAGCACTAAGGCAAATAAAGCGTACTTGGCCAGGGGTTATTATCTCTGACATCAATATGCCTGGTTTGAGTGGACTAGAAATGATGCAACGGGCTCATCAAATTGATGCCGATTTACCCATCATCTTGCTCACCGGTCATGGCGATATATCAATGGCTATCAAAGCCATTCGTGATGGTGCTTACGACTTTTTAGAAAAACCTTTCTCCACTAGCCACCTATTAGAAGTGCTGCAACGGGCCTTAGAAAAACGCCGGCTGACCCTAGAGAACCGCGAACTAAAAGCTGAGCTAGATGCGCAAAGTGGCCCAGGCCCGCGCATTTTGGGCTCTACCCCCTCGATAGTTCGGCTGCGTAAAATACTCAGTCACATTAAAGATACGCCCGCAGACGTATTAATTAATGGCGAAACAGGTACCGGCAAAGAGTTAATTGCGCGTTTCTTACATGACCACAGCGTTAGAGCCAAACACCCTTTTGTGGCCATTAACTGTGGGGCGATTCCCGAAACCATGATCGAAAGTGAGTTGTTTGGCCACGAAGCGGGGGCATTTACTGGTGCTCAAAAGAAACGGATAGGTAAGATTGCCTTTGCCAATAACGGCACACTATTTCTAGACGAAATAGAAAGCATGCCAATGGCTTTGCAGATAAAGCTATTGCGGGTGCTAGAAGAACGTAGTGTAGAGCCACTGGGCAGTAATCAAGCCACGCAGCTTAACTTGCGAGTCCTTGCCGCCACCAAAAGTGATTTAAAAACCTTAGGTGAGCAAGGTGAATTTCGCAGCGATCTTTACTACCGACTCAATGTAGTAGAAGTGCAGATCCCACCGCTTAGGGAGCGTGGTGAAGATATTCCCTTATTGCTAGAGAATTTTCTCCGGGTTGCCGCCGCGCGCTATCAACTGAATAGCCCTGAAATAAGCCCACAACGACTGTCTGAGCTAATTCACCATGATTGGCCAGGCAATGTGCGAGAATTAAGAAACCTCGCCGAGAGGTGGGTGCTTATGGGCGAAGATGCAGCATTTAACGAAGCTAATAATGATCAACAAAGTTTAAATCTTGCAGAGCAGCTATTCCGCTTTGAGCGCACCTTATTACAAGACGCTTTGCAGCGCCATAAAGGCCAATTAAAAGTGGTTCAAGAAGAGCTACAAATAGGCCGTAAAACCCTTTATGAAAAGATGAAAAAATACCAACTAGAGAAAGGCGATTATAAAGAAGATTAATGGGTCACTTTCCCCCCATTAGCTAAAATGCCTTGGGGGGATATCCCCCCACATTTTTAGTCCTAAATACTCAGCCATCCGCAGCCTGCGAATTATCCACTATATATCAATCACTTAACTATAGTCATCACTCTTGGCTTGAGCTTTGCTATGAGCTGTAGCGTTGTAAGCAATTTACCCTACACAAGGATGATAAAAATGAAATTATTGGCAAGCACGCTCACAGCATTAAGTTTAGCTTTGGCTAGCGTAGTAAATGCAGCGCCCATTGAGCTTAAATTTTCACACGTAGTGGCAGAAAACACCCCCAAAGGCCAAATGGCCTTAAAGTTTAAAGAATTAGTCGACCAACGTTTACCCGGTAAAGTGGACGTGAAGGTTTACCCTAACTCGCAACTCTACGGTGATGGTAAAGAGCTAGAAGCCTTGTTACTGGGCGATGTTGAACTCATCTCACCTTCCTTATCAAAATTTAAAAAATACACCAAGAAGCTACAAGTATTTGACCTTCCGTTCTTGTTCCAAGACATGGCTGCCGTTGAACGCTTTCAAGCCAGCGCAGAAGGCCAAGAGTTATTGTCATCTTTGGAAAGCAAAGGCCTTGTAGGTTTAGGTTACTTGCACAATGGCATGAAACAGTTATCGGCTAATGAACCGCTTTACACACCGGCAGATGCTAAAGGCAAAAAATTTAGAATTATGTCCTCAGATGTATTAGCTGCCCAATTTGAAGCAGTAGATGCTGTACCACTGAAAAAGCCTTTCTCGGAAGTATTTACCCTATTACAAACCCGTGCCATTGATGGTCAGGAGAACACTTGGTCGAATATCTATTCAAAAAAATTCTTTGAAGTGCAAGCCAGCATTACTGAATCTAACCACGGGGTATTGGATTATCTGATCGTTACATCTGCCGAATTTTGGCTTGAGTTACCTGACGATATTCGCACAGAGCTAAAAGCGGCGCTAGACGAAGCGGTTGCTCACGGTAACCAAATTGCGGCGCAAAAAGCGGATAAAGATAAGGCTAACATTATGGCCTCTAAACGCTCTGAAGTTATTTCTTTAAGCCCTGAACAACGCATGCAATGGGTAGAAGCTATGAAACCCGTTTGGCAGCAGTTTGAAGGTGAAATTGGCAAAAACATTATCGACGCTGCAGCAGCGGCTAACCAATAAAACGGCTTGCGCAGAGACCCCTCGCTCTGCGCCCTTTCACCGTATACCCAAAAAGTATTCGGTGTACTGATAAGGATATCCCATGAAGTTTGTGATTTGGTTTCGACGCTTTGAAGAAAACTTCATTGCTTTTTTGTTAGTGACTATGACCCTGCTGGTATTTGTTGAAGTGATTATGCGCTTTGTTTTCAACGCTGGCATTCACTGGGTACAAGAGGTCACTCTCTATTGCTCGGCTTGGTTAGTGCTGCTTGGCGCTAGCTGGGGTGTGCGTGAAGGCGCCCACATTGGCGTAGACGCCTTTGTAAAGGTATTACCACCTACCCAACGAAAATGGCTCACCTTAGTCGCCCTAACCCTATGTTTATTTTACTGCTGCTTATTTATGTATGGCTCTTGGGTTTACCTCAGCAAGTTGCAGCGCATAGCCATTGAAATGGAAGATTTGCCCATAGAGAAATGGAAGACCATGAGTGTGTTGTTTATCGGCTTTGTGTTGCTACTAATCCGCTTTTTAGAAGTGGGATGGAAAGTTGCGACGAATCAGCAAGATGGTTTCCACCTCGCCGATGAGGCCAAAGAAAGTATGCAATTGGCCGACGAACTAAAAAAACTATAAGCGCTTGCGGCAAAGGAACTGACCATGACTACCTTCACCTTATTTATCTTACTGTTTGTATGCATGATTATTGGTATGCCCATCGCTATTGCGCTTGGTTTTGCCAGTATGACCACCATACTATTATTTTCTAACGATTCGTTAGCCTCGGTGGCGTTAAAATTATTTGAAGCCACTTCAGAGCACTACACCTTACTTGCTATCCCCTTCTTCATTTTATCTTCGGCGTTTTTATCTACAGGTGGGGTAGCTCGTAGACTGATTAATTTCGCCATGGACAGTGTTGGCCACATTCGCGGCGGCTTAGCCATGGCTTCAGTGCTGGCCTGTATGTTGTTTGCTGCGGTATCTGGCTCAAGCCCAGCAACAGTGGCAGCGATTGGCTCTATTGTTATCGCTGGCATGGTGCGCTCAGGCTACCCTGAATCACTAGCAGCAGGTGTTATAGCCAACGCCGGCACTTTGGGCATTCTAATTCCGCCCTCTATTGTAATGCTGGTTTACGCAGCGGCTACCGAAGTATCGGCCTCGCGCATGTTTATGGCGGGTTTTATACCGGGCCTAATGATGGGCAGCATTTTAATGATAGCCATATACATTGTGGCCAGAATTAAAAACCTACCTGCTCAGGCTTACCCTGGTATTCGCCAATGGGGCATTTCTGCGCTTAAAGCGACCGGCGGCTTAATGCTGATTGTTATTGTACTTGGCTCAATTTATGGCGGTGTTGCTAGCCCCACCGAAGCAGCCTCGGTGGCGGCTATTTATGCTTTTTTAGTATCGGTATTTGGTTATAGAGATATTGGGCCAATCAAAGAACAAGCTTGGCGAAATCAAGGCGAAAGCATGATGGCAGCCACAAGCCGTAACTTGATGTTATTTCCAATCAGCATAGTCAAGTCTGTGACCGACCCAGAAGTGCGCCAAGTGATCAAAGATGCGGCAAAAGTCAGCATTATGCTGCTATTCATTATTGCCAATGCGATGTTGTTTGCTCACGTGCTTACTACCGAGCGCATCCCACACATGATTGCCGAATCGATTGTGGCTCATGGCCTACAACCTTGGGCGTTTTTGATAGTTGTAAATATTTTACTGCTGATTGCCGGTAACTTTATGGAGCCGTCGGCAATATTGCTGATTATGGCGCCAATACTGTTCCCCATTGCTACTCAGTTGGGCATCGACCCCATTCACTTAGGCATTATTATGGTGGTGAATATGGAGATTGGAATGTTGACCCCCCCTGTTGGGCTCAATTTGTTTGTGACCGCGGGCATTACTGGCAAGAGTATGGGTTGGGTGATTAAGGCTTGTTTACCTTGGCTTAGTTTACTGCTGTTCTTCCTGATATTGATTACCTATATTCCGCAAATCTCCTTGTTCTTGCCTGAATATTTCGACCGAATAAATGGATATTAGTGATTGTTACAAAGCAAACAAAAAGGCCTGCTAATGCAGGCCTTTTCTTTCTCAATAGTGAAATTAATTACACCTTTTCCATTCGGCGCTGACGCCTGCGCAAGGCATCACTAAAGCGGCGTTTTGCGACTTCGGTTGCCGGCTTTAATGGTGGAACTTCCGCAGAGTTGCCTTGGTCGTCTACAGCAACCATGGTAAAGAAACACGAATGCGTATGGCGAACGGTTTGTTCTTTTAGGTTTTTAGCTATTACCTTAATGCCAATTTCCATTGAGGTTCGACCGGTATAATTCACCGATGCAAGAAACGTTACAAACTCGCCAATTTCAACCGGGTTCTTAAATAGCACTTGGTCTACCGACAGCGTTACAGCGTAATTACCGCAATACTGAATGGCAGTGGTATAGGCCACTTCATCAAGCTTTTTCAACATGGCACCACCATGCATTTTACCCGAGAAATTGGCCATTTCTGGAGTCACTAATATATTCATTTCTGTTTGCGAATTGTCCATCAGGAGCCCAATTTTTTGTTGCGATAAGGCTGCTTAGCAGCTTTTAGTGTTGATGTTGTTTTATTAACTAGTCGGTTTTTAATCCGTACTTTTCTAATAAAGAATACAAGGTAGGTCGAGTTACGCCTAACAAGCCGGAGGTGTTAGAAATGTTCCCATTACTTAAGGCTAATGCTTTATTAATGGCTTGTTTCTCGGCGGCCTCACGCACGTGACGTAAGTTTAAGGCGAGCTTGATTTGCTCTTCATCGCCGATTGGCAAGGCTAAATCTTCCGCAGTGATTTGCTTGTTGTCTGCCATAATAACTGCAGACTTAATTTTGTTTTGTAGCTCTCGAATATTGCCAGGCCAGCGGTGACTGGTTAAAGCTGTAATGGCATCATCACTAAAGTTATTAATGTTACGCTGCATTTGCTTATTGTAGCTCTGCAAAAAAGCCCGCGCTAACAACACCACATCTTCTCCACGCTCACGCAATGGTGGAATATTGATGGTGATTTCACTGATTCGATAAAACAAATCTTCGCGGAACTCTTTTTGCTCAACCATGTTCTGCAAGTTTTGGTGGGTTGCGCAAACTATTTTCACATCCACCGGGATCTCTTTACGCCCACCAACTCGCTCTACAATTTTTTCCTGTAGGAAACGTAAAATTTTAGCTTGTAAGGGATATGGCATATCACCAATTTCATCGAGAAATAAGGTGCCGCCGTTGGCACACTCAATCTTTCCTTCAGTGGTTTTATGCGCCCCAGTAAAGGCTCCTTTTTCAAATCCAAACAATTCACTTTCTAGCAAATTTTCTGGAATAGATGCACAATTAATGGCAATAAATGGTTGGTCTTTACGAGGGCTTTGCTGATGAATAGCTCGCGCAAGAACTTCTTTACCGGTACCACTTTCACCTAGCAACAACGTAGTGACCTCAGTAGGGGCAATACGCTCTACCATACGGCACACTTTTTGAACCTCTGGCGAGTTCCCTAAAAAGCCATTGTTATCTAAAGAAGCACCTTTTAGCGCTTCATTCTCTAGCTCAATATTGGCAACCCAAAAGGCGCGAGCGATAATAACCGAGAGGGTATCGTCATCAATCGGCTTTTGATAAAAATCATGCGCGCCCATAGCAATAGCGCTAAGCGCGTTGTCTTTCTCTTCGTTGCCGGTGATCACTATAACTTTAAGCTTAGGGTTTAGCTCAAGCATTTCTTTGAGAGTTGCTAAACCCTCACTGGCGTTGGCTTCATCTGGTGGTAAACCAAGATCTAAGGTTACCACTTTAGGTTCGTAACGTCTTAATGCGGTGATCGCTTCTTTACGATCACCAGCAATAATCACTTGGTAGTCGCTAAAGCTCCATTTCAACTGTTTTTGAATACCAGGGTCGTCTTCAACAACCAGTAACGTTTCCATGTTTATTTCATCCGTTTACGCAAGCTCGCAGCAACTGCCAGCTAAATCTTATGAATTGGTAGAAACAAGCGGAATAAACTTCCCTCGCCTACATGACTCTTAACCTGTATATGCCCACCAAGTTCTTCAACAAAGCGTTTTGCATCATAGGCGCCTACACCCATGCCTGCATTACCCTTGGTGGTATCAAATGGCTTGAATAAGCGCGTATCAATAAACTCTACGCTCATCCCTTCGCCGTTATCTTCAACCTCTACGATGCAATCTTTGTCCTGAGAGCTCGCCTTAATCAAGATCTCGCCAGAGGCTTGAGTAGCGTCTTGAGCATTTTGTACTAAATGAGAAAGCACATTAATAAAACGCTCTTGGTCGCCAACTAACTCAAAGTCGTCTTCTAAAGAAAAACGTAACTGCGGCTTAGGTTGGCCCATTGAACGCGATTCTACGACCTGCTGCAGTGCCTTTTTTAATAAAAAGGGAGCGACCACAGTATCTACCCGTTGCTTTTTACTTAAATGCGCCACCACTTTAGCTAAACGATTTGCTGCCGAATCTACGGTTTCGAATGCGTCATCAATAAACTCTGGATTGTGTTTATGTTTAATAGCGTTTTTAGACATTAACTGCAACTGCGCCAACACGTTCTTTAGATCGTGAACCAAATAAGCCGACATGCGATTAAAGGTATCAAACTGCTGGCTTTCGGCTAGCGCTAAGTTAGAGCGATGCAAATTTAGGAATACTGCTAACTGGCGGCTAATCGCGCGCATTAAGTCTCGATCTTCCCAGTTAACGCTGTGGATAGCGGTAGGTGATGACAATAGAATGACACCTTTAAACCCCTCACCAGTGCTAGTGGGAACCAAGTAACTAAACTTACTGACTTGTTGCAGCATCTCAGAGGAAACCGTAAACGGTACAACGCTAGAGTCTTCTTTCAATTCGTCTATATCAATGATCCATTGATGTTCAATCGCTTGGAAGGCCAAGTGTTCTAAACACAGTAAAACTTGTGGGTCATCATCTGCGACGTTATAGCAAGATTTCACCGTGAAACGACCGTTCTCAATAATTGCCAAGCTAGCAAATTGGCAGTCAAATGGTTGGTTAATTGCTTTTAGTGCAATGTTATAAGGTGATACACCGTCTTCTTCCAGAACGGCGGCAAACTTCATCCACTCTTCGCGGTACTCATATTTATTAGCAAAGAAATGTTTAGTAATTTGCACCTTAAGCTGCTTACGCAAACGCTCAGATAGAAACAAACTCACTAGTATCAGGGCACTTAAAGCAAAGAAACCATTTTGTGCCATGCTTCCCCAATCACCACCCGCATAGCGAATGTAATAGCCCACAAGCGCCATCATGAGTAAGTAACCACCAGCCACTAGCAGTAAGGTACTGTGGTAGATAACATCACGAGAAACGTAAATCTTGGTAGACCAACGCTTAATTCTACGCGCGCTTAATAGCACTAATGGGGCTGCGAGAACGGCAACGAAACCGCGCAAACTCCAAAAATCAAAAGAAATCCCCGATGTGATCAGTGCATTCGCATATAAGGCAAAATCAAAAGCAAACATGCCACCAAGGCCTAAACACATTGGTTTAATGGTTGGGCGCGCGTTGACTTCAATTCTACGGTAAAGCTGCTCTATTAACCATAAACCAATAACGGTTTGCGCTAACTGAGTTACCAACCAAAGCTGATTTAACGGCAGGTTGCTAACCGCCACGAAGAGTTGCAAGCAAGCGGTAATAAGTAGCCCGAGAAGAACACCTTTTCTGCGCCATGGGCCGTTAAGCAAATTAGTTAGCTCAAAGCGAGGAGCTATGGTGGCGTAAAGCAGTAGAAACCATAAACCATTACGGATAGTTTCAACCGCATAAAAATAGCCTAAGGGAAAGGCGAACCGAATTTGACTGGCCCCAACGGCGGCCCAAAGCAGAGTAAAAAATACCACCCAGCTGAGAGCTTTACGTTGAAAACCGCTTTGTACGGTCGTTAACAGCAGCAAACTAAACAGCAAATACACCACTGCAGCTATGCTGTATCCCAATAATCCAACAATAATACTCAAATGAGATCTTCCATGTATTAACTAGGGAGTATTTATAAAAGCGTGCGGCTTTGTCTAATTGTTTTCGCTTAACTCAACGATTTCTTTGCGCTTCTTTTCGATCATTTTATCTAAGTAGCGAATGATTTTTATCTTTCGCAGCACCACTTCTTCAAGGTAACTAGACACGTCCAATAGGTTGGCTTTAATTTGATTGTCACTAAGCACTGCACCGCGAGTCAGATTTTGCCCATCCATGGCGCTTTCATATTGGCGCCCGAGCACTTCGTCAATATCTGAAACACCCTGTTGTTCTGGCGTACCCTGTAGCGATCCAGAAAGCTCGCCCCCCATTTCTTCAATCACTGAAGCAACATCAGCATGCGAAATAGTATGGAGATCTTCAAGAAAAGCATACAAAAACAAGCGATCAGCAAAAATGTTAATTTTCCGCGGAATCCCTTTGGTAAAGTCAGCAATTTGCTGAAAAATATCGTCATCCAATTTTGGGTTTTCGTTCCAGCCGACTTGTTTTAAGCGATGCAGGATATAACCTTGAGTTTGATCCGCATCTAATGGCTGAAGGTGGCAAGAAGCAATAATTCGCTGCCTAAACTGCTCCATTTCAGGTAATTCAATAATCGGCTTAAGCTCTTCTTGCCCTAATAGAAAGCTTTGGAACAAGGGCTTATCATTGAGCTGAAAATTAGACAGCATTCGCAGCTCTTCTACTGTTTCAGCAGGCAGATTTTGAGCTTCATCCACCACCAATAGAGCACGTTTGCCTTGTTTGTTTAGGGTTAATAAATATTGCTCAAAACGTTTAAGAATATCGGCCTTATTGAGCCCTTCTACGTCAATATTAAACTGTGCGGCAACTAAGCGTACTAACTCGTCTGGGTTAAGCTTGGTCGTGGCAATTTGCGCGGCAACAATCGAGTCATCAATTGAGGCCAGTAAACTACGGGCGATGGTGGTTTTACCGGTACCAATTGGTCCAGTCACAACAATAAAGCCCTCTCCTTGTGAAAGGCCATAACGTAGATAAGACACTGCACGGTCATGGTGCGGGCTAGCGAAGAAAAATTTAGGGTCTGGGCTAAGCTTAAATGGTTTATCACTTAAGCCAAAAAAAGATTCATACATGCTTAAAACTGCTTAGTCGCGTTAATCGATACTCGGTTTTCGTCATAGTTTCTACCTGCAGTATTTGAGCTACGATGGGTATATTGGTAGCGGTACGTGAGAAAGAAACCCTCGATAAGATCTTGATTTAAAGATAAATCATAGCGGCTATATTTATCAATTTGGTCGGTGCCGTTAAGGCGGTCAAACGTATAGTGGTCATAATCAAACCCAAAGGCTATGGTTAAATTACGACTAAGCTTGTGGTCAAGTCCAATACCACCACCGTAGGTAATGTCTTTAATAAAGTCGCTATCACTGCGCAAGCCTTCGCGAGTTTGATGACGCAATTCGACATCGATGCCTGACCGACGTAAATTTAAATCACTGTTCCAGCGAAACGTTTTATCTAACTTTTGCTCTTCTACGCTATCACCTTCTACAAAGAAACGACGATCAAAACTGGTTGGCTCTTCAATGTAGCTAATGTCTGTTGTTACGCGGCGCTTTTTGTGATTAAAAGTGAACTCATAAGCGTTGCCGTAAAAGCGTTTGCTGTACTCGAAAAACAGCTTAGTTCGACGGTTAGGCTCCAAGTTTAGCGCAGTGCCTACGTAATCATCGTTTTTATCTTTATCTAAGGAAAAGTTATAGCTGAGTTCTAAGTAACTTAAGCGTGAGCGAAAATAGCGAATAGCCGGGCCCCAGCTTTCAGATTCACCGACTTTTTCAGAAGAACTCACGCCTTCTAGGTAGCTTTCTGCGTAATAACGGATAAATGGGCTGAAGCCAGAACGCTGTTGCAGACCAAACTCACCTTTATACTTTACGTTTTCCGTTTCTTTAGAGTTACCGCGAGCTTCGCGTTTGATATAACTCGAATCCACTAACCAGAAAACAGTATTAACCTTTTGGCCATTCTTAAACAGCAAAGAGCCGTCAAAATCATTATTGTTACCACGGTCATCTTCGTAACGATATAAACTTGCACCCGCTCGAGCGCTTAGATCTATCCATTTACGGCGATTGGACTGGTAACTCAGGCCTAAACCTAGCTCACTACCTTGAATTAAATCACCAGAGATAATATCTGTAATAGCATTACTGCTTACTTCTGCTGGCAAAATATCAATCGATGCAATCGCATCAACGCTAAAACCTGATTTACCCAATTTTTTGTCGGCAGCAAAATCCAACTCATGGTAGAGCTGGTTTTTGTTTGAGTCATAGGAATGGTAGGTTTGACGAGCTTGATAGTCTAAGGACATTTCTCCGTCTTTACCGATAACTTCAGATACGATGCCTGCAGACAAAATACCGATTTCGCCAGCTTCAGGAGACTCTTCACTTAAACCCGCATTATCGGTATAAACTAACTCGGCACCAATTTCAGGGCGAAACTGCACTTCAGCAGCATAAGCTGAAGTAGGCAGTCCTAAAGCGATAGCAAGCGCAAGAACAACACTAGGCGCTGCGTTCTTCCTCATATCCATAGCCGTATCCGTAGCCATAACCGTAAGTCCCTGTTTTTCCGTGCACTGCTTTATTCAATACGTAACCAATCGCCAGCTCTTCACTAAACTGCGATACCGCTGATTTAATTGCCGCCATTTTGGTACTATCTTGCTCTACCACTACCACTGCCTGACCAATAAAGTTAGACAACACAACGGTTTCATTCACGCCTAATACTGGTGGGCTATCAAACAATACAACGCGATCTGAATAACGGCTATTCAGCTCTTGAGTCAGAGAGCGCATTTTTTCACTCGCTAACAATTCGTTGCTCAAGTGATGCGGCATGCCGGCAGGCATAATTCTTAAATTAGGAATATTGGTGTGATAAATCACATCAGCAACATCATTGGTTTGCCCTAGCAAATACTCCATTAAGCCCATGTGCTGGCCAATACCTAAGGTTTTACTCACCGTCGGTTTAAGCACATCGGAGTCAATTAACAACACCGTTTTATCTTTTTCTAAGGCTAAGCTAAGCGCTAGGTTAATTGAGGTGAAAGTTTTACCTTCACCTGGGTTAGCGCTAGTCACCATTATCAGGTTACTTTTGTTTTGTGGGATTAACCCCGGCTCAAAAGCATTTTTAAGCAGCTTACGCTTAATCCCGCGATACTCGTCGCTAAGCATTCTGGTTTCGCGAGAGCGAATGTCAGATAACATCCCCAAACGTTTCAGTACTGCTGAATCAATTTGTAGAACCGGTTTATCAACTCTTTTGCTTGGAGTTGTCGCGGCCTCAGTTCCAGGAACTGCAGCTTGCTCTGCTGCAGGGACATCAATTGGTGCTTGATTGGCTTGGGCTTGCTTTGCAAGCTTACCCATTGCTTTTTCTATCGTGCTCATAGCAAACCTACTCCACCTAACCCTGCAATAATCTTATTGTGTAATCCGGGTAGCAAATTAATCACCATAAACCCTACAAAGCCACATAACAAAACGGTATTTGATAAAACAAATAGCCGCATTTTGCGCTTTTCTATTTTCATCAATCCAGAACTTTCAGTCGCCGAAACCACACCCAGCACAGGATAGCCAGTTTGCTGATATAACTGTTGTAGGCTTGATACCACAGGATTTATTTGGCTAAACGCAAACGACATACCGCCGCCAACCGCGAGAGCAAAAATCAATACTCCAGCAATTAATAAGGGTCGCTTTGGCCCAGAAGGAACAAGAGGTACACGCGGCGCATCAATCACTCTAAACTTAATGTCATCGGTTGTTTTACCGGCGCTTTGTGAAATTTGCGCGCTCTCTCTACGAGACAAGAGATCTTCATATTTCGATTTAGTGATTTCGTAATTACGGTTTAGGCCGGTTAATTTCGCTTCAACATCAGGCACCTGACGCAGCTGTTCTTGCAAAGTATCTACTTTCTCGGCATGACGCTCTTCACGCACTTTTAGCGAAGCCACTTCATTCTCTAGCTGACTCACCGTAATCTTTAAGTCTTGATAAATGACCGACTCGGAAGCGATAGCAGCAGGTGTTTTAGCTGTAGTAATCGCATTGTCTTTTTGCTTCTGCAAAGATTCAATCTGGCGCTGGACCTCTACCACATCGGGGTGGCGCTCTGTATAGCGCAGCAGCAAATCATCTAAGCGCGTTTGCATTGAGATAATACGGTCATCAAACTCAGTGCGAACTCTGGCTGTTTGCTGTGACGCTAACAACTCTTCGCTAGCCAATTGAGAACGTGCTGACACCAATTTGGTTTCAGCTTCACTTAGCTCCAAACGAGTTTCTTCAAGCAGCTTTTTAACCCCTTCCAAGTTACTATAATAAGTTGACTCTTTACCGGGTAAAAATGCAGTGTATTCTTGTTTGAATGACGCCAAGCGCTTTTCAGCTTCAATTAGGCGTGTTTCATATTCTTCAATTTGCTGATTAATAAACGAATTAGCGGTATCAGTATCTTGTCGCTTTTCTCCAAGAGTATTTTCAACAAAGACATCAAGCGCTGCTTGTACAACATCGCGTACATATTGCGGAGAATCGGCCACGAAAGTAATAGTATAAAGATTCTCTCGGCGGGTTTTATCGATGTCGATCTTTTCTTTTAAATTATCTAATAGCTCATCGTACTCAGCGCTATTGTTAACTCGAACGTCAGCATCACTCGCCCGAGCAATCTTCTCTAGGTTGTTGCGGCTCAGTAAGGTTTTAACAATCATCGCCAGTTCCTGACTAGGATCGGTCTGAATGGCTAAACCTTTCAACAGAGGTTGCAACAACGAACGAGTGTCTGCGTAGACCCTAGCCTCAGCAGTATATTGATTTGGCATCAATGTTACCGCTATCCAACCAATTGGGCAGATGACCCACAAAGCGATTAAAATATAACGGCGTTTTAACCATACCCCTCGCAGGTATTGCAAAAAATCCTCAATTAACTCTTGCATTTAAACGACTACTCCGACTAAAACCAAGCTTCTGGGATAATAATAATATCGCCAGGAAGAACATCTACATTGGCTTCAATCTCACCATCTTGTATTAGTTTGCCTACACGTACGTTATAAGAGCGCTGCTCTCCACTTACTACTCGAACCAAACGTGCATTATCACCATCGGCGTACTCGGTTAAACCGCCCACCTGAATCATTACATCAAGCAGTGTCATGTCTTCGCGGTAGTTAATGGCTTGCGGTTCAAAGGCTTCACCAATAACGCGAACTTGCTCGCTAAACGGCCCAATAAAACCTTCTACCGTTACCGTTACAATCGGGTCACGAATAAATTCGGCCAATTCAGATTCGATAAGACGGGCTAGTTCAGTCGGCGTTTTACCCGACACTTCTAGGTCTTCAACTAAAGAGGTTGAAACCATACCGTCTGGGCGAACAATAAAAGTGCCTGAAATTTCAGGGTTTCGCCAAACAAAGATGTTTAGATCATCACCCGGACCAATCAAGTATTTATAATCGGCGGGATTTTCGGTGAGCGAAGGGTTAACCGACGCACTAGGTAAGGTGGGTAAATTGTTTGAACATGCGCTAAGGAAAAGCCCTAACGCCATTACCGAGAGTAGTTTAACTACCGCTTGATTTAGTTTTTTCATAGCACTATCCATTACGCTGAGTGTCCATCAAATAACATTGATTGAGAAAGTCCTTTTTCCCATGATAGTGTGCGGGGACGCATGTTGTAAATCTCTTGAGCTAAATAGTTTTAATATATCGATATTTATCTTCAGGCCGTTGTAAATGTAAAGCTAAGGTAACAATTCTGCTGTTAACTGAAGGCGCACAAGTAGAACCGATTTTTTGTGGCTCTGTGTTTAAATCTCGGTATACTGGTCAATCTTAAAATTTAAATTTAAATTGTTTCAAGGAAGAAGCGTGGCTGGTTCGAAATTTCACAATCTAGATCCTGGTAGTAGAGCAATTATTCTCGCCGAATTTTTATTGCTCATTGGGGTTTTTGTCATCGGCGTTGAGCTTCTTCGCTTCAGCGGTTTTGAAGGTATTCCTGCCTACGGTGAGGGTATCTTATTGATGCACTGCCTAGCATTTACCTTTCCTATTCAACTCTCCATCCTTTCTGTTGGCTTATACAACCAAAAAATACGTGAAACCTTTCGAGGAGTCATTCGTCGACTGTTAGTGAGTATTGCTTTAGGTTACTTTATCTCTTCGGTTGTATATGTATTAACGCCGCTTGATGTATTGCCGGGTAATTTCCGTGAATTACTTTACGCAGCCGTAATGATGGGCCTGACTACAATTCGTTATTTCGCCTTGAAAATGCAATACGAGCATATGGGCAGAAAACGCATTTTAGTTTTAGGTGCAGGTGAGCGCGCGAGCATTATTGAAAAGAGAATGCGCCGCAAGTCTGACCGAGTTAGCTTTGAGATGGCAGGTTTCATCAGTATGCCTGGTGACTCTGAAGACGGCATTAAACGTGAAACCATCCTTGAACTCGACCAACCGCTTGAATCTTATGTTCTCGCAAATGGCATTGAAGAGATAGTGATTGCTGCAGATGAGCGACGCGCTAACTTGCCAGTGGACAGCTTGTTTCTATGTAAACTTCGCGGTGTAGAAATTACCGATATCATTGACTTTATCGAGCGCGAGTCAGGGCAAATTGCGGTAAACCTTATTTACCCATCTTGGGTTATTTATAGTAACGGTTTCCACTCTACCAACTACTTACGTAGTTCTTTAGACTGGGTATGTAATACCTTCTTAGGCTTAATCGTATTGTCTCTAACTTGGCCGCTGATGCTAATTACTGTCATTATGATCAAGCTAGAAGAAGGCATTAAAGCCCCGGTCCTGTATTCGCAAGAGCGAATTGGTCTAAATGGTCAGCCATTTAATATTTTTAAGTTCCGCAGTATGCGTACCGACGCAGAAAAAGACGGCGCAAAATGGGCTCAGAAAGAAGACCCTCGCGTAACAAAAGTAGGTAACTTCATTCGCAAATACCGCATTGATGAATTACCACAAATTTACAATGTATTGATCGGAGATATGGGCTTTGTAGGTCCTCGTCCGGAACGCCCAGCGTTTGTAAAAGAATTAGTGTTATCGATTCCTTATTACAATCAACGTCACAATGTAAAACCTGGCTTAACCGGTTGGGCACAGCTTAAGTATCCATATGGAAGCACTGAAGCCGATGCCTTAGAAAAGTTAAAGTTTGACCTGTATTACATTAAGCACCGCAGCTTCTTACTGGATTTATTGATTCTAGTAAGAACCGCAGAGATCATCTTGTTTGGTAAAGGGCGCTAATTTTTGGAGCCAGATAATGTAGAGCAAGGGCACGCTAATAGCGGTAATCTTCAAGCTATAATGGTCTTAGTGGTTACCGCATCAGTTGCTTTGCTATTTTGGCCAGTGCTATTGGATGTTTGGCGCTACAGTTTTGATGACGGCACCTACTCACATGCCTTTCTCATTCCTTTAGTAGCACTTTATGTGCTTTATGATTGTCGACAAGAACTACAGTTTCGCCAAGCTCCTAGTCTTTGGCTAATCCCTCTGATTCTTTGCCTAGCTTTAGAGCTGCTGCTGTATTTGAGCCAAATTAGTCTACCGGTGCGCGCCCTACTCCCTTTCGTATTACTGTTTAGCTTATTGAGCGTATTTAAACATCACAAAAGTTTATATGTGTACGCTCTAGTCATGTTATTTGCTACACCAATTTGGGGGATTCTATCCCCACCACTGCAGACACTGTCTACCAATGTTGTAGAAATGGTGATGGCCTATACCCACGTACCGAGCTTTTTTGAAGGCAATGTGGTGTCTATTCCTTCAGGTCGTTTTGAGATAGCGAATGGCTGTAGTGGCTTGCGCTACTTTATTACTTCGTTGTTTTTATGTTTGTTGTATATCTATTTTAATATTCGAGGCGCACGTAAAGCTGCTACCTTTTTTGTTGTGTGTATGGTCGGCGCGTTATTGGTTAACTGGGTACGTATCATCATTATTATTCTGGTTGGTCACGAAACCCAAATGCAAAGTGACTTAATTCACGACCATAATAATCTAGGCTGGTATTTATACATTCCTTACTTGCTGTTTGCTTTTTATGTCGGCGGTAAACTCGCTCAAGATCCTTTACCACGAGCGAA
This sequence comes from Agarivorans sp. Toyoura001, assembly GCF_005405585.1. Lineage (GTDB taxonomy): Bacteria > Pseudomonadota > Gammaproteobacteria > Enterobacterales > Celerinatantimonadaceae > Agarivorans. The sequence continues at coordinate 28,636 of NZ_BJEQ01000011.1, read as the reverse complement.
ACCTGTTGAAGTAAGCCAGCCTTCACCAAAAGTATTTGCGTACTTCATTCTTGCTCTATTGGTTTTCTCTCCAAGCCTATTGGATTGGCCAGTGGTTGATGCGAATCAGCTAAACAGCCAGCAGACACCATCAGAAGTCCTCTACCATCGCTCTCTCCAAGTGAGCCAATACCAATCGGTAGAGCATCAAACGCTTTCTGTAGATGATATAGAGCTACAGCAATGGGTGTATTTATTTAGTGGCCTTGGCTTAGACAACAAAGCATCATTTTATTTAAATGAAGTGGTGCCTGAGAATATGCGAGTGAAAAAAACTGAGAATACCCTTCGCACTAACTTTGTATACTTTCGCTCAAGAGCTAATCAACCAGCCCTGTTAGCCTATAGTTATGCGGGCGCTAACGGCTTGGTGGCCAATAGAGGCGCACTTAGATCTCAGCGCTTTTCAGAGGTACTAGCAGGCAAGCGTAAGAGTGCTATTGTAGCCGCTTCAGTCTTGTGTGCTGACGCTAGCTGTACTCGCGAAAGAGCGGCGCTAGAACAGCAATTAGGTTTGTTTGAAAACACCAAGTTATTGTTTCAAGATCCAAGTTAACGAACCGTTACTGGCAAACCACCAATTAAATTTTCTTAGTGGTTTTAAGGCCCAAGCCGGTTGGCCAGCAGCGGTTTTACCTTTTTTATTCATCGTTCCATCGCACGTTTTTAGCAGTTCCTGCCCAAGTAAGTCTAATAAAAACTCGTCTTCGCCACGTTCACGCTTCAAATATACAGCCTTATAAACCATGCCCACTACGTCACAAGCATGTTGCCGCTCGGTCCAAGAATTACGGTCTTGAAAAATAGATTTTTTAAAGAACACTAAATAATCTGGGATATAAAGAGTCTTACCTTTGTATTCCACAGTATATAGCCCTTGTTGAAGCAGCATTTCTGCAAAATCTACAATCAATTGAGCCGCTTGCTGATCGTTAGTTAACCAAAAATAACGCCACAACTGTTCTACTACCAAAGCACTCATCCATGGGGAACACACCATCTCTTGACTGTTTTTATTAGAGTGTGCCTTCAAGCTATGCTTTAAACAGCCGCCCTGTCCGGGAGCGGGCACCCATAGATTTTGTTTAATTCCACTCAGTAGTTGCTCAATCCGGCTTAACGATTGCGCAGTGCTATCGAGCTCCCATTGATTTAGTGCCAAACCGAGCGCTACCGACAAGTGCCGCTCGGTCCAAAACCCTAGTTTGGTGCTGTAAGTTGCTGGCCACTTAAGCCCTTTCGGCGTCATATTCTCAATCGCTAGCTTGGTAGACAGCTTAGGGTAAAACAAATAATCAATTAGCAGCCCAGCACTTAGCATGTACTTAAGATCTGCTGAGCCCTTCAAGGAAAAGTCTCCATTAGAATCTAACTGACTGATAAAAAACTGTGCTTTTTGGTGAGCCGTTTTTTTCCAACGAGAGTCGGCGGTTTTAAAATACAGTTGATAGAAAGTATACGGCCTATCATATAGCCATGGCGCTGCGCTATTACTGGGGAGCGTCGTTTTCTTCGCTGGGTCTTTGGGTTTACTAAGCTCAGCGATAAGAGCCTCATCACCGCTATAAGCAGCATAACGCCAATACGCGTTATCAAACCAACCCCAATCGATATTGTTTGCGTTGTAGATAAGTGGTGAGTAAAGCGCTGAGTTTAACCATTTTTCAGTAAAATTAGCCTCAACCAATAGGGCTTCTTCTAGTTTTACTCCATCATTTGGTTTTGTGAGATTTTTTGCCCAGCGAATTTCAAGTTCACCAGTATCCAAACCTTCGACCTTAAATAGTACGCCTCTATAAAACTTAGCGCCTCCTACTTGCGGCCAACTAAGATGAGCCGAAGCGCTAAAGTCGAGTGTTTTCCCTGATTGGCTGAGTTCAAAGCCCAGCTGATTTGAAATAGTGAAGTTGGGAATCGGTAACACAAAGTAATGGTAAGGTTTGCTGCTTGGTATCGATGAGATGCTTGCTTGAACTAAACCCTCTTCTGCTGCCGAGACTTTTAGCGTTAACAATAAAAACAGCATCAAGGCTGGAAAGTAGCTTATCGATTTATTAAGGGATTTGCACATTTCTACCATTCCTGATTATGACTAAACGAGGCCAAGAAAAACGGTCGCTCATCAAGTAAAGTGCAAATCAAGAAAGTCGGCAAATTAGCCCGCTAACGCGCTAACTTGTCATGCAACGCCATCACTTGAACTTTAAGCGAGTCTACGGATTTATTGCCATCAACTGAAATACGCTTTAGTGAGTACGCACTTTGCTCTGTCAGCTTAGTGTTAATCCCGTTCATAAAAGAAAATGCGAGACGATAGCCGCATTGCTTAGCCATCTCTTGGGTCTGCTCAGTAAAGCTATCCGTTCTGCCAACGGGATACGCTAACATACTCACTGAGTTGCTCAACTGGTCTTGAATAAAGATACGCGACTCATGCAACTCTATACGTTGTTGCTGCGGCGTTAAGTGAGCCAAAATTGGATGACTTTGAGTATGCGATCCTATCGTCATCCCAGCATCAGCCATCTCCTTAAGCTGTTGCCAATTAGCAAACAAACTGTTGGAGCCGGGCAAAACGGGCGCTTTGCATATCACTCTAAGTTGAGCTAACTTTTCATCCATCGAAAACTGCTGATCAGCTTTAAAGGCATACAGCACTTTACGAATATTTTGAGTTTCATTTTTGCCAGTTAAATCAACCGCATCAGGCCAATGTTCTAGTTTTAACTGGCTAAGCTGGCAATGCTTAACCAGCCAGGCAACTTCATCCCACCAGGCAAAACTTCCGCCATCGGTATATTCGGTCACCACAAAAAACACAGCGCTTAAATCATGCTTTTTAAGCAAAGGAAAAGCATGCTGGTAACTATCGATATAGCCATCATCAAAAGTAATCAATGCATAAGGCTTGGTAATCGGTTTATTCGAATCTAATAGGCTGAGTAACTCAGATTCATTTACTACCGTGAACTCTTGTTTGTAGAAACGTAAATGCTGCTCAAACTGTTCTGATGTGCAGCTAAAAACATTGGGATCAAACTCGCTAAAGCGAGCATCGCCAATCCGGTGATAATTAAATACATACACCCCTGGTGAACGCTGCTGCCAGCGCTTATCAGAAACGGTACGAGCACCAAATAAGAACTGCCTTATTTTGGCTCTACTCAGCATCGGCATGCTCTTCTAAGGTTTTATAGTGTGGCGCTTTAACCACATAATCCCTATAAAGGTGCGGATTACCTGTTTCACCAGCTTCTGCCGCTTTGGCCATGTTGTACATTTCTCTCGCCGACACATAATGCAATACGTAGTTGCTACCGTCATTATACTTGCTCTCTAGGTAGCTACACATATCATCGAAAGGTTTACCTAATAAGGTTGGCATGTCTGCTTCTTGAGTACCATGAGTATGGATCTTGATGAAACGCCATTCAGGACGGCCCTCAACATGGATATTGGCATTGACCCATAAATCTACGCGGTCTTTGGTCGGCATCATGCTGGTACGGATATCGGAATTCTCAATTTGTGGGAAGATCCCCTTTTTGCGGGCTTTCCAGTTCAAATCTAAGGGGCCATTAATCAACATCAAATCACCCCAAGTTTCACCACCTACTTTCACCATTTTGCCGGTATTGTGAGATTTAGGCGCATGTGGGTCATCTTTAGCGTAATAAATAGCATTAACCGTTGCTGGTTGCGTAACACTCGGTGCTGATGGGAAAGTGTAGTCGACAAAACAACCGGTTTCTCTTAGTACAATTAGCTCATCATTTACCCCACAAAGCTTTCCGTCGGGGTGAGAGTTATCCAAGGTCCAATTTCCGTGAATAAAGGCATACTGCAACTTTCCAGTGGTTTCACAACGGACAAAAGCCCCATGTTTCTCGTGTAATAACTCAGTGAAACCTTCTAGGGTTTTACGCAGATTATCACTGGTATCATCGTCATGATGTAAGTGAATTTCAATCTCACCAAAGCCTCGTGCACATAAATCGGCTACTTTGGCTAAATGTTCAAATCGGTATTCTTCTTCTGGGTAGAAAAAGGAATGCTTAGGGAAGCAGCCGTCTGCATCTTGGTGTTTGCCCGCAACTTCTGGGTACTCGTTAAACCACCGGTCAACCCTAGCTCGTTCTTGTTCCAAGCTAATATTCTTGCCCCACTGCGGCTCGTAGTGGTCAACAAAACAGAACAAAACATGCGTTGGCCCTTCAAAATGAGCTTTCGGCCTAAACTTTTGCTTTAAATAGTGAGACAACCACAAATGCATGTGTTTTTTGCGAATAATAAGGGTTACCAACGCAGCCCCAAGCAGCGCCAGCAATAAGAAAATAGAAAAGATGATCACCGTGAAGTCCTTTGCCATGTGCCTTGCACATTTTTAAACAAGAATGAGTAAAAGCCTTTTAATAAAGCCATGTTCATTGATACAAAAAAAGTTAAAAAAGCGATACTACCGGGTAGGCTTTTTCCCTGCTTACTCCGGCTATTTCCCCACGCAGCGACTAAGTAGCCGGCGATTTGAATGGCCAATAGGCCGGCGTACCATGCTTCTTTGACTAAAAGTACATTAGAGACAAGCGCCACTAGCATTAAATGCGGAGTAAACCAGCGCAACACCTTATGGCTAAGGTAAGAAAAGAAACGTGCACCTTGTAAAGGGTTTAGCGCCCATAAACAACGTGTGAAAGCTTGATAGTTACCAGTACCAATTCGAATACGACGCTTTTCTTCGTCATGAAGTGAAGGAGCCACTTCTTCGTAAGCCACTGCGTTTGGCTCATATAAGACCTTTTTGCCTACTTTAGATACGTTCATAACAATCATAAAGTCATCAACAATCGTGTTGGCTGGCAGGGCTTGATAGAGCGGTTTAGCAATCGCATAAATAGCGCCATTCGCTCCAAGTAACGCACCAAGACGGGACTCATGAAACTTAAGCATTTGCTCATAACGCCAGTATATACCGTCTTTGTTATCTTTTGATTCAGAGTCGACTAAATGCAACTCACCACATACAGCTCCAATATCGTCGCTATCGAAATGACGGACCAAATTCTCAATCGCATCGGCTTCAAAATGTGTGTTTGCATCAGACATCACCAAAATCGAATCTTCGGCCAGTTCAACGAGATCATTAAGCACATTTATTTTGCCGCGGTTTTGCTCAAAAATATGGGCCTTAAAGTGGCTAGCGTCTACTGCCGTTAAAATGTCGGCGCTAGAATCAGTACTACCATCAGAACCAATATGAATGGTTAGTTTATCTTTAGGGTAATTAAGCTGCAGTAGGTTATCGATGCGCTGTTGCAGGCATTGCTCTTCGTTGTAGGCGGCAATAATAATTGATACTGAAGGCCAGTTTTCGGGCTCATCAGAACGACGTTCATGACGACGCCACAAATAGCGAGTATCCCGAATAGCTTGTTTAATACCACTCACAACCAGCAATACTAAGGGGTAAATTACATAACTATAAGCGATGAGAGCAACCGCAATCCAAAAAATTAGCTCCATGACTATTGCTCCGCTTGTTCGGTTGTTCGCTGATACCGACGCGCAGGAATCCCTAGCATGGTCGCGCCCTCTTCTGCCGATTTAGTGAGTACTGCATTGGCACCAATTTTCACCTTATCAGCAACGCGTAAATCACCAATTATTTTAGCGCCAGCGCCGACAAAAATGTTCGAGCCTAAGCGCGGAGATTTGCCTTTTTCATCACCAATGACCACCCCACTTTCTAAGGTGATGTTCACTTCACCTTGCACTTTGGAATTAATCACAATGCCTACCGGATGCATAATCACAAAACCCGGGCCAAACTCAGCTCCACTGCCAATAACGCAGCCATTGATAAACTTATTCAAGCATTGAAAAAAGTACGCTACTAAACCTAAACGATGAGTGGCAAACCAGCGCATACAGCGGTAAAGGATATTGGCACTTGAACCGTCAGCCATCACTACTCGCAACATGCTCACATCAGCACCGTCTTCCTTAAAAATTTCTTGTTTTCGGCGGAAATCAGCTTTCAATCGTTCCATCATTTCACCAATGTTAATAGTTGTTCAGCGTTGTGGCGCCATTGCCTTTCGCGCTCTATATAGGCGCGCGCTTGTTCGCCCACTAACTGTTGTTGATCTGGCTGCGCAGATAAGGCTAATACTTTCTCAACACAAGCTTCACGGTCATTGGCTTTAAATAACCAACTGGTTTCGCCGTCTGCTACTACTTCATCAATAGGGGTAAAGTCTGGTGCTACCATACCTTTACCCATAGCCATAAATTCAAACAACTTCATGGGCGAGCCATAATCATTTGAGTCGGGTAAAATACCAAAATCCATCGCCGACAAATACGTGGGTACTTGGTCATGAGCGACTCGCCCTGGCATAATAATTTGCGATTCAGCCCCAGCACTGGCAATGCGTTGCTTGATACTGTCGTAACAGGCTCCGTCACCCACCAGCAACAGCACTATATTGGGATAATCTTTAAGGCGCTCTGCTATTAGGTCAACAAACCAATCAATGCCGTGCCAATGCACAAATGCCCCCACATACCCCACAACTACCTTGTCTTCTACCTTAAGCTTTTCGCGTAGTTGTTGGGCAGCGGGTTTATCTATTACAAACTGGTCTAAGTCAGCGGCATTCGGCGAAATAACCGAGGGAGCGATATCAGGGTAGGCATCTTGCGCGACTTGCTGGAAACGGCTAGAAATAAATACTAATCCAGTCGCATTACTAAAGATCCAACGTTCTACCGAGCGGGCAAAGCGTTGAAAAAACAGCTCTCGCACACGATGTACCAAACAAGAGTCATTAATCTCCAACACGATCGGAATATTGTGCCTTTTAGCCCACCACACACTAGCAAACATAAACAACGAGTAACGCTCGTAAATAAGTTCGATATTTTGCTGCTTAACCGTTTTACGTAAACGCCACCATGCAAGCAGATTAAAAGCCAACTCAAATAATTCGAACACAAACTCGGGGGTATACTTGGTTAACTCTGTTAAACGAGAAAATAACCCTTTCTTTACAGGAGGTTTCGCCGCGCTGCTGGACTGCGCCGAAGCTTCTTTTGGCCCTGGAGTGGTAGGTAGCTCTTCTTCTGGGTCAGCACCGGGTAACGACAGAATACTCACTTTATGGCCTAACTCTCTCAGCCCTTTTACCACCCCACGAATATGTACGCCTTCGGCACCTCTGCCACGTGTACGATGGTGGAATAAAATATTCATTTTAACTTAGCTCTCCAGTGCTTTAAGTTCAAAACCTTGTGCTTGCCATTGCGGAATAAGCACCGCTAATGCGTCTATACACAAGTTATTGTCATCATGAAATAAAATTATATCGCCAGCAGTAACAGGCTGGTCGTTAAAACGTTTTATCAATTGCTCGGTAGGTTCTTTTTTATAATCAAGAGAATCACGGCTCCAATGCACAGCGGTAATACCACGGCGAATCAAATAACCGAGTAAAGAAGAATCCCAACGGCCTTGCGGCGAACGAAATAAGCGACAATCAGTATTAGTTAGCTGCTTAATCGCGCTGTTAGTTTTTTCAATTTGCTGATTACGTTCAGTAATAGAGATATGGTCAAAACGTGGATGATTGTAGGAGTGATTCGCGAGGGCGTGACCCTCTTGAACAATACGTAATCCCAAACTAGGACAACGCTCGAGCCTGATTCCCATAGAAAAAAAGGTTGCTTTTGCTTTATGTGCGTTTAACAGTTCCAGAAGCTCACCAGTAAACTCGGGGTGAGGACCATCGTCGAAGGTGAGATATAAAGCCGGCTGTTGCGCGCTTTTTTTTATCAAAAACCATCGGTCTGGTAAAACTTTATCTCGTATAAGATATTTGATCTTACTTAACATCAACTACAAATCCGTTTGAGCCAATCACATCACGTTAAAACAAGCTGTTCAGTGTAACAAAATACCAGCTTAGCCCCAGCAATTCATTAACTTATCTTTTTAAGCTTCGCCATTTTTCAACATGCTTAAAAACAGCTGCTGATTAACCTGCCAAGAAAAACGACTTGCATGCTGTTTTATGGCTTGTTTGTCCCAGTCACTAGTAAGTATTTTGGTTAATCCTGCCGCTACCGCTGCAGCATCTTTAGGAGGAATCAACACCCCGCATTGAGATGCATCCATCACCTCAGGGATCCCACCTACAGTCGTTGCTAAAACTGGGGTACCGCAAGCCATTGCTTCTAATACTACGTTAGGCACTCCCTCAGCATAACTAGGCAGCGCTAACAATTGGGCATGGCTAATCCAGGCAGGTAACAGAGCATGTTGCACGGAACCCAAAAAGTGAACACGTTCTGCTAAACCATCGGCCTTGGCCTGTTGCTCAATAGTGGCTTTCATTGCACCCGTGCCTGCATAGACTAATTGTAACTCAGGATGTTGCTCAGCCACTTCAGTAAAACCCTGATAAAGCTCGGTCACCCCTTTATCTACTTTTAAGTTACCCACATAAAGTAAGTAATTTTGAGCAAAAGGTCTTTTGGTATCCACCCCAAATTTTTGATGGTCAACACCGTTGTAAATCACCGATACCTTTTCTTGGTTAATACCCAAGCTTGCCATTTCTTTGGCTAGCGCTTGAGAGACAGACAATATACCTAAGGCATTTTGACTAGCATGTTTAATCTGTTTGGCTCGAGCAGGGTCTTTGGCCAGTTGGTTTATATCACTACCATGAACCTTAAAGAAAAAACGCGCGCCAAACAGCTTAGCCAACCAACTGCTTGCCACCGCCTCAGGAAATGCCCAGCTAGCCATTATAATCTTAGCTTGCTTGCGCTTTAACCAAAAACCACTGTGAATTAACAGCGACAAAAACATCATAACGCTATAAAAGCGGCGGCCTATTTTAGGTGTATAAAAGTACGGTAGGTAACGTACTGCGTCACTTTGAGTAATCTGCTTGCGGTGTTTAAACCATTCTGGAAACGCCACTGGCACCAAAATGCTTAATGCGTATTCGGATTTAAGCAGTTCAAACTGTTGATGATTAAACTTAGCTCGATTGGGTTCCCACGGCAGTGGGTACAAGTTGGTAATGATCACCATTGCAGGATTAGACTTCACAGATAGTAACCCTATGCTTGCCGCTGGCAGTAAGCGGAATATCATCCACTAGCTCGAAGTGTAAAGTCAGCTCACCGTGGCTGTATTTATTGATTTCTTCAGTAATCATTGCTTTGTCGCTATCACCAAATTGTTCGTTAGCCACAATCTTCATGGTCACTTGATCAATCTGCTGTTGAATGATTTGGAAGCGCGAAATACCCGCAAACTCTTTAAACAAATGCGGAAACAATTCCCCGGGAATACTTCCACCCGATGGGGTCTTAATAATATCGAGCTTGCGGCCATCAATACTCGCCATAATAGGTAAAGGATTGCCACAACTACATGCGTCCTCCACAAGCGTAGCTCTGTCACCGTTGACATAGCGAATCAAAGGCATGCCATAATTGTATAAATCGGTCACCAGTAAATCACCGCTACTACCGGTAATCGCCTGCCCTTGGCTATCAATGGTTTCCACTACCAAGTGGTCCACATTAATATGCAAGTTACGCTGTTCTTGGCAATCTGCCGCCATTAGCATGAACTCGCGACAACCAAAGGTGTTATAAACCCGCGTATTAAATGCCCGTTCTATTTCTTCGCGCTGAAAATCATGCAATGGTTCTGCGCCGGTTAAAATAGTACTCGGCTTCCACACTTTAATATTGTTGTCGTTAATGTAACGCGCCAACTCAAACAAGGGATTTACATAAGACACCATCGCAGTAGGTTTGTAGACGTTAATGTCATCTACATATTGCTGCTTGTTATTGTTATTCATAGCAAATGAATTAAGCATTTTACGGTTATAAAATCCGTGGTATAGCGCATTTTTGATTAACTTAAAGCGTGAGGGTTGACCTAAATCAGCTCCCCAAAGATAGAGCGTTTTTTGTCCCAAACCTGCGCCTAACCAACCATAACCACGCCACATCACCGCTTCTCGGCGTGTATTGCTATTCAGGTCTAATTCAAAATGAAACGGCTGACCGGTAGAGCCCCCGGTAGATTTGCGGATGTTGTTAGGATGCAGATCAGATACAAATTCAGCATAGTGCTGTTTTATATCGTTTTTGGTCACTATCGGCAGCTGCTGAAAATCGCTTAGGCTGGCAATATCTCTAAGATCGTTAATGCCCGCTTCAGCCCACACTTTTGGGTAATATTGAGTATGCTGATAAGCATGAGCCAACAGCTTTTGTAACTCTTGCCATTGATGCGCTAACAACTGTTCTTTAGACCATGTTAGCCGTTGTTCATAGCCGTTTAGGTGATTGAGTAATTGTTTACCTTTAATTGCCTCATAGCTGGGCATTAAAATTTTACGTAAAAAAGATGGGTAAATGGCCATCAGTGACTTCCATATCCGTATGTTGAACAATCGCTAAGATTTAGCACGCGAAAACAAAAAGGCGCTTATTATGTCCATAATCAATCGCTTGCTGTTTGGCCACTAGCCTAACATTTAAGCGACGTACAAGCACCCTATATACAGTGCAACTCTGTTGCTCCAACTCTGTACATCGGCGACATTTTGGCGCTAAAGCGCAAAAATTTAAACGCTTCGCTTACTACTAATTTAAACATAGATACGTTAGCCTAAGTCTCAAATAAGGGATTCTCTCGTGTTAAGGAAAACGCTGTATGGACATTAGTCCAGTTTCAATTGCCTCAAAAGAGGGTGCGATTGTTTATCAGGTTAATTTTGACCTACGCGGTCAGGCTCAGCAACTATGGTTCGAAGTTAGTCATTTTGGCAATCTTAGCCTCTCAACTAGCGCCGATACTGCCTTAGTCTCATTATTGCTACCTGCAATGTTAGCTAACGAGAATATTCATATTGCAGGCGCTATTTCAGAACAGTTGCTGTTTAATCTAAACGGCGCTTATCAAACTCTAGTGATCCAACAAATCCCCCAATTAAATAGAATTAAAATTAGCGCCGAGAAAACCTCTAGTCAATCAAGCCGAGCCAAGGGTGTGATTACAGGGTTTTCTGCGGGCGTAGATTCATTTTGCACTCTTACCGACTACTTTACTGAATCAACACCCGCCGCTCGTAAAGTGACACATTTGTTGTATAACAATGTTGGTTCTCACGGGAAAGGTAAGGAGCGTTTGTTTAAAGAGCGTTACGCGCAACTAAAGCAATCGGCTGATAATTGGCAACTGCCTTTTATCATGGTGAATTCAAACATGAATGATTTTTATGGTAGGGCACTAGACTTTCAACTTACCCATACCATTCGTAACGCAGCTATTCCAATGTTGTTACAGGAACACATCGGTCATTTTCTCTATTCATCCGCTTATAGTTATAAAGATCTGTTCGTCGGCTCAAGTTACGACATGGCCTACAGTGATGTGTTTAGTCTACCGCTTTTATCTACAGAGTCTTTGCAAAGCCACTCTGTAGGTAGCGAATACACCAGAGTTGAAAAAACTGCAGTGGTGGCTAAAAATCCAGAGTCATACAAAGTGTTAGATGTTTGTGTGAAGGGAGACCAAGCTGAAAACTGCTCCTACTGTGATAAATGCTTACGCACAATCCTAACCCTTGAGATAGCCAACAAGCTTTCTTTATATGAAGACTGTTTTAATATAAAGGTATATCTTAAGCACAAAGACGCATTTATTAGCGCTATGTTAGTGAGCGATGATCCCTTGCTAAAGGAAATAGTCGTTTGGGCAAAACAACGCAACCATTCTTTTTCAATTAGACACTATTTCTTTTCCGCTACTATCGTAATAAAGCGTTCAATAAAGTGGAGCCTAAAAACATTCAAAAAACCAGTTAAATATATTCTCGCCAAACTGGGTTTATATCATCCAAAGCAATACAGCTAAACTATCTAGAATACATAAAGCATTTATTCAATGACACATAATACTAATCTAAAAAGTCAGGTTTTATCGTCCTTAAAATGGGTCGCTATGGGTAAAATAGTCACCCAACTATTACGCTGGGCGATGACTTTTTGGGTAATCCGCCTGCTAAGCCCTGATGACTATGGCCTAGTAGCAATGTCAGACGTATTATTCGGTTTCTTGAACCTGTTATTGGCGTCTTTGTTTACCTCCTCAATCATTCAAGAGAAAAATCTAACTAAACAAAGTCTTAAGCAGCTGTTTGGCGCTATCATACTTAGTCATATCGGATTCTTTGCGCTGCAGTATTCTTTAGCTGATGTAGCAGGTAGCTATTATCAATCTGAAGTGGTTAGCAAAATCCTCAAGGTTAATGCTTGGTGTTTTATCATTCTAGCTTTAGAGGTGATACCTGCCGCTTTACTTGCGAAAAACATGGAGTTTAAACGGGTATCAATTATCGCTGCCGTTGCGAACATCGTGGCGGCCGTATCCACCCTAGCGATGGCTTTTATGGGATATGGTTTTTGGGCTTTAGTAATAGGAGAGATTATATTTATAGGCCTGCGAGCCAGTTTAACCTTCGCTGCTAAACCAATTAACTTCTTACCCAGTTTTAAAATTAGCGATATCACTCCTATGCTAAAATTTGGAGGAATGCTTTCGATTCAGGCTGTATGTTATTACGTATTTATGCACATGGATGTCGCTATTGCTGGACGTATAATGACGCCAACAGAGGTAGGGCTATATGCTATTGGTTTACAAGTAGCCTTAATGCCTCAAAAAAAGATAATGCCGTTGCTACGCCAAGTAGCATTTCCAGCATTTTCACAAATACAAGATCAGCCGCAATTGATTTCTAGTTATGTATTAAAAGCCCAGCGCCTATGCATTAGTCTTACGCTACCTATTTTCTGGGGGCTGGCATCAGTGACTGATTTGGTAATACCGCTACTATTGGGTGAAAAATGGATCGGTGCAATTATCCCTACTACAATAATCTTAATGATTATGCCGTTAAGGTTCAGTGAAGAGCTATTTACTCCCGCACTAAAAAGCTTAAAAAAGGTTAACCACACGCTTATAAACATATCATTTATGCTAGTTATCATGTTTATTAGTATAATAGTTGCTGCTAATCATGGTGCAATAGGGTTAGCTTTGGCATGGCTAGGTGGCTTCCCTCTCGCTTACCTGATTGTTGCGTGGCGTAATAGCCGTATTTTTGCTACTCCCCTATCTCGATTCTTAAAACTGTTAGTAGCACCAATGATATCTGGTGCTTGCATGTTTGCTGTGGTGTTTGTGTCCAAGTCAATGCTAGACACTTCTGTATTGCTAAAACTTACAATACAAATAGGGTTGGGAGGAATAACTTACTTAGGGTTAATGTTACTGCTAGACAGAGCTTCAATAGAAGAAATCGCAACGATGCTAAAGAAAAAAAAATAAGGCAGCTTTAGTTTTTGTTTCTAGGTTTTAAAAACTCTATCCCCCCTTTTAACAAAGCTTTGACCATCAGCCAAATAACTGTTGAGCCACCTTTCAATAACAATGATTTAAATAACTTATTTAGGGCAGAAAGAATTTGCTTATTCCACAACAAATCCTTTCCCCAATCTAAATAAATTTTAGCTTTCACTTTCTTAGCTAAACTTCGCCACCGTTCTGGCTTAGCCTTTTGTCGAGCAAGAAACGCATCAACCACCGTTAGGTTATCTTGATAAGACGATAACAAACTTCCCAAGCTTCCTTCTATATCAGCCTTCCACACTAAGCTTTTTTGCACTTGGCCAATGATGCCATGCTCTGCAACTCGCAAATATAAGTCGATGTCTTCAGCCGTCTCTAAGCGTTCATCAAACAAACCCACTTGGCTTAATGTTTCTCGTTTAACCATAAACGACGACGTCACTAAATACGGATGTAAGAAAACTTGCTCAAGATTTTTAGCCACTAACGTAGCATTTTGCTTATCTTTAGTTAGACCTTGTTCTTCATCGGCTTTATATGAGGTTTCGCTGTAACACGCTACCCAATCGTTGTTTTCTCGCATCGCTTTCACTTGCAGTTCCAACTTTTGGCTTCGCCATAAATCGTCAGAATCGAGGAAAGCAACAAACTCACCCGTGGCAGCTTGTATACCGGTATTTCTAGCCTTAGAAGCCCCACCATTGGCTTGTGAGATGATGGTAATCGTCTCCCCATAAGCTTGTAAGACCTCAACGGTATTATCATTAGAGCCATCATCTACCACGATAATTTGGTAGTCGCTAAAGCTTTGGCCAAGGATCGAGTCGATGGCTTTACCGATAAATGCGGCGGAGTTATAAGCGGGAATAATTATGCTAACAGCTGCTGTCATGAGTTATGCCTTGTCAATTATTACTGAGACTGCAGCGCTTCTAAGCACTGATTAAGGCGAGTAATGAGTTGGTTTTGAACAAGCTCACCACTTAGCTCACCCTGAGCATTATTGGCAATTGCCGTTAACCCCTTGCATACCTCAGAACGCGTTTTATCGCTAGAATTGCGCGGTTTAGGTTTATACCAGTTTTTACCCAAACCAAACCCTTGCAATTGCCGCTTAAGTTCATCTTTAATAGCGCTAACAGGGCTATAAAAATAATTGGGAACAGACTCCGGCTGATACTGCATTTCTACGGTAGATAGCCAGTCCTGCCATTTCACTTGGTTTACATGGTCACCTAATATCACCGCTTTCCAGGGTAAACGTAGTGCATCAGCAACAATCGCCCCGTGCATTGCTTCAGTAAGCATTAGCTTACACTGCGCAATTTCGGCGAATACTTTATCTACTGACCACTCAGGTGAAATAAACCTAAACCCACAGGCTTCGGCAATGCTTTCCCAATTAGCGCTGCGGCAGCTAAGGTAATGCGGCATAAAGCCAATATCACCATTTTCTTTATGAGTAGGTTCCATTACATTTCGAAGTAATAAAGCTGAATCTGTTACCACTGTACTTGGATCTAAGTTCAGCGTTTTGGCGCTGTAAGGCCCTCTTACCGCGTGCACTTTCCAATTATCTGTCACTTCAGGTAATTGACCATACCCCACGCCAGACCCCACTATGTGCAAAGTTTTATCGTTAGGTAAACGATGGTTAAGCAAAGTGCCTATTCCAACCAATAATTCTGATTCATCGTCATTAAAAAAATCAGGCAGTAACTGTGGCCATAACCAAGGATTTAAGTCATCCCCAAAATTGCCCACTTCATCCTTGTAGTAAAATAGTTGCATTTTTACCTAATTATTAATTCGCTTTTGTAGACCGTCATAAGCCTACTTTCAAAGTCATATATACAGCAAAAATTACTGCCCAACTATAACCCATGCAACGCCATACCATCTTAGGTGCAAACATTTCGCTCAAATCTGGCCGCATTTTCATTAACCTTAGATGACTGGCTGTTTGCATTCCCATAAAAATAAACATTAATAGTGTAAATTGACGACTCAAGAAAAATGCTGTGACCATAAAGCCCACCATTGAATAAAAAAGGGTTTTATTCAAGTTAACTTCTTCTTGGTATAATTTAGAGGTTTCTTCATCTATTTCTTTTTTTGCAAGCTCTTCTTCGCTTAAGTAGTGATTAAAACGTTTTAAGATCATATAACCCACTAGCATGTTAAGTACTAAAGCTCCTCCCCAAAGGCTATAGCCAGGTATCCCAAGCTCACCAGCCACATGCACATAGGAATTGTGGGCCACTTTACCATGCTCCTCCATAAAGTTACCCATCCCTACCCCGAATACTGGGTTATGAATAAGCATTTGGATTCCATCGTACCAAGCATCTAGCCTCCCCGCTGCCGAAGACTCAGTGGAAGAGATCCCTCCGAAAGAGGCTAGCAAAGTTGCTGCAATAGGTGCACTCAAACAAATGAATAAAACTAAACGAGCCCCAGCATTACTAATAAGGAAATAGATCCCAATTACTGCGACAGAACCCAACAACGTTCCTCTAGAGCCAGTCATAAATACGCCGTAACCCAAAGCCATAAATATCGCCAGCATCAGTATTTTTGTTAATCCTCCGCCACGACCATAGAAATAAGCCACAAATGGTATATTCATCACCAAAAACATACCTAAGTCATTTGGGTCACTAAAAAAGCCTAAGTAACTGATGCGCATCTCTTCACGACCAACGGTAATACTGTCACCAATACCGATACCAAACTTCCCATTAAATGATGCTTGCTGAATGTGACCGTTATAAACCATGGTTAATGCGGCGAGTATACAAATAAACATAAGTATTCGTTGTCTGCCAGCTGTACAAACTAGAGCACTGTATAGAAAAAATGGAATAATGGAACTAACGAACAAACGTTGAGCCTGGAAAATCCCCCCGGTACCCCAACCATTCAAAAACGCTGAAGCCATAATAAATGGCACTAAGCCCAATAATAAATAGTGCTGGGGATACAGTTTCAGTGGCCGTAGGGTGAGTAATGTCAACCCAAACGACAAAATCGCAAAAACTTTAATGATTATAAAATCAGCCGTCGTTAGCGAAAACTCATGAGGCCTAACTAAAACCGCAATGGTGTATAAGAATAAAAAGAAAAATGCCAAGGGCGCATTTTTTTCCCTAATAGGGAGTTCTCTCCTCCCTAGCCGAGAGCTTTTAACTTCTAAAGGATTTTGTTGACGAGCTTGAATAGTCTTATCCTCCAAGGAGAGTTGATAAAATAAAGATTAGCCATACTAGTTTCTTCAGATGAAAATTTGGCTTTATAGCTCTCGCTTTGTGCACCCATCATAAAATCATAGCGCGTAACCGGGTTGTTAATAATGCTCCAAACATGCAAAGCAAAGCCAGGCGAATAACGAGAGTAAGTTTGCTCATCCCAACCAGATTGATAAAAGTACAAATTATTTTGGTCGAGTAAGTAGTAATTTAAGGCTATTGCTTTACCCGCAATGAAGACCCCGCTCATTGCTACATTTTCCGGGCAACCCTTAGCAAACTGTTCATGGAAAGCAATAAAACGAGAGTCTGCGAAGGCACCTGCTTTACCTTTCAGCTTCCATCTAGCTTGGTGAAAGGCAATTAATGCTGGCCACTGCAGGTTAACCTCATCGCTGTTAAGCCATGTAAACTCGGCTTTCTGTTGCTTTAAGGCCTTATCCGCTCGTCGCCATTGCGAACGCCCGTTGCGGCTAAGTTGATTGATTGACCAACCCTCAGAGCTCAACGAATAGCCTCTAGCGCTATTCACAATCAGCTTTGGCTGACTCGCTAAAAGCTCATACAACACACTACTTTGTTTCAAGGCTCGGCAATAAAACACATCCACCTTAAGCTGTGTGAACCATTCTAATATTGCCGGCTGAGCTATGCCCTTAAATACAGGGTTAACCAAAATATCTGGATACTCAGAGGCCAGTTCAGCACGCTCTTCTTCCCCTTGAGCCATTACTGATAGCCGTTGCAATTTTAGCCCGCGCCCTTCAACTTGAGAGTAAAATGGGGCCAGAGCAACTAAGGTCTCACCATCAAATCCAGCTAAACAGCTCAAACAACATCCTGAATGCCAGAACTGCTCAGCCCATTGTTTCACCCAACTGCATTGGCTAAACAAACTCGCGCTGCACGTTAATGCTAATTGGTTCCATTGTTGCTCTAAAGAAAACAACTCATCCAAGGTTTCCACGGTTTGCCAACGTAGCTTAGCTGCGCTCATTATTGGCTAACTCGCAGAGCAATTTCTGAACTTTTAATAACGCATAACGCGTTAAATAATAAAGACAAAAACCAGCGATTATTTTGCCGCTGGTTTATTGCTTGGGTCGCTCTTTCATTCCTTGAAAGGGTCATAGTACTGCTTCAACTCTTTACGCTTTCATAGGCTGTAAGCCAACAGCACCAATCTAATCAAATTTTAGAGGGTAGACTGATTAATGTACCAAGGCATCGCAAGTGCTAAACCTTGTCCAATAGTAAAAGCAGGATCATAGCCAAGCAGTTGATTAGCTTTACTAATATCTGCCCTCGAATGCCTAACATCTCCGGCTCTAAAATCACGATACTCAGGTTTCGCTTCACGCTGTACACCGTGCTGAGCGAGGTTCTCTTTCAGCAAGTCGTATAACTGGGTCAAACTAGTTTGATCATTTAAAGCTACATTAAAGACTTCACTGCTAGATAAACCTGCCGTTGCAGCCAAAATATTCATTTGCACAACGTTGTCGATGAAACAAAAATCTCGGCTGGTTTCGCCATCACCATTGATAAACACTTGTTCTTGATCGATCAAGGCCGCAGTCCACTTAGGAATAACTGCGGCATAAGCGCCGTTAGGATCTTGGCGAGGGCCAAACACATTAAAATAACGCAAACCAATAGATGGAAAAGCATAAGTACGCTCAAACACAGAGCTGTATAGCTCATTCACGTACTTGGTCACCGCGTAAGGTGATAAAGGATTACCGATTTTATCTTCCACTTTAGGCAAATCAGGGTGGTCGCCATAAGTTGAGCTAGACGCCGCATAAACAAAGGCTGACACCTGTTGCTCTTTGGCGGCCACCAACATGTTTAAGTAACCAGAGATATTCACTTCATTCGTGGTAATGGGATCGTTGATTGAACGAGGTACCGACCCTAATGCAGCTTGATGCAACACGTAATCGGCACTACCAACAAATTGCTTGCAGGTCTCAGGGCTTCGAATATCGCCTTCAATAAATTGAAACTGTTGCCATTGCTGCTCGCTAACTAAACCTTTCACTTCATCAAGGTTATGTTGGTGTCCCGTAGCAAAATTATCTAAGCCAATAACTTTTTGGTTTAGCTTGAGCAAGGCCTCTAGCAAGTTAGAGCCTATAAAACCCGCTACACCAGAAATGGCCCATACTTTAGGTTGCGCCTTTAATTGCTCACAAACTTGTTGAAAACGTGTCACTGTTTAGCTCCAATTACAAACGTAAATCGCTAGCATCTGCTGGTAATAGATATTTAAGATCGTAAAGCACGTGTTCAGGCTTACCAAAGGCTCGAATGTCTTCAACTGTCATATCTTTAAACTGCTGATGAGCAACCGCAAGAATAATCGAGTCGTAGCTTCCCGCTACTGGAGACTCAACTAAATCAATACCGTATTCGTCATGGCATTCTTGTTTGTCGGCCCATGGGTCATAGGTGTCTACCTGCACACCATAATCTGCAAACTCATGCACAATATCGATAACTTTGGTGTTACGAATATCAGGACAGTTTTCTTTGAACGTTAAGCCCAAAATAAGAATTTTGCTGTTTACTACCGAAATATTGCGTTTAACCATCGCTTTTATACATTGCGATACCACATAACGGCCCATGTTATCGTTGATACGACGTCCCGCTAAAATAACTTCAGGGCGATAACCAATTGATTCAGCTTTATGGGTTAAGTAATACGGATCGACGCCAATACAGTGACCACCAACTAAACCTGGGCGGAATGGTAAAAAGTTCCATTTAGTGCCGGCGGCTTCCAGTACAGCTTCAGTATCAATATCTAAACGATTAAAGATAAGTGCTAATTCATTGATTAAGGCAATGTTTACATCACGTTGGGTGTTTTCAATCACTTTTGCGGCTTCGGCTACTTTAATGCTACTGGCTTTGTGGGTGCCCACAACAACAATCTCGCCATACAAGTTATCTACAATGGTGGCTATTTCTGGAGTAGAACCTGAAGTTATTTTTTTGATGGTAGATACACGGTGGGTTTTATCGCCTGGGTTAATTCGCTCAGGGCTGTAGCCTACATAGAAATCTTTGTTAAATACCAAGCCTGAATTTTTCTCAAGTACCGGTACACACTGCTCTTCAGTTGCGCCTGGGTAAACAGTAGATTCGTAAATAACAATATCGTTAGGTTTTAGTACTTTGGCCACGGTTTCGCTAGCACGCACTAAGGGCGTTAGATCAGGCTGTTTATGTTCGGTGATTGGCGTCGGTACCGTAACGATGAAAACATTACATGCTGCCAAATCTTCAATTTGACAGCTGTACGACATATTACCTGCAACTTCTTGCAATTCGTCATTGCTAACTTCTTGTGTTAGGTCAATACCTTGTTGTAACTCAGATACCCGCCCTTGGTTAATATCAAAGCCAACTACGCTGCGTTTTTTGGCAAACTCAATCGCTAAAGGCAAGCCAACATAACCTAGACCAATTACGGCAATACTTACGTCCATGTATACATCCATTTAATTTGAAAAACAGTTTTCTAATGCTAATTAAACCGCATATTGAAACAGAAAGTAAGAGCCTTCCTTCAGATAGCAACAAATCACCCCACAAAGTAGGACATAAGCTTAATTAAGCTGTATGATTTTAACGTAATTTATCAATCCAACAAACAGGGAATAATATGAGCAATCATAGGTTTGGAATGAAGAAAATTCTGGCTGCCACAGCCTTAACCATGGCATTAACTGCGTGCGGTGGGGATTCTGCAGAACAGCATTTATCTAAGGCGTCTGGCTATCTAGCTGAGAACAATCAAAACGCCGCTATCATCGAATTAAAAAATGCCATTAAAAAAGATGCTGCCTTGTCTCAAGCTCGCTTAACGCTTGGCGAAATATATTTAGAACGCGGCAACTATTTAGCTGCCGAAAAAGAACTAAATCGCGCTTTAGAACTCAATGCAGAGAAAGAGCAAGTCATTCCGCTTTTGGCCAGAACTTACCTAAATCAAGGTCAACCCGATGAAATAGGTAGCCTGCTGTCAGATAACCGTCCTTTCAAACTAGAAACAGAAACTGAATTACTGGCTATTCATGCTTTAGCACTATTTAGAAACGGACAAATTGATCAAGCGAGAACCACCTTAAGCCAAGCGCAAGAGTTAGGCATTGAAGGCACTTACTCCAAAATGGTGAAAGCCAGTATTTCCGCAGCAGACCAACAACTGGCGAGCGCTAACGAAACCATTAATCAGTTAAGTGAAGAAGCACCCAATAATACCGATGTGTGGTTACTTAAAGGTCATTTAGCTTCTCTAGCCGATGATAACGCAACCGCAGTACTGGCTTACCAAAAAGCCGTCGAACTGGCACCAGAAGCGGTTCAATTTACTTTGTACTTAGCCCAAGCAATGGTTAAAAACAAACAATTTGATGAAGCTGAACCTTATTTAGATAATATTCTTAAGGTTGCGCCTAACCATATGTTAAGTAACCAGTTAAAAGCTTACATTCGTTTTCAGGCAGAAGACTTCGATGCTGCTTTTGAGCTATCAACCAAAGCGCTACAAAATGGTTCACACAACACCGCTACTCAAATTGTGGCCGGCATTTCAGCTTATAAATTACAAAAGTATGAACAAGCCCTCACTCAATTAGAAAGAGTGATCAACAAAGATCCCAACAATGCGTTAGCGCAACGACTATATGTAACAACTCAGTTTCGAATAGGCCAGCTAGATAGCGCGTTTAACCAACTCAACCAACCCTCTATTGCCGCAGCACAAGATAGCGACTTTTTAAGCACGGTAAGTTTGCAATTAAACCGCTTAGGCAGAACAGAGGAAGCCATTCAGATTGCTGAGAAAGCGGCTCAATCTGGTGGTTTAGCAGAAAAAGCTAAACTTGGTTTACTTAAGTTAAAGCAAAATGATCTCGATGGTATAGAAATTCTCAATGAAGTACTCGCTGAGCAACCTAACCACGCTCAAGCATTTTTAGGATTGCAAACCTATAGCTACCAACAAGGCAATACGGAAGAAGTACTTAAAGCCCTGAACCAATGGATTGTAGAGCACCCCGCAGATCAAAGCGTTAAGTTATTCAAAGGCGCTATTTTAGAGCAACAAGAGCGTTACGACGAAGCACTTAGCGCATATCAAGCAATCCTCAAAGACCAGCCTAACGATGTAGCGGCTAAACTATTTAGTTCATCGGTATATGTACAAAAAGGTGAAATTGATAAAGCTTATCAATTAGTTTACGAGGTAAAAATTGAGCAGCCTGAAAACTTAAGAGCTTTTGAGTTCTTAATGAGCCACGCTTCGCAGATTGATAAGATTGAAGAAGTCAAAAGCTTAATTGATGAACAGCTAGCCACTGCTCCCGAGTCGACCTTGCTGACAGAGCAACTAGGGCGCTACTACTTATTTAAAAAAGATTTTCCCCAGGCAATTACCACCTTTGAGAAAATCGACCCAATGCTAAGAGACGATAGAGTTTGGCAATTAATTGGTGATTTATACCTTCAAGCTGAACAACAAGATCAAGCTGTAGCGACTTTTAAAGAATGGTTAGAAAATTCACCATTGTCATTAGTGGCCTACGTTAAAAATATTAATATTTTAGAAGCAGCGGGAAAACTGAAAGAAGCGGTAAGCCTTAGTACCCAAGCAATGAAGCTGTTTAAAACCAATCAAAAGATTATTTTTGTAAATTCAGTCCTGCAACTAAAAGCTGGAGACGCTGTCGCCAGCCAAGATGCGCTCGATCAACTTGAACCTTTTCAGCTTGAAACGCCAGCAGCTTTGCAACAACAAGGTTACATCTACTTAGTACAAGAAAACTGGCCAGCAGCAATCGAAACATTTGATGCACTTTATAAAAAATACCCTAGCACTCAAACCGCTAACCTTTTGATTAAATCCTATAAAAATGCAGGAAACATCGGTCAGGCAATTAGCTTTATAAAGTCAGCTATGGAGCAACATAAAGAAGCAGCTCAACCGCTACAACTTCAGCTAGCGGAGCTACAAATGCAAGCTGAGCCAAACGAAGCGTTAGCTCAATATCACGTCATTATTGAAAAAGAACCAGAGAACGTTATTGCATTAAATAACTTGGCTTGGGTTTATCATGAAATGGGCAAACCTGGTGAAGCTTTACTGTATGCTGAAAAAGCCCACATTCTAAAGCCCGACATCCCACAAGTTACCGATACCTACGGTTACATGTTGCTAAAAGCGGGCAAAGTTCAACAAGCCACTGTTGCACTTGAACAAAGCTATCAACAGCAAGCCAGTAACGAGATAGCGCTTCACTACGTAGAAGCACTCATTGCGGACCAACAGACAAAGAAAGCGAAAGGTGTACTGGATAACCTCAGGAACCTAGAACCTGAACTTACAGATAAAAAAGCTGAACTAGAAGCTCAGCTAAAATAAAGTAGGAATAGTAGCTGCTAAGTGCGGCTAGCGCGGAAGATAAAGGCCGCTAGACTCAGACCAATTAAAATTCTCCCGCATGGAAATGTTGGGAGATTTTTTTTGTTCAAAAAAAGACGATGAATACATTCTCTTGATGTACTCGTCATTGTCATCATTGTTTCGAGCAGCCAAACACCCCTTCTCTACTTCTTTATCAATGTTATTCATTAATACCTGAAAACCGACAGGTAAGCTGCGAGTTAACATGCCAGTGCTAATATAGTAAGGCGCACGTAGGCCATGATAATCAACAGCTGGGCCTAATTGCTCAAACTTAATACCCAAGAAGCTCATACTGCGAGCTAATCGAGGCTCCATCATAACAAAGGCATGGTGAGTGCCTGCTCGCACAGCTAGAGCTGCAATGGATAAATACAAACCAATAGCTAAAAAAGGAAAGCAACGTAACTCTTCCTCAGAATAGGTTTGCTCGTTAATAGCACCAGAAGCGGCACCCTCAAAGTTATCAGCCTTACGACGGCGAAATTGAGGGCGAACAGCCAAACGAGAAATTTCACAAATCTCGCTTCGGTCAAACTGGGAGGGATGAACCTTAGCGTTTTTAATCGCTTCAGAACAAAATTTTTCAATCGGTAACAATTCACTTTTACTCGTTGGAGAAACTATTCGCACACAACCGGCGAAGTTAGAACTAGGTTTGTGTTCAATGAGGCAAAAGCGGGAGTAATCGTCAAACTCATCTTGTTCCATACCGTCATCACGAACGGGCTCAAAATTGAGCTCTTCGCAATATACGTCGTGACGAATTTTAAAAGCTTCGTTAACTATATCTGGTTTAAAGGCAACAACGGGGCGGAGGAACTCAGCAAAATGTTCGGCGATGAGTTTAGCTTCACGCTTCACCAACATCGAAATCCCACCTCTTACAGCTGCCCCCAAAACCGGCACAGTGGATAGTTTTTTCACATATTTGTTACGGATCATAACGGGCTCTCTAAGCTGTTTAATTATCTATTTACAACACTTAAGCCTTAGAAAAATAATGAATTGAAATAAAGTAGGCTTGAAAAAAACAAAGCGCAGAACTAGGCTGCGCTTTGGGTATTCAATGCTAATAGTTAGCGACTTTTAAATAAGCATTATGCACGGCGACGAACTGACGCCAAACCTAACAAGCCTAGACCAAAGATAGCTAAAGTGCCTGGCTCTGTTACTTGAGCAGCAGAGATAGCGAAACCAGCTTTTAATTCATTGGTTTTATCTTCTTCTGTTAGGAAGCCGATACAAGTAGCATTTGGACCACAATCAATATCACCCAATACATCTAAACCTTGAAGGCGAGTAGTAAGCGTGTATACGTAGTCATCGTAGCCAGGGATTGGCAATACAAAGCTGTTTTGAAGGTAGATATCATCACCAACTTCAGTGTAGGTAACATCTGGGCCTAGCACTAAAGTGAATAAGTCTGAACAACCTTCTTGGTTAATACCTACTGCACCAACTAGTTGGGTAGGTTCGTACTTACAGATGTTGTTCGTAGGAGTGTTATAGGTTTCTTCAAAGATAACACCAAATTGTAGTACTGGTGCTGGCGCTAGTGGGAAAGCAACTGGCGCTGTAGGCGCTAGGAACAAACCGTCAAATAAAGTAGCCGCAACTAAAGTATCACCGGTAACGCCCCAGTTTTCATGTACAAGACCAGTACCTTCAGAGAATACCAATGCACCAACACCGTCGACAACACTAGTAGTAACAGTACCTTCTTTAGCTTCTTCAATCGCTAAAGCGCTTTTCTTCAAATCTGGGTTTTCAGCACCGTAAGGTACACCCCATTCAAGCGTTTTAGGTAATTCACCACCAAACAAACCAACTGGATCAAATTCGTCACGAGTAGCACCAGAAGCATCAATTCCGGTAGGGTCAATAGAACCGGCATCTGAAGTCCACTGGTCAAAACCAGCATCATTTAAATAGTCCCAATCAGTAATAAGAGCAGAATTTGCAGCAACGCTTGCAAAACTTAAGCTAGCTGCCAAGCATGTTAGTTTTAATTTGTTCATGTCACCCATCCATTTGGTTAGTACGATTCAAGATACAACCTGTACATAGCAATCTAAGTGCCAGTTTTAAAAACCCTTTTAAAACAACCTTTTAACAAAAACAAAACCCATTGATAAAACGTTGATGTAAAGATTACTGACATAAAAAACTAAAGCATTTATTGAATAAAGTACTCATAGGATCCCTAATTCCACTGCCACTTTCACGGGCTAACGTCGTTTTCGCCAAAAGCTTTTAAGTGCTTGCTTACAGGCATGTCAGTTAAACCATGAGCAATTCATTAACGTTTAGTTAACCGTTAACAAAGTACGATAAGCCTTGAGGATAAAAAGGTGACTTGTAGTAAAGGGGAACCAAATAGCTTGGTACAGTTTCTTATTGCAGGAGCGGTATTGGAAGGAAAACAAGCAACTACTGCTTTTAGCAGCAGTTGCTTTAAACACTAGCAGTGATTAAGCGCGGCGACGAACAGATGCCAAACCTAATAAGCCCAAACCAAAGATGGCTAAAGTGCCTGGCTCTGTTACTTTTGCAGCAGAGATAGCAAAAGCAGCTTCTAGTTGGTTGGTTTGGTTTTCTTCAGTCAAGAAACCAATACAAGTAGCATCAGGCCCACAATCTAAACCATCTAATACTTCTAAGCCCTGCAAGCGAGTCGTTAAGGTATAAACATAATCATCAAAACCAGGGATTGGTAATATGAAACTGTTTTGAAGGTAGATATCTCCACCAACTTCAGAAAAAGTAACGCCATCATCCAACACTAAAGTGAATAGGTCTGAACAACCGGCTTCATTAACACCAGCCTCACCTACTTTAGTATCACCGTATTTACACACGTTATTTGTTGGTGTGTTATAGGTTTCTTCAAATAGTACATCAAATTCAAGTACTGGCGCAGGAAGTGCAGGACCTACAAAAGGTGCTAGAGGCTGCAAGAACAAACCATCAAACAAAACCGCTGACGATAAAGTATTACCTGTAACACCCCAGTTTTCGTGAGTAAGGCCGGTACCTGTTACAAAATCCAAAGATGCTACATCACCTGGCGCGCTAGTATTTACTTGGCCAGACTGAGCATCATCGATTACAAGAGAACTCTTTTGCAATAAAGGATTCACTGCGCCATATGGGTCACCCCACGCTAAGCTCTTAGGAAGCTCGCCACCAAAAAGAACATCAAAATCGTCTAGTGTTGCACCGTCGGTGTCTATACCAACTTGGCCAGCACGAGAACTCCACTCTTTAAAACCCGCATCATTTGCGTAGTTCCATTCAGTAATCAGTTCCGCACTTGCAGAAATACTTGCTAATCCTAAGCTAACTGCTAAGCAAGCATGTTTCAGTTTGTTCATGTAACCCATCCGTTTGGTAAAATCGTTTATAAATAACGGTGGGCTTAAAGCAATAAGTAAGCCAAGATTAAAAACTATATACTTACAACAACTTAAACTATATTAATACAAATATAAATAACATTTTGTAAAACTTACTGACACCAAGTCACAGTTAAGCACCGCCACTCAATACTATTTTTTTCGCCACACCAAATACAATACGCTGCAGTGGATTGCGGTTACCCATTGGCCGCCAGGTTTTTTTGAAGCGATTTCGGTAGGCATCAAAGTGCAAACCGTAAGGTGCTGTAATTAACTCGCCTCTATTCAATAATATTTTGAGCACATAAGTGCCGGCAATTCCCCCACACATTTTCACAGCCATAGGCATCGACGGGCCTTTTTTAGCGTGGAAGTCCGCTTTACTAGGGTCAACTAAGTATGGTCGCTGTAACATAGCGGGCGAAAGCCCAATCAAGAATTTAATGTATTGCTCATTTTCACTGCTTGCATCCTCAAAGCGAAAATACTCTTCATAGGTCATTCCTCCCGGCATAAAGCAAAGAAATGCGCAGCCCATACCCAAAGGAGCTGCGGTTACTAGCGGTATATTTTTTTCCAAACACTTTTGAAAAACCAACTTACGTGCCGATAGCGCAAAAAAATCCAAGCTATCTACATACACATCAACGCCATCTAAAAATTCATCAACATTATGTTCGAAAATCCCTTCAGGGAAAGACTTCACTTCCGCTTCTGGATTAATATCCAAGCAAACTTGTTCCATCACTTTAACTTTATCTTGGCCCACCGTAGACATAAACGCCCCAGCCTGGCGGTTAAAGTTATGCACTTCATATTCATCAAAATCAGAGATATGAAACTTGCCAACCCCCAACCTTGCTAACGTCACTATGTGTTCACTACCCACGCCCCCGGCCCCAGCCATAGCCACACGCTTACCACGCAGTATCTGTTGCTCTGCATCTGTAACCCAGCCAATATTTCTGGAGAACGCATCTTCGTAATTAAAACTCATCATCATTTGGCCTTTTTCGCTTCACAGTATTACGCACTACACAAACCTAGTCGCTTTTATACTAACTTGCTCTAGTACCGAGTAAAAATTAAGATGAAATAATCTCTCAAGGAAGAATATAGTATGAAACTCGCCTTCATTATTGCCATCGCTTCATTTTTATCGATGTTTAGCGCTGGCGCGTTAAGCGATCTTGCTGACACTATAGAAAGAATTAAACCTTCTGTAGTTGGCGTTGGCACCTACAACAAGCTTAACTCACCGCGTGCAAACCTTAGAGGAACAGGGTTTGTGGTTGGACCTCATTTAATTGCTACTAATGCCCACGTCATTCCCAAAAGCCTAAATCAACAGCAGAATGAAAAACTCGTAGTGTTTGTTGGGCAAGGTCGTTCACCCGAAATACGAATAGCCAGTTTGGTGGCAAGCAATCAGAAACATGATTTAGCGCTGCTAAAAATTGAAGGTAAAGCCCTAAAAGCGATGAGTCTGTCTAATAAAAAGGTACGCGAAGGAGAACTATATGCCTTCACTGGGTTTCCTATTGGTGCGGTATTGGGACTTTACCCCGTTACTCACCGCGGTATTATTTCGAGTATAACGCCAGTGGTGATACCCGCCCGAAATGCCAGCGAGCTAAACTTAGCACAACTTAAAAGACTTAAGTCACCGTATAACATCTATCAATTAGACGCTACCGCCTACCCGGGTAACAGCGGAAGTCCTTTATATCACCCTGAAACGGGCGCAGTAATCGCTATCATTAACAAGGTGTTTGTGAAAACGACTAAAGAGGCCGTGTTGGCTGACCCTAGTGCTATTAGTTATGCCATTCCAGTCACTCACCTAAAGCAGTTAATCAATTCGCTTAAATAGCGAGTACAGCTAAATAAGCTATATGACCCGTCCTAAAATAGGTTGACGATTTTTAGGCCAGCTCCAGTAGCTGGCCTTTTCTATTATGCACCTGATTGGGCGTTTCCATATTTAAACTCAGGTGCGGTCTCATCGTGTTGTATATCGCTA
>NZ_BJEQ01000010.1 GCF_005405585.1 Agarivorans sp. Toyoura001 | reverse complement strand
ATATTAATTAAGAAGAAGTTTTTGCGCCGTTAATAAAGCCTCAGGCCTTACCAACCCTGACATCGTTTCTACATCGCTTTGCAGCGCCGCTTGCCGTGTCAGTGGAGTCGCATTATAGGGATCCGCGATTTTGGTGCAAGCGTTTTTTGAAGAAAATCACAGAAATCGAGTCAAGTGTTCAGATAGTAGTCAGATGCAGTGATTTTAGTTGGTTTTATCTACAATTAGAGCCGTTTTATCGTGATGATCTTTGGTGACCAATAAACATTATCGAGTCGGGAAAAGATCACGCCTTTAGAAGTAGATGCATGAAGAAAGTGCTGTTGGTCATAAATGACACCAACGTGTCTCACTTTATGGCTGGTTTTAAAGAACACCAAATCACCGGTACGCGCTTTAGCTAAGTTAACGGTTTTACCCTGCTGCATTTGGGCTTGAGTGGTTCGAGGAAGCTGCTTTTGGTAGATACTACTATATAGGTGTTGCACAAAAGCGGAACAATCAATCCCTGCTTTGTTCGATCCCCCTAATTTGTAGGGCGTACCTTGCCACTGCTTATGTAGAGCCAAGAACTGAGTTTGCTCGCCGCTTATTGAATTAGCTTGCTGGTTCACCCCACCGCTAGTAGATGACTGACTACTGCAACCCACCAGCCACATTCCAGCAATGAACAAAGCCAGAAGCTGGTAACTAAGCACGACGTTATTAGCTAATTCAAACTTCATCACTATTTGGGCCGCTGGATAGTAAAGCTTTGACCGTTTGCCCAGTACTCTCCACCACCTAAACGACCTAAAGGATTTAGCGCGTTGGTATCTAGATCCATACGGCCTTCATTCATTGTGGCAAATTGTTCTTCTATATATAGGTGTAATACTTTAAGGATGATCATCGACTGCGGCGTATTCCCGATAGACTGCATCTCAAACAGTTCACACGCCATGGCAATAGGTGCATCAGCTAAACGTGGTAATGCAAACCCTTCGAAAGAAGCAAGTTCTAGTTGCTGTTGAACAATCTCAGATTCACCATAAGGCAAGGTTTTTGCTGATTCCGTTACTTGCTTGGCTTGTTCTGCACTGGCGATATGCACTACACAGTATTTACCGTTCTGAATATTGACCTTGGTGTCTTTATCACTGCCGTCGGGCTTCTTACCCACCGATAGCATGATCAATGGTGGATCTGAGCTAATTGCAGTGAAATAAGAAAAAGGAGCGAGATTATAAGAAGTGGGCTGGCCATTATCGCTAAGTACCCAAGCAATAGGACGAGGTACAATGGTTTGAGTCATGCAATGATAAACTTGGTTACTTAACAAGTCGGCAAAGTCGATATACACCTAAAAGCTCCTTAATATAGGAAGGCGGTAAACAACAAACCCGCAATAGCGGGCTTGTTTATCAGTATAGAACGAAATAACTAGTCTTTAGCCATTACCTCAGACAATGCCGCTAAACACAAACTAACATTCTCTTGGCGAGCTGCGTAGCCCATCAAACCAATACGCCAAGCTTTACCTGCAAACTTACCCAAGCCGGCACCAATTTCTAAATTATAATCACTAAGCAACCGAGATCGAATTGCTTGCTCGTCTACCCCTTCAGGAATGGCCACCAGATTTAGCTGAGGCAAGCGGCAACTCTCATCCACCATTAAATCTAAACCTAGTTTAGCTAAGCCTTCAGCAAGTACAGTATGTTGCTGAGCATGACGTTGCCAAGACGCTTCTAATCCTTCTTTATATAACATTAGTAAGGATTCGTGTAGGGCATATAAAGCTGTTACTGGAGCAGTATGATGATACGAGCGTTTTTGCTCTCCTGACCAATAACCCATGACTAAGGTTTGATCTAAAAACCAGCTTTGAACTTTGGTTTTTCGTTGCTTAAGTTTATCTACTGCAGCCTGACTAAAACTAACTGGAGACAACCCCGGTACACAGGACAAACACTTTTGACTGCCAGAATAAATGGCATCAATGCCCCATTCATCTACTTTAAGAGGAATGCCACCCAATGAAGTCACAGCATCTACAATAGTTAAGCTGCCATTTTTCTTGGCTAAGGCACATAAGGCTTGTGCGTCTGATGCGACGCCGGTGGATGTTTCTGCATGTACAAACGCCAACACTTTGGTATCTGGGTGTTGCTCTAATGCTTTAGCGACTTTAATAAGAGAAACTGGTTCTCCCCAATTGTCTTCAACGACGATAGGCACCGCACCACAGCGCTCCGCATTCTCTAGCATGCGCTGACCAAATACACCGTTAATACATACAATTACCTTATCGCCTGGTTCAAGTAGATTAACAAAGCACGTTTCCATGCCCGCAGAGCCTGGTGCTGATACAGCGAACGTATGCTGATTAGTCGTTTGAAATGCATATTGCAGTAAGGCTTTAATCTCATCCATCATATTCACAAACAAGGGATCTAAATGACCAATAATTGGTCGGCTTTGCGCTTGTAATACTTGAGGAGAAATATCTGAAGGGCCTGGACCCATTAAGGTACGGCGCGGGGGATTAAAAGAACTTACGTCCATCCTAATGTCCTTATATTTATATTGTTATTTATTGTAATTATCTGTGTTGCGTAATTACTCTAACATTGCCTTAACAAAAGTTGAACGTAAAATGTACAGCTGCGCATCGACACTTTGTTTAACGCTATAAATTGCACAGTGAAGCGCTCGGTAACAACTTCGATATTGATAAGCAATTGCTAGTTTCAATCTAAAACAACACTGCGAGTCCTTTAATAAATATAACTAAGCCTAATAAGGTTAACATCACAGTTAGTGAATAGCTGAAAAATCCCAATAATCAGCACTTACTTGAATAAGATCAAACTACCAACAACGCATTAACAAAAAAGCACAGAATTTAACCTGAAGATCACCAGTAAGGACGAGCTTGTTAAGCCTATCTAGTACCTGAAAATTGATCTAAAACATAAAACAGCCCGACTTTAACAATGTCCAACAAAGCCATACAGATAAAAGGGCAAGGAAATTATTAGAGCACTTAGAATGGCGTAGAATAAAAAGTCAAATCGCGATCAAGTCCTCCCCCCTGTAACTCTCCTTAACAAACAGGCTATAAATCTAGAAACTTGGTTCAAAATCTAAACAATAGTTAATTATCCCTCGCTAGAATTTGTACTCTAAATTCATTTTAGTGAATAACTATTCGCCTGTTTTTTCACTAAAAATAAAGCTTCACAGAAAAGAAAGTTAAATTAGTTTTTCTAATGCAAATGATGCAGTTTATTTTGTTTGAGAAAGCCGCAGAGCAAGCCTAAGATGGCCCCATCAACTGAGATGAGGTCCTAGATTATGAGCACTAACACAAATACTATCGGCAACAACAAAAATACGTCTTTCTTACAGCACGCTGTAGAGGTTTACCAACTTTGTAATGTTTGGCTGTTACGCCAAAAAACACGACGTCAATTAGCCCAATTACCTGCGTACTTATTACGTGATATTGGTTTAAGCGAAGCTGATCGCTACCAAGAGTCTCGTAAGCACTTCTGGGAAAACTAAAACAAACGCGTTTTTCGCCAAGGATCTCAGGCTTATTTAGAACGGCATGCTGCGTTGCACATGCCGTTTTTGTTTTTTCTTGTTACCATTCCCCGCAAAATCCGCTATGAAAAACACTATGCAAACTCACTCAGCCAATCTAATCGTAGTACTCGGCCCTACTGCCTCAGGTAAAACTCACTTAGGTGTGGAGTTAGCTCGCCACTATAATGGCGAAGTGCTATCAGCGGATTCACGGCAGGTATATCGTGGTTTAGATATTGGCTCAGGGAAAGATCTTGCCGAGTATCAGGAGATCCCCTATCACCTAATCGATATCGTTGAACCCGATACTGAATATAGTGTGTTTCATTTTCAGCGTGATTTTTTTGCTGCTTACACACAAATAAAACAGGCTAAAAAGTTACCCATTATGGTGGGAGGGACGGGTCTGTATATTGACGCTGTGACTCAAAACTATCAATTGAACGAAGCGCCGGTAAACAAAGCGCTTAGAGACGAACTGGCCACGCTTAGCTTGGAAACGCTACAGCAACGTTTACTCGCCTTAAAACCAGAGCAACATAACAGCACCGACTTAACGGTGCGGCCACGTTTAGTGCGAGCGATAGAGATTGCTGAAGCCGATATTCAAGTCAGCGAGCAAGATGTAGCGGTACACCCAACTATTACGCCGTTATATATCGGGATCCGCTGGGATCGCTCGGTATTACGCGAGCGCATCACGCTGCGACTAAAACAACGCTTAGAAGAAGGCTTGATTGAAGAAGTACAGCGCTTGCATTTAGAGGGTGTAAGTTATCAAAAGCTGGAGTTTTACGGTTTAGAATACCGCTTAGTTGCCCAGCACTTACAAGAACAACTCACATACAACGATATGTTCCAAAAGCTGAACTCACAGATTCATCAATTTGCTAAGCGCCAAGACACCTGGTTTAGGAAAATGGAACGCCGTGGCAATGTGATTCATTGGCTGGATCCACAATATGACTTAGTAGAACAAGCGAAGCAGGTTGTTGAGCCACAGCTAAATAGCTTAACAAGTTAGTTAATTCTAAGGTGGCTCTGAGGTAAACCAGCGGTAATAACAAAACATCAGCCAATGAGCCAAACTTAGCAAAGCAAAGGCTGCAAAAGCTAACCATAAGCTCAGCTGATAAACCGCGACCTTACCGCTATACATTACACTTAAAAGCAACATAACCAGCCAACCAAGATTCGCCAGCAACATACATTGCTGGCAACGTCCTAACTTTTCTACAAACCACGCTTTTTGGCAAAACTGACAGCTCACAATGGCGACTCAACTGGTTTCAATTACGCTAATTATCCACGCGTCATCAGTTTGATCAAGAGATCAGTAAACTTGTTATAAGGTGGCTGCATTAGGCTAATCGCCGCAAACTGCCCTTGCTTGAAAATAGGCAGCATTTTTGAGAACTGCACAAATCCATCATAGCCGTGATAATGGCCCATACCACTTGCCCCTACTCCACCAAATGGCAATTCATGCTGCGCTACATGCAGCAATACCTCGTTAATACATACCCCACCCGCTTGAGTTTGTTGTATCACTTGCTGTTGTAGCTGCTGTTGCTTACTAAATACATACAGCGCTAAAGGGTGTTCATGCTGATTAACATAAGCAATTGCCTCTGCAAATTCTTCGTATTCAACCACAGGTAATAATGGCCCAAATATCTCTTGCTGCATCAAGGTGGTGGTAGCTGGAGCATCAAAGATTAAAGTGGGTGCTATTTTGCCACTACTTTCGCCTGAAATAAGCGGAGTAGTATTGGCTCCCTGTTGCTCTGCATCTTCAAGTATTTCGTGTAAGCGGGCCAGAAAATCACTGGAGATAATACTTGAAATAGATTCATCAGATAAATCTCTATAGTGCTTTTTGCAGTAAGCCAAGCAGGCATCGATAAAGGCTTGGCGCTGAGATTTAGGCAGCAATATGTAATCGGGAGCCACACAGGTTTGCCCTGCGTTAAATAGTTTACCCATCATAATGCGTTCAGCCGCTAACTTTATTGGGTAATCCTTAGCAATAATCACCGGAGACTTACCACCTAACTCTAGCGTTACTGGGGTAAGGTTCGCAGCAGCGGCCTGCATCACTTTACGGCCAGTATTGGTAGAACCGGTAAAGACTAGGTGGTCAAAGGCCAATCCTGAAAACAACGAGCCTAAGTCGCCATCATCAGCGTAAATACTCACTACGTCATCAGCTAGATATTGAGGCATTAGATCTATCAGCAGCTTAGTAAGGTGCGGGCTTAGCTCTGACATTTTAATCATTGCTTTATTGCCCGCCGCCAATGCATCGGTTAAGGGACCAATGGCTAGGTACAAAGGATAATTCCAGGGCACGATAACCCCAATAACCCCTAGCGGCTGCGCAACTACGCTATTACTAGCCCCAAAATGCCAAATACTAACGCCACGCCGTTGCGGCTTAAGCCATTTTTTTAAGTGCTTAAGTGCATAACGGATCCCTTCAATAGAAGGGAATATTTCAATCAGCTGAGTTTCGTGAGAGCTTCGATGGCCAAAATCCTCGCTAATAGCGTTTATAATGGCACTTTGGTTTTCCAATATAAGTACCAGCAGCTGGTCTAAATGGTATTTGCGCTGCTGCAACGTTGGATACGTTTGTTGTTTAAACGCTGCTTGCATACGAGATAAATCTTGATTGAGTTGCTGCTGATTCATGGACGCCACCAATAATAGTTTGTCTTACGTAAACCTAGATTATGTTACCAACGGTAACTTGTAAATAAAAATGACAAAGCTTGAACAATTTTATGACTAAGCACATAGTTTGTAGCTAGCTATATTGTGGAGAAAAAGCATTAACCCAAGTCAATTTAAAGCGCCATGGTGGGCCAGCAACAATCATCTACAAACGCTACTGCCCACCTTTTTATTGAGGCGAAAAAAAATCTCACTCGATTGGCAAAAGCTCGAGCTAAGCGACGGCGACTTTGTAGATTTAGCCTGGATAGATAGCGCTCAAGCTGCAACTCCTGAACAACCTATTGTAGTGGTATTTCATGGTTTAGAAGGCAGTGTAAATTCTCCTTATGCCAAGGGTATTCTGCAAGCTTGCCAACAACAAGGCTGGCGCGCGGTTGTGATGCACTTTCGTGGCTGCAGCGGTAAAGCCAATAAACTATGGCGGGGATATCACAGTGGCGAAATAGGCGATGCCACCGCATGCATTGCGCATTTGCAGCAGCAGTTTCCTAATGCGCCTTTATTAGCTTTAGGTTATTCGCTAGGGGGCAATATGCTCGTTAACTACTTAGCAAAAACACCTAGCTCCCCTGTTAAAGCGGCGGTTATTGTTTCTCCACCACTGCATTTAGCCGCGTGTTCAGAACGCTTGCAGCAAGGTTTTTCCAAAATTTACCAGCATCACTTGCTGTCTCGCATGAAAGACAATCTGGTAAAAAAAATCGCCCAAACTCATCAAGCCCCCTTAAAACCTCAACAAGTTCAACAATGGCGCAACTTTGTGGAGTTTGATGAACATTACACAGCTAAGGCCCATGGCTTTAAAGGCGCAGCAGATTACTATCAGCGTTGTAGCGGCCTACCGTTATTAAAAGACATTCAACACCCTACCTTGTTAATTCACGCTGCCGATGACCCATTTATGGATCAACGAGTGATTCCTAATACCAGTCAGCTAAGCAAGGCAGTGGAGTATCGTTTAAGTGACACAGGTGGACACGTAGGTTTTGTTGGTGGTAGCCTGCTGCGCCCCAAATTTTGGTTGGAATCGAGTATTCCGCATTGGTTTAAGCAGCAATTAGAGCAAACAGATAAATGATTATTCCTTGGCAGCAACTAGATCCTAATACCTTCGATGCATTATTAGAGAGTTATGTATTACGCGAAGGGACTGACTACGGCGAGCAAGAGCTGAGCTTAAGCGAGAAACTTGAACAAATTAAACAACAAGTTATTAATGGTTCGGTTTTAATCGTATACTCAGAGCTTCACGAAACAGTAAACTTAATTGCCAAAGAGCAGTTTGATGCCTCTGCCATGGAAGGGCAGCAGGATGATGGGTAAACCATGTTTATAATCATCACCAACAGATAAGGCCACTATGTCAGCTAAGCATCCCGTTATTGCCGTTACCGGTTCTTCAGGCGCAGGAACATCCACCACCAGCGAAGTATTCGCCCACCTGTTTAGACAGCACAAACTAAACGCGGCGTTTATAGAGGGTGACAGTTTCCATCGCTACACTCGCCCAGAAATGGACGTAGCGATCCGCAAAGCGCGCGAACACGGCAAACACATTAGCTATTTTGGCCCCGAAGCCAACGACTTCAATTTATTGTACGAATTCTTCAAACAATATGGTGAGAATGGCACCGGTCAATACCGCCGCTACCTGCATACTTTTGACGAAGCAGTACCATATAACCAAATGCCGGGTACTTTTACTCCTTGGCAAGACTTACCTGAAGAAACCGACGTATTATTTTATGAAGGTTTGCATGGCGGTGTGGTTTATGACGAAAAAAATGTCGCCTCTAAAGTCGACCTACTTATCGGCATGGTCCCCATTGTTAACTTAGAGTGGATTCAAAAACTAGTACGCGATACCACTGAACGGGGCCATTCACGTGAAGCAGTGCAAGAATCAATAGTACGTTCAATGGACGACTACATTAATTACATTACCCCGCAGTTTTCGCGCACACATATCAACTTTCAACGTGTGCCTACAGTTGACACCTCTAACCCCTTCAGCGCGAAAAGCATTCCGACATTAGACGAAAGCATGTTGGTCATTCGCTTTAGAGGGCTGAAAAACGTCGACTTTCCGTTCTTGCTGCAAATGATTGATGGCGCTTATATGTCTCGGCAAAACACCATTGTGGTACCAGGCGGTAAAATGGGTTTTGCCATGGAGCTGATCCTGTCACCAATGATTCAACAACTATTAGAGACAGGAAAAATTCGCTAAGTTAAGCGCTTTCAATACGATAGCTGTGGCTTATATCACAGCTTTTACTCAACATTAATGACACTGAACAGTACTTTTCCATGCTTAGTTGCACAGCGCGCGCTACGTGTTTTTCACTTAAATCATGCCCTTTTACCACAAACTCTAAGTGAATCTTGGTAAATACTCGGGGGGTTCCCTCAGCCCGCTCAGAATCTAGATTAACTTTACAATCAGTGACTTGCTGTCTCGCTTTGCCCAAAATTGAGATAATATCTACTGAACTACAGCCACCAGCGGCCATTAATACGTACTCCATTGGGCTTGCAGCAGCCTGTGCATTGTCACCGTCCATCAAAATTTGGTGACCTGAGCTACTTTCTCCAATAAATTGTAGTTCTTTAGACCACGTAACGGTCGCTTTCATGTTAGATTCTCCTAGGGAATATTTCGTCAGCCAGCTTAATCTAGGTCAAGGTTCAAGGCTAGTGTTTGCCTCATACTAAAGGCGTATAAATGCCTTGCAGCAAAGCCCGAAGCCTTTTATGCTAGAGGCGGAATGGACGACTACAACAATAAATACAATTTGTTAGTTATAAAGCTAGCAAATAATTATAAAGACAGAGGATTTCTTTAATATGGTAATTGGCAAACCTCAAGCTGATCCGGTGATGGAGTGGTTTCTTTCTCACTGTCACATTCATAAGTACCCATCAAAAAGTACTTTGATTCATGCTGGCGAAAAAGCTGAAACGCTTTACTACATTGTAAAAGGTTCAGTCGCAGTATTGATTAAAGATGAAGAAGGCAAGGAAATGATCTTGTCTTACTTGAATCAAGGTGACTTCATGGGTGAATTGGGTCTTTTCGAAGACACTGAAAATCCAATTCGTACTGCTTGGATCCGGGCTAAAAGTCCTTGTGAGGTAGCGGAGATTTCTTACAAGAAATTCCGTCAGCTAATCCAAGTTAACCCTGAGATCTTAATGCGCCTTTCAGGCCAAATGGCGAACCGTTTGCAAATCACCAGCCAAAAAGTAGGTGACTTAGCATTCTTGGACGTTACTGGTCGAATTGCACAGACCTTATTAAACCTAGCTAAGCAGCCTGACGCGATGACGCATCCAGACGGCATGCAAATTAAGATTACCCGCCAAGAGATCGGCCAAATTGTTGGTTGTTCACGCGAAACGGTAGGTCGTATTCTTAAGATGTTAGAAGAGCAAGAGTTAATTACCGCACACGGTAAAACTATAGTGGTTTACGGCACGCGCTAGTAAGCTAACACGCTAATAAAAAAGCCGCTAAATGCGGCTTTTTTTGTTTTTACTGTGCGCTATCGGTACTGCTAAATATTTTATCAGCTGAGGCTTCGACAAAGCCCGAGTAAAGCTCTCCGTTAGGCTTAGGGTAACGCAAGGCAAACTCGTAAAAGCAGCTAGGAATACTGTGCTTACTGTCGCTAAATACCACTTCAGCTTGATCGGCCAAGGTGGCAGACTGCTCTAGCAACACCTCTGGCGACCCTTTTATCTCTCCCCCTGCAGTATTTAAGCTAAAGCCAGCCTCTTTTAATTGCTGATTCACTTGCTGTAAATCATCCATACCCGCGAGTTGATTCACCGAAATAGTAAAATGATTGGCTCGATAACCATAGGCCGCTAACCAAGCCGCATATTCACTTTCGTTAAGCAGTGTTTGGTATTCGGCATAACTAAGCTGCCAAGGTCGCCCGGAAAAAAATACCTCTGGTCGCTGGTATAAGTCGTTATTTACCTGTGCAGCCAAGCCTTGAACAATCGCTTCAGACTCTGGCGACAAACTTTCTACCTGCAGCTCACTAATAAATACCTTTGGAACAGTGGGGTCATCGTGTTCAAAATGTGCTGCATCCAAGTGTTTATTGGCAAAATGATATTCCCCACCCTTTCGATAACCCATAGCGATTAAATGCTTAGCAAAGGCATCAACACCGGTATTAGGTAAATTAAAGGTACGCACTGCAATGTGATCATTCACTACCTCAGCACCTTTACCGAGTAGCTGATGAATAGAGTCAGCACTAGGTGTAACCGCCAAGTATTGCTCCCACAAGCGCTCAAAAAACAAATCTACAGTCATAACTCACTCCTTAGAAGTGCAGGCCAGGGCTTAAGCTTGCTGGTAATACGCTGGCTTTACCTTCCATAGATGCAACAGGATAAGCACAGTAATCGGCCGCATATTTAGCACTCGCGCGGTGATTGCCTGATGCGCCAATTCCGCCAAACGGCGCAGCACTTGAAGCGCCAGTAATTGAACGGTTCCAGTTCACAATGCCTGCACGAATACGGTGGCGGAAGTTTTCCCACTTGTCCTCGTCCACGCTAAGTAAACCAGCCGAGAGGCCATAACGAGTATTGTTGGCTTGGGCTATCGCTTCATCCCAATCAGCGTAACGAATAACTTGTAACAAAGGCCCAAAGTATTCTTCATCTGGTAGTACTGCCACTGCCGTGACATCTACAATTCCTGGGCTAACAAAGCCTTTGCTTAGATCCGCTTGGCTAAGTTCAACTAAAGACTTAGCCCCTAAGTCCAATAATTGTTGCTGTGCAGCCACCATACCAGCTGCTGCTTTAGCACTAATCATGGCACCAATAAATGGCTGCTGTTCAGCGTCGTATTCGCCCACTTCTATGGCTTTAGTGACTTCCACTAAGCGGCTAAGAATTTGCTCGCCTTGTTCGTTATTAGGTAAAAACAAGCGGCGAGCACAGGTACAACGCTGGCCTGCCGAAATAAAGGCGGATTGCACAATGTCATGCACCGCAGCATCGATGTCTTCCACTTTATCAACCACAAGAGGATTATTGCCGCCCATTTCTAAGGCCAAGATCTTATCTGGCTGACTGGCAAACTGTTTATGCAATACGTGACCGGTATTTGAGCTACCAGTAAAGAACAAGCCGTCAATGCCAGCGTGCGAGGCTAAGGCCTTGCCTGTATCAACTTCACCTTGGACTAAGTTAAGCACCCCTTCAGGCAAACCTGCTTGCTGCCACAATTTAACCACTCGCTCGGAGATAAAAGGAGTCAATTCAGATGGTTTAAGTACCACAGTATTGCCGGCAATTAAGGCCGGAACAATATGCCCATTAGGCAGGTGGCCGGGGAAATTATAAGGGCCAAATACAGCCACTACACCATGCGGTTTATGACGTAATACCGCGGTCGCGATAGGCAACTCTGAAGATGACTCCCCAGTACGCTCAAAATAGGCTTTTTCTGAAATAGCAATTTTACCGATCATGGCAGCTATTTCGGTGCGGGTTTCCCACAAAGGTTTGCCGGTTTCTTGGGCAATGGTTAACGCGAGTTGCTCTTTATTTTGCTCCAGCAAGTGGGCAAACTGTTTGATCACTGCAAGGCGAGATTCAACACCACTCATGTACCAAGCAAACTGTGCTTCACGTGCGGCAGCTACCGCATTATCAACTTGTGAAGAAAGCGCCGCTTTGCCTTGCCACACACTAAGGTTTTTAGCTGGGTCTATAGACTCAAATACGGTCCCTTCACCTGCTAACCATTGACCATTAATAAACTGATTTAAATGTTTCATTACTAGCTCAAATCCTTTAATGCTGCCCGTAGGCGAAGTTCTATTGCTCGAAACGCAAGGCACCCACGCGAATGCTTGCTCCTTCATTTACCAATAATGCGTTTGCAGCTTCTGGCGAAATAAGCGCTGTTTGCTGCTGCAGATTAATATCGATAGCTGATACACAGGCGCGAAAGTCTTGAAGACGCGCGTTAGTGAGTAACATCTCTTCAGCTGCATCACTAGGCTGTCCAATACGAATCTTGAGTTTAAAAGAGTGCTTAACACTCTCAATCAACTTCAAAGGACACTCTACCGTGGGTCCAGCATCAAAAATATCTACATAACCGTGTTTGCAAAAGCCTTCGGCTTCCAACAAACGTAGTGCTGGCCGCGTTTTTTCATGCACTTCACCAATTACCGCTTGGGCTTCTTTGCTAAGCAAATTCACGTAAATGGGATATTTCGGCATCAGTTCCGCAATGAACTCTTTTTTGCCTACGCCAGTAAGGTAGTCAGCAGTGGGGAAATCCACGCTAAAGAAGCTATCTTGCAACCATTGCCAAAATGGCGAACGGCCTTGCTCGTCGGATACACCGCGCATCTCGGCAATGACCGATTCATTAAAGCGCTCTTGGTGCTCGGCCATGAGTAAAAAACGACACTTAGATAGTAAGCGACCATTCTGACCTTGACGGTGCGATTCTTGTAAGAACAAGGTGCATAGTTCAGTAACGCCAGTGTAGTCATTGGTTAGCGTGAGCGTTTCCACCACGTTATAAACGTTTAAACTACGTGAAGCATGAACCACCTTGCCTAGATGATAAGTGTAAAATGGACTGCTCATGCCTACAGCAGCATCAATGGCGCTGGTGCCAACCACTTCACCGGTTACGGTATCTTCCGCCACCATTAAATAGTGTTGGTCGCCAGGTTTATCGGTATCAGTTGCAAACGAACGAATAGAATGCGCTAATTTTTCACGCAATAAAGGCTCGTCAACCGGTAAAGAAGTAAAGCCTATCCCAGACCCAACCGCCATTTGTAACAAGGCAGGATAGTCCGTTTCCTTAATAGGACGGATAACTAACATGGCTACATCTCCCTTTTTTGAATAGCACAGAACCGTAGCTAAATATTAGCCACTACTCTTGATAGTTAAAAAGTATAACTTGGCTGGCCTTATTGCTAAGGCCAGCCCAAAAACGCTAAGCGTTTACCACTTTGGCAACAGCTTGCTCGAAACGCTGCATGCCTTGTTCAACATCAGCTTGAGGGACAATTAAAGAAGGCGTGAAGCGCACTACGTTAGCACCAGCGACTAATACCATTAAGCCTTGATCGGCCGCTGCCACTAAAAAGTCGCGCGCGCGGCCTTGGTATTGCTCGTTTAGCACTGCTCCCAGTAACAAACCTTTACCCCTTATTTCTGAAAATACTTGGTACTTCTCGTTAATGGCATTCAAGGCTTCTCTAAACCATTGCTCGCGCTGTTTAACACCGTTTAGCACTTCTTCGCTATTTACAATGTCGTAAGCGGTTTCTGCAACGGCACAAGCTAATGGGTTACCGCCGTATGTACTGCCGTGGGTTCCTACTTTCATAGAAGCCGCAATCTCAGTAGTGGTTAACATCGCACCGATTGGAAAACCGCCGCCTAGGGCTTTGGCTGAGGTAAGAATATCCGGCGTCACATCTAGGCCCATGTAAGCATACAACTCGCCAGTACGGCCAACACCTGTTTGTACTTCATCAAAGATAAGTAGCGCATTATGTTTATCACATAACTCACGCACTTTTTTTGCAAAGGCTAAATCTGGGCTGATAATGCCACCTTCGCCTTGCAGCGGCTCCATCATCACTGCACAAGTTTGGTCGTCGATAATCGCTTCAAGCGCCGCTAAATCGTTGTAAGGGATATGCTCTACATCACCCGGCTTAGGACCAAAACCATCTGAGTATGTAGCTTGACCGCCTACCGTAACGGTAAAGAAGGTGCGACCGTGGAAGCCCTGTTCAAAGGCAATGATTTTGGTTTTGTCTTTTGAGCCATGCTCAATTGCGTAACGGCGCGCTAATTTAAGCGCGGCTTCGTTTGCCTCGGCACCCGAGTTACAGAAAAACACTTTTTCAGAAAAGGTACTGTCGACTAATTTTTTGGCTAAGCGCAGAGCCGGTTCGTTAGTCAATACATTACTTAGATGCCACAAGGTTTGACCTTGTTCGGTTAAGCTTTTCACCAACGCAGGGTGACAATGCCCTAAACAGCTAACCGCAATACCACCAGCGAAGTCGATATACTCTCGGCCCTCTTGATCCCATAAGCGTGAACCTTCGCCTTTCACCGGAATAATAGCCGCCGGGGCATAATTAGGAACCATAACTTCATCGAATAGCGCGCGAGTAACAGCGTGTGACATGTAGTGTTCTCCTTTAGCTTTCTGGCAATTCCTTTATGTCAAAGGCCAGAAAGGTTAATAGTATGTAAAGAGTTTGGCGATTATGGCAAATATCGAGAGCGATGTCTGAGTATTCAGCCATTCAGCCATACAAAATATGGCCATTTTTAAGCATATTCAGTGCATAGTTCTAATAATAGCGTAGGGAATATTGCTTGCAATGCCCTCACACCAAAATCATAAAGCATAAATATGCATTACTTATTCATTCTATATAATCAATACATTAAATCATTTTAAAGCTCATTCATTCTATTAATTAGAACCAATAAAGTTACTTAGCAACTGCAAACCTTGCTTTGTAAGAATGCTTTCAGGGTGAAACTGTACCGCATGAATCGGTAAGTGCTTATGTTTAAGCCCCATAATTTCGTGCTTTT
The DNA here is from genome assembly GCF_005405585.1 of Agarivorans sp. Toyoura001. GTDB lineage: Bacteria > Pseudomonadota > Gammaproteobacteria > Enterobacterales > Celerinatantimonadaceae > Agarivorans. Next base: position 142,251 of record NZ_BJEQ01000010.1, on the reverse strand, counting down.
CACCTTTATCATCGTGGCTCCAAGCGGTCACTTCTAAACATTCCGGTAAGCTGTGTGCCTGAACCACCAAGGAGTGATAGCGAGTAACAGCCATTGGGTTAGCGAGCCCACTAAATACCGAATCTTGCTGGTGATATACCGGCCTTACCTTGCCATGCATAGCTTGAGCCGCACTCACTACCTTGCCGCCAAAGTGCTGTGCAATACACTGATGTCCTAAACACACCCCAAGAATAGGCAGCGTGTTGGCAAACTCGGCAATCACCGCGAGAGAAATCCCTGCTTCATTGGGTGAACATGGACCTGGTGAAATAAGCAAATGAGACGGCGCAAGCTGCTTAATTTGTTCAATGCTAATCTCATCATTACGACGAACCACAACCTCTACATTCAGCTGCGAAAAGTACTGATAGAGGTTGTAGGTAAATGAATCGTAATTGTCGATAATCAGTAGCATGTAACCAGAATAGCCTGCAGGTTAAAAGCGCTATAGTAGCTGATTTTTAGTTAGCAGGCAGCGACATTTCGAGCTGCTTTAATAATTTTCATCCAGCAGAAAATTCGCCTTGCTCTGAGGGTTCAACAAATACAATTTCGGTATAATTATTCTGGTAATACTGATTAGCCAAACTACGAATTTGCTTTCTCTGCTGAACCATATCGTCTAGCGCAAGTTGATGATTCCGGCACACTACCTCTATGGTGACCCAAAAGCGACGACCGGTTTTCATCACTACTATCTCTCCTAACTCAAAACCATTTAACATGGTTTGCTGCTCTAAGGCTTGAGTAAATGGTTTGGTATGTTCGGGTTCAGGTGCGCTCAGTAGTAGTTCTTTAAAGCCATTTTTAACCAGTAGGTAAGGGTCTTTTAAGAAGATAAGTGAAAATACAATCACTAGAATTTGGTCTACATAACGGGCTATCCACCCTACGCTGCTGTCTTGAATAAGCAATACAATGATTAATGCTACGCCAATGGCACCAGAGATCACCGAGTTTATTAGCCAACCTTGTTGCTCTGCCAGCAGTAAGTTAGAGGCCTGCAGCTTATTGCTACGTAAACATAGCCACCAAGCCAATAAACAACCAGACACAGCGGGCACCACATAAATCAGCATCATGCCAATTTGCGGCTCGCGACCACCAGCTAACATGGTTTGCAAATTTGCCGACAAGGCGAACGCAACCAGTACCAGAATAGAGATCCCTTTCACCATTACCATTAGCGGCTCAAAGGCAAAGTACCCCATAGGAAAGCGTTCGTTGTAATTCTGGCTGGTGAGGTAGGCAATGCGGATCCCAGTAAAGGCCATCACTGAAGACAGTAGATTAAAAACCCCGTCTAACATAATAGCGCCAGACTCGGTGTGCACCCCCATTGCAATACCCCATAGAGAAAGTATCAAGGCGATAACCGCCGAATACACCAGAGTTATGCGTTCTAGATCCATCTACTCGCTCCTCGGCATTGGCCGATTAATTCAATATGTTGATATTACGCCAAATACTAGCAAGCAGGCAGCTAAGTCACTAGCGTTAACTATTGGGTATAAAAAAGCCCAGCGCTTGGCTGGGCTTTAACACTTAGAACAAATTGCTACTTTAAGCGAATGAAACCTAAAACATCGTAAACCGCTTCTAGGGTTTTACTGGCTTGCTCACTAGCACGGGCTGCACCTTTCGCCATAATGGCTTGTAGGGCTGCTTCGTCGTCGCGTAGTGCTTGATAACGCGCCTGAATTGGTTCTATCATCGCCACCACTGCGTCTGCCGTGTCAACTTTAAGGTGACCGTACATTTTGCCTTCATAGCTGGCCACCAACTCATCTATCGATTTTCCGGTAGCGACCGATTGCAAAGTTAGAAGATTTGATACACCTGGCTTTTCATCACGATCAAAATAGATACGCGCGGCTTCATCTGAATCAGTCACCGATGCTTTAATCTTCTTAGCGATTTGCTTTGGTGTATCGTTTAGCAAGATGAATGCTTTAGGGTTGTCGTCTGACTTTGACATCTTCTTAGTTGGCTCTTGAAGCGACATAACTCGCGCACCAAACTTAGGGATGAATGGTTCTGGCACAGTGAAAATGTCACCGTAAAGCGTATTGAAACGATGAGCAATGTCACGGGTTAACTCAAGGTGCTGCTTTTGGTCGTCTCCAACAGGAACAGCATTGGCTTGATACAATAGAATATCGGCCGCCATAAGCGCTGGGTAGGTATACAAACCGGCATTAGTGTTGCTGGCGTACTTACTCGATTTATCTTTAAACTGAGTCATGCGATTCAGTTCGCCCATTTGAGTGTAACAGTTAAGCGCCCAGGCTAGCTGAGCATGCTCTGGTACTTGTGACTGAACAAATATGGTGCTTTTGTCTGGATCTAAGCCACAAGCAATATACATGGCTAAGCCATCTAATACCTGGTTCTTAAACTGCGTAGGCTCTTGGCGAACAGTAATAGTGTGTAAGTCGGCTAACATGAAGTGACAGTCGTAGTCGTTTTGCATGTCAATCCATTGGTTTATTGCCCCAATATAATTACCAATGGTTAACGAACCTGAAGGCTGAATGCCACTTAATACTATGGGTTTACTCATGATGTTCCTATTCAAACAATTACGATGGGCTTAAGCCGTTACCGAGCCATTCATTAGCTCTACTAAAGTCTCAAGGCTGTCTGCCACAAATTCGGGGCCACTTAGTGCAATATCTTCACCGTAGTTGTAGCCGTAGGTCAAGCCCAGAGAGGCACAACCCGCCGCTTTTGCCGCTTGAATATCATTTTTTGAGTCTCCCACCATAAGAAGCTGGTCGATATTCAATTGATAGTGCTCTACAAGATGCTGTAACGGCAGTGGGTCTGGCTTTTTACGTGCTAAGCTGTCGCCCGACAATACTACGTCAAAGTAGCGTGCAAGATTTAGCTGTTCTAATAAAGGTTGGGTAAACAAACCTGGCTTATTTGTAACAATGGCCATAGGAATATTTAGCTCCGCAAGCGCGGCAAGACTTTCCCCTACTCCCTGATAAAGTTTACTGGCTACACAGAGCCTTTCGCTATAGTGGCGATTAAATAGCGGTTTGGCTTTGAGGTATAAAGCTTCATCTACATCTTCAGCAATAACAGAAGCACCAGATAAGGCACGTTTAATCAGCACTTCAGCACCATTGCCAACCCAATGACGAATAGTTTGCTCTGAGAATTCACTACGCCCTAAATCCACCAACATAGCATTTATAGCTAAAGCCAAATCTGGAGCGCTATCCACTAAGGTGCCATCTAAATCAAAAGCGATAAGTTTAATCTGTTTTAACTGAGTCATTAATTGGCCTTACTTTGTTGCTTTGGCTAATTCAGCACGCATTTGGTCAATCACTGCTTTGTAATCAGGCTTACTGAAAATAGCAGACCCAGCTACAAACATGTCGGCACCGGCAGCGGCAATTTCACCAATATTGTCAGGGGTTACGCCACCATCAATTTCTAAGCGAATATCGTAACCACTATCATCGATTTTTTTACGTACCGCGCGCAGCTTATCAAGAGTATTTGGAATAAATTTCTGGCCGCCAAAACCTGGGTTAACCGACATTAACAAAATCATGTCTAGCTTATCCATTACGTAGTCAAGGCAATGCAAAGGTGTAGCAGGGTTAAGCACTAAGCCCGCTTTACAGCCTTGCTCTTTAATCAACTGCAAGCTGCGGTCAATGTGCTCAGAGGCTTCAGCATGGAAGGTAATCATGCTAGCGCCTGCTTTAGCAAACTGCGGAATAATTGCATCAACCGGTTTTACCATTAGGTGTACATCAATCGGAGCGGTAATACCGTAGTCGCGAAGCGCCTTGCACACCATAGGACCAACTGTTAAGTTTGGTACGTAATGGTTATCCATTACATCAAAGTGAACCACGTCTGCACCGGCAGCTAATACGTTTTCTACTTCTTCACCCAAACGGGCAAAATCGGCAGCTAAAATTGAAGGGGCAATTAAAAAGGGTTTGCTCATTGGGGTAACCATTGGATTTTAAAGTGCGCAATTTTAGCGCAGCTTGTGCCGTGATCCAATCACTGTACAAAGATAGTTTTTATGGCATGCTGAATTTTCACATTCTAAGGAGCAAAAAATGGCCGGTAAAACTGCATCTTTGTTCAAAAGCGTACTGGGAGCACTATTTGGTGTTCAATCAAACAAGCAACGCCAACACGACTTTAGCCAAGGCAAAGCGTGGAAATTTATCGTGTTAGGCATTGTGATGGTGATAGTGTTTGTTCTGAGTATTGCGCTGCTAGTAAAAGTGATTACTTAATTAGCGTGGTAGTAAGCCAGTAATTCGGCCACTTTCATGCGTTTATGCCCCTTACGGCTAATAGTACGGCGCACACTTAGCTGACTCAACTCACTGCTTTGATAGATAGTGCGTGTTAGTGGTAAATCATGATTACTAATCAACACCGATGCCCCGCGCTGCTGAGCTACTATTGCTAGTTCACCTAAACGTTCTTGATCGCTGCGATTAAAGCCTTTACTTGCATAGTTGGTAAAACTGGCGGTAGGGCTTAAGGGAGCATAGGGTGGATCGCAATAAACAATGTCACCGGCTTTAATCTCAGCAAAGGTGTCTACATAACTGCAACAACGAAACTCTGCACGCTTCGCCTTCTCAGCAAAAAACGCTAACTCATGCTCAGGAAAATAAGGTCGCTTGTAAGAACCAAAGGGCACATTAAAGCCACCACTCCGATTGTAGCGACACAGACCATTGTAGCCATGACGATTCATATACAAGAACATTAAGGAACGTTGATAGCTGTCTGTAGTAGCATTAAACCGCTTACGCACCTCATAGTAAAACTCACTCTGATTACACTCAGGCGTAAAGTAAAGCTTGGCGTCATTAATGAACTTCTGCGGACTTGTTTGCAAAAGTTTATATAAATTAATTAAATCAGGGTTAATGTCGCTTAACAGATAACGAGAATAGTCGGTATTTAGAAATACCGAAGCAGCGCCAACAAAAGGTTCAACTAAGGTATCGCCTTCAGGAAGTTGTTGTTGAATATCTTCAATCAGGCCGTATTTTCCGCCGGCCCACTTTAAAAAAGCACGAGTTTTCTTCATTTCTATTGCGTCAATTCAAACTGTACCTGTTTAAATTGCTTAATCAATGAATCTAGATTTTGCTGTTTTAAACTTGTGCGAGCGGCTTGGGCTTCTTCGCGAGTAGCAAAGTCACCGTAAATAATTTTATAGGGTACGTTGGGGTTAGCACTTGAGCGATAAACCCAAACGTCATGTGACCATTGGCGCGCAGAGACAAACTGTTGGGCTTTCTCGCGGTTATTCAGCGCCATTAGCTGTAAGGTGTAATGCTTACTTGGCTTAGCTTCTAACAGGGATTTAACATCCGTAACTTTAATTGCTACGTCACTGTTTTCAATCGTTTCAAGGCTTGGGCTAACGGCCTCTTCGGGCAGCTCTGCAAGTAAGTTGTCGTTATCTTTAATCTCTGTCACTTGGCCTGTGTCAGCTTTAGGCTCGTTTTGCTCAGCCAATAGTTTATTAACTACGTCGTCTTCAACAATTACTCGTAGCTCATCGCTACTGCTTTGCGAACTAATATCAAGCTCTTCCGGTAAATCTTGAGACGGGAGCTCGGCGGTCTCGACTTGACTCCCGAGTAGGTTTGAACTGCTCGACGTTGTATCTGCAGCACTTTGGCTTGGTGAACTACCATTAGCTAACGTCGGCTCTTCCATCAAGGCAAGTGCGATACGGCTGTCGTTATTATCACCATCGCCGCCCCAATCATTGATAACTTGTACCAGTAAACCCGCGACTGCTGCACATAACACCACCGCGATAACCAAATAGAGCTTGTTACGATTAGGACTGCTTGCTTCTGACATGGGAATATCTCCGGTAACGATTTGGTCGACAAATTGATAAATTAGACTAGGATTTCCTTTCGCCGAGGCTATATGTTGTTCAATGGCTTGCTGATTTTCAAACTCAGCCACATAGTCTGCACGATTAAACAATAGTGAAGCGAGTTCAAATGCTTCACTTTCGTTTAACGGAGAGACATCAAAATACAGTACGTCATTGTTTAGCGCATCCAATTGCGCATTAAACTCTGTGCCGCTTTCTGCAAGCAACAGCAGCGACATATCGTGATGATAAAGTTGATTGTAGTGTTGATAAAACTCGACTAACTCTTTGAGTATATCCGCGCTCAAGTGCTGTGCATTGTCCACTATCACAACCAAGGGCGCAGCGCTTTCTTTTACATTGCGCTGGAAGCTATCAAATAGCGGATCGTCTTGATTAAAGAGAGGGTCTTTGAGTAACTGTTGGAGTAAATCGCGACGCAGTCGGCCGCCTTCATCGGCAGCAGCGGTAACAAAAGCGTGATTAGCAAAAGGAGCACGCTCTAATACCGAAGTTGCAAGAGATGACTTTCCTGAGCCCGTCTCACCCGTTACACAAATGAATTTAGCACTAAAGCGAATTTGGGTGATAAGTCTATCGCGCAAACGTAATTGACTTTGCAATTGCGCAAACTCGGCATCGCGCCGCACTTCCACCATTCAAATTGCCTTATTGAAATCGATTGATAACTGTTTTTATATCACTTTCAGTAATTGTATCAACTACTTCTGCTGTACCAATAGAGCTAGGTAGTACTAAACGTAGTTTTCCGTCTAATACTTTCTTGTCACGCATCATATGGGGAATAAACTGCGCTAAGCCCATGTTCTGCGGCGGTACAATTGGTAAACCCGTTCGTTCAATCAGCTTACGCATACGCTCAACAAGCGTTTTATCGATCATACCGGCCAGTTCAGCTGTTTCTGCGGCCATTACCATTCCAGCACCTACAGCTTCGCCATGTAACCAAACCCCATAACCTTGTTCAGCTTCAATAGCGTGACCAAAGGTATGCCCAAGATTAAGGAGCGCTCGAATACCTTGCTCGGTCTCATCTTTAGCAACGACTTCAGCTTTAATTTCACAACAACGTGCTATAGCACGCGTCATTAAAGCAGGGTCTAAGTTCATAAGTTGGTCAAGATTCTCTTCAAGCCAACTGAAGAAATCAGCATCATAAATAATGCCATACTTAATCACTTCAGCCATGCCGGCGGCTAACTCGCGCTTATCCAACGTAGCCAAACAATTGATATCGATAATCACCGCTTTAGGTTGGTAAAATGCACCTATCATGTTTTTACCCAACGGATGATTTACCGCTGTTTTCCCTCCCACCGATGAGTCAACCTGTGACAACAAGGTTGTGGGTACTTGTATAAAGGGTACCGCTCGTTGATAACATGCGGCAGCAAAACCTGCCATGTCACCAATGACTCCACCGCCAAGGGCCACAATAGTGGTATCTCGGCTGTGTTGCTGAGCTAACAACTCTGAAAAAATTTGATTTAGCGTGTCTAAGTTTTTGTATTGCTCGCCGTCTGGCAAGCTCACTACATCTACGGTGTAGCCGCTTAAACAAGCCAATAGTTGCTCTAAATATAGTGGTGCGACCGTAGTATTAGTGACAACCATAACCTTTTTACTGGAGATGGCAGAACTAAATAAATCAGCTTGGTTTAATAAACCTTGGCCAATAGTAATGGGGTAACTACGCTCACCAAGAGCAACCGTCAAACATTCCATTGTTATTTTAGAATCCTAATAGTTCGATGATTTGATTGGCCACTGCTTTGGCACTTTGATCGTCTGTTTTAACGGTGTAATCGGCCACATCGGTGTACATGGGATTACGCTCACCCGCTAAATTTTCCAATACTTCTCTAGGTTCATCTGTTTGAAGTAATGGGCGACGTTTATCACGCTGAGTACGCGCAAACTGCTTATCGATTGTGGTTTCTAAGTAAACTACGATACCGCGCGCAGAAAGGTGATTGCGGTTTTCTTTACTAATAACAGAGCCACCACCCGTTGCTAACACGATGCCTTGTTCTTGAGATAGGTCGTCAATAACGCCTTCTTCACGAACTCTAAAACCAGCTTCGCCTTCTACGTCAAACACCCAAGCGATATCTGCACCAGTACGGCGTTCGATTTCTTGGTCAGTGTCGTAAAATTGCAAATGTAATTGCTGTGCTAAATGACGCCCGATTGTGCTTTTCCCAGCACCCATTGGTCCTACAAGGAAGATATTTCGTTTCTCAGCCATGCTTCTTCAAATTTGTCTTTGTCTATTTTCTCCCGGCAATGCGGGCACGTGATGTTCAAACCTTAGTAAAAAGATCAGGGCGGGATTATCTCAGTATGGAGGGGACTTTGGCAACCGCAAAATCACTCTCAAATCGAATGACTCGACCTGAGAGTGACTAAAAGGCTTGTTTATAAGGTGTCTAGCAAGATTTTAGGCGTTACAAATATCAGTAACTCATTCTTGTTAACGCTCTCAGTAGTCGTGCGGAACAAGTAACCTAAGCCTGGAACATCACCCAAAATAGGTACTTTCTTCACTCGATTAACATTTTGTTGTTGGTAGATACCACCTAATACGATGGTTTCACCATTTTTTACCAGTACCTGAGTACCAATCTCTTGTTTGTTAATCGCAACCGCTGGTCCTGTAGGCGTGAGTACCGCATCACCCTCTGAATCTTGAGTAATAACTAGGTCAAGAATTACATTACCGTCAGGCGTGATTTGCGGCGTTACACGTAAGCTTAATACCGCTTTTTTGAAGGTAACCGAGGTAGCACCACTAGAAGCATTTTCTACATAAGGAATCTCACGACCCTGTTCAATGTACGCAGCCTTTTGGTTTGCAGTAGTAATGCGTGGACTTGCAATCACTTCACCTTTGTTTTCTTGCTCTAAAGCTGAAAGCTCTAAATCAAGAATTTGCCCGTTGGCTAACTTGGCCACTTGGAAGGCGATTGAACCAGCAGGATCTGACACCGGTAAATTCACATTCAAACGGTCATCCAAGTCTGGGATGTTACCAGCGAGTACATCGTCAGCACCTTCTAGAGTACCTGAAGTAATACCTGTACCACTGCCAGCGGAACCAGAACTCGTCACCCCCCAGCGAATACCTAACTCTTCACTAACATCGTCACTTACCGTCACCATGCGCGCTTCAATCACGACCTGCTTAACCGCAATATCCAGTTTTTCAACCATCGCTTTGATGTTATTTAGTGATTCTTCAGTATCTTTAATCAACAAGGTATTAGTACGATCATCAACCGCAACCGAACCGCGCTCTGACAACATTGAAGTCTGCTCGCTTTTCAGCAAGGCTGATAAGTCTGCAGCTTTAGCATAGTTAACTTGAATATACTCTGAGTAAAGCGGTGCTAGATCAGCCACTTGTTGAGCACTTTCAAGCTGTTGACGCTCCTGCTCCGCAAGTTCAGCGGCTGGCGCAATCAACAATACATTGTTATCTAAGCGCTTATCTAAGCCTTTTACTTTCAAAATAATGTCTAGCGCTTGCTCCCAAGGCACATCGTCCATACGCAAGGTAATGTTACCGCGTACCGAATCCGTGGTAACCAAGTTAAGCTTGTTGAAGTCTGCAATTAGCTGCAGCACCGTACGCACAGGAATATCTTGGAAGTTCAGGGAAATAGGCTTACCCTGATACTCAACCTTGGCACCTTCTTCAGGTTCAAGCTGCTTAACTTCAACTAAAAACAATTCTCCCGATTGGTCATAACGGTAATCAAAGTCACCATCAATGGCGATTTTAAGCTGTACCTTAGCATCATGTTTAAACACTTCTACACTTTCAACTGGTGTGGCAAAATCGTTTACGTCCATGACATAAACATTTTCTTCAGCAATATCGGTATTGTAAAAATCAACAATTAGGCTGTTGTCTCGGCGCTTAATATCGGCAGCGATTGAACTGTTATTCAAATCAATCATCACCTGACCTGAACCACCTTTACCGCGGCGGAAGTCTATCCCCTCAACGGTATTAATGGTGGCGTGCTCAACACGGCTAGCATTTTCAAAAGCATCATCAACAGAGCTTTGCGCATTCGCTGCCGCAATTGGCAGTGCACCAAGTTTAATTAATACCCTTTGTGAGTCTTTGCTTACCTGGTAAGGCACCAATCGCTCTAAGGCTAGTACCAGCTGCAAACCTGACTCAGTTTGCAAACTTTGAACTTGCTTAACACCACCACCTTCAATGGGTAGAGGGTTAATTTTTAATGCAGAGCTAGCGTTAGCAACATCAATAACCAACTGATTCGGCGAATATTCGAGGTGGTCGTTTACATTTTCGATAGGCTTATCGAAAAGTAACTCTATTTCCACCGCTCCTTTCACCATTGGGTTAGTGTTTAGTTGAATTAACTGAGCATTTGCCCAAGCTTGTGTTATGCAACAAAACACACCAGCCAGCAGCAAGCCGCTTTTGTATACTCCTTGCAGCATCTTTCCCTTCATGCCTATTTCCCTATTGATCAACTTTCGAGAGCGAAAGTTGAGTAGTTCTTTCGTTCCAACAGCCTTCGCCGTCTGAAACAACTTCTTGAATATCCAAACCTACATCGCTTACCTTCACAATCATGCCGTGATGTAAGCCTAAATAGTAACCTTCTTTAACACGATACAGCTCGCCACCAGGCGCCTCAACCAAAGCCCATAGGCTTGGTCCGTCCCCCAGAATCCCACGCATAGTGAGACTGGATAAAGAGAACTGTTCAAGCGATTGCTTTTGACGCGTGATGCTTGGTGTAACAGTACACTCTTTCTCTGTGTTTAAGGTGGTATCAGCAAGTTCAGCCCTTGGGCTAGTGAACGGATTTCGTCGTTCAGTCGCTTGATAAGCTAAATGCTCAAAAGGTTTAATTTCTGGAACATCTTCCTTAACCGGTACTTTCCGTGCCTTCACTTCCATTACATATTGTTGCAAGTCATCTTGAGATGCCTCACAACCCACTAATGCAAGCAGGGTCAATCCAATAGCTATAGCTCTCATCATTTCCCCTTCGGCGCTGGTTTTTCTTTATAGCGGTAAGTTTTGGCTAACATCGCCATACTTAATGTTCCGCCATCACCTTGTTTTTTCATGGTGATGTTATCCAAAATAACAATCCGAGGAAGCGCTGCAACAGCGCTGACAAAAGCACCTAATTGATGGTAAGTACCACTCACTTCCAGCTTAATTGGTAGCTCAGTAGAAAACTCATGTTCTACTTCTGGCTCCCAATTAATGCGACGAAACTCTAAGCCATTATCAATACCAATAAAGCTAAGTTCATCCAGCAAACCGGGAATCTCATGTTTCTCTGGAAGCTGTTTAAGCAAAGATGAAAATGCCACGCGCATTTCTTCTACTTGCTTTTGGTAAATGGGTAAATTGCCAGCAATAGCCGCCTTAACTTCAAACTTTGAGCGTAAGTCTTGCTCTTTAGCTTCAAGTTTCACCAACTCTTTTTGCTCGTCTGCAATTTGGTAATAGTAAAAGCCTGCAGAAAGCAAACCACACACCACCAAGCCGAAAACAATTTTTGCAACTTTAGGCCAGGTACCAATGCTCTCTAAATCGAGTTCATTTAACTGCTGTAAATCCATTACTTAGCCTCCTTTTTTTCTTCAGGAACACCAAGTTTTACTGCAAAGTTAAGTTGGAACTTACTGAGTTCCATATCCGCTTGTTTACCTGGTAAAGCAACAATAGAACGAATACTAGGGCTACCTAGCCACACTTTTTGCTCAATATTGCGCATCAAGCTAGCCACTCGGTAGTTCGCCTCACTCTTACCATCTAAATTAATTGCTGAGTCTCTAAAGGCTAAGCTATCCAAATAGATGCCAGTAGGGGCAATTAACGGCAGGTTATTAAAGATTCTAGTTGGAACGTTGCGGCTTTCTTGCAAGGTTTGAATCAATGCAATCCGCTCTTTCAAACTTTTCTTCTGTTCTTTAATTTTGCGAATTTCACCAATTTGATGGTCAAGAATGGCAATTTCTTTTTCAAGAAACTGATTTCGCGCAGTTTGTTTGTCTTGAAGGTTGGTGTAATAACCCTGCACACCCAGTAACGCTACCAGCGTAATAGCTGCAGCAGATGCTAAGCCAATCCAAAATTCACGCTTTTGTTTAGTTTTAACCTCATCGCGCCAAGGAAGTAAGTTAATGTTAGACATTATCAAAACTCCTTAAAGCTAGACCCAGCGCAACCATATATTTACCGCCTTCTTGACGAAGTTTTTCGCGGTCAACCGAACGGTCAAACTGACAATCATTAAACGGAGCAGCTTTAATTACTGGCACCTCTAGATCGCTTTGCATCTGAAACATCAGTTCATCTGACAAAGCACTGCCACCACTAACTGCGATAGCGTCTAAAGATTTATAACCACTGGAGCTTAAAAATAACGACACTTGACGGCGTACGTTTTGAATAATACCGCTAACAAACTGAGCAAATACGTCTATTTCGTAGTTTTCCGGTAAGCGACCACTTACTTTCATCTCTTTCGCTTCTTCTAAGCTAAGACTATAGAAACTCGCAATTTGTTGGGTATATTGAGCGCCACCAAAGTTTTGTGCTCGGTTATATACCACTTCACCTTTATCCAAAATGGCAAAGTTTAAAGTAGTTTCACCGATATCAACTAAACCGATAATTTTGCTTTCATCAAACTCTTCGTCTTGCTGGTTAAGCACGTAGTTCCAAGCACGCCCTAAAGCATGTGATTCAACATCTACAATTTTGGTTTCAAAATCAGCATTGGTTAGCACCTCAGCACGGATGCTTACAGCCTCAGTGCGGGCAGCACTTAACAACACATTATTTCGATTAGGCTCACTTTCGTTAATACCTAATACTTCAAAATCAAGACTAATTTCATCGATTGGAAATGGAATAGAGTTTTCAGCCTCAAGCTCAACTTGAGTCTCTAACTCTAATTCTGACAAACTACTGTCCATGTAAATTACTTTAGTAATTACATGGCTACCTGCTACAGCTGTCGCCACCTGGCGACTACGCGATGGAAGCTTTCGCTTCAATTCGCGTAATGATTCAGTAATCTCTTCCGGAGAAACAACTTGGTTATCGACTAACGCGCCTGTTGGTGTATCTACTTCGGCCACAGACTCAACTTTCAACCCTTTTGAGGATTTTGAAAGCAATAAGCCCTTAATTGTGGCAGATCCAAAGTCGATACCTAACAAAGCAGTCGATGATTTTTTACCTATCCCTAGTACCATGACTCGCCAACTATCTTTTTAAATTTAAACAGTTACCTGTGATTGCAGAATAACGGGTTATTGATTTAGGTGCTAATAGTTATTAAGAAAGTTGTCGAAACAGGTCACAATTTGACGATATAATCGGCGATTCTTTAGATACAGAGTGCAAAATTCGGAATGAAATGGCTTAAAAGACTGTTATTTTTGATTTTCTTAGGGTTTAGCCTTGGGCTAGCAGCAGTCACTGCATTATATTTTTATTTTGCACCTCAGTTGCCCGACGTGACAACTTTACGAGATGTGCAACTACAAACACCCATGCGAGTATTTAGTGCGGATGGCGAGTTAATCTCCCAATTTGGAGAGAAACGCCGTATTCCCTTACAAATTGATGAGGTTCCCGAACAAATGCTGCAAGCATTTTTGGCTACCGAAGATGCCCGCTTCTATTCACATCCAGGTATCGACCCAATTGGTATTACTCGGGCTGCAGTAAACTTGATCGCTACTGGCGAAAAAAGCCAAGGCGCAAGTACTATTACTCAACAAGTAGCGCGTAACTTTTTCTTAACTCGGGAAAAAACTTACATCCGTAAGATCAAGGAGATCTTTTTAGCGATTAAGATTGAACAGGAATTATCGAAAGATGAAATTCTTGCTTTATATCTCAATAAAATCCCCTTGGGCTATCGCTCATTTGGTGTCGGCGCCGCTGCACAAGTATATTACGGAAAAACAGTCGACCAGCTTACACTACCGCAAATAGCGGTTATTGCGGGTTTGCCCAAGGCTCCTTCTGCGTTAAACCCTATTCGCTCTCCAGAACGTGCCCGTGACCGTCGCCGTGTGGTATTGGGCCGTATGTTAGAAACCGGCTATATTGATCAAGCAAGCTTTGATGAAGCGAATCAAGCACCGATTACAGCGACTTATCACGGCGCTGAAATCAGCCTCGCTGCGCCTTATTTGGCCGAGATGGTTCGTCAGCAAATTCTCGAGCAATTTGGCGAAGATGCGTACACGACAGGCATGGATGTGTATACCACCGTGACTGCCAAACGACAAAATGCCGCAACCGACGCGTTACGAACAAACCTTAAAAGTTATGATCAACGCCATGGTTTTCGCGGCGCGATTAAACAGCTATGGAAAGACCAAGAACCAGCGTTAAGCCAAGAAGACATAAACAAACAACTCGCCAGTTTACCTAATTACGGTGTACTACGTGCTGCAGCAGTAATATCGACTACTGACAACAGCGCAAATATTCTAGTTAAAGGTGGAAAGCTTGGTGTAATCGCCTGGGATGATATGAAATGGGCACGTCGGTTTATTACTGATACTCGCCAAGGCCCTGCGCCTAAGGTAGCCAGTGAGATACTATCTGCCGGTGATGTAGTATGGGTAGAAGCAATCGCCGATAACCTAGATACCGCAGACAAAGAAGCTAGTGACAGCAGTGAGCCTGAGAGCCAGCCTCTAGCAAGCAGCTACTCGCTTTCTCAGCTTCCGGATGCTGGAGCCGCACTAATAGCTATTTCTCCATTAGACGGAGCTGTAGAAGCTTTAGTGGGCGGGTTTAGCTTTAATCAAAGCAAATTTAACCGAGTTACTCAGGCCAGCCGTCAAGTAGGCTCAAATATAAAACCATTTTTGTACTCGGCAGCCTTTGAGCAGGGTATGACCTTAGCCACATTGGAGAACGATGCACCTATTAACCGTTGGGATAAGGCAATGGGAGTGGCTTGGCGCCCGAAAAACTCCCCGCCTGTTTATGATGGCCCTATCCGTCTGCGAGTGGCTTTAGCTCAATCTAAAAACGTTGTTTCAGTACGTTTAATGCGAGACTTAGGTATAGATGCCGTTATTAAACATTTAGCCAAGTTTGGCTTCCCAGCAAACGAGCTACCGCGCAACGAATCTCTCTCTTTAGGCTCTGCATCTTTAACGCCCATGCAAGTTGCCAGTGCCTATGGTTCTTTTGCCAATGGTGGATATTTAGTGAGTCCTTACTTTATTGACCGTATAGAAGATGGCGAAGGCAATATCATCTTCCAACAATTGCCAAAAGTAGCCTGTGATTCATGTTTTGACATCATTGAACACGCCCCTAGTTTGGGCAAGTTACTCAATGTTAAAGGTAATCCTTTAAAACAATGTGATATTTCATTTGCTCAAGAAGATGATTTAGCACCAAGAATTATTAGTGCTGAAAATGCGTTTTTGGTCTCGCAAGCGATGAACAGTGCCGTTTGGGGCGGTGGTAGTTGGGCACATAAAACAGGTTGGAATGGAACCGGTTGGCGAGCTGCGAAAGAGCTTAAACGTCGAGACATAGCCGGTAAAACGGGTACAACAAACGATGCCAAAGACGCCTGGTTCTCAGGTTTCTCTCCCGACCTAGTGGTGACATCTTGGATTGGTTTTGATGACTTTAACCGCGAGTTAGGCGAGGCATCGTACAATGCTAATTTAGACAAAAACCAAGTTACCGGCAAAGAGTTCGGCGCAAGAACTGCTCAACCAGCCTGGATCGATTTTATGAAAGTAGGTTTAGAGGGCGTGCCAGAACAAGCCTTCACACCACCTAAAAACGTAAGCACGGTAAGGATTGATCGCACCACCGGTTTGTTGACCAAATCGAGCGATCACACGACTCGCTTTGAGTACTTCGAGAACGGTACCGAACCCAAAGAATATGTAAAACCATCTTCAGGTTCAGTATTTGATAGTGAAGAAGAAGAGTTGTTCTAAGCTAACTCTGTATGAGATTGAATCAGTTTAGCTAACTGATTAAAGCATGGTCGTCGAACTGAGTTGTTTCTATAAAGCAGACTTATTCGGCGACTAGGCTCTGGGGAGCTAAAGTGGCGATAACAAATGCCATTTTGTTCTTCAGTATCTGGTATCGCGAGTTGAGGTAATAAGGTAATACCCATTCCGGCCGCAACCATATGCCGTAAGGTTTCTAAGCTGGTTGCTTTAAAACTGGTATCTTCTTTGGCACCAGCGGCAAAACAGTAACCCATCGCTTGGTCACGCAAACAGTGGCCATCTTCTAACATTAACACCTGCTCACCGCTCAGTTCAGAGAGTTGAACTTCCTGCTGATTCTGCCATTTATGATTGCTTGGCATTGCCAGCATTAAGGGTTCATCAAACAAATCAATTGAGCCAAAGCGCTCCATGTCTGGTAAATAAGCCAGCAGCAGACAATCAAGCTCGCCCTCTTCTAATCTTTGTAATAAAACATGAGTTTGTTCCTCATACAGAAACAACTCCATTTCACTAAACTCTTCACGAATATGTGGCACGATTTTGGGTAACAAATAAGGCGCAACTGTAGGAATTAAACCTACATGCAGCGGCCCAGCCATAGGTGCCTGGAAGCTTTTAGCCATGTCTTTCAAGCCCTTAACCTCAAGAAGAATAGTACGCGCCTTAGCAGCAAGCTCATCGCCTGCATGGGTGAAAATCACCTTCCGCGATGTTCGCTCAATCAGCAGTAAACCGAGTTCTTCTTCTAACTTAGCAATTTGCCCGCTTAAGGTAGGTTGGCTAACAAAACACTTTTCT
Source organism: Agarivorans sp. Toyoura001 (assembly GCF_005405585.1). Classification (GTDB taxonomy): domain Bacteria; phylum Pseudomonadota; class Gammaproteobacteria; order Enterobacterales; family Celerinatantimonadaceae; genus Agarivorans. The sequence goes on along the minus strand of NZ_BJEQ01000010.1, from coordinate 125,465 downwards.
GCCGCTTTGCGGAAGTGTTTCAGCTCTTGTAGAGCAACCAAGTATTCTAGATCTCTTAAATTCATTTAATTCTCATTTTCAACTTTGCTGAACACTAGCGCAGTGCTGCAATAGCTAATCATTTTTCCTTAGCTTACCATCATTAGTTATCGGTTCATCAAATATGCTTCTTCAGTTAGGGAGTGACTAGTAGCTAAATGAAGATTCAAGCCAGAAAGGCAGGTATTGCTAGATGGGAAAAACAGCCAGTAGCAAAGCAACTGGCTGTTTAACTAGTAGGTTATTTAACCGCTGCTTGGATTCGAATAGCTGCAATATCGAGCAAGTTAATAGCAGCATCTTTGGTATCAGTAAAAGTGCTATTAGCAGCCAAATAACTCATATTGTAAAAATCGTACAAAGCCAGTGAGTAGCTGCCAATGGCTAACTCAGCCTGCAGCGGTGTAGAGTATACCAGTGGCTTAGTATTAGCCTGAGTACGCGCATGTGGCATTTGAATTGGCCCTTCTGCCACTAAATCACCACTGCTATTTTTAACCGCCATCCATTTCACGGCGTTAGTTACCCCTAAATTAATCGCGTTATGGTCATTATGGTATTTAAGTTGAATGTTATAGCTGCCGTTGGCGCTAATTTGTAAATTGCTCACACTTAAACTATCGCCTTGGTTACCCCATTGCTTTAAGTAAGCTTGAGCAATCACCGCATCGGCAGGGCTTGCCGCAACGTTACTACTTACCCGAGAATCACTCACCAGTATTTCTTGGCCCGATGAATAACACTGCGGCACACTGTGATGCGAAACATTGTCTGAGGTGCTAAATACTGCTTCTACGCTATAACAATCAGCAACGCCTGCTTCGGGGGCAATGTTGTCTACATAAACGCCTAAGGCTTGTTGAGCGCCAATTTGATCACCATTACGGTAGATGCGATAACTTACTGGTTCGTTGTTTTGAGTATCACTTATCTCTAGCGCTAGCTTGCCTGCCTCTAAAAATACTCGTTCGATCACTGGAGAGAATGGAGCAAACACTTGTAGGGCTTGGCTAGCTAGAGCCTCAGCTGTCACCTGAGTAATATCATTAGCTCCTGCTACCAAATCTCCTAGTGTAATCACTATGCTATTACTGTCTGCCAATGCCGACCAGGCGATTGAAGAAGCATTGCTTGTCCCATTTAAGCTGACACTTTGAACAGGATAATAGCCAGGCTCGTCACTCTCTGCGGGCAATTCGATTTGTACATCAATATTGTGACCACGCAGGGTAAGCCCTTGTAAACTAATAGTACTGTTATTGGCAAACAGGGTACGGCGTAATTTACTGGTGATAAACGGATTGAGATTTATGCCGCTCTCTTCTGTTTGCACGCCAAACACACCCTCAACCACCATGCCTACATAGGCCCCCACAGACCAAAGCTGGCGAGTCGAATTAATCACCGGCCCAGATAATCCCGGATTATCGATATCCAATAAATTAGGTTTAAGGCTTAACCATTCTAGGTTTTCCATATTCGACAGATTCAGCGATGCAGCCCGAATCAGGGTATCAAAGGCAGCATCGGCCACCGCAACATTATTGGTGCTTATCGCCGCTTTCAACCCATAAGCAGTCACAAATGGCCAAACTGCACGATTGTGGTAAACAGCAATTCCCGGTTGCTGAGGAAAGATAACCGGCGCGCCTAAGTCACCGTGTGGATAATTGGCCACAACACTCGCCGCTCGCGAACTATCAGCAATACCACTTACCACCGCTAAAGCTTGGCCTAACCAATCAAACTTGTATAAGGCTGCGCCATCTTGATGACCTGCAATAATGCTACTGTACAAACCTTTATCAGCTAACCAAAACTCTTGGTTAATAGCATCTTTAAGGTCACTTGCCCAACCCAGATACGTAGCTGACGCAACACTGTCCCCCAACTCTTGGGCTAACGATGCAGCCAGCTGAATCGCTTGGTAGTGAAGCACATTAGTTGATAAGGCTTTGCTGCTGCCTAGGCTAGCAATGTCGTTAACAATCCAGCTGGCGTAGCTTTGTTCACGCCAATCAAGAAACGACTGTTCGCCTCTATATAAGCCGTCTTGCGTGTCAAACGCAGCAACACGATCATTCTCTAAGGTATTAACTAATGCAGGGTATGCTTGGTTCACAAAAGCTGTTCGATCATTGCCACTCAAATTATGCAGTAGCTTTTCCGCCCCCATTGCCCAAGTAACACGGTCGGTACTGATTGGCCAACTTCCGCCCGTGCCAGTATCTTGTACAATCTGTAAGCCATCGTCAGACCCTTTTGCATAAGCGGGTTTAGTTTGCCCTTCACGGTATGGTGACAGCTTAAATTCCAAAGAGTTTTTAACACGCAGAGGATCAATCATTGCCAAGCCCAAATGAGCAGCGTAAGACAGATCTCTGGTCCACACGTAGTGCCATTTAGCTCCCGTTTCAAAACAATCACATGGAATAGCTCCACCCCCGTTGTAATTGTCATCAACAATTTCGCTTACGCTATTTTGCAGCGTTTCATTTAGGGCCAGCGCAAACAAGCCGTCAAAGGCAATGTTTCCGGTACGTACCTTAGCCTGGCCAGCTAGCTCTTGGTAAAGTACGTAGTTATTGCCGGGGTCCCGTAAATCTTGAGTCGTTGATTGGGCATATTCGCGTAGTTCTGCCGCTGCCGTTTTAACTGAAAACGTCGCTTTGCTAACATCGTCATCAATGGTATTCGGGTAATTCAGCTCAAGGGTGAGCTCATGATCTAAATGGGGATCTATGGTTACATCACCGCTACCATCGGTTTCAGTAACACTAAAGACCAGTGCAGAAGGTTGGCTAGCATCGATAGTAAACTGGTAAAAAGCCGTTTCTGTAACAAAAAAACTACTGTTCGGACCACTTTCCTCCAAGGTGTATTCTTTATCTAGCTCTGCCACCACCGGATTATCGGCATCCAACACCCACTCGCTCGACCAATCAGCATAAGCCAATTTAAACTCATGGTTACCGGGGGCGATTTGCTTAGTTAGCTGATATTGGTTATCACCTAAATACTTCAGCTCATCATCACTGGTCCAGCCATTAAAGCCGCCGCGAATATAGAGTTTTTGAGCTAATGGAGGTATATCTTCCTTGTAACTAAATACCGGAGAAGAGAGATCCTCGCCTACCGTTAACACAAAATCATAAACACCTGCATTTTCTAACACCAAAGACATGTTCGCAGCTGCTTCGCCAGTGGCTAGAGGGTAATCGGTGTTAGGGCTGAGCTGAGTTAGCTCATCAATATTTGCTGTAAAGGTTGTCTCTAAGGTCCAGTTTTCATCGGCTACCTTAAACTCATGGACTCCTGCGGTAAATTCAGTGTTATCTAAGTGATAATTTTCGCCATTAAAGCTCAGCTTAAACTTCTCTTCGGCAGACCAACCGCTAAAGCTACCTTTCAAAAATAAAGGAACTTGATAAGGAGCAACACTGACACAAGCAGTACCCTCGGCATTTTGTTCTAAGGGCGGAGCGCAATTTAACGATGAATCATCAGATAAACAGCCGTTCAGCAATATAATTGAGCTAAGGCCAATAAAACCTCTGCTCACTGTAATTTTTGTTAGCATTTGTTATTCCCACTATAACGATTATTCCGTACTTTGCTCTGCGTTTACAGCCGCCAAGAAATCCTTAGTAACTGCAAATTTGTTATCTTTTTAGTGCGAGGCAAAGGCACACCTAAGGCATTAACACCTTATTGATAAGTATATATTTAGTGGTTGTATGGTAAGTGAAGTCCATCACGCTTCATTGCTGACTAAAAAGTCACTACTGATTTTGTGAGGCAAGGCCTTAACTGTTAAAAACCAACAGGGCTAGATTTTTATACCTAAACCAACTCTGTTGCTGAATAGTAATTGGTAGCCTAAATAGTAAAATCAATAGCGGGATTCAATGCAAAGTGCGATGGTGGAAATTTTGTGGCCATAGTTTGGAAATAAAGGCATGCTTTCACGATTAAGAATATTAAGGCGACAGTGAACATGACGCATGCCCGAATGGCGTTCAATTAGCTTGCTAAGTATTCAGTTTAGTTATGCTGTACTTCATTAACTTGGCTTATTCAGACTTAAAGCCGAGCAACCAATAGCCGCCCCTCTAATCCCTATAGCCTTTCTGTAATCAATCTAGAGCGGAGTTGTTAGTAATTGATAGTCAGAATACAAAAATTACAGCAATAAAAAAGCCGGTAAAGCTAAGCTTTACCGGCTTTTAGAAACCTTATGAGTTTCTATGAATAGCTGGAGCGATGATTACATCATGCCGCCCATACGATTTTAACCAATTAATTTTAAATTAAAATTTTAAAAACAATCACAAGGAACCCCACTTTATACCCCAAGATAGCTAAGCAAGGTACCGCATGACTGAGTTGGTAATTACTATCTCAGGTTTTTGATCCCTTTCATTACCAAGTGAACACATTCATCCACAAACGACGATACCATGAGTTTACGATAATCACTTTCGCTTAGGCCCGCATTAGCTGACAATGAAACAATATCTAAGGTGAGCAGTTTTTTTTCAACTTCAAGAGAATCATAGTGCTCGTTACTTGCTTTAGCTAAGAACTGCAACTCCGAATATCCGGCCTGATTATCTTGAATCCATATTTGAGACAACTTAAAGATTTTTTGCTTATGTAAAAGTACATCTGAGACTTCACTCACTACACCGCCAAACCCTCCAAGAAGATAAAGCGGCTTAGCTGAGTCCAAGGCAAGCATGATTTCCTCAAGAACCCCAGGCATCTTCCCTTTAAAATTAGAAAATTTGCCACCTGCACAAATACGGACTCCTGATTCGCTTACTAAGTCCTGCCTCATTTGAGTCAAACTTCTAGACCAATACAGTAAATTATCTGGAGTATCTGGTGGTAAAAACTTTCCTGCATCCACACCTTTAGGAGCTATGCTCTCCACTAAAGTGATAGCATCACCATACTTAGCTCTGAATTGAATTGTCGATTTACTATCAAGGTGTAGCGGCCAGGCGAGAAAGTTCTTAACTGGGGGAGCCACTTGCTGTAAACGCTCCTGAAGTACCCTTGCCTCGTCTAGAATGAACTGTGTAAAACCATTATCTCTCAGGTCTCCACCGTAAATAAGAGAAGCCGACCTAGCAAGCAGATGTCGAGCAAGGTCCTGTGATAAATGTGTCAAAGTATCAGGGTTTATGTGGTCAGTTTCGCCTTCATCATATACAGGGTCAGATATTGAGATACCAATACTAAAGCTCTCAAATATATTATTTTCCTCTTGGCGCCATAAAGGGGTAAAAGCTTCCATATTAAAATAAGCTAGCCAAGTGGTTTCCTCTTCATACATTGGAGGTTCTGGGTAGCAAATTTTGTTGATTGTTGTACCCTTCTCCCTGAGTTCTACAACCTGCTGTATTTCGGGAGGCCTTGCTAAAACTAAGCTATCAGATGGTATCCAACTTGCTAGTTTGAACCCCTCAAGTTTCTTATAAGCATAAGTAAACCGGAGAGATTCCAACAATGCAGTAACGAGAATACGCAAAATATTATCGAGACTTAAATCTGAGCTCGCTTCAACGTGAAGAGAAGGGACGTTTGATGAAGCAGGAAGAATTCTATCTTCAAAACTCTCCAAGCAATTGACAACAATAATTGGCCGGTTTAGTTGCTTAGCGAGTAGGACTTCACGCTGGCACCAGTAACGTGAAGAGTATTCATCAGTTTCAAATATCACCAAGGTTGATGAAGCGATGTGCTGAGAAATTTCGCTTTCAAAAGAAAATCCAGGAGAAATATCATTCACATCAAAAAAACGAGTCATATTGGAGTCGTCGATATAACGTTTAAGTGCTGTTGCATAGCGAACCCCAGTGTTTCTCGTTTTGCAATGGCTCAAAAACAACTTCAAGGATGAATCTGTACCTTTTTCATTAATTAGATCACTAGAGTAATCCAACCTTCTCGTAATTTCATGAATCATAGAAACAGATACCGACATAACTGTCTGTTCTGGTGATAAAGCTTCAAAATCATCTAAGCGTATGCAATTAACACCTGCAATATTACCACCATGACTTAAGCCAAAATCATCAATCGCAATAGGGACTATAAAAGTTGAATCCGTAACTGGAGATTCTTCTATGTATGCTTTCCAAATTGAAATACCAATTGTATGCTGGCTCGTAAAAACAAATGTAATAGAGGTGCTTGCGTTTGCATTAGGAAAAGTGTGAGGAATGGTATTTTCAGACTGAGAGCTGTAGAAAAAAAGGGGAATATTTAGCGTTCTAGAAAAGGGCTTATCTTTGTTGCGTGCCAAATTACTTTGGAAGAAATCTAAAATAGGTCGTACAACTTCGTTATCTGTTGGATGCCAAACAAAACTTACTGATATAGGAGGTAAATATTCCATTTTTGTTTTCCATTCTTGTTAAGTAAGCTTCCCAGTTTTCTGATCAACTCGCTTATGGGAGTGATCGAAACTTACAGGATCTCCAAGGATCATGTTTTTGCTCGAACGGTACTTTGATGTCACTTTTATTATTAATCTTTCCCCCGCGGTACCAGCGCTTAGAGAGTTTTTTTTATAATCACGTATTCTTATGTGGCCAATTGAGCCTAGGTCTACTGGCACTGCTTTCTCTCCAAAATAGAAGAAATAGTCTGAAAGAAGAACATTTTCAGTAGACCCAGTATCACGTTCCAAATTGACCTTATGGATTGTTCCATCACCATTACTATGATGGGAATCTTCTTGAATCCAGCTCCCATCTTCATCCTTATGGTAAATATTATCTCCCAGTAACTGTACCTGACTACCATTTCTGGATGGCTTTTTCAGAGAGAATCTAGGATCTTCCCAGTACTGCTGAAAATCGACTATTTCGGATACTCGCATTAGAAAAATACACTTTCGTTTGCATCGCTTAAGTCCGCTACCACCAACACCCATCACCCAATCACCAACTTTTGCATGTTTTCGGATTTTAGGTTTGCATGTAGCAAGTGAACAAATACCATTAAAAGGATTAGGAGCGAATCCGAAATCCCTTGTTATGGCATAACTAAATAGTGTAGCTCCTGGTTTAATCAACATATTAAGCGCCCCCCTTCATTTTTAGGCCAAGCTGTACCATCAGGCTTTTGAAAGTTGCTTTCCCCATCCAACGCCCCTACAACTGATTCAGCTCTCCAACCGACGACTGCTGATGCGTATTTTTCTAGGTTTTCCGGAATATCCGCTTGGCCCTTTAAACCATCTTCAAACACGCCTATGATCGGGATTCCTAGTTGATAGGCAGTTTTAATCTCCCAATTGACCCAATCTCTACTATGAGTTTCTTTCCCAATAACAACGATAACCTGACTTGCCCATCTCATCTTCATTCGCAATAAACGTGCGATAGTCTTATCACTTAATTGCTTAGCTTTTACTCTTGCTTCATTTTCAGGCTTTACCCGTATAGAGCTATTCCTAAATACATAATCCTTTTTCGATACTAACTTCGTTAATCCATCAACACTAGAATCATCTTTGTGGTGATGACTTATAAAAACATTTCTTATCGTTTTAGCCATACGTTTAACCCGAATTTGTTGATATGAGATAGTAAAACCGCTTACACAGATAAAAGCTTCAATCAATAACAATATAATTCTATAGTAAATATGCTACCGAATAAAAGTAAAATGATTTCAACTATTTAAGGAAGTCTTTTATTTGATTGACGTCAAACATTAAGATGTTAGTAGCATATTCTCCTAATTGAAGGTTGTCCCCCCAAAATAAGGTCTATAGAGTTTCAATTGGAGAGTAATATGATGTCACTTTTACTAGTATTGATATAAAACTATGTTTTTAAGGGAAAGTAGATGATTAATATCATTGAGGGATCAAGCATCAACGAACTCACATATAGAGCTCTAAAAAAAGTTACCTCTGATGGTCATAGCATGCCCTCAAGAAATGGAAGCACTCTGACCCTGTACAATACTGAGTTAATTTTAGAAAATCCTCGAGCGCGTCACCTTAGTTTGGTGGGAAGAACAAACAATATCTTTGCTGTGATTGCAGAAACATTCTGGGTCTTGGCTGGTAGGAAAGATATCAAACCTTATTTAGAGTTTTTTATACCCCGAGCTCCAAACTATTCTGATGATGGTACTACTTGGAGAGCCGCCTACGGCGAAAGACTGTACGCTTTTGGACAATTGGAGAACATCTTAGAATGCTTCAAAAAAGATGGTATTTTCACCAGACGAGCAGTACTGAGTTTGTACTTTCCATCTGAAGATACTTATACATCTTTGAGAGACAAATACAACTTAGAAAATACTCTAGACGTTCCATGTAATAACTTACTAAATTTCTACGTTACTCCAAATAAAAAGTTGAATTTAAAAGTAACACAAAGGTCTGGTGACATTTTATTTGGTGTTTGCAACATCAATATATTCGAGTTTACTGTGATACAAGAGCTTGTTTTGCAGCATTTGAAAAAAGAGGTAGATGATGAGTTGACATTGGGCTTTTATAACCACTCTGTCACCAATCTGCACTTATACCAATCCATTGAAAAGCAAGGCTATAATATTTTAGCGAACGAAGCCTTACAGCAACTTCATCTTCATGCATCGGACACCCTGACCTTCCCTAACGAAATAAATCTAAACAAGGAATTCTTTGAAAATCTTGTTGATGTGATTACAGGATTTATCACCAGTGATAAATTTTCATTTGAGTCCGGAGTAACAGAAGCAAGAGCTATTTTCGATTACTACAGTGTTAAAACAGTAGGCAATTTACTCTGGGGCTATACAACTAACATCCTTTGTTTCGTATACGAGAAAAAAGCTGAACAACATCAAGAGTTGGATTTACACAACACTTCTGAAGAGTTTAGATACAGCGTTCTTAACAGCAGCTTTAAAAAGCAACCTCAGGAAGAGTTATGAAACTAGCACTTATGGGGATATCTGGAGCTGGCAAAGACTATCTTACCGAACATTTGTGCGCCGTTCACGACTTCACAAGGTTATCCTTTAGTGATCAACTAAAAGAGCTTGCCACTAACATTTACCCTTGGCTAGAACGTGATTACCCTCCTTTAGTGAAAGAAGCGCCATTGGATTTATCGACAAGCCAGAATGAGAGGATAACCATTTCCCCCAGAAAAATTTGGCTTCATTTGAATCATCTTCGCGAGATAGAGAATTTAATATTTATTAGGATGTTAGATTCAAAATTTAAAGCGGGAAAATATAGTAATGTTGTGATTAGTGACCTTAGAACTAATGAAGAGTTTGCTTGGTGTAGAAATAATGATTTCAAGATAATTTATCTCCAGCCATTCAAGTCTATCTATCAGGAGTACGACTTTGATAATGAAATAGAGATGAACAAACCTCACGCAGACTACGTTTTTGAGAACAAGTTTGATGGGGTAGATAGCTTTGAGCTATTTTTCGTTAATGAGGTAAGAAATGAAATATAAGGCAGACACTTTATTTTGTAATGTTCGAGAACATATCGTTAAGAATGCCAAGCCAACTCTAAATCCTGAAGTAGTCAAAGAGTGGTTTCATCACCAAAGAGAGCGAACCAAAATTTTCTATAAGAAAGAGATTCTCAAAGAGCGACCGCCTTGGACGACTGACCCAATCTTAGGCAAGTATAAATTTGTTAATACCAAGAGAAAGTGGGATAAAGAAACTAGGTGGCTACTAGTCCATGTGATAGACAATCCATCGATGTCATATGAAGACAAATTACTTAATTGTTTCTTATTTCGCGTGATCAACAAAGGGGAGACCTTAGACTTATTAGGAGGCCCTATTGAGTTTAAAAAGCTGACCCTAGCCCAAATCAATAGTGAATATAGATATCGTTTAGCAGAGAGAGAGAGACATAATCCCAAGTATGTATTTTTCAGTGCAGCCTACATTTTAGGGGGCCCCAAAGTAAACTTTGGTAAAGCGATACAAGAGGTAGAGGGAAAAGCTGAAGAAAACATGATACTGCGAATGATCAAGTTTGTTTACTACAACAAAAACAGCATCCTACAAGGTGTATCTAAAGCTCGTTCACAATTAGATGTTTATTCACACCTAATGAGTTTCTCTGGTATTGGGAAGTTCCTTTCCTACCAGATATTCATTGATTTCACTTATCTAAAAGAATTTCCATTTACAGAGCATAACTTTGTTATCTCAGGGCCTGGATGTGAAAGAGGAATTAACTGGTTATTCTCTAATCGAGACGGCATGACCAGCGAAGAGTGTCTATTTTGGTTTACTTTAAATCAATTCGAAATTGCCAAGAAGTATAACGAAATCTGGCTTATGGATGAACTATTCCACTTCCTACCTAAAGATGAGCGCATATACACCCTTATGGATATGGAAAATAGCGGGGCGTGTGAGGTTGATAAGCGCTGTAGAACTATATTTAGCGGTAAAAGGCCGAAGCAGAAATATAAGTTCCCTGAACCTTTTCAGAAAAGTCTTATTTGAGAACCATTTATCTAAATTGCATGAAAAACATAAACGTACGTATAGTTTGGGACACATCCAGTAACTAGTTTTAGTGTCCATGGCTCGTTTTATTTTAAGAGACGAAATAAACTGAAAAGGGATTGCTCGTAAATTAGATAAAATAGAATCTACTAGACTAGCTGGGATATCTTCAATCGACTTAATGAAAATAGAGCTGCATAAAGAGTTATTCAGAATAACTTGCACATCAGACTTAGTGATAGCTCGAAGCAATACACAGCTAAATATAGATGGAGAAAGAATGCGTAATCGTCACAATGTATTTATTAGTTACCACCACAAAAATGATGAACCTTATAAACTTGAGTTTGAGAGGCTCTTCTCTGGAGTTTATGACATTTTAGAAACTAAGGCTGTCAACGATGGTGACATTAATCTATTTGTAAAAACAGAAACTATACGCCAAAAAATTAGGGATGAATTCATCCGTACAGCAAGTGTATGTGTAGTTTTGATTGGATCGGAAACATGGAAAAGAAAGCATGTTGATTGGGAAATATCATCGAGTATTCGAGATACAAAATTAAACTCAAGAACAGGCTTAATTGGTATTATTCTTCCAACTTACCCAAGAACAGATACAAGTAAATACAATAAGGGTACTATACCGCCAAGGCTGCAAGACAATTTGGATTGTGGTTTCGCAAAGATCTACAATTGGTCAAATGATCCATATACTGTTCAACAATGGATTCATGAAGCCTTTATTCGTCGTAGACAGCTTAACCCAGACAATTCACGTGAAATGTTTGGACAGAATCGTTCTTCAATTAGTTGGAGCTAAATATGAAGTGGTCAAAGTGGTTGGAAAACTGGGACATGACCTCCCTCAAAGTCAAAGCGCCTTTCCTCGAAATGGACTGGAATCCTCAAGATGTGGATAAAGCCGCCGCTTGGGAGTTATACATTGAACTGCTTACAAGAATTACCTCTCAGCCACTAGATGACGCCCATGGTAATGAGAAAACAGCATTAGCTAGCGTTTATTCAATATTTGAAAGTACACGCGATGTAATGAAAAACAATGGCCGCCACTGCGTCGAGTTTACTAAGATTGCAATTATTGTGTTAAACCAAGTAGTAAGACCGTTTACAGCCAAGTGGCACGGACTATCGCTAAATGGTGCTTTTGAAAACCCTGACCAATGCAAAGAATTTAGATCCGAACTAGTCAAACTACAAAGCATACTAAAAATATATACAAAAATGTTAGCTGATATGGCTGGAGTTGAAGATCTTACTGAGCTTGAAGATGGTAATAATGAATAAGAACACGTGAATCGCCACAGCTCTCTTAGGCAACTTTCAGATCCAAACTTAGTTTGAGTCCGAATCGACTTAGAATGAAACCGATAATGAAGAGTTTAGTTTTTCGTTTATGATGCTGAGGCGCTATGGGGCACATACTGTTTAATAGTGGTGAATCCAATATGCGTGTTGTCTCACATAGATTAAGTATCGTGTATATACGCATGCACACGATTAAAATGTTAGGCTTCTGAGGAAATATGGATCAATTAACATTTATTAGTAAAATCATTAATGCGACCGCATGGCCTATTGTTGTTTTGATTTTAGGGCTAGTTCATCGCAACAGAATCTCTGATTTACTGCTATTTTTACGTAAAATAAAGGCTGGGCCGATAGAGGCTGAATTCAATGTCGACGCAAGGAAATTACTCGAAAGCTCAAAAGAAATCATTGCTAATAGTTCGGTGAACTCATCAAAAGCCCAGAAGACGGATGTTGCTCTGGCAAAGATATATACCACCAAGCATGATCCAACAAATATGATTTTAGAAGGCTGGAAAAGTGTTGATGGCGCTCTCTTTCGCATCGGCAGAGATGCAGGAATTCTAGTTGATCCAATGGATAGCTTCAAATCAGTTTATTTGGGAGTAATATCAACTGATTTGTTAGAGCCAGAAACAAAGAAGCTCGTCATAGAAGTATATGAACTGCGTAATCGGGTTGCGCACGCCAAAGTTAAACCATCAATGGACTCGGCAAAAGATTACATATTGGCAGTTGAGCAAGTTGTAAAACTAATTGAAATACAAAGAGAAGGTATCGCAAAACCCGGTACTGATAAATCCTAAAATGTACTGAGTTAACTTAGCCTTCTGACTGATTTAACATTAGAAAGCATTTGTTCGTTCAGTCGAAGGCTGGAAACTGAGAAAAACGTTGGGATTCTTCAAACTACGCAGAGAACGATTACACCATCTAAAGTACAAACTCTAGATCCACTTCCAAATCACAATGGTTCAATTCAGCCGCAGGCTGGGCACATAAATATTGTTGCTGCTGATCAGCTGTTAAATATTCAATTGCTAATTGAGTGCGTTGCTCTCGACTCATCTGTTCGGCCAAAACAGCAAGTCGTTGCTCTTTAGAAATGAATTCACCATCTGGTGAAACCAAAGCATCTATTTCTTTATTATTAATAAACCAATGGCTATTGTCTTTATGCCGACTTCCGGCCACATAGCTGTTTGCTCTATCCATGTAAGCGTTATATAAAATAAAGGTATCTCCATCAATCGTGACTCCTTGCGATGAGTAAACCGTCATGGCATAAGCGTGAACCAATGGTAGTTTTCCTTGTTCGTTTTGGTAGTCCCTTTGATTAATAATCACTGTTCTTTGGTTGTCTAACTTAATGTGAAATTGCCATTGATTTTGTACCTTTTCCAGTTTCATTAAGGTTCCTAAACTGCCATTACTCACATTTAATCGATAATCATTTTGCGCAAATCGCACGCGCTCACCTATTGAAAAAGGTAAAGTCATGAGCTTGTTTGAGACAACACAATCAAACGTAATGTTTTCATGCCCTACAAGTGATCTTTCTTGGTATATCTCCCTTAATTTGTTCGATATAACCTCAACCTCAGTCCAACGTTGAGCAAGCACGACCGCACTTTTATTATGCTGTAACGCGGTATAGTCCTTCCATTTAGCGACTAATTTTTGAATGGCGGCTTCATGTGATGAAGCAAAATTTAGTTGTTTATGCTCATCAAGCGTTGCCAGAGCGGCTTTGGCGTTACCGTCTCGCAACTGCATAACCGTTTGTCGTGCAATTGCTTTTCGCTGTCTACGAACTGCTTTTATTGTACTTTTTCCGATCACATCAGGACGAGATAGATATTTTAGTACACCACCATGTTCAATAGCATCAAGCTGCTTATCTTCACCAACTAGAACTATTTTAGTTTGGGACGTTTCAGCCGCCTTTAACAATGCATGCATCTGTTTACTACCGACTTGTCCAGCCTCATCAATCACTAGTACACTGACTGTTGATAATACATTTCTGCCACGTTCAATATCCGTCAATAGCTTTGCAATTGTCATGCTTTGAATGCCTGTCTCACGCTGAAGGTTATCAACCGCTATTTTAGCGATACATGCACCTAAAACACGCTCTCCCATGGTTTCATAGGCCGTATGCACGGATTCCATGGAAACACTTTTACCAGCCCCTGCGGAGCCTTGTAAAATAGATAATCGAGTTGGAGCACAAGCGGTTTGTAACCCTTCGATTTGCTCTTCTGATAATTGATAGCCGCACTGTAATTGTTTTTGCTCAACCGCCTGCTTAAGCGCTTCATTGTCAGGGGCACTATGTGATTGCTTACTCAAATTTTTAGCGAGTTCAATCATCTGTTGCTCAATCTCTAGCATGGCGGTTGTGGTGAAAACACGGTTATTTTTATGATCTTGCCCAAGGCTAATCACATTATCTGAATCAAGGCATTGCTTGGCCTGGGAAGAAATGGTGATTGCATCATCTCCCGTTAATTGTGCTTGTTTAGCCAAGTGGTGATGTAAATCTTGCACCTTAAAAGTTGAACGCGATTCGGTCAGCTCGATGAGTGCTTGCGCAGTGCTAATACTTTCAAAGGAATAGGTTGCTTGCTCATGTTGAATTTTTCGAGATTGCTCATAAGAAAAACCTAGAGTTTTTAGCTCACTTTTCCACCTATTTGTTAGTTCAGATAATGGCGTTTTAGCTTTCTTTTGTCTGTCTTTAAGTTTGGCATATTGACCGACGGCACTCGCACTACTGTTAGCACCTAATGCTTTAAGGTTTTTCTCAATTTGCTCTGCTCTTTTTGAGTAATACTCACAAATACTTTTAGGAACACCGACAACACGAAAACTATCACCATCAATTTCAATGTTGTAACCAAGCAAGCGCAATTGTTGAGCAAGTTCAGCACGATACACCGCGCCTGAGGCCATTTTCCATTGATAAAATGCTCTGGAGTGAACGCTACCAAAGGTTTTATCGTAACGCCTAGCTATGTTAAATGCTAAACAATGCGAATGGATAGCCATATCTTCTGCTCTAGACTCGAAATGAGTGAACAGCCCAAATAGTAAACCAGGTAATCGTTCAATATCTTTACCTTGTGCATTACGACGTGTAAACGCTGCATGCTTCTCTATATAGCGTAATGCCGCTTTTACTGCTAACTCATGTGCCCTTAATATCTCGCCACTTTTGTCAAACACCTGTAAAATAGAAACACTTTTGGGGGCTGAAAATGTTAGATCATGACCAGGCGCATGATCTTTACCTGCATTACGTACAAGTGATTGCTTACCATCTGGTGAAAAGCCCTCAATAATATGTTGGTAATTTTGCGTTTGTATGTATCCAGACAAGCCTAATACAGGGGCTAATTGACCAGCCCATATGCCTCTCTGTTCACCTGTATTGTTGTAGTAATCTTGGGTTGTCCATTGCCCGTAATAACGTGCGTCTCTAATTTGACTAAGAGTTAGCATGTTTAGAACCCTCACGTCGATTGGTTATACGTGTAGGTGTTATACCTTGTTCCTTAACGCCCTTATTCAGTGTTTCGCATTCTTTTTTCTCAGTGGAAACACTAGATTTTTGCGTCCATTCAGCCAACTGCTGGCGCTTCGCGATTGTCGGGAAATTAGGGAATTCCCATAGCATCCGATAACATGCGCCCCAGCCATTCACAGATAAAAAACCAACTATCCCTTTTTTACCTGGTGCGGGTAACTGGGTTAATTCTGAGCTATGAACAGTGGGTAAAGTATGCTGATGCCAAGTAGTTGAAATGCGACCTTGAGCATCAGTGCTACGTTGTGGCCTCTCAATAATACGCTCACCCAAGGCCTTACTCATGTACTCAGCTGTACCACCCGTTGCACCAACTTTTAGTGTGATCAAGTTAGAAAACATGCTAGTAAGTGAGTCTGTTTCATGCTCTCCATACAAAGATTTAAGCTGACTAATGGCCTGAGTTCCAGCAATTGTCCGGCCACCTTTATCCCTCGATAATTCAATCCAACGTAATAAGCCAGGTGATTTAGGCAAATTGGCTAATTCATCTAATACGAGATAGCACTCTTGTTGTTTATTCATAGATAAATATTCATCACACATGATGCTCATTAATGCATGACATAGCGGTGAACCAATGACACTAAACTTACTGTTACCTTGCACAATTAACCTTGGCTTGGCGTTGTTATTATGTACCCAATCATAAACAGAGAATTGCCCTTGATATGACTTGGGCCACGCCAATGCTAGCCAATCTATCCAAGCTAAATCACTCAACAGGGTCGACATAATACTTTGTGTGGTGCGATTATTTTCTTCAACATAACGCATTGCTTGTGGGTAGTTTTGTTCTAACAGGCAACGAAGCTTGTCATCATCAAAGTTCATGCAGTTCTGTATTTGTAGCCACCCCCACGGTTTATTCCTATTTTTTAGTGCGACTATAATTCCAGTAAAAATTAAGCGTGCAGACTGGCACCAGATCATGTCCTTTGTGTCATGAATAACATGAGCTGCAAAGTTGGCAGGGGCTGCGGTATGACACATGTCTTTAGCAATATTCCACACACTGCTACGTTTATCCCATGGTGCGATAAGCTCACTATTCTGAGGTTGATATAGCTTTTGAGTAAAATCTCGTTTTGCATCAAAAATGAATAATCTAAGGTTACGCCTTTTTAGTAGCTGTAGTAACAACCAAGAAATTACGACGGTTTTTCCTGATCCAGGCTTTCCGGTGATAAATGTATTACCTTCTTCAGCCCTAGAGGTGATTTCTACCTTCTGATGCAAACGAATAGCAGGTTTACCTCCCTGTTTTAGCTCTAGTTTTAACTGCTTGTTTGCATGGGCGTACGCAGCTTTACCGACATATTTGCGAACGCCTTCTTTATGTCGATCTAATGTACGCCCCCCAGAAACATAAAATAATTTAACGCTAAACCAAACCGCCAAGCTAAACACCGCTATTGTGGGTATAGACAAGTGTGCAATAAAATCATCCATCCAGTGGTTACTATTAAGGTATTCACTGTACAACTCCCAGGTTTTTGGCTCACCGACAAACCACTCTTTGATTATCCAACCAAAGTATTTAAGATGCCGACCAATCGGCTCCCAAGTCGTATGAATTGACCAACAATAGTATATAGCGGCCAGGCTACCAGGTATGCTTAGTAGTAACGTAAAGACAGCCATTAGATCCCAACGCTGGTATGGCTGGCTCGGCGGTATATTATTAAGATCCATCATAATACCTCCTTACCAAATATTACGTTACAATCCTCTACAGCTTGCAGACGTTGCTCTTTAGTTAGCCCAACGATGATGGCATTCATCTCAAAATTTTTACGCAACATGTTAACTTCAAACTGCTTCAGCAAATATATTAGCGAGGGCTGCATGAGGTGAGAAGTAGTTGCATTTCGAATGACTTCATTACCTGTTAGCCCTGTTTTATCCATTTCCGCTTCTATTCGATTAAGTACATCAGCAGGAAATTTCAAAGAGAAGGTTCTTCCAACTAAATCACTCATTTTGCACCTCCACATTTAACAATCCCGACAAGCCCCATTATTTTCAACAACTTAGCCTTAAAAAAACTTTGTCTAACTTGTGGGATGGCTTGTAGGCTTAACCCAGGAGCAGATTGGGTTGTAAGCGATGTTGTTATGTTCCCACAAGCACCGTTAGTGCCTCTGGTCTGTTCATCATCCTCTTCGACAAGGCCGAAAACTCCAACCGGCCTTAATGAGGATAGAAAGCCAACCCAGAATAAAATGAAATTACCAGCCGAACAGCACCCCATCCTACGAAATGCAATTAGTGGAAGTCGTGCTACATGCCCTTGTACCTCAATAGATAAAAAGCAAAAATTTGAATCATCTGTACCAATCATCTTGTTACTTCTCCAATGAATCGAAAAACGTAGTGATATCTTTTAACCGCCATACAACGACTCTAGGACCTAATGGAATTGGTTTAGGAAATTTACCTGAGCTACACCATCGCCATAACGTAGACCGACTAATTCCTAAGTAGCTAGTGAGATCCGACGCCCTCACAAACTGAAGACTTGAAGAACTTACATTCTGACAACTAAAATTTTCCATAAAAACACCTCTATAAGTCATTATCTTTCCACATGGCAGATATACTGCCTTCACTAATATATATCTCCACTGACAACCTAAAGCGGCAAAAACAAATAAACAAATGAGACTCAGAGAATGATTACTTTTTATAAACTCTCTAGTTTACTGGCAATTTATCCTTAGGTATCTTTAATAAAATTAGAAATAACACTGCGTTCCTTTGATTATTGGCTCTACGTTATAACGCATGAAAATCAAAATCCGGCAAAAATAAAAGTAAAAATTTTCGTTGCTATTCCTCCTGCCAGCCTTACTATTAGAGGCAAATCAAAAAGGATATAACATGAAATTCGTAGACCAAGAATTAGTTGAAAAGGCTCATTTAGGCTGCAACAAGTCGTTTGAAACCATAATAAAAAACAACACTAGCAATGTACGCAGCATTATATATAAAGAACTAACGTCAGGAAGAGGTGACATATATAAGCAGATGATGTGTGGCTTCGAAAATATCATTGAAGATATAACAAATGAAGTTTGGATTGGATTGAGAAAGAGTATAAATAAAGGTATATACTTTGAAGATGAATTTTCGTTAGCAAAGGTTATTACCACCGTTTGCAAAAATAAAACTAGAACTTACAAACGTAAAAGCGTTCGAAATAGAAAGTCTACTAATTTGGTTGGATGCAGCAATAAATTTATCAGTAAGGACCAGGTTAACCACGGCAACAAGAGCTTAGCTATAGAAGTCTCTAGCGTACAAGCGGGTATAGTGGAGGAAGCAGAGTATTCTAGATTTGACCATTATCTCGATATGATTTCGGATAGTCTAACAACTAGGCAAAAGTCCATTATAAAGATAATGGAAAATGGATTCCTAGGTGATAACAAAAAAACACATAAAGAAGTTGCATCAGAACTTGGAATATCAGAAAGAACCGTCAGAAACGAATTATCTATAGTTAGATTATTGGCTGGTGAAAAAATATCAAAAAAGGTGGATTAATAATGATATCGGGTACTATCATATATGGTGGAAATATACAGCAACCCTGTTTCGCAAGCTATAGGTTAGATATTAGCGAAGTAGGTGGAAACTCGAAAATGAAAGTACTACTTTATGAAACACCAAAAACTAACGGAACTTTTATAAACAACTCAGAGTATAGCCAGAAATCTGCAATAAGGGCTGTTATAGATAAATATTGCTATGATGTGAATGTGAGTAAAACAGAATTCTTTTACTTGCGAAAATTTATCCCTGGTTTTGAAAAAAGCATTATAATTGATAAATGGGTATTTATACCTCCGACACGCACGCGCAACGAAAACACTTTCATTTCAAATCCTTTATTACGTCTAAAAATAGTGAATGAGAATGAACTCGAAGAATCCAACACTATTATCAACCAATTTAAATACTGGGAATCTTGCTCTATATCAATTATCCCAAATATAGAATTGGATGATGAATTCAAACATATTATCGACTTCTTTGAGTTAAATTCTGATCCAGTAGACGCTTAAAGCCAAGCTGAAGTCCCATCATTTGAAGATGGTTGTATACTAGGTTCTCCTATAATTTGAGTAAAAGCGCAGTTGCGCCGCATAATACTTAACGCTTCGCGCGCGTGGACAGACGCATTAGTTGTAGTTGAACAGTAGCTTCCATATATGGTAAATCACATACGGTTTAGCTGTTCTTCCATTCTGACGAACTATTATTGCTAAGCACATTTAAATAATCAGCCCATTCTTGCATCATTTTTTTTCTCTCTGACAGATAAATAGAGCGATTATATGCTCGTGAAGTTGCAGTTCCAGTTAGGTGAGCTAATTGCGCTTCAATGACTTCAGCTTTCCAGCCTTGCTCATGAAGAATGGTAGATGCCGTGCTTCTGAAACCATGAGCGGACATTACGTCTGCGGGATAACCTAGATCTCTCAAACGATTTGTCATCACATTTTTACTAAGCGGTTTGTAGCTATCTCTTTCATTCGGAAAAACGTATTGAGAGTAACCAGTTACTTGTTTAATACTCTTGAGCAGAGTTAATACTTGACTAGCTATAGGCACTAGATGTTCTCTATCTCGCTTCATATCTTCAGCTGGAATCCTTATCATCCGATCATCAAAATCAATATATTCCCACTTCAAACAGCGAATTTCTTTCGGTCTTAAAAATACTCTTGGAATAAGCTTAAGTGCGTTGACAGTACAGAAATTTCCTGACTCATTTACATCAATATCTTTAATTAATTTAGCTAATTCGATTGGCTTAACTATGGCAGCACGATGCTTAACTTTTGGTAGTGGTTTAATGATATCACTCAGAGGTAATCCCTGTGCAGGGTTAGTCCTCGTTAATCTATGCGCTAACGCATAACCAAAAATTCTATTGATTACCGATAGAATTACAGGTGCTTTTTTAGGAGTTCCGGCAGCTTCAATAGAGAGCATTAATTCTGTTATGTGTCCTGCATCGATTTGATCAATAGCAAGTTTATTTATGGACTTGGCATCTTGAGTGATCCAGCGTTTTATTCTCATCTTGTGGTCATCACTCCAAGAGTCTTTTTGTTGTTCCCACCACTTCAAGGCAACTATGCCAAACGCTCTATCTTGAGGATCACTTGCTCTTTTTCGTTCGCGTCGCTCTTCCATAGGATTAATACCTTGAGCAAGCAATATTCGAGCTTCACTCGCCATTTCTCTAGCTTTATGAAGTGATACAGTGGGGTACTTTCCCAGAGCCATTTCTTGATGCTTAGAAGCATACTTAAAGCGCATACGCCAAAGCTTGGATCCATTTGATTTTATTAATAAAAACAAACTATTACCATCAGATTTCTTGATTTGCTTTTTATCTTCTGGACAAGATATGCTTTTAACTTCTAGCGCAGTTAATGCCATTAATGGACTCTCTATTGCAGTCAATGTGGGGTATCAATACTATTTACAGTAGAAATATACCACACAGAAATTACTGATACCCCACTTTTCACCTAATAAAAACTGCAACTTCATGACCTACAATGAAACAATCTGAACTAACAAAAACAAAAAAAAGCCCGTAAAGCAGTGCCTTACGGGCTTAATGGAACGTTATGAGTTTCTATGAATAGCTGGAGCGATGATTACATCATGCCGCCCATGCCACCCATGCCGCCCATACCACCCATGCCGCCCATATCAGGAGCGCCACCAGCAGCTTTATCTTCAGGCTTGTCAGTGATCATACACTCGGTAGTGATCATCAAACCAGCTACTGAACCAGCAAACTGAAGAGCAGAACGGGTTACTTTAGTTGGGTCAAGAATACCCATTTCTAGCATGTCGCCGTATACGCCAGTACCAGCGTTGTAACCGTAGTTAGCTTCGCCTTCTTTAACTTTGTTAGCAACAACAGACGCTTCGTCACCCGCGTTAGTTACGATTTGGCGAAGTGGAGACTCCATTGCGCGAAGTGCTACACGAATACCTACGTTTTGGTCTTCGTTGTCGCCTTCAAGGCCAGCTACTTTAGCAGCAGCGCGCACTAGAGCAACACCACCACCAGCCACTACGCCTTCTTCAACCGCTGCGCGAGTTGCATGTAATGCATCTTCTACGCGGTCTTTTTTCTCTTTCATTTCAACTTCAGTAGCAGCACCAACTTTAATTACCGCTACACCGCCAGCTAGTTTAGCTACGCGCTCTTGAAGTTTTTCTTTGTCGTAATCAGAAGAGGTATCTTCGATTTGTTGACGAATTTGATTTACACGACCTTGAATCGCCGCTTCTTCACCAACACCATCAATGATAGTGGTGTTGTCTTTAGAGATAACGACACGCTTGGCAGTACCAAGGTCTTCTAAAGTCGCTTTTTCTAGCTCTAGGCCAACTTCTTCAGAAATCACAGTACCGTTAGTTAGAATAGCGATGTCTTGAAGCATAGCTTTACGACGGTCACCAAAACCAGGGGCTTTAACCGCAGATACTTTAACAATACCGCGCATGTTGTTTACAACCAATGTCGCTAGGGCTTCGCCTTCAACGTCTTCAGCAATAATAAGCAGTGGCTTACCCGCTTTTGCTAGTGCTTCCAATAATGGAAGTAGCTCGCGGATGTTAGAGATTTTCTTGTCAGCCAACAGAATGAATGGGCTGTCTAGCTCAACAGTACCGTTCTCTTGGTTGTTGATGAAGTAAGGAGATAGGTAGCCACGGTCAAACTGCATACCTTCAACCACGTCTAATTCATCTGTTAGCGCTTGGCCTTCTTCAACCGTAATTACGCCTTCTTTACCTACTTTTTCCATTGCTTCTGCAATGATGTTACCAACAGTGACATCAGAGTTAGCAGAGATAGTACCTACTTGAGCAATCGCTTTAGTGTCGGCACAAGGAGCAGATAAACCTTTAAGCTCTTCAACTGCAGCGATTACCGCTTTGTCGATTCCGCGCTTTAGATCCATTGGGTTCATGCCAGCAGCTACTGCTTTAAGGCCTTCGTTAACAATAGATTGAGCAAGTACTGTTGCAGTAGTCGTTCCGTCACCAGCAGCATCGTTGGCTTGAGAAGCAACTTCTTTCACCATTTGTGCGCCCATGTTTTCAAACTTGTCTTCAAGTTCAATTTCTTTAGCAACAGATACACCATCTTTAGTGATGGTTGGTGCGCCAAAAGATTTGTCTAATACTACGTTACGGCCTTTAGGACCTAGAGTAACTTTTACTGCGTCTGCAAGTACGTTTACACCAGCCAACATTTTGCTGCGTGAATCGTTTCCAAATAATACGTCTTTAGCTGCCATGATACATTTCCTAATATTCGTTCAGCTTTTTCTTAACCAGAAAAAAGGGAGATTATTCTACAATTGCTAGAATGTCTGACTCAGACATGATTAGCACTTCTTCGCCATCAACTTTTTCAGATTTAACGCCGTAACCTTCGTTAAATACTACAGTGTCACCAACTTTTACATCTAAGGCTTGGATTTCACCGTTATCAAGCATACGACCTTTACCTACGGCAACAACTTCGCCACGCGTCGATTTTTCAGCCGCTGAACCAGTTAGCACAATGCCACCAGCAGACTTACTTTCTTGATCTTTACGTTTGATGATAACGCGGTCATGCAACGGACGGATGTTCATTGCTATCTCTCCTTTAAAAAACATTCATGTTTGTTTGTAAAATGCAGCCAAGGCTACAAAGCTTTCTGTTGAAAATAAGATGGGGGCGTTCAAAGCGCATACAAGGGGTAAAGCAGAAATTTTTTTGGTTTTTTATCGCAAAAACTTAGCGAATATCAAAATGAAAACATTTTCAGCAACAAATTTTACAAAAAACACTTGAACCCGAATAAAAATTTGAGCAGGATCACAGCTACTGGTCATACTAGACAGTTATACCAACATTTGAATAACAAACAGATAACAAATCGTTGGTTGAATTTAGCGTAATAGCGGGAGCACTTAGCATGCAGCAACTTTACATTGCATTTGAGCGTTTAAGCGGGTTTCTCTCAAAAGAGAAAACTGTTTATTTGTCTTTCCAGGGTAGCGTTAAAGAAGCCGAAGAGCATCTGCGTTCCGATGAGTTTGATTCATTTTTGTCTACTAGCAAAGGTTTGAATCCACGCATCGTGACCACCAAACACTAAGCAATAAGCTTTAGACAGATATAAAAAAAGAAGGGCTTGCCCTTCTTTTTTGTTTTAGTCATCTTTTCTTTCAAACTCGCCTTCAATGGTGCTGCCGGGTTTCTCACCCACTTTACCGCTTGGCGGATTAGCATCTTTCACATTGCCGCCTCCTGGCGTTTGAAAACGCATCGACTGCATCTTAAGCGCTTGAGATTTTAATACTCGCGACGCCAAAAAAGCCCGTAGCGGCGGCAGTAAAATAAGTAAACCAAAAGTATCCGTAATAAAACCTGGCATTACCAGCATAGCGCCAGCAATAATCAACATTAGCCCTTCAATCATTTGTTGAGCAGGTGTTTCTCCTCGCTCCATCGCCGAACGCGCTTGAAAAGCGGTTTGTAATCCTTGGCTACGAACTAATGACGCACCCACCAATGCGGTAAGAATAGTGAGAGCGATGGCACTTAAGGCTCCCATTTGGCTGCCCACCTGAATCAGTACATAAATCTCGGCGTACGACAGGCCAGCAAACAACAAAAATACATATAAAAACAAGGCGTAGTTCCTCTAAGTCATGGAGAAGCTTAACCAGCGCTTCACCTTAAGAGTAAAATATGGGGGCTAATGGGGCAAATTTAAAGGTTTGTGTTCAATAAAGCAGCGGTTAACCCTGCTGTTAGTAAATAGCTTAAGCACTTAACGCTAAGGTTTCTACACTTTAATAAAGCCTTAAAAAAGGAGTTGATGATGGACACGGCCTGCTATTTGGTTCTCACCACGTTCCCAGATCAAGACTCAGCGCAAGACTTTGCCCAGCAAGTGGTAGAAAAAAAGTTAGCCGCTTGTGTTAACATTTTACCGCAACTCAGGTCTGTCTATCGGTGGCAAGACAAAATTGAGTCTAGCCAAGAAGTACAACTGCAAATTAAAACCAATTTACGGTGTATAAATCCATTGCAGTGTTTTTTAAGAAAAGAGCACCCTTATGATTGCCCTGAATACATTGCACTACCGATTGAACAAGGAGCGAGTGATTACCTCAAATGGCTAAACGATTCTTTACAGTAGTATTAGCGCTCTGCTTGAGCCTACCCGCCCATGCCAACAACTTGCTAGATCAGCTACCGGGCTTAAATACTGGCCCGTCGACCAACGCTCATGATTTTTTGCCGGTAGACAGCGCCTTCGCCTTTAATTTTGTAGAACAAGACAAAGCCCTGCACTTAAGCTGGCAGGTGGCTGAAGAGTATTATCTCTATCAGGCGCAATTTATTGTTGAGGCCGACGGACAATCTCTAGATTTAAGCTCTCGCTTACCACAAGGTAAACTATATAACGACGCCTATTTTGGTGAAGTGATGATTTACCCACAAGATGTGTCCTTTTCACTGCCCTTAAGTGAGCTTAATAACGCCAGCGATATTACCGTGACTTACCAAGGTTGTGCTGAAGCAGGCTTATGTTACCCACCAGAAACCAAATCGGTATTTCTTTCGCAAAGCGGTTCAGCCCCTTCTGACTCAGCGAACTCGATTAGCGAGGCCGACAACAACAGCCCAGCGCAATCAGCTAGCACTGAATCAGTGCCTATTAGCCAACAATGGGTACTGGCCGAGCGTTTAACCAATAGCAGTATTTGGCTAAATACTTTGTTGTTTTTTGTATTGGGAATTGGCCTGGCCTTTACACCTTGCGTATTTCCTATGTACCCCATTCTTACTGGAATTATTGCCGGCGCGGGCAAGCAACTGAGTAGCAAACGCGCGTTTGCATTATCTTTAGCTTATGTGCAAGGCATGGCGGTGACTTTTACGGCTTTAGGCTTAGTAGTAGCCAGCGCCGGATTGCAATTTCAAGCAGCCTTACAACACCCTGTTATCTTAGGCAGTTTAGCCATACTGTTTGTAGTGTTGGCACTATCAATGTTTGGCGTTTTCAACCTACAGCTTCCTAGCAACTTACAACAGAAGCTAAACAACTTAAGCAATAAGCAACAGGCCGGCTCGCTCACTGGTGCTGCAATTATGGGGATGATTTCAGGCTTGGTGGCCTCGCCTTGTACAGCAGCACCGTTGTCTGGCGTTCTCATTTATGTGGCCCAAAGTGGCGACATTGGCTTGGGCGCGCTCACTTTATATAGCTTGAGTTTAGGCATGGGCTTACCGCTGCTAATACTTGGCGCAAGTAGCGGCC
The DNA here is from genome assembly GCF_005405585.1 of Agarivorans sp. Toyoura001. Taxonomy (GTDB): domain Bacteria; phylum Pseudomonadota; class Gammaproteobacteria; order Enterobacterales; family Celerinatantimonadaceae; genus Agarivorans. Next base: position 99,626 of record NZ_BJEQ01000010.1, on the reverse strand, counting down.
GCTTACTGCCTAAAGCTGGCGCATGGATGAACCACGTTAAAACATTTTTTGGCGTGATGTTATTAGCGGTAGCGGTATTACTGCTAGAGCGGTTTATTCCGGCTTCGGCGGTTCACGCTTTATGGGCGGTATTAGTCATTGGCGCTAGCGCTTACTACTATCATCAGAACCGCTTAACCGTATTAAGTGCTTGGCAAACTACCCGTCAGCTTATCTTGTCGGCAATAATGATTGTAGCCTTGCTGTGGGCCGCTCAACCTTGGTTGTCGGCTCCTCAAGCCATTAAACAAGGCGAGTTTATTCAAGTAGCAAACTTGGAAGAAATGCAGCAGCAGTTAGCGTTAGCCGCAGCGCAAGGTAAACCCGCGTTGGTCGATTTTTACGCCGATTGGTGTACCGCCTGTAAAGCCTTTGAAAATGAAACCTTTCATGCGCCACAAGTGGCTGCAAAGCTTGACAACATGGTACTGATTCAAGCCGATGTGACGAAAACCAATGCCACAGCAATAAAATTACTCGGCCATTATGAAGTCTTAGGTTTGCCCACCATATTGTTGTTTAACCACGCAGGCGAAGAACTAAATCAAGCCAGAGTCACCGGCTTTATGAACGCCGAAGCCTTTAAAGCCCATTTAATACTCAACGGTTTATAGTTATAAAAAGCCACCTTAGGGTGGCTTTTTATTCAGTGCTGTTATGGTTTAAGGCTCTACTCAATAATTTCGTTCGCTAGCACTATTAGCCTGTTAATTACTAAACCCTAAAATGGAGTCGTAGTTAACAATTTTAGCGTGGCGCTAAATATAGTGGTGGTTCAGCTCTCGCTTTCAGTAAGGTCTAATGCCTTAGCAAAGATACAGTAAGTGTTTCACCTACTGGCGGCCTTATAAGGCGAACTATAACCAGTATTGGCCAAGAAAAAACCACCCTAAGGTGGTTTTTTCTTTAGTACCGTCGATACTTAAGCGACCTTAAAGCCCTGTACCAAATCAACTTGTTCTTTAGCCACCGATTCTAAATCATCACTCAGGCGATTTAGTTCAGTAACTACGGTTAAGTTTTGCTGCGCCGCACTAGAAATGGTTTCCATACTGCACGACACATCTTCACTGGTTGTTTGCTGCTGATTAGTGGCTACACTAATTTCTTCATTAAGCAGCGACAGTCGCTCAATGTGAGTGTTAATGTCACGGATCTGCTGGTTAATGCTGTTCACGTTGTTGGCATTCAGCTCCATACTCTGATTACACTGCTCAATCTCTTTCACTGCCAGTGAGGTATCTTGCTGTAACCCACCAATCATGGTTTGAATCTCAGTGGTAGACGACGCGGTGCGCTGCGCTAGTTGTCTAACTTCATCTGCTACCACAGCAAAGCCACGACCTTGTTCACCGGCGCGAGCCGCTTCAATGGCTGCGTTAAGTGCTAACAAGTTAGTTTGCTGAGTAATCCCTTCAATCACTTCTAAAATACCAAAAATGGCGTTGCTGCTTTCATTTACGTGTTTAACTCTATCGGTCGAACTCGCAATATTGTCCGCTAAGGCTTGGTTGTTCTCTAAAGCTTCTTCAGTTAAACGCACACCATCTTGGGTACTATCACTAATTTCTCGCATCCCTTGGGCGGCTGATTCGGCGCGTCGAGCCACATCTTGAATCGCCTGCTCCATTTCAGTCATGGCGGCCGACACGGTAATACACTGGCTGCGTTGTTCATCCAGTTGCTTCAACATATCGTTGCCGTGCTGGCGGTTAACCGTAGAAGCTTGGCCTAGAGCCTCACTCTTATTGCGCAAACCGGTCACAGTGTCCCGCTGTTGCTCAATCACTTGGTTAAGCTGTGAACTCAACATGCCAAACTCGTTGCCACTTTGGTATTGGCAGCGTTGGCTTAAATCGCCGGCCGCTAAGTGCTTCAAGGTTTCGATCAATTGCTTCAATGGAGCCCTAATCAATTGTTGAATAGTTAATCCCATGGCTAAACAAAACAATACCGTTAAGGGAATGACCACTGCACCGCTGCTAATCAAGGTAGAAATACTGCCCGACGCACCTTCAATCTGCTTCTCTGTGGCGCTTTGGCTCTCGGTAATTAGCTGGCTAAGGTTGGCATTAACGGCCTCTAATTGCTCTGTAATTGAGCCTTTAAGCTTCATTAACTGGTTTTGCTTAATCAAATACTGCTGGTATTGCCCTAACAAACCACCAAAGGCAGTCACTTCATTCAATAACCATGGAACTTGCGTTACCAACTCATGCTCGCCTTGAGAGTCACCTGACAGCTCTTTTTCCACAATCAAGTCACCAAAATCTTCTTCTACGTAAGTTTTAGTTTCGCGGTTGCTGGTCATCAATTTACCCACTTCTCGCGGGTTAGTTGAATTTAATACGTTAATGGTGGCCAATTGCATGGCCGATAAATCGGTGCTTACCGCATCCAATAACACTCTGGTCATATTAGGATCGGTTTCATCAAACAGTTGGCCTAACAATAAGTTAATACGAAGTGAAATACCTTGGAAAGTTGCGGTGCGCTCTGACAAAGAAGTACCGCTAGAAATAACATCCTGGTGCAGTTCCAATAAGCTTTCGCTATCTTCAAACAACAGCTCATTTTGCTCTTGCACTAAAGTGAAGCTCTCGCTCTCTACGCCGTTTTCAGCTAACCAGTTAACCAGCACGTCTTCAGCCACCTTGTAGTCAGCCACACGCTGACGATATTGCTCAATGAGTTGATTAACTTGTTGCTCATCGCGCTCTTGAATCGCATTATTCAGTACCCGTTCAACCGCGGTTAAGCTTCGGTCTAAATTGCTGGTATGCTCCATTAATGGGAACGCTTGGGTAATCACTTCACCCATGGTATTTTCGGCTTGCTGCATTTGCTTCCAAGCCACTAAGCCTAAACCTAACAATACGACACATAGCAGCGAAAATGTTGCGAGAATCAATTGAGTAATTGACAACTTTTTGTGTATTAGCATCTCTATCTCACTTTTAAAAATTTGCCACATCCATATGTAAGCGCTTACATGTTAACTGGATGGCACATCACCACTTATTATGTTTTCCAGATCAGCAATTATGTAATCACGTTTTCGAGAGCTAATCTAAGTTTGTGTGAACGTTAACATCTTGTTACAAAATAAAAGAGTGATATAGCTCAACAAAGAGCTGTAGCAAAACAACATGCTGACAATAAAATCAATAATATCAACAAATAGTGAATCAAACTATTTGCCGCTATACACAAAACACCAGCCCGAGTAAGCTAAACACTTCATAACAGGAACACCCCATGCAACTTGGTAAGATAAACCTAAATTTACTCAGCGCTTTGTATTACCTGCTGCAAGAGCAAAGCGTAACTCGCGCAGCTGAAAAAATGCATTTAAGCCAATCAGCCATGAGCAAGCATTTAGCTAAATTACGCGAAGTGTTTGGCGACCCGTTGTTAGTACGTGTGCAGGGCCAATTACAAGCCACACCTAAAGGCTTAGCGCTAAAAGCCCAAGTCGCTCCCCTGCTGGATTCAGTAGAAAATCTGTTACATCAACAGGTCTTTGAGCCCAGCCTCTGCCAGCGCACCTTTACCATTGCCACCTCCGACTACGTTAGTGAACACTTACTACCTAAGGTGCTAGGCTTAATCTATGAGCAAGCGCCGCAGCTTAATATAGAATTGTGCAACTGGGATCACACCACCAATCGGCTACTGCACAGCGGTGAAGTAGATTTAGGCATGACACTACCGCCTAAAGACAGTACCGAGTTACATGCCACTACCTTAGGCACCGACCGTTTAGTGTGTTTAATGCACCAACAGCATCCCTATTTAGCCCTTAACACGCCCAGTGTCGCTGATTATTGTCGCTATCCCCATGCCATTATTACCACCGGTGCAGATAAAAATAGCCACATTGACCGGTACTTACAGCAACAAGGGTTTCAGCGACAAATACAGTTTCGTGCATCGTCTTATCCAGCGACCGTTCAAATACTTAGCGAAACGCGTTTTATTCTTACTTTGCCAGCAAAGATTGCCCAGCAGTTAGTAAAACAGCGACCACTGGCAATCGTTGATTTACCTTTTACTGTAGAAAATTTTGAGTACTCGCTAATTTGGCATCACCGTAATCATCACGATCCAGCGCACTCTTGGTTTAGGCAGCAGATACACCAAGCAATGACTTAAACAAGATGTAAGTAAGCGCTCACCTGAACAAATTGAAGGCCTAATAAAGCAACAGTTCTTACGCTGAGATACCGTGAGCCATAATGCCAAATTGCTGGCGATAGGTTTCCATGGTCATTGCCATCTGCTTTTTAAATAATCGGCGGAAGCTACTTTCGTCTTTGTAGCCCACTTCTAGTACAATTTTGCTACTCGGCAGCTGAGTTGCCTCTAACAAATTACAGGCTTGATTCACCCTCACCTGTTGCAAGTACTGTAGTGGTGAACAAGCTAAGGCAGCGGCAAAACGGCGCTTTAGCTGGCGATCACTAATATTCAGTTCCTCGGCTAAACCCACCATGTTCAGTTCTTCGCTACTATTGCGTTGCAAATACAATTGCGCCTGTTGCACTAACGCATCTTGGTGTTCAGGTTTGAAGTGAGTCGCCCGATAAGGCGCTGCAGGCGGCGCGTTTAAGTCCATCATCAATAACTTAGCAGTGTTAATTGCCGTTTGATGTCCCGCAAAACGGCCAATTAAACGCAACACTAGGTACTCATAAGCCATGCTGCCGCCAATTGAGCACAACAAATTGTGATACTCAGCAATGGTGTTTTGACTATCAATGGTGAGCGTAGGGAAAGCTTGACGAAAATGATGTTCGTTACGCCAATGCATTAGTGCTGGGTTCTTTCCCAGTAAATTCGCTTGGGCCAGTAAAAACGCTCCGGTGCACATGCACACAATCATCTTGTCCTCGGCCATGTGTTGTTGCAGTACCGGTACCATTACTTCACTTTTTTGCATTGCCGCCTGCACTTTACCAAAGTTACTGGCCGACTGATAAATACCAGGAATAATCCAAATATCGGGTTTGTCGCCACGCGCGACAAAACTGGCTAAATCACAATCGGCATCAATGCGTAAACCATTGGTGGGTTGCACACTATTACCGTCTAAAGACACCAACTCCCATTCAAATAAAGGCTGCGCACCAGACTTAATTAAGCTGTAGTTGGCGGCAATTAGGGCATCTAAAATACCGTTAATACCTGTACCAAAACAGTTATCCATTAATAAAATTGCCGCTTTCATCTTATGTCCAATTTCACCATTAGATTGGCAAATATGACACTTATTTTGTGTTCTAGCAATCGGCATACTAGCCACTCAGTCGCATGGAGCCATAAAATGAATCAGCCCATCTCTCAAGAACCAACATCGATTAATAGCGAAACAACAAAAGCAAGTACCGATATTAATCATGCCCTTGCAGGTAAGCGCCACAAACGTGTGGTACCGCTGAGTTACCAAGCAGCAGGTTTGTTATTCAACTTGGCGGGGTATTGCCACCAACGTTGGGCGGGAGCCCAACTCGCCAATTTGTGGTTTAGAGTGTTTAAACGTAAACCTAGCCCTAAGGCTCAGCAGTTTTGGCAAAGCGCCGAGCAAGTGCACTCTATTAACGTAAACCAACATAAAGTGGATCTACATCTTTGGGGAAGTGGGCCTTTGGTGGTGTGTTTACACGGTTGGAGTGGCAGTGGGATTCAATTTCGTCATTTCGTAAAACCATTGGTGGAGGCTGGATACCAAGTCGCAGCATTTGACGCCCCTGGTCATGGCATGCATACAGACAAACATAGCCACTTGCTTAATTTTAGCGACAGCCTCAGCGCGATTGCTCAGCAATATGCCCCAGTGCACTGCGTATTAGCTCACTCCTTTGGGGCGATGGCTACTACCACCGCTCAGCAGCGAGGGTTTACCACCAACAATATTGTGATGTTAGCGCCACACTTAAACGTTCAAGAAATGTTTAATACCTACGCCAAGCTACTTAACTTAAGTCGTGGGCTTAAAACCTCGTTTCAACAACAAGTGGGCGAAAAAATGCAGCACTTGTTGGCGGGCGACGATCCTTGGCAGTTATTTACCGTAGAGCGTTTGGTGCCGCAAACCACCAAAGGTTTGTTGATCAGTGATGATCAAGACCAAGAAGTAGCTCAACATCAGTTTAAGCAAATTGAGCAGCGCTGGACAGCCGCTAACCACTACCAGACCCAAGGTTTAGGCCATTTTAAGATCCTTAAAGACCCACAGGTAATAGAACAAACGGTGCAGTTCTTGGTAAACCAGCGAAAAATAGAGGGTGAGGTTTAACAGGGAAACATAGGCGGAAGTAGCTAAATTGTTTATGCTGGCGAATATCAAGTATCGCCTAATTAGGCCACCATGAATAAACCTGAATCAACTACACCTTCTTCGCCTATCTGCCCGGGCTGCGGGGAATCACTCGCCTGCACCGCAAATGCACAATGCTGGTGTATGAAAATGCCCACAATATTGCCGGTTACGCTGGGTTTAACCGGCGATGCTTGTTTCTGCCAAGGCTGTTTATCTAAAAAACTGGCGGTTAAACTAGAACGGTTAATTGCCAGTACACCACATGCCGAAATGTTAGAACAAGCAGCGCGCTATCGCCCTATAGGCGAGGCATCAAGCAAACTTCAAGAGCATCTAGATTACACAACAGAGAATGGTTTTATGGTGCTTAGTGCCTGGTATCACCTTAAGCGCGGCACATGCTGCGGCAATGGCTGTAGACATTGCCCCTACCCAAGTTAAACCAAAATTGAAGCCTAAAGTGGATTTGTTCTGGCTAATTGCTTAGTAAATGCTTTATTAGCAAAGCCATAAGCTAAACGTGTTAAGCCCCAAAATACTAACAATACCACTGCAATAATCGCATAAAGAGCATGTAAGTCGATAGACAGTTCAAATAATAAAGCCGACAGTTCTGCTTGCACATCTAACCAAGCAATCATGCCGTAAATCTCGTAAAAAGAATAAGCAAACACCGCCAGCAACTCGATCACAGAAATAAGCACCGACGCTAACCAAGACCAAAAACTTAAATACCGCAGTTCACGCCGAGTAAGTACCCGGCGATGATCGTTTACAAACAGCTGAACAGTTATTAAAGCCGACAGCATCAAAATAATAAGGCCTAAAAAGCTATTGGTTTCTAAATCTAAGTAAGACACCACCATGCCAAATACTAAGGAGCTGGCGAAATACACCAGCGAAAACCAGAGTAAATATTTGTTAATTGATACATCAGCTGTTTGCACGCTCTTCCCTTAACTTTGTTTAGCTAAACATCGATTGCCTTAGCAATAACTGCATGGCGTAGTTTACCTACTAGCCAAAAATTATCACTGCCTACTCAAAAACAAATTAACCCATATCAATTTAAGCAGCGCTACAAAAACTCAGCTCACATTTTCTACAATAACTCTTTCAGATAAGCAAAATTCCACTTTGGAATACTTCAAATAACGATAATTCCATTTATCTAGTCAGCATTGCTTCTTACACTAGCGCCAGTTTTCGACTTCCAGTTTCAGGGACGACCCGTGTTAGAAGCCCTCAGTGCTCTTTTATTAATTAATCTTCTTGGCATGTTAAGCCCTGGCCCAGATATGGTGATGGTATTGCGCAATGCCAGTAGCGGTAAACGCCAAGCCGCACTATGTGTAATGGGTGTATTGCTAGGCTTTAGCATTCATATCAGCCTCGCTATTGGTGGGCTGTCTATCCTTATCAAACAATCGCCCTTGCTGTTCGAAGTTTTGCGTTGGAGCGGCGCTGGCTTTTTAGTATTTCTTGGTTTAAAAACCTTATTTAGTCGCTCAGAACTAATTGAACTGGCCGGAGAGCCACAACCCAAACGAGCTAAAAAAGTGGTGCTTAGTGGCGTTGCTTGTAACTTACTCAATCCTAAAATTTTAGTGTTTGTGGTTAGCGTATTTAGCCAGTTTATTGGCAGCGATACTTTGCTTAGCGAAAAGCTGATTTTGGGTGCAGCCTTGCTGCTCGAAACCGCCCTGCTTTGGTACGTAATCGTGCGAATTCTTTCGCATCATCGAGTACAAGTTAAGCTGCAACGCTATCAACAATGGGTAAATCGCTTTAGCGGATCAACCCTGCTTGGCATGGGAACTTTGCTCGGCCTTCACAGTTAATTAGTAAGCAAATTGAATCCGTGAGGGCTTGGTGCTATGGTCAAAAAAAAGGCAGAAAACCCTCGCTATGGAAGATACTTACAAGATCATTATCGCTGATGACCACCCCTTGTTTCGTAGTGCTCTTCAGCAAGCAGTGCAAACTGCAGTTCCCGATGCTCAGTTACTAGAAGCTGAGAATGTTAACGACCTACTCAAGCTCTTAGACCTAGAGCGTGACCCCGACTTATTGCTACTCGATTTAAAAATGCCTGGTGCCAATGGTTTCTCGGCGTTTACCCATTTACATGGCCAATACCCCGAACTACCTATTGTGGTGATTTCGGCCAGTGAAGAAACCAGCGTAGTACAAAAAGCCAAGCAATTGGGCGCGACAGGGTTTATTCCTAAATCAACGCCATTGCAGCAACTAGTTGCCGCTATTCAACACATTATGGAAGGCGACGATTGGTTTCCTGCCGGTATAGATTTTACCAGCCAAGTAGAAGAAGACCCTCTCGCTGAGCGCTTAGCCAGCCTCACACCGCAGCAATACAAAGTATTAGTCATGCTGAACGAAGGTTTGCTAAACAAACAAATTGCTTACGAACTCAGTGTGTCTGAAGCAACTATTAAGGCGCACGTTACGGCTATTTTCCGCAAACTTAACGTTAAGAATCGTACCCAAGCAGTAATTGCTTTGCAGCAATTGGAGCTAGAGCCAAGTCCGGAAGATAACGAAATTTAGGAAAATTTGTTGCAAAAAAGCCCGCTGAAGTGGGCTTTATAGAATGCTGATACGTCAGAAATAACAGGTAATAGCAACCGCTATTCTTTCGCTCCTAACTTATCAAGAATCTTATCTAGCTTGTTTTCTTGCTTTAAGTTAGTTGCACCTACAAAAAATGCAAGCATCCACATATTTAGAAACGGTATACACTCTAGAATCGTCCAAAGAACGACATTTCTTCCTTTCTCTTTAGCCAAAATGAATGCTGTTATAGCTATTGGTAGAACGGTCAAAAAAACATTATGACCAGTTCAATCCCACCACCCTGTGTGCTTACTCCCACGATACTCTCCTGTTGCCTAAAAACAATCTCAATATAACTTAACCCTTTGTCTTATTTAAAATAAATAACATTTAAAGAGTGAAAGTATAATGGCTATCACTTTAATCAAAAATGTTAAGTCTACCGAGTAAAATAAGAGTTAAGAACTCGGCTTTAGCCAATAATTAGCCTCCGTTTTACTATTGAGCAGCTGCTGACAGAGCTTTTTCAAACGCAGTGGTCGTAACGGTTTGCTCAAGTATGCGAAACCCTGGGCGCGTACTCGGTCAATGAGATCGGTTTGTCTGTCAGCACTAATCACAATGCCATGACACGATAAGCCGCGTTCGTGAATGAGTCTTTGCAGGGCTTCTAATCCGGTTTTATCAAAATCAAGGTGGTAATCGCTGAGTATTAGCTCCGGCACCCATCCACCTTCGATCACTTCTTCGGCTACGTCAGCATCTTCACAGCAAATCACTTCGTAACCCCAGCGACTTAGTAAACTCTCCATTCCCACTAATATGTCTGGTTCATTATCAATACACAGTACCCTCGCACCTTGAGTGGTGGTAATTGCATCACCTTCTGGCTTCACTTGTTTTTGCACGTTCAATGCTTCAACTACTGGCACCGTGATATAAAATACCGAGCCTTTACCGGGTACCGACTCCACGCCAATCGGTATCTCGAGCAATTCGGCAAAACCCTGAGCAATGGCTAAACCTAAACCCAGTCCTTCCTCTCGGGCTCTACCAGATTTTTGTAGCTGCTGAAACTCTTCAAATATTTGCTGCTGTTTGCTTTCTTCAATACCGGGGCCGTTGTCCCATACCTCTAAACGCAGGTTGTTACCTTTACGCCGCCCGCCCAACAGTACTTTGCCATTGGGATTATAACGCAAGGCATTGGTTAAAAAGTTCTGCAATATTCGACGCAATAATTTGCTGTCACTGCGCACGGTTAACTTGCTAGCCTGCAACTTAAGCGCTACACCTTGCTGTTGAGCTAAAGGAATAAACTCTGCATGAATATGATCCAGTAAATGGCCAATCTCGAACTGCTCGGTACTCACCACTACTCGGCCAGATTCCAAGCGCGAAATATCCAGCAAATCACTGATGATTTCTTCGGCAGAATATAAGGATTTATCAATGCTGGCGGCTAAAAACTTGGCCTCTTTTTCTAACTCGGCTTCCAGTAGTGAACCGGTAAACAATTTGGCTGCATTAAGTGGTTGCATTAAATCGTGGCTAACCGCCGCTAAAAAACGAGTTTTAGATTGGTTAGCCTGCTCGGCAGAGCTTGTGGCATGTACTAGCTGCTGGTTGATTGATGAAAGCTGCTGAGTACGCTGTGCTACTCGCGCTTCTAGAATTTCGTTGGCCTGTTTAAGCATATCTTCGGCTTGGCGAAAGGTAGTAATGTCACTAAATGTCATCACATAGCCACCATTGGGCATAGGGTTTCCCTGCACTTGAATCACCCGCCCATCACGGCGGATCCGCGACGATGTGTGACTATTTCCACGGCGTAAATGCTCTACCCGCCGCTCTACATGCTCTTCAATATCGCCAGGGCCACATAAACCGTTTACGGCATTATGGCGAATTAAATCTTCTATCGGCCGGCCTACTGAGATCATGCCGTTTGGAAAGTCGAAGAGCTCGGTATAGCGACGATTCCACGAGACCAACTTGAGCTCTTGATCAACAATGGCAATGCCTTGGTCAATATGTTCAATCGCGCCTTGCAATAAGTGTTTATTAAACTGTAAAAGTTCTGAGGCTTCTTCGGCGATAGAAGCAAACTCTTCTAGCTGAACTTGCTTACCTTGCAAAGCTGAGCCTAATACTAAACGCGCCGACGAAGAGCCAAATACACCACCTAACATACGCTCGGTTTCGGCAATTAATTCTACCGGAGCTTGCTGGTTTGGGCTTAACTCTACGCCGCGTGAGGTGGCATATTTACCAAAGGCATCACTGATACGTTGGGAGCCCAAAAAGCGCGACGCCAGCATATGTAACTCTTCTACGCTCACTTTCGATTGATAGAGCGCGCCAGCGTCATCGCTCTTACCCGATTGGCCAACAAAATTACTGGCTTGCAGCCACTCTGATACCGCTGGGCTAGATAGCTTAGAAATTAAAATGTAGGCGGATAAGTTTCCTAACAAACTCAGTAATATGCCCCAATTTTGATTAGAGATAAGGACATGGCCCTGTAACTGCGGCGCGCTTAACCAATCGGCAATCCACTGATTAAAAATAAGTGGATTCAAACTATCGGTCATATTTAACAGGTTGAGCAACCACAGGCTCATACCCACCAACAAACCGGCATACACACCAGTGCGATTACCTTCGCGCCAGTACAAACCAAATATTAAAGGAATAGCCAGTTGGGCAATGGCGGCAAAAGACAAAAAGCCAATATCGGCAAGATTGCTAATCTCACCCAACATTAAGAAGGTGCCCCAGGCCAACAGCAAAATCACTAAAATGGTGGTTCTACGCACGTTTAGCAGGAGTTCACTAAATTGGGCAAAGTTACGGCGGCTTAAGCCACCTTGTTTAAGCAGTAGAGGCAGCACTAAATCATTGCTCACCATAATGGCCAAAGCAATGGTAGACACCACCACCATGCCGCTTGCGGCTGAGGTACCACCTAAAAAGGCCACCATACCCAATATGTTTTGGCCGGCCGCTAATGGCAGGCTAATCACGTAGTTGTCGGCAGGGGTATTGCTCGGTAACAAGTAGTCACCCGCAAAGGCGATAGGCAATACAAAAATAGCTAACAGCACTAAATAAGTTGGGAATAACCAGCGAGCAGTTTTTAAATCATTAACTTGGTTGTTTTCAACCACTGTCACGTGGAATTGGCGGGGCAAACAAATCACCGCCGACATAGCCAGCAAGGTTGCCACAATTAAATCGCTAACATCGGCAAAGCTAATCTCTTGCCACTTAAGGCTGAACGACTCCCCCACTGCCTGCTTAGCATCGAACGGTAAGTCCCAGAGTATTGATACAGCCAGCAAGCCAACGCACACAAAGGCCACCAACTTTACTAGGGATTCAAACGCTATTGCCACAATTACCCCGCGATGGTGCTCGGTGGCATCAATATGGCGAGTACCAAATAACATGGTAAATATCGCCAAGGCGATACTTACAAATAAGGCGATCTGTGAGCTGCTGCCCTTACCCACCGCTTCGCGCATGGCTTCGCCACCAAACAGATCCAAGCCCATAACAATGGCGCGTAATTGCAGGGCGATATAAGGCAATACACCAATGATACAAATCAATGAGATGACCACTGCCAAGGTTTGAGATTTACCGTAACGTGCCGCGATAAAGTCGGCAATAGTAGTGATATGCTCGCGTTTGGCAATTAACACCACTCGCGCAAGCAGCTTCCAACCAAATATAAATAGCAGCACGGGGCCAAGATAAATGGGAATGAAGGACAGGAAGTTTTCGCTGGCCTGCCCCACCGTGCCGTAAAAGGTCCACGAGGTACAATACACTGCAATAGAAAAGCTATAAAACGCGGGTTGCCAGCGTAAGCGAGCGCTAGGGTTTTGGTCGGTATAGTAGGCAATTACAAACAATAACCCCAAGTATGCCAAAGACAAGGGAATCACTAACCAACCTTCACTCACTATCTGCATCTAAAATCCGTTTCCTCAGCTTTCATTTTCCAAAATGATTTATTACTGACCATCTACCGCAAATTAACGATAGAACCGCCAAACTTCACTCTTCACTCAGCGACATATCAGCATCTAAAATCTATTTCCTAGACTTTCATTTTCCAAAATGATTTATTACTGATCATCTACCGCAAATTAACGATAGAACCGCCAAACTTCACTCTTCACTCAGCGACATATCAGCATCTAAAATCCATTTCCTCGGCTTTCATTTTCAAAAAAATAAATGCTTATCGCCGTGCGTTAGCGATTAAAAGACCCGCCCAGTCTCATAAGTCACTTAGAGTAAGCATCTGCATTCTGCTCGAGTGCTCATTTAGCCCACTTTACTCTGTTAAACCCGTGTTGTGCGCACGTTTAGACTAAAGTCGCCTTGGTTACGTTAGCAAAAAAGAACAAGCTTAACTGTGATTAATTTACCGAACTGCTAGGTGAGGCAATGAGCTCAGACTTTAATTTTCAGCACCCGCCCTTTGATCAGCTTGAGCCTAAGCAGCGTGACCTTGTGTCTAGCAACCTAGATATTCATTATTTTCAAAGCCAGCAAAAAATTGTTACTGCGGGCGCACTCGCAGCCGACTTATTCATTGTAATAAAAGGCCAAGTAGAAGAGCGTGCCGACAATAACGATGAAGTATTTGCCCACTACACCGTAGAAGACTGGTTTGATGTTCGCTCGCAATTTGGCGGCTACGCCAAACACGATTACATCGCCCTAGAAGAAACCCTTTGTTACGCCCTTCCCAGCCAAGTATTTCGCCAACTGGTGAGTGAAAACAGCGACTTTGGTGATTACTTTCAACGAGATTTAGCCACTCGCCATCAACTGGTTGAATCGCGCGAAGGTAACAAAAACCTGGCCGAATTTATTCTTACCACTATTGATGAACGCAATGTGCAGCCCGCAGTTGTGATAGAGGGAGAAACTTCGCTACAACAAGCCACTTTAATTATGCGCGAGCAAAAATTGGAATCACTGCTGGTGAATCACGATGGCTGTTTTGGCATGCTAACCGGTACCGATTTACTGCACGCAGCCGTGCTAGTGCAGCAATCTTTAGACACGCCAGTTTGTCAGTTAGCTAACTTCAATTTAATTAGCGTAAACAAAGGTGACTTTCTATTTAACGCCATGCTGCTAATGACCCGCAACAGCATTGAACGAGTAGTGGTGAAGGATCAGCAGAAGATCATTGGCATACTCGAAATGGCCCACTTGCTTAGCTTATTCTCTACCCATTCGCATGTATTGGCTCTGCGCATTGCCCGCGCCTCTACCATTGAAGAGCTGAGCGAAGCCGCACATACCCTCAATACTTTGGTAGAAAATCTGTGTAACAACGGTATTCGAACCCTGTTTATTATGAAGCTGCTAGCCACCATGAATGAGCAGATTATTAGCCGCGTATTTGAGCTAAGTATTCCCCAGCAACATCACAACCACATTTGTTTAATGGTAATGGGCAGCGAAGGCCGCGGAGAACAGATAGTAAAAACTGATCAAGACAACGGCTTGGTGATAGAAGATGGCTACGACTGGCCAGAAAAACAACAGCAGCTAAATCAGTTTAGCGAATACTTGCTCGAATTAGGCTACCCACCTTGCCCTGGCAACATAATGGTGAACAACACACAATGGGTGCAGCAACAAAGTCAATGGAGCCGAACCATGGCTAAATGGATAGAAACAGGCCACGGCGATGCAATGATGAACCTAGCCATTGTGATTGACGCCCACGCCATTGCCGGTAATAAAAGCCTACTGCGGCGTTTGCGAAAAGACTTAATGGCACAAATGGCTAATCGCAGTGTAACCCTGGCGTTTTTTGCCCAGCCGGCCCTTAAGTTCCATACTCCTTTAACCTTGTTTGGCAACATCAAGTCTAAACAAGCTGGCTTAGATATTAAGAAGGGCGGTATTTTCCCCATCGTGCATGGCGTAAGAGCACTCGCCTTAGAGGGCTCGATAGCCCCCACCAATACCCTTGAGCGAATCGAACAACTCGCCTTGCTAAAAGTGCTAGACGAAGATACCGCTGCTAACCTTAAAGAAGCTTTACTGTTGTTCTTTAAATTGCGCATCCAGCAACTATTCCCAGTGGATGAGAACCAAGATTATCACGTACTAAAAGTGGACCAACTTAACCATAGCCAACGGGATTTATTGCGCCACGGGTTGCATGTGGTGAAAAAGTTTAAACAGTTATTAGCCCTACACTTTAATATTCGCGATTATTAGGTAGTTCGATGTTGCAACGTTTGCTTTACCAACGAAAATATCGAGATAGTCCTTTTGCCACGCTGTTTCAGTACTACCGTGGTCCAGAGTTTGTTGCTTTAGATTTAGAAACCACCAGCTTAGATACCAAGCAGGCTGACATTGTTTCTATTGGTGCTGTCATTATTCGCGAGCAGCGCATTTTGTCGAGCCAATGTTTCGATGTAAAAGTACGATCCACAGAGAAATTAGCCGCCGATTCGATAAAAATTCACCGCTTACGCCACAGCGATTTAGAGCAAGCGAGTCAGCTAGAAGAAGCACTGCCCAAACTGCTAGATTTTATAGGCCCAAGGCCAATAGTGGGTTACAACATAGCTTACGACCAACGCATTCTTAATCGCTTTTGTCGCCAATTGTATGGCTTTAAGCTGGTAAATCCTCTAATCGATGTTGGCCGCATGTTTGCCGACAAAGTGCATGTAGACCACGTAGGTATTAGCCCCAACTTGGACTTAGTCCATATTTGCCAAACCTTGGGAATCCCCTTGTCTGGCCGCCATCAAGCCATTGACGACGCCATTACCGCGGCAATGATTTATCTGCGGCTGCAGTTTGGCCCTCGCCCCACTCACGCAATTCCACAAGCTATCTCCGCATAAGTGCCACTTTTTGTATTAAAAATGACAAAGCATTTCATCGTTATTTCAACAAACTAGCGCTTACTCACAGGCTGAGAAAGTGACCCAATATAGCGCTGGAGAGATCCTCTTCAAGCCGCTAAATTGAGGGCAATTATTATGATGTATGGAACAATTCATGAAAAAAATCGCCCTACTCACCTTACTTTCCGCAGTCCTCTCGGCATGTGCTGTCGCAGAACAACCCAACCAAGATACACATGCACAAACCGGCGCATTAAATCGCAGCGACAAACCGCTGTTTGGGGCAGAGGTTTATAGTAACGACAAAGTCTTATACGGCAAATTTGTTACTCGTATGAAGCTAGTGTCTAGCCCTGGTGTGGTATCGTCATTTTTTACCTACGATAACGAATCTTGGCAAGGCAAAGGGATCCCTTGGAGCGAAATCGACTTTGAAGCCATTGGTAAAACCCCAAACCAATTACAAACTAACTTGATCACTGGCCAAGTGAATAAAAGAGAGCACAGTGAAAAGAAACACAATGTTCCTCAACTTGAAGAATTTGTTGAATACACCATCATCTGGACACCCAACGATATTATTTGGCAAGTAGACGGAGAAACCGTTCGCCACGACAGCGGCTCTAAGCAAGTGATTGCGATGCGTGATATACCACAAAGCTACCGAATGAATATTTGGATTTCCGAAGCCATTGGCTGGGTAGGACAATTCCAAGCAAGCAGCTTACCGCTACACCAAGTGGTTGATTGGATGGAATACTACGAATACCAAGACAACGGCGAGTTTTCACTGTCTTGGCGTGATGACTTCAACAACTTTGACGAAAAACGCTGGGGTAAAGGCGACTGGGCTTTTGACTCGAATTTAGTGATGTTCTCGCCAAACAACGCCAACATTGTTAACGGTAAGCTAGTACTAAGCCTTACCGAAGAAGGTATGTCTGCCAACGACAGCGAGTAAGCTATTTCAAACCTCAGCCTAAGCGCTGGGGTTTCTCCCTACCCTTTTCCGCTATAACAACTCTGACCAGAAGCACTAACCATTTAGTGTTCAAGCGCCGTGAGCCGCCTCTCAGTTTGACCTCGCAACAGAAAAAATCACTTTGATTAATAAAGCATTTTACTATTCTTCACAAATAATTAACCAAAAGTCTAATTGTCGACAACCTATGTCGGTGCGAGTCTAGAACCAAATCCGAGACGTCATTGACGATATCCCGCCTCGATAAGAGGAAGCAAGGAGAGGAACATGAGTGAACAGAAGCTGTACCCGGTTAAACCTAACATTGCAGAAAGCTGCCTACTAAACGACCAACAGTACTTAGACATGTACCAAGAGTCTATTACTCAGCCAGACCAATTTTGGGGTAAACACGGTAGTGAGTTACTCGAGTGGATTAAACCGTTTAACAGCGTAAAAAATACCTCTTACGACCCAGGCCATGTCAGCATTAAATGGTTTGAAGATGGCCTGCTAAATGTCAGCGCTAACTGTATCGACCGTCACCTAAAAGAACGAGGTGATGAAGTAGCCATAATTTGGGAAGGCGATAGCCCAGCAGAAGACAGTAAGCTTACTTACAACGAACTGTATGAGCAGGTATGTAAATTTTCTAACGCGCTAAAAGAACAAGGTGTGAAAAAAGGCGAAGTGGTATGTTTGTACATGCCAATGGTGCCAGAAGCCGCCGTTGCCATGTTAGCTTGTACCCGCATTGGCGCAGTGCACTCTATTGTGTTTGGTGGTTTTTCTCCAGAAGCCCTATCGGGCCGAATCATCGACTCAAACTCCAAATACGTGATTACCGCCGATGAAGGGGTACGTGGTGGCCGAGGCGTTCCACTCAAAGCCAACGTAGATCAAGCCTTAGAAAACCCAGATTGTGCCTTTGTTAAAAGTGTCGTAGTGCTTAAACGCACCGGAGGCTCGGTAGACTGGCATGCTGGTCGCGATGTGTGGTGGCATGAAATTACTGAGAATCAAGCCAGTGACTGCGAACCAGAAGCAATGAATGCCGAAGATCCGCTATTTATTTTGTATACCTCGGGCTCAACGGGCAAGCCTAAAGGCGTATTACATACTACTGGCGGTTACTTACTTTACGCTACCATGACCTTTAAATACGTATTTGATTATCACCCTGGCGATATTTACTGGTGTACAGCCGATGTAGGTTGGATTACCGGCCACAGCTATTTGGTGTATGGACCACTGGCCAACGGCGCCACCACTATTTTGTTTGAAGGTGTACCAAATTACCCTACTTCAGCACGCATGAGTGAAGTATGTGACAAACACCAAGTAACAATATTGTACACAGCCCCCACCGCTATTCGCGCGCTAATGGCTCAAGGTGACGCCGCTATCGAAGGTACCAAACGCAGCAGTTTGCGTATTATGGGCTCGGTAGGTGAACCGATTAATCCAGAAGCTTGGGAATGGTATTACCGCACGATTGGTGACGAGCGTTGCCCAATTGTAGATACTTGGTGGCAAACCGAAACAGGTGGCATTTTAATTACTCCACTACCAGGCGCCACCGCCTTAAAACCCGGTTCTGCAACTCGCCCATTTTTTGGTGTGCAACCCGCTTTGGTTGATAACGAGGGCAATGAACTAGAAGGCGCTGCCGAAGGCAACCTGATTATTAAAGACAGTTGGCCAGGACAAATGCGCACCGTTTACGGTGACCATGAACGTTTTGAGCAAACCTACTTTTCTACCTTCCCGGGCACTTACACCACCGGAGATGGCGCACGCCGTGACGAAGATGGGTATTTTTGGATTACCGGCCGTGTAGATGATGTGTTAAACGTAAGTGGCCACCGTATGGGCACCGCTGAAATTGAAAGCGCACTGGTAGCTCACCCTAAGATTTCTGAAGCGGCCGTTGTGGGTGTACCACACGAAATTAAAGGCCAAGGCATTTACGCTTACATCACCCTTATGGCGGGCGAAGAAGCCAGCGCTGAACTTCACAAAGAAGTGAAAGCCTGGGTACGTAAAGAGATTGGCCCCATCGCAACTCCCGATATTTTACACTGGGCAGAAGCGCTACCAAAAACCCGTTCAGGCAAGATTATGCGCCGTATTTTGCGTAAAATTGCCACCAATGAAACGGACTCATTGGGCGATACCTCAACCCTTGCCGATCCGTCGGTAGTCGATAAGCTAATAGAAGAAAAATCTAACGCAGCCTAAGCGCTGATTAAAAAAGCCGCTAAGTTAGCGGCTTTTTTGTGTATGCTGATTAAGAACTGTCCAGCTAGCGAATTTAGATCAAAATATTAAGCAAGCTGTGCCGATACACTACTGTGAACTAGACCGATGCAGAAATTAACTTCATTACAAGGAACATTATGAAGATGATTCGAATATTAAGCTGTTTATGGCTTTGCAGTATTTTCAGCATTACCGGGGCTCAGGCGACGGAACGCGCAGATACAGCTTGGCAAAATGTACTTAAACAACAAGCCCTATTGATTGATGTACGCACCGAAGGAGAGTTTTCCCAAGGTCATATTGAGCAGGCTTATAACATTCCACATACCGCAATTGCAGAGCAAATTGCTTCAGTGACTAAAGATAAGAGCCAGCCAATCGTTGTATATTGCCGCTCAGGAAACCGCTCTGGTTACGCCTTGCAGGTATTGCAAGCAATGGGTTATCAGCAAGTGGTAAATGGTGGTGGGCTAAATGAGATGCTAGCCTCTCAGCCTAAATAACCAAGATAAAAACTAAAACGCCGCCGCTTGAGTCTCAAGCGGCGGCGTTTTCTTTTAAGTGTGTAATGATTAAAACAGGGTCACTTAGCAATGAACGCAGGGTTTGCTATAGCTAAGTCTTGTTTATCATCTTCTTCACTAGGCTTTGGTGTACGCTTGGCCAGCAAGTAATAAAACAGTGGCGTGAGTAACAGTCCAAATACCGTCACGCCAATCATACCTGCAAATACCGCGACCCCCATGGCTTGACGCATTTCGGCGCCTTCTCCAGTAGAAAACACCATCGGTACCACTCCCATAATGAAGGCAATTGAGGTCATTAAAATCGGACGCAAACGTAAGCGAGAGGCTTCTAATACGGCTTCTATCACGGTGCGACCTTGGTCTTGCAGCTCTTTGGCAAACTCAACGATCAAAATGGCATTTTTGGTCGCGAGGCCAACCAGTACAATCAACCCAATTTGGGTGAAGATGTTGTTATCCCCGCCCCACAGCAATACTCCGCTAATCGCCGATAACAAGGTCATTGGAATGATCAGAATAATCGCCATTGGCAAACGTAAGCTCTCGTATTGTGCCGCTAACACCATAAACACCAAGATAATCACCAGCGGATAAATCAACATGGCAGTATCACCCGACAGCTTCTGTTGGTAAGTTAGCTCGGTCCATTCGTAAGTCATGCCTATTGGCAAAGTTTCCGCCAATATTTGCTCGATAGCCGCTTGCGCTTCACCACTACTGTAACCCGGCGCTGGGCCGCCGTTAATTTCAGCTGTGGTATAGCCGTTGTAGTGCATCACCCGGTCTGGGCCTGCTACATAATCCACATCAACAAATGAGCCCAGCGGTACCATAGCACCATCAATATTGCGTACTTTAAGCTGACTAATTTGCTCTGGCGATTGCCTAAACGATTCGTCGGCTTGCACGTTTACCTGATAGGTACGGCCAAACTTATTGAAGTCATTCACGTAGGTGGACCCCATATACGCTTGCAAGGTAGAGAAGACTTCGTCTACTGATACACCCTGCTGCATGGCTTTAGTTCGGTCTAAATCCAAGTCCAACTGCGGTACGTTCACTTGATAACTCGAGAATACTCCTGCTAATGCAGGTGTGCCCCAGGCTCTTTGCATCACTTGCATAGTGACATTAGCCAGCTCTTCATAACCGTGGTTAGCTCTATCTTGAATTTGTAACCTAAAGCCGCCAATAGTGCCTAACCCCTGCACTGGTGGCGGTGGGAATATCGCAATAAAGGCTTCTTGAATACCGGCAAATTGTTGATTGAGCGCACCAGCAATGGCATTAGCCGACAAATTTGGATCTTTACGTTGATCAAAATCGGCTAAGGGCGTGAATAAAATCGCGCTATTGGGGCTATTAGTAAAACCATTAATGCTTAGGCCAGGAAAGGCGACGGCATGCTCAACACCCGGTTGCGCTAGGGCGATTTCCGACATTTGTTTCACTACCGCTTCGGTACGTTCTAGCGAAGCCGCGTCTGGCAATTGAGCAAAGGCCACTAAGTATTGTTTGTCTTGCCCCGGTACATAACCGGTTGGCGTTGTATCAAACTGGTAAGCAGTTAAGCCTAATAAACCAACATAAATAATGCCCACTAAAGCCGACAAACGAATTGTCTTTTTGATGATACTGCCGTAAGCATTCGCGCCTTTATCAAACACACGGTTAAACGGTGCAAAGATAAATCGACCAAACAGACTATCCATAATACGGGTTAGGCGATCTTTAGGCTGATCGTGGCCTTTTAACAATAACGCTGACAACGCCGGGCTCAGAGTTAATGAATTAATCGCAGAAATAAAGGTTGAGATGGTAATGGTTAAGGCGAACTGCTTATAAAACTGTCCGGTTAATCCCGACATAAACGCGGTCGGAATAAACACCGCAGCCAACACTAAAGTAGTGGCAACAATTGGACCCGTCACTTCTTTCATCGCTTGTTGAGTCGCAGCCACCGGGCTTAAGCCTTCGGCAATATTCCGCTCAACGTTTTCGACCACCACAATGGCGTCATCCACCACAATACCAATCGCCAGCACTAAGCCAAACAACGACAAAGCATTCAGTGAAAAACCCATTAGGTGCATAAATGCAAAGGTACCTACCAAGGAAACAGGTACCGCTACTAACGGTATAATAGACGCACGCCAGGTTTGCAGAAATAACACCACCACTAGCACCACAAGTAGTACTGCTTCAAACAAGGTTTTGACTACCGCCTCTATCGAGCCGCGCACAAATACCGTGGGATCGTATACCGTGTCGTAGCTCAAGCCTTGTGGGAAACTCTTTTTCAGCTCAGCCATGCGAGCGCGTACGTCTTCAGATATTTGAATCGCGTTCGAGCCAGAAGCTTGGAATACCCCAATCGCAATGGCGTCTTTATTATCTAACAACGAACGTAAGGCGTAGCTGCTTGCGCCAAGCTCAACTCGGGCAACATCTCTAAGCCGACTCACTTCACCGTTATCACCGACTTTGATGATGATATCTTCAAATTCTTCGGTGGTATTTAAACGGCCTTTTACATTAATCAGGATCTGAAAATCAGATTCACCGCTAGGCTGAGCCCCCAAACTGCCGGCAGCTGCCTGTTGGTTTTGCTCACGAATAGAAGCGATAATTTGATTAGGGTTAAGCCCCAGCGAAGCCACTTTATTAGGGTCTAACCAAATACGTAGGCTGTAGTCGCCAGCGCCAAACAAACGCACCGCGCCTACCCCTTCAATACGGGCCAGTTCATCTTTTACGTTAAGCGCCGCATAGTTAGATAAGTACAATAAGTCGTAGCGATCTTCAGGCGAACTTAAGTGAACCACCATGGTTAAATCGGGTGACGATTTTTCGGTCACAACACCTAAGCGCTGTACTTCCAAAGGCAAACGCGGCGTCGCCCGGTCGACCCGGCTTTGCACTTGGCTTTGTGCTTGATCTACATCGGTGCCAATGGCAAAAGTCACTGTCAGAGTCATACGGCCATCAGAGGTCGCCTGCGAAGACATATACAACATATCTTCTACGCCGTTAATTTCCTGTTCCAGCGGCGAAGCCACGGTTTCGGCAATCACTTTTGGGTTGGCGCCTGGGTAATTTGCAGTCACAACTACGGTAGGCGGCACCACTTCGGGGTATTCGGTAATAGGCAATTGCCACACTGCAATTGCTCCACCAATAAACATTAGCAAGGAGATAACTGCGGCGAAGATCGGCCGTTTAATGAAAAACTGAGAAAACATAAGCTAACTTATCCTTGTTGAACTGATAACTTGGCATTAAGACTTAACTGTTGATGCTGCTGTTCTAACAAACGTTGAGACTGACGAAGCTCCGATATGACTTCGTCACTGGCCATGCTGGCAGGTACCGGGGTAACTTGCATTTGTGGGCGCACTCGCTGAATGCCGTTAACCACAATCCGCTCTGAACCAGACAAACCCTGCGACACAATTCGCAAGCCATTAATTTGCTCACCTAATACCACGGGGCGGTATTGCACTTGGTCATTGTCGTCTAATACCAGAACAAACTTGTTATTGAGGTCAGTGCCTACCGCTTTGTTGTCAATCAACACTGCTTGGTAACGGCTACTGCCAGCAATTTGCAAACGAGCAAACATACCAGGGCGTAATTCGCCAGTTTGATTGTTAAAGCGAGCACGTAAGCGAATGGTGCCAGTTGCACCAGTTAAGGCGTTATCAATAAAATCAATCTTACCCAAGTGTTTAAATACACTGTCATCGGCCAAGGCCATTTGCACAGCGGCAATCGAATCTTGGCTGTCAGACAATGGAATCACATTGTTCAGCTCTTGGTATTTAAGAAAACTTTGCTCATCCACGTCAAAATAAGCATACATATGCTGGATAGATACAATCCGGGTTAACTGGCTTGACCCTAGGTTTACGTAGTTACCTTCGGTGATCAGCGCATTAGAGACCCGACCAGCGATAGGAGCGCGCACTTCGGTAAAATCTAAATCAAGGCGAGCGCGAGATAAGGCCGCGGTGATTGAGGCTACCGCTGCTGCACCTTGCTCCCTGGCAGAGAAGCGACTATCTAAGATTTCATCTGAGATAGCATTTTTCTTATTCAAGGCTTGGGCCCGTTTATAGCCTTTTTTCGCCAACTCTAAGCTACTTTTAGCACTTACTAATTCGGCTTCTAAACGCTCAACTTCAGCAGCAAAAATACGATTATCTATTTTAAATAGCACTTCGCCCTTTGTTACTACGCTGCCCTCATTAAACAACACTTGGTCGATATAGCCCGATACACGCGGTACCACCATTACGGTTTGCGGAGCTTGTAAGCGACCGGTGTAAAAATCTGTTTCGGTAATTTGTTCTAGCAGAACCTCTGCAACATCTACACTGGGAGGTGGAGGGGTTTGCTGAGTAGCCGCTTCGGGTTTACCGCAGCCAATTAACGATATGCTTAATGCACTTATTGCGATGATTTTTGTTAAATCAAAAACTGAAGCCATCTCTGATCCCTCAAGTGATGAATAATTGATAATTACTAGATGTTTTGTACTGCTTGGTATATTAGTTCTGAAACATGATCAAGATCAAGAACTTTTTGTACCGGTCGGTATGCATTTATCTAGACAGGGCTATTTGGCTTAGCTATGATCAACGTAGAAAGTAAACCAAGGTTACAAAATGTCTCCCAAATGTTGTTCGCATATAGGTCGTCCACGTAGTTTTGATGCAGAAGATGCATTAGAAAAAGCGCTAGAGGTGTTTTGGCAAAAAGGTTACGAAGGCGCCTCACTCAATGAGCTCACCCAAGCAATGGGCATTAATAAACCCAGTATGTACGCTGCATTTGGCAATAAAGAACAACTATTTCTGCAAGCGATAGAACTCTACGAAAAACGTCCTCAAGCCTTTTTTTACCCCGCTCTCGAGCAACCCACCATTTACGATGTAGTTGATTTTATGTTGAAGGGGGCGGTGGCTAACTTAAGCGACCCAGACCAACCACAAGGTTGTGTGATTGTGCAAGGAGCCTTATCTTGCAGCGAATCGGCCAGCACCATTAAGGAAGCCCTTAAAGCTCGCCGAGCCGAAGGCAGTATTGCCCTTCAACAACGCTTCGAACGCGCCCAACAAGAGCAAGATTTAGCCCCAGATGCTGACCCAGAAGCACTAGCCCATTATCTTGCCACCGTTTTACAAGGTTTAAATGTGCATGCCACTAACGGCGCAAGCCAACAACAGTTGCAACAAGTGGCAGAACTTACTTTAGACACTTTTAAGCGAGTGAGTGTGGCCAAATTGGCTGCCAGCTTACAACGATAATATTTAACGCTAAGCTTGGCTTTGCCTACGATAACGCCCCGGAGAAACCCCAAAGCTTTTTTTGAAGCGGTGAGCAAAAGCAAAGCCGTCTTGATAGCCCAACTGGCTAGCGATAACGTCGATAGACCAGCGGCTTTCGCGCAATAGATAGCTGCCATGCTCTAAGCGTAAACGGGTAAGGTATTGCTTAGGGCTACATTTAAACTCTTGTTGAAATAAGCGATAACAATGCGCTTCAGATACAGATAAACGCTGGGCCATCTCGCTCACAGTCCACGGATAGTGCAATGAAGAGCGCAATTGCTGCTCCAAATTATGCAAGGGGCTAGGCTCTTGGTTCTTTAAAGGTTTGAGCAGCTGCAATAAATAGCGTTTAAGCAATTGGGTTAACGCTGATTCCACCAGTGGATCGGCCTTGGTTTTTCCTTCTTCATCTAGTAGTAGCTTCAAACACTTATCAATATTTTGGCTGGAATTAATCTTCATTACCTTGGCTTTTTTAGGGAAACGATACCAAGAAATATCAGCCGAAAACTGAAACCAATTATGCCGCCAAAAATGACTCGCCAAGCTAAACGAATAATCGGTTCCTGCGGGCAGAATCACCACTTCATTGGGTCCTAAGCGTTGTCGTCCTTCTGGCGTATGCAAACTGCCAACACCAGCCATAGAAATTAAAATTGAGTGTTCTTGCGGGGCTCGCCGACTAACGAAGTACTCGCCTCGAATATAAGATACCCCCGCTAAATTAACTTGAAGCTTAGCCAGCTCAGAAAAACGCTCGGTGGTTAAAAAGCGCTCAACGCAGGCGGAGCCTATATCAAACTTGTCTTGCCAATGCCGCTCATTCATAAATGATAGTTTTAAACATATTTTAGATAGCTTCAATTATGTGGAAGTTCTTTTATATAAGATAGTATCGCGCCCATAATTTCTGGCTACCGTTTTCAAGCGGATAGCTTTTATCTGATGCAAGTCACGTTTTGAGGTTGTTATGCAAGCATCTCCTATTACATTGAATCGCTCATGGCTAGAGCAGTTCTGGCGCCTAGCTTGGCCAATATCTTTACAAGCAGTACTGCTAAGCCTGTTAGGCCTAGTGGATGTACTTATGGTTGCTACTTTAGGTGATGCCGAAGTGGCAGCAGTAGGTTACGCTGGTCGTGCGTTTTTTGTGGCAATTGTCATCTTGAATGGCTTTTCTACTGCTTGCGCTATTTTAAGTGCTCAGCACTGGGGAACTAAGAACTGGAACGCCATTGGCCGTACTGTGGCACTGTCGTTTTACGCAGGGCTTATTTTTACCCTTACTACCTTGGCATTTATGATCTTCAGCCCAAGCACCATTATGCAATGGGGCAGCAGCGACGCACACTTGGTTGCCATTGGTAGTGACTACATTCGCGCCACCGCGTTGATGATCTTATTCACCCTACCAGTGATTGTAATCGAGTCTGCCTTGCGTGCTAGCGGCAATACCAAACTCCCGCTGTACATTAGTATTTTTGCGGTAGTCGCTAATATTCTATTAAACCAAGTGCTTATTTTTGGCTTTGGACCCATCCCTGCAATGGGCATTGTTGGCGCAGGCGTAGCAACAGTGATTGCCCGCTTGTTGCAGCTTGTCGTTTTGGTTACCAGTTTATGGTGGCAATCGCACCCACTACTAAAAGTATCAATGATTGGTTTTTGGCAATTTAGCCGCGCAGAAGTAAACAAATATGCCAAGCTGGCACTGCCTTTAGTGATCAACTTTAGCATTTGGTCTAGTGGTGTATTTGTATTTGCCACCTTATATGGTCAGCTAGGCACCAATGCCTTAGCAGCAATGAGCTTGATCAGCCCTATTGAAGGCATGGCTATATCTTGTTTCATGGGCTTTTCTGCTGCTTGTTCCATTATGGTGGGTAATAAACTAGGCGCGAACCAGTTTAACCAAGCTTGGGTAGATGCTCGTTTAGCCTTACTGGTTAGCCCAATTGCCGCTATCGCTATTGGTGTTGCAGTGTGGCTATTAAGCTACCCTTTATTGAACTTGTTTGGCGCGCTAGAGTCTGAAACCTTGGAACTAGCACAACAATTGGTGCTAATTTTGGCCGCCTCTACCTGGTTACGCATCTTCAACATGGTGCTAATTAACGGTATTTTACGTAGTGGTGGTGATAATGGTTTTTGCTTAATGTCGGATACCTTCTGCCAATGGGGAGTGGGTTTAATGCTAACGTCTATCGCAATCTTTGTGTTTGATGTGAGCTTAATTACTGCCTTCTGTATTGCCCTAAGCGAAGAAGTATTTAAGGCTATGTTGTGCTTTTGGCGAATGAACCAAAAGAAATGGCTACGTAACCTAACAACAGAGCCTCTCGCCGAAACGAACTGATTAGACCAGAAAAATGCTGCCATTTTCTGCGAAAACACTATAATTACCGAAAATGTCGATGACTTAGCACATTTACCATTGATAAATGTGCTAATCTTCAGAAATCGACACGTTCTATAATTTAAGCTGGCTTTTCAACGAAAATGACTAATAAATTCTCTATTTTGTTACTCAATGGTCCAAATCTTAATCTTCTTGGTAAGCGTGAACCCGAGGTTTACGGTCACCAGAGTTTAGACGACATTGTTGAGCAGCTGCGCATTCAAGCCCATGACATGGGTGTTAGCCTTCAGGATTTTCAATCCAATATCGAAGGCGAGCTGATTAATCGCATTCATCAAGCCATGGGCGAGATTGACTTCATTATCATCAATCCTGCGGCTTTTACTCATACCAGTGTTGCACTGCGTGATGCTCTGCTAGGTGTGAATATTCCTTTTATAGAAATTCACTTGTCTAACGTGCATGCACGTGAACCCTTCCGCCATCACTCTTACTTAGCAGACAAAGCTGAGGGAGTGATTTGTGGCTTGGGTAGCCAAGGATATCAATTTGCTTTGACTGCAGCCTTAAACAAGCTGCAGCAATAGTTGTTAATTAACCTAATACGATAAAGAGAGCCCTTATGGATATTCGCAAGATTAAAAAATTAATCGAATTAGTTGAAGAATCTGGTGTAGCTGAATTAGAAATCACTGAAGGTGAAGAAGCAGTACGCATTAGCCGTAATTTTAGTGGTGCAGCGCAAGCAGTATACGCCCCAGCACCTATTGCTGCGCCAGCGCCAGTTGCCGCACCTGCTAATGCTCCTGCAGCGCCAGCTGCCAGCGAAGCTGTGGCATCTGGTCACAAAATGCTATCGCCAATGGTAGGTACTTTCTACCGTTCATCTTCACCTGAAGCACAACCGTTTGTACAAGAAGGCCAGCAAGTAAACGTAGGCGATACATTGTGCATCATTGAAGCAATGAAAATGATGAACCAGATTGATGCTGACAAAGCTGGCGTAGTAAAAGCCATCTTAGTTGACGACGGTGAAGCTGTTGAATTTGATGAACCGCTATTCATCATCGAATAAAGAGGCATTTGTATGCTAGATAAAGTAGTTATTGCTAACCGTGGTGAAATTGCCCTGCGGATTTTGCGCGCCTGTAAAGAATTGGGCATTAAAACCGTCGCTGTGCACTCAACAGCCGACCGTGATTTAAAACACGTATTGTTAGCCGATGAATCAATTTGTATTGGTAAGCCTGCAGCATCGGAAAGTTATTTAGACATTCCGCGCATTATTGCTGCCGCTGAAGTCACTGATGCAGTAGCGATCCACCCGGGCTACGGTTTCTTGTCTGAAAACGCTGAATTCTCTGAAATAGTTGAGAAAAGTGGTTTTGTTTTCATAGGCCCTAAAGCTGAAACCATTCGCATGATGGGCGACAAGGTTGAAGCGATTAAAGCCATGAAAAAAGCCGGTGTACCATGTGTACCTGGTTCAGATGGCCCGCTAGGCACCGATGAAAAGCAAAATGCTGCAATCGCTAAACGCATTGGTTACCCAATTATTATTAAAGCAGCTGGCGGCGGCGGTGGTCGCGGTATGCGAGTGGTTCACAAAGAAGAAGAACTACATACTTCTGTTGATTTAACCCGTACTGAAGCTGGTTCGTTCTTTGGTAACGATATTGTTTACATGGAGAAGTACTTAGAAAATCCACGTCACGTGGAAGTTCAAGTATTGTCTGATGGCCAAGGCGGAGCGATTCACCTAGGTGAGCGTGATTGTTCTATGCAACGTCGCCACCAAAAAGTGGTAGAAGAAGCGCCAGCGCCAGGCATCACTGAAGATATGCGTCGCAATATTGGTGAGCGCTGTACTCGTGCCTGTATTGAAATTAACTACCGTGGTGCAGGTACTTTTGAGTTCTTGTACGAAAACGGTGAGTTCTACTTCATTGAAATGAACACCCGTATTCAGGTTGAGCATCCGGTTACCGAAATGGTGACAGGTATCGACTTAATCAAAGAGCAACTGCGCATTGCTGCTGGCCAACCACTGTCGTTTAGCCAAGATCAAGTGAAGCTAACGGGTCACGCCATTGAGTGTCGAATTAACGCTGAAGATGCGGAAACCTTTATCCCATCTCCAGGCCGCATTAACCGTTTCCACCCACCAGGTGGTATGGGTATTCGCTGGGATTCACACGTTTATGCAGGCTACTCAGTGCCGCCTTACTACGATTCAATGATTGGTAAACTGATCACTTACGGTGAAAACCGTGACATAGCGATTGCTCGTATGAAGAACGCATTGTCAGAGCTAGTGATTGACGGCATCAAAACTAACGTGCCGCTTCAGCAAAAAATTATGCAAGACGAAAACTTCCAATTTGGTGGAGCAAACATCCACTACCTTGAGAAAAAACTCGGCATGCAATAAGCAACAAGCTGATACTAAAAAGGCCCTAAGCATGCTTAGGGCCTTTTTTTATTGGCGTAAATCCAAGTGCTTATTTTAAGTCTCGCCACCATGCTTCGGTAGTTTGGTTTTGACCAACTTTGAAAACTTCACCAATTTTTGGTGTCACTAACTCCACACCCGCTTGCTGACTTAGCGCACTAATGCGTTCTAGTGGTTCGTACCACGAATGGAAGGCCAAATCGAAAGTGGCGTTATGTACTGGCATCATGGCTTGACCACGCAAATCGAGATGAGCCTGCAGCGCTTGTTCGGGTGTCATATGCACCGCTGACCAATCTTTATCATAAGCGCCGGTTTCCATCATGGTGAGATCAAAGGGACCAAAGCGCTCGCCAATTTGCTTAAAACCATCAAAGTACCCAGAGTCACCACTAAAGAAGATCCGTTTGTTGGGAGAGTCAATCACATAGGATGCCCACAGGGTTTGGTTTCCATCAAATAATCCACGTCCAGAGAAGTGCTGAGTTGGCGTGGCAGTAATGCTTAGCTCACCAAATTTTGCAGATTGCCACCACCGTAAACGTTGAATACGTTCAGGCTTTACGCCCCAATCAATTAAATGTTGATCAACACCTTCAGGTACTACAAAGTGCTTAACCTTGTCTTTTAATAGGCCAATGCTGTATTTGTCTAAATGATCATAATGGTCATGAGAGATCAATACCCCATCAATGTTATCTAGCTCGTTAAGATTTAGCGGGGGTTGATGAAAGCGCTTTGGCCCAATAAAACTAAACGGCGAAGTACGCTGTGAAAAAACAGGGTCAATTAACCATCGCTGCCCACCCACCAGCATATAAACACTAGAGTGACCGAAACGAATCACACTATCTTGCTCTGAAGGCAAGGCATCGAGTGAAGCGGCAGTTAATGGCAACACTGGAATAGCATTAGTCGGCGTGGCATCTACTCGACGCTCAGTCACGTAACGCCATAAAATTCCCCATGCCGAGCTGTTGGCAGGGCTTGCTTGGCTGTTTTGATACTTGCCATCAAGCTGTGTGGTATTAAATATGCTGTTGTCTGCCGCCAGTGCGGGTGCTATCGAAGTGCTCATTAATCCTCCCAAACAAAAACTCATTACGGTACGTCGAATAGTCAACATCTCTACCTCTACAAATTACACCGAAGAGTTTACATTCAAATCAAACAAAGTAAACCATAAAGTTTACTTTTTGAAAGACTAAATACCGTTCAATCTGTAACCAAGTTGTTACAGCAAACAAGCAAGCTAATCTCACGGAAAAAAGCAGAATCTTCATTTTGACTTACACTTTGTTCATCTTAGTTAGAGCAAAGTTATGCTTTGGGAAGTGGTAATTTAGCCGATAAATACAATGGAATAGCGTGTAACATCATGATCATCAAGCCAATATATGAAATATTGCCAAGCCTGTATTTGGCCGCAGGGTCTAGCTCTGTATTATGGATAGACTCAAACTTAGGCATAGCCGGCGGAGCGCTATTGTTTTGCCTTGGCGCGCTTATATGGGTGATGCGTTCCAACTTTAGACGCCACGATCAAGTGGTCCACTCTCGCAAACGCTTTACCATTCCCGAATCCTTGTACGAATTTATGCCCTTCTTCTTTATCGCAGTAGCACTAAGCTTAGCCTCTACCCAATCTACTTTACTGGCTTACGGCATCGCTATGTTATGCATGTATCGTGGCTGTTCGCTGCTGTATTTGCGGCATAAGTACCGCCAACACGCTTGGCAAAAAGCGCAAACGACAACTGCAGCAGCCCAATCATCTAAGCATCGCACAGTAGATTAGTAGACTATTTGGTCAATTTCTTCATTGAGTCTATGCTTAATAAGTTAATGGAATGTTAAGAGCAATGGAGGCAACCATGTTACCGAAAGCGATATACGAATTACTACCTAGTGGATATTTGTATGCAGGCACCAGCTCCATGTTGTTTCTAGAGCCTTGGCTAGCCCATGTAGGTGGGGCTATTTTATTTGCCATGGGAGCCTTAGTGTGGGTGCTTAGGTCTAACTACCGTCGTTACGACAAATTTAAAAAATCCTTTCTACGTAAACGGAAGGTGATCCCAGAGCCTCTATACGAATTTATTCCTTTTCTCTATTTAGCCATAGCGGTGGTGATTGTTAGCGTGGTGTTCAATGCACCTTCCATTGTACTTGCCCTACTGGCCTGTTACCGAGGCCTACAGCTATTATACAAGCGTGCTAAATACCGCCATCGCGGATTAAGCCCGAGCAGTTAAACCCGCCAATAAAAGGCTTAGCATATTTTTAATGCTAAGCCTTATCTAACCCAGTACACTTGCCGCATAATCTTCTAGAGGAGCGGACAATGCCTTGGATCCAGCTAAAAATTAACGCCACAAAAGACACTGCCGAGACCATTGGCGACATACTAATGGAAACCGGTAGCCAAGCCGTTACCCTGTTAGACCGTCACGACACACCGGTATTTGAGCCCTTATTAGGGGAAACACCGTTATGGGGTGATACCGACGTGCAAGGCCTTTACGACGCCACCACCGATATGGCGCCTATTCTTGAGTTCTTGCGCGAAGCGCTGATAATTGACGATGGCAACTACAAGCTAGATCAACTTGAAGATAAAGACTGGGAACGCGAGTGGATGAAAGACTTCCACCCCATGCAATTT
The DNA here is from genome assembly GCF_005405585.1 of Agarivorans sp. Toyoura001. Taxonomy (GTDB): domain Bacteria; phylum Pseudomonadota; class Gammaproteobacteria; order Enterobacterales; family Celerinatantimonadaceae; genus Agarivorans. The sequence continues at coordinate 67,227 of NZ_BJEQ01000010.1, read as the reverse complement.
GGCAAGCGCCTTTGGATTTGCCCAAGCTGGACCGACGTACCCGACCCAAGCGCAGTAAACGTAATGCTCGACCCAGGGCTTGCCTTTGGTACAGGCACTCACCCCACAACAGCGCTATGTTTAAAGTGGCTAGACCAACTCGACCTTAGTGGTAAAACAGTGGTGGACTTTGGCTGTGGCAGCGGCATTTTAGCGATTGCCGCTATCAAGCTTGGCGCTGAACGCGTCGTCGGCATTGATATCGACCCTCAAGCCATTCTTGCCAGCCGTGACAACGCCGAGCGAAATGGCGTTGCCGACAAACTCGAGCTATATCTACCCAAAGACCAACCAACAGATTTTAAAGCCGACATCGTAGTGGCCAATATTCTCGCAGGGCCACTTAAAGAATTGGCAGAAGTAATACTCGCCTACCTAAAACCGCAAGGTTTAATTGCCTTATCTGGCATTCTAGAAGAACAAAGTTCCACCGTTGTGGATGCTTATCAATCACAGTGCGATATGGATCCGGTTGTTCTCGATCAAGAATGGTGTCGATTAAGCGGCACAAAACGCTAAGTTACCCGAAAAAGTGGGGCAAACCCTATCTCAAAGGGTTTGCTGCCATATTCCTCCACTAAAAATCCAGCTTTTTTTTTGAAAAATGTTCAAAATATAGCCTTTCCAGCGTGCTAAAAAAGTCGTAAACTACGCCGCCCTGAGATTGAGAAGAACGCGAGTCATGAATATAGGCAGTTATAAACTGGACAATCCGGTGATACTAGCGCCTATGGCTGGCATTACTGATCAACCTTTTCGCCGCTTATGTTGGCGACTAGGCGCAGGGCTTACGGTTTCGGAGATGGTGTCCAGTAACCCTCGGGTGTGGAATAGCCAAAAATCGCTAAATCGTATGGTTCACCTAGATGAATGCGGCATACGCAGTGTTCAAATAGCTGGAGCTGACCCAGAATTGATGGCTCTCGCCGCCCAACATAATGTGGCAAATGGCGCGCAAATCATCGATATCAATATGGGTTGTCCGGCGAAAAAGGTAAACAAAAAGCTAGCTGGTTCGGCGCTGTTACAGCAACCGGAACTAGTAGCAAAGATTCTTGATGCTGTTGTACAGGCGGTTGATGTTCCTGTGACCTTAAAGATTAGAACTGGATGGTCACCAGAACACCGCAATGCTTTGCATATTGCCAAGCTTGCAGAAACGGCTGGCATTCAAGCTTTAGCCATTCATGGTCGGACGCGAGCATGTATGTATAAAGGTTTGGCTGAGTACGACACTATCAAAGCAGTAAAACAAGAAGTCTCAATACCGATTGTGGCTAATGGTGATATCACCACCCCAGAGCAAGCCAAGCATGTGCTGGCCTATACTGGAGCGGACGCCATCATGATCGGTCGAGGAGCCCAAGGTAACCCTTGGCTTTTCAGAGAAATTAATCACTTCTTAAGCACTGGTGAGCATATTGCTTCGCCACAGGCCGAAGAAGTGAAGGAAGTAATGCTTCACCACTTAGACAACCTGTATTCACACTACGGGGAGTACCAAGGGGTACGTATCGCTCGCAAACATGTGGGGTGGTACTTGAAGCAATTAGCGGACACGGACGAGTTTCGTAGCCAGTTTAACCAGCTTGAATCAGCCCTGGTACAAACGTCCGCGATTGAGCAGTTTTTCGAATAGTTGTGATCATTAATTAATTAAAAAGAGCGTCAAGTATGTTTGATTCAAATACCACCACAAACACACTTTCTACTATGACTAGCAGTGCTACGAGTACTGAAGTGAAAGAACGTCCATTGCGTGATTCTGTTGAGCAAGCATTGCGCAACTACTTCGCACAATTAAATGGCGAAGATGTGTCTGAATTGTACGAATTAGTACTATCTGAAGTTGAAGCTCCGTTGCTTGACGTAGTTATGCAATACACGCGTGGCAACCAAACTCGCGCTTCAATCATGTTAGGTATCAACCGCGGTACTTTACGCAAGAAGTTAAAAAAATACGGCATGAACTAAGCTAAGACTTAGATATTGCTCAAAAAGGCCTATCTGTTGATAGGCCTTTTTTATTGCATACGATTTATTCTTATCAGGTCGCTGAGAACAAAAAAGCCCAATAGAACTTAACGAACTATTGGGCTGAATATGGAAAGGACAGCTAAGCCATCAGGCAAGTTGGCTTAGTTTTTTGTTAACCAAGCATCTTACGTGCGGCTTCTACTACAATGTTTACTGCTTGGTGCTCGGTGTTTTTCATCAAGCTTTCATCAGGAATTTCTTGTTGAGTACGGTTAACTATAACGCCCGCCACACAACCGGCTTTTAAACCTTGAGATGCACACATGGTGAATAAGGTGGCACTTTCCATTTCAAAGTTAAGCACACCCATAGCTTGCCACTCTTCCATCGAGCCTTGAAAGGCTTTCACTACTCGGCCAGATACCGTGTCGTAACGCTCTTGTCCCGGGTAAAAGGTATCACTTGAAGCAGTTACACCGACATGACAAGTAGCATTAGCGTCTAGCGCCGCGCTGTTTAAGGCCTGCATACAGGAGAAATCGGCAACAGCAGGGAATTGCATTGGAGCAAAATGGCTGCTGGCTCCGTCTAAACGAACCGATGCCGTGGTAACAATCACGTCACCAACATTAATGTGTGGCTGAATAGCGCCAGTAGTACCTACACGCAAAAAGGTGCGAATACCTAACTGGGCTAATTCTTCTACCGCGATTGACGTAGATGGACCACCAATACCAGTTGAACACACTACAACAGGTGTTCCATTCAACTTGCCAAGGTAAGAGGTAAACTCACGCTGTGAGGCTAAAAATTCTGGCTCTTCCAATAATGAAGCAATACGCTCTACGCGTTGTGGATCACCAGGAATGATGGCCAACGTGGCGCCTTTCAGCATTTCTGGGTTCAAACCTAAATGAAATACACTCGCTTGCTGATTCATGTTTACCTACTTAATTTCGTCCAATGATTGATGAGCGAAGCATAGGACGAGAACTGTCCAATAAGTGTGAAACATCTCGCATTTGGCGGTAACTTAGTGCCAATTAGGCTGATAGTTACTTTTTGTGTTGATATTAAAACCACCTAAAAAAAACATTAATTTTATCAGTAAACGAACTTTTCACTCTCTCTGTGTTCTACAATAGCTTGAAATAGTTTTTGTGCTTACTTGAGGTAACTACCATGAATAAACAGCTAATTTTGGGTTTAACAATCGCGTTGGGCTTAACCGGCTGTACCAGTAATCAATCGGAGCCAAGCATGGATTTAGCAGATACCCGTTGGTATATGACCGGTGACTTTTACAACATTGCCGACATTAAGTTGCCAGCGTTTACCTTAGAAGAAAACGATAAGGGCTTTAAGATTTCTGGCACCACGGGTTGTAATAACTTTTTTGGCCAAGCTGAGTGGAATGGCAAACAGCTGTTGGTTAATCAGCCTATTGGCATGACACGCATGCTGTGTGACGACATGGCTAATAAAATTGAAATGGAGTTCATTCAAGCGTTAGAAGAACCGCTAATGAGTGACGGCGAAAATTTGCGCTTAAACAACGGTGCAATGTTTAAGCGCGTGCCAACTAATTAATAATATTGAACTTATGCGGCAGTGCCCACCCAGCGCTGCCGCGCATCATTGAGTCCTGCGCGTAACATCAATATCGCAATAACCAAACTACTACTTACCACCCACCAGCTATTCACTAACTGGTGCTCTTGCCAAGCTACCGGATTTACTTGCCAGTGCCATTGGCCAATTGCCCAATCTAAGCCCCAGCCAAAGGCCATTGCACTAACTACAACACCGGTTAAGTAGGCGGCTAACGCACGCACTCCCATTTCTTGGCGAACCAACATTAAGGTAGCAACATTAGTGGCCGGCCCCGCCAGCATAAATACCAAGGCCGCCCCTGGCGATATACCAGCAATGATTAAACCTGCGGCAATAGGCGTTGATGCTGTGGCGCAAATGTACATAGGCACGCCAACCAACACCATCACTAACATAGTGATCCAGCCTTGTCCCCAGCGGGTCATAAAGCTCTCGGGCAAGTAAGTTTGAATCAAGGCGGCAAATACCAAACCGATCAAGAGCCATAAATAGCTGTCTCCCACCAGTTCAGCAAAGCTATTCAGCCAAGCGCTTATTTTTTGTTTAACGCTGAGCTTTACCTCAGCAGTTGCTTGCTGCTGTTGGCTAGCGTTTTTTTTGCTACAGCAGCTTTTTACTTCGCTAGTAACCGGCTTATTATCTTCGCTGTTTCCCACAAGTAAACCTGCCACAATTGCACTGGTAATAGCAGCTACGGGCCGAACAATGGCCATTACAGGCCCCAATAAGGCATAAGATACTGCCACTGAATCAACACCTGTCTCCGGTGTGGCAATTAAGAAAGAAGTGGTGGCACTTTTAGATGCGCCCGCTCGGCGCAGGCCCATGGCGGCGGGAATAACCCCACAAGAGCACAAAGGCAAAGGCGCGCCAATAAACGCCGCTTTAATGGTCGTACTGGGCTTACTATTGCCTAAGTGCTTTGCTAGCCAACGGCTTGGTAAGCCTAATTTCAAGCTAGCAGCAATAACAAAACCTAAAAACAACCAAGGAGCAGCACTTAAAAACAAACTTACAAAGTTATTCAATAACATCATCTAAGGCCTTTAATATTGAACAAGAGGTAGCACTTTCTTCACCGCCGCAGCACTCGTCATGCAGCTTTTTGAGGGTGGCTTCAAACGCTTGCAGCTGAAGCAATTGTTCCTGCACCTTATGTAGCTTGTGGGCTACCACGCTGCTTACATCACCACAGCTAGAGGTTTCAGCATGCTCGCGCAGGGTAAGCAGCTCCAAGATATCTTTAATCGATAATCCGGCTTGCTTGGCGCGCTGAATAAAACCAAGCCTTGCCAGGTCTTGTTCGCTATACATTCGGTATTGATTCGCCCCACGAGCTACTGGCGCTAACAAGCCCTTACGCTCGTAAAAGCGCAACGCTTCCACAGTTAAACCACTGAGTTTTGCTAATTCGCCAATTTTGTACATGCGACCCTCCATCTACACCTATGATAAACCCTGTAGCTAGGTATAGGGTCAAGGATTTTCTCAAAGAAACAAAAAAAGCCTGACAAGCAGGCCTTTTAAATAAGTGTAGGTGGAGTCTATTCGTAAAGATTTCGCTCTTTTGGTAAGTCTGATGAGTACTCTACAAACTCCACTTCAAAGCCATTTGGGTCGCGGAAATACACGTTACGCCGATGCTGACTTTGCGCCCCTTCATGATGAATTTCAAAGCCTGCCGCTAGCAAGCGACTAATCACAGCATCTAGATCAGCCGTTACATATCCATAATGCGCCACGCCTAATTGATTCCCCTCTAAAGGCCGATTTTCACCGTATCCGTTGTCGTTAAAGGCAAGATAATGATTGTCATCGCCAAAGTGCAGCCAACGTCGATCGGTACCGTACCACGTTTGCTGGCCCTCCCCCCTCACCCACCAATGAGGAAATGCCGCTTTATAAAAAACTAACGTTTGATCCATGTCTTTAACTGTTAGGTTTATATGTTCTAAATACATACGTCTCTCCGTGATTGCTTAATCGTCTTAGTATTGACTTAGTAAATACCTTAAAACCTCAAGCTAAGTTGAGGTAAAGCTTTTTCTTTACTAAACTCGAAAAAAATGGAGAGCAAGATGAATCAACAAGCCAAACACGCTCTATCGGTAGGCGCAGTGGCTAAGCGCTGTGGCATAAAAGTATCTACCCTGCACTTTTATGAGGCCAAAGGCTTGATTCAAAGTCAGCGGAATCAAGGTAATCAACGGCGTTACCACCCGGAGGTACTAAGAAGAGTATCGGTAATTAAAGCGGCACAAAAAATGGGGATTAATCTGGCAGATATTAAAGCGGCTTTTGCCCGATTGCCAAACAACCGCACACCCAATAAAAATGACTGGGAGCTGCTCTCTCAGCAGTGGCGAGAAAACTTAAACCAACGGATTGAGACAATGACTCAACTACGAGATTCCTTAACCGGTTGTATTGGTTGTGGTTGTTTATCAATGAATAGCTGCCCGCTGTATAACCCCGACGATCAGTTAGCCGCTCATGGCACCGGGCCAGTGATCTTAAATCGCAGCAGTGAGCAAACCTAGCCAAAAATAATCGATTTACACAGAACTTTTTACTGCATCCATGCGTTCTTATTAATAACAAAGGAGTGTTTATGTTTAGTTTTCTAAAACCCAACCCTATCAAACGCAAACGCCAAAAGTACGATGCCTTGCTTGAATCAGCGATGTTGGCGCAACGGCGCGGTGACATTATGACCTACTCAATGTTGAGTGCCGATGCAGACGAACTGTGGAAAGAGATTGAGCAACTAGAGACTGAAGTGAAATAGCAGCTTTAACCGGCTTAATTAACCTATGCGCAAGTTATTGATGTAAAAGTTATTTTAAGCCGTTAAGTTGAGACAACGCGATACCCCGTCCATACTGGTTAATTATCAATCAACCTTTGAACTCTTGGTGAAAGATATTTTAAGCAATCAACAAGACTCCAAACCCAAGTTCGTGAAATTAGGCACCGTAGTCGCAATGGTTGCCTTCTTCAGTTTAGCTATTCTCGCCATTGTATTTACCGCGCTAGAGAATATTGAAGATGAGGTTCAGCTTAAAGTTAAAGAATCTTTGCGCACCGTGCTAAGGGCTACTCAAGAAGCTCATCATATTTGGATCCAACACCGTTTGTTAGAACTACGTAATGCCGCTCAGTCGGAACGTATCACTCTGTCTGCCGAAATTTTTAGCAACCCTAAAAGCCCCTCTATGTTACTCGCTAGTGCCGAAGCTAACGTAGAACGAAGCTTTGCCTTAATGATGGAAACCTATCAAGACGATGCCTACTGGTTAAGCGATGTAGAAGGGCGAGTCCTTAACTCGAATATGCGTAATCAAGTCAATACCCTGCACCCTTTGTTTGAATATGAACACCTTAAGATGAATCGAGTTTTAGAGGGCGAAGCCATTTTTATTACTGGCATTAACCAAGCTAAAGCCAAACAGCTCGACAATATGTACTTCTCTGCACCGGTTATTAACCAGCAGCAACAAATCAAAGGGGTGCTTATTATTAGCGTGAATCAAGCTGACCACTTTAGCCGAATTACCCAACTCGGCCGCATTTGGGACTCTGGAGAAACCTATGCCTTTGATCGTAACGGCCTAATGCTCTCGTCCAGTCGATTTGATGAAGAGTTACATCGCTCTGGCATTTTAGAACCGGGACAAAGCGCAATTAATAACCTCTATATTACCGACCCCAAAGCGCAAGCTAACAGCACCGATAGCAGCTTTAAAGCGCTCACTTTTATGGCACAAAGTGCTACTCAAGGTAATACCAGCTATAACACCGAGGGCTATCCAGATTATCGAGGTGTAACTGTGGTGGGCGCTTGGACATGGCAACCCACCTACGATTTTGGCTTAACCACCGAGATAGACAAAGCTGAAGCCTTTGAAGTCTACGCCCGCACGCGAAACATTGTAGTACTAGGCATTGTTAGTTCGGTGTCGGTAGCAATCAGTTTGTTTTTTCTACTCTACTTTAGCCAGCGAAACGCCAAGCTTAACTTACGCCAAGCTCAGTTAGTATTAGAAGACCGAGTACGGGAGCGCACCTCTGACTTAGAAGCCTCGCAACAAGAATTAAGAACCGCTTACCGAGAGCTAGAGAAACAATCAATTACCGATAGCCTCACCGGGATCCCTAATCGCCGCTGCGCGGATGAGTTTTTAGAACAAGAATGGCGACGCGCCCAGCGCGGCGGCTACCCAATTACCATTATGCTGATAGACATTGATCACTTTAAACAATTTAATGATCACTATGGCCACCCTGCAGGTGATGTTTGTTTAGAGCAAGTCGCCAAAGCCCTCATTGATACCGGCATTTGTAAACGCCCTGGTGATTTAATCGCCCGCTATGGCGGCGAAGAGTTCATCGCTATTCTTAGTAATAGTGATTACGACTATGCCGAGTACGCGGCTAACCGCCTGATTAAATCAATAAACCAACAACAGATACCCCATAAGTTTACCCGAGTGGAAGGACTGTCTCATGTCACTATTAGCGTGGGTGTATCTATTGCAGAAAGTGCTGATATCGGCCTTGAAGAAATCATTAGCTTGTCTGATCAAGCCTTATATAACAGCAAGCAAAATGGCCGAAACAGTTACAGTTTTAAGCTACCTATTGCCGCCAAGCAGCAAGCAAATACTCAGCAAACTACCAAATCGGGTTAACGAACAAAAAACCTAAGGCCAGCCCCAACTCCGCCTTTAAGGCTTATTTTTATCACCAAGCGGTCAACAAAGCCCAGTTAACGGCTTGTGTTCATAGTACTTTCTGCGCTTTTAGCCACCCAGTAGGTGTCAATTCCCAAGATTATTCAGCTAAAAACGGCGCATTCTTCACACTTTTACTGTAAAATGCGCGCCTCAAACCTAAGTTGTTTATTTTTCGGGCAACTTGTACCGCTAGCGCATATAACTGCTAATGAGGATAAAACTCCAATGGAAAACGCTCGACCAATTCGACGTGCACTGATCAGTGTTTCAGATAAAACAGGCATCATCGAATTTTCTCGATCTTTAGCCCAGCAAGGCGTAGAGATCTTGTCTACTGGTGGCACCGCTAAACTACTTGCCGAAAACGGCATTGAAGTGATTGAAGTTTCTAACTACACCGGCTTTCCTGAAATGATGGATGGACGTGTTAAGACCCTTCACCCAAAAGTACATGGTGGCATACTAGGTCGACGTGGTACCGATGATGAAGTGATGGAGACTCACGGCATCAACGCTATCGATATGGTAGTAGTAAACCTATATCCATTTGCAGCCACAGTTGCTAACCCAGATTGTAGCCTTGAAGATGCGGTTGAAAACATCGACATCGGCGGCCCTACCATGGTGCGCAGCGCGGCTAAAAACCACAAAGACGTGACCATTGTTGTTAATGCTTCAGACTACGATCGCGTATTGGCTGAAATGGCATCCAACGATAAATCACTCGCTCACGCTACCCGTTTTGATTTAGCCATTGCCGCTTTTGAACACACTGCCGCTTACGACGGCATGATCGCTAACTACTTCGGTACCATGGTACCAAGCTACGGCGACAACAAAGAAGGCGACGAAGAAAGCAAATTCCCACGCACCTTCAACAGCCAATTCACTAAAAAGCAAGACATGCGCTATGGCGAAAACAGCCACCAAGCTGCTGCTTTTTATGTAGAAAACAACATCGAAGAAGCCTCTGTTGCTACCGCCACCCAACTACAAGGTAAAGCCTTGTCGTTCAACAACATCGCCGATACCGACGCCGCCCTTGAGTGTGTGAAAGAGTTCGACGAGCCTTGCTGTGTGATTGTAAAACACGCTAACCCTTGTGGCGTAGCACTAGGTGGCACTATTCAAGAAGCTTACGAGCGTGCTTACCAAACCGACCCAACGTCTGCGTTTGGCGGCATTATTGCCTTTAACCGCGAGTTAGATGCTGATACCGCTGAAGCGATTGTTTCTCGTCAGTTTGTTGAAGTGATTATTGCTCCTGCAATCTCTAAAGCCGCAGCACAAATTGTTGCCGCTAAGAAAAACGTACGTTTGTTAGAGTGTGGTGAATGGTCTACTAAAACTACTGGTTTACAGCTTAAGCGTGTAAACGGCGGTTTGTTAGTTCAAGACCGTGACCAAGGCATGGTAAACCCAAGCGACTTAAGCGTAGTAAGCAAACGCCAACCGAGTGAAGAAGAGTTGCGCGATGCACTATTCTGCTGGAAAGTAGCAAAATACGTTAAATCTAACGCGATTGTATATGCTAAAGGCAACATGACCATTGGCGTTGGTGCAGGTCAAATGAGCCGCGTTTACAGTGCCAAAATTGCTGGCATTAAAGCGGCCGACGAAAACCTAGAAGTAGCCGGAAGTGTAATGGCATCAGACGCCTTCTTCCCGTTCCGCGATGGTATCGACGCCGCTGCTGAAGCAGGTATTACCTGTGTGATTCAGCCTGGTGGTTCAATGCGCGATGATGAAGTGATTGCCGCAGCCGATGAACATGGCATGGCCATGGTATTCACTGGCATGCGCCACTTCTACCACTAGAAACCAACAGCCAGCCCAGCGCTGGCTGTTTTGTATTTTGGCTTGGTGCGCCAAGCCCCGTTTACTCAGTATTGGATAGACAAACATGAACGTACTTGTGATTGGCGGCGGTGGCCGCGAACATGCTCTAGCATGGAAGGCTGCGCAATCTCCTTCAGTTGAAAAAGTATTTGTTGCCCCAGGTAACGCAGGTTCTGCGCTTGAGCCTAAGCTAGAAAACGTAGCCATTGGTGTAGAAGACATTGCCGGCTTACTTAGCTTTGCGCAGCAAAACCAGGTTGAACTGACCATTGTTGGCCCAGAAGCACCACTCGTGATTGGTGTGGTCGATGCCTTTAGAGCGGCAGGCCTTAAAATCTTTGGCCCAACTGAAAAAGCGGCTCAGCTTGAAGGCTCTAAGTCATTCACTAAAGATTTCTTAGCCCGTCACAACATTCCTACCGGTTACTACCAAACCTTTACTGAAGTAGCGCCTGCGATTGCTTACGTAAAAGAGCAAGGTGCGCCAATTGTAGTGAAAGCTGATGGCTTAGCAGCAGGTAAAGGCGTAATTGTTGCCATGACCGAAGCAGAAGCCATTGCCGCTATTGAAGATATGCTAGCCGACAATGCCTTTGGTGAAGCCGGTTCACGTGTAGTTATCGAAGAGTTTTTAGATGGCGAAGAAGCCAGCTTCATCGTAATGGTAGATGGCACTAACGTACTCGCCATGGCAACTAGCCAAGACCACAAACGTGTTGGTGACGGTGACAGCGGCTTAAATACTGGCGGCATGGGTGCTTATTCACCCGCACCAGTGGTTACACCAGAAATCCACCAGCGTATTATGGATGAAGTGATCATGCCTACCGTTAAAGGCATGACTGCAGAAGACAATGAATACACTGGTTTCTTGTACGCTGGTTTAATGATTATGGCCGATGGTTCACCAAAAATTATTGAGTATAACTGCCGCTTTGGTGACCCTGAAACCCAGCCTATTATGATGCGTATGCAATCGGACATTGTTGAGCTATGTTTAGCTGCAGTAGACGGAAAACTAGATACCCAAACTGCCAGGTTTGATGCTCGCCCAGCTATGGGTGTAGTACTAGCAGCAGCGGGTTACCCAGGCTCTTACCCAAAAGGTGACGTAATCACCTTGCCAAGCCTTAGCGAAGAAAGCGATAGCGCAAAAGTGTTCCACGCAGGTACTGCCGATAAAGACGGTAACATTGTCACTAATGGTGGCCGAGTTGTATGTGCCACAGCATTAGGCAACACAGTAACCGAGGCACAAGCTAATGCTTATGAGCTAGTGAAAAAAGTATCGTGGGAAGGCATGTTCCACCGCAACGATATTGGTTACCGCGCGATTGCCCGCGAAAAAAGCTAATTTAGCCACTCAGCGGCCTGTAGCATAAACAGATAAAACCACTATGAGTAATAATCATGGTGGTTTTTTTTGTTTCTATGATTTCATATAGCGATTTATCTCAAACACTGACTGGCGATGCTATTATTCTCTGTCAGTATTTAATAACGGAAGCTCAATGGAACGGCACAATCTTTTAGAAGATATATTAGCCTTGTTAATTGGCACCACCATGGTGGCTTTAGGGGTATTCTTTTTTAAAGAGACTCAGCTACTCACCGGAGGTACCGCTGGTTTAGCCTTACTCGCAAACCAATTTTTAGACCTCTCCTTTGGCCAAATCTTCTTAATTATTAACCTACCCTTTTTTGTATTAGGCTTTGTCAAAATGGGTGCCGCCTTCACCTTTCGAACTATTGCATGTGTATTACTAGTGTCCTTGTTTACCGATTACATGCACCTTGTGATTGATATCGCTGCGCTCAATCGCGCCTATGCCGCTGTGGCAGGTGGTTTCTTAATTGGTACCGGTATGCTTATTTTGATCCGCCATAAAGGCAGCTTAGGTGGAGTAAATATTCTGGCGCTATATTTACAAAAGCGCTTTAATATTCGAGCCGGACACGTGCAAATGGCGCTAGACATTGTCATTGTGGCAGCATCTTACTTTTTAGTACCACTTAGCGTGCTGCTATGGTCTATTGCAGGCGCTGCCGCCTTAAACATAGTCATAGCCCTTAATCATAAAAGCGGCCGCTACCAGGGCTTGTCTTAAGCAATGTTTCAAGCACTCACGCCACAGGTTTTACACGCTCAATTTAGCCAACATGATCTTTTGCTAAGCAGGTATCAAGCCTACTGGCAACTCACCCCTTTTCAGCATCAGCAATTGCCTTGGCACAACCCAGGGTTGCTAAATAGCTTACAAAGCCTAAGCGAAACCCAAATCAACCAACTGGAATTAGAGCCTGCGTTAGCCCTTGCTCACTTCGCTGAATTTTTTCCAGAGTTAAGCCCATGCCTTGAGCAGTGGTCACTTGCCCCAGCCAAACAACAGCCTTTGTCTACTCCCTTTTGGTTTAACACTGGCATTAAAGGACGAAAAGCTGAGCAAATCCAAGCTTTTAGCCAGCAACTGAGCGATACAAAACTACCCATTTTAGAATGGTGTGCAGGTAAGGGGCACCTTGGTCGATTGATTAGCTTTCACCACCAACTGCCAGTGACTAGCTTGGAATGGCAAGCCAGCTTATGTGAACACGGTGAGCAGCTCGCCAAGCAGTTAAATGTAGATCAGCATTTTCATCACTGTAACGTATTAAACGCTGACTCCCATCAGTATGTAAAACCCCAGCAACATGCCGTTGCCTTACATGCCTGTGGCGAACTGCATTTACAACTGTTGCGTTCAGCCGTTCAAAGTAAAACCCAAGAGCTTAGCCTGTGCCCATGCTGTTACCACCTAATTACCAGCGAGCACTATCAAACCTTGTCAGCTCGAGCTAAGCGAAGCGTATTGCATTTAACCAGGCAAGATTTACGTTTAGCGGTCGCCCAATCCGTCACTTCTGGACAGCGAGTACAAACACTGCGCCAAAGAGAAATTCATTGGCGTTTAAGTTATCAATGTTTGCGCGAAGCGCTCAGCGGAGAGACTCACTACCAAGCGCTGCCTTCAGTGGCTAAACATTGGTTTGCCCAAGGTAAACTGTTTAATGATTTTGCTCATTGGGCCTGCCAACAGCACTCGCTAACAGCGCCAGCCAATCTCGATTGGCAGCATTATTTACGCTTGGGTAAGCAACGCCACCTATTAGTACGACAAATAGAGTTGGTACAGCACCTGTTTAGGCCCATAATGGAACGCTGGCTGTTGCTAGATCGTGCCCTATTTTTACAAGAACACGGTTATCAAGTTGGATTAACGGAACTTTTCTCCTTCCAAACCAGTCCACGTAATGTATTAATACAAGCAGCGCTAACCTAAACCTGCTTTAATCACTGTTGCTGCATTTGCTGTTCGCATTGCTTTAGTGCCAAACCATTTGTTTTAATTGGAGACGCTATGTCACGTTGTGTTTTGTTTGTTTTGTTGTGTTTCAGTTTTACTGCCTTTGCTACAGAGCAAGAAGATCAATATGAAGAGGTAATGAATCCAACGCTATCGGAAGCGGAACAAGCCGACCTTAGTGAACCTGCCGAGCTCAAGGCCGCCCCGTCATCAGAACAAACGCAAGACTCAAGCAGCCCAGTCAACAACGCTGATATTGATAGCACAAGCACAGATAACACAACCACCAACAATGATGCGCTAAGCGCTAAGACTAGCGAAGCGCTAGAACTGCCCGATCAACCTAAGCCAATTATTCCTATTGTTGTGGGCAAAAATACGCCAGCCAAGGAAGATGTAGAAACCGCCATCGACGAAGCAGCTCAAGAACCCGTTTGGGGCCCTTTAACTTTACTGAATACCGAACTTAGCCCTAACAGCACTGCAACTCTAGATTGGTATTCTGGTCACTTACCTGGTGGTTTTGAACTCGCCACCCCAGTGGTGGTTATTCACGGTAAAGAGCCCGGTCCTAGGGTATGTTTAACGGCAGCGATTCATGGCGATGAAGTAAACGGCGTAGAGATTGCGCGCCGGGTAGTGCAAAACTTAAAATCAGAAGATCTCAAAGGCACCATTATTTCGGTGCCAGTGGTTAACATTGATGGCTTGTGGCGTAAAGATCGCTACATGTCTGATCGTCGCGACCTTAACCGAGCGTTCCCAGGTGATCCTAACGGCTCTACCGCTTCTCGAGTCGCCCACAGCTTGTTCACTAGCATCATTCGTCACTGTGATAGTGTTATCGACCTACACTCGGGCTCTATGTACCGAGAAAACGTAAGCCAGTTACGCGCCGATATTACCCTGCCAGCCGTATCTGAATTAGCCAGTCATTTTGGCGCAATTCCGGTACTGCAAAGCATCGCCCCTCCCGGCAGTTTACGTGGTGCTTCTACTGCTGCAGGTATTCCTGCGGTAGTCATGGAAGTTGGCGGCCCATTTACGGTTGATGTGAAGCTTGTAGAAACTGGGGCTAAGGCGCTGCGCAGCTATTTAAGTGCCATTGAAATGCTGCCTCGTTCGTTTTTTTGGTCATCACCTCAGCCAGTATTTTACGCCTCTGAGTGGATCCGTTCTCGCCAAGGCGGGATCTTGATTAACAAAGTCAGCCTTGGACAAAAGGTTAAAAAAGGTCAGTTATTGGGTGAGATTAGTAACCCCATTACTGAAGAGGTAGAACTTATTAATGCTCCATTTAATGCCATGGTATTAGGCCGAGCCCAAGATCAGTTTGTGAGTGCCGGTTACGCTGTCTACAACTTAGGCGAGCAGCGAAGCATTGAAGATCTCGAACAGCAAGGCGAGCAAATTAAGAAAAAAGTGGTTGAGAAAAACGCCGAGCAAATGGGTATCCCAAAAGCTGGAGACGACGCCAATGACGAACAATCAGATAACGAAACAGATTCAGCAACAGACTCAGAGGGTGTAATAGAGCCGGCACTGCCCAGCGAGGAAGAGCCCCCCGCTGAAAGCTCTAACGCGACGAGCGGGGAAACCCAGAACGTAACTATACAATCAATTGATCCACTCAATGAAAGCCATTAAACAAAACCATTAAGAGGATTTGCAAGGTGACTAAAACAACACAGCCGGTTCGCTGCCAATGGTGCGGCGACGATGAAGACTACCAACACTACCACGACCAAACGTGGGGGCGTCCAGTTTATGACTCTGTAGAGCTATTTGCCAAGCTGTGTTTAGACGGTCAACAAGCGGGCTTGTCGTGGATTACTATCTTGCGAAAACAACAAAATTACTATCAAGCTTTTGCCCAGTTTCAACCTCAGAAAATTGCCCTATTCGATCAGCAAGACTGCGAACGATTAATGCAAAACAAAGGGATCGTGCGTAACAAACTTAAGATCAACTCAATAGTAAAAAATGCAAAAGGCTACTTAGCCATTGAAGCGCAAGGTGGCACATTTAGTGACTACATTTGGAGTTTTGTTGGCGGAAAAACCATTGTTAATCAACATGCTAGTTCAAAAGATATTCCTACCGAAAGTCTCGAATCTCAAGCTATGTCTAAAGCACTAAAAAAAGCGGGGTTTAGCTTTGTTGGCCCAACTATTTGCTACGCCTTTATGCAAGCTGTAGGGATGATCAACGACCACGTTGTAGGCTGTCATGTCTACCAAGAATGTGTCGAATTAGCTCGAGTGTAATCAGAAGGCATTAAAATATACAAAAGGCAGATGTCTGTTTAAGAGTTTCTTTCTAGAGGGTAACGCTTGGGAGTGTTAGCTTCCTCAGTGAGTGTGAGGAACGCTTTTCGCCTGATCGGCGATTGCATCGTTATTACTGTGTTACTTGTTCTTTTCTTGCTTGTTCTGTTGTTACTGCAGTTCTGAAATTAACGGCTTAATTCAGCAATGCGTTGTTCTTCAGTTTTTTTGTTTTGTAAGTAGCTTAGTGCAACCCAACCCATAAAATCCATCATAATCATTCTCTCTCTATTTAGTGTAAAATTAACGGCTACGTTCTTGAAGTTTTTGTTCTTCAGTTTTGTTTTTACCAAAGTAGTTAAGGGCTACTAATCCAAAAAGTTCGTACATAATCTTGTTCCTCTAATTTAATTAACTGTATTAACGGCTACGTTGAGCTGCAGTTTGTTCGTTGTTAAAGTTTTTTGCGCGAAGTGCGTAATATAAACCGAATAATTCCATAATATTTCCACCTATTGGTTTTTGTTAAATGTGAAAGTAAATAACGCCTGCTTGCTGCTTCTTGTTAGTAACTTTCTTCTACGGTTTTAATTTTATGCGACACGCCGCACATTTAGTATTATGAAAATTATTTTTATTATTACTAAATTTAGTTTTTGGTAATTTTATTACCAAAACAGCCTTTGAAAACATTTTCATTACAGTTTCAAAATTTGTCTTTTGTCGAAAATGGTCATTTTAAATTCTTAAAAAGGATCACAGTGTTGAAATTTGCTGGATTTTCATCCGGCTTTTTTGGGTTATGCTGACTAAATCTAGATTTTTCACATAGGTTGGAAGCAATTTAATGAAAACGATCCAAGCAGAGTTCCATGGTGATCAACTTAAGCTCAATCAACGTCCTGATTTAATGGCCGACGATCAACAAATCTTAATCAAGGTTGCCGCTGCTGGCGTGAACCCGGTTGACACTTATATTGTGGCAGGCACTAACAACTACACAGCTAACTTCCCACACACTCCCGGTAAGGATGCTGCAGGCACGATTGTTGGTTTAGGTGACAACGTGGAAGGCTTTGAACTAGGCCAACGAGTTTATTGCGCAGGCACGCTAAGTGGCGCTAGCGCCGAACTGTGCTTAGCCAGCCCAAATCACGTTTATCCATTACCGAACAGCTTGAGCTTCGAGCAGGGTGCTTGTTTAGGCACACCTTACGCCACCGCTTGGCGCGCATTGTTTATAAGAGCCAATAGCCAAGCTGCAGAAACGGTACTGATTCATGGGGCCAGTGGCGGCGTAGGTTTAGCTGCAATACAACTTGCCAAAGCCGCTGGTTGCAGGGTATTTGCTACCGCAGGAAGCGATGCTGGTTTAGCCCTATTGAAGCAACAAGGTGCGGATGTAGTCGCCAACCATCACCTCCCCGAGCATTACCAAGCACTTCAGCAAGCTGGCAAGGTAGACGTTGTACTAGAGATGCTGGCGAATCAAAACTTAGGCGATGATCTGCCCTTGCTGAATAAAGGTGGCAGAGTGGTGGTTATTGGTAGCCGTGGTAGCGTTGAAATAAACCCTAGAGACTTAATGGCTAGAGATGCCTGCATCATGGGCATGGCGTTAGCCAATGCAACTCCGCAGCAATTACAGCAAATTCATGCTGCTATTTATGCAGGGGCCGAAGCGGGCTTTGTAAACCCTGTTATTGCCAAGCGTTTTGCCTTGGCTGATACCACCGACGCCCATCATGCAGTTATGCAAGCCGGCGCCACCGGTAATGTAGTGATCAACTTGGGTTAGCCTGTCAGTTAATGGCTAAACAAAAAGCGGCCGAAGCCGCTTTTTTTATAAAGCCTTCGCGGCTTACAGATCTTTGGTACTTTCTAAGTAGCCATAATCAGAAATTAAAGTATAAGCGCGGGCTTTTTTAGTGAATGCCTGCTGTGACTCAATAATCTCTTTAGCGAGTGGGTCACGCGTGGCGTGCTCAGCCAACAACTCATCATTGGCTTTTTTAAGCGCTGCTAATACTTCTTTAGGAAAAGTGCGCACTTTAATATCTGGGTACTCTTGCAGCATAGTTGCCCAGTTGTTGGTACTCATGGCGGTCGCTTCAACGTAAATATCAAAAGCTGTTGCGCGCATTGCTGTTTCCAATATCACTTGTAGATCTTTTGGCAGCTTTGCAAACTTCTTCTTATTAATTAAGAACATATTTTCTGAGCCAGGCTCATGCCAGCCGGTGTAGTAATAAGGTGCAATTTTATGAAAACCCATGCGTAAGTCTAATGAAGGCCCCACCCATTCCAAGGCATCAATGGTATTTCGCTCTAAGGCTGTATATAACTCGGCAGGAGGAATATTAACCGGTGTTGCTCCTAGTTTAGCCAGCACTTCCCCAGCAAAACCAGGAATCCGCATTTTGAGATTTTTTAGGTCTTCAACACTGTTAATTTCATTACGAAACCAACCGCCCATTTGCACACCGGTATTACCACCAGGATAAGTGAGCAAATTGTGGGGTTCGTAAACTTTGGCCATTAACTCTTTACCACCACCATATGCGTACCAAGCATGTTGCTCCATGGCTGTCATACCAAATGGCATAGTAGTGAAAAACATGGTGTTAGGCACTTTGCCTTTATAATAGTAGGAGGCCGAGTGCCCCATGTCGTATTGACCACTTTTCACCAAGTCAAATACACCCAGAGCGGCTTTGTGTTTGTTTGCAGAATCAACCCGAATTTGTAATCGACCGTCTGACATTTCCTCAGCCATTTTTGCAAAGCGCTGAACGCCAGTATCTAGCAAAGGAAATTTGGTCGGCCAAGACTCCGCCAGTTTAAGTTTGTACACTTTTCCTTCAGCAGCCAAAGCGCTCAAGCTTAAGCAGCTGGTAAGCAATGCTGCAAAGCACAGCAATCCCTTTCTCATTGGTATGTCCTTATATGTAGGTTACAGATCTTTTTTTATTATGTTGTGTAATGCCTAAAGCTAATGCCAACTAGCATGCATTAACAGAATAGTAACAGACCCGTGGCAAGGCTAAAACCAACGTTTAGTCAGCAGCTTAAGAGAAAGAATTTGGAGTGAGATTTAACGCTGAAATGCCTAAAACAAATGCTCTCCCTCTATATAAGGAAGAGCCTTATTTAAGATCTGGCTTCGTTAGATACACTTAGCTTTTAGCTGATATTTGCTTGTACATTAACGCTGCGCATACCGCACCAATAATAGGAGCTACCCAAAATAACCACAATTGACCCAATGCAATACCACCTTCAATTAAGGCAGGAGCAGTACTCCGAGCCGGGTTTACCGAGGTATTTGTGACCGGAATGGAGATGAGGTGGATTAAGGTTAACCCTAAGCCAATGGCGATAGGGGCAAAGCCAGCAGGTGCGCGCTCATCCGTAGCACCCAAAATGATAAACAAAAACATAAAGGTCATTACTATTTCACATACTAATGCAGCAATTAGGCTATAACCACCTGGCGAGTGCATATCAAAACCATTACTCGCTAATCCATGACTTGCAAGGTCGTAATCAGCATTACCACTGGCAATTAAGTACAATATAATGGCGCCAACAAACCCGCCTAGTAACTGGGCACAGATGTACGGGAATACATCAACCTTAGAGAAGCGCCCTGCAGCCATTAAACCAATGGTGACCGCTGGGTTTAAATGACAACCTGAAATATGGCCGATAGCAAACGCCATAGTCAGTACCGTTAAACCAAAAGCGATAGACACACCGACTAGACCAATGCCTACCTCAGGAAATGCAGCCGCTAATACTGCACTACCACAGCCCCCTAACACTAACCAAAATGTGCCAATCCCTTCGGCAATTAAACGATTAAACAATGGCATGTTTGCTCTCCTTTTCAAACATTTAATGAGTATTACAACAACAAGTTGTAGCAGCCTAACTATAGGCTACTCTCGCCATTCACACTGTGTTTTTTAATTGAAATTTTAGTGATGCCCTAGTTCGCTCAGCGGCAATTTATCCCCCTTTAATTGTGATTAAACAACTAATTGTCGATCAGGCAGCTTATCCGTTCAAAATAAAGGCGATTATCAGATAATTAAATAAAATAGTGGTACAATCTCGGCGTTTTAGTCTGGATGAACATCAATATAGGAAACTTATGTTTAAACGTTCTTTGTTAGTTGCGAGCCTTTTCGCAATGAGTAGCACCGCCGCCCTTGCTAGCTCAATTAAATTTGACCTTAATAACGACGTATTTGAGACCGGCTTTTCAACCGCCATTGCACCTGGTGCCGAGATGTCCGCTAACTACATGTACTCTCGTCCAGAGGGTGATCTAGCAGATTTTGGTATTAAGGCTACTCACCAACAAGATATTCATAAGTTTTCTATCGGCGCTAAGTTTACCAAGCTATGGGCAAACAACCGCGAAAATCCGCACGCGTTTGCAATTGGTGGTGATTACAAAATTACCGTGGCACAAAACTTAAATGTATCAGCGAGTGCTTATTACGCTCCGTCAGTGTTAACGAGCAGCGAGTTAAACCGCTACTACGATTTAGATGCCAAAATCGCTTACTCGATTATGCCTCAAGCTGATGTTTACCTTGGTTATCGCGCCATTCAGTTTCGTTACAGCAACGAACCCGATTTAGATTTTACTAAAGGCCTATACATTGGTGCAGCCTTTAATTTCTAAATAAAAAAAGCCCTGTTAAACAGGGCTTTTTATTGAGGTATATTCTTAAGGAAAAGAAATGTAAAACTATTTAAATGTACGCTGACGCGTTTTTTCTAAGCCCTTCAATATCTTATCTAAACGATCTGGGTGAACCATAAACTCTTGGAAACCTTTCATGCCGGCTTTGGCCATTGCAGGATCAGTATCGCGGTCATAGAACTGAGCAGTACCTGCTGCAGATCCCAACATAGCCACACCTTTATTCAAGAATTCATTATCTTCAGCTTTAGCCTTCTTGTTAGGCGGAATTTGCAATAAGGCTTTATTGATTTTGGTTTGGTTCTCAGGACGAGCCATAAACGCTAGGTATTTTCTGGCGTCTTCTTTGTTCTTCGCTTTTACAGGAATATGTAAAGTATCCATTGGCGCATCTTCCGCCACACCTACCGTTGGGTCGATAATAGGGAATTGGAAAAAGCCCATTTTATCTTTCATGTCTTCTGGGAAGTTAGGCGTAATGAAGTTGCCAATCAGGTACATGGCTGCATCACCGTTGTATAAGAACGGCTGTGCTTCTTGCCAAGAGTATGAAGCGTGGTTTTCTAGGAAGTAACCAGGCTCGATCATCTCTTGCCATTTCTTCATAGTTTTCACAACACGAGCATCAGTGTAAGGCACCTTGCCTTCCATTAACTCCATGTGGAAATCTAAGCCATTTACTCGCAAGTTCATGTAGTCGAACCAACCTGCAGCAGTCCAAAGGTATTTGGTACCAATTGCGATGGGAGCAACACCATTTTCTTTAAGTATTTTAGAGGCTTCAAGTAACTCTTCCCACAAGTAAGGTTCTTCGATGTCGTACTTCTCGAAGATATCTTTACGGTAGTAAATGCCCCACTGGTAGTAGGTGTAAGGAACACCCCATTGCTTACCGTCAATGGTCATAGCTGGAGCTGCGGTAGCAAAATCTGAAGCCATGTTGTTGGCTTCCCAAATGTCACTCACATCTTCAAATAAGCCTTTGTCTACAAAAGCCTTCATACGGTTACCCGCATACCAGTGAACAACATCTGGCGGCGACGTCACTAACCAGTTACGGATAGTGGTTTTGTAAGCTTCGTGATCATACAAATTGTATTTCACTTTAATGTCTGGGTACTCTTTTTCAAATTCAGCAATGATTTCTGCAAATGCGGCTTTAGGTGCAGGGTCAGAAGCGTCAGAGTTAATAATCAGCGTACCAGCATTGGCATAACCACTGATTAAAGTAGCTAGCGCAAGCGCCTGACCACATTGTTTTAGTTTACTCATCATTTACATTCCTTAGTTTTTGTTGTCCTTGTGAAGGATTTATTTCTTCCCTCATTATTGCTTGAGGGTGCGTTTAGCCTTTGGTTGCCCCTAGAGTCAACCCAGCAATAAAATGACGTTGCATGGTAAAAAATAGTATGACCGGAGGTAAGGCCGCAACTACTGCACCGGCTGATATCAACTGCCAAGATGCCAACCATTGTCCTTGCAACGCACTGAGACCAGCGGTAACGGGGCGAACTTCATCGCTTTGTACCAATACCAAGGCCCAGAAAAAGTCATTCCAAATAAAAGTAAATACTAATACTGCTAATGCGGCTGTTGCCGGTTTAACTAGCGGCAATACAATATGCCAGAAAATTTTAAACTCACTAACGCCTTCAACCCGCGCAGATTCAATCAGTTCGGTAGGTAAACCAACAATAAAGTTACGCATAAACAGCGTACAAAAGCCGGTTTGGAAGGCAATATGAAACAAAATCAATGCCCAGTGAGTATCGTACAAACCAAACTGAATAGTGAGGTCTCGCACCGGAATCATTAAGATCTGAAACGGAACAAAGTTACCTGCAATAAAAGTAGCAAAGATCCAAATATTGGCTTTGAAGTTGTATTTAGCCAGCGCAAAACCAGCCATGGTCGACAAGGCCACACAGCCAGCTACCGCAGGTAAAGTAATGATTAAGCTATTCAATAAATACTGAAACATAGGGGTTGATGTGAAAACTTGCGTATAGTTTTCAATCAACATCCACTCACTTGGCCAGCCCCAGTAATTACCTTGGTTAATGTCATCCAATGAGCGCACCGACGTTGCCATTACAGCAATTAACGGCAGTAGCCATAGCACTATCGAAATAGGTAGAGCGACTCGGTAACTAATATTGGTAAAGGCAGAGGCCTTTTCTATAGGACGTGGGTACATTATTTCTCACTCCTTATCATCCGCCACAAGAAGTAAGCGATATAGATATCCATAATTAAAAATAGCACTACAGCCACCGCAGCACCGTAACCCATGCGATAGTTGAAAATAGATTCTTCGTACATCATGTATGCCAGTACAGTTGAGCTTCCCCATGGTCCGCCAGCGGTCATGGTTGCCACTAAGTCGAACGAACGTAGCGCACCAATCACTGTGACAACAATGGCAATAAATGTCGCGGGCCTTAGCTGAGGCAATACGATATACCAAAGCATTTTGAAGCCTTTGGCGTTATCTAAACGGGCAGCTTCAAGCTGTTCGTGATTAAGATTGTTTAAACCGGTGAGGTACAAAATCATGCAGTAGGCAATTTGTGGCCATAAACCCGCAGCAATAATGCCGTAGGTCACTAAATCTTCATCGGCGAGAATAGAAATGGGGTCACCACCGAGAAAGCTAATAACACTATTTAGTACACCAAAGCTCGGGTCGTAGAACCAAGAGAAAACTAAACCCACTACCACTTGTGAGATAACAAAAGGGAAAAAGAATAACGCTTTAACTAAGCGTATTCCGTATACCTGTTGATTCAAGAACAGGGCGATTGCTAACCCCATGGGCGGGGCCAGCATAAACAACACCATCCATAAAATGTTGTTGGTTAAGGCTGTCCAAAATTGGTCGCTGTCAAACAGCTCTACATAGTTTCCAAAACCAATAAAGGTTTTCTCGCCCAAACCATCCCACTCAAAAAAGCTGAGCCAGATGCTGTCCAGTACTGGAAACAAAACATAAATTGAAAAGATGATTAACGCTGGACCTAAAAACATCCAAGGTGCTACGTCACTAGCGCGTAATCGTTTACCCGACACTAACTCAGACGCCGTATTTACGGCATTTTTCTGAGATTTATTTGAAGAACTCGACGCCATTCCATGTTCCTTATTTGCCTGCCGGTATCCAGTAATATAGCTATAAATAGCAGATTTCTGTTGATACGCATCGCATTTCAGCAAGTTTCACCGCCCTTTCGAGCGTTCTAGTATCTATCGTTATTATCAAACTTAGATCAAATATTGTGACAAGTAAACGTTTTCACCAAGCAATTGTTAAGGTAAAGTAACGAACTATGATCAACATCATACTTGTTCAGTTGCTAGAATTATAAGTGACCAATGATAGGGATAGAAAATGGCAGATATCACACTAAAGGGCTTAGTTAAACGCTATGCCAAAGTAGAAACAATTCACGGCGTAGACCTAGACATCAACCACGGAGAGTTTGTCGTGTTTGTTGGCCCATCGGGTTGTGGTAAGTCTACCCTACTGCGGATGATTGCCGGCTTGGAGGATATCTCCGACGGCGAACTAAGCATTGATAATCAAGTAGTTAACCAAGTTGACCCGGCCGAGCGCGGGGTGGCAATGGTTTTCCAATCTTACGCCCTTTACCCCCACATGACCGTAGCCGAGAACATGGGTTTTGGCATGAAAATGAATGGCGTAGACAAAGCTGAAATAGATAAAAAAGTGTCCATGGCAGCCAAAACACTGCAGATGGAAAACTTACTACAACGCACACCAAAAGAGCTCTCTGGTGGCCAACGCCAACGAGTTGCAATTGGTCGAGCCATTGTTCGCGACCCTCGCGTATTCCTGTTTGATGAACCGCTATCAAACCTCGACGCAGAGCTGCGTGTTGAGATGCGTTTACAAATTGCCAAACTGCACAAAGAACTACAAACCACCATGGTCTATGTAACTCACGACCAAGTAGAGGCGATGACATTAGCCGATAAAATTGTGGTACTGCGTGCTGGTAATATTGAGCAAGTAGGTTCGCCACTAGAACTCTATAATTACCCAGAGAACTTGTTTGTGGCAGGCTTTATTGGCTCTCCAAAAATGAACTTCATGCCAAGCACCGTAAAAGCATTAGAAGGGAATACTGCAACAATAGAGCTACCAGACGGCCAGCAAATTAACATAGAGGTGAGAGATAACAGCGTTACAGTAGGTGAAAAGCTGCAACTGGGTATTCGCCCAGAGCACTTGCGCTTAGATGACAGCGGTGAACTCAAGCTGGCCTTCCAAAGTGAAGTGAGCGAACGCCTTGGTAATGCCACCTATTTGTTTGGTCAATTGGGCGAAATTGATGGAATCAAAGTGCATGTAAACGGTGACCACCAAGTGCCCCGTTACACTGAAATTACCCTTAGCTGTGACCTAAACGAATGTTATTTGTTTAACGAAGCAGAACAAGCGGTAAGGGTTTACCAAAAAACCATTAAGTAACACTAGTTGGCTCTATCACACCAGCGGAACAAAACGCGTAATCATTGCTCATTAAGCACACTTAAGCAGTAATGATTGCGCATTATTATTCAATACCAACAATTTAAACAAACACTCCCCCTTCGCTTTTGCGTATACTTTTCAACATGTTCATTTGTTGAGAAAAATCATGTTAATCAAAACCCTGCGACTAAGCCGCAGTCAGCGCATTCACTAGGCAAGCGTTGGCTGGAAATTCGCCTTACTTACCCATGACTTACGCTCGCAATCAAGGAAATTAGCATGTCTCAATTTAGTCACTCAAAATACCAAGCCTTTAAACCCGTCGCTTTGCCTCAACGACAATGGCCAAGCAATACCATTACTCATGCCCCCCAGTGGTGTAGCGTAGATTTACGTGATGGTAACCAAGCCCTTATTGAACCCATGTCGGTAGAGCAAAAACAGCGTTTATTCTCGTTATTGATCAAGCTAGGTTTTAAGCAAATAGAAGTTGGCTTTCCTGCCGCATCTACTACTGATTACGATTTTGTTCGCTGGCTTATTGAAACCAATCAAATCCCAGACGATGTCTCAATTCAAGTATTAACCCAAGCCCGCCCAGCCTTGATTGCAAAGACATTTGAAGCCTTAAAAGGGGCAAAAAATGCCATTGTGCACTTGTACAACTCAACCTCAAAAGTGCAACGCGACAAAGTGTTTAAGCTAGATAAAGCCGGGATTATTGAAATAGCAGTTAAAGGCGCACGTGAGTTACAACAACATGCAGACTGCAATCCCGACACCAATTGGCAATTTCAGTATTCTCCAGAGAGTTTTACTGGCACAGAATTAGATTTTGCCGTGGATATTTGTAATGCCGTGGTTGCCGAATGGCGGCCTAAAGCCAGCCAAAAAATTATTTTGAATTTGCCAGCGACTGTGGAAATGTCTACTCCCAACATTTATGCCGATCAAATAGAGTGGTTCATTCATCACATTGACCACCGAGAAGACTTAATTATTAGCCAGCATACCCATAACGACCGTGGTTGCGGCATTGCAGCAGCAGAATTAGGGCAATTGGCTGGCGCAGATCGGGTAGAAGGCACCTTGTTAGGCAATGGAGAGCGCACCGGCAATATGGATATTGTGACTATGGCAATGAACTTGTATAGCCAGGGCATTGATCCGCAGTTGAACTTGGCCGATGTAGACGAAATTGTGCAAGTCGTGAAGTTTTGTACCCAATTACCGGTGCACCCACGCCACCCTTATGTGGGCGAGTTGGTATTTACGGCCTTTTCTGGCAGCCACCAAGACGCAATTAAAAAATGTTTGGATATTCAACAGCCAGAACAACACTGGGATGTGGCCTATTTACCCATCGACCCAGCTGACCTTGGACGTGATTATCAAGAAGTGATCCGTATTAACAGTCAATCCGGAAAAGGCGGCATCGCATACATCTTAGATAAAGACTATGGTATTCAGTTGCCACGCTGGGCACTTATCGAATTTAGCGCAGTGGTTCAGCAAGATGCCGAGCAAAGCGGTGAAGAAATTAGCCCCGACAAAATTTGGCAGCTATTTCAACGCCAGTATTTACAGCAACAACACGCTTATCAGTTGGTTAATTACCAAGTGAATTATGAGCAGCAAGAGCAAGTACAGGTATTGTTACAGCGTGACCAAGAACAGTTTCAGATAAAGGCCAGCGGAAATGGTGCATTAGCCGCCTTTGTTAATGGCTTAGCTCAGCAGTTCAATATTGAGATTGAAGTGTTAGATTACAATGAACATGCCTTGAGTAAGGGCGCAGAAGCCGAAGCGGTTTGTTATATTCAAGCCAAAATCGCCGGCAAACGCTACCTAGGTGTAGCTATTGATAAAGACATTCTAACAGCAAGTTTAAAAGCCACACTATGCGCTTTAAACCAAGAGTTATGCCAGCAACCTATTGGTGAGCCAGCATAACTGAGTACTAAAACCAGCGCTTGGCAGCGCTGGTTTATTGATTAATGCTGATGACCACCAGCGCCATGGGCATGGCCATGTGCCAGTTCTTCTTCTGTTGCAGCACGCACTTCTACAAGCTTAATGGCAAAGTCTAAGTGTTTCCCGGCATAAGGGTGATTAGTATCGATAGTCGCCATAAACTTGCCCACTTTTACCACTGTGACTTGACGTGGGCCTTGCTCGGTTTGTACCACTGCAGGCATACCCGCTTTCCAGTTTTTAGCACCTTGTAAATGCTTAACTGAAATACGTTCGACTGCATTCTCGTCACGCACGCCATAGCCGTCTTCCGGGGCTAAACTAAGCGCTATTTCTGCGCCTGCTTCTTTCCCTTCAAGACCCGCTTCAATAGCGGGAATCATCGCTTTATGTCCATGTAGATAAGCTACGGCATCTTGTTGAGTGCTTTCTAGCATTGGGCCGTCTGTTTCGTGCAAGGTGTACTCAAAACGTACAACACTATCTTTAGCAACTTTCATGTTCTTTTCTCAAACCATTAAATGTTGCAACACTAAAACAGAAACCACTATCTTTGCCAAGTCTTAGCGGTGTTTTAGCTAAACGCGGGTGATGTGCTGGCTAATCAAGGAACAGTATCAGGCTATTCGACTCATCGTTGATACTGGCTTCAAACTCACATTCAGATTTACTTTTAGACTTTGTGGAAACGTTTACATCCATTTCCAACTTAGTGAGTGCATTTCGTCGATTACGGCGTCGTCGTGATGGCAATACTGCCATTTCAACTTCCTTGATGTCATACGCTAGCATTCAGCTCTCCCTGCAAATTAGCTTTTTAATTAGTATGCGGATTTATTGTTACAAAAATTCAGCCTAGTTGAAGATATCGCTTTCTACAGCACGACCTTAGTCGTATTTACTTTTTGGCCATCACGTAAGCAGCTCAGTCTCTATGCGCTAATTCATAAATTGAATAACAGTGATAACCATGAGGTGCTTGCCCAATCCTTCATATATGTTCAGAATCCAATCAGATATGACGAAAGATTAATCGACAAGGAGGTTAAAATAATAAGAGGTGACCGATGAGTATAGATAATGTTGTTCAATATGCATCCCCTACAGAACCAAGCCATGCATCACAAGCACTAATGGAGCACTTGTTCTCTTTACGCAGCTTGCCTTGCCAGCAGCATCTAAATGAAATAGCCAGTTTAAGTCTAGAGATTCAATCTTTAGATACCTTAAACCAACTCTCAATTTTGCGTGATACTGCCGAGCGTCAACACCTATTCGAAAACTTTGAGTCTAGTTCGTGGTTTGTACAAGAAGGTGGTGACTACCTGTATCGCCCAGAGCTACTACGTAATGCGCCACTGACTAAAGTGATTCTACTACTCAAAGAAACGCTCACTTATCGTAATTGGCAGGGTTTATTGCAATTAGCTCACCCACATTACTTACCGCAGCTACTAGAGCGTATAAGGGATTTTAGCGACTTAGATTAAAGCGATTGGCAAATAAACTCTGCTAAACCATCAAAACCACCGAGATGGGGCTGCAGATCTATGTGTAAATCAGGGTAATCTTGCTTAGCTTGCTCAATTATTCTCGGTAAATCGTTCACAACATGGGTGCCCGCAGCCAGAAAATGCGGGTACATAACGATTTGCCTGATCCCCGTTTGATAACACTGCTCGATTTTTTGCGAAATACTCGGCTCAACTAACTCCAAAAACGCGGCGTGCACTTGCTGATAATCACTCAGTTTGTCTGCCATTGCTTCGGCGAGAGTGACCACTTCTTGATTTGATTGGGGACGGCGGCTTCCGTGTGCCACTACCAATAAGGCTTTCATATTCTTCCTACTGATCGATTGAACGGCTGAAATAGCAGATCGCTTTGCAGCTTAATTGAAGACTTAGTTTACTGAATCGAACCGGAGATGGGAAAAACAATCTGAAGGAAACAAAGGAGGAAAAATTAGCCTCTGCAAGCAGAGGCTAATTAAAGAAACTATTTAACAGCGTCTTTTAATGCTTTACCAGCTACAAAGGCAGGTACATTGGCTGCTGCAATTTGGATCTCAGCACCAGTCTGAGGATTGCGACCAGTGCGGGCTGCACGATGATTAACTTTGAATGTACCAAAGCCGATTAGCTGAACTTGGTCGCCTTCTTTAAGCGCACCAGTTACCGCACCTAAAGTTGTTTCCAATGCTAGTTTTGCTTGAGCTTTTGATAGGTCAGCTTTTTCAGCAATAGCATCAATTAGTTCAGTTTTGTTCATAATGTCTAAATCCTTTATGTTCGTTTTAAATAATCCAGCTTCACTTTAAGAGAAAAAAAAACCCCGCGCAAAGAGTTTTTCTGCTTTAGAGCCTTGTTTGGCGGGGCTTTAACCAATTTATGCGTAAACAGTCACAAAAACACCCAGTATTTGACGTTTATTCCGAACTAATTGCTTTCTAAGCAGATACCTAAATTGCTGACACCATGGTTCACTGCCAGCGTTTTCAAGGCTTGAATGGCGTTTTTATCGCCATCTGCTTGGTCAACAAGATCCAACAATGCACTCTGAAAAGCCATTTCGTGCTGTACTAATTCTTGCTGCATTATTTCAGCTTCACTTTGCTCACCAAACTGCAACTCCAAGAAACTTAAAACGCTGGCTAAAGACGTTTGGCTAGCTTGCTCTGCTTCTTGGCCAGTAGATTCTAACAAAGCACTAAACAAACACTCTGCCACTACGCAACAATCTAAAGCTGGATATACCCCGTACATGTCATAATCTTGAGGCTCGGGGATCAGGTCTTCAAAACGTTCCCGCTGCGCGGAAAAGTTAATGCGAGTTTTAGGGTACATGGCACTTTCCCAAAACAGCGCCAATAGTTTTTTAAAGTCGGCATCATGCTCAAGCTCTACTGCCTGACAAAACAACAAATAATTTGGCGACATTCTTTGCAACAGCGCTAGGCAATATAAAGATTGTTGTTTGGCAGACAACTGCGCTAAACGGTCGATATCACATGGGGTAAGCATTGTTTGCTCCGCGCTAAATAAAACGATTAAGATAATGGAAAGGCTAATAGGTTATGCAGCTTAACACCAGCGTAATCGCTTAGCTAAATTAACTCTTGCTTGCCAAGAACTAAGGTGCAACATGCAGATCACTATTATCAACCCGCAGGCTCAACAATATGCAGCAGCCCTTCAGCCACAATTTTCTCAATGTGATTGGCACCTCGCGTCGCATGTCTCTGAGCTGTCAGATACGGCTCTGCAAAGCCAAGTATTATTGGCTACGCCCAGTGATGCAGCCCAAGTGCTTAACCGCATGCCAAACCTAGCATGGCTTCACTCGACCTTTGCAGGAATAGATGCCCTACTCGCCGAAGATTTGCCTAAGCATTACCTACTCACAAATAGCCGAGGCACCTTTGGTCCTTTAATGAGCGAGTATGTGTTTTCTTATCTACTTGCGCACACTCAGCAGCACCTTGCCTATCGGAACCAGCACCAACAAGCCTTGTGGCAGTCTCTGCCTAGCAATAGCTTACAGGGACAAACCTTTTGCTGTATTGGCAGTGGCAATATCAGCCAACACCTCGCGGGTACGGCCCGTCACTTTGGTATGCGGCCGGTCGCATTAAGCCATAGCGGCTCGCCAAAAGCGGCCTTTGACCACGTACATACGTTTTCCCAGCAGCAACAACTCTGCGCGACTGCCAAGGTGGTGGTGGCGTTATTACCCAATACCCAAGCGACTCAAGGTTTGCTAGACCTAGATTTTTTTGCGGCCTTAGCCGACGATGTGGTGTTTTTTAATGTAGGCCGAGGGGCAACATTAAACCAGCAAGCCTTACTGCAGTTTCTACAAGCCAAGCCCAAAGCGCGGGCAATACTCGATGTCACGAACCCCGAGCCGTTGCCAGAAGACCATCCTTTATGGCAACAAGCCAACTGCATGATAACTCCGCATATCTCGGCACCTAGCCGGGTAGCAGATATCATTCAATTGTTTGCCGACAACTTAAGCCGTTACTTACAGGGAGAAGATTTGATAGATAAAGTGGATTTTGCGAAAGGTTATTAACAGGCAGCGAACGATTCGCTGCCTTGAGAGTTTAGTCTGCGTCGCCTTCAAAGGCGATTTGCTTTTCTAAATCAAAGGCGGCAAATGCGCGGTCACCTAAGGAGTTAAGAACTTTCACCTCTCCATCTAAAATGGCAATGATGATTTTTCCTAGTTTATCTTCATTAGGGATAATGACCCGGCCTTTGCTACTTTGACTCAGCTCAGACAGTACCTGTTGCTGTAACAACAGTGGATTATCTTCATCATAGTAAAGCATGGTTACTTTCATAGCTGTTCCCTAACGCTTACCCATCAACTTAAACATACCAACAAACTCACTAGCAAATAGCAAGTTTGGCTCACATAAACATCAAACGCTCTGTATTAAGCCTGTAACAAGCAATAAGCTTTTGTCTCTAAAGACTATTTGATTACAAAAACCACCGCTATGTATTTAAAAGTAGCATAGCTTTTGAATTGCGCTTAATGATGGTTTTGCTTTTAAGCATAGCTTATAGTCGAACAACTGTTATTAGAGAATGAGAGCAACATGGCTTACAAAGAGTACAAAGTAATCGCAATTACCGAAGGGGCCTTAGGCACCTTGTTTTTAGGTGCATCAGGCATGCCTTTGCAAAAAGTAGAGGCAAGCTTGAACAAAGAAGCAAGCGATGGTTGGCAGCTGGTATTTCAGGTGATTGAAAATCGTCGCTTCTGGTTATTTTGGAGTCGCGAAACGGTAATTGTGACTCTGGGGCGTTAAACCATGTTAAACCGCGAGCAATTAGAACAGCAGCAAGAACAACTACGTTTATCGGTGAGAGAGCTGCCTGACGAGCAACGTAAACAGTTTCATCATACTTGGCAAAAACAAGTAAAAGACCCAGATAGCTACGCTGTGCTTAACTATTTGATGCTCGCGGGATTACACCATTTTTATCTAGCTAAGTGGCTACGAGGTTTGCTCAATTTTGGCATTTCACTGGTGGCTCTACTGTTAATGCTAGGTGGCGTTTGGCAATGGGGTTTAGCGATGTTAATCGCGATCACCGTGGTCGAACTGCCCGCACTGTTTCGTTCAGAGTTAATGGTGCTGCAGCACAATAACCAAAAAATGCAGGCCTTACTTAAACAACTAAAAGAGCCCTAGTTTTTGGGCCCTTTAAATAGCCACAATACAATGCCAACTAGTGGTAGTAAGCAGATTAAGAATATCCAAAGATATTTACGGCCAATTTCCGCACTGCTGTTTAAAATCTTCACTATGGCGAATATGTCGCCAACTAAAATCACAATGGCTAACAACAATGACAGAGACATTGTTACTCCTCGTTAAAAAATTTTGCCTATTCTAAATCAATTTGGCGACGCAGGTTAAACAGAATGCTCTGACGGCTTTTAGCTTGTTCATTATCCGGTTGCAAACTTATTTGCTGGGTGACCATTTGCAGCTCAAAATACAACCAGCTACGCACAAATACCCCGTAGCGAGTATCTAAGCCAAATGCCACTAAGCGTGAATAATCATTGGTTTGGCCAGGTTCTGCTTGGTAAAGCTGATTACGCGATTCCACCAGCACTTCGCCTAATTGCTTCTCTGAAACAGGGGTTGCAGCAAACGCTGCAGCACTAGAAAACCAAGCAATCAGAACTGCCGAGAATAAAAACTTTTTCATCAAACCTCTCCTACTCAATCAATAACTTAATGGCCATTACCAATAGCAACAAGGCAAATGCTTGCTTAAGCCGTTTGGCGGGCAAACGATAAGCTAAGCGACTACCTAAACGGGCAAATATGGAGCTGGTAAGCACAATGCCTAACCATGCAGGCAAATAAACATAACCCAAACTCCAGGCCGGTAAGTCGGCTTCATGCCAACCATTATAGATATATGCAACAGTGCCCACTAACGCAATCGGTAAACCACATACTGCCGAAATAGCAACAGCTTTGGGGGCTGATACGCCATACCAACTCAAACTAGGAAAAGTAATGGTACCGCCGCCAATGCCAAACATGGCAGAGATACAGCCCACAATAGCACCTAATAAACTGGTGCCAGTGGGCCCCGGCAAACTGCGTTGAGCTTTAGGCGTTCTACCAAACGCCATATACAGCGCCATAACCAGTAAGAAACCAGCAAAATAGTTAGTTAAGTGATCGGCATGTAAGCGAGTGGCCACCCAAGCACCAAGCATCGATCCAAACACTATGCCGCCACCCAAGCGTTTCACAATATTCCAATCAATTGAGCCACGACAATAATGGGCGTAGCTGGCGCTACTAGCTGTGATAATAATCGAGGCTAATGACGTGCCAATGGCTAGGTGAATCGCCGATTCACTGGCAAAACCCATGGCTCCAAAGCTACCAATTAGCACCGGCACAATGACTAAACCGCCACCAATACCAAATAACCCCGACATTAAACCTGCCGCGGCACCAATAAGTAAAAAACTAAGAAACATCATAACGATAAATAGAAAATTCGATTATCTAGTGTGCTCAGTCTGCGGGATGACTAGCTGTTGCGCAAGCACTTCTGTTTTACCGTTGAGGGTATGATAAGAAAGATAAGGAAGAACGTTAGGTTCACCTACACTTTTTAGCTTATAGGTAACAACCATTATCAGCACAAGAATAAACACTATGCCTATTTGCAAAGGGGATTTCATAACAACAAGCTCTCAGTTACGGCCAAAAATGAACTTCATCCGTAAAGAGTTCTAAGTACTTTACTATATCAAAGCTGAGAGCAATAGCGAGGGTGATTCAGTTAAATAACACGCCGTATAGTTAATACGTGTTATTTAACTTTGTTATATGTGAAGTAGGCAGATATTAACGCTACTTATGATAAGGTGCGCTTAATTCATGAACAGCATCAATAAAGGCACCCGCATGCTCGGGGTTTACGTCTGGGTGAATGCCATGGCCTAAGTTAAATACGTGGCCATTGCCTTCACCAAAACCTTCAAGAATAGTGGCAACTTCTTCACGAATACGCCCTACTGGCGCATACAACATTGAGGGATCCATGTTGCCTTGCAAGGCCACTTTGTCGCCAATGCGTTTTTTCGCTTCAGCAATATTAATGGTCCAATCTAAGCCTACTGCATCACAACCCGTAGCAGCGATTTGCTCTAACCACTGGCCACCGTTTTTGGTGAATAAAGTCACTGGCACTGTTTGGCCATCGACTTTACGGGTTAAGCCATCAACAATTTTGTGCATGTAGCGCAACGAGAACTCGTTGTAATCGCGTGGCGATAATACCCCACCCCAAGTATCAAACAACATCACCGACTGAGCACCAGCAGCGATTTGCGCGTTTAAATACAAGATGACTGATTCAGCTAGTTTATCGAGTAACAAGTGCAGAGTTTGCGGCTCGCTAAAAGCCATTTTTTTGATGCCCGCAAACGACTTTGTGGTGCCGCCTTCAACCATATAGGTGGCTAAAGTCCAAGGGCTACCAGAAAAGCCAATCAGCGGTACTTCGCCTTTCAGCTCTCGCTTAATAGTGCGAACAGCATTCATTACATAACCCAGCTCTTGCTCTGGATCTGGCACACCTAAGGATTCAACTTGTGCCCTGCTGGTCACTGGGCGTTCAAACTTTGGGCCTTCTCCGGTAGAGAAATACAAACCTAAACCCATAGCGTCAGGAATAGTAAGAATGTCGGAAAACAAAATAGCCGCGTCAAGCTTAAAACGACGCAGTGGCTGCAAGGTTACTTCACAAGCCAAGTCAGCATCACGACACACCGACATAAAATCACCTGCGTCTTTGCGTACAG
Source organism: Agarivorans sp. Toyoura001 (assembly GCF_005405585.1). GTDB lineage: Bacteria > Pseudomonadota > Gammaproteobacteria > Enterobacterales > Celerinatantimonadaceae > Agarivorans. The sequence continues at coordinate 32,365 of NZ_BJEQ01000010.1, read as the reverse complement.
CTCGATACTCAGGCAAATAGCGACCCGCTTGGCGCATCATCCATACTGGTGTTACGTCTACAGGCTGCTTTAACAGTGCGCGCAAATAGCGATCGTTTTTAAGTTCCGACATTAACTTTCCCGATTATCTAAAATTTTAGCTAGTGCATTGTAACTAGCTGCCTTAACAACTCAAGCCTTATAACTAAGCCTGAGCAGTTTATGTAAGACCCCATAATTATTCGTTAGTTTTTTGTCCAAGCCAGTGATTAATCATATCTCGGGCAATCGTGCCAGTTGGCGGAAGGTGAGGCAGATCGCTGTAATCAAACCACTGGGCATCGGCCAGTTCGCGACGGTCAATATTCACCTCACCAGTGTCATATTCGGCAAAATAAGCGGCCATAATTGAATGGGGAAACGCCCAAGGCTGGCTCCGCCAGTAACTCACATTTTTAACCCTAATACCGGTTTCTTCATGCACTTCTCGATGAACGGTTTGTTCAAGCGTTTCTCCCGCTTCAACAAAGCCAGCAATGGCCGTGTATATCGGTTGCTCTTGCTTTTGATGGCGGCGATGGTTTGCTAACAGCACTTTGCGGCCATCACTAATTAGCACAATTATGCTGGGCGAAATTCGAGGGTACGCTCTAAAGCCGCAATGGTCACATTGCATGGCTAACTCCCAGTCCACCCGTTCTAGGGCTTCACCGCAACTGCCACAAAAACGATGAGTTTTAAGAAACAAGGCAAATTGTTGCGCTTTTCCTACCAAGTTAAAGAGCGGGCCACTGAGTACCGACATACTGCTGCGTAAATCAATCCACTCACCCATGCCCAAATCAATTGCTTCGCTCAACTCCAAACGCAAACATGCCTCGCCTTTATAACTGGCAAAGCGTTCAACTTGGGTAAAATCTAACTCGGGTAAAGGCAGGTCTTCAACATCACCGTAAGGAATACACTCACCTTGAGGGATCACTAATATCTGGTTGCCGCAGGTAAAAAACCACCAGCCAAATTGTTTACTCACACTTCATCCTTTCTCTAACGCGAGCTTGCTCAATAGGCAAATAATGACCAAGCTTACACTACATAACAAGCTTTTCACGACTGACAAATGTTTAGCCACGCCTCACTTAAACTAAATATCGGTTGACGAAAGCCCCGATTTTATTTAGTTATAGTTATATTCTTTAGGGATTTAGGAGCAAGGGCAATGCTAAGCAAACTTGAACAAGCTCAAGCCAAATGGGGAGGCGCCAGCCAAGTTATCGATGCTTGGTTAGACGCTAGAAAACAATTGTTAATTGCCTACTGTGAATTAGCAGGTCTACCGCCCTACGACACCGCTGAACGCTCGCTACCGCCGCTGCCGGCGATTACCCAATTTTGCCAACAGTTAGTTGATTACGCATCAACAGGTCATTTTGAAATCTACGAGCAAATTGTGAGTGAATGCGCCAACGATGGTGATACCAAACCTGGCGAAAGCTTATTACCGCAAATTACCGAAACCACTGACACCGCACTGGCCTTTAACGACAAGTACGCCGAAGTGAGTGAAGACATCGAGCTCAACAGCTTCGACAGAGACTTATCTCAGCTGGGACAAGAAATGGAAGAGCGCTTCGCAGTAGAAGATGAATTACTCGACCATTTATACCAGCACAGCCAACAAAGCGCTGCTGCAGAATAAAAACCAAATAAAAAGGCCTCACAAGAGGCCTTTTTTATTATTTTGCTATAAACAAAAACGCAGCACCTAAATGCTGCGTTTTTTTGATCAAGCTATTGATTAGCTAGCTGGCGTTTCTGCCGCTGCATCAGCTTTTTCAATTTCCATTAACTCAACTTCAAATACTAAGATTGAGTTAGGTGGAATGCTACCTGCGCCGTTTTCACCGTAACCTAGCTCTGAAGGGATGAAGAATTTGTACTTCGCGCCTTTAGACATAAGTTGAACACCTTCGGTCCAACCTGGAATCACACGGTTTAGTGGGAACGTTGCTGGCTCACCACGGTCGTAAGAGCTATCAAAAGTAGTTCCGTCAGTCAGGGTACCTTTGTAGTGAACAGTTACTGTATCAGCAGCGCTTGGCTTGTCGCCTTCAGCGTCAGTTAATACTTCAAACTGTAAACCAGACTCAGTCACTGAAACGCCTTCGCGAGCAGCGTTATCTGACAAATACTTAGCGCTTTCAGCTTGAGCTGCAGCTGCATCTTCAGCCGTTTTAGCTTCTACCAATCCAGCAAGTTTCTCGTCTAGCGCTTTAAGTGCTAGCTGAATTTCTTCTTCAGACATGGCTACTTCGCCACTTAAACCGTCTTGCATGCCTTTAAGAACTAATGCGTTATCTAATTCAAGACCCAATTCTTTTTGCTGCTCAAGTGTAGTGGCAATGTAACGAGATACAGAAGCACCAATTGCATAGGCTTGCTGTTGACCTTCGTTCTCTAAGGCTACTTGAGCTACCGCTGGAGCTTCAGCTTTCTCTTCCTGACAGCCGGTAACGGCTAATATCGAGGCGGCCAAAACCGACACGGCAAAATACTTTTTCATTCATTTATCTCCAATTAAGTCGCATTAAATCTGTGGCATAGCGTGCAAGATCATTATGAATAATTAAACACTTAGCCCGCAAAGCCCTTATACTAACCCTATTAGTCAACACAACCTAGTGACAGTTCCGTAAAAAAACGCAAAAAAATGACAATTATTAAGTTATTTGTAATTTATAGCTTTACTCTGCTATTAACCAGTTGTAGCGACGACTCACCTCCTGTTCGCAGCTGGGAGCAAGCTACTGACGGATCTTATGCTGCCGATTTTTCGTCTGACGGCAGCCTCAGTTTGGTCTCTTCTATTCACCATGGTTTAAGCCTGTGGGATGTAAAAGAACAACGTCAGCTATTTCAGTGGGATCATCAAAACCAAGCCAACAACCAAGTCTTTTTGGTTAAAATTGCCGAGGGTAACCGCTATGCCATAAGTGCCAGCCGTGATGATTTTGTGGTGTGGGATATCGCCAGTGGCAGAGCGCTAGGTTATTGGAAGCTCAGTGAATCGAGCATTCGCGACATTGCCTTAACCAGCAATGGCCAACAAGTTCTGATTGGCTTAGGCGATGGCAAAGTCATCCACCTCGACCTACTCTCTGGCCGTCGCTTAGAGTTTTTAGGTCACAGCGAAAAAATTAACGCAGTAGCGCTATCCGCTAATGGCCGTTACGCCCTCAGCGGCGGTAACGATTACCAAGCACTATTTTGGGATACCCAAACCGCCCAAGTTATTTTGCGCTTTCCGCATCAAGGGCGGGTATCATCGGTCGCTTTAGAGTCTAACGGTAAATACGCGTTTACTGCCGATAACGGCAAGCTAGCCCGAGTATGGGCCATTCCAAGCGGCGAGCAAGTTAGCCAGTTAAAACTTACCGCTCGACAAAACATATTTTCATATGTGAGCTTTGCTAATCAAGGCGAGTGGTTACTTACTGGCTCAGCCGCCAGAAAATTAAGCGTTTGGCATGTAGCAAGTGGCCAAGCACTGCAACATTGGCTAGTCACCCCTACCAAAAAAACACGTCCTAAAAGCGCGGTTGTGTATAGTGCGGCGATGCTCGATAATGGCCAGCTAGCGAGCGCCAGCTCGAGCGGTTTAGTCGAAGTTTGGGAATTAAAGAAGTAGCGGTATGAATCAGCAAGAATTAGACGGCGTTATTGAACGCCTTGAAACCAAAATAGCCTTTCAAGAAGATACCATCGAGCAGCTAAACCTTGCCCTACAAGATCAACAAAATCAGCTAGAAACGCTACAACATCAGTTTAAGCTTATTCGCGCCAAATTGTTTGAAGGCGATGGCAGCGCAGCCGTCGCCCCTCAAGAGCAAGAAACACCGCCACCGCATTACTAAGTGGAATACTGACATGTCTGTAGCCTTTCGCCTGGCGCTTGAAGCCGACCTTCCTCGCATTGTAGAGATCTACAACTCGATCGTAGCCTCTCGCCAAGTAACAGCCGATACAGAAGAACAAACGGTAGCCTCACGCCTTCAATGGTTTAAGCAGCACCAACACCCCAAGCGCCCTTTATACGTAATAGAACAAGCCGGGGAAGTGGTTGCTTGGTTAAGCTTTAGTGATTTTTATGGTCGCCCAGCTTACCAACATAGCGCCGAAATCAGTCTCTATTTAGCTGAAGACCAGCGCGGTAAAGGCTTAGGCAAACGCTTGTTACTTGCCGCCGAACCCATTGCCCAAGAACTGGGAATAGAAATACTGTTGGCCTTCATATTTAGTCATAATGGGCCTAGCCTTGCCTTGTTTGAAAAGCTTGGATACCAGCACTGGGGCCAGCTACCAAATGTGGCAAGAATGGATAAGCAAGATTATAGCCTGACAATTTTGGGCAAAACCTTAGCTTAATAAGCTAACACCATGCGTATCCCAAAACTGCTCATGGTTATTTCACAATATCGGTGAGAATAATAAGGACTGGCTTTTCAGCATAACGAGCCCCAATAAACAAATTAAGCCTGCGGCAGCCAGTTTTACAGCTAAGCGCAGCACGCGATATTTTTGGCCGGTTAAGGAAACATAACGCTTAGCCAGTCCTCCTCCCGATAATGATAGCCAAGCAAGCAAACCGATCGCTATCGCCGTGCCCAATCCCATTGACAGCGCACTGACTACTCCCAACCAATAAACATCTAAGGATTTTGCAAATATCAGTGCCATTAGCGCCCCGCTGCATGGCCGCATACCAATACTGACAACAATAGCGAAATAGTCTTTCAAGTTGCTGGCCTCGGTTAATGACGCTGAACTTGCTACGTGGCTATGCCCGCATTCACAATCGTTATTGTGTGGGCTTAACAGGGGAGTAAAAGGCACTGTATTAGTCTTAAGCTCTTGGCCAGTAAGCCGTGACCCAATATTCACCAGATTCAATCTTTTCAGAGAGCTTCGGTATTGTTTAACGCCCTTCCAAGCCACAATTAGGCCCAGTAGTATCATCGCGATATAACTCAACTCAACCAGCCGTTCGGCCTGAATATTGAGTTGGCTAATGCTGCTGTCCATAACAAATAGCAGGGTACTCACCAAGGTGATAGCCACCAGCGCTTGCAGCATAGCCGCTGATAAAGAGAGCTTAAGGCTAGTGTTAAGTTTCGCCGGATGAGTACTCAAGTAACTGGCCATAATCACCTTGCCATGCCCCGGCCCAACTGCATGTAAAACCCCATAGCTCAAGCTTGCTAAAAACGTTGTCCACACTGCCTTTACCGGATGTTGCGATGCCAAGCTCAACAACTCACTAATGTAGCGACTCAGTTCCATTTGCCAGCGTTTAGATTGCATCCACAGCTGAGGAAATGACAACCACAGATAAATACTGCTTCCGCCCACAACTAACAATAGACAGGCCAATAGCAGCACAGAGCGATGGTGACGGCTCATCATTTACATCCTTACAGTGATTCGCAGGTAATCACGCCCTGCTGAGTAAATAATTTACCTAAAGCGTTATCAGGGCTAGCATCGGCAGGCAGCGCCAAGGCATAACTCATTTGTTCTGAACTAGGGCTTGGCTCTATAATTTTTTGACTACACGCCGCTTGTAACTCAATCGCGAGAGCAAGATCGTTTGAATCGCGCCAGGACATATCAATGTAATAGCTGGGATCAAAAACACGGATATCTAAGGTCCCCTGTCCCATTGAAATAGCGTGCATTGAAATAGGCTGTTTGAACGACAGGTAAAAACTAAAGCTCACCTTGAGCCCTTCAATAGTAACCCGTTGCATGCTAGCTCCAGCCAACTCGACTGGCTGCTGGTTCCAATAAACCTTGGTAAAATAATCAAAATCGCTAATGTTAATCACTAAGTCTTGAGCCATACGAGTTAACGTTAGCTGGCGATTAACACCGTCTAGATCTTCGCCGTCCAACATATAAGCAGAGGTCATAGGGTCAAATTGCCACACCATGCTTACCCCGTTAATTTGCTGGTTTTTTCCATCCACATAACTTCGCACATCTATCCATGAATGAGGGTGTGCGCTCACCAATAAGGGCGCCATGCATAGCATGGCAACCCACCACAGCGCTCTATTTGTTTTAAGCACCTTTGGGCTCGCTAAAACCGCTACTTGAGCGCATTCACTAAGGTGGAGATGTTATGTTCCATCATTCCTATGTAGGTCCCAGCGGCTTGATCCTCGCTTGCTAAAGCATCGGAATACAGCTCACCGCCAATGTTAACGCCAGTTTCGCGGGCTATTTGCTCGATTAAACGCGGATTAGATACATTTTCTACAAATACGGCTTGGATATTTTGCTGGCGAATTTGTTTGATAATGTTAACCACATCGGCTGCAGACGCTTCTGCTTCGGTACTCATACCCTGTGGAGCAGTAAAGTGAAAACCATAGTCTTTAGCTAAGTAGCCGAAGGCATCATGCGAGGTAATCACATTACGTTTGTTTGCAGGAACCGAAGCCATTTCGGCCGCTAACCGTGTTTGCAGCTGCTTAAGCTGACTAAGGTAACGCGCGGCATTTTCTTCAAAGTAGGCTCTGTTTTCGGGTGATACCTTTACCAGCGCCGCAAGTATGTTGTGAACATAAGTACGCGTATTTATCACACTATGCCAAGCATGTGGGTCAAACTCGCCATGGTGATGAGCATGATGATCTTCTTTACCCTCGTCATGGTGTTCAGCGTCGTCTTCATGATGTGTTTCCTGTTCATCATGGTGTTTAGCCCCACCTTCATGGTGTGCTTCGTGCTCATCTTGGTATGTAGCCTCGGCTTCATCGTCATGCTCCTCAAGATGAATCACACCAATGCCATCAGTAGCGGCAAGCATTAAACCTTGAAAATCTGCGGCCTCAACTAAGCGCTCCATCCAACCTTCAAAACCCAAACCGTTTATCACTAACAGATCAGCATGGGCCACTGCTTGCGCATCTGCGGGTGAGGGCTGATAAACATGAGCGTCTCCGTTCGGCCCGACAAGGTTAGTCAACTCTATTTGCTCTCCCCCTACTTGCTTTACCAAGTCTTTTAGCACACTAAAGCTAGTCACCACTTTTACCGGGGCGGCCAAACTAATCGCTGGAAGAAGCACATAGAGAGAGAGTGTAAGGCTGACAATAAAACGGCGAATCATAAGAGCATATCCTTATTGTTATGATTGAAAGAGGGAGTTGGTTTGCCACTACGGAGTAATCCATCGAGTGGACTAAACACCACAGAAATGAGGTAACAAGCGGCTAGCAACAGCACAATGCTTGGGCTGGTAGAAAAGCCGAAGTAATAAGACAACAACAGCCCAGCCCAACAGGCAGCAACGCTGAGTAATATCGACAACAGCAACATAGACTCTAGCTTACGGGTCCAAAATCGGGCGATACAAGCGGGCAAAATCATTAGGCCTACAGCCATTAGCGTTCCTAGCGCATGGAAACCCGCCACTAAGTTGGCCACAACCAGAAACATAAAGGCTAAATGGGCCACTTTTCCGCTGCTACCAAAGCTATCTAAATAGTCTTTATCAAGCGTTCCCAGTACCAGTGGTCGGTAGATAAGAGTAAACACCACTAAGCTGCAAACACAGGTAATCAATAGCAGTGTTAACGCGGTATCATCCAGCGCTAAGGCGGTGCCAAAAAGAACATGCAAGAGATCGATATTGCTGCCTTTGGCAGAGATGAGTAACACGCCTAAAGCGAGTGAACCCAAATAAAAAGCCGCGAGGGTACTGTCTTCACTGCTTTTAGTTTTAAGCGCTGTAGCGCCGGCTAACATCGCCACCAGTAAACCCGCGACTAAGCCACCAATGGTCATTGCTACCACCGACAAACCACACAACAAATAGGCCAAGGCTACCCCGGGCAAAATGGCATGAGCCATTGCGTCGCCAGTTAAACTCAATCGTCGCAACATTAAAAACACCCCAATGGGAGCGGTTCCCAGCGATAAAGTGGCGCAACCCACCAGCGCTCGGCGCATAAATTGGTAATCAATAAAGGGGGCAAACAGTAAGGATATTAAATCAAGCATGTTAGTTCGCCCGCTTTAAGTTTTGACCAACAAACTCAACAACCCTTATTGAGGGCTTCGCCACTGCAGAGTAATGAGGAGTAAACAGTTCATCACTGCTAGCTTGCACAACCCCGCCCTCTTTAAACAACAAACAATACTCGAAGTGCTGCTTAACTAACTCCAAATCATGTATTGCAGCAACAATAGTCGCACCATTTTCTTGGCAACGTTTTAGTTGCTCAAGTAATACCGATACAGTCGCCTCATCTACGCCGTTAAAAGGCTCATCAAGCAGCATTAATTTGCTGCGCTGTAATAACATCCGCGCAAACAAGGCTCGCTGTAATTGCCCGCCCGATAGTTCACTTAACATCTTGGAGGCTAAGTTTTCGATCCCCACCTGAACCAGTGCCTGTTGCACCTCATGCTGGTAACGTCGCATAGGTCGCCACCAACCTGTTTTTGCCCATAAACCGGCACTTACAAACTGTTTGAGATTGATAGGGAAACTACGTTCTACGCTGCATAACTGAGGCATGTAGGCAATGTCGTGACGAGGATTGATATGGTAAACCAAGTCACCGCTCAAGGGCTTAATCACGCCTAAAATGGTTTTTAATAACGTGGATTTTCCAGCGCCGTTAGGGCCAACCAGCGCCAGCATGCCATTGCTGGGGATAAAGGCTTGCACGTTATTTACTATGGCTTGATTAGCGTGGTGGCCAATTGTCAGCGCATCCATCTCAACAATCGCTTGCATAACCTAAACGGCTCCATAGGTTAATAAGATGAGCAGCGCCGCCACTAACACTAACGAACACAAACGCGCGGCCAAGCCGAGATAATAAAAATGCATAGCTTCATCGCCACCAATACAAATGATATGATATAACGTATCACTCATGAACTTATAATGTAAAGAGAAGAAATTGTTGAGATCCCAACTGCCCGATGTAGCCAGTTCATCGCTAACCACACATCAGCCCTCAATTAGCTGGGTGGGTATGGATGATATTTCGGTACCGGTTTATTTAGATGAGCCAGCAGGCTTAACCCATAGCCACGCCAGTGCCAGTATCGCCGTCGATCTACCTGGCGGCGAGCAAGCTGCGCGGGGAATTCATATGTCGCGGCTTTACTTTTTGCTTAACGAATTGGCTCAGCAAGCACTCACTCGCCAATCTCTAGAACACTGTTTGGCGCAAGTGTTAAGCAGCCATTCAGACGTTCGCTCTACCGCTGCGAGAATAGAACTACAGTTCGAGTTTTTGTTAAAGCGCCCCGCCTTAGTCAGCAATAGCCCTGCTGGTTGGCAGCGTTACCCCATCACCTTATCTGCCGAGTTAATACAAGGACAAGCGCTTTCTGTTGCCTTACAAGTCGAACTGCAGTATTCCTCAACCTGCCCTTGCTCTGCCGCCCTTGTCAGAGAAAGTTTAGCCCACCAATTTTTACAGCACTTTGGCGAAGATAAAACCTTAAGCCCTTCACAAGCCGCAGCCTGGCTTAAACAAAATGGCACCCTTGCCACACCCCACAGCCAACGCAGTGTGGCCTTAGTATCACTGCCATTACCCACGCACTCTACAGCTTTAGGCTTGGTCAACTTGATTGAACAACTAGAAGCGATTATCGCCACTCCAGTACAAACCAGCGTAAAACGCGCCGACGAACAAGCCTTTGCCGAGCTAAATGGCGAGAACTTAATGTTTGTAGAAGATATTAGCCGACGCCTCACCCAGCAACTTACACCGCTTTATCCCAGTATTGCGATTCAAGTAAGGCATCTCGAAAGCTTACATGCGCATAACGCCTTTGCTCAGGTATCGCCACGTACCTCAACAGTGAAACTACAGCCACAATTTGCTCAAGGAAGCCGATAATGAACATGCCAACCGCCACGCCAGTAGTCAATACTGGCGCAACCGCCCAAGCGCTCACCGAAATTTATAGCAGTCAAACTGAGCTAGCAGTGTGGCAGCGCCAGCCTGATCCCCAAATTGCAGAATACGCTGCCAGCTTGGTAGATGAGCAAAGTACTTTTAGAGGAATTTCTGCCAGGCTCAATACCAACGAAGTAGCAAGCTATATCAGTGAAAAACTACCGCCAGGCACAGGCCGCCAAGCCATGATTGATGACCTAGTGCTAGTGTGCGATATGTTTAGCTGCTTATTCGAACTCGACGTAATTGGTATGCGCTTGGTCAAACTAGAGCAAACAATGTGTCCAAAACTACACTGTGATCAGGTACCATGCCGCTTGCTACTGAGTTACCTAGGCGCTGGCACACAGTACAGTGTATTGCCCAAAAGCCGCTTAGCCGAGCAGCCCAGCCAACCGCCATTACAAGACCTGCCATTGTTTGCAGTCGCCTTATTAAAAGGGCAAGCTTGGGACGAAGAGAGTGAGCACGGTTTAATGCATCGCTCGCCCACATCAGATGAGGTATACCCTCGTTTATTGCTGAGTGTAGATTTCGCCAGTTAGCCACATTTAACCAGAATTTTGGATGACAATGACCCGACAGAGTGACCAAAGTATCGTAGATAGTGCAACTCACCGTTGCAAAGATTCCGGCGCGCGTTTAACCGTGAAGCGGGAGCAAATTTTGCGGGTATTGCTACAGCAGCAAAAGCCAATGTCGGCCTACGAAATACTGGATATTTACAATCAGCAAGCCGAACAAACTATGCCGCCAATGTCGGTATATCGAATCCTTGAGTTTCTTGCCCAACACCAACTGGTTCATCGATTAGAATCTCAAAACAAGTTTGTGGCTTGCTCGCATATTCACGAACAGTGTCATCATCAAGTCTCGCAGTTTTTAATCTGCCAAAATTGCCAAAGCGTTGAAGAAATCACCATTCCCCAGCACTTAATCGACGAAATAGATAATCGCGCGCAACAAGTGGGTTATCACTTACTGAGCCCACAACTGGAGCTGAGTTGTTTGTGTAAGGATTGTAAACAGAGTCAAAAGTGACTGCTTTAAATACTCCAGGCTTGGAGCTATAAGCTTGTCTCATGCCAATTTACGCTCACTCAATGCAACCCTAAGACTTCTTCATTAGTGATGTTAAAGCCTTAGCCTCTCGGCGAGGTCATAAGCATTGAACAAGCAAAGCTTTCATCTTTTCACCAAATACGCGCGCGCAATTCGAAGAGCAAAGAGGAAGGTTAAATATCATCAGTGCAAATAATTGAGTTTGTTATTATTATAACTAAACTTGCTACGATATGATTAGACGAAGCTTTTTCATCTCGAGAGGTCACTCTAATAAAGTACTATACGATTTAGTTTAAAAAATAAGAAATTCGAAATAGAAGTGGAAAAAGTAGACTTGTCAGAATTAGACACATCAAAACAGGATTGGGCATCAGAGTTTATAGCTAATGCTGATAGTGTTTCATCATTTATACTGCCCGCAACAATACCGGCTAAATCCCTTTCTGAATATGTTTCTGGTCTAAGTAATACGGATGGAGGGTATATTCTAGTTGGCGCATACTCAGAATCAAATCTTGGCTCTGGGTACCAAACCGTATCACCGGAAACAATTAAAGATACCCGCGAGCTTCTTGTTAATGCTCTGTACAACGTTGAAGAGCACTCGCCAAGGGGCCAAAGAGTATACTTATTAAAAGTGGGTAAATCTGATTCAATAGCTTTCGCGGATGGCAGAGCTTTCGTAATCAAGGCTGGTACACCGACATTGATGCCTGAAAAAACATTACTAAATAGCCTTGGCTTAGGTGTCGATTCTGAGTTGATTAATATGCTTTCAAAACAGATTACCAGCCAGTCATTAAAAATAGACGAGCAATCTAACCATATTCATGGACTCACTCACGATATTCAAGAAAAAGCAAAGCTAAAAAATCAGTTGTCAGGCTTAATTGTTGGTGGGGTAATAGGCGCGATAATCGGTTGGGTTTTATCTATCCTGTTAAACAAATTGTTCGGTTTATCATAGAGTTTATTAGTCGGTAAAATCGTATAACAAATGCGTCCATACGATTTGCTACATTCGGTGTTGTAGGCGTGTCTTTGGTTTAAACAGTTAGGGCACTGTGTTTCAGCTTAATTAGTATACCAGCAAAAATATCGTGCAGGTGTTAGTTTGCTAGCGGAGGTTTATGCAACCATCTAAACCGTTACCAAAGTTTATTAATGGTTTGAAAAATGCGCTTAAAGTATACGGTGCTGCTCAAAGAGATCAGTATTCTTGGATTTCTAAAACAGAAAATCATTTCATATTTACTGCAGAACAAGACCACATTGATAAAAAACGAAATATCTATAAGCATAAAGACGGTGTATTTATCAAAAAAGTAAGGCCTTTATCTAAAGATTTAGGTGATGCACCTTTAACCGTGAGCCATGGTAAGGAATTATTCGATGCCATAAATGAAACATTCGCAAGTAAAAAGGAATGTAGACTGCTAATAGTTAAAGGCACTAAATATGGAACTAGTTCAGGAGGTGTAAGAGCTGTAATGGATCATGATCTATGGCGAGTATCTTCGTTTTCTGGAACAGTTCGGCAAGGCTTTGAGTTCGTTTTAGAAAGAGTAAAAACAAACTAACTAAAGTTTTCAGCGGAACATATAGCTGTTCTGTGCCAGTAAACATCGCATTAAAACAAGGTGGGGTGTTAATACCATCAAGAAATAAAACACTCCGCCGCTATAGTTGAGTTTTAAGCCGTGACCATAAAACACACTCAAGCAAGGGAGCGACCTAAGGCTTAAACAAACCAATAATGTCTTGTTCGGCTTTTTCTTCTTGCTGCTTGGGGCGTTCGGCGTGGTAGTTACAGCTTACGCACTCAATGTGCTCGTGCTCTTCACCGTTCACTTGCTCAACGATTAAACGAATAGAATCTTGCTCTTCACACTCTGGGCATACTGCGCCCGCAATAAAACGATGTTTTGCCATAGTTAACTCTAGTTTGCACTGCCATGTTGCTATGCGACATTAGCCGCATCGGGTATCATAGCGGCATTATTGCACACTTTTAGTAGCACATAGCAACAACCATGATCGTAGCCAACAATATTAGCCTGCAACGCGGCACCAAGTTTCTTTTAGAAGAATCAAACCTCACCATTCACCCTGGCCAAAAAGTGGGTTTAGTGGGGCAAAACGGTTGCGGTAAATCATCGCTATTTGCTTTGTTAAAAAACCAACTGCAAGTGGATGCAGGCAACTTAAGTGTGCCAAGCAAGTGGGAAATTTCCAGCGTTGCCCAAGAAACGCCTGAGCTTAAACGCAAAGCCATTGATTACGTGATTGACGGCGACCAAGAGTTTCGCCAACTAGAGCGCGATATTACTGCTGCAGAAGAAGCTGAAAAAGGCGAGCTCATTGCCACCTTGCATACCAAAATGGACACCATTGGTGGTTACCAAATTAAAACCAAAGCCGCTGAGTTACTGGCGGGTTTGGGCTTTAGTGAGGCAGGCCAACAGCAAAGCGTAAGTGACTTTTCGGGTGGTTGGCGAATGCGCTTAAACCTAGCCCAAGCGCTATTGGTTCGCTCCGATCTATTACTATTGGATGAACCAACCAACCACTTAGACTTAGACACCGTGGTGTGGTTAGAACAGTGGCTTAAGCGCTACCCCGGCACGCTAATTCTGATTTCTCACGACCGCGATTTTCTGGATAATATTATTAATCGCATTGTGCACATTGAGCATCAAAAACTAAATGAATACACCGGTGGCTACTCAGACTTTGAGCAGATGCGAGCCATGCACTTGGCTCAGCAACAAGCCATGTATGAAAAGCAACAGCGCGAGCGAGCGCATATGCAGGGCTTTGTAGACCGTTTTCGTTACAAGGCCAGTAAAGCCAAGCAAGCACAAAGCCGCCTAAAAGCACTTGAAAAAATGGAAGTGATTAGCCAAGCACACGTAGATTCGCAGTTTAGCTTTCAGTTTAGAAAGCCAGACAACCTGCCCCTACCCTTGCTTACCATGGAAAAAGTGAGCGCGGGCTATGAAGATAAAACCATTCTTGAACAAGTTAAGTTTAACTTGGTGCCTGGCAGCCGTATTGGTTTGTTAGGCCGTAACGGCGCGGGTAAATCTACCTTTATTAAACTGCTTTCTGGTGAGCTAAAAGCGCTGGCTGGTAATGTAGAAATAAACAAAATGGCTAAAGTGGGTTACTTTGCCCAGCACCAATTAGAAACCCTACGCCCCGACGATACGCCGATGCAACATTTACAGCGTTTGGCCCCTAATACTACTGAGGCTGAGTTACGCAAATACTTAGGCAGTTTTGGTTTCCAAGGCGATCAAGCTCTAGAAAAGGTAGCGCCGTTTAGTGGTGGCGAAAAAGCCCGTTTGGTATTGGCGCTAGTAGTATGGCAAAAGCCTAACTTATTACTACTTGACGAACCTACCAACCACTTAGATTTAGAAATGCGCCACGCACTCACTTTGGCGCTGCAAGAGTTTACCGGTGCAATGATTATTGTATCGCACGACCGAGCATTACTGCGCGCCACTACCGATGAGTTTTACTTGGTAGACAGCCAGCGGGTCTCGCCTTTTGAGGGTGACTTAGACGATTACCAACAATGGCTAAGCCAAGCCAACCGACAGATAAACAGCAACGGTACAGAAAGTAGTGCTACTGGCGCGAACCCGGTGAATCAACGTAAAGAACAGAAACGTCGCGAAGCTGAATTTCGTCAGCAAACCAAGGGCATTCGTAAGCAATTAGAAAGCCTTGAGAAAAGCAGCGCTAAAGCCCAGCAACGTTTAGACGAAGTAGAACAAAAAATGGCTGAACCAGAACTGTATGAAGCCGATAACAAAGCACAACTGCAAAAGTGTTTACAACAACAAGCAGAACTTAAGAGCGAACTAGAAGAAACTGAACTAAGCTGGTTTGACCTGCAAGAGCAACTAGAAGAGCGGCAACAAGCCTTTGGTATAGAGCAGGAAAGCTAAGTTTACTTGATCTCTTTAGTCACTCAGGTAATGCTACTAACAATAGAACTATTAATAACCATTCAAGGATGTATATGAACACGGCGCTAAACCGCTCAAGATTACTTATTGGCATTGCGCTAATAGTGGTAGGAATCGCAGTGATAGCCTATGTGCTACCACAAACAGTGAGTTTAATTACCTTGCCGCATGATGCGCCCTTCATGCAGCACTTTTTTAACTGGTTAATGGCCGATACCGATGCCATAAATACCCAAGTTAGCGAAGAGTTTTTTGAGATTTTTCAAACCTTCATCAAGGTAATAGTGCTGATCGTATTTTTATACGTATGCGTTAAGCTGGTAGGTGTGGGTTTAATGATTATTCGTGAAGGGGTGAGCTTAATTCGCCCGGCAAACAGTAACGAAAAAAGCAAAGACTAAACCTGAATGACTGAAAGCAAAAAGCGAGCTTATTATGGCTCGCTTTTTTTGTGGCTGCGTGTCGCGTTATAAGCCGAGTATGGCGCTAGCCAAGCCAAAATAAACTAACACCCCAGATACGTCGGCAATTGTCGCTACCAGTGGGCCAGAGGCTGTTGCAGGGTCGAGTTTCATCTTATTCAGCAAAAACGGTAAACTTAAGCCCACCAGTGACCCCACTAATACAATGATCACCATCGACATGGATACAATCATTGCTACGTCTGGGCCGCCACGAAATACCCCTACACTATATACTGCAGCCGCCATAGTTAAGCCAAGTGCTAGCCCTACCAACAGTTCACGGCTAAACAATTTAGACCAGTCATTTTTATCTACTTCGCCAGTGGCCAATGCTCGTACCATTAAGGCTGCTGCTTGTGAACCTGCGTTACCGCCACTACCAATCAATAAAGGTAAGAAAAACACCAAGGCAACGTTGGCCGAAATCGTTTCTTCAAAATGAGCAATACCCGCGCCAGAGAACATCGCGCCAAACACTAGCAGTACCAGCCACATTACCCGTTTACGGTAGAGCTCCCAAATGCTCACTCGGTCTACTGTTTCGTCAAGCTTACCTACTGAGGCACTTTTTTGGGCATCTTCGGTGGCTTCTTCAACCGCCGCATCCATCGCGTCATCGTAAGTAACAATGCCAACCAGCTTTTGCTGTTCATCCACCACTGGCAGGGCCAATAGATCGTAATGGCGAATTTGTTTACTCACATGCTCTTGGCTTTCTTCTACGGTGACCGATACCACTTCGGTACGCATTAACTCGCGCACTTGAATATCGGGAGAGGCCAGAATCAGTTCACGCAAAGACACGGTACCGAGCAGTCGACGTTCGCGGTCAATCACATAAGTTTGGTAAATAGTTTCTTTATCGGGCGCTTCAAGTCGCAGCTGCTTTAACGCGCGGCTAACCAGCCAATGTTCTTTTAGGGTGGCGTAATCAGAGGTCATAATTGACCCTGCGGTTCCTTCGGCGTAACTGGAAAGCTTACGTAAATCTTCGCGCTCGGCTTGAGCTAAGCCAGGCAAAACCATGGCGCGTTGCTCTTCGTCTAAGTCGTTATATAAATCGGCGCGCTCATCCGCCTCCATGCGAGAAAACAACGCGGCCAATTTATGACGCTTCATTAAACCCGCTACGTCGGCTTGTAGATAGGGAGGCAAATACGAGAAAACTTTAGCGCGATCACCTAGCGAAAACATCGAGATAAGCGGTAAGGCTTCTTTAGGTTCAAACTCAGCCAAAGCTTGACCAACGTCGGCAAAGTGGTATTCATCGAGGGTTGAGCGAAGGGTTAACTTGTCTAAGTTAACTAAAGCGAGCTCTAATTTTTGTTGAAGATGTGCCATGTACTGCTCCAGCTATCGCATAGAGCCAAGCATTAACCAGACGGACTACGCGAAGAAATTTTGTTGTATCGGGTCTATAAAACGATAAAAGTTTCGACTGTCGGGGTCCGGGTTCATAGAAGATTCTCAGTGATAAAATCGGCGCAAATTGTAGGGGGAATAAGCTTAAAACTCAAGCGATTTATCGCCCTAAAGCTAAAGCTGAAGGGCGAGTTGACGGGCGTTGCAGCCAGCAACGCGAAACTTAAATGTAGCTAG
This sequence comes from Agarivorans sp. Toyoura001, assembly GCF_005405585.1. Taxonomy (GTDB): domain Bacteria; phylum Pseudomonadota; class Gammaproteobacteria; order Enterobacterales; family Celerinatantimonadaceae; genus Agarivorans. Next base: position 15,286 of record NZ_BJEQ01000010.1, on the reverse strand, counting down.
GTTTTATTCCGCGCTTAGCTGTTGTAACCCAAGTTAGGCGCTAACCAGCGTTCGGCAACCTCCAAGCTCATATTTTTACGCTTGGCGTAATCTTCTACTTGGTCTTTTTGAATCGATGCCACCGCAAAATAACGGCTCTCTGGATGAGAGAAATACCAGCCAGATACCGCAGCACCCGGCCACATCGCGTAGCTGTCGGTTAGTATCATTCCAATCCGTTTTTCAACATCCAGTAAGTCCCAAATGAGACCTTTCTCGGTATGTTCGGGACAAGCGGGATAACCCGGTGCAGGACGTATGCCTTGGTAGTTTTCGCGAATTAGCTCTTCGCTGCTGAGGTTTTCGTCGGCTGCGTAGCCCCAGAAGTCTTTACGTACTTGCGCATGTAAGTACTCTGCAAAACCTTCGGCGAGGCGATCGGCAATCGCTTTTACCATAATCGCGTTGTAATCATCGCCTTCATCTTTATACATATCGGCTAATTCATCTTCACCAATTCCGCCAGTTACCGCAAAGGCACCAAAGTAATCGGCTTTGCCGCTCGCCTTGGGTGCAATGAAATCGGCTAAGCAATTGTTAGCGCCCTTTTTCTTATCGGTTTGCTGGCGAAGCTGAGAGCTTACTCCTAGCAGTTCGCTGCGTGATTCATCAGTGTAGATCTCAATATCGTCACCCACGCTATTGGCCGGGAACAAACCAAACACACCTGATACTTTCACTTCGCGCTTTTGTTTAAAACGAGCGAGCATTGCTTTGGCGTCGGCAAACAAACGCTTAGCTTCTTCGCCCACTACCTCGTCTTCTAGAATCCGTGGGTATTTGCCAGCCAATGACCAAGTCATAAAGAATGGGGTCCAATCTATGTAAGGTTCAATGTCTTCTATCGACACATCTTCGAACTGTTGAATGCCCAATTGTTTAGGTACTGGCGGCGTATAGTTGTCCCACTCAATCGGCGCACGATTAGCACGAGCCACTTCTAAAGTAACCGGTGGAGTACGCGGGCGCTTACGAGCATGCTGTTCGCGTACAATCTCGTAGTCTTTATCCAGCTTTTCTACAAAAGGAGGGCGTAATTCGTCGGACAATAAACTTTGGCATACTCCCACCGCGCGAGAAGCGTTAGATACGTACACGACAGGGTGCTCATAATTCTGTTCAATTTTAACTGCTGTGTGTGCTTTAGAAGTGGTTGCCCCACCAATCAACAATGGCAAATCTAAACCGGTACGTTGCATTTCTTTAGCGACATGCACCATTTCATCAAGCGACGGAGTGATAAGCCCAGAGAGGCCAATCATATCTACGTTTTCTTCTTTAGCGACTTTAAGAATCTTGTCGCAAGACACCATGACGCCAAGGTCGATGACTTCAAAGTTATTACATTGCAGCACTACCCCAACAATGTTTTTACCAATGTCGTGCACGTCACCTTTCACGGTGGCCATTACAATTTTACCGTTAGAGCGCTGGCCTTCGCCTTTCTCGGCTTCAATATAGGGCTGTAAGTAGGCTACCGCGCGTTTCATAACACGGGCAGATTTCACTACTTGCGGTAAGAACATTTTACCGTCGCCGAATAAATCGCCCACTACATTCATGCCGTCCATTAACGGCCCTTCAATCACGTGTAATGGGCGCTCTACCGATTGGCGTGCTAGCTCGGTGTCATCTTCGATAAATTCGGTGATGCCTTTAACTAAGGCGTGCTCTAGGCGCTTTTTAACATCCCATGTGCGCCACTCTAAATCCTGAGCACTTTCTTGTTGAGAACCGTCACCACGGTATTTCTCGGCAATTTCAAGCAGCTCTTCTGTAGCATTGCTATGGGTATTAAGTACTACTGCTTCAACTTTGTCTTTTAACTCTTTAGGAATGTCTTCGTAAATGGCCAACTGACCTGCATTTACAATGCCCATGTCCATGCCGTTCTTAATCGCGTAGTACAAGAACACCGCGTGTATCGCTTCTCGAACGGGGTTATTACCACGGAATGAAAAGCTTACATTAGAGACACCGCCAGAAATCATCGCATGCGGTAAGTTATCTTTGATGTCTTTTACCGCCTCGATAAAATCAACTGCATAGTTGTTATGCTCGTCGATTCCGGTCGCTACCGCGAAGATGTTTGGATCGAAGATAATATCTTCCGGCGGGAAGCCCACTTGATTGACTAAGATGTCGTAAGACTTGCTACATATTTCAAACTTACGTTCACGGGTATCTGCCTGACCTTCTTCATCAAAGGCCATAACAATAACCGCCGCGCCATAACGGCGAAGAATTTTAGCTTGGCGAATAAAGGGCTCTACCCCTTCTTTCATCGAAATGGAGTTAACAATAGGCTTACCCTGCACACACTGCAGGCCAGCTTCTAAAATATCCCACTTAGATGAATCAATCATCACCGGCACTTTGGCGATATCGGGCTCACAGGCAATCATGTTCAAAAAGCGCACCATGGCCGCTTTTGAATCCAACATGCCTTCGTCCATGTTGATGTCAATAATTTGCGCGCCGTTCTCAACTTGATTTAAGGCAACCTCAATAGCTTTATCGTAGTTCTCCTCTACGATCAGCCGCTTAAATATTGCTGACCCCGTAACGTTGTTACGCTCACCTACGTTTACAAACAGAGTGTCTGCAGTAATCGTTAGTGGCTCTAGCCCTGAAAGGCGACAAGCTACATCTATTTCTGGCAGTTGGCGTGGCGCTACGCCTTCAACCGCTTCGGCCATGGCTTTAATATGCTCAGGCGTGGTACCACAACAACCACCAACTAAATTTAAGAAACCGGCGCGTGCCCATTCACCAATGTGTTCCGCCATCTCGTTGGCTTCAAGGTCATATTCACCAAAGGCATTTGGCAAGCCTGCATTGGGGTGAGCAGAGACATAGGTTTCGCTTACGCGGCTAAGCTCGTCAACATACTGGCGAAGCTCGTCTGGCCCCAATGCACAGTTCAAACCTATGCTAATTGGGCTAGCGTGGCGCATAGAGTTGTAAAAGGCTTCGGTTGTTTGGCCACTTAAGGTACGGCCTGAGGCGTCGGTAATGGTACCCGAAATCATCACTGGCAATTTATAGCCCAGCTCATCAAACACGGTTTCTACTGCAAACACCGCCGCTTTTGCGTTAAGAGTATCGAAGATGGTTTCGATTAAAATTAAGTCACTACCGCCTTCTATAAGCGCCTTAGTGGATTCAACATAAGCCTCTACTAGCTCGTTAAAAGTGACATTACGATAACCTGGGTCGTTCACATCTGGCGAGATAGAACAGGTACGGTTTGTGGGGCCTAACACACCCGCCACAAAACGTGGACGTTCAGGGTTTAAAGCCGTCACTTCATCAGCAACTTCTCTAGCAATACGCGCGGCTTCGCGGTTGATATCAGCCGAGTACTTCTCCATGTCGTAATCGGCCATGGCGATAGTTGTAGCGTTAAAGGTATTGGTTTCTAGAATATCAGCGCCAGCCAGCAAGTACTCACGATGAATATCAGCAATGATTCTTGGCTGTGTTAGCACCAACATATCGTTGTTACCTTTTACATCGGTATGCCAGTCTGCAAAGCTCTCTCCGCGGTAGTCAGCCTCTTCAAATTTGTAAGACTGAATCATGGTTCCCATGCCGCCATCGATGATCATGATGCGTTGAGAGAGTTGCTTTTCTAGTTGTAGCCTTGCTGACACGGGAACTTCCTATTTCTTTCGCTGGTATTTCGACTCGGCAGTGTAGCACACTGCCTAATGGGGCTTATCTGCGATAAAGTTATATGAAATTATTTCAAGATATTATCGGATTTGGGTTTAAGCTCGGCTAAGTCGTAAGGCGTGATTTGGTAAACACAGTAGTTAAGCCAGTTGTTATACAAAAGGTGGCCATGACTACGCCAAGTGGCACATGGCGCGGCTGAGCAATCGTCATGCGTGTAGTAGTTTTCGGGCAATTGCGGATTCAAGCCTTCTTGAGAATCACGCTGATACTCGTTGTGCAAAGTATCTGCTGCGTACTCTGGATGACCGGTAATAAATACTTGGCGAAAATCTTCGCTGGCAAATAAGTAACTACCCGCTTCAGGGTTATCGGCCAGTACCTTCAAGTCGGTTTCTTCGGTAATTAGGTTTGAATCAAAATGCGCAAAGCGTGATAGTGGCGCGAGAAAAGCGTCATCAAAACCACGAACCAAGGGATTATGCTTGTGCTTGGTTTGATGCCAATACACCCCAGACAACTTGGTATCTCTAGTTTGTTTGTTCAAACCATATAAATGATACAACGCCGCCTGCGCCGCCCAACATAAGTACAAGGTTGAAGTGATGTGGGTTGTGGCCCAATCAATAATTTCTTTAACTTGATCCCAGTAATACACTTCTTCGAAGGGTACTTGCCCTAAAGGAGCACCAGTAATAATCAGTCCGTCGAAGTTACGCTCACGCAGTTTGTCAAAATCACGATAAAACTTATCGATGTGGTCTTTGGGTGTATTCTTAGACACACGATGATCGATACGTAATAGCTTTACATTCACCTGCAAGGGAGAGTTAGAGAGCAGCCTGAGGATTTGGTTTTCAGTCTCAATTTTCTTAGGCATCAAATTAAGAAGTACTACCTCTAGCGGACGGATATCCTGATGGGCTGCACGGCTCTCTGGCATAACAAAAATATTTTCGTTACGCAGGACTTCAGCAGCGGGTAACTGGTCAGGAATACAAATTGGCATAAGAGGCTCCAAGCTAACAACAAGACATGTATGTCTAGACATCTAGATACCTATTTTAAATAGTTCCTCGTGTATGTCTAGAACTTGTTAAAAGCTGCTGATTTTGTGCCAATAATTATTCATAATGCTCCCTGATGAAAAAAAGTTGTAAGGGCACATGGCTGAGTTAAAGCTTAATGTAGAACGATTACAAACAGGTGTGTTTGTTAAGCTTCCGGTAAAATGGGGCGAGCACCCGTTTATGTTCACCAGCTTCAAAATAAAAAGCCAAGACCAGATTGATGTAATCAAGAATCTGGGATTGAAGCATGTCATTGTGGTACCTGAAAAAAGCGATACGCCGCCTTTACCGGCGAACCAAGAACAAGACGAAGAAAAAAAGGATGACGCTAAGGCTTTAGAAAAAGCCGCCAAAGCACTCTGGGAAGAAAAACGCGCGCGTATTGAAGAGTTAAAGAACTACCGCCGTAACCTACAAAAAGTTGAGAAAGAGTTTGATCGCTCAATGGCGCAAGTTCGCGCGGTGATGAGCAAACTGAAAAGCCGCCCACTTAACGCCGTTGATGACGCTACAACCCTAATTAACAACCTAGCCGATGACTTACTCTCTGGCGAGGGTGTAGTGCTGCACTTAATGAACGACAGCAAAGATGCCGACAGCTTTTACTACCACAGTTTAAATGTATCTATCCTTGCCATGATGCTAGCCAAAGCGGCAGGATTTTCCGAGCGAGATATAAAAATCTTAGGCTTGGCCGGCTTGTTTCACGATGTAGGGAAAATGAAAATCCCCGATAAAGTGCTACGCAAACCGGGTAAGTTAACCGCTCAAGAAGCCAACTTATTAAAGATGCACACTAAGTATGGGGCTGATTTTCTCAAGTTGTCGGAAACGATACCCGCCAAGGTAAAAGTGATTGCGGCGCAACACCACGAGTATTTAGATGGCAGTGGTTACCCACAAAAGTTAAAAGGCGACAGCATCGACCGCTTAGCCCAGCTCATTGCAGTTGTAAATGAGTATGACAGCTTATGCCACCCAAGAGACCCGCGCTTAACCCGGATTCCTTTTACGGTTATTTCCTACCTTTATAAACAACGTAAAGCGCAGCTCAATGCTGCTGACTTAGGCATACTTATACGTTTGTTGGGTATCTATCCGCCAGGCAGTGTTGTGCAGCTTAGTTCAGGGCAGATTGGCTTGGTGATGTCGGTAAACTCGGAACGTTTGCTGTTCCCTGCTGTACAAGTTTATGACCCCAATATCCCGCGTACTGAAGCACCAATTATTGATTTAGAAGCGGCAGGCTTAACCATTGAGAAAGCCCTTAAGCCCAGCGCCTTACCCGATGCTGTGTTTGAGTATTTGAATCCGCGGGCGCGCATCTCTTATTACTTCGATCACAACAAACGTTTGTAACGGGGTAATTATTTCGCAGTGATAACAGCTAACTCTACAAATTTAAGACAAAAAAAAGCCGGACCTAAGTCCGGCTTTTTATACTTAGTGTCTGAGTTTACTCAGCCGCTTCTTCAGCAACTTCTTCAACTTCAGGGCGGTCCAATAATTCAATGAATGCCATAGGAGCATTATCGCCAGCACGGAAACCACATTTTAAAATGCGAGTGTAACCGCCTGCACGTTCTTTGAATCGAGGGCCGATTTCAGCAAATAGCTTACCAACAACTTCTGCATCGCGAGTACGAGCAAAAGCTAGACGACGGTTAGCTACACTGTCATTTTTAGCCAATGTAATTAATGGCTCAACAACACGACGAAGCTCTTTGGCTTTAGGCAATGTTGTCTTGATAACTTCATGGCGAACCAATGAACTGGCCATATTCCGGAACATAGCCTGACGATGGCTACTATTTCGGTTCAATTGACGACCACTCTGACGATGGCGCATGACCTTATCCTTCTATATTAAGACGTTAAAACCAGTGACTACTTATCAGCAATGCTAGCTGGCGGCCAGTTTTCTAGGCGCATACCTAGAGACAAACCACGTGACGCTAATACATCTTTGATTTCTGTAAGCGACTTTTTACCTAAGTTAGGTGTTTTAAGTAGCTCAACTTCGGTACGTTGTACCAAGTCACCAATGTAATGAATCGCTTCTGCCTTCAAACAGTTAGCAGAGCGTACTGTCAACTCTAGATCATCGACAGGACGAAGCAGGATTGGATCAAACTCTGGCTTCTCTTCTTTTTCTTCAGGCTCACTTACATCACGTAAGTCAACGAAGGCATCCAATTGTTCTGCAAGAATTGTTGCAGAGCGGCGGATAGCTTCCTCTGGATCAAGAGTACCATTGGTTTCCATATCGATAACCAATTTGTCCAAGTCAGTACGTTGCTCTACACGAGCAGCTTCAACAGTATAAGCAATACGCTCTACTGGGCTGTAAGCTGCATCAGTTAGCAAACGACCAATTGGACGCTCTTCATCTTCAGAGTGAACCCGAACTGAAGCTGGTACGTAACCGCGACCACGTTCAACCTTAATGCGCATGCTGATTTCAGCGTTGCTGCTAAGGTGACAAATAACGTGCTCAGGGTTAGTGATTTCGACATCAGCGTCGTGCTGAATGTCGCCTGCAACCACAGGACCTGCTCCAGACTTGGCAAGACTAAGTGTTACTTCGTCTTTACCTTCTAACTTCACAGCAATACCTTTAAGGTTAAGCAAGATTTCCAAGATATCCTCTTGTACGCCTTCCTTACTGCTGTACTCATGCAACACGCCATCGATTTCAACTTCTGTTACCGCACAACCAGGCATAGAAGATAAAAGAATACGACGAAGAGCATTACCTAAAGTGTGGCCAAAACCACGCTCTAATGGCTCAAGCGTAACCTTTGCACGAGTTGGGCTAACTTGTTCGATCTCAACTAGCCTTGGTTTTAGAAACTCTGTTACAGAACCCTGCATTGTGTCCTCTCTATAATTCAACTTTACTTAGAGTAAAGTTCGACGATCAGCTGTTCGTTAATTTCCGCAGATAAATCAGCGCGCTCAGGTAGGCGTTTGAAAGTGCCTTCCATTTTAGTAGCGTCTACTTCTATCCACGATGCCGCTTCACGTTGTCCAGCGATTTCTAAAGATGCAACGATACGAGCTTGCTTCTTAGATTTTTCGCGAACACTGATAACGTCTTCTGGTAATACCTTGTAAGAAGGAATATTAACCACTTGACCGTTAACTACGATAGCTTTGTGGCTAACTAGCTGACGAGCTTCAGCGCGAGTAGCACCAAAACCTAAACGGTAAACAACGTTATCTAAACGACTTTCTAACAATTGCAGCAAGTTTTCACCGGTGTTGCCTTTAAGGCGAGCAGCAGCTTTGTAGTAGTTGCGGAATTGTTTTTCAAGTATGCCGTATAAACGACGAACTTTTTGCTTCTCACGAAGCTGTAAACCGTAGTCTGAAAGACGCGCTTTACGTGCACCATGTTGACCAGGTGCTGCATCCAACTTACACTTTGTGTCGATCGCACGTACACCACTTTTCAAGAAAAGATCGGTACCTTCACGACGGCTAAGTTTAAGCTTTGGACCTAAATATCTTGCCATTTTTCTTTCTCCAATCTATCCAGAAACTACACGCGGCGTTTCTTCGGTGGACGACAACCATTGTGTGGAATCGGAGTCACGTCGGTGATGTTAGTCACACGGAAACCCGCAGCATGTAATGCACGGATTGAAGACTCACGACCAGGACCTGGGCCGTTTACAAACACTTCTACGTTCTTAAGGCCGTAGTCTTTAGCTGCTTCAGCAGCACGTTCAGCAGCAACCTGTGCAGCGAACGGAGTAGACTTACGTGAACCACGGAAACCTGAACCACCTGCAGTGGCCCAAGAAAGCGCGTTACCCTGACGATCAGTGATAGTCACAATAGTATTGTTGAAAGAAGCATGGATATGAGCCATGCCATCAGCAACTTGTTTTTTTACGCGTTTACGAGCGCGAGTCGGAGTTTTAGCCATTTTCACTCACCCCTTATTTCTTAATAGGTTTGCGAGGACCTTTACGGGTGCGCGCATTTGTTTTAGTACGCTGACCGCGAAGGGGCAAACTGCGACGGTGACGAAGTCCACGGTAACAACCGAGGTCCATCAGACGCTTAATGTTCATTGATACTTCACGACGTAGATCACCTTCAACAGTGAATTTAGCTACTTCGTCACGAAGTTTATCGATTTGTGTTTCGTCAAGTTCTCTGATCTTAACATCTTCAGCAATACCGGCTGCCGCACAAATTTTTTGTGAGCGGGTTAAGCCAATACCGAAGATTGCAGTTAAAGCAATAACTGCGTGCTTCTGATCAGGAATGTTAATGCCGGCTATACGGGCCATTGGCACACTCCTATAATTTTCGTGTTAAACGAAGGCCATCTGTGAAAAGCCCGTAAGGATACTCAACAGATGACCACATTGCAAATAATATTGTCTTGAAATCTACTAACTAGCCTTGGCGCTGTTTGTGCTTTGGCTCACTGCAAATTACACGCACAACACCGTTGCGCTTGATAACTTTACAGTTACGGCAGATTTTCTTAACGGATGCACGTACTTTCATTGCTATCTCCGTAAAAGTTAAAGACCAATCTCAAGGGCGGCCTAACGGCCGTAACCTTTAAGATTAGCTTTTTTCAGAACCGAACCATATTGATGAGACATCAAATGGGTTTGGACCTGAGCCATAAAGTCCATGATAACCACCACTACAATAAGTAGCGAAGTACCACCGAAGTAGAACTGAACGTTCATTCCGATCATCATAAACTCAGGAATTAAACATACAAACGTGATGTACAAAGCACCAGCTAGGGTTAAACGAGTCATCACCTTGTCTATGTATCGCGAGGTCTGTTCACCTGGGCGTATACCCGGAATGAACGCGCCACTCTTCTTCAAGTTATCTGCTGTTTCGCGAGGGTTAAATACCAACGCAGTATAGAAGAAGCAGAAGAAGATAATAGCTGCTGCATACAAGAACACATATAACGGTTGCCCAGGTTGTAGCGTTAATGACAGGTCAGAAAGGAAAGACAAGCCTTCATTTTGACCGAACCACTGCGCTAATGTGCCAGGGAACAGAATAATACTTGAAGCGAAAATTGCTGGGATAACACCCGCCATGTTCACTTTAAGTGGTAAATGTGTGCTTTGTGCAGCGAACACTTTGCGACCTTGTTGGCGTTTTGCATAGTTAACAACGATACGACGTTGTCCACGTTCTACAAATACCACAAAGAAGGTCACCGCAAATACAAGAGCAACGATGAACAAGAGTAACAATAAGTGCAACTCTCCTTGACGCGCCTGCTCAGCCGTCTGACCGATTGCAGAAGGCAATCCTGCCACAATACCAGCAAAAATTAGAATCGAAATCCCGTTGCCGATACCGCGTTCAGTAATTTGCTCACCTAACCACATCAGGAACATTGTTCCTGTCACCAAGCTAACCACCGCAGTGAAATAGAACGGTAGACCCGGGTTAATTACCAGACCTGCCATCATATTTGGTAAGCCAGTAGCAATACCAATAGCTTGGAAGGTTGCTAAAACCAGCGTGCTATAACGCGTGTATTGACTAATCTTACGTCTACCCGACTCGCCTTCCTTTTTAAGTTCAGCAAGGGTTGGGTGAACAACAGTCAATAACTGGATGATAATCGATGCCGAAATGTACGGCATGATACCTAACGCGAATATAGAAGCACGTGAAAGTGCACCACCTGAAAACATATTAAACATTTCCAGAATGGTACCTTTTTGCTGGTCAAACAACGCGGCCAGTACAGCGGCATCAATCCCAGGTAACGGCACAAAGGAGCCTGCTCGGAACACAATAATGGCTCCAAGCACAAATAGTAAACGACTCTTAAGCTCGCTTAAGCCGCCTTGTGCACTTGCTGATGCTGTTCCTGGATTCTTAGCCATGTTTTGTACTTATTCCTCGATTTTACCGCCAGCAGCTTCAATAGCTGCCAGTGCGCCTTTAGTTACACGCAGGCCACGTAAGGTAACTGGTGCTTTAACTTCGCCAGATAGTACTACTTTTGCAAACTTAATGTTGCGAGTAATAAGACCAGCTGCCTTCAAAGCGTCCAAATCTACCACGTCAGCAGTAACTTTAGCTAGTTCGCTAGTACGAACTTCAGCAGTTACCATTGATTTACGTGAAGTAAAACCAAATTTAGGCAAACGTTGTTTCAATGGCATTTGACCGCCTTCGAAACCTGGACGAACACTACCGCCAGAACGAGACTTCTGACCTTTGTGACCACGACCACCGGTTTTACCTAAACCAGAACCAATACCACGTCCTACACGCTTGGCGTTTGGCTTTGAGCCAGCCGCCGGAGAAAGAGTATTCAAACGCATGATTATTCTCCCTCAACCTTAACCATGTAAGAAACTTTATTAATCATACCGCGAATACAAGGAGTGTCCTCTAATTCAACAGTGTGATTAATGCGACGAAGACCTAGACCTGTTAGGGTCGCACGGTGCTTAGGCAAACGCCCAATACCACTTTTAGTCTGTGTTACTTTAATTGTGTTCGACATGGCTTTATTACCCCAGAATTTCTTGGACGCTTAGGCCACGCTTCGCAGCAACGTCTTGTGGAGAATGCATATTCTCAAGAGCGTCGATAGTAGCGCGAACAATGTTAATTGGGTTAGTAGAACCGTATGCTTTTGACAATACGTTCTGCACGCCCGCAACTTCTAGAACAGCACGCATCGCACCACCGGCAATAATACCAGTACCCTCTGATGCAGGTTGCATGTAAACACGCGACCCAGAGTGGCGACCCTTAATAGGATGCTGCAGTGTAGTGCCTCTCAGCTGTACACTAGTAAGGTTACGACGCGCTTTTTCCATTGCTTTTTGAATAGCAGCAGGAACTTCACGTGCTTTACCATAACCAAACCCTACGCGACCGTTACCGTCACCCACTACTGTAAGAGCAGTGAAACTGAAGATACGACCACCTTTAACTACTTTTGACACACGGTTTACAGCGATAAGCTTCTCATTCAGATCACTACCGGCTTGTGCTTCAAATTTTGACATGACTCACTCCTTAGAACTGAAGACCAGCTTCACGTGCAGCTTCTGCAAGCGCAGCAACGCGGCCGTGATACTTAAAGCCAGAACGGTCAAAAGCTACAGATGTAATACCTTTTTCTGCGGCACGTTCAGCGATTGCTTTACCTACGGCAGTAGCGGCAGCTACATTACTTAAACTTTCAAGCCCTTCAGAAACGGCTTTATCTACTGTTGATGCTGTTGCAAGAACCTTAGCATCAGGTGCAATCACCTGCGCGTAAATATGGCGCGGAGTACGGTGAATCACCAGGCGGGTTTTACCCAACTCTTGCATAGCTTTGCGAGTGCGTGTTGCACGACGCAGACGAGCAATTTTCTTATCCATAGTGTTAACCTACTTCTTCTTAGCCTCTTTACGGCGAACATTTTCGTCAGCATAACGAACACCTTTACCTTTGTAAGGCTCTGGTGGACGGAACGCACGAATGTCTGCTGCTACCTGACCAACAACTTGCTTATCAGCACCTTTCAGTACGATTTCAGTCTGTGATGGACACTCTGCGGTTACACCTTCTGGTAAGGTGTAATCTACTGGGTGAGAAAAACCTAGAGTTAGGTTAACTACCGAGCCTTTAACAGCCGCACGGTAACCAACACCTAACAGTGTCAATTTTTTCTCAAACCCATTTGTAACGCCAACAACCATGTTGTTGCTTAGAGCACGAGCTGTACCAGCTTGAGCAGTTGAAGCACCTTCAACTACAGCAAACTTAAGTTCGTTCTCTTCTTTCGTTACAACAACTGCGTTATTAAAAACGCGAGTCAATGTACCTTTGCTACCTTTAACCGTTAATTCTTGGCCGTTGATACTTACTTCAACGCCAGCAGGAATTGTAACGGGAGCCTTGGCTACGCGAGACATATTACCTACCTCCGGTTAAGCTACGTAACAGACGATTTCACCGCCCATGCCAGCTTTACGTGCTGCACGGTCAGTCATAACGCCTTTAGATGTAGAAATGATTGCAACGCCAAGGCCACCCATAACTTTAGGTAGGTCTTTAGCACCTTTATAAATGCGTAGGCCTGGACGGCTTACACGTTCAATCTTTTCAATAACTTTTTTACCTTCAAAATACTTGAGGGTAACTTCTAATGACTTTTTCACGTCACCAGTCACAGCGTATCCTGTGATGTAACCTTCTTCTTGCAACAAGTTAGCAATTGCCACTTTTACTTTAGATGAAGGCATAACAACAGATACTTTATTTGCTGATTGACCGTTGCGAACGCGAGTCAACATATCTGCAATAGGATCTTGCATGCTCATAATCGTTTACTCCGTAATTAAGTGGATTACCAACTGGCTTTCTTAAGGCCAGGAACCTCACCGCGCATCATTGCTTCACGTAATTTAATACGGCTAAGGCCGAATTTACGTAGGTAGCCATGTGGGCGGCCAGTTACGTTACAGCGGTTACGCTGACGAGACCGACTTGAATCACGAGGTAACGATTGCAATTTTAACACTGCGTCCCAACGCTCTTCATCAGAGCTGTTCACGCTGCTAATAATCGCTTTAAGCGCAGTACGCTTCTCCGCGAAGCGAGCAACGGCTTTTTCACGTTTCACTTCACGAGCTTTCATTGATTGTTTAGCCATAACTAACTCTACCTTACTTACGGAATGGGAAGTTAAAGGCAGCCAGCAAAGCGCGGCCTTCCTCGTTGCTTTCGGCAGTAGTAGTGATAGTAATATCCATACCACGAACCTTATCAACTTTGTCATAATCGATTTCAGGGAAGATGATTTGCTCACGAACACCCATGCTGTAATTACCACGGCCATCGAATGACTTAGCATTCAAACCACGGAAATCTCGAACACGAGGTATTGCGATTGAAATCAAACGCTCTAAAAACTCCCACATACGCTCACCGCGTAGAGTCACTTTACAACCAATCGGGTATCCATCACGGATTTTGAAGCCTGCTACAGATTTACGAGCTTTGGTAGTAAGAGGTTTTTGACCTGAGATAGCCGCTAGATCAGCAATTGCGTGCTCTAGTACTTTCTTGTCATTAACCGCTTCACCCACACCCATGTTAAGGGTGATTTTCTCAATCCGAGGGACTTGCATGATGGATTTGTAACCGAACTCCTTTACGAGTTCAGGCGTTACACTTTCCTTATATAGGTCATGCAGTTTCGCCATCGTTAACTCCAGTTACTTTACAATTTCATTAGACGATTTGAATACACGAACTTTTTTGTCGTCTTCAAATCGAAAACCAACGCGATCAGCCTTGCCAGTGGCAGGGTTAAAAATCGCTACGTTTGATGCATCAAGGGCCGCTTCTTTCTCAACAATACCGCCAGCAACACCCAATTGAGGGTTTGGCTTTTGGTGCTTCTTGATTACGTTAACGCCTTCAACGAATAGTTTACCGTTTGATAAAGCTTTGGTTACGCTACCGCGTTTGCCTTTGTCTTTACCTGCAATAACTATTACTTCATCGCCTTTTTGGATTTTATTAGCCATTTTGGACTCCTTAAAGTACTTCTGGCGCTAGAGACACAATTTTCATGAACTGTTCATTGCGCAGTTCACGTGTCACAGGACCAAAGATACGAGTACCAATAGGCTGATTGTTTGCATTCAAGATAACCGCTGCATTGCGGTCAAAACGAATTACAGAACCATCAGGACGACGTACGCCTTTTCTAGTACGCACTACCACTGCATTCATAACGTCACCTTTCTTAACTTTACCGCGTGGAATTGCTTCCTTTACAGTAACTTTAATGATGTCGCCAATTCGTGCATAGCGGCGGTGCGAACCACCTAGGACCTTAATACACTGTACACGGCGCGCGCCGGAATTGTCCGCCACGTCCATAGTAGATTGCATTTGGATCATTTCAGTGCTCCGCTATATGTTACAACTGATCCCAACAATTAGCGCTGAGATCTCTGGCTGCCTAATTAAAGGGCGCGAAATTATAACACCCTAAATTTTGAATTGGTAGAACTGTCTAAATTTTGTTTAATTTAATTAATAAACGCAATATAAACAAATAGTTACCAAGATAAAACCATTCAAAAAACAGTTTGAAAAGGGTTAATTTCGCAGTTACGTGATTAGAACCGGAGACGATATCTCCAACCTAACCTAGATTACCGAGCAATATTTGGTCGGTAGAAACAAAAAAACCCAGCGTATTTGCCGGGCTTCTCTGAATATGGTGCTGATAGGCAGATTCGAACTGCCGACCTCACCCTTACCAAGGGTGCGCTCTACCAACTGAGCTATATCAGCGAAATAAAAACCCAGCCTATAGCTGGGTTTTTATCTTAATTGAGAGCCTGGCAGTGACCTACTTTCACATGGGGAAACCCCACACTATCATCGGCGCAGTTGCGTTTCACTTCTGAGTTCGGCATGGGTTCAGGTGGGTCCACAACGCTATTGCCACCAGGCAAAAACT
>NZ_BJEQ01000009.1 GCF_005405585.1 Agarivorans sp. Toyoura001 | reverse complement strand
TAGCGATATACAACACGATGAGACCGCACCTGAGTTTAAATATGGAAACGCCCAATCAGGTGCATAATAGAAAAGGCCAGCTACTGGAGCTGGCCTAAAAACCGTCAATCTATTTTAGGACGGGTCAGCAGTAGCTACTTCTTAGAGCTGGACCAGATTTCTGGATCTATTTGCTGCTTCAGTTCTGGGTAATCATCGCTGTTAAAAGTGGGCACTTTGCCCGCATCTAGTTGGCGGTTATAGTCCTTAGCCAGTTTAACCACTACGCCAGAGAGCATTAAAATAGCCACTAAATTGACAATTGCCATAAAGCCCATCGATACATCTGCTAGATTCCAAATAATATCAATCTTCACTACCGCACCAAACATCACCATTGAGAGCACTAATAAGCGGAAAACCCATAAACCCGCTTTATGGTTATGCTCGAGGAAAATCAAGTTTGTTTCAGCGTAAGAGTAGTTACCCACAATAGAGGTAAAGGCAAAGAAGATAATTGCCACGCCAACAAAATAACTTCCCCACTCACCCACTTGGCCACTAAGTGCTTGTTGGGTTAACGCGATACCATCACCCGTTAATTGCTCATTGTAGCTAAGCAGAATAATGGCCGCTGTCGCGGTACAAATCACTAGAGTATCGATAAACACACCCAACATTTGCACGTAACCTTGCGATGCAGGGTGAGGCGGATAAGGCGTTGCCGTAGCCGCTGCATTTGGTGCACTACCCATACCTGCTTCGTTAGAGAACAAACCGCGCTTAATACCGTTCATCATGGCAGCGCCTAAGGCACCAGCACCAGCTTCTTGAAAGCCAAATGCCGAGCGGAAGATTAAACTAAACACCTCAGGCATTTGTTGAATATTCATCAGCACAACCACTAAAGCCACTAGCACGTAAGCTAAGGCCATAATCGGTACCACTAACTCTGCAAAACGAGCAATACTGCGAATGCCACCAAAGATGATTAATGCAGCTGCAGCCACTAAGATGCCGCCAACCACATATTTTTCAAAGCCAAATGCTTCGTGTAAGGCTGAAGCAATTGAGTTAGCTTGTACCGCGTTAAAGACTAAACCAAACGCTACAATCAAGCAGATAGCGAAGATCACGCCCATCCAACGTTTACCTAGACCCTGCTCCATGTAATAAGAAGGCCCACCCCGGAAGTTACCGTCGCTATCTTTGATTTTGTAGAGCTGGGCCAAGCTGCTTTCTGCAAAGCTGGTAGCCATGCCTAGCAATGCCACTACCCACATCCAGAACACCGCTCCAGGGCCGCCAAGACTAATGGCTAAGGCAACACCTGCTAAATTGCCGGTACCGACACGAGCCGCCAGGCTGGTACACAAGGCTTGGAAAGAAGAAATACCGCTAGCATCGCCTTTACGACTCGATTTCATTACTGAAAACATGTGTCCAAAATGACGAAACTGAACAAATTTAGTTCGCACGGTGAATAGAACACCGGTACCCAGCAGCAAATAGATGAGCAAATTGCCCCAAAGTACGTCGTTTAACCAGTTCACAATCTCATTCATGGTTTACATTCACCTTACTTTTGTTGTTCGTTTAAAACCTAGCTTAGGTTTAAATGAGCGCGGAGTTTAGGCGTGAGCAACTAACCATGCTTTGATATATAACAAAAACAAGATAAAAACACGGCCGTATATAAATAAAAGTTATTTATGCTGGTAACTAAGTTACAGACTACTTATAAAGCATAGGAAGTTTCACAAAATTTGATGAAAAAAATTGCTCGCGGTAACTTTTTTGCAACATTAGTATTTTACTTTTTGTGCACGTGTGGTACTTATTAATTGCAACAACATACAAGGAGATAACCATGGATAGGCTAGACTTGGATACTGTTGAAACAAGTAAATCTTCTCGCAGTTCAAATAAGAAGCGTAAATGGCGTGAAATAGAAGCCATTAAAGATAAGATTCGTTTACAAAAGGAACTACAGTCAATCGACAATAGTTTTGACCTTCAAACTGAATACGAATACTAAATAAAAAAACCCGGCTAAGCCGGGTTTTTTGTTACTGGGTATTTGCTCACTATTCTTGTGGCTCAGATAGCTTGATGCGTTCTGATAGAGCTTTGTATTGCTCTTGCACACGATGACCAAACAATGGGTCTTCATAATTGCCGTGCTGCCAACTTTGCTCTATCGCACGCCAATCGTCAGCGGTTAGGTGGCGTTTTAATGCAGGGAAAATCACCTCTTCTTCATAGTTAAGATGTTCCCACTGCGCCTTAATAAAGGCTTCTAACTTGTCACTGAACTGGTCAAGCGGAACCACTGCATCCAGTAAAATAATGTCAAGAATATCACTCAACTCATCAGTCATTTCCAACAGCTGTTGGTGTTGCTTTTTCAGTTGGTCGGAAAGGTCATCCTCTACAACACGATACTTAACGTAGTATTCGTAGATTAAATCTTCTTTAGGATGGTGGTAACGATCTGCGTATTCTTGCATGTAGCTAATGATATGAGCGATCAACTTGTACTTAACCGCTTTTTCATTGCGAATGTGAGCCAACTTCTGCTCTAACACCTTCAGCAACTTAGCGATATTTTGATGATCTTGATGAAGACTTTGTAACATTGCTTCTCCTTGGCTAACCAGCACTCTTTAAATCAGTATAAAGGACTCACCGTTGTACTTTAATTGCGCTAGATCGTTTATTAGACAGATTTGCTTTTCGCTCAGTTCACACTTTTTAAGATAAACACCCCAAAATGGGATCACACACAGTTATGTAACCACTAAACCATAAAAAACAAATGCTTGAATAACAAATCGACCACTACTGCTTAGATATTATTCAAACACAGCTTCACCTCCTAGCACAAGTCAATAAGTACACCCTTAACCCTCATCAATAAAATTAATAATAAAATTCAAAAAAAACCCTTTTTTGATTAAGGTCAATTGTAGTATAGTTACAGCAAGTGGCGATAATGATTCGATAAGTGGCTCAAGGATCGCTATATTATGTAATAAAATTACAATTTTTAGCTAATGAGGTATGTTATGACCACAGGTATTCAAATTACTAAAGCAGACAACGACGCACTATTGGGTTCTTTCTGGCTATTAGATAACGAGCAAAGCCAAGCTCGTTGCCTATGTGTAAAAGATGAGCTGTACGCTGAAGATGAAGTGGTAGCTATCGATGAATTGGGTCAAATCGAGTATCGTGAAGTGCCAATGAAAGCACAACCTATTGAAGAAGGTGGCCAACACCTAAACGTGAACGTACTACGTCGCGAAACCTTAGAAGATGCAGTTAAGCACCCAGAAAAGTACCCACAACTAACCATTCGTGTTTCAGGTTATGCGGTACGTTTTAACTCGCTAACGACTGAGCAACAACAGGACGTAATTACACGTACCTTTACTGAATCTTTATAAGCTTCAGTTTCGCTCAATAAAAAAAGCATGCCTAGGCATGCTTTTTTAGTTTTAGTACAGGCTAAATAAGCTTAATCACGCTCTCTAATCAACCCTTCTTGAATGGTTGATGCCACCAGCTTACCTTCACGCGTAAAGAACTGCCCTCTCACTAGGCCGCGCCCTTGAGAAGCCGCTGGGCTGTCGACAACATACAATAACCACTCGTCTAAGCGAAAATCTTGGTGATACCACATGCTGTGGTCAATAGTGGCAGTTTGTATAGAGGGCTCAATAAACGAGCGACCGTGTGGCTGCAAAGCTGTAGGCAGAAAGTTAAAGTCTGAGGCGTAAGCCAGCAAATAACGGTGAATACGGCCATCGTCTGGCATTTGTCCATTCGCTTTAAACCATACGCAACGTTTAGCTTCTAGCTTTTCTGGCTGCAAAGGGTTAACAAAGCTTACCGGGCGCATTTCTAATGGCTTGTCGCAAATAAACTTATCTCGCACTGCATCAGGCAGTTGATCGCGCAATTGAAAAGCATACTCTTGTTCTGACTGCAGCTCTTCCGGTGCGGGCACTTGCGGCATTTCATCTTGGTGTTCAAAGCCAATGGTAGGCTCTTGAAATGAAGCCGTCATATAAAAGATAGGCTTACCAAACTGAATAGCTTTCACTCGGCGAGTAGACATGCTTCGCCCGTCGCGAATACTTTCAATATCATAAACGATTCGATGGTTGGGATCGCCAGGGCGTAAAAAGTAAGAGTGAAAAGAATGAACTTGGCGCTTCTCATCTACCGTTTCTTTAGCAGCCGATAACGCCTGCCCCATTACTTGGCCGCCAAACACTGCACCAAAACCTAAATCTTGGCTACAGCCACGAAACAGCCCTTCTTCAATACGCTCTAGGGTAAGCAGCTCAAGTAGATCTTTTAACACTTTACTCATAGTTATTTTGATTTTGTCCTAGCAATCCCTGCAATATGCGCGAGAACGAAACAAAGATCAACTCGAGTGAATTTTCGCTCGTTGCTAAGGCTTGAAATCCTGAAGCCTGATAGCGATATCAGCTTTCGTTGCCAGCAACTTTGCGTAACGGTTCAGCTGCTTAATCGAAACCTTGTAGAACTCAATATTGTCACTTTTATTGGTTTGCTTTAGGGCTTTGTACTCAGCGTTTAACTCCTCAAATAAATCTTGATAAGCAAGCTGGTATTCATTTTCACAAACCTGAAGAACCTGGCTAATGGGCTCAAAAGCAGTGTTATAAGAAAAGATGAGATCGAGTTTATCTTCACGCAACCAAGTAAGTTGTTGATGCTCAATCAGCTCATAATAAAGCTCAAACCAAGAGACATAGAACTCTGCAGAGGCCGAATCAAGGATAAATACGCTATCGTCAAAGTGGTGAAACACCACGCTAACAGAGCGAGCTTCGACCAGCTTAGTGGCAATTTTGGAGTCAAACTGCCAAGTCATATAGTGAAAGCTATGCTCTTGTGGGTGATCCGGCAGAAACATCAGGCTATCTAGCTTGCCTTGAATGCAGCGCAACATCAGTGAAATCTCTTGATCTGGAGCACTCAATTGAGCATAAGTTAATTGGTGCTCTGGCTCGGCATTAACCTGCCAAAAGCTAAACAGTTCTTCAGCCAAGGCATTACCTGCACTTAGCCAGTAAACACACGCGCCCAAAAACGCATTCCTAGTTGCGTTAAGCACATCCACATCCTTTTCAACTATAGATACAAAAACAGCGCCAACAAAGGCACTGTTTAGTTCATTCTGCTTAGCTTAGGCTAAACTTAAATGCTCATAAGCAGTTCACGTAGTTGAGCGAAATCGGCAGGCATTTCTTTAGATAACAGCGCTAAATCTGCTCGGTCTGCTAGCGGCTTAGGTAAACCGATTTCGCGACCTAATATCTCTTCAACGCTTTCTTTAAACTTAGCGGGATGCGCAGTACATAGGAACAAGCCTTGCTCGCCCTCGGCCAATTGCTCGGTTAGCTGTTGGTAAGCAATTGCGCCATGCGGTTCACATACATAGCCTGCATCGTCTAAAGCTTTAACTGCTTCAGCAGTTTGAGCATCGCTCATTACGCCTTTGCCTAGGTCACTAAGTGGCCAACCTTTGGTTTTAAACAGCTCTTCTACACGTGGCCAGTTGTTTGGCTGGCTTACGTCCATTGCATTAGACAGCGTAGCTTGAGTAGGCTTTGGCTCCCAATTACCTGAGGCCAAATAGCGCGGTACCGTGTCGTTTGCGTTAGTTGCGGCAATAAAGCGTTTAATTGGCAAACCCATCGCTTTTGCAATCAGGCCAGCTGTTAGGTTACCAAAGTTACCTGACGGCACAGAAACCACTAATTGCTCGCGCTGTGCTTTTGACAACTGAGCAGCCGCTTCGAAGTAATAACATACCTGCGCCACTAAACGGCTAATATTGATTGAGTTAGCAGAATTAAGGCCAATCGCTTGTTTAAGTGCTTCATCGTCAAACGACTGCTTCACCATGGCTTGGCAAGCATCAAAGTCAGCTTCTACTGCAACAGTGGTAATGTTACCGCCTAAGGTACAGAACAGCTTTTCTTGTAGCGGACTAATTTTACCTTTTGGATAAAGCACCACAACATTGATGTTTTCCATGCCATAAAATGCATGTGCCACCGCAGCGCCAGTATCGCCAGAAGTTGCGGTTAAAATAGTGGTTTTATTGCCATTAGAAAATTTAGCTAAACACTGCGCCATAAAACGGCCACCAAAGTCTTTAAACGCTAAAGTTGGGCCGTGGAATAATTCTAGAGCACTAATTTTATCGCTTACCTCGGCCAAGGGCGCAGGGAAGATAAAAGCCTTAGTGACCATTTCTAGCAATTCTTGCTCAGACAACTCGTTATCTAGCAATGCCGCTAACAACTTTGCACAGCGCGGATGAAAATCCAGATCAAGCAACGCGTCAATATCATCAAAGGCTGGAATATTATCAGGGAAGAACAAACCTTGCTGTTTGCCCAAACCTTGTTTAACCGCTTGAGTAAAGCTAACTTGTTCTTCGTTGTGTTTTAGATTGTATAAGTTCATAGCGACGTTCCTGTTACTCGTGTGCCCTGCTCATCGATTTTACAAACATGGCAAAATCCATCTTCGTTTTGAATAAAGTGTTGTTCTAACCAGCTTTTGGTGCGTTGTGCTTGCTCAAGCACTGGCGTAACAATAAATATTGTTGGTCCAGAGCCAGAAATACCGCTAGCTAAAGCGCCGCTTTGAGCGGCAAAACTGCGTACTTCATCAAAGCCCGGAATAAGTGCCGCGCGATAAGGTTCGGCGATAATATTGTCTTTTAACAATGTCGCCGCTAGCTCAGGTTGTTTGCTGTAACTAGCATGTACAAATCCGGCTAAATTACGGCCAAACTCTAGGGTATCTTGGCGACGATATTGCGCAGGTAAAATTGAACGAGCCTGCGCGGTAGAGATATTAATGCCTGGGTAGGCAACAATCCAATACCAATCTTCAAAATGGGGAATCGCTTGGCTAGTAGCGCCTTCTTGCTGCAACATCAGTTGCATGCCGCCCAAGTAACAAGGGGCTACGTTGTCGTAATGCACACTGCCGCTAATCTGCCCTTCTAGCTCGCCCATCATAATAAGCATTTGCTCTTTATCAAAGGGCGTATCAACAAAAGCATTTAAGCCTTCTAAAGCGGCTACCACCGAACAAGCACTAGAGCCTAAACCACTGCCTATTGGCAAGTTTTTCTCTAGGGTCATTTTTACACACGCTAAGGGCTTGCCAACCTGCTCGGCATACTGCTTAGCAAAATAGTGGTAGCAATCGTAAAGAATGTTTTGTTTAGGATCGGCCGGTAGCTTGTGGGCAAAATCACCCACGTTCTCAATGACGACATCATCACCTTCAGCGGCTTCCACCATTACTCTATCACCCAACAATCGGCCGTCGATAGGAGATAAGGCAGCGCCTAGGGAATCGAAGCCAACACTGACATTGGCCGTTGAGGCTGGAGCATAAACAACAACACTCATATTATACCTCTTGGTTCCAGTTTAAGGTTCTTAATACATCAGCAAATACACCCGCAGCGGTTACCGCAGTGCCAGCGCCGTAGCCACGTAATACCAATGGAATAGGTTGATAATAACGGCTGTAAAAGGCTAAGGCATTTTCGCCGTCCTTAACACGGTTTAATGGGTCGTCTGCTGCTACCGCACTTAACGATACTTTGCATACACCTTTATCAATGCTACCAAGGTAACGTAATACCTTACCTTCGGCTGCGGCATCTTCCATCAACTTAGCAAAATAAGCATCGGCTTCTGGCAGGCGCGCCATAAAGGCTTCAGTATCGCCACTTGAATCAAAGTTTGGCGGTAAGGCTTTATCTATTTGAATGTCTTCGATGCTTAAAGGCATGCCCGCTTCACGAGCCAGAATAAGCAGTTTACGAGCAACGTCCATACCCGATAAATCATCACGCGGATCAGGCTCGGTAAAGCCGTTTTCACGAGCAATAGTTGTTGCCTCGGAGAAGCTCATGCCTTCATCTAATTTACCAAAGATGAAAGATAACGAGCCAGAAAGGATCCCGTTAAAGCGTTCCAGCTTATCGCCAGCTTTAAGCAAGTTTTGTAGGTTTTCAATTACTGGTAAACCAGCACCTACGTTAGTGTCGTATAAAAACTTACGGCGCATTGCCAAGGCAGTTTTACGTAGTTGTTGGTAATACTCCATGCTTGAAGTATTGGCCTTTTTATTGGCAGTAACTACGTGAAAGCCATTAGCTAGAAACTCGGCGTATTTGCCGGCAATATCATCGTTGCTAGTACAATCTACTATCACCGGGTTAATAAGGTGGCTTTGGCCAACTAAGTCAGTAACGTTGGCTAAACTGAAACCACCATTCTCTTCGGTAGCCTCTAGCTGTTGTTGCCAGTTCTCTAAATCTAAGCCCTTAGCATCCAACAGTAGCTTACGACTGTTCGCCACACCACATACCCGAATACCAATTTGCTGCTCTTTTAAATGGCCTTGTTGAGCATGAATTTGCTCAACTAAAGCACCACCAACACCGCCTACGCCAATCAAGAATAAATCAATGTAATGCATGCTGTTAAAGAAGTTTTGGTGACAAGCGCGAATCGCCTCGGCGGCTTTCTCTTGAGACACCACTGCCGAAATAGAACGCTCTGAAGAGCCTTGCGCAATCGCGACTATGTTAATTGCCACTTCCGCAAGAGAAGTAAAGAAGCGTGCAGCAACCCCCTTGCTACGGCGCATGCTATCGCCCACCAGCGAAATAATCGCCAGCTTGTCGATAGTTTCAATCGGCTCTAATAGTTGATTCGCTAGCTCTAACTCAAACTCTTCGTTTAAGGCCTCAAGCGCACGAGTGGCATCAATACTATGAATACAAAAGCTAACGCTATATTCGCAGCTAGACTGGGTAATTAGCGCCACTGACACCTTACTACGCGAAATGCTTTCAAAAATTCGCCCTGCCATGCCAACCATACCTTTCATGCCTGGGCCTGAAACAGTAAGCATCGTGAGTTCAGACAAGCTTGATAGCGCTTTAACCGGCAAATCATCTTGAGCAGGGCTTTGCGCGCCAATTAAGGTACCTTCACCTTGTGGGTTAAAAGTGTTCTTGATGAGGCAAGGAATATGATACTGGGCAATCGGTGCAATGGTTTTAGGGTGCAATACTTTGGCACCAAAGTAACTAAGCTCCATCGCTTCTGGGTAGCTTAAGCTACGCAATAAACGTGCGTCTTCAACAATTCGTGGGTCGCAGTTATATACGCCGTCTACGTCGGTCCAAATTTCGCAACATTCTGCATCTAAACAAGCAGCTAATACTGCCGCACTGTAATCTGAACCATTGCGGCCAAGCACAACGGTTTCACCTTGGTCATTACCAGCAGTGAAGCCAGGCATTAAGTAAATAACACCTTCTTGAATCATTGCACGATTTAAACGCTGCTTAGACGCTTGAATATCAACAACCGCTTCTAGGTAACCGCCTGAATTGGCAACCAATTTTTGCTGAGGAATAATGATCTCAGCACTATGACCACGCACTAATAGCAAGTGGTTCATTGTGTGAATGCTAAGTTTTTCACCAGTAGAGAGTACTTTAGCGCGAATGTTGCCTGGGCATTGCTGTAACAAGGCAACACCTTTAAGTAGCTGGCGAAGCTCGCCTAACTCTTGATGCACCATTAACTGCATTTGCTCAATCGCAAAACCAGCGTACTTAGCCTTTAACTGAGTAAGCAAGGCTTGGAAGGTTTCTTCAATACGGTTTAAATAGCTTTCGCCATCATTACCGTGACTCACTTTGTCGACGACAGCAACTAAGTCATTGGTCACGCCAGCAGGAGCCGACAGTACCACAGCCATTTGAGATTGATGCTGATTGCTTAACACAATATCGGCAGCGCGGTTAAAGCGCTCAGCGTCGGCTAAAGATGATCCACCAAATTTTAAAACTCGCATTGTTCCTCCCAAAAAAAAACCCGCATCGTGAGTGATACGGGCTTTCTTCGATGTAGTTATTTGCTACAACCAGCCCGACCCGCATGTAGTAATGCGGGTAATCGTTCCGGTGGTTGTGTAAACAAAATGTACTGACATCTGAATAAAAAATCTAAATCCAATTTATGTTCATACCATAACCAGCTGGGCGCTATAGTCAAGTTTTATTTGTTTAGCATAATGGGGAAAACAAGCCTTTAAAGGCCAAGAACAGCCTTAAGCCCTGATTTTTGCTAAAAATCTCAGAAGTCGCTAGCTCCAGCTTTATCTCCTCAAAGATAACTTGTAGTGAATGCTTCATAAGTTTTATACGAATAATTAAGCATTTATAATCCAATCTCTCGCTCAACTCCCACCTTTGATTATCCTTCATTCAACATAAGTACCCCCTAGAATCGAAAACAGACTAAACGCCTTCGCCCGCTATCTGGCTCGCTAATTAAGGTAACCGAAGCCCAGCAATAAAAATTTGAACAGGTGTTTAAATCCTGCCATAGTGGATAAAAAAACAACAATAAGAAAATACCTATGAATGAATTGATGGAACACCAAGCTGCCCACGCCATGCTGCAGCGCTTCAATAGCTTCTACCAATGCTTTTTAGAAGTGACCCGTGGCGCTAAACAACGCTTTGAAGATGCCGATTGGATGTCGGTACAACTCGCTTCTCGTGAGCGTATTCGCCTTTATGACCACCACGTAACCGAAGCCCGAGAAGCCATTAAACAGCTCACCGGCCATCTACAGCGCAGCAACCAGTTTTGCGCAGCGGTTAAATCTCACTATTCAGACTTGCTTAAGCAGCATGATAACTTTGAAGTTGCTGAATCTTTCTTTAATTCGGTTTACCAACGTTTGTTCCATCATCGCTATATAGAAGAAAGCCAACTCTTTATAAGACCGAGTCGCTGCAGTAAATTATTTGACTATCAGTTACTCACAAAGCGGTATCAAGATACTCAACTAGAACGCTTACTGCATAGCTTGTTTGAAGATTATAGCTTTAGTATCGATTATGAAGACTTAACTCGCGATATCTCTTTTATCACTGAGCGACTTAATCAAGTACCTCAGCTTGCGGGCCAACAATTACACAAAATCACCATGCTGCAGCCAGTGTTTTACCGTAACAAAGCCGCCTATTTAATCGGCCACTATAAAAGTGAAGGATTAAATTTCCCAATGGTGTTTCCACTGCTTAATCAACATGGCAAAGTGAGCGTTGATACGGTACTTATCGATAGTGACGAAGTGAGTATTATCTTTGGCTTTGCCCGCTCCTACTTTATGGTGGATGCCCCCGCACCAAGGCGCATTGTCAATTTTCTAAAGCAATTGCTCCCTAATAAAACAGATTACGAGTTGTTTACCGCCATTGGTTGTCAAAAACACGGTAAAACCGAGTTGTATCGTCACTACCTCAACCACTTACATAACTCGAGCGATCAATTCGAACTTGCACCTGGCATTAAAGGTATGGTGATGAGCGTATTCACCCTGCCTTCTTACGATGTCGTCTTCAAAATCATTAAGGATGAATTTACTCCACCCAAAGATGTTAGCCATGCCATCGTTAAAGAGAAGTACCGTTTGGTAAAACAACATGATCGGGTGGGCAGAATGGCCGACACTCAGGAATTTTCTAATGTGGAGTTTCCGCTAGCTCGCTTTAGCCAAACCTTGTTAGATGAGTTGCACGCGGTAGCGCCATCAATGTTACATATAGAAGGCGAATCCATCACCATTAAGCATCTTTATACCGAACGCAAAATGATCCCGCTCAATATGTATTTGGATAAAGCTGATGAAGCACAAACACGACAAGTTATTGATGAGTACGGCAACGCCATCAAACAACTCGCTGCCGCCAATATTTTCCCCGGCGATATGTTGTTTAAGAATTTTGGAGTGACCCGTCATGGTCGTGTAGTATTTTACGATTATGATGAAATTTCTTACATGACCGAATGCAACTTTAGAGAGTTTCCAAAATCTCAATATCCCGAAGATCAATGGGGTGCCCATCCAAGCTATTCCGTTGGGCCCAATGACATTTTCCCAGAAGAGTTTGCCACCTTTCTGTTAGGTAAACCCGTTGTTAAACAGGTCTTTAAAGAGTTACACGCTGAGTTATTTCAAGCCAAGTATTGGCAGCAACTACAACAGAACATTAAAAATGGTCTGTTTGAAGACGTTTATCCTTATCGAAGACGTCGCCGATTTGTAAACAGGTAGAGGATCCTGCTACAAAATTATATGAAATGATCATTTAATCGGTTTTGTTTAAATTTTTGAGGATCAGCGGTGATCTTAAGCAAAGGATCAACCATACTACTTTTTAGAAACAAAAATAATAATAAGGAGCAGCGGTGGCTAAGTTACTATTTCAGCATTCACTTGTTGTTGCTCTTTTTGTCGTTTCTGGCGCGGCGTTTGCTGCAGATGTTGAAAGTGAAATGAGCCTAAGTTACGGCGATGGCGAACATATACAGCTGTCTTCCCGTAGCCAAGTAAAAAATTGGTACGTTACGGGTTACAACAATAGCCAGTTTGTAGCCACTGGTGACGATAACGACGCTCAATCTTGGTTCTTTAACGGCGGCTATCAGCACAAACTGCGCAGCGAATTGTCTTTATTTGTTGAAGCAGGGGTAAATAACCAATACGACGATATTGCCACCCGCAAAGGTTTCAACCTTTCCACTGGGGTAAATTATCAACCCCTAAAAAGCCTCTCAATTCAAAGTAAGCTGGTGCAGGTTCACCAACCTAAATACGACAATACCGAGCATAGTCTAGAGCTGTCGAGTACTTACCACTTACTTAAAAATATTGATGTTAAAGCCGTTTATCAAGTGGAAGCTCAGCAAGATAAACAAACTCAGCAACAGGTACAATTTGGTTTAGGCTACCGCTTCTAAGCAAAACCTTCAGGTAGCTCTAAGGCCTGTTCACTCACTAGCACACCATTCTCATCAGCATAAATGAACATACCGGGCTTTATTTCTTGGCTAGCAAACTCAATACTACAGTTAAGCTCACCTAAGCCTTTTCGTTCGGTTTTCATTGGGCATGCTGCTAAAGCTCTAACCCCCAAGTCCATGGTATTAATGGCGCTTACATCACGAATAGCTCCATTTATTACCACACCAGCCCAACCTTGCACATAGGCAGAGTCAGCAATTAAATCGCCCATTAAGGCACGCTCTACACTTCCACCTCCGTCTACCACCAGCACCTTTCCCTCACCCGGAGTGGCTAATAACTCTTTAACTCGGCTATTATCTTGCCAACATTTTACAGTGACCACTTGGCCCCAAAATAACGGCTTAGCGCCATAGAGAGTAAATATCGGGTCTAATAGTTTTACCTGCTCAGGGTAAAGATCACAAAGCTCGGGAAGAAGGTCTTGCATGGCGGTCATCCTTTATCATCAAGTTATACATTATACCAATGGTCGGCTTAGGCCTAAGCTTGAAATAGCTTGCTTAATACACAGCCATTCGCGCAGATAACAGTGGTCGTTTATCCAACTAAAAATCTTTTGCCTGAAAAGCTTTGCAATATGTTGCACATCAATTAACGAGCGATCAACAACTGCACTAAAATCGTAATGATTTAGATCACGCTAGCCTGCCGTAAGCCAGCAGTGAGTAAACTGCAGCAACTGTAAACATGAAACTAAATAACAGTCTTACTTTCGACTGAATAATCGGATTCTCGTAACACTAAAAGGATTACTCACGGTAATTATCGCAAGCCTTTGATATTTAAAGTTAGCAATGACCCAAAAGATAGTGTTTTCATATAAAGTAAACATGTAGTTTATTTTCAGTATTGTCTTTTAAAAATCGTTAAAATGGTCAATTCCGATTGATTTGAATCAAAAGCACAGCAGAAAACGTAAGCTTTTTTCAGTCTCAAGTTGTTATATCACTGTTAAGCCCATAGAATATGTTTATTGCTTGTAACGAACAATGCATATAGAAGGTCTCATACGCAGATTTAACACGCGTTTCAGGCAAACTATTTGTCTATTTTTTTGCCATTCAACGAGTTTTAACACAAACTCAACATGGATTGAATTAAGTAGCGATTGCTTTGCACCTTTTATTTGAGCTACTTGTTCGCAAGCCCACTTATTCTAAACAGCATTGGGGAAGACCATGACACCGAATATTTTAATCGTCGAGGACGAATTGGTCACTCGTAACACGCTAAAAAGCACTTTTGAAGCCGAAGGCTACAACGTGTTTGAAGCTATCGACGGCAATGAAATGAATAGCGTGCTTGAAGCGCATTCTGTTCACTTAATTATCATGGATATTAACCTTCCTGGTAAAAACGGCTTGTTATTAGCACGCGAATTACGTGATCGTGAACAAATTGCCTTGATGTTCTTAACAGGCAGAGACAACGAAGTAGACAAGATTTTAGGCTTAGAAATTGGTGCAGATGACTACATTACTAAACCATTCAATCCTCGCGAGCTAACTATTCGAGCACGCAACTTGTTAAACCGCACTGTAAATGGTCAAGCAGCCAATGAAGATAAAGGCTCTGTTGAAGAATATCGCTTCAACGGCTGGACCTTAGACATTAACAGTCGCTCTTTAGTAAGCCCTCATCAAGAAACCTACAAATTACCACGCAGCGAGTTTCGCGCAATGTTGCACTTTGTAGAAAACCCAGGGCAGATTCAAACCCGAGCTGACTTGCTTAAGAAGATGACAGGCCGTGAGCTTAAGCCACATGACCGGACTGTAGACGTTACCATTCGTCGCATTAGAAAACACTTCGAATCAATCCCCGAAACGCCAGAGATCATCGCGACTATTCACGGCGAAGGTTATCGTTTTTGTGGTGAAATTGAGTAAGCAATAAATGCTCAACAAAACCTCGCAGTTTCGCGAGGTTTTTTTATACTTGCTAGATGCTCAATAAATGAGCAGGCTGGCAAGGTTTTACAAATTCGAACAAATTACCAGCCACATTTACAGCCGATAAATCGACAATATTTTGATCGACATTCTGATTTGTAGTTATTTTTCTACATATCCTTTTGTGATCAATCTTGTATAATGTGCGCAGATTTTTTTACTAGCATCCTTAACGGAGAGTCACTTCAATGAAGAAAACCAAAATAGTTTGTACCATTGGTCCAAAAACTGAATCGGTAGAAATGCTAACTAAGTTAGTTGAATCAGGCATGAACGTAATGCGTCTTAACTTCTCTCACGGGGACTTTGCAGAGCACGGCACTCGCATCAACAACCTACGTGAAGTTATTAAGAACACGGGCAAATCTGCTGCTGTTTTATTGGATACTAAAGGTCCAGAAATCCGTACGATTAAACTAGCTGGCGGCGATGACGTAAGCTTAGTTGCAGGTCAAGAGTTCACATTCACTACTGACCAAACAATTATCGGCGACTCAACTCGCGTAGCGGTAACTTACCCTGGTTTAGCGGCTGACTTGAAAGTAGGCAACATCATCTTAGTAGATGACGGCCTAATCGAAATGGAAGTTATTGCTGTTTCTGACGACGAAGTTAAGTGTACTGTTCTTAACAACGGTGACCTAGGCGAAAACAAAGGTGTTAACCTTCCTGGCGTAATCGTTCAACTACCTGCACTTTCAGCTAAAGATAAAGGCGACTTAATCTTTGGTTGTGAGCAAGGCGTAGATTTCATCGCTGCATCTTTCATTCGTAAGAAAGAAGACGTACTAGAAATTCGTCAACTTCTTAAAGAGAATGGTGGCGACGCTATCCAAATCATCTCTAAAATCGAAAACCAAGAAGGCGTAGATAACTTCGACGAAATTTTAGAAGTATCTGACGGCATCATGGTTGCTCGTGGTGACTTAGGTGTTGAAATCCCAGTTGAAGAAGTAATCTTCGCTCAGAAAATGATGATTGAGAAATGTAACCGTGCTCGTAAGCTGGTTATCACTGCAACACAAATGCTTGACTCAATGATCAAAAACCCACGTCCAACTCGCGCTGAAGCGGGCGACGTTGCTAACGCAATCTTAGACGGTACTGATGCAGTAATGCTTTCTGGTGAGTCTGCTAAAGGTAAATACCCTGTAGAAGCGGTATCTATCATGGCAACTATTTGTGAGCGTACTGACGCAGTAATGCCTTCTAACCTAGATCCAGCACGTGATAGCGGTAAACTACGCATCACTGAAGCGGTATGTAAAGGTGCTGTTGAAGCGTCTGAGAAGCTAAGTGCTCCTCTTATCGTTGTGGCTACTGAAGGCGGTAAATCAGCTAAGTCTGTTCGTAAGTACTTCCCTAAAGCGAACATTTTAGCGATTACTACTAACACTAAAACATCTGCTCAACTTTGCTTGACTAAAGGTGTTTACCCACATGTTGTTGATAGCATTGAAAGCACTGACGCATTCTACGCTCTAGGTAAAGACCTAGCGATGGAATCTGGTCTTGCTAACAAAGGCGACATCATTGTGATGGTATCTGGTGCCTTAGTACCTTCTGGTACAACTAACACTTCTTCTGTACACGTACTGTAATTTTACGTTTACTGAATTGAAGTAAAAAAGGCGCCTTAGGCGCCTTTTTTTATGGCTGCTATTTACTCGGTTTTAGCTCAGCTAAATGCGCCATATCATTCAAGATTGAATCAATTTGATCCAAGGCTAAAGCACTCATGTTAATCGCCCGTGGATAAAGAGGTTGATGGCGATCATCCTGCCAATGATTTACCCAATAGTTAGTCGACAATAAAAACTCTCGTGCATATTCTTCATTTACCGCTAAACACCCACGTAAACATACATCTAAGTAGGTTTGTAAAATGGGGCTGTTCGTTTGTGGGTGCCAATACTCCTTTGCCACATAGGTATAGATCTTAACAACTTCACCGGGCAAATCGTCGAGCAAATCAAGTTGTTGAACATCAAGCAATACACGGTCGTAGTCTTGTTCTCGCTTATCTAACTCTGGCAAGAATGTCTCGTCAAACGGAATCAGTACCCCGTTTACGCTAGCATTACTATCTGGAGTAATGACTACGGCAGAACGGTCTTCGGCACTCTTTAAACCGCTCCAGTAACGCTGATACCCGTGTAAGCGCGCCGCATAGGCATGTTCTCCGGGAAAGGTGCACTGGCGGCAATCAGTATCAATTAAACTGCCATAACCAAAAATGTAAATCATCGCTCACTCCGATTAAAAAATAGTATCGCTGACTTTATCGCGAACAAACTAAAACAAACCTAGCTGCGGGCTATTGCTAGAGACATGATAATGAAACTGTTGAGGTTTAGATTGAGACGCTTGACCAGCAAGCCAAGCTAATCCGCTTTCTAACTCAAACAATAAAGGCATACGGTGATGGTATTGCGTTAATTGACTGCTCGCATTTTGAGTTAGCACTACCAACCGAGCTTGCTCATGTTGGTGTTGGCGAATATACAAAGCGCCTAATAACAGCAAGTGGCTATGGTTTAGACGAAATTCGAAACGTTCCTGATTGCGCCACTCATGCCAGGCTTTAACGGGAAGTAAACAACGCTGATTTAACCAAGCTTGGCTAAACATTGCTTTATCTGCAGCGGTTTCTGCCCGAGCATTAATGATTAACTGGCTCGTTTGAGAATGCTGAACTCCCCAGAGATAGTGTTCACAAGTTAGTTTACCTTGCGCAAAAGTTATCGCAGGCAAAGACTCGCTGGGTCGATATTGCTTAGTTTCACCAAAATCTAAAAATAACGAATCTACGCCAATTACTTGTCGTATTTCGTATTCACCACCAATCATCACACTGCCGCACACGTTTTGCGATCCCTACCCTTATGTTCTGTCTGCTATCGCTAGCTAATAGTAAATACAAACAGTAACATAATCTGCAGTAAAGGCTTTCAATCTAAGAGTATTTAAGAGGTAGCATGGATACAACAACTCGCAAAATGCACGAGCGAAAACGCATTGCCTTAGTGGCTCATGATAATAAAAAGAGCGCGCTAATAAAATGGGCTAAGATCCACCAAAAAGCATTAGTACAACATCAGTTATTTGGCACTGGTACTACCGGCACTTTATTATCACAACAGGGCTTTGAGGTAGAAGCACTATTAAGTGGCCCAATGGGCGGTGACCAACAACTGGGAGCGATGATCGCGGAAGGGAAAATAGATTTAATGATCTTTTTCTGGGATCCATTAGATGCGGTACCTCATGACCCAGATGTAAAAGCCTTGCTGCGCTTGGCTGCGGTATGGAACATTCCTATGGCAACAAACCAAGCAACGGCTGACTTTATCTTAGCCAGCCGTCATTTCAATCAGGAGTTTTCGGTAGATGTTCCTGACTATGCAGGTTACCTGAAACAACGCACAAAATAAGCAGCACGTTATGCGGCTGTTTGGCTCTCTGCTTCACCCGCTCGGATCCTAAATAACTTCCCCGAGTGAGTACGGTTAGCTTTGTAGTCAGGCTGTAAAAAGCGAGGGCGAATTGATTTTAAATGCTCAATCTGTTCCTCGTTTAATTTACCCACTGGCAACCCCAAGGCTTTGTAACTTAATAATGGTCGTGCTGCCAAGTTAATCATCATGTCAACGTTACTACGCTGTTCTTGCACATGCTGCTGATTAATCGGTTTAAGTACCCCATTCTCCAATAAGTTAACCACTGCCGGTTCCTTGAGAGGCAAACTTAAAACACTGCGTCGAGCAATAATAAACTCACGTAGAATCGCTCGTTCAGAATGATCTAAACACGCAACCATTGACGACAAACGCTGTAGCTCTTTGCGATGTTGAACTGCCCCACTTAAGCTAGTCACTAATAGCAGCAAGCCACGGCTAATAAAATAGGCTAAACCCACTACACAACTAAAAGTAAGCACTAAGCTCAGTTGACTATTTATGCTGGCTTCGGGTAGCCATTGGTTTGGTATCATTAACAGCAAACCACTAGCGATTAATAGCCACGCCATTAAAATGTCTAATACCCCCCAACGGGCGATTAAACGACTTAAAAATTCCATTGTTTCACTCTCCTGACAAAAAGCTGACTCTTCGCAGGTAGTGATAGCAAGGGCTATGCCAGATAACAAACTGGCCGCATTAAGCGGCCAGTTATTAACGATAAAGCGAGCTGTATTTATGCGTCTTGATGCTCGGGGACCAATGCCAGCGCGGCTTGCATTACCTCTATGCCCGCGCCAGACTTATGCGCATTCTCACTAAGGTGACGACGCCAAGCTCTTGCACCTACGCAACCTTGAAATAAACCAAGTATATGACGGCTAATGTGCTGCAAACGCCCACCCTGAGCTAGATGCTGCTCAATATACGGTAGCATTAACTCAGCGACCTGATGTCGACTTAACTGGGGAGAGTGATCGTCAAAGATCCGTTGATCCACCTCAGCTAATAAATAAGGATTTTGGTAAACCTCGCGCCCCAACATTACCCCGTCAAGGTGGGTTAAGTGTTGTTCAGCTTGCTCTAAGCTATTGATACCGCCATTTACACTAATGGTGAGTTGAGGATAATCTTTTTTTACTTGATAAGCGCGAGAGTAATCAAGCGGCGGAATGTCACGATTCTGTTTAGGGCTTAAGCCAGATAACCACGCTTTACGCGCATGAATAATAAAGGTTTCGCATCCCGCTTGAGCAGCCGGTTCAATAAAGTCTTTTAGAAACTGATAGCTGTCTTGCTCATCAATCCCAATCCGAGTTTTCACCGTTACTGGTATTTTTACCTGATGTTGCATTTCGCTGACACACTCGGCCACCAAGTTTGGTTCAGCCATTAAACAAGCGCCAAAACGACCGTTTTGAACACGGTCTGAAGGGCAACCAACGTTAATGTTTACCTCGTCATAACCTAAGTCTTCAGCACGTTTAGCACACTCGGTAAGCTCTGTGGGATTGGAACCACCAAGTTGTAAGGCTATTGGGTGTTCTGGCTCCGAAAACCCTAAGTAATCGCCCTTTCCATGCAAAATGGCACCGGTTGTCACCATTTCAGTATACAGCAAGGTATTCTTCGTCATTAATCGGTGGAAATAACGGCAGTGGCGGTCGGTCCAATCGAGCATTGGAGCGACAGAAAAGCGATGTGCTTGGTAAGGTAAATCTTTAGTCATGAGCTCAACATTTAAACAAAGGTAAAATAATCAACGAACTACAGCAGCTAAAGCACACATATTGCGAATGCCGCTCAAATCAGCCAGTGATTATACTATGAGTTGAGGAGCATTAACTAATTTACCATTGAGCTTTGACGGCTATTTAACGGAGCTAGAATCTTTATTCGTAAATTGAAAGCGATCAGCAAATACCCAGTTTGATAACCAACGATGTTTACCACTCACTTCGCCTTCAAAGGCTGTTACGCCATTAATCGTGTATATCCCTTGTTTAGGCTGTATTCGATAGGCTATTTGCCATAACGGGTCACTATAGGCTTCATCACCTTTAGCCACCTGCCCTTCTACTTCGCTAAAAGAACCTACAAACTCATGTACATTACTGCCTTTTTGATCAATAAATGAGCCCGTTAGATCCTCATTAACAATCAGTGAAACGGTCCAATTATTTGCCTGGTAGTCGCTGGCATTTTGATAAACAAAAACGCGACCATCACTTTGTTTACCTAACTTCAATTCACCATTAAATATAGTCACCAAGCCTTGATCGGTCACTGTTTTATCATAAACAAATGACCCCATCTCCCAGCGATCGCCGTCGCGGTAAGGTTTGGTATAACGAATGGTTCGCACGTAGTCTAGTCCTTCAAAGTTAAGCACAAACATTTCACTATTTTGCTCGACTTCAGCGACGGCAAATGGCGTTAACAACATAGCTAAGCAAGCTTGGCTAATCACCGTGACACACTTTTTCATTTCACATCCTTGCGATTAAGGTTTTTAAGAGTGGACCCAACAGCTCACTTTAATATATATCGGTGAGATAACTACCATATGAATTACGGCGACTACAGTCTCCTATTTTAAATGGCCTTATAGTATTCAAAATTGTTCGTAGCTATTAATAAAGAAGCGACAGACTTACTAATAGCAAGTCTGTCGCATTGATTCAGTGAAACACATCTTAAAAATATTACTTATAGTTGCAGCTCATCGGATCTCGTGCGATTCTTAAGTAATTCTCAATTATTTTTGTGCTTTTAGTCAAATAGCCCTCTCTTTGGTTCTATTATTGGCTTTGACCATATTCACTCAGCAGGAAGTAATCTGTCACTATGGACGTTAATTTTGTAAACCCATTTCTTAAGTCTCTGTTAAATGTGCTAGAAACAATGGCTCAAATGGAGTTAAAACCGGGCAAGCCTGGAGTAAAGAAAGACGAGATCGCGCGTGGCGATGTATCAGGTTTAATTGGTATGGTTGGCCCACAAACCAAAGGCTCTTTATCCATCAGTTTTGATAAAGGATTGGCCATCGAAATTATGCGACGCATGTTAGGCGAAGCCCCTGATTCGATTAATGAAGAAGTCACCGATATGGTGGGTGAGATTACCAATATGGTAACCGGTGGAGCGAAACGTTTGTTAGCCGAAAGCGGCTATGATTTCGATATGGCTACGCCGGTGGTGGTATCAGGCCCTTCGCATACCATTACTCATAAAACTGAAGGCCCTAAGGTATTGATTCCTTTCTCTTCAATTCATGGTAATGCCACTATCGAGATTTGTTTCGAAAACGTGTAGTCACAAATATTGGATACCAAAAAGCCCGCGTTAGCGGGCTTTTTAATGTCTGGGCTAGCGAAAGTCTTATAGGCCTTCAGCGTTAGCAGACAAGTACTTAGCAACACCTTCTGGGCTTGCGTCCATACCTTCTTTACCTTCTTCCC
This sequence comes from Agarivorans sp. Toyoura001, assembly GCF_005405585.1. Taxonomy (GTDB): domain Bacteria; phylum Pseudomonadota; class Gammaproteobacteria; order Enterobacterales; family Celerinatantimonadaceae; genus Agarivorans. The sequence goes on along the minus strand of NZ_BJEQ01000009.1, from coordinate 136,740 downwards.
ACTGAGCAGGACAAACTTCACCGTGCTTTTCGTGGAAGTTTAATGCGTCAACCATACGTAGCATTTCGTCAATGTTACGGCCTAGTGGAAGGTCGTTCACTACTTGGTGACGAACAACACCAGCGGTGTCGATTAGGAAAGAACCACGGAACGCTACGCCAGCTTCTGGATGCTCTACATCGTAAGCTTGACAGATTTCGTGTTTAACGTCGGCAATTAGAGGGTATTGAACTTGGCCGATACCACCATCTTCAATAGCAGTGTTACGCCATGCGTTGTGTGAGAATTGTGAATCGATAGAAACACCGATTACTTCAACACCTTTAGCTTGGAAATCTTTAAAGCGGTGATCAAAAGCAATCAATTCTGAAGGACAAACAAAAGTAAAATCTAGCGGGTAAAAGAACACTACCGCAGCTTTACCTTTGATGTGCTCACTTAAAGTGAAGCTATCAACAATTTCACCGTTACCTAATACAGCAGCGGCAGTAAAGTCTGGAGCAGGACGACCAACTAATACACTCATTTCGAATTCCTTGTTAAATAGGTTATCAATATCGCTACGAATAATGCGCTAAATTTGTCGAATAGACGAATTGATCTAATCGATTAATTTGATAGATAAAAGCTATCAAATTAACGATTAATAATTCAGCATCCAATTAATAGCCTAAATAATGGCACTTGTAAATACTACTGAGTGTAACTGAGACGAACTCTAGAGGTTAATTTTGTGACAAGCTCGTAAGCAATGGTGTCCACCGCTTCAGCAATTCGTTCTGCGGGTAGCTCAGGGCCCCACAACACAACCCGGTCACCCACTTGGTCTTGGCTATCAATTCCCAAATCTACACACAACATGTCCATTGATACCCGACCCACGATGGGTACTATTCGGCCATTTAACCAAACTGGTGTACCGTTTGGCGCACTGCGCGGATAACCGTCACCGTAACCCATTGCTACCACGCCCAACTTGGTATTTTGCTCGGCATGCCAAGTAGCACCGTAACCAACACTCTCTCCCTGAGGGTGCTCGCGTACCGCGATAAGATTTGATTGCAGGGTCATGGCTGGTATTAATCCAAAATCATCACCACTGTTGTGATTTTGAGGGGAAATGCCGTACAAAGAAATTCCCGGACGGTTCCAATCTGAATGTGCTTGTGGCCACAATAAAACACCGGCTGAATTAGCCAGAGAACACTCAGCATTAAGCTCCGCTTTTAGCGTTTCAAAACACTTTATTTGCTGGGGGGTTAGCGGGTGCTCAACATCATCAGCACAGGCAAAGTGGCTGATAAGCTTAAGATTAGCTTGAATATTGTTACAGCTTTTCAAACGTGGCAATAAGGCTTTAAACTGCTCTGGTAACAAACCTAAGCGATGCATGCCGGTATCAAGCTTTACCCATGTATCAAGTGGTTTAGCAAGCTTAAGCGGCTCTATCAGTGCCAGCTGTTGCTCACTGTGAATCACCGTAGCAATATTGTGTTCAGCCAAGGATTGGGCTTCTTGGCTATCAAAAAATCCCTCTAAAGCGAGGATGGGCGCCACTATCCCTGCTTGGCGCAGAGCGAGTGCTTCTTTGGTTCTTGCTACTGCAAAGCCATCGGCTATATCGGCCAAGCCTTGTGCTACTTCCAGCATGCCATGCCCATAAGCATTGGCTTTTATCACCACCAAAATTTTACTGTTCGGTGCGCGTTGTTTTAATACTGAGAAGTTGTGTCTTAAGGCTGACAATGACACCAAGGCATTTGCAATATTCATTGGTAATTATTCGTCATCGTAAAATTCACCAGCCCAGTTATCAAAGCGCGAAAACTGGCCTTGGAAGGTAAGTGGTACTCGGCCAATTGGACCGTTACGTTGTTTACCAATAATGATTTCAGCTAAACCTTTATTTTCGGTGCCTTCGTTATAAACCTCATCGCGATAAATAAACATAATCAAATCAGCATCCTGCTCAATAGAGCCCGATTCACGCAAATCCGAGTTCACCGGACGTTTATCAGCACGCTGCTCCAAACTACGGTTAAGCTGTGATAGCGCCACTACCGGTACATTTAGCTCTTTTGCTAAGGATTTAAGTGAGCGAGAAATTTCAGCAATTTCTAAGGTACGGTTTTCGCTTAAGCCCGGCACCTGCATCAACTGCAGGTAATCGATCATAATCATGCTCAAGCCACCTTCTTCACGGGCGACACGGCGAGCGCGAGAGCGAACTTCAGTAGGTGTTAGACCAGAAGAATCATCCACATACATTTTTGATTTTTCGGCCATTAGGCCCATGGTCGATGACAAACGCGCCCAATCATCATCGTCTAAGGCACCTGTTCTAATTTTAGTTTGATCAATGCGGCCCAGCGAGGCCAACATACGCATCATAATTTGTTCTGCCGGCATCTCTAAACTAAAGATAAGCACCGGTTTATCGCGAGTCATTGCGGCGTATTCACACAAGTTCATCGCAAACGTGGTTTTACCCATAGAAGGACGCGCCGCCACAATGATCAAATCAGAGCCCTGCAAACCGGCAGTTTTCTTATCTAAGTCAGCAAAGCCTGTTGAAACACCGGTTACGCCATCGTTTGGTGACTTGTACAGTTCTTCAATTTTATCAATGGTTTGTGCCAGTAAACCTTTTACTTCTTTAGGACCTTCATTGGCATTAGCGCGTGACTCGGCAATTTTAAATACTTTGCTCTCTGCAAAGTCGAGCAAGTCACTACTTTTACGTCCAGCCGGCTCATAGCAGCTATCGGCAATTTCATTGGCTACCGAAATCAATTCACGCGTCACCGCTCGCTCTCGAACAATTTCTGCGTAGGCCCGAATGTTCGCTGCGCTCGGCGTGTTTTTAGCAATTTCGCCTAGATAAGCAAAACCACCTATGTCATCAAGTTGTTCTTGTCGCTCCAACTCTTCAGACACCGTTACCAAATCAATGGGTTGGCCACCTTCAGCCAAACGATGCATGGCAGAAAAAGTATATTGGTGGGCGCGCTGATAAAAATCTTGTTCTACAACTAGCTCAGACACGTTATCCCAAGCATTGTTATCTAACATTAAGCCGCCCAAAACAGCTTGCTCAGCTTCTAAGGAGTGTGGTGGCACCTTTAACTGATCAATCTGAGAATCTCTGGGCTTTTTGTCTTTATCTTTAAATTTACGAGAGGGCGCGCTGGCTGCCATAATCTTCATTGCGGTTGTTTTTTCTGGCCACTATTATGCGGGAAGATTGAAGTGACACCAAGTAACATTTCCTGAATGGCAGAAACTAAAAAGCCAGCCCTAGGCTGGCTTAGTGCTAACGCTCACTTAACTACATTTTTGCGAAGTAAGCAGCTAGTTCAGCAATTTCAGCGTCGCTTAAATTCATTGCCTGCCCTTGCATTACAGCAGCTTGGCCACCATTACGCTGTTTATCACGATAAGCTTTTAATGAAGAAACCAAGTACTGTTCGTTTTGGCCCGCAAGATTGGGGTAACCAGGAATAGCTGCTACTCCGTTAGCACCATGACAAGCCGCACATAAAGGTGCCTTGGCTGGGGCTGCATTCGCTGTTGATGCGACAAATGGAAGTGACAATGCTAGTGCAAAAATCAATTTGTTCATCTTCATCCTCTTTATTGTTATTGGGGATCTCAATCATTGAGTCCTGACGCTCTCGCTCCACACAATAAAGCCTCAGGAAAAACCAGCTTATCAAATAAAACTCAACAGCAACAGTTTATTACCCTAGCTGTTATTGTCAGCAAATAAAGAGATTGGTGGTGCTTGTAAGCTATCTTCTTGGTCATGAGTGACTAGAATCGCAGGAATATTCAGTGCTTCAATTCTTTCGCGAACAAATTCCCGGAACTGTTTGCGTAAGGGTTTATCCAACTTACTGAAGGGTTCATCTAATAGCAGAACTTTGGGCTCAGCCAGTAGGCTTCTCAATACACTAACCCTCGCCCGCTGCCCTCCAGACAAGCTGGCAATATCGCGCTGCTGAAAGCCACACATGCCAGCATCACTTAAAGCCTGTTCTATTATAGAGTTGGCATTGTTTTGCTTATCACTTGCTAATGCGTATTGCAGGTTTTGCCCCACCGTAAAGTGTGGGAACAATAAATCATCTTGAAACAATATCCCAACTCGCCGCTTCGCTTGCTCAAGCTCGAGAATGTCTTTTCCTGCTAGCTTAATGCTACCACTGCAAGACAAAGAGGGATCTAAGGTGCCGGCTATTGCAGCCAATAAGCTAGATTTGCCACAGCCACTAGGGCCCATGATAGTCACTATTTCCCCTTTAGCGACTGACAAATTGAGCTCACTGATTAAGTCTTTACCAGATAAACTCAAACTAAAATGACTAATATCTAACACTAGGTTTGCATTCCTCGGTGATGGCGGTAGCGCCATTTAGGCCAAATAATAACCATGCTGTATACCAGTAAAGGTAACAAGGTTTGCCATATAACCATAACCGCCGTAACTCTGCGATCACCACCTGAGGCTAACGCTACCGCCTCAGTGGTTAACGTGGTGACTCGTCCACCACCCACAAACAAAGTAGGCAGATACTGAGCAATGCTTACCGCAAAACCAATGGCAAATGCTAAACCCAGCGGCCGAGTGAGCATGGGTAATTTGATTCTCAGAAAGCTACGCCAGTAGGAGTGCGATAAACTAATTGCAGCTTGCATATAACGATTGTCGAAGCTTCGATAGTTATCCACTAACGCCAAGTATACATAAGGTAAAACAAAAATCAGATGTGCCCACACTACAGTCAACACGCTGCCGTCTAAACGGTATTTAAATAACTGAACCTGTACACCAAACAAAAATACCACCTGCGGCAACAGCAAAGGCAGGTACATAACTAACGACCACCAGCGTGAGGGCTGAGCCTGCTTTAGTTGGTACTCTAAACAGCCAACCACCAATACCAAGCTGCTTGCTGATGATAACAAAGCAATAATCAAACTGTTTAGCAGCGGCGTATACAAATAACTGCCTGCTTGTTGCCAATAATGCCAACCCCACTGTGCGGGCAAAGCATCGGGAAAGCGCCAGCGCCAAGTAAAAGACCAAATGACAATAATCAGCAAACTTAATACTAACAACAGCACCGTACCCACTAACAAAATACGGGCGGGTTTCGCACTAGAGGAAGCTTTTCTTAAGCCCTTCAATGCGCTTTGTAAGTTGTGTTTTAAATAAAGCTTCTCTAACAGCACTGCCACTAACAAGCTCAGGATAACTGCAGCCAACAACAATAAAGAGCCTGCTGCGCCCAACAAGCGCATTTCGATATTGCTATCGCTAAACCATTGCCAAACGAGTAATGCAAAGGTCACTGGCTTTGTGGGGCCAATAATTTGAGCAACATCCACTACCGTTAACGAAAACGCAAGAACCGTAAAAAATGGCAAGCGAATACGCTTAATTAGCTGGGGGAATAAAACCTGCCGCCAGATTTGCTGGCTAGAATAAGCAAAGCTTTGGCCTATCGCCAAGCTGCGTTGTACAGGTAGTTGAGAGCACGCTGCCATTAATACCAGTAACATAAATGGCAATTCTTTAATCCATAGAGTAACAATTAAGCTCAAGCCCCACGCATCTTGCGTGCTTTGCCACATAGGCGGGTAATCGAAACCAGTTAACCAAGGTGAAACCAAGCGAACTAACCAGCCACTGGGTGCAAGTAGGAACAATAGCGCAATCGCCATGGCCGCATGAGGAATAGCGAGAAACGGGGCTAGGCTTTTTTCTAGGAATCGCCACCAAGCACTTTGGTAGCAGTGCATAATTAGCCACAAAGCGCTAACTAGAGAAAGGATAGCGGCGATCCAGCCAGTAAATATACTTAACGCCAGCGAATGCCATAAAGAGGAGTAACTAAACAGTTCACGCCAAACCGATAAATTCAATTCGGTTTTAGAAGCGATAGGCAAATAGCCAAAAGCTGGTAATAGAGTATCAACAAATCCAAACAACAAAGGCAGTAACAACAACACACTAGTGGCTAGCGGAAACAGCATTACTGCCTTTTTAGATATGCCCTTCATCGACTATAACGACGCAACCACTCTGCTTCTAGCAAAGCTACCCAAGTGGCGTGAGGTTCGCCCCTAACATTGGCGCGGTCTGCAGCGCTTAAACTCGCGCTATTACCCTGTTGCTTAGCAAACAGCTGTTGTTGCTCATTACTGAGTTTATCTAACGCTAGTACTGTTGGATCGCCCCAATAAGCTAAATCCGCTTTGCGGGCTTGGGCCTCTGGTGACAACATAAAGTTGGCCACCACCATGGCTGCGGCACTAGAGTCACTATTAAACGGAATTGCTAAAAAGTGAGTATTACCCACGGTACCACTTTGGTGAACATAACTACGCACCGAATCTGGCAGTAAACCTTGCTCAATAGCGGCTGCAGGATCGTTGGGGTTAAAGCTGAAAGCAATACTTAACTCACCGTCGTTAAGCAACTGTTGCATTTGGCCACTGCCACTAGGAAAACTCTGGCCACGGCGCCACATTAATGGATGTAATTTGTCTAAATAAGCCCACAAACCTGCAGTCACTTTATCAAAGGTTTGCTTGTTAACAGGTTGATACAGCTGCTCGCTATCGCTAATAGTTTCTAACAAGGCCTGCTTAATAAAGGTGGCTCCATAAAAGCTTGGCGGCGCTGGGTAAGTAAATAGTCCCGGTTGTTTTTCCAGGTAAGATAATAGCTTGGCCATTGACTTAGGTGCCTGCGGCAAGCGTTTGCTGTCGTGATAGAAAGTGAGCTGCGCCCCACCCCAAGGTGATTCATAACCGTCAACAGGCAAAGTGAAGTCATACAGTAAAGCAGGATTATTCTCATCGGTTAAGGCCATATTAGGTAAGTGCTGACTATATGGGCCATAGAGTAATTTAGCTTCTTTTAACGCGCGGAAGTTCTCTCCGTTTACCCACATTAGGTCTACGCTGCCACCGTTAGTGCGGCCACTCACCTTCTCCGCCAAAATACGACTCACTACATTAGCGGTGTCGTTAATTTTTACGTGTTCTAACTTTACACCGTAACGCTGCTCCACTTGTTCGCCGGCCCAGCGAATATAAGCGTTGATATTATCAGCCCCCGCCCAAGCGTTAAAATAAACAGTTTGTCCCTTCGCTTGCTGTTCCACTTCAGACCAAGTGGATGCCGCGTGGGAAACCATACTCAGCAAAGCCGTTACCAACACTATTATTAAACGCACACTAACTCTCCTTGTTCAGTCGCTAAAACAGAACACTACATTGTTGCTATAGTGAAACCGGATTAATCTAAATAATCTTTCAAAATCCTTTAAAATCATAGCCTAAAAACAAAAAAACCGCGCCTAGGCGCGGTTTTTTCAAGCTATATAACTGAAATTATTCAGCAGCAACAACTTGTAGAGTAACAGTAGCATTAACGTCTGTGTGAACTTGAATAACAACTTCAATTTCACCAGTGTTACGTAATACACCGTTTGGTAGGCGAACTTCAGATTTAACTACTTCAACACCAGCAGCAGTTACAACATCAGCGATGTCGCGAGTACCGATAGAACCGAATAGTTTACCTTCTTCACCAGCTTTAGCTTCGATAACAATCGCTTCAAGAGCGTTTAGTTTCTCAGCGCGAGCTTCAGATACTTTCAAAGTTTCTGCTAGTTTAGCTTCTAATTCAGAACGACGAGCTTCAAAAACTTCAACGTTGCCTTTAGTAGCTGGTACAGCTTTACCTTGTGGGATCAAGAAGTTACGTGCGTAACCTGCTTTAACATTAACTTGATCACCCAAACCGCCTAAGTTAGCGATTTTGTCTAATAGAATAATTTCCATTACCTTTCCTCGATTAATTCGATTGAGTTAGGCTAATTGCAACAAGGATTTACTTATGTAAATCAGTGTATGGCAATAGAGCCAGGTAACGAGCACGTTTAATAGCGCGTGCAAGTTGACGTTGGTATTTAGCGCTTGTACCAGTAATACGACTAGGTACAATTTTACCACTTTCAGTGATGTAGTTTTTCAGAGTTGTTGTATCTTTATAATCGATCTCAACAACGCCTTCCGCTGAAAAGCGGCAGAATTTACGACGACGGAAAAAACGTGCCATAACATTATCCTCGTGATAACAAATCAATTTCAGAAGCATGAAGTACCAATCGGTATGTACCGTTGGCCGCTTTGTGGCTATTTATAAAACCACTTACTTTTACTTCACACCCCATACTTATATGCGATGAATCTTGCTTCAAAATATCGCCACTTGCGACTACTGCCATCTGGCAATAGGCTTGGCGCGAAAATCCAGCTTCTTGTTGCTGCGAACGATGCTCTAGCCAAAACTGACAATGTGCAACACCGGCCGGACTAGTAGAGCGTTTTGGTGCGCGTAATACCCGCCCCTGCAGTACTAATCTATTCTCAGACATACGTCTTATTCTTCGCTAGCTGACTCTACGTTAGCTTCTACTGCTGGTGCTTCTTCAGTTGCTGGTGCAGCTTCTTCACGACGAGCTGGACGCTCATCATCGCGGCGAGCTGGACGCTCATCACGAGCTTTAGCAATTGGAGACATCTCTGTAGCAGCAGACTTAGTGCGCATGATCATGTTACGGATAACAGCATCGTTGAAACGGAAAGCAGTTTCCAATTCATCAACAACTTCTGCGCTAGCTTCAATGTTCAAAAGAACATAGTGGGCTTTGTGCAATTTTTCGATTGGGTAAGCCAATTGACGGCGGCCCCAGTCTTCCAAACGATGAATGCTACCGCCGTTATCAGTGATAACTGCTGAGTAACGCTCGATCATGCCTGGAACTTGTTCGCTCTGGTCTGGGTGGACCATGAATACGATTTCGTAATGACGCATTATTGCTCCCTACGGGTTATAGCCTCGTTCATGGTACAGCCGGACCGAAGAGGCAAGGAACTAAAAGTAAAATGACTGTTTTAGGGGCGCTGATTCTATGCGAAGGTGAGAATTTAATCAAGTTAAATTAAAGCCGCTGTTAGATTATCTAAACAGCGGCTTTTCTGTTGATGCTTATACGGCGCTAAGGCCAGTGTTTAACGGCGCTGGCGTACTGCTTCAAATAAACAAATACCAGCAGCAACTGATACGTTTAAACTAGAGACGGTACCCGCCATTGGAAGCTTAACCAGCTCATCACAAGTTTCGCGTGTTAAGCGGCGCATGCCCGTACCCTCGGCACCCATCACTAATGCCATTGGCCCTTGCAACTTGGTGTCATAAATAAACTGCTCTGCCTCACCTGCAGTGCCCACTACCCATACACCTAATTGCTGTAACTCACGCAAGGTTCTGGCTAGGTTAGTCACCACCACTAGCGGTACAGTTTCTGCCGCGCCACTAGCCACTTTACGTACCGTAGCATTTAGCTGAGCAGAGTTATCTTTAGGCACAATTACGCCAACTACGCCTGCTGCATCGGCATTACGTAAACAAGCGCCTAGATTATGTGGATCCGTTACGCCATCCAATATTAAAAATAGCGGCGCTGTCGTTGATTCAACTAATTGCTTTAAATCATGCTCGTTATAGCCGCGCCCTGCTTTTACTCGTGCCACAATACCTTGGTGCTGAGTGCTCTCTGCTTTGTCATCTAAGGCTTTACGAGGCATAAACTGCACAGATGCCCCTAAGCGACGCATTTCATTCAGTAGCGGTAATAAGCGGTCATCTTGACGACCTTTAAGCGCAAATACTTCAATAATACGCTCTGGGCTGCGCTCTAATAATGCTTGCACTGCGTGCAGGCCGTAAATTACTTGTTGGCTCATGATTAATTCTTCTGTTGTTTAGCGGCTGTGCGCTCTTGTTTACCAGGGCGTTGCTTGCGTTTTTTCTTGGGCTTCTTACGCGGTTTCGCCTTGGCGTCATTATTCGGTTTTGCTTTCTTAGCATCTGGGTCACGCTGCTGCCAAGGGCTAAAGCCACCTTTGTTCTCAGAACTGGTGTCTTTATTACTGTCACTAGCAGTACTTGGCTTGCGTCGTTTACCTTTATTTTTTGTATCGCGATGGCGTGGTTTCTTTTTACCGCCATTGCGTCCAGTGGTTTCCCGCTCTTCACCAGGTTTGGTAAAACGCTTGCCGCGGCCACCATCTTTACCACTGCGCTGTGGGCGGTCAAACTCATCGGCTTGGCCATCTTTGTTAACGATGACAAATTCCATTTTACGGTCGGCCATATTTACCGACGCGACCTTTACCGTTACTGCATCACCAATGCGGAAACGTTTGCCGGTTTTCTCACCCACCAGTATCTGACGAGCTGCATCATAATGATAATAATCGCCACGTAAAGAATTGATGTGCACTAGGCCATCAATATGAAACTCTTCCAAACGGGCAAAAAAGCCAAATCCGGTGACCGCTGCAATGGTAGCGGGCAATACCGTACCCACATGATCTTGCATGTATTCGCACTTAAGGCTGTCAGACACTTCACGTGTTGCATCATCGGCGCGGCGTTCGGTCATTGAACAAGCTTCACCAAACTTATCCATTTCGTCATCTTGATATGAATAGCCGCCTGTCACTGTCCACTTATTTTTAACGGTTTTACCTGCCGCTTCCGCCTCAAGCTTGTTGACTAAAAATTTAATCACCCGGTGCAATAACAAATCTGGGTAGCGGCGGATCGGCGACGTAAAGTGCGCATAAGACTTAAGGGCTAAACCAAAGTGCCCCAAATTGTCTGGCTGATAAACCGCCTGCATCATTGAACGCAGCAACATGGTTTGAATAAGTTCTAAATCTGGACGCTCTTGAATTGATGCCACTAAGGTAAAGTAGTCACTCGGCTGAGGCTCATCACCACCGCCAAGCGGCAAACCCAGTTCATTCAAAAAGCCTCTAAAGTTAGTCAGACGCTCTTTGCCTGGTCGGTCGTGCACTCGGTACAAAATAGCTTGCTGATGTTTCTCTACAAATTTTGCAGCCGCTACGTTTGCTTGGATCATGCATTCTTCAATCATCTTGTGCGCGTCGTTACGGGTTAGCGGCACAATTTGCTCGATTTTGCGTTGAGCATTAAAAATAAAGCGGGTTTCTTGAGTTTCTAACTCAATACCTCCACGCTGTGCGCGGCTAACTTTTAGCGCACTATAAAGACGATGTAACTCTTGCAGATGCGGAACTTGATCGGCATAACGTTGCGCTAGCGCTTCATCACCATCGAGAATTGCTGCCACTTTGTTATAAGTAAATCGCGCATGTGAATGCATCACCGCTTCGTAAAACTTATAGCCCGACAAACGCCCCGCTGCCGAGATGGTCATTTCAGCCACCATACACAGGCGATCGACTTGCGGGTTCAGTGAACACAAACCATTAGATAACTGCTCTGGCAGCATAGGAATCACTTGGTCTGGGAAATAGACTGAATTACCGCGATTAAGCGCTTCTCTATCTAATGCGGCGTCTGGGCGCACATAATAAGAAACATCAGCAATGGCGACCCACAAACGCCAGCCACCTGATTTTTTCGCCTCACAGAACACGGCGTCATCAAAGTCGCGGGCATCTTCACCATCAATGGTGACTAATGGTAAGTCACGCAAATCAACTCGATTTTGCTTAGAAGCCTCATCCACTTCTTCTTCAAGCTTGCTCACCGCTTTAGTGACAGCATTTGGCCAATCATGCGGAATATCATGGTTGCGTAAAGCCACCTGAACTTCCATGCCCGGAGCCATTTTTTCGCCCAGAATGTCGGTGACTTTACCCACCGCCAGTTTTGGCGCGACAGGGCGACTAACTACTTCAATCACCACCACTTGGCCTTGGCGAGCCCCGGCGGTATCGTTTTTACCAATCAAGATGTCTTGGTTAATCCGCGAATCATCTGGCACCACGTAACGGAGATTACCTTCAACAAAGTAACGGCCAACTAATTCGACCTTACCCGCTTTAAGCACTTTTATGATTTGGCCTTCACGGCGGCCTTTTTTATCCATACTCGACGGCGCAGCCAGAACAAAGTCGTTATGAAACACTTTGCGCATTTCTTTAGCCGGAAGGAATAAGTCGGTGCCTTCTTGGGTGGTTTTCAAAAAACCAAAACCATCGCGATGACCAATAATGGTGCCGGTAACCAAACCTAAACGTTCTGGCAAGGTATAGGCGCCAATACGTGTGGTGACTAACAAGCCTTCTTCTAACATATGCGTTAAGGTTGCCGAAAAATGGGCTTGCTGTTCTTCAGAACATAACGCATGCAGCCAGTCTTTAGAAACAGGTGCCATTTCTTCGGTTAAGGCATTGAGTAAGGTCGATGTAAGAGTGGCCGACGCAGCCTGATTTTGCATTAACTAACCTATCAAGTTGAGCAATTGAGGGAGTTACCCTTCAAGAATAGCTCTATGTTAATGCTTTGCGCGTGGCTTTAGTAGGGTTGGTTACTGGCTTTAGCTTTGGCTACCACGTAATCGGGCATCTTCGACGCTAATGAAGCAAGCAATTGGCTGGCTTCTCGGTGCGTTTTTTTATCGGCAATAATAGAGTGATGTAACCAGCGATAAGCATCTTCGTAATCGTAAGGGCTGCCCTTACCTTCGACATACAGTGAGACCAAACGTAATTGAGCCGGAACAAAGCCTTGGCCTGCGGATTCTCTCAGCAAAGGAATCGCTTTAGCATAGTCTTGCTGTACCAAGGTGCCAGTAGCGTAGTAGCGCCCTAGTTGTTCCATGGCAGCGGCTAAACCTTGATTCGCGGCGCGCCACATGTACATCACACCTAATTCTGGGTTAGGTTCTACACATACCCCCCAAGCCAGCATGTCGCCCCACAAAAACTGATAAGCGGGAATGGCCACTTTCTCGGCGCGCGCTTCAATGTCTTCTACCAATTGACAGTCATCGGCTTTAACACGCGTCAGGTGCTGGTTATTGTTAATCCAAGTAATTAATTCATCTTGCCTATACAGCTGAACCGCTTCTATGTCTGATGGGCTAGTATACTCAGTGGGATCAATAGTTACCGGCTCTGCTTGCTGCTGAGGAGCATCAAGTTCGTCTTCTACCGACAAAGCGTCAATAGACTCAGCAAACGCCGAGGTGCTTAAGCCTGCTGCTAGAAGTAATGAAATGAGTTGCTTATTCATAGCCGTTCCTATCGTCTTAACAATTATGCTATCGGCAAGGCTGGCAAAAACTAAAGTGACTTTTTAGCCACAAAAAAAGGAGTGCAAGCACTCCTTAGTATCGGCTAGTGGAAGAGTTTAAACAAACTCAACACCTTTATCGATATCGCCGTGTAAGGTATCTAACATACCTTCAACTGCGGCTTTTTCAAAGGCGCTAATCTCACCGTAAGGTAAGACTTCAGCAACACCTTGAGGACCCAAACGGATAGGTTGAGCAAAGAACTTAGCATGCTCGCTGCCGCCGTCTACGTAAGCACACTCAATCACGTCTTCGCCTTGCGCTGCTTTAACTAAAGACAAACAGAAACGTGCTGCTGCTTGGCCCATAGAAAGTGTAGCACTACCGCCACCAGCTTTAGCTTCAACAACTTCTGTACCGGCATTTTGGATGCGTGTAGTCATTGTTGCAATTTCTTCATCAGTAAACGAAATACCGTCTAACTGAGAAAGCAATGGCAAAATAGTTACGCCGCTGTGGCCACCAATAACGTTAAGTTTAATGTCTGCTGGGTTTAGGCCTTTCGCTTCAGCGATAAAGGTTTCTGAGCGAATCACGTCTAGTGTGGTTACACCAAACAGTTTAGCAGGATCATATACGCCAGCATTTTTTAATACTTCGGCCGCGATTGGAACCGTGGTATTTACTGGGTTAGTGATAATACCAATACATGCCTTTGGACAAGTAACGGCAACTTTCTCGATAAGGTTTTTAACGATGCCCGCGTTGATATTAAATAGATCTGAGCGATCCATACCAGGTTTACGCGCTACACCGGCAGAAATTAGAACAATATCGGCACCTTCTAGGGCCGGGCTAGGGTCTTCGCCTGCGAATCCTTTAATGGCCACTTGTGTAGGGATGTGGCTCAAATCTACAGCAACACCAGGTGTTACTGGGGCGATGTCATAAAGCGAAAGTTCAGAACCAGCGGGTAACTGGGTTTTTAATAGTAATGAAAGGGCTTGGCCAATTCCGCCTGCAGCACCTAATACGGCAACTTTCATCCAACTTCTCCATGCTTTTTTGTAATTGTAGAGGGGATGTCTATAAAGACAGAAACAAGATAACGGAATCCGCTCTAAAATACAATTTAGCAACATTTTTAAAGCAACTTTAAAACAGTAAAAAGCTGCCTTAATCACACTTTAACTATAGGGTTTAAGACCTTGGTCTAACAGTGTTTGTTAGTTAAAGAAGGACTGGTATATTGTTCGGTAACTGCCGTTATTTTTTAACACATTAAGCGCATGGTTGATTTGATTCAGCAGGTCTTCGTTTTGCTTTGAAACCGCCATACCTAATCCGCTAGCCGGATAGTTTTCATCCACTTGAGTCACAAACTCCGGATGGCTTGCCAACCAATAGTGAGCCGCTGCCGAATCTAAAAATACCGCATCAATTTTAGCTTGATTCAAATCTGCTAAGGCGAGTTGATAACTGGGGTAAGCAATCGATAGAATATTAGGCCGTTGTTCACGTAAGAAGCGCATAAAGCTCGAGCCACTTTGTACCGCAACCACTGAGTTGCTTGCAACTTCTAGCTCAGGCTTCGTGAGATAAACCGCCATATTATCGAAATAAGCATCACTAAAGCTTACTAAGGTTTTACGTTGCTCGGTAATATCTAAGGCTGATATCGCCACATCGTAATGATCGGCAGCAACGCTAGATAACAAACTATCAAAGGGCTGATGGTAAAACTCACACTCTCGATTTATTTGTTCACAAATGGCCTTAGCCAACTCAATATCGAAGCCCACCAGCTGCTTGTGCTCATCAAATGATTCAAAGGGCGGATAAGATGCTTCGGTAACCACTCGCAGAGGTTTATCGTCAGCAAGTACTGATTGAAGTACGAGCAAAGGAAGAAAGAACAGAGATTTTAGCCACATAGTTAACTACACACCAAGTTTGATGTTGCTATCATAATTCAGCTTAGCAAAGCCTCACAAGAAAATGTTGGCTAATTGAACAACAATTATGTGTTTCACTATGCATTTATATGCATAAAACTAGAATAAAGTTGATATACATATAAAAGTTGGCGACAATAACCGCGGATTTACAAGCTCGGATCACCGATGAAATATAGCGATAAACAAGAACAGTTAATTAAAGCATTTAAATCACTGTTAAAAGAAGAACGTTTTGGCTCTCAAGCTGAAATAGTGACCGCCCTACAAGATCAGGGTTTCGAAAATATCAACCAATCGAAAGTGTCACGCATGCTAAGCAAGTTTGGCGCAGTGCGTACTCGCAACGCAAAAATGGAAATGGTTTACTGCCTACCAGCAGAGTTAGGGGTTCCTACTGTTTCTAGTCAATTAAAAATCTTAGTACTAGAAATGGATTTCAACGATGCCTTAATCGTTATTCATACTAGCCCTGGTGCGGCGCAGTTAATTGCCCGTTTGCTAGATTCATTAGGTAAAGCTGAAGGTATTCTTGGCACCATTGCTGGTGATGATACTATTTTTATTACCCCTACCCGCCAAGTAGCTATTGCCGATGTATTTCAATCGGTAAAAGAACTGTTTGAAGTTGCCTAAGGCTTCAAAAAACACTTCCCCAAACTACACTTTGGGGAAGACAAATGCCGCATCACCATTAACCGATAACCATACCTTAGTGCCCGGACTTGCTTGCCAATGGTCACGCATTCGCGCATGAATCACCTGCTCAGGTAATTCAGCTAGCTGTAACCTAAAGTGCGTTTCATTACCCATTGAATGCACCGAGATAATACTCGCTTCTATTTGTTGGCTGTTTTCAAGCTGATGCACCACCACATCTTTAGCGCGAACAATCACCTCTGCCAGTTCGCCATCGTTAATTTGATTGGCCGAAAAAGCCCCTAAAGCGGTACTAACCGCACCTTGCTCTACCGGCGCAACAAAGCGATTGCTTGGGCCAAACAATGCTGCCACAAAGGCATTTGCTGGCTGATTGTAGATTTCTTGAGGGCTAGCATTTTGTACAATTTCCCCCTGCTCCATCACAACAATACGATCCGCGATAAACATTGCCTCTAGCGGGTCGTGAGTCACCATCACTGCGGGGGTTTTGGTTTTCTTCAATACGTCGAGGGTTTCTTCTCGCACTTGTTGGCGTAAATGCTCATCGAGCGCAGAGAACGGTTCATCCAACAACATGGTGTTAGGCTCTGGAGCTAAAGCGCGCAATAGGGCGACACGCTGCTGCTGGCCACCCGACAAGGTATGCGGAAAGCGACCTAGCAGACCTTGCATGCCCATGTTGTTTAAGCTTTCTTCAATCCACTGGCGACGCTTTGGTAAGTCTTGTTGCTTGCGTAGTCCGTACTCTATATTGGTTTTAACACTCATATGCGGAAACAAGGCATAGTCTTGAAACATCATACCTATGGCACGTTGCTCTGGAGCTAAGTGTATAGCTTGTGCTGGGGCTGCGACTAACTTGTCTTGCAAGTACAGCTCACCACTTTGCAGCCGCTCTAAACCTGCGACTAAACGCAATAAGGTGGTTTTTCCGCACCCTGATGGGCCCAGCAGCGCTACAATTTGGTTTTCTTCAACCTCAATACTGACATCTTTAAGCGCCTGCTGTTCACCGTAGAAATGATTAACTTTACGTAAAACAATACTCATTGCGGGTTTAGTGTCCTTGTGGGCGCTGTTCTGAAGAGCCAATATTTCGACTCATAATGATAACCGGAAGAATACCTGCCAATAATATGGTTAAGGCAGCTAAAGCACTTTGCTCTAGTTGCTCCAAAGAGGCTAAATCCCATACTTGAGTAGACAAAGTATTAAAATTGAACGGCCTTAAAATTAAGGTAATTGGCAGCTCTTTCATGGTGTCGACAAATACTAACAACATAGCAGTAAGTAAGCTTGGCCTGATCAGCGGTAAATGGATCCGCCATAGCGTTTTACCAGAGCGACTGCCTAATACTCGAGAAGCGTCATCCATTTCTGGCGTAATTTTAGTTAGGCTGGCATCTAGGGTGCGGTAACTTAAGGCAATAAAACGTAAAGAGTAAGCCAACACTAAAGCCCCTCCTGTGCCGGTAAGCAGTAAACCTGTAGGGTAGTTAAACCAAGCTTTCATTAAGCTATCGACCGCATTATCAAACAAGCCAAGCGGATACAAAATACCTACCGCCAACACCGCACCAGGAATCGCATAACCCAGCGTTGCTGCCTCGGCGATGCTACGCATCTTATTACTTTTAGATAAACGTACTCCATAGGCTAGTAATAAACCTAAGGCTGTAGTGAGTAACGCCGCCATTGCAGCTAACGAAAAGCTATTCCACGCATTAGTTAAATACTGGTCAAAGCCAGAATCTAAGTTACGTAAAGCATAATTACTTAACACCGTGACCGGCAGGATGAAACCCAAACTAATCGGCAACAAACACAGTAGCGTGGCCGTCCAAGCTTTAGCGCCTTTAAGAGGCTCGGCAAACATTGCTGGAGATTGCCCAGTCAACTTGTAAAACTTACCTGCGTTGCGGCTGTAACGCTCTAGCCCCAGTAGTAAAATGGAGAAGCTCACCAACATCAAGGCAATTTGCGCAGCGGCCGACAAACTACTCATGTTCAGCCATACATCAAAAATACCCGCGGTAAGCGTGGGCACCGCAAAAAACTCTACGGTGCCATATTCATTAATGGTTTCCATTAAGGCTAAAGTCACACCCACTACTATGGCTGGCCTTGCCAACGGAAGCGCTACTTTAAAAAAGCTTTGAGTTTGGCTTTTCCCTAAACAGCGACTCATTTCAAATAGCTGCGCGGCTTGCTCGACAAATGCAGCGCGAGCCAGCAAATACACATAAGGATAAAGCACTAAACTTAGTACAGCGATAGCACCTTGAATCGAGCGGATCTCAGGAAACCAATAATCGCGCGCGGTTTGCCAGCCAAAAATTGCCCGCAAGCTTTTTTGCACAAAGCCAGCGTATTCCAACTGATCGGTTATCACAAAGGCCAGTATGTAACTCGGTACAGCTAAAGGCAGCAAAAGTGCCCATACAAAAACAGATTTTAAAGGGAAGTTAAATCGAGTAACCAACCACGCCGCCCCTGTACCAATAAAAGCGGTAAACAGGGTAACTCCCATACACAACAGCAGGGTGTTTTTAACATATATCCAAAACACCGTATCGAGCAGATGCTGCCAAATTTCTTGGTTATTCGCCCAAGATAACTTAAATAAGGTGATGACCGGAATAAACGCCAGAATGGCAATCGCAAGCGCTATCCATACCCATAGATCGAAGCGAGATTTAGACAACAATAATCGAACCGAAGTAGACGTAGCGGTAGTGCTCATAGCTTCCAAACAAAAAACGGCGCTGCGCCGTATACACAAAAAAAGCTGACCTCAGGCCAGCTTTATCTAAGCTTGCAGATAGAACTGCAAGTTTAGCAACCTTTACATATCAAAGCCAACGCGGTCAACCAAGCGAGCTGCTGCTGCGCGCTGGTCTGCTACGTCTTGTAACGAAATGCGGTCAGATTTGAAATCGCCTAAGCTTTCAATGAACTCATCGGTTTTAATGCCAGCGCGAACAGGTTCTTCAAAGTTAGCGGTAGCGTACAAGCCTTGAGCGGTTTCACCTACTAAGAACTCTAGCAACTTAATCGCATTATCTTTGTTTTTAGCCGTATTCAGCAAACCAGCGCCCGAAATGTTAATGTGCTGACCGCGGCCACCCACCTGTTGGTCTAAGTACTCAACACGAATTTGCTCGGCCCACTGCTGTTGCTCAGGGCTTTTAGTGTTGTAAAACATTTTACCCATGTAGTAGCGGTTGGCGATAGCAAGGTCACATTGACCTTCGAAAATAGCCTTAGCTTGAGCGCGGTCATTACCTTGAGGTTTGCGAGCTAAGTTGTCTTTAACGCCGCGCAACCATGTTTCAGCAGCTTCTTCGCCATCTTCGGCAATCACTGAAGCAATTAAACCAATGTTATATACATGTTTGCCTGATCGCGTACAAATGCGACCCTTCCACTTTGGATCAGCTAAATCATTGAGAGACGCTAATTCACCCTCTTTCACACGATCTTTATGTGCGTAAACAACACGAGCACGTGTGGTTAAGGCAAACCAAAGGTTCTCTGGGTGGCGCAAGTGCGCGGGTACAACGTCGTTTAATAATGGTGAATCTACCGCTTCAAACAAACCAGCAGCACGTACTTCTTCCAAGCGACCAATATCAACGGTAAGCACTAAATCAGCAGGGTTATTCGCACCAGCAGCCTTAATCTTTTCAGCTAAGCCTTTTTCTGCGTGAACAACATTTACCTTAATGCCGGTTTCAGCAGTAAATGCATCGGTAAGTGGTTGTAGTAGGCTTTGTTGGCGGTATGAGTACAAGTTAACTTCTTCCGCAGCAATGGCTGGCGTAGCAACAACCAATGAAGCCAATACGGCTACCAACGAAGAGAATACAGATTTGTTCACAAGCGAATCCTTCAAATAGTTAAACGCAAATCGTTATCATTTGACTTAAGATTAACATGCGTTAACTAAATTGCCTATGTTTTAAAACAAAAAAGGCCTGCAAAAGCAGGCCTTTTTGATAACAAGTTATTCTTAGTTAGAAGATTTAACTGTTACGAACTCTGGGTATGCATCGATACCACAATCAGACAGGTCCATACCATTCATTTCTTCTTCTTCTGTTACTCGAATACCCATTACAGCTTTCAAGATACTCCAAACAATGAAGCTTGAAACGAATACCCAACCAAAAATAGTTAAGGCACCAATGATTTGGCCAGAGAAGCTAGAACCATCGTTAGTTAATGGAACAAGCAGTAGACCGAACAAACCAACTACACCGTGAACCGAGATAGCACCTACTGGATCATCAATCTTAATCTTGTCGAAGAATACGATTGAAGCAACTACCAATACGCCCGCTACAGCACCAAACATAGTGGCTTGAAGCGCAGTAGGAGTAGAAGGTTCAGCAGTGATTGCTACTAGGCCAGCTAACGCGCCGTTTAGTAACATTGTTAGGTCAGCTTTGCCCCAAGTTAACTTACACACAAGTAGAGCAGAAACAGCGCCTGCTGCCGCAGCTGCGTTAGTGTTTAGGAATACCATAGCAACAGAGTGAGCGCTTGAGGCATCAGCGAGTTTCAATACAGAACCGCCATTGAAGCCGAACCAACCCATCCATAAGATGAAAGTACCTACAGTAGCAAGTGGCATGTTTGAACCCGGGATTGGGTTAACAGAACCATTTTTGCTGTATTTACCTTTACGGGCGCCCAGTAGTAATACACCAGACAATGCTGCTGCAGCACCAGCTAAGTGAACAATACCTGAACCAGCGAAGTCAGAGAAACCAAGGTCGCCTAAGTTGTAAAGACCAAATACGTCTGCACCGCCCCATGTCCAGCTACCTTCTAGAGGGTAGATGAAACCAGTTAGCACTACAGCAAAGATTAAGAATGCCCAAAGCTTCATACGCTCAGCAACCGCACCAGATACGATAGACATTGCTGTAGCTACAAATACTACTTGGAAGAAGAAGTCAGAAGCACCTGAGTATACGCTGCCGCCTTCAAAGCCTTCTTCAGCTTTAGAGGCCAGTACGCCACCTAGGTCAAACGCTTCGATGCCTGATAAGAAGATGCCACCGTCGTACATGATTGAGTAACCACATACCAAGTACATGATACAAGCGATAGAATAAAGTGCGATGTTCTTAGTAAGAATCTCTGTGGTGTTTTTAGCGCGAACTAAACCTGCTTCCAACATTGAAAAGCCAGCAGCCATCCACATAACTAATGCGCCACACACCAAAAAGTAGAAGGTGTCCATGGCATATTGCAGTTGATAAATTTCGTTTTCCATAATTACTTCCCCGTAATCCCTGTTATAAGCTTGCTAAGGTTTCCCTTAGATAGCCTCTGCATCCATTTCGCCAGTACGAATACGTACTACGTTGCTTAAGTCGTATACAAAAATCTTACCGTCACCAATTTTTCCGGTGTAAGCTGCACTAGAAATAGCTTCGATAATGCGATCTACATTTTCTGAGCTAGTAGCGATTTCCAATTTTACTTTAGGTAGAAAATCAACTTGGTATTCAGCACCACGGTAAAGTTCAGTGTGACCTTTTTGACGACCAAAGCCTTTAACTTCAGATACGGTTAAACCATCTACGCCTACTTCGGCGATGGCTTCACGCACGTCATCCAATTTGAATGGCTTGATTATCGCGCTAATTAGTTTCATTTGAGCTCCTCCAAAGAGTCATCGATTAACTTTTCTCGAATAACAACTTACAAGCTGTGTGCCAAAAGCGCATAAACCATAAAAAACAAAGAGTTAAAAACAAAAACTTAATTGACAAAAAAATCACACGCACCAACTTGGTGCCAATATTTTTAACATTGTTCTATTTTGGCTCACAAAATTTCACAACAAAATTCAGCAGCACTAATTAAGTGCAAACATGGTTAAGGACAAATAAACAGGGAAAAGATAACTAACAGGTGAGTAGCTAAGCTAATGAGCAATAAGGATTAATGATTCAAACAAGTAATGCGGAATAGGAAGCTAGGTGGAGAGTTGTTGCACCAAATTAATATTTAATTATGGATTCTAACAATTCGATGAAATCATCATAACCGCACGCACTGTGGGCGGCGTCTAGACTCAAGGCTTCTTCTAGTAAACCGGGATGTTCACTTGATTCGTCTGTAGAGACTTCAATGGTTACTTCGTCGCAACTTGCCACGAAACGAAACTCGGCGCTATCTAAGCAAAGCTCATCTAAACCACTAAGCTGTTCGAGTTGCGCTAACAAACGCAGAACAAACTGACGATCTTTATTTAATTCACGCTCAAGCCACATCGAAAAACACCGATGTTCGTCTCCGCAATCAATAATAAATTCGCCGTCCAAAGAACGGCGTATCGTCAGTTCCATACTAATTAGTCTAGCTGCTCATGCAAGTTGACTGCAAGTTTACGTTAACCGACGTGTTTAGCATAGTAGGTACAAGATCGTAGGCTACATTAGGCTTTAGTTTGAAACGAGCCGCTAGCGCAGATTTAATCTGTTTTTCTAGCACTTCGTTATTAACCGGTTTAACCACTAAGCCCTGCACGTCCATCAATACGTTAAAGCCTAGCAACTGCTTGCTAGCCTCCGACGCCATTGACAAAATAGCAATATCTGAACTGGCAAGTGTTTGACCAGTGCGGATAGCTTTGATTAGCTTTAAGCCTTCGGCATTCGCCAAATCGGTATCTACAATCACAACCTGAAACTCATTGGTCATTAGGCGTTCATGTAATAAGCCTGCACTAGAAAACATTTCCAAATGCTTTAATTCGCCATCTTCCATATGTGATTGGATCTGTTGGCATGTTGCAGGGTCACTCAACAGCAGCGCTTTGGCCTGCACTTGAGCCGGTTCAGCTTTGGTTCGGTTAGGTTGACCTACTGACTCACATCGAGCGATATAGCCCTTTTTAGGGATCGTCGCAATGGTTAAGTCGGTATTGTTAAGCGTGGTAATCACTTTACGTAACTGGGATATATGTTGATTAATAGTATGGTCGGAAACACTACGTCCCCATACTGCGTCAGACAAGTCGTCTCTCCCCACAACTTGATTGACATGTTTACATAAATATCCCAATAAGTGGGTTCTCAATGGTCCTAAATAGGCACTTTTATCCTTAAACGTAATACTATTTTGGCTCATATCTACGGCCAAAGGGCCAACTACAACAACATCATTAAAGGACATATAGTTTTCCAACAGCAAGTAAATGAGCTAGTCAAATCTAGCACGCACTTTATACCAGTAAATACTAAAATATCCTATGACAAATAGCGCAAAATAGCAAAAAATTACAAAAAACTTACATAAAAACAGCTACGAATTGACAAATACGGCATAAAAAATGTAAAAAAGGTAAAGTGAAAGGCAAAAAAAAAGCACAGCTATTAGCTGTGCTTGTCGATTTTGCAGAAGGTTAAACTGCAGCTTGAACGATTACCTCATCAGCGACTTTGGTGTAGTCACTAATTTGATCAAAGTTTAAGTAGCGGTAAGTATCTGCTGCAGTTGCATCAATTTGTTTAGCGTATTCTAAGTACTCGGCTGGAGTAGGAAGCTTACCCAAAATAGCTGATACAGCGGCTAACTCTGCCGACGCAAGATACACATTAGCGCCAGTACCTAAGCGGTTCGGGAAGTTACGTGTAGACGTAGACACCACCGTTGAGTTGTCGGCTACGCGTGCTTGGTTACCCATACACAATGAACAACCCGGGATCTCGGTGCGAGCACCTACACGGCCATAGATTCCGTAATAGCCTTCTTCAGTTAACTGCTTTTGGTCCATACGTGTTGGCGGAGCAACCCACATGCGTGTAGGTAACGAGCCAGTATGTTTATCAAGTAGTTTACCCGCAGCTCGGAAATGACCAATGTTGGTCATACAAGAGCCAAGAAACACTTCATCAATTTTTTGGCCAGCCACTTCAGACAGCAAACGCGCGTCATCTGGGTCGTTTGGTGCACACAATACAGGCTCACCAATATCAGCTAAGTCAATCTCAATAATTTCAGCGTACTCTGCGTCTTTATCGGCTTCCATTAATTCTGGATTCGCAATCCACTCTTGCATCGCTGTAATACGGCGTTCAATGGTACGGCGATCGCCATAACCTTCAGCAATCATCCACTTCAACATAACAATGTTAGAGTTTAAGTACTCAATGATTGGCTCTTTCGCAAGCTTGATGGTACAACCCGCGGCACTGCGCTCAGCAGAAGCATCAGACAATTCAAAAGCTTGTTCAACTTTTAAGTTTTCTAGGCCTTCAATTTCTAGAATGCGACCAGAGAAAGCGTTTTTCTTGCCTTTCTTCTCAACCGTTAACAAACCGTTTTGAATCGCTGCGTAGGGTATAGCATGAACCAAATCACGCAATGTGATACCAGGCTTCATCTCTCCTTTAAAACGCACCAAGATTGACTCAGGCATATCCAATGGCATAACACCGGTTGCAGCTGCAAATGCCACTAGGCCAGAACCCGCAGGGAATGAAATACCAATTGGGAAACGAGTATGTGAATCACCACCAGTACCCACGGTATCTGGCAACAACATACGGTTTAGCCAAGAGTGAATAACGCCATCACCAGGGCGTAATGAAACACCGCCACGATTCATTATGAAGTCAGGCAAGGTATGGTGAGTAGTCACATCTACAGGCTTAGGATAAGCCGCCGTGTGACAGAATGACTGCATGGTTAAGTCTGCAGAGAAACCTAAACACGCTAAATCTTTAAGTTCGTCACGGGTCATTGGTCCGGTTGTATCTTGCGAACCCACTGTTGTCATTTTAGGCTCACAGTATTGGCCAGGACGGATCCCTTCAACACTACATGCTTTACCTACCATTTTTTGCGCCAGCGTAAAGCCTTTGCTTGAAGCAGCAACATCTTGAGGACGTTTGAATACTTCTGATGGTGCTAAACCTAATGAAACACGGGCACGGTCAGTTAAGCCACGGCCAATAATTAGAGGAATACGGCCACCGGCACGTACTTCGTCTAACAATACTTCAGTTTTAAGCTCGAAGGTTGATATAACTTCGTCGCTACCGGCTTTTTTCACTTCACCAGCAAATGGGTAAATGTCGATAACATCGCCCATTGCAAGTTGCTCTACATCTAGCTCAATCGGCAACGCACCAGCATCTTCCATGGTATTGAAGAAGATAGGGGCAATTTTACCACCTAGACAGAAACCACCACCGCGCTTGTTTGGTACATTAGGGATATCGTCACCCATCAACCACAGCACTGAGTTAGTCGCAGATTTACGTGAAGAACCGGTACCAACAACATCACCTACGTAAACTAAAGGGTGACCTTTTTCTTGTAGTGCTTCAATTTGCTTCATTGGCCCAATAGTGCCCGCTTGATCAGGTTCAATACCTTCTCGCGCGTTTTTAAGCATGGCTAAAGCATGTAATGGAATGTCTGGGCGTGACCAAGCATCAGGTGCTGGAGACAAGTCATCGGTATTGGTTTCACCGGTTACTTTAAATACAGTTAGTGTCGATTTCTCAGCTAACTCAGGACGGTTTAAGAACCATTCTGCGTCAGCCCAACTTTGCATCACTTGTTGTGCAAAGTTGTTGCCCGTTTTGGCTTTTTCTTCCACGTCGTGAAAAGAATCAAACATTAGCAGGGTATGCGATAAGGCTTTAACTGCTATCGGGGCTAATTCGGCGTTATCCAATAATGAGATAAGCGGCTCGATGTTGTAACCACCTTGCATGGTGCCTAACAACTCTGTTGCATAAGCAGCTGACACGATAGGTGAAGTCACCTCTCCAGTAGTAATAGCGGCAAGAAAACCAGCTTTTACATAGGCGGCTTCGTCTACACCAGGGGGAATTCGATTAGCTAATAAATCCAGAAGGAATGCGTCTTCACCTGCTGGCGGAGCTTTTAATAACTCTACTAATCCTGCAGTTTGTTCAGCATCTAGGGGTTTAGGTACAATACCTTCAACAGCACGCTCTTCGACGTGTTTGCGGTAGCTTTCTAGCACGGCTCGCTCCTTATTGTAATAATGCCCGTAGGGGATATCCATATATATGGGCCATTGGGTTAGCTGGCCTCATCGGGCTGAGATTATAGCCGTTTTAACTATAAATTAAAATATCGGCATTTTTAATAAACCACTAAAAAACAAACAAAAACCTTTAATTACAATAAGATAAATGCATTATTATACTTTAGCCACAAAGCCTAAAGTTACAATTTATTCACATTTGTCACGTATTTAGAAGTCATTGCCAATAAACAAATATAACGTTTGCTCAGTTTGATTATGCCCATAAGCCAACACTATCGGCCCTAGCATGCTGGTATCTAGAGCCATAAATACGCTCCCAGCCCAAATGGCGCTGTCATATGAAATGTCGCTGGAGTTGTTCCACACCCCACCATTTTCTAGTGAGCCGCCAACAAATACAGGCGCTTGAAAAGCCGGAGATTGATAATGATGAAGTTGGTAGAAATACATTAACCCGGTTAGCGCTTTGTAGCGGCCAGATAGCTGCTCATAGGTAAAGCCTGACAACCTTAGGAAACCACCAAGATCTTGAGCATCAGTAGGGATGATAAAATCACTGCCGGTGCTTCCGTATTCACCAAACCAATTAAAATTATGCTTATCCCAGCCAAAAGGCACCTTCCAGCGTGTTTCAAAACTAGGCGCTAGTACACTAGAAAACTCATCCACATCTTCATGATAAAGCGTGAAATTAACATCCAGCATTTTCCCCTGAGTTGGAAAGGCCCAGCTATTTAGGGTGTCGTAATCAAACTTAAAATAAGGCCCATACAGCCAATAATTCGCTTCTGCAGCGACACCATTAACTTCAATATTGCCATGTTTTGCGGCTAGACCTACCGCCCATTCTTGCCAAGGTTGATAATTCCACGCCAAGTGAGTGCGAAACTGCAGATCGGAGAAACTAGCCTCTAGATATTCAAAGTCTTCCGATATTCCATAAAGGCGGCGATTGCGTTTGTCGTATTCTGCTGAAATCGCCCAAGAGTACTTTAAGCTTTCGGTTATTGGTGAGTAGTATTCGGTATACAGTCGTTTAATCGAACCTATTTCGACTTCATTGCGCCATTCGGCACCCAAATCGTTCAAATTGGTCAAGGTAAAACCCAAACCAATATTGGCTTCAGTTCTATCGGAGAAGTTCTCTTGTAAGCCTATCTTCATGTCAAAATAGCCCGGCCCCCAGCTTTTCTCCTGAGTATCCACATGAATAACATTCTCGCCTTGCTCAGTGCTAATGCGATAATCTACCCGCTCAAATGTTCCTAAGGCATAAAGCTGGCTAATTTTTTCTTCTAACTCAGCCTTAGATAAAAGCTCACCTTGGTTGAGTTTTAAACGCGCCAAAATAACCTCATCACTAAGGCTTGAGTCGTTATTTAGCTCGATACGGCTTACTACAAACTCTTCATGTAACTTGAGCTGCGCTTTACGCTCATTAACAATTTTACGATAGGCCAAATACTCTTGGTGTTGATCGATAACACCTATCCGTTTAGCTAGCTCGGCAATAGGCTCCCTGCCCGCTTCTTTACCTCGCTGTAACGCTAACGGCATAGCAGAGAAGTCGGCGGTATCTACTCCCGTCATATCAGGAGAAATTAATAAATCATCGGCGCTTAACAACGCTATTTGTCGTTCGGTGCCTGAGCGAGTCAAAAAGATAGATAGCTGATCCACTACATCAACCGCAGTATTAAGTTGGCCCTGCTTTTTAAGCCGTGAGCCAATATCCACTGCAATAATAATATCGGCCCCCATCTCTTTAAGTACATCCACCGGCATGTTGTTTACTACCCCTCCATCAGACAGCTGTTTACCGTCTAACTCCACTGGACGTAGTGCTCCCGGCACCGACATACTGGCTTGCATGGCGACTGCTAAATCACCTCGTTCAAGTATATAGGCTTTCATTTCAGCCATATCGGTGGCGACTGCTCGATAGGGAATTGCGAGCTCATCAAAACTTGCTAGTGCTTCTAGATTACTGGTGGCAAATCGGAGAATTTCGGCCATGGTTTGGCCTTGTACAGCGCCTTTGGGTATTTGAATACCTTTCTCATTTAGTCCCAAAGGTAGAGAGATCTGATAATCGTCTTGCTGTTTCTTGCTGCGTAGAGACAACTCGCTCCGTGTTACGTCGTCAACAAAGCCGCTTTCCCAATGAATAGAAAATGTTAATGCTTCTATTTCTTCAGCGGTATAGCCCATTGCCAACATTGCGCCGAAGTATGCGCCCATACTGGTGCCTGCAACATAATCAACGGGAACATTGTATTCTTCTAAAAGCTGCATAACCCCAAGATGCGCAGCACCTTTAGCGCCACCACCACTTAACGCTAAACCTATTTTAGGGCGCGCCACTACGCTAAAAGCAGTAGATAAAAAAACTAACAATAATAGGCTATTGCGCAAACGCGGCATCAAGAGTCATTCCTTTGAAAACAAACAATAAAGGCAGCCAAGGCTGCCTTTATAACTTTAGTTTTTAAAACTATCTGAGTCTATTTTTTCTTTTTCTTAGCTTTGGCATTTGGAAGGTCGGTAATGCTGCCTTCGAAAATTTCTGCCGCTAAACCTACAGACTCATGCAAGGTTGGGTGAGCATGAATAGTTAATGCAATATCTTCGGCATCACAACCCATCTCAATGGCTAGGCCAATTTCACCAAGCAATTCACCGCCATTAGTACCCACAACTGCGCCACCAATTACACGACCAGATTCTTTATCAAAAATCATCTTAGTCATGCCGTCTGGACAATCAGACGCAATAGCGCGACCAGAAGCAGCCCAAGGGAATACCGATGCTTCGTAGTTAATACCCTGTGCTTTAGCTTCTTTCTCGGTTAAGCCAACCCATGCCATCTCGGGCTCGGTGTAAGCAATAGAAGGAATAACTTTAGGGTCAAAGAAGTGCTTCTTGCCAGAGATAACTTCAGCAGCAACATGCCCTTCGTGCACACCTTTATGAGCCAACATAGGTTGACCAACAATGTCACCAATAGCATGAATGTGCGGTACGTTTGTACGAAGTTGCTTATCAACTTCAATGAAACCACGTTCGGTTACTTCGATGCCAGCTTTCTCAGCTTCTAAGCCCAAGCCATTTGGTACACGACCTACAGCTACCAGTACTGCGTCGTAACGTACTGGTTCATGTGGCGCTTGCTTACCTTCGTAAGTCACGTATAAACCATCAGTTTTAGATTCTACGGCTATCACTTTGGTTTCTAACATGATGTTGAACTTGTCTTTCACCTTCTTGGTGTAAGCACGCACAACGTCTTTATCTGCAGCAGGTACTAGCTGGTCGGCAAATTCAACTACATCAATCTCACTGCCTAGTGCGCCGTATACTGTACCCATTTCTAGGCCAATAATACCGCCGCCTAATACCAACAATTTGCCTGGAACTTCTTTTAGTTCTAGTGCATCTGTTGAATCCCAAACACGTGGATCATTGTGTGGGATAAATGGCAATTTAACTGGGCGAGAGCCCGCAGCAATAATCGCGTTATCGAAGTTGATAGTTGTGACGCCTTCGTCACCTTCAACTTGCAATGAGTTAGCGCCAGTAAACTTACCTAGGCCCTGAACTACTTTAACTTTACGCATTTTAGCCATACCGTCGAGGCCGCCAGTCAATTGGCTGATGACTTTTTCTTTCCAGGTACGGATTTTATTAATGTCGGTTTGTGGCTCACCAAATACAATGCCGTGCTCGGCCAGTGATTTTGCTTCTTCAATCACTTTAGCTACGTGCAATAGTGCTTTTGATGGGATACAGCCCACATTCAAACATACTCCGCCGAGGGTGGCGTAGCGTTCTACAATTACTGTTTCCAAACCTAAATCGGCAGCACGGAAGGCAGCAGAATAACCTGCAGGGCCTGCACCCAGTACTACCACCTGGGTCTTGATTTCCTTACTCATTGATGACCTCTTGGTATTGTTATGTTGTAAAGCTGCTGTAGGGTAAATCTGTTAACCATGCAGCTAAACTGAGTTTACGGTTAATCGGTATAAAAAAGAAGAGCCGGGTGATAAACACCCAGCTCTTATTACTAAAGTACTAGTCGGCGAATATCACCTAACAAACCACTTAAGGTGGAGATGAATCTTGCTCCATCTGCACCATCAATCACTCGATGGTCATAAGACAATGCCAGCGGTAGCATTAACTTCGGAACAAAGTCTTTACCATTCCACTTAGGTTTCATCTCACTGCGTGATACACCTAAAATGGCCACTTCAGGCGCATTTACAATAGGCGTAAACTGCGTCCCACCAATGCCACCAAGGCTAGAGATAGTGAAACAGCCACCTTGCATGTCTGAGGCTGTTAGTTTGCCTGCACGTGCTTTCTTCGAAATTTCTACCAGCTCTTCTGAAAGCTGGTAAACACCTTTCTTGTTCACATCACGCACTACCGGTACAACCAAGCCGTTTGGCGTGTCTACCGCAATACCAATATGAATGTATTTCTTCATGATAAGGCTATTGCCATCATCTGAAAGCGCCGAGTTAAACTTAGGCATAGCTTCTAGGGTTTTAGCAGCCGCTTTTAGCATAAATACGAGAGGCGTAATCTTGAAACCAAGTTGTTGCTTCTCAGCAATCACGTTCTGCTCTTTACGGAAGGCTTCCATTTCTGAAATGTCAGCTTCGTCAAATTGAGTAACATGTGGGATCTTCACCCAGTTACGGTGTAAAGCAGGGCCAGAGATTTTCTGAATGCGTGATAACGGAACTTCTTCTACTTCACCGAATTTAGAGTAATCAATACTCGGCCAAGCCGCTACAGCCATACCTGCGCCACCAGTAGAAGCCCCAGACTCAAGTACTTTAACTGCTTGTTTAACGTAAGCTTGTACGTCTTCTTTAACGATACGGCCCTTACGACCAGACGCTTTAACCTTGGCTAAATCAACCCCGAATTCACGCGCTAAACGACGAATAACAGGTGAAGCATGTACGTAGGCACTGTTTTCAACAAACTCACCCGCTTTAGCAGGAGCGCTTGCCGTTTTAGCTGGCGCAGGAGCCGCTGTAGGTTTAGCAGCTTCGGCTGGTGCCACCGCTGGAGCGCTCGCAACAGGCGCTGCAGATGTAACTTCAAACACCATAATCAACGAGCCAGTTTTTACTTTATCGCCAGTCGCAACCTTAAGCTCTTTAACCACACCAGCAAACGGCGCAGGTACTTCCATAGCGGCTTTGTCACCTTCTACAGAAATCAGCGTTTGTTCAAGCTCAACAGTGTCGCCAACCGATACCGTTACTTCGGTTACTTCAACTTCGTCGTCACCAATATCAGGGATTAGAACTTGCTGCTCTTGTTTAGCTGCTGGAGCCGTAGGTTCGGCCTCGGCAACAGGGGTTGAAGCTGGCGCGGAACCGGCTACTTCAAACTCCATAATAAGAGAACCGGTAGTCACTTTATCGCCTACCGCTACGCTAATCGCTTTTACCGTGCCAGCAAATGGTGCTGGTACTTCCATAGCGGCTTTATCGCCTTCTACAGAAATAAGCGTTTGCTCAGCGTCAATAACGTCACCCACATTCACTGCGATCTCAGTAATTTCTACTTCATCATCGCCAATGTCTGGTACGTGTACTAACTCTACCGAGCTAGTGGCGGGCACTGCTGATGCAGCCAGCGCTTCTGCTGCTGGCGTTGCAGCTGCAGCACCTTCGGCTTCAAAAATCATAATCAGAGCGTTTGTAGCAACACTGTCACCCACCGCTACTTTAATTTCTTTCACAACACCCGCTTGAGATGCTGGTACTTCCATAGCGGCTTTGTCGCCTTCTACCGAAATAAGCGATTGCTCTAACTCTACGCTGTCGCCCACATTGACAAGAATTTCGGTAACTTCTACTTCATCATCGCCAATATCTGGTACAAAAATTTCAATACTCATATCACTCGCCCTTACGCGTAGAGAGGGTTAACTTTGTCAGTGTCGATGCCATATTTTTCAATCGCTTCTACCACTAACTTCTTATCAATAGTTCCAGCTTTAGCTAACTCAGCTAACGAAGCTACAACAATGTAATCGGCATTCACTTCGAAGTGACGACGTAGATTTTCACGGCTATCACTGCGACCAAATCCATCGGTACCTAGTACTTTGTAACTACCAGGAATGTAAGCACGTACTTGCTCGGCGTATTGCTTCATGTAATCGGTAGCGGCAATAGTCGGTAAGTCACTTAAAACTTCAGTAATAAACGGTACTTGCTCTTCCGCTTCTGGCTTAAGCATGTTCAAACGCTCAACAGCTTGGCCTTCGCGGGTCAGTTCGTTAAACGAGGTAACACTGAAGACTTCAGACGCTACGTCGTACTCTTCACTCAACACTTTAGCGGCCTTAAGTACTTGCTGCATGATAGTGCCAGAGCCCAATAACTGAACCTGAGCCTTGCTGCCTTTATTACTCTCAAACTTGTAGATACCTTTGCGGATACCGTCAGCTGCGCCTTCTGGCATAGCTGGTTGATGATAGTTTTCATTCATCAAGGTCAAGTAGTAGTAAACATTCTCTTGCTCACCGTACATACGGCGCAAACCATCTTGCAGAATTACAGCTACTTCAAAGGCAAAGCTTGGGTCGTAAGAAATACAGTTAGGAATGGTATTAGCCAAAATTAAACTATGACCATCTTCGTGCTGCAAGCCTTCGCCATTTAGGGTGGTTCTACCGGCTGTAGCGCCCAATAAGAAACCGCGCGCTTGTTGGTCGCCCGCCATCCAACACATATCACCTACACGTTGGAAACCAAACATTGAGTAATAGATGTAGAACGGAATCATTGGTACATCGTTGGTGCTGTATGACGTAGCAGCAGCAACCCATGAGCTCATGGCACCTAATTCGTTAATCCCTTCTTGCAATACTTGACCGCTAGTATCTTCTTTATAGTAAGACACTTGCTCTCTGTCTTGCGGGGTATAAACCTGACCGCCAGGGTTGTAAATACCCACTTGGCGGAACAAGCCTTCCATACCAAAGGTTCGTGCTTCATCGGCAATAATCGGCACGATGTTTTTACCAATGCCTTTGTTCTTAAGCATGACATTTAGTGCTCGAACATAAGCCATGGTGGTAGATATTTCGCGTTTTTGCTCACCTAATAAAGCATCAAACTCACTCAACTCAGGGATGTCTAAATCTTTAGTAAATTTAGGCAAACGAGTTGGCGTGTAACCTTTTAACTCTTTACGGCGAGCGTGTAGGTAATCGTATTCTGCTGTACCTGGTTTAAGCTCAATGTAAGGCAGATTAGGTAAGTCTGCGTCACTTACATCTACACCTAAACGGTCACGGAATTGCTGAACATAGTTCATGTCCATTTTCTTCACGCCGTGAGCAATGTTTTTACCTTGAGCGGCTTCGCCCATACCGTAACCTTTAACCGTTTTGGCTAAGATAACAGTAGGTACGCCGGCTGTTTTACGTGCTTTATCAAAGGCGGCGTAAAGTTTAACCGGATCGTGGCCACCACGACGCAGAGCAAAAATTTCGTCGTCACTCATATCTTTAACTAATTCAGCAGTTTCGCTGTATTTGCCAAAGAAGTGCTCACGCACATAAGCGCCATATTTTGCTTTAAAGGTTTGGTAATCGCCGTCAATGGTTTCGTTCATCAACTGCAACAACTTACCAGAACTGTCTTTCGCTAGCAGGCTGTCCCACTCACTCCCCCAAACCACTTTAATCACATTCCAGCCAGCACCTTTAAATAGGCCTTCTAGCTCTTGAATGATTTTGCCGTTACCCATTACTGGGCCGTCTAAGCGCTGTAAGTTACAGTTAATAAGGAAACATAAGTTATCTAACTTTTCACGAGCGGCAAAAGAAATTGCACCACGTGATTCTGGTTCGTCCATCTCGCCATCACCCAAGAACGCGTACACACGTTGCTGAGTACAGTCTTTTAAGCCTCGACCAGTAAGGTACTTAAGAAAACGTGCTTGATAAATAGCAGAGATAGGACCAAGGCCCATAGACACGGTAGGAAACTGCCAGAACTCAGGCATTAACTTAGGGTGTGGGTAAGAGCTTAAACCGTTACCGCCTACTTCTTGCCGGAAGTTATCTAGTTGCTCAGTCGTTAAACGCCCTTCAACAAAGGCGCGTGCGTAAATACCCGGAGATATGTGCCCTTGGTAATAAACCAAATCACCGCCATCTTGCTCATTGCGCGCACGGAAGAAGTGGTTAAAACACACTTCATAAAATGCAGCAGAAGACTGATAAGACGCCATGTGACCGCCTAGGTCGAGGTCCTTTTTAGATGCGCGCAATACAATCATAATTGCATTCCAGCGAATAATAGAACGAATACGACGCTCTATCGCACTGTCGCCAGGGTATTCAGGCTCATCTGACACTGCGATAGTATTGATGTAATCGCTAGTGATAGACCCGCCAGGGCCAGCTAATCCATCAATCTTAGCGTTAGCAATGACCTGCTCTAACAAGAACTGTGCACGTTCAACGCCTTCCTCACGGATCACAGATTCAATGGCGTCGATCCACTCACTGGTTTCTAGCGAGTCAACATCATGCTTCAGTACCTCTGACATGGCTGTTTCCTTATCAGTTATTAATAGTTTTCCAAAACCTAATTTTTAAGGCTTGGGTTACACTTTCAATTGTTTTAAACGACGATTAGACCGCTCTACACGGCTATCTTCTCGCTCAATCAGCAATAGCGTTTCTTCAATAAACGCCAAATGTTTGTGTGAAGCTTCTCTCGCATCATCTGGCTTACCATCTAAGATGGCCTGCAGCATTAACGACCGATGGTGGCGAATTTTCTCGGCAACATCTGGGCGTGTATACAAGAGTTGAAAATTGTCCATAATGTTTTTTTCCAACAATGGACTTAAGCCTCTAATCAAATGAAACAACACCAAGTTATGTGACGCCTCGGTAATCGCTTCATAAAAATTTAAAACTGCTTTTGCTTCGTCTTGAGTATTTCCGTCTTGCTGCGCCAGCTCTATGCGCTCGTGACAAGCCTGAATTTTATCTAAATCCGCTTCGGTCCCTCTTAGGGCGGCATAATAGGCAGAAATCCCCTCAACAGCGTGACGAAACTCCAACAAGTCTAGTTGGCTTTCATCATGATTGGACAATAAATCAAACAAGGGATCTGTAAGCGCTTCGCGCAACTTTTGCTGTACATAAGTACCGCCACCTTGTCGCCTTACTACCAAGCCTTTCGCTTCTAATTTTTGAATCGCTTCACGCAATGATGGACGTGAAACATCGAACTGAATAGCCAACTCCCGTTCGGCAGGCAAACGCTCACCTGGCGGTAAACTCCCTTCTACAATCATTCGCTCTAATTGCTTAGCAATTACGTCGGCGAGTTTAGGTGGTTTAATTCGTTGGTAGCTCATCGATTCCTATCAATTTGAATATTGGTAATACCAATTTACACGCAGCAAATTAACAAATCAGAAACACCCTGTCCAGAAAAATTGACCCACATCAATTTAGCCAGCACCTAATGCCAGATATGTAAAGTCTATTGTCCTACAAATATAATTGGTCAGACCTTTTTTTGTGCACAAGATCAACCGAATGTAACAAAGGGGAAGGAGTTAACAATGAAATGTGAAAATTAGTCGAGTTTGCTACAACTCGACTGACAGGGCTAAATTAACCAACCAGCGATAGTTAGCATGGCGATAATCGCAATCGCAAACATAATTCCGCGCTTAGCTAAACTAACGAAACGGCAGGTAGTAGCCACGCACAACATCTCGTGTTCAGATTCGTCGCCAGAAAGCTCTGCAGCTACCGCCACCTTGGCCAACCAATAACCGTTGCTATGGGTAGTATCTTTTAAAGCTTGCAACCAAATGGGTAAAGCTGCTGAGGTATTGCCTACCGCCAAATAACATAAACTCGCTAAACGGCTTGGCAGCCAATCTATATAGTGCATGAAATTATTTACCGTAGGCGCAAGAGCTTGCACCTCGGTACTTTTATGTAAATACAAGCCGCGGCTGCAACCATAAAACACTGCACCAGCTGGCCCCGCTAATACATAGAAAAAGATCACCGCAAAATAGTAACGATAGTTAAGCCACATGAGTTGGGTGCCAGTAGAGAGAGCGATAGATTCCTTTTCATCAGTTTGATGCAGCGGGTGAATTTGGCTCAATAGCTGTTGGTTAAACTCATTACAGGCTTGTTCGTTACCACTAGCGGCTGCCCGAAGGTAGTCTCGATAACCTTGCTGCAATGGCGGGCAACCTAAGGTAAGCAGTGGAATAAAAATCCATAAAGCCAAACTGGGTAAGCCAAACAGCCAACCAGTTAAGCTAACTTGCAAGTAAGCAAGCAGCAGCGTAGGCAGAACCACCGCCATAACAATCTGCCATGTTGCAGACAAGCTATCGAAACGTTGCAACCACCAATGAAATACATGCTGCCACCACCAACTGGCGCCAATTCGGCGAGCACGTTCTAAACTCAAGGCTAACAAAAGTGAAATTAAAGACATGTTGCTGAATTTACTCCATAAACGTCAGCTTGATAATAAATATTAAGTTAATTACTTAGCGATATCTAGCGACTTTATAATGCGTCTAGGTATCGGCTCCAATCAAATTCCAAACCGGGATCGGTTTTCCTTCCTGGAGCAATATCACTATGTGCCACAATGCGCTGCTTGGTAATGGCTGGGTAGTTACTTT
The DNA here is from genome assembly GCF_005405585.1 of Agarivorans sp. Toyoura001. Taxonomy (GTDB): domain Bacteria; phylum Pseudomonadota; class Gammaproteobacteria; order Enterobacterales; family Celerinatantimonadaceae; genus Agarivorans. The sequence continues at coordinate 100,198 of NZ_BJEQ01000009.1, read as the reverse complement.
GCAGTAACTTAGTGACCTCTATTAAGCATTGATACTGATTTGAAGTATAGCGGCTTGTATCGGTGCCTTCTAACTCAATGCCAATGGAGTAATCATTGCAGTTTTCTTGATTCTCGAAAGAAGATACACCAGCATGCCAAGCCCGTTTATCAAAAGGTACGTATTGAGTTACCCGTCCGGCTCTATCAATAAGTAGGTGGGCTGAAACTTCTAGACCTTCTAGATCATGAAAGCTTGGATCAACGGAGCAATCAAGGCAACCACTAAACAAGTCATCAATATACTGATTACCAAATTTCCCCTCGGGCAAACTTATACAATGAATAACCAACAAGCTCACTTCGCCCGTAGGCCGCAAATTATAGAATGCACTGGGTATTTGCCTAGCTGAAACCAGTTGATGTTGTGCGTTGATTCTCAAGCCTAAACCTCCGTATAAGCAATACCAAATGTAGCTACTCATAATAAAGACTAGATTAGCCCATGCAAGCGTGAAGCTTCTGCGTTAAAATACGTCAATATTTATGATGATAATTCACTTATCTACTTCACATCTACTAACCACCAGAGAAACGATGCATGAACGCTGAACAATTGCGTGCCAACGTAAGCGCCGCTTTAGTTGAAGATTTAGGAACACTTGACGCAAACTTAGACATTACCGCTGCCCTTATTCCAGAGCAACAAGTAAGCAAAGCAAAAATCATTAGCCGTGAATCCGCCACCTTTGCGGGCAAAGCATTTGCAGATGAAGTGTTTCGTCAGCTTGGTGATGAAGTAGACATTGAGTGGTTGGTGGCCGATGGCGATAAAGTAGTTGAAGACCAAACGCTTTGTTTTTTAACTGGCCCAGCAAGAATCTTGCTCACTGGTGAGCGCTCTGCACTTAACTTTATTCAAACCCTATCCGGCATTGCTACTCAAGTTGCCGAATACATGGATTTGCTAGAAGGCACTAACTGCAAGCTACTCGATACCCGTAAAACCCTCCCTGGATTACGTTATGCCTCTAAATACGCAGTAACTTGTGGAGCAGGTACCAATCATCGCTTTGGCTTGCACGACGCATTCTTAATTAAAGAAAACCACATCATGGCCTGTGGTGGCATTAAACAAGCTATCGAAAAAGCCCGCCTTTTATCTCCGGGCAAAAAGGTAGAAGTGGAAGTAGAGAACCTTAATGAGCTTGAGCAAGCATTAGATGCCAACTGTGACGTGGTAATGCTAGATAACTTCTCTGTGGCATTAATGAAACAAGCAGTGGAATTAAACCAAGGCCGAGCAAAGTTAGAGGCCTCAGGAAACATGACCCTAACAACGATTCGTCAGTATGCCGAAACCGGCGTGGACTTCATTTCTGTGGGTGCTTTAACTAAACATGTCAAGGCCTTAGACCTAAGTATGCGATTTGTCGCATAATAATTGTTAATGCTAACATCCCTGTGTACACCTAATTGTACACAGGTCGTTTAATAAGTGTCGCTAAGATCACGATATCATTGCCTTTTTTCAATAAAAGCTATACTTTTTTAAGTCGTATGCTTTAATGTGAAACTCATTTATAGCATCGTGGTATCAGGGGCGTAGAAACAACTCAATTGTTTCACCACAACTCTGAACAAAAACAACGGTAAATGAATAACTTCAAAAAACTTGTGTAAAGGAAAGACGCAATGAAAACCATCCAAAACCTTCAAACCAAAGTTGCTAACAAGCAATCAGGTTTTACTCTTATTGAATTAATGATCGTAGTAGCAATTATTGCTATTTTGGCAGCGGTAGCCCTGCCGGCTTACCAAACATACACTTCAAAATCAAGATTTTCAGAAACAGTGTTAGCTGTTGGACCTAGCAAAACCTCGCTTGAAATTTGTGTTCAAACAAATGCCATATCTTCTCCTTCTGCAACTAATGATGAGTGTTTCACGAAAGCTACAAATTTGGCTGCAACTTCAGCCACTGGTGACTTTGTTGAGAAAGTTGAAATTACAGTTGCGTCTAATGAGTATGTGATCACCGCAACATCTGCTGGGTTACCAGATAACAAGACTTATATCCTTTCAGGTGCAGTTTCTGGCGGAGCAGTAACTTGGGACAAAACGGGTTCATGTATCGCTGCAGACCTTTGTTAATATAATTTACAATGTCTAATAACAGCTTAAACGGCCTAGCTTCAAGCTTGGCCGTTTCTTTTCCAGAAAAAGAAACTCAGCTAGTTGAGCTCTATAAGCGCAGTATTCAAGAGCAAACGGCGTTTACGTCGGTACTCATTGAAAACGAATTGATTTCTAGTCGAGACCTTGCAGATTTCTGTGAAGCGCAATTTGGCATTCCGTTGCTAGACTTAGACGCGATTGAGCTTACCGAAATCCCGCAAAACTTCTTAAACGAAAAGCTAATATTCAAACACCACGTATTGCCGGTTTATAGCCAAAACCAAACTCTTTATGTTGCAATGGCTGACCCAAGCAATGTAGCTGCCCTTGAAGATTTTGGTTTTAGTTTTGGACTACATGTTGAAGCGCTTTTGGTTGAGGAAACTAAACTACATAAAGCAATTCAATCCCTTGTAGATGATACCTCTAACTTAGATATCGGCGACATCTCTGATGACGATATCAGTGGCCTAGAGGTAAGCGATGAAAACTCTCGGCTTGATGAAAAGCAAGATAATAAAGAAGATGATGCACCGATTGTTGTTTATATCAACAAGATATTGATGGACTCTATCCGTCGAGGCGCTTCAGATTTACATTTTGAACCTTATGAGCATAAATACCGAATTCGATTTCGTATTGATGGTATTTTACATGAAATTGCTAGCCCCCCGATTAACTTAGCAAACCGCTTCTCAGCGCGCTTAAAAGTAATGGCAAGAATGGATATCGCTGAACGTCGCTTGCCGCAAGACGGTCGAATTAAACTAAAAACCGGCCGTAACAAAGCCATTGATATGCGGGTTAACTCCCTACCGACTATGTGGGGAGAAAAAATTGTAATTCGTATTTTGGACTCATCAGCAGCCAATCTTAATATAGATATTCTCGGTTACGATGAAAAACAAAAGAAACTATATCTAGATGCTCTGGCGCGTCCGCAAGGAATGATACTAGTGACCGGACCTACCGGTTCGGGTAAAACTGTATCCTTATATACTGGTCTAAATATTCTTAATACCACCGAAACCAACATTTCGACTGCCGAAGACCCTGTAGAAATTAACTTGCCAGGGGTAAACCAAGTACTCATTAACAACAAAGCAGGCATGACCTTCGCCAGCGCCTTGCGAGCTTTCTTACGTCAAGATCCCGACATCGTCATGGTAGGTGAAATTCGAGATCTTGAAACCGCTGAAATATCGATTAAAGCCGCCCAAACTGGTCACTTAGTACTGTCTACTCTACATACCAACTCAGCAGCAGAAACCTTAACACGCTTGTTAAATATGGGCGTACCAGCCTTTAACATTGCCTCTTCCGTTAGTTTGATTATTGCTCAACGCCTAGCCCGTAAATTATGTGAACATTGTAAAAAACCCAAAATGGTAGAAGCCATTTTGCTACCCAAAATGGGCTTTACTCAAACGCAGATTGACTCAGGCATTAAGCTATTTGACCCCGTTGGCTGTGAGAAATGCACCGGTGGGTATAAAGGACGAGTGGGAATATACGAAGTGATGCCAATGAGCTCAGCTATTGCCAAATTGATTATGTTAGAAGGTAATTCAATTCAAATAGCAGAACAAGCCGCTGAAGAAGGGATGTATTCGTTACGTATGTCAGCCTTAGAAAAAGCCCGCTTAGGTGTTACAAGCCTCTCCGAAGTCGAGCGAGTCACAAATGTGTAACTCCACCCACTACGTAATGTAATCACCTGATATATTTAGACAACTGGCTTTATACAAATTAAGTAACAAAAATTAGCAAGGATGTTATGGCTACCGCAACCAACACAAAACGAAAAGTCGCCGTCAAAAAAATTAATGCCTATACGTGGAGCGGAGTAAACCGCAAAGGTGGTAAGGTCAGTGGTGAATATCAAGCTGAGACGATCAGTCAAGTAAAAGCGGAGCTACGCCGACAGGGTATCACTGTTACCAAAACCAAAAAGAAAACGGAGAATTTTCTTTCTAAGTTGGGTAACAGAATCAATGCGATGGATATTGCTGTAATGTCTCGGCAAATAGCCACCATGTTGCAAGCTGGCGTGCCATTGGTCCAAAGTTTTAACATAATTTCGAAAAGTGTAGAAAAACCAGCAATGCGTGAGCTCATCTCTGAGATCGCTGCTGAAGTGGAGTCAGGTACGGCACTATCAGATACGCTAAGAAAACACCCTCTTTATTTCGATAGTCTTTATTGCGATTTAATTGAAGCTGGCGAGCAAAGCGGTGCTTTAGAAACCATTTATGACCGTGTTGCAATATACAAAGAAAAAGCCGAAGCACTAAAATCAAAAATTAAAAAAGCGATGTTCTACCCTGTGTCGGTGATTATTGTTGCAATTATTGTAACCACGATTCTTTTACTATTTGTTATTCCGCAATTTGAAGAAATTTTTGCGAGCTTTGATGCTGAACTCCCCGCTTTCACCCAGTTTGTAATTGGTATATCTCGCTTTCTACAAGATTATTGGCCACTTATTTTCGGTGGAATTTTTGTGGCTAGCTACGCATACGTGCAAGCTTTTAGGCGATCCCAAGCGGTTAAAGATGCCACTGACAGATTCATTCTTAAAATTCCAGTAATAAATCCTATCTTGCATAAAGCAGCGATGGCACGTTTTGCAAGAACACTATCGACTACTTTCGCCGCAGGCATTCCCCTTATTGATGCTTTAAAGTCAGCTGCAGGAGCCTCTGGTAATGTGGTCTATAGAAACGCTATCGATGCCATACGTATCGAGGTCACTGGCGGTATGCAAATGAATATTGCTATGCGTACCGTAGAAATTTTTCCGGATATGGTTACACAAATGGTGATGATTGGTGAGGAGTCGGGCTCATTAGATAGCATGCTTGATAAAGTGGCTAATATTTATGAGCAACAGGTGGATGACGCAGTAGATGGCTTAACAAGCCTTATTGAACCACTGATTATGGCTGTGCTAGGTGTGTTAGTTGGTGGTATGGTAGTAGCCATGTATTTACCAATCTTTAAACTAGGCTCAGTTGTAAGCTAAGCATGCAAAATTTTATTCTACTCTACCCAGCCACTGCGCTGGGTTTCTGCTTATTAATAGCTCTGTGTATTGGCTCTTTTTTAAATGTGGTGATTCACCGCTTACCTATAATGTTGCAGCGAGAGTGGACAACAGAATGTCGTTCTTTTTTAGCTGATGAGCTAAAAGATAACTCTGAATCAGAAGCTGACACTTACAACTTAATGGTGCCCCGTTCAGCCTGCCCAAGCTGTAACAGCCTAATCACTGCTTGGCAAAATATCCCGGTCATCAGTTGGTTAATTCTTCGAGGAAAGTGTGCTACTTGTAAAGCTTCAATCAGTGCTCGCTACCCTCTAGTAGAGTTAGCTTCAGGTTTATTAACTCTGGCGTGCTGGTGGCAATTTGGTCTTAGTTTACCGTTTGTTTTTGCGAGTCTGTTTTGCATCATTTTGCTCTGCCTCACCATGATCGATTTAGATACCATGTATTTGCCCGATCAAATCACTCTACCGACCTTATGGTTAGGTTTGCTCATCAACGTGAATACGGGCTTTGTTAGTTTAAATGATGCTGTGCTTGGTGCGGCTATCGGTTATGGCTTTTTGTGGAGTTTATTTTGGGTATTTAAACTACTCACCGGTAAAGAAGGTATGGGATACGGAGACTTTAAGCTATTAGCAATGATAGGCGCTTGGTTTGGCTGGCAAGCCCTGCCGCTCACCATTCTGTTATCTTCATTTGCGGGAGCGGCGATCGGTATTGGGCTAATTGTGTTTCGCAAACACCAACAAAGCAAACCTATTCCATTTGGCCCTTATCTCGCTTTAGGGGCGCTTTGCTATTTATTCTTTGGTGACACTATTCATACTTGGTACTTTTCTTACCTTGGAATTGCCTAATGATTATTGGTTTAACGGGTGGTATTGCCAGCGGTAAGAGCCAAGTTTCCCATTGTTTTGAAGAGCTTGGAATTACGGTTGTAGACGCAGATATTGTTGCTAGAGAAGTGGTGAATATAGGCCAACCCGCTCTTGCCCAAATCGCAAAGTATTTTGGGCAAACTATTTTGCTTGAAAATGGAGAACTTAATCGCGCTAAATTACGCCAAGAAATTTTTGCTAATGAAGAGAAAAAAAACTGGCTTAATCAACTGGTGCACCCACTCATTCGCGAAGCAATGCTCACCCAGCTAAATCAGGCTCAAGGGCCTTACAAAATCTTAGTTGCCCCGCTGCTTTTGGAAAACCAACTTAACAAGCTAGTAGACCGCGTGCTCGTTGTAGATGCATCAACAAATGTGCAAATAGAACGCACCATGGCTCGAGACAGTGTAAGTGCTAAGCAAGCGCAACAAATTATCGATGCCCAAATGAAACGGGAAGCAAAACTCGCCGCTGCCGATGACATCATTGAAAACAATGCCGATCTTCCGACCTTACAGCTAAAAGTTAAAGCATTACACCAGTTTTACCTCGATCTCAGTAAAAGCAATGACAGTTAATCCTCCAATGGTTACACTAGCGTGGATAAGCCACCCAAAGCTGTAAAACTGAGTTCTCATGGCCGCATTGATTTTTGAACACCCTTTAAACGAAAAAGTAAGAAACTACTTACGCTTAGAGCAATTGTTTGAGCAACTAATGCTGTCCAAAGCACTGCAGCACCCACTGCAACAACAGCAGTTTTTTCGAGTGCTGTTTGAAGTGGCTGAAGTATTAGAACGCTGTGAATGGCGCGCAGACTTACTTAAAGATTTAGCTAAACAGGCTGAAAAGCTCGACCAATGGGCATCAATGCCAAATGTTGATACCAGTAAAATTGAAGAGCTCTTGTTACAAGTTAAAACCTTTATCGCCGCCATAGCTAAGCATACTCGTGTATCTGACCACCTTAAAAATGATCGGCTACTTGCGAGTATTCGCCAGCGACTATGTTTGCCAGGCGGAAACAGTAGCTTCGACTTGCCCTATTTGCATCTGTGGTTAAATCAGCCACAGGAGTTAATCAATTCTCAAGTCCAACTCTGGTTAAGACCATTTCAATTAGTGGCTGAAGCCATCAAACACTTATTAAATCTACTCAGAGAACAGCACAGTGATGTCGATGTAATTGCTCATAAAGGCTTTTATCAAGGGGTTGCAGCCGAATGTGGTCTGTTGCGTATTGAAGTAGATACTGAGTTTCAATGTTATCCAACCGTTAGCGGGCATAAACACCGCTTTGCGATCAAATTTATTAGTGCGGTGAATGCTGAAGTAGCCGATATTCCCTGCCGCCTTTATTGTTGTAAGATTGCTTAATGAAAAAACCTAATGCTCCGCAAGTAAAATGCCCTACCTGTGATACCACCGTGATTTGGCAAGCCAGCAGTGAATACAGACCTTTTTGCAGTGAACGCTGTAAGCTGATTGATTTAGGCGAATGGGCCAATGAAGAAAAGTTTATCGCCGGACAGGACCTACAAGAAGATGAGGATAAACCCGATAGCTGGGAATTTTAATCCGCACTAAAGCCAGGTTTAAGAATTTCTTCTAGAATCGCCTCATTGGCTTCTGGAAAATTTAAGTCAACCAGTTCATTTCTGTTTACCCATCTAATTTCTTGTTGTTCAGCGCCTTGTGGCTCACCTGAGAAGCGAATTAGCGTATAAACATGTAAACATACCTTTTTATCGCCATAGTCGTGCTCAACGCGAATAAGAGGCTTACAGCTATCTTTATCTACAACGATTAACAGTTCTTCCTCCAGTTCTCTAGACAACGCATCTACAACAAGCTCTCCATCTTCAATTTTGCCACCTGGAAACTCCCACTTTCCACCTTGATGTTGCGCTTGGTTACGTAAACTAAGCAAGATTCGCTCACCATCAACAATCACGCCCACTGCTACATTTACAATTTTCATTATCGTTCCTTACTCATAAAAAAAGAGAGCCTGAGCTCTCTTTTCAATAGACTTTGTAACCTTAAGAAAGCTTTCCGTGACATTGTTTGTATTTCTTACCGGAGCCACATGGGCAAGGGTCATTCCGACCCACTTTTTGTCCGTCACGAACCACAGTATGGCCGGGTTCAGCTGATTCCTCAGCTTGGCCTTGCGATTGTTGCTGGCGTAATTTCATTGCTCGCTCTTCAGCTTCACGACGCTTCGCTTCCATCGCTTCAACTTCTTCAGGAGCTTGAACTTGAACACGACTCAAGATACTTACCACATCCAATTTCAGCGCTTCAAGCATTTGCATGAATAACTCGTAAGACTCACGCTTATACTCTTGCTTAGGATTCTTCTGAGCATAACCACGTAAGTGAATACCTTGGCGAAGATGATCCATTGCAGCTAAATGCTCTTTCCATAACTGGTCAAGCGTTTGCAACATTACAGATTTTTCAAATTGCTTAATAGGATCAACACCAACAGTGTCAATTTTAACCTGGTAATCAGCTATAGCGGCTTCTAAGATTTTTTCACGGAGTTTTTCTTCGTGCAATTTATCGTCTTCATCAAGCCATTTTTGAATCGATAAATCTAAACCAAAGTCACTTTTTAAGCGCTGCTCAAGTTCGCTAACTTGCCACATTTCTTCAAGCGATTGCTGGGGGATATATTCATCAATGACACTTGAATACACATCCTCTCGAATGGCTTCAATGGTTTCGGTGATGCTATCACTGTCCATCAAGTCATTACGCTGTTCGTAAACGACCTTACGCTGGTCATTGGCCACGTCATCAAACTCAAGTAGAGATTTACGTACATCAAAGTTACGCCCTTCTACTTTACGCTGAGCATTCTCAATAGCGCGAGTCACCCATGGGTGCTCAATCGCTTCACCTTGCTCCATGCCTAGTTTTTTCATCATACCGGTTACCCGATCTGAGGCAAAAATACGCATTAAGCTGTCTTCCATTGATAGGTAGAAACGTGTAGAACCTGGGTCACCTTGTCGACCAGAACGACCGCGTAGCTGATTATCAATACGGCGAGATTCATGGCGCTCAGTGCCAATAATATGTAATCCGCCGGCAGCTAGTACTGCATCATGGCGTAATTGCCATTGTTGTTTCACTTCAGCGACTTTCTGTTCAGTCGCGTCTTCACCTAAGGCGCTGATCTCAACCTGTAAGTTACCACCCAACACGATATCGGTACCACGTCCGGCCATGTTGGTAGCAATAGTCACAGCACCTGCAGTACCGGCTTCAGCAACAATGTCAGCTTCTTTCTCATGGAATTTAGCGTTTAGTACATTGTGCTTAACTTTTTCTTTCTTAAGAATACTAGAAAGTAGCTCTGAGTTTTCAATAGAAACCGTACCCACAAGAACGGGACGCTCAGCTTTTACACATTCGCGAATATCGTCAATAATTGCTTGGTATTTTTCCTCCGCAGTCAGATAAACCAAATCCCCTTGGTCATCACGAACCATCGGTTTGTTGGTGGGCACTACAACAGTGTCTAAGCCATAAATTGATTGAAATTCAAATGCTTCGGTATCAGCAGTACCCGTCATACCAGACAACTTCTCGTATAAACGGAAGTAGTTTTGGAAGGTAATTGACGCCAGCGTTTGGTTTTCGTTTTGAATAGCTACGCCTTCTTTAGCTTCTACAGCTTGGTGTAAACCTTCAGACCAGCGGCGACCAGGCATTGTACGGCCAGTGTGCTCATCTACAATCACGATTTCGTTAGTATCGCTAACGATGTAGTCAACGTTACGCTCAAACAAAGTGTGAGCACGCAAACCAGCATTAACATGGTGAAGCATACTAATATTAGCGGCGTTATATAAAGAATCGCCTTGCTCCAACATACCACGTTCTTGCAGTGTTTCTTCTACAAATATCTGACCATTTTCGGTTAGGTGAACCTGCTTGTTTTTCTCATCAAGCGTATAGTGACCGTCGCCAATAAGCTCTTCGGTATCTTCCTCTGCCTGGCGAACCAATAATGGGATGATGTCATTAATCTTTTTATAGGATTCTGAGCTATCTTCAGCTGGACCAGAAATAATTAATGGTGTACGTGCTTCATCGATTAAGATTGAATCCACTTCATCGATGACTGCGTAATTGAGTGGACGTTGAACGCGCTGCTCTGGCGCAAAAGCCATGTTGTCACGCAGGTAGTCAAAACCAAATTCGTTGTTAGTTCCATAGGTAATATCAGCAGCGTACGCTGCTTTTTTCGCTTCATGGTCCATACCAGAAACGTTAACGGCAACACTTAGGCCTAAGTATTCAAACAACGGGCGATTCCAATCAGCATCACGCTGAGCAAGATAATCGTTCACCGTAATAACATGCACACCTTTGCCGGTTACGCCGTTTAAATAAGCGGGTAAGGTTGCGGTTAAGGTTTTACCTTCACCGGTGCGCATTTCAGCAATCTTGTTGTCGTTAAGTACCATGCCACCAATTAATTGCACATCAAAATGGCGCATTTCAAATACGCGCTTAGATGCTTCACGCACAACTGCGAAAGCTTCTGGCAAAATGGCCTCTAGAGCCTCGCCCTTTTCTAAGCGCTCTCTAAATTCGCCCGCCTTAGCTTGTATTTCTTCAGCAGACAGTTTCTCGTACTCGGGCTCTAAAGCGCTAATAGTGATAGCGACTTTACGCATCTTTTTGATGGTACGATCATTTCGGGTACCAACGATTTTTGTTACTAATTTACTAATCATGAAACACTACTTTTGCTAAGACGAAATCCAATTTTCTAGGCACTGGCTTTGCGGTAAATAAACTTACTGGGATTTAGCGGACGACCGTTTTTCAGCACTTCAAAGTGCACGTGAGACCCAGTTGAACGGCCGGTACTGCCCATCAACGCAATCTCATCCCCTTTACTTACAACATCACCCTCTTTTACTAATACAGCTTTAGCATGCGCGTAACGTGTTACCATTCCGTTACCATGCTCAATTTCAACTAGGTTACCATAACCAAAGCGGCTTCCCGCCCAAACAACGACTCCAGCACCTACCGAGCGTATTTTGGTTCCTTCTTTACCCGCGATATCTACACCTTTATGGCGAGCCTTACGCTTAGTAAAAGGATCTACTCGAGTACCAAATGGCGAAGAAATCCAAATACCCGGTCCCTTTGCAGGCCAACCAGATATATAACTACTATTAACTAGATGGTGACTTTGTTGCCAAGATTCAAGCAGATTCAGTGATTTTTTCTTTGCGCCCACTTGAGCTTCTAGCTGGCCGAGGTCAAAAATGAGAGTATCACTGCGATGGACTGTACTATCTACATCTAACATTGGGCCGCCCATAGGCGGCGTATTGGTGAAATCAAACTCTGCAGCGAACTCTGTGTCTTCAATGAGCCGAGCACCCAAGGCATTTAGCCGCGTCATTTCCACCTGCATTTGGCCAACTTTTGCTGCCAACTGGCTATAACGATGCCGCAACTGTTGCTCGTATTGCTCGAGCTTCGGTTCTGCCTGCAAGCGGTCTAGTTGCCCCAGTAATATTGTTTGCTGTTTGGCGAGGTTTTGATATTGCTGTACGCCCCATAAGCTAATACTACAGAGCAAAGCGACTAACAAGAATGCGAACCACGCTAATCGCAAGGGATTAAAACGAACGGTTCTGGTCTCACCTTTATGGGCGTATACTAAACTTAATTTCATATATAAATGTTAACTTTAATGTCCAAACGTCAGCATCAGCCGATTTCGATAGAACGTATATTTCACCAGAAACAGTTCACGCAAATCGAGCAGCCTTTACAACAACGTGTGCAGCTACAGCAACTTGGCAGCGAAATTTTGGCGCGCTACAAACTACAGCAATGCCGTATCGTTAATATGCGTCAAGGAGTCGCTATTATCGAAGCACCCAGTTCAGCCTGGCTAACGCGCTTAAAACAGTTTCGTTTTGATTTACTCAGCGAGCTGCGCAAAGCCATACCAGGGGTTGTCAGTTTGGAACTAAAAATAAATCCCGAATTGAAAAGTATTAAACCAGAAGCTGAGGTAAAAAGCACTGGAAAACGCCAGCTAAGCGCCCAAGCAGCCAAACATATCACAGAATTGGCAAAACACGTACCCGATGAACTGAGGGAAAAGCTGGAAAAATTAGCGGCGCTGAGCGGAGAGAGTTAGCCAGCGCCGACCAAATTGGATTTTAGAAGCTGTATACCGGTTGTTGATATGCAGCTGGAGCTTCGGCCTTGTCTTCGAAAGTGACAATTTCCCAAGCATGTTGTTGCTCTAGCATTGCGCGAACTAAATTGTTGTTTAGCGCGTGACCTGATTTATGAGCGCGTAAATGACCAAGGATCGGTAGTCCCGCCATATACAAATCGCCCACTGCATCAAGAAGCTTGTGCTTAACAAATTCGTCATCATAACGAAGGCCATCTTCGTTAAGAATTCGATATTCATCTAACACTACCGCATTCTCTAAACTTCCACCTAGGGCTAAGTTTTTAGACTGCAAGTACTCAATGTCACGCATAAAACCAAAGGTTCTCGCACGGCTAATATCTTTAACAAAACTATCTGCAGAGAAGTTCATTGAAATCGCTTGATTGCGCCCTTCCATTGCTGGGTGGTCAAAATCAATTGAGAAGTCAATTTTAAAACCTTCATTACTTGGTAGTAATTCGGCCCACTTATCTTCATGCTCTACACGAATAGCTTGTTTAATCCGAATAAACTTTTTAGCTGAAGCTTGCTCTTCAATACCCGCCGATTGCAATAAGAATACAAACGGGCTTGAGCTGCCATCCATCACTGGAAGTTCAGGAGCATCAACATCAATAATTACGTTATCCAAACCTAACGCTGCAATTGCGGCCATTAAGTGCTCTACCGTAGATATACGGTTGCCTGCATCGTCAATAAGACAAGTACATAACATGGTATCGCGCACTAACTCTGCTTTTGCAGGGATCGTTACAACTGGATCGAGATCGGTACGGTTAAACAGAATACCGGTATTCGCAGGTGCTGGACGTAAGACCATGGTGACCTTGTGCCCGGAATGCAAACCGATGCCTGTCGCTTGTACTGACTTTTCAAGAGTCCGTTGTTTAAGCATAAAAATTCCTCTGCTTTACGACCAATAAACTAGATGGTCGGACATCTTAACACAAGTTTGATACACATCACAAACTTTTGTCTAAAACTTCAGCAATCGCCAACAGATTAATCTGCTTGGCGACGCAAAAATGCTGGGATGTCTAAATAATCACCATCACCACCGGCACTGCGTGGTTCTGCATTTACCACTGCTGCTGGTTCTTCAACCATAGGAGCGGTATCAACAGGCATAGTGCGAGCTACAGGCTCAGCATTTACTGCTTGCTGCGGCTTAACAATCGAGATATCAGGGCGACGTTCTGCGCCGATACCGGTTGCCACTACTGTAACACGCAACTCATCACTCATTTCAGGGTCAATAACTGCACCTACTACTACTGTAGCGTTCTCTGAAGCAAAACCTTTAACGGCATTACCCACGGTTTCGAATTCTTCAATGCTCATATCAAAGCCAGCGGTAATATTTACCAATATACCGCGCGCGCCCGCTAAATCGACGTCTTCAAGCAATGGACTTGAAATAGCCAATTCGGCAGCTTCCTCTGCACGATCTTCACCAGCAGCAATACCAGTACCCATCATAGCAGTGCCCATTTCGCGCATCACCGTGCGAACATCGGCGAAATCCACGTTAATTAAACCAGGGCGCGTGATTAGCTCAGCAATACCTTGTACTGCACCAAGCAACACGTTGTTCGCGGCTTTAAAAGCATCTAACAAAGAAACACCACGACCAAGAACTTTTAGCAACTTATCGTTAGGAATGGTGATTAACGAATCCACGTTCTTGCTGAGTTGTTCAATACCTTGCTGGGCATAACTCGTACGCTTCTTGCCTTCAAAGCCAAAAGGTTTAGTTACAACCGCTACCGTAAGAATACCGAGTTCTTTGGCAACTTCAGCGACAACAGGTGCCGCACCAGTACCTGTACCACCGCCCATACCAGCAGCAATAAATACCATATCGGCACCTTGTAACTGACTCATTAACGCATCACGATCTTCCATCGCAGCTTCACGACCCACCTCTGGGTTGGCGCCAGCTCCTAATCCCTTGGTGATGGCCCCACCAATTTGTAGAGTATTGTCAGCACCAGAGTTACGCAGTGCTTGCGCGTCTGTATTGATGGTGATGAACTCCACCCCTTCAATAGACTGTGCAACCATATGCTCAACAGCGTTACCGCCACCGCCACCTACGCCTACAACTTTAATTACCGCTTCATCGGTATGGCTATCCATAATCTCAAACATAGTTCTCTCTCCGCTTGGTTTCTGCCAACTAGCAAAAACTAAAATTCACCTTTAAACCAACTGTGCAATCGCTTCGCGATATTGCCAACACTACTAATGTTCTTTACTTCAATTGGTTTTTCACTTTGGTTTTCCATTCCGTAATGCAACAAACCTACTGCAGTTGAGTAAGTGGGTGCTTGTACGTATTCTGTTAGGCCAGCTACGTTATTGGCAGAACCAACCCGCACCTGGCATTGTAAAATTTTCTCGGCGCATTCAACTACGCCCTCTATTTGCGAAGCGCCACCGGTTAACACAACCCCTGCACCTAGTTGTAACTTGGTTCCCTGCGCCTGCATATCTTCGGTTAGTTCGTCTAACTTAGATTTAATCATGCCAAACAACTCGCTGTAGCGAGGTTCAATAACCTCGGCTAAGGTTTGACGCTGCAAGCTACGAGATGGTCGCCCGCCTACACTTGGCACTTCAATGGTATCGTCGCGACTTACCATGCTACCTAGCGCACAACCATAACGAACTTTAACCGCTTCAGCGTCATTTAACGGCGTACCAAATACCGTTGCTATATCACGGGTCACTGAGTTACCCGCAAACGGGACTACCGAGGTATGACGCAGCGCACCGCCAGTGTAAACCGCAATATCCATGGTGCCCGAGCCTATATCCACCACACACACACCTAGCTCTTTTTCATCGTCTGTGAGTACTGCATAACTCGACGCTAAGGCTGAGAAAATAAGTTGGTCTACTTTAAGGTCACAGCGCTCTACACACTTAACAATATTTTTTACCATGTCGTTATGGCAAGCAATCAAGTGTACCTTCGCCTCCATACGCACACCGGATAAACCAATCGGGTTTTTTATGCCTTCTTGAAAGTCGATGGCAAACTCTTGAGGCAGTACATGCAGAATGCGATGCTCGTCAGGCAATTTTACTGACTTTGCAGTGTGAATAGCATTATCCACATCATCCTGGGTCACCTCTTCATCGCTAATGGGCACCATGCCTTTTTCGTTTAAACAGCGAATATGGCGACCAGAAACACCCAAGTAAACAGAGCTTATTTTGCAGTCAGCCATGAGTTCAGCTTCTTGCAATGCGCGTTGCACAGTTTTTACCACAGAGTCGAGGTCATTCACTCCGCCTTTGTCCATGCCTTTAGCCGGATGACTGCCCACACCAATAATGCTCATTTCATTACTAGGCAATACCTCACCAATTAATGCGGTGATTTTTGCACTACCAATGTCTAAGCCAACTATTAGTTTTCTATCCGTTACTTTGGTCATTTGCTGCCAAACCTTCCTGTTTCTTCCATCCCACTGCAAAACCAGTGTCATAGCGTAAATCTATGTATTCCACAGCGTCTTGTTTAAGCTGTGGGTAAACCGCAACAAAACGCTCGATGCGATTAAGTTTGTCTTCTTTTCCTAGCTTGAGCACCATGCCGCCAGCCAACTCTACTTGCCAAGCGTGTCGTTCGTTTAACGCCAAGCCAACAATAATCAATTGGTGACGCTGCAATACTCGCTGCAATTGCTCAAAAGTGGTTAATACCGCTCCAGCTTGTTCATCAGGCCCGCTTAAAGTGGCTAGTTTATTCACCACCCGTTGTTGCGGTGCTTCAAATATTTGTCCTTGCTTATTGAGCAAAGCTGCATTGTTCCAACGAGCCACCACTTGCTGCTCTCGTAAGGCAATTGATAACTTATCTGGCCATTGCTTACGCACTGTAACTTGCTTTACCCAAGGCAATAGCTCTAATTGCTGCTTCACCTCAGACACATTTAAACTGAAAAAATTACCCGCTTCAGGTAACGCCGCTAAGCTTTCTTGTAATTCGTTGTCCAATACATAATCGCGTTTTCCCGATACCAGTAAACGGTTCATTGGGCTTAGCTGCTTATCGCTTACGCTGTTATAAACTGAGTACACCCCATAAGCTAAACTCAGCAGCACCAGAACAAAAAAGACAACACCAGACCAATAGGCGGTTTGTTGCTTTTGCTGGTTGCTTAGCGTCATCATTAATGCGCCAAGTCCAAAATACTAACCACTAACTGGTCAAAATTAATGCCTGTTTGCTTTGCCGCCATAGGCACTAAACTTTTCTCTGTCATACCTGGAGAAGTGTTCACCTCTAACAAGTACCAATTACCTTGTTGGTCAGCCATAAAGTCTACTCGTCCCCAACCCTCGCAATCTACCGACTTAAAGGCTTGCATGGCAATATTTGCCAGCTCTTGTTCTGCCTGCTCGTTTAAGCCACTTGGGCAGAAATACTCAGTAGAGTTACTTTGGTATTTGGCGTTGTAGTCATAAAATGTGTGAGGCGTTTGCATTCTTATAGAAGGCAATACCTTATCTCCCACAATCGATACCGTGTATTCTGCGCCCGTGATCCATTGTTCAACTAAAACCCGCGAATCAAACTCAAATGCATTGGTAATCGCCTCTTCTAGCTGTTCTACTGTTTCTGCTTTGGCCATGCCAATGCTTGAACCCTCTAGCGCTGGTTTAACCATTACTACGCCAGATAAACGCTCTAAAATGCCGGCCGCATCTGCCGCTTGATAACCTTGTTTATCTACAATCGCGTAATCGGCGGTAGGCAAACCAATATTTTGCCAAATTTGCTTACAGCGAATTTTATCCATCGCTAGCGCTGATCCCAATACTCGGCTGCCAGTGTAAGGCAAACCTAAGTACTCCAAAGCTCCTTGCAACGTACCGTCTTCGCCACCGCGACCATGTAAGGCAATAAACACATGGCTGTACTTGCGCTGCTTTAGAATATTTAGATCAAACCCTTTAGTGTCTATACCTTCAGCTTGAATCCCAGCTCTTAACAAACCAGCCAACACCGCATTGCCAGATTTTAGCGATACTTCTCGTTCGGCAGAGTCACCACCAAATAACACCGCTACTCGGTTCATACGTAAACTGGCCATTAACTGTTACTGCCTTTTAATTTATCGATACTCAGTTTTAACTCACCCAACTCGCGCGCTAATACACCAATGTTTCCCGCACCTTGGGTTAACACAACATCACCATCTTCAATCACATCGGCGAGCAAGGCGTTTAACTCGCTAGGTTGTTTAACGTAAATCGGCTCTAAACCACGTTGGCGTAAGCTTCGACACAAGGCTCGACTATCGGCGCCAGCAATTACATCTTCACCCGCCGAGTAAACTTCAAGTAACAATAAGCTATCTACTTGGGCCAATACATCAACAAAATCTTCGTAAAGATCACGCGTTCGGCTGTAACGATGAGGCTGAAATGCCATCACCAAGCGGCGCTCTGGCCAGGCCGCACGTGCCGCTTTTACTGTGGCCAACACTTCAGTTGGGTGGTGGCCATAATCATCGACTAACAACGCGGAGCCATTTCCTGTAGCAAACTCGCCGTATTGCTGGAAACGACGGCCAATACCGGCAAAGCTATTTAACGCTTCAACAATCGCGCTATCTTCGATGCCATCTTCGGTAGCTACTGCAATCGCTGCTGCAGCATTTAAAGCGTTATGTTCGCCTGGCATGTTCAAGGCTATGCTTAACTGCTCGTGACCAACGCGGTTTACCGTGAACGAACAACGGTCTCCCTGCTGAGCAAAGTTCTCAATCCGAACATCAGCGTTATCTGAAAACCCGTAAGTGATAATTTGACGACCGATTTGCGGCAACAAAGTTTGTACGCCTTCGTCATCGATACACATCACCGCTACACCGTAAAATGGTAGGTTGTGCAAAAAATCGATAAACGTGGCGTGCAACTGCGCTTCGTCTCCACCATAGGTTTCCATATGGTCTGGTTCAACATTGGTCACTACCGCGACCATGGGCTGAAGATGCAGAAAAGAAGCGTCACTTTCGTCAGCTTCTGCAATTAGGTAACGACTTTTGCCTAAGCGCGCATTAGTACCCGCACTGTTTAACAAACCGCCAATAACAAAGGTAGGGTCACGTTCTGCTTGACCATAAATACTGGCGATTAAACTGGTGGTTGTGGTTTTACCATGAGTACCGGCCACGGCAACACCATGACGGTAACGCATCAGTTCAGCCAACATTTCGGCGCGACGCACTACAGGAATACGCGCCGCTCGAGCTGCCTGTACTTCGGGGTTATCTTCACGAATAGCGGTAGAAACCACCACTACGTTAGCGCCCTGAATATTGCCTTCGTCGTGGTTGAAAAAAACTTCAGCTCCGACCGATTGCAAGCGCTCAGTCATCGCGCTAGCGGCTTGGTCAGAGCCAGAGATTTGATAGCCTTCATTAGCCAATACTTCTGCAATACCGCCCATACCGGCGCCACCAATCCCTACGAAGTGAATTCGCTTCACTTTTCGCATCTCTGGAATCATGGTTCTTAACTTGGCTAATTCAACTTTACTCATCTAACTACTCTTTGTTAACGCTTGGCACACTGCGGCTACTTTTTCAGTGGCATTCACAGAGGCCTGCTGTCGAGCATTACGTGCGCAAGCTAAGCGCAATGCTGGGTCAGCAAATTCATGTAATAACGCCGCAATATTTTGCGGCAAAAAATCGCTTTGTTTTAATAAACGTGCGGCATTAGCTTTTACCAAAAATTGTGCATTCTTGGTTTGATGATCATCAACGGCATAAGGTAGAGGTACAAATAGTGCAGGAATACCCGCTGCGGCCACCTCTGACACCGTTAGCGCGCCAGCGCGACAGAGTATCACATCAGCCCACTGGTAAGCTGCAGCCATATCATCAATAAATTCAACTATTTTAGGTGCATCACTCAAATTTTCATCAAGTCCTTGGCACTGATAGGCATCCACCGCACTTGCCTGCTTATCTTTACCAGCTTGGTGCCAAATATTTAGGTCTAAACCACTGTGTTTAATACCCGCCGCAAGCTTTTCGTTAAACACTTGAGCACCTAAACTGCCACCGATAACCAAAAGGTTATAATCAGTTCGGTCGGCCAGTTCTTTTTCTGGCAAAGTTATTACCGAGTGGCGAACCGGATTACCCACAACATCTGCATTTGGCAGCGCACCAGGAAAAGCCATTAATGATTTCTTGGCAATTTTCGCCAACATTTTATTGGTTAAACCTGCTGCCGCATTTTGCTCATGCAATACCAAAGGTTTGCCCATAAGCCATGCCGCAATGCCACCAGGACCACTAGCAAAACCACCCATTCCCAACACTACGTCGGGCTGAAAGCGCTTAATCACTGCTCGCGCTTGCCTAACAGCATTAAGTAGCTTAAATGGTGCAGCAAGTTTGCGAAGTAAGCCGTTACCACGCACACCTTTGATGCTAATAAAATCGATCGGATAACCATGTTTAGGCACTAGTTGAGCTTCCATTCGCTCAGCAGTACCTAACCAAGAAACTTTCCAGCCTTGCTCTTTTAGGTAATCAGCCACCGCTAGCCCTGGGAACACATGCCCGCCAGTACCACCAGCCATAACTAACAGTTTTTTCTGAGTAGTATCAACCATGAGCATCCCTCGTATAGGCCTGGCATTTTGCCAAACGGAGTTCGTGGTCGATTCTTAATAAAATAGCTACCGCAATAGACATCGCTAATAAACTAGAGCCACCATAACTAATCAGTGGCAAGGTAAGACCTTTAGTGGGCACTAACCCAGATGCCGCCCCAACATTCACCATGGTTTGGAAGCTAAACCAAATACCGATACCGCAGGCCAAATAGCCTGCGAACGCTTGTTCCGCCAGTAAAGCGCGCTTACCAATGATCATGGCGCGTGATACCAACAATATTTGCAATAACAACACCGCGCATACGCCAATAAAGCCGAGCTCTTCGGCTAATACCGCAATAACAAAATCCGTATGTGCCTCGGGCAAATATTCTAATTTTTGAATAGAGTTACCTAAACCCTCACCCAGCCAGTCACCACGGCCAAAAGCCATCAACGATTGGGTTAATTGATAACCACTTCCAAAGGGGTCTTGCCATGGGTCTAAAAACGAAGATACACGGCGCATTCGGTAGGGTTCGGCAATCACCAAGGTCACTACCGCAACAATGCCGGTGAACATCAAGCCGAAGAATTGAATCAGTTTTGCACCCGCTAAAAACAACATACCAACGGTGGTAACAAACATCACAATCACACTACCAAGATCAGGCTGAGCCAGCAGCAGTACAGCTAAGAAGAAAAACACCACAAGTGGCTTTAAGAAACCTTTTAAGTTTTCGCGCACTTGCTCATGGCGACGCACTAAATAGCCGGCCAAATAGGTAAACAACGCCAACTTAGCAAACTCTGCCGGCTGAATATTAATAGGCCCTAAGCCAATCCAGCGGCTACTACCGTTAATGTTACGGCCAATAATCAATACTAAAACTAAGGCTACTCCAGCAAGCAACAACAACTTAGCGTTATGCGACTGCCACCAAGCGATAGGGATTTGCACCACCACTGCAACCGCAGCCAAACAAAGCACCAAATAAATGCCATGGCGTTTAGCAAAACGAAATGGGTCGTCATTTAAGGCAATACCTTCTGGTATTGACGAAGAGGCCACCATGACTAAGCCCGTCACCATGAGACACAAAGCCAACCATAATAATTGGCGGTCAAATAACAGCGGCTCTTGAGCGTCTTTAGTCTCTGGATTCAATCTCAGCCAAAGGCTGCTAAACCAAGCTTGAGGTTTTGCCACTATATTCATAATGCCTCCACCAGTTCGCAGAAGTGTTGACCGCGCATTTCAAAGCTCTTATACATATCTAAACTGGCGCAGGCTGGCGACAACAACACAATATCTCCGGCTTTAGCTTGTTCCGCACACCAAGCGAAGGCTTCGTTGAGATCATTTTTTAATAGAATGCTATGTTCAAGTTCTTGGAAACGGTGCTTGTCTTTACCAAAGGCCACTATTCCAGCTAACTTTGCAAAAGCGGGCGCTAACTCAGCTAACTCACCACCTTTACTATCGCCACCAGCAATCAACCATAAATTAGCCTTCCCGTTGCTCAGGCCGTGAAGCGCTGCCAAGGTAGCGCCTACATTGGTAGCTTTTGAATCGTTAATCCACGCAATATCGTTTTTACGTGACACTAACTGGCAGCGATGTGCCAAACCTGTGAACTGCTTAGCAGCCTCTATACAAGCGCCTAACTCTGCGCCTACCGCCTCTGCCAATGCTAAAGCAGCCAAAATATTAGCGTAGTTATGGGTGCCTACCAAAGGCAGTTCATTGGTATGAACTAAAATCTCGTCACCCCGCATTAACTGTTGCTTATCAACACTTAAGTAATAATCTGCTATTTGGTTCACCGAAAAGCTAAACGTTGGATGAGAGCCGGTAATCGGCGTAGATTGCGCGTCATCCAGATTAACAACCGCCCATTCGGCACCCTTGTAAATTTTTTGTTTTGCCGCGATGTAATCCGCCAAACCTTGGTAGCGATCCATGTGATCTTCGCTAACATTTAACAAAGTCGCCGCTTTCGCAGTTAAGCTAGTGGTGGTTTCCAATTGGAAGCTAGATAACTCCAGCACATACAGCTCAACTTCATCAGCTAACAAATCCAGCGCAGGCACACCAATATTGCCACCAACAGCAACCTTCATCCCAGCCTGCTTAGCCATATCGCCCACTAAACTGGTTACCGTGCTTTTGCCGTTAGATCCGGTTATCGCCACAATCGGTGCAGAGGCATAGCGGCAAAACAACTCTACATCACCAATCAGCTCAACACCCGCCTTGGCTAAAGCCTGTAGTTCGGGCGTAGCCAAAGCAATTCCAGGGCTAACAATAACAACATCGTAATCAAGTAGCTTAGCCTGTGGTAACTCACCGCACACCACCTCTAAGTGCTCTGGAAGCTGAGCAAGACCAGGCGGCTGTTTGCGTGTATCACATACCAACGGCGATATAGAATGCTTGAGTAAAAAGCGCACGCTACTAAGGCCGCTGGCACCAAGGCCAACAACTGCGTAACGTTTATCTAGCTGCAATCTACTCACTGTATTCACTCGTTCCTAACTCTATCTAACTTTTAATGTTGCCAAGCCAATCAAAACTAAAATCAGCGATATAATCCAAAAGCGTACAATCACTCGCGGTTCAGGCCAGCCTTTAAGCTCGTAATGGTGATGAATGGGCGCCATACGAAAAATTCGCTGTCCGCGTAACTTGTAAGACCCCACTTGCAAAATCACCGACACAGTTTCCATGACAAAAACCCCGCCCATAATCACTAACAATAATTCTTGGCGAACCAACACGGCTACTGCACCTAGTGCAGCACCAATGGCTAATGAACCTACATCGCCCATAAATACCTGCGCAGGATAGGTATTGAACCAAAGAAATGCCAAGCCAGCGCCTACCATGGCCATACACACAATAACTAGCTCACTAGACTCAGGAATGTATGGAATGAACAAATAGCTAGAAAAGTTAACGTTACCGGTTAAATAAGCAATTAGCGCAAAGGCCGATGCCACCATTACGCTCGGCATAATGGCTAAGCCGTCTAAACCATCGGTTAAATTTACCGCGTTGCTGCTACCCACAATTACCAAATAAGTAAGCGGAATAAACAGCCAACCCAATTGAGGCATTATGTCTTTAATAAACGGCAGCACCAGCTGAGTTTGCGCTGCGGAGTCAGCGCTCCAGAACAAATACACAGCAACAATAAGCGCAACCACCGATTGCCAAAAATACTTCCAACGGGCAATTAATCCTGCAGGATCTTTACGTATAACTTTGCGGTAATCATCAACGAATCCAATGGCACCGTAACTACCAAAAACAAACAACATAACCCATACATAAGGGTTATCTAAACGTGCCCACAGTAAGGTAGATAAAAATACTGACGCAATGATCAATACACCGCCCATCGTCGGCGTGCCTGACTTGCTTAAATGCGACTCAGGACCGTCGTTACGGACCGTTTGGCCAATTTGTAGCAGTTGTAAACGACGAATCAGTTTTGGTCCCATCCACAAACCAAATACCAAAGCCGTTAACGCACTAACAATGGCGCGAAAGGTTAAGTAACCAAATAGCGAAAATCCACTAAAGTATTGCTGCAGATATTCCGCCAACCAAACTAACATTCCAAACCCTTCTTATAATATTGCTGTAACTGTTTAACGACATTTTCCATGTGGGTCGAACGCGACCCTTTCACCAGAACAAGCGAGGCTTTACCGGCTTGCTCCTCTATGCTTTTAATCAACTGCTTAACTAGCGTGTCATGGCTGTCAAAACCTAGTGAGGACTGACCAATTTCAGCCAGCACCTCGTCAAAAGACGCGCCATAAGAATACAAGCTGATGTTGCTGTCAAGCGCTCTGCTCACTAAGTCTTTATGCACCTGTTTAGTTTGCTGCCCCATCTCTCCCATAGCACCAGCAATGAGGAAGCGCTTACCTTCAAAACTTGCCAGAATATCCACCGCAGCATTAAATGATGCTGGGTTTGCGTTGTAGCTATCGTCGATCAAATTGATAGACGCACTCAACGATTGAAGGTTCACCCTGCCGGGCACTTTCTCGAGCGAGGCCAAACCTCGTTGAATGTGCTGTAAATTAGCCCCCATAGCCATAGCCAAGGCCGCAGCAGCGACTGCGTTTTTAACATTATGCTCACCGGCTAAATTTATTTGAACATCAACCTGCCCTAGAGGAGTATGTAAGCTAAATCGACTGCCTGTTAAGCCAATCGAATTGATGTTGCTGGCAAAGAAATCGGCTAGCTTATTGTCCAAAGAAAAATGCTGCACGGTAGCTGGGCTTGCGGCTTTATCAAGATAAGCTTGATATTCAGAACCTAGCTCACAAATAGCGGTTTGCTCAGCCGTTAAGTCCAAAAACAATTCTGATTTTGCTTTTAGCACTCCATGTTGGTCGCCAAAGCCTTCGATGTGAGCGTCAGAAACGTTATTGATCAACGCCGCTTGAGGCTTAACTAAATTAACGGTGTAGGCGATTTCACCAATATGGTTTGCCCCCAATTCCAAAACACCCACTTCATGCTGAGGCTCTGCACGCAATAAAGACAGCGGAACACCGATGTCATTGTTAAAATTGCCTTGAGTGGCTAGCACTTGTTTTGACTGAGTCAAAATAGCGCCGCACATTTCTTTTACCGTTGTTTTACCGTTACTGCCGGTAATCGCACAGCACGCTAGGCCTAGTTTTTCACGTAAGTAACTGCCTACTTGCCCTAAAGCAATACGGCAATTTGCCACCACTAATTGAGGCACATTTAGCGCTAGCTTACGCTCTACAATTAAGGCAATAGCGCCTTGTTCAAGCGCTTTATCGGCAAATTCATGGGCATCAAATCGCTCTCCTACTAGGGCAATAAACAAACCCTTAGGCATGGCTTGGCGAGTATCTGTACTCACCTGTTCAATTGTTAAGTCTTCGCCATGTAGCTGGGCATTTAACGGAGCTTGTAACTCAGCAAGCGTTAATGGAATCATACTGATGCCCCCACTAACTGCTGCACTAACGCACGCTCATCATAATCTCGTACTTCTGCACCAATAATTTGATAGCTCTCATGGCCTTTACCGGCTACCAAAATAATGTCTTTCGCGCCACTTTGTTCAATCGCTTGAGCGATAGCAGCCGAGCGTTCATGAACGACCGTTACTTGCTCTTTATGCTGAAAGCCCAACAGAATGTCTTCTACGATTGCGTTAGCATCTTCAAATCGTGGGTTATCGTCGGTCACTATCACTTGATCCGCTTTTTGCTCTGCAATGGCCGCCATTAGTGGCCTCTTACCCTTGTCACGATCACCACCACAGCCAAAGATACAAATAAGCTTGCCATGACAATGCTGACGCAGTGCGCCTAGGGCTTTATCTAGCGCATCAGGTGTATGTGCATAATCCACTACCACAGAACACTGACCCGTAAACAATTCCATTCTTCCGGGCACTGCATTTAGCTTTGGTAGCGACCCAATAATATCGGCTAATTCAAGGCCAATATGCTGCAAACAAGCTATCGCCGCTAATAAGTTGTCGGCATTAAACCGCCCTAATAGCGGGCTTTGAAAATGCACTTTTTCATGGCTGGCATCTGGGCTGAGTAAATAGCCACTTGCCCCTAGTTCACTGAACTGTAAATCACCAATTTGCCAAGCGGCTCGGCTATCTTCCAGAGACAAGGCTTGAGCGCTTGGATAATGCTGTAATAACTGCTTACCAAAGCCATCATCGGCATTGATTAATCGACACTCTAAACTTGGCCAATCAAACAGAGCTTGCTTGGCGCGACCATATTCCGCCATGCTGCCGTGATAATCTAAATGGTCACGGCTTAAATTTGTAAAAATAGCCACCTTAAAAGGGACGCTCGCCACACGTTGTTGCACCAATCCGTGAGAAGAAATCTCCATCGCTACTAACTTGAATCCCTGTTGGTGCATCTCTGCTAGCTGGCGTTGAATTGTAATTGCATCAGCAGTGGTATTCTCGCTAGCGATCAACTGCCCGGGCTTACCATTACCTAAAGTACCGGTTACCGCTGCAGGTACTCCATTTAAGTTGGCTAAATTAGCAATTAAATGAGTAACGGTACTTTTGCCGTTTGTGCCAGTCACCCCAACCAGTGTTAGAGGGTTACCATCAGGGAAATAGGCCGACGAAGCCAATTGTGACAACTGACGATTTAAACGCCAAAATTGAATGCAAGGCACTTTATTTAGCCACGAGATATGGCCATGATCCTTTTCATCATCCGCGTCAACAATGACCGCTACAGCACCCGCATTAATGGCTGCTTCAATATAATTTCTACCGTCTACTTGATGGCCTTTTACCGCCACGAAGATGTCACCAGAGGTAATCTCTCGGCTGTTAAGCGAGAGATGTTTAAAACTAATGTCGGGTGCAACCGAAATAGCAAATCGGGCTAACAGGGCAGATAAATCAGGTGTTGCCATTGCTGCCTCCATTTAGCTGTACAACTTTGCTGTTGTTGTCGTCAGGGGCTACATTTAAATACTGCAATCCACCCTGCATCACTTTTGAAAACACCGGTGCAGCAACATCGCCACCATAATAACGATCATTTTTCGGCTCATTAACAAATACAGCAATGGCCAGCTTGGGGTTACTTACGGGGGCTACGCCAGCAAAAATAGCAACGTAGTCATCACCATAGCCGCCACGCACCGCTTTACGGCTTGTGCCAGTTTTACCCGCAACACGATAACCGGGTACGGCAGCTTTTTGCCCAGTACCGCCATCTTGAATCACCGACTCCATCATCTCTAAAACGGCTTGAGCCTTGTTTTGCTCAAACACCCGCTCTCCGGTAGCCGCTTGTTGTAACTTAATAATTGACGTTGGGCGGAATACGCCGCCAGAGCCCATGGTTGCATAGGCTTGTGCTAACTGTAACGGCGTGACCATCAAGCCATAACCAAAGGATAAAGTAGCTAACTCGAAATCTGACCAGCGGCGACGCTGCGGCATTTGACCGCCAGACTCACCCACTAAACCTAGGCCTGAGTCGTTACCAAATCCCACGTCATAGAAAGTATCTAACATACCTTCTACGCCCACTTTAAGAGCTAATTGACTCGTGGCAACGTTGCTGGATTTTTGAATAACCTTGGTGAGGCTGATTTCTCCGTAGTTCCGTGAGTCTCGTACACGTCTACCGCCAATCTGCATCCAACCTGGGTTCGTATTGATCATGCTGGTCGCGCCAATGTGGTCACGCTCTAAAGCCGCAATAACCGATAGAGGTTTTACTGTTGAACCAGGCTCGTAACTATCGGTAATCGCGCGATTGCGATAGCGATAACTTTGGAATTCGTTACGGTTATTAGGATTGAACGACGGGCTGTTAGCCATCGCTAGCACTTCGCCAGTATCAATGTCTAACACCACC
The DNA here is from genome assembly GCF_005405585.1 of Agarivorans sp. Toyoura001. Taxonomy (GTDB): domain Bacteria; phylum Pseudomonadota; class Gammaproteobacteria; order Enterobacterales; family Celerinatantimonadaceae; genus Agarivorans. Next base: position 72,822 of record NZ_BJEQ01000009.1, on the reverse strand, counting down.
ACACTGCCCGACGTAGCTTGAGTATCTGCTACTGCTTTCTTGAGCTCGCGATAGGCAATGGCTTGAATTCGTTGATCGATACTTAAGGCGATGTTTTGAGCTTGTTTCGCTTGATGAATGACCGCTAAATCTTCAACCACTCGGCCAAGGCGATCTTTACGTACTTTACGCTTGCCCGGCTCACCCGTTAACCAGTCATCGTAGCTACGTTCAATGCCTTCTAAGCCATTATCGTCAATGTTGGTAAAGCCAACAAGGTGAGCACTCACTTCACCGGTAGGGTAAAAACGACGTGATTCAGGCTTTAAGTAGACACCTTTAATTTTGAGTTTTTCTACGTACCCTGCCACTGCTGCACTGACTTGGCGTTGCAGATATACAAAGCGACGTTTCGGGTTACTAACCCGTTGCTGCAGGCTATCTACATCGGTATCAAGTACTTTGGCAAGAGCAACCCAGGCTTCTTTGTTTTCAAAACTATGTTGATCAGCAACATGCTTAGGGTCGGCCCACACCGCACGCACCGGTACACTAACAGCCAGTTCGTTGCCTAAACGGTCGGTAATTACGCCACGTTCAGCGTAACCCGTCTTGGTTCGAATAGAACGTAAATCGCCTTGCTCAATTAACATATCAGGCGCAATTACTTGGATATAGGCAGCGCGACTAACCAGAGCGGTAAACACCAGGCAAACTACTGCCATCACTAGCACAAAGCGCCAATGAATAAACAGTCCATGTTTGTTTGCTTTACTGTTCATTACTGCCTTATTACCACTTGATCTTTAATTTTAGGTCGATGCATATCCAAGCGTTTCTTGGCGATGCTCTCAATGCGGCTGTGTTCAGCCAAGGCATTCTGTTCAATTAATAGGTGTCGCCACTCTACATTTAACTCGTCACGGCTCATCATCAACAACTCACGTTGCTCCACAAACATACGAGTATGGTGAGTGGCCCATACCACGCAAAAAGCCGATACTACGGCGGCAATTAACAACAAAAATTGCTGTTTGTTACGCCACAGGTCTTTTAACATTGCCCGTAACAAATTGGGCTGGCGATTAAGCTCGCTCATTACAATCGTCTAGCTACTCGCAATACTGAACTGCGCGAACGCGGGTTAACTTCTATTTCGGCGGCGCTAGGCTTGATAGCACGACTCACCGCTTTTAAGTAACGGCCACTAGCCAGTTGCTCTTCGGTTAATGGCAAACCTCTTGGATATTGCTCACCCTTTTCTTGCTTGCGAATAAAGCGTTTTACCATTCTGTCTTCTAAAGAATGGAAGCTAATTACCGCTAATCGCCCATCGGTAGCAAGGCTATTCATTGCGCCCAATAAAGCTGTGTCAATTTCATCCAACTCACTATTTATATAGATGCGTATAGCCTGAAAGCTACGGGTAGCAGGATGTTTAAATTTGTCTTTAACTGGGCAGGCTTCATCAATAATCTTGGCTAACTGCAAGGTACCGGTGAGCTCGGTTTCCGCTCTAGCATTCACAATGCCGTGAGCAATACGTTTACCAAACTTTTCTTCGCCAAAGGTTTTTATAACCCAAGCAATGTCTTCTTCGGCCGCGTGAGTTAACCACTGCGCAGCCGTTTGGCCTTGCGAAGTATCCATGCGCATATCTAATGGGCCATCACGTAAAAAGCTAAAGCCACGCTCTGCATCATCTAACTGCGGTGAAGACACACCAAGATCGAGTAATACGCCGTCTATTTTTTTGGCTAAACCTAGCTCAGTAATGTATTTTTCTATCCCCGAGAATGGCCCATGAACAATTTGAAAGCGCGGGTCGTTAGCAAATTGCTTGGCCGCTTCAATAGCGCGAGGATCACGGTCGATAGCAATGAGTCTGCCGTTTGGGCCTAAGTGCTGCAAAATAGCGCGACTATGTCCACCTCTACCAAAGGTGCCATCTACATAAATACCATCTTCTTTAATGGCTAAACCGTCGATACATTCCTGCAGCAGTACCGAGGTATGGGCAAATTCAGTACTCATGCTAAAGTGAAAAATCCTTTAGGTTATCGGTTAACATATCAACGTCCTCTTCTAGGGCAATATCTGCAGCAATTTGTTGCTGCCACTGCTCGTCTGACCATAACTCAAACTTATTGAGTTGCCCGACTAGCATAATTTTTTTCTCCAAGCTGGCATGTTGGCGCAGTGGAGGCGGAATGAGCAAGCGGCCGTTTTTATCCATTTCACAATCATCGGCATAGCCCAATAGCAAACGCTGCAAGCGGCGCTCGGCAGGATTCATGCTAGAAAGGCGTTTAAGTTTGCGCTCTATTTCTTCCCATTCGGCTAATGGATAAAGCAATAAACAACGATGATTAATGTCGATGGTGCACACCATTTGCCCGTGGCACTCGTCCATCAACCACTCGCGATAACGGGTCGGCATAGTAAGCCGTCCTTTCGCGTCTAGATTGATTGAGCTGGCACCACGTAACATCAGTGTTAATTCCCCATTTATCCCTAACTAAATTCAGTTGTTGGTCAAATAGATCCACTTAGATCCACTTTATCCCACAATTCACTAAGTTTAAGGACGAGTCTCCCCCTTTGCAAGCGACCTTGAGCAAGAAAATGAACAAATTTCCACCAGCTTTAAATAAGAAAAGGCTAAAGACTTGATATACAAAGCAGCAAGGCAGATTTGCTGTAAAAAATAATTCAAATTAAATGTCGTTTTTTTGTTTAAAGACAAACAGTGAAGGCTGAGTTAGCAGAGATTCGCTCGCAGTTTTTGATAATAAAAACAGAAAAGCCCTGTTGGCATAGCAACAGGGCTTTAAAATTAGAGGGAGTTGGCCGATAAGCCGGGTTTTGTCGTGAACAACCATTCGTCTAGGCCGTTAATTGCTTAACGGCTCAAGCAGCCTACCCGCCCCCAACGCGGGTCGCGCCTTAAGGGGGCCTATTTGGCCTTGCTCCGGGTGGAGTTTACCTCGCCGCAATCTGTTACCAGATGCGCGGTGCGCTCTTACCGCACCCTTTCAGCCTTACCTGTACTCACGAATGAGCCATCGGCGGTCTTCTCTCTGCTGCACTTGTCGTGGGCTCGCGCCCCCCAGGCGTTACCTGGCACCCTACCCTATAGAGCCCGGACTTTCCTCCCCTTCGCCCGTCTGCCACTCTCGAAAGAGCACACAACGACGAAGCAGCGGTTGTCTAGCCAACTCCGGTGGCGGACTATAGCAAACTATAGGCAGCAAGAATAGCGCTTATTCTGCTTGTTTTAAGCCATATTCATAGAGCGCATTTTTCTTCAATCCGTAGATTTTAGCGGTAAGCGCAGCCGCTTTTTTTAAAGGCAGTTCGGTTTGCAATAATTTAAGCGTATCTAAGGCGTCTACCGGTAATTGCTCATTGTTTTTTTGGTGCCCCGACACCACCAACACTATTTCACCTTTCTGTTGATTGGCATCCGCCTTTACCCACGCTAATAGCTCGGCGGCCGGTAACGACTTTATCGTTTCAAAGGTTTTAGTGATTTCGCGCGCCATCACAACCTGACGCTCATCCCCTAAACACAAAACTATATCCGCCAAGCTATCAACGATACGGTGAGGTGACTCGTAATACACAACCGTACGCGTTTCTTGGCGTAACTCGTTAAGTCGCTCTTGGCGCGCTTTAGTTTTAGCAGGTAGAAAGCCTTCATATAAAAAGCGGTCAGTAGGCAAACCCGCTACCGATAAGGCCGCTATCGCCGCACATGCGCCCGGTAATGGCACCACTGGGTAACCTTTCGCTCGAAAAGCATTGACCAAATGATAACCAGGGTCATTAATCAGTGGCGTGCCAGCGTCAGACACTAAAGCAATGTCTTTACCCTCCAACAGGTTTTGCTCTAACCAAGCAATTTTTTGCTGTTCGTTATGGTCGTGCACGGCAACACACCGAGTACCAATTTCGTAGTGAGACAATAAACGACCGGTATTGCGAGTGTCCTCTGCCGCAATCATCGATACGTTTTTTAGCACCTCGATAGCACGTAATGTAATATCAGCCAAATTGCCGATGGGAGTTGCCACAATATATAAGGTGCCGATAGCTGACATAAACTAACCTCTGGTAAAAACGGCCTCTACTTTAATCAAAAGCGTCACTTGCCTCAATCTTTCGCCACTTCGATTGTAGATTATTTAGCGTTAGGCTCTTAATATATGCACTAACTAATCAATACTAGTGGTATGAACCTTGAAACATAACCTGATTTCAGCGCTACGTTATATCAGTTTAAGCCTTGTGCTTATACTCGCGGCCTGTACAAGTGGCCCAACCAAGCCACCCGTTGTTGCTATTGAATTACCGTCAATTGCACTTGCGCCAGAACATAACGCAGAATTTTACTTGGATCAGGCCAGCATCGCGCCGGTTGAACAAAGCTTTGACTGGGAGTTGCTTGCGGCTAAAGCCTACTACCAGCAAGGTATGTATCAAGCAGGTGATGCGGTAACCACATCACTCAGTAAACAGGCCGCCACGCCCAAACAAGCAGCAGGTTTACGAATCGTGCAAGCCTATGCTCAACAGCAGCAAGGCAATTACACAAAAGCGCTGGGCATATTAGATTTTGATCCTCTTTGGCAACTGCCTGATGATTACTGGTTTGCTTATTACCTGAGTCGTGGTGATATCTACCAACAACAAAACAACCCACTAGCCGCAGCAGGCGCGTATATTGAGCTAGACCGCTACTTAGCAGAAGAGTCTCGCGAAGGTAATCACCAAACCATTTGGCAACAACTTAAACCACTAACAGCATTTACCCTGCGCAGCTTTCAGCAGCCTGGAAACGAGCTAAGAAACGGCTGGTTAGAAATTGTAGCGATTAGTAATGAACCCAAGCAATCTCCAGAAAAATTGATTGCTACTCTACAAAATTGGAAAACTGATTACCCAGAGCACCCAGCTCTAGACTATGTCGGCGGTGATTTGGCTAAAGCATTAAGCATTAGTCCTTACGCCCCTAAAAAAATTGCCGTGTTGTTGCCATTAACCGGTAAGTATCAAAGCAACGCTTTAGCGGTAAAAGACGGCCTAGTATCGGCGTTTCTAGATCAACAAAGCGAGTTTTATAGTGATGCCGAGTTGGTATTTTACGACACTCAAGCCCAGGCTATGGAAACGCTATATCCACAATTGGAGCTAGACCAAATAGACTTTATTGTTGGGCCATTGCTTAAATCGCAACTACGTAGCTTAGTAAATCTTGCCCCGAGCATGCCAGTGTTTGCACTTAACGATATTCAAGCGACCGAAAATGAAGCTCAATTCTTCTTTCCGCTGTCTCCAGAAGACGAAGCTAAACAAGCCGCGCAATTCATGGCTCAGCGAGAAGAACAAAACCCACTTATTTTAGCGCCACAAAGTAGCTTGGGCACTCGCATGGGAGAAGCCTTTAGCGAAGAGTGGAAACTACACTCAAGTTCGCCGGTAGATGTTGTTTTTTACGCAAACCGCAACGATTTACAGCGTGCGGTGCGTAAGCTATTACACACCGATACCAGCCAACAACGCATTAGCCAGTTTAAACAAATTGTTGGCCAAGATATTGAAGCCGAAGTGCGTTCTCGTAGTGATGCAAACTCGCTGTACTTAGTCGGTACCAATACTGAAACCAAACTGATAAAGGCCTTTATTGATGTTACCGTAAGCCCTTTTGCTGTTAGCCCACGTTTATATGCAAGCTCGCGCAGCTACGATAAAAATGATGAGACCAGCGAAAACGAGTTAGACGGTATTTACATTAGCGAGATGCCTTGGATACTTGAACAACAGTCAGTGAATTCGATTCGCCACCAACAGCTATGGCCGAGCTCATCAGACTCGCAAAAACGCCTGTATGGCCTAGGTTACGATGCTTACAGCTTAATTAACCAACTGGCACAGATGCGTGGTTACTATGAGTACCAGTTTAAAGGCTTAACCGGAAATCTAAGCGTTGACCAACAAGGTTTAGTCGTACGCCAGCTAACGTGGACACAGTATAAAAATGGCCAATTGGTTCCCTTGGAAATTCAAGCTGACACGATTCAAGAAAGCACTGTTCAAGAAAGCAATATTCAAGAAAGTCCTGTTGAATAAAGGCCAAGCCGCCGAACAACAAGCGGCTGACTACCTAAAACAACAAGGGCTAACGCTGGTCGAGCAGAATTATCATTGCCGACGAGGCGAAATAGATTTAATTTGTAAGCAGGCTGACACCTGGGTATTTGTTGAAGTTAAATACCGAAAAAGCCGTGATTTTGGCGGCGCAGTAGCAGCAGTTGATCAGCATAAAATACGTAAAATATTGCTAAGTGCGCAACACTACTTACATCAACAAAATTTGAACCAATTTGATACTGCCATGCGTTTTGACGTAGTGGCCATTCAGGAACAAGCACCGCACTTGGAATGGTTCCAAAACGCCTTTGGGGAATGAGATGCAAGAACGAATAAAAGAAATCTTTAGAGAAAGCATTCAGACAAAGATAGCCGCAGCCGAGGCTCTGCCTGATGCGATAGAAAAGGCTACTATTATTATTGCGCAAGCTTTACTTAATGGTAATAAGTTGCTGATTGCAGGCAATGGCTCTGCTGCAGCACTGGCTCAACAGTTCTCGGCCAACTTAGTCAACCGCTTTGATACCGAACGCCCAAGCTTACCGGCATTGGCCTTAAGTACCGACAGCTCAGTGCTATCGGCTATCGCTAACGACTACTCTTTCGATGAAATATTTGCCAAACAAATTCGCGCACTAGGGCAACAAGGTGACATTTTGGTGGCCATTTCCGACTCAGGCAACTGCCGTAATGTGATTAAAGCCATGGAAGCGGCGGTGAATCGCGACATGAGCATTATTGGCCTTACCGGTAAAGATGGCGGAGAAATGGCAGGTTTACTTAGCGAGCAAGATGTAGAGATTAGGATACCAGGCGAGCAAAGTGTTCGAATCAACGAAGTACACTTACTGGCTCTAAATAGTTTATGTGATTTAGTCGACCGTACGTTGTTTCCCCAACAAGAGGATTAGAGGATGTTACGTTTAGTCAGCATTATCGTTTTAGCCGGGCTGCTTCAAGCTTGCGCTGGAGCGGTGGTAGTAGGAGCAGGGGTTGCCGCAGGCGCGGCCACTGACAGGCGCACAATTGGCACCCAGTTTGACGATCAAGGGATTGAGCTACAAGCATTAAATGCCTTAGGTCAATCAGATGAGATTTGGCGTAACAGTAAACTTTCTGTTGTGGTCTTAAATGGTCGAACGTTAATTGTTGGGCAAACACCAAGTGAAGAAAACTTTAACCAAATTACCCAAATTGTAAAAGAGGTTGAAGGAGTTCAGCAGGTACTGAATGAAGTTCGTATCAAGCCCCCCGTCTCACTGGGTGTGCGCAGTAACGATTCGTGGATTACGACCAAAGTGAAGTTTAAGATATATGAAGACAGTAAGCTTCCACCAGGAAAAATCAAAGTAATCACAGAAGATAGCGAAGTGTTTTTGATTGGTGTTGTTACCGCTCAAGAAGAGAGCCTAGCCATTGATATTGCCAGACATGAAACAGGTGTAAGCAAAGTCATTAAGGTATTTGAGTTAGTAGACTAAAGCTAAATGCTCAAATTAAGACACAAAAAAAGCGCCAGTTGGCGCTTTTTTTATTTAACGATCGTTAGCGTAGGTTTCTTTGGTGGTTCTTCTACCACCTCAGTCTGTACATCGCTTTCAAGCTCTTCTGCTGGCTCGTAAGCAGCTTCAGGCTCAAATACCGTACCAGCACCATTCTCGCGAGCGTAAATGGCTACAACCGCGGCCATAGGCACATACACTTGAAAAGGCTTACCGCCAAACCGCGCACTAAAGCCAACATGCTCTAAATCCATACTGAATGCACCTACCGCAGAGGGGGCAATATTCAATACTATCTGTCCGTCATTAACAAACTGGCTGGGAACAGTTACGTTACTTTGCATTGCGTCTACCACCAAATGCGGTGTTAATTCGTTATCTAACAACCAGTCAAAAAAAGCCTTAAGTAAATAAGGCCTATTTGGCGTCATCTCGCTAGTCATTAACCTAAGAACCCATCGCGAATTTCGCGTTCAGAATCAGTTAATGATGCTTGGAAAGATTCACGGTCGAATACACGGATCATGTAAGACTTAATCTCTTTAGAACCATTACCTACAAGCTCAATACCTAAAGTAGGTAAGCGCCACAATAACGGTGCTAGGTAGCAATCTACTAAGCTGAATTCTTCACTCATGAAGTAAGGCATTTCAGCAAAAACAGGAGCGATACCAATTAAACTTTCGGTTAATTGTTTGCGCGCTGCATCAGCGTTGTCGCCTTTTTCAATTTGCTCAACCAATGTATACCAGTCATTTTTGATGCGATGCATCATTAAACGACTTGAACCACGAGATACAGGATAAACCGGCATTAGTGGCGGATGAGGAAAACGCTCGTCTAAATATTCCATAATAATCTGAGATTGGTATAACACCAATTCACGATCAACCAAGGTAGGAACAGAGCTGTACGGATTCAAATCAATCAAATCTTCCGGCAAGTTATCCGGATCAACCTGATTAATTTCTACGCTGACGCCTTTCTCAGCCAATACGATACGTACCTGATGACTATATAAGTCGTTAGCACCAGAGTATAGCGTCATTACCGAACGCTTGTTGGCAGCTACAGCCATTGAATCCTCCAAAAACCATCAAAAATAAATACACAAACGGCAACAGCATAAATGCTATTGCCGATAAACAAATACTAGCTTATGACTTAGTGTACGTCGCGCCAGTATTCTTTCTTCAATAGATAACTAATAATAAAGAAGATAAATAGGAACCCTAACACCCAATAACCTAGGCGTTTACGCTCTAGCTGAATAGGTTCAGCTGAATAAACCAAGAAGTTAACTAGGTCTAATACTGCGTGGTCATATTCATCATCGCTCATCTCACCGCTACCATCTGATTCGATGCCAACATAGATTTGCTGTTCTTCACCATCAATCATTCTTGTTTCGTAGACTGCATTAGGTACACCTTGCAACTCTTGCAATACATGTGGCATACCAACACTTGGGAAAACTTTGTTATTCACCCCAAATGGACGAGTCTCATCAACGTAAAATGTACGTAGGTAGGTATAAACCCAATCTGCTCCACGCACTCGAGCAACTAAAGTTAAATCTGGCGCTGGGGCACCAAACCATTTAGCTGCATCATCTTCCTGAATCGCATTTTCCATCAATTCACCCGGTTTTACCCCGGTAAAAATCAAGTTTTCTTCCATTAATTTAACTGGAATACCCAAATCTTCAGCTACGCGGTTATAACGTTGGTACTGAGTACTATGACAACCAAAGCAATAGTTCATGAACAACTTAGCACCATTTTGCAACGAGGCATTGTCAGTCAGGTCGTAATTGGCTTTGTCTAAGTGTACGTTGCCACCCGCCCCAAACGTTAAGCTAGGGACAAGTAACGCTAATGCTAAAAAGACATTTTTCATCATTTAGTTACCCTATCTGGAAGTGGCTTAGTTTTCTCATTCTTACTGTAAATCCAGAGTAATAAGAAATAGGCAAAGTAACCAAAAGAGGTGATTTGCGCCAATAACGTTAGAGCAGGAGTAGAAGGTAATACGCCTAGAACCCCCAAGATAATGAAACAAATTACAAACTGTGCAATGTTTAGTTTATGTATGGTGCTGCGATAACGAATCGACTTAACCTTACAACGGTCTAACCACGGCAGAACAAACAACACTGCGATAGACAAGCCCATCATTACTACACCCAACAGTTTATCAGGCACCGCACGCAAAATGGCGTAAAACGGTGTGAAATACCAAACGGGGGCAATATGGTCCGGTGTTTTCAGAGGGTTAGCCGCTTCAAAATTTGGCTTTTCGAGGAAATAACCTCCACCATCTGGGAAGAAAAACATCACCCAGCAGAAGAAGAACAAGAAGCCTACAATCGCCGCTAAGTCTTTTACTGTAAAGTACGGGTGGAAAGGAATACCATCCTTCGGCCAGCCGTTTTCATCTTTGTTCTCTTTGATCTCGATGCCGTCTGGGTTATTTGACCCTACTTCATGCAAAGCAACAATATGTAAGAACACCAACATAACCAATACTAGTGGCAGTGCAATAACATGCAGAGCAAAGAACCGGTTAAGGGTTGCGCCCGAGATAACGTAGTCACCACGTATCCATAGGGTTAAATCATCGCCAATAACGGGGATAGCCCCAAACAGCGAGATAATTACCTGCGCGCCCCAGTAGGACATTTGCCCCCAAGGTAACAAGTAACCCATAAAGGCTTCAGCCATTAATACCAAGAAAATTAACATCCCGAACAACCAAATCAGTTCGCGAGGTTTCTGGTAAGAGCCGTAAATTAAACCGCGGTACATGTGCAAATAAATCACAACAAAGAAGGCTGAAGCCCCCGTTGAATGCATATATCGCAGTAGCCAGCCATATTCCACATCACGCATGATGTATTCAATAGAGGCAAAAGCACCATCGCCAGATGGGTTGTAATTCATGGTTAGCCAAATCCCTGTAAGGATTTGGTTAACTAATACCACCATGGCGATAAAGCCAAAAATATACCAAAAGTTGAAATTCTTTGGCGTTGGGTATTGGCCCACATGTTTGTTGTAGGTCTTGGTCAACGGGATCCGTTCATCGATCCAACCGATAAGTGCCTTCATCTTATGCCTCTCCCTGGTCCAAACCGACCAAAATGGTTGTTTCATCAACGTAGTGATGAGGAGGTACAACCAAATTCAGTGGTGCGGGTACACTTTGGAAAACCCGTCCAGCCATATCAAACTTCGAACCATGACATGGACAGAAGAATCCGTATTCAACACCTTGAACTTGCTCACCAAAGCTACCAGGTAAGTAAGTAGGTGAACAACCGAGGTGAGTACACAAACCAACACCAATGAACAGCTCAGGCTTAATTGAGCGATGCACATTGACTGTGTATTCGGGCTGTTGAGGCTCCTCAGAGTCAGGATCACGTAACTTGTCACCAAGGGTATTCAAGTTATCGAGAACCGATTGAGGACGGCTAACCACCCAAACAGGCTTACCACGCCATTCTACACGTAGTAATTGTCCAGGTTCTATTTTGCTAACATCCACTTCTACCGGTGCTCCAGCTGCTTTAGCTTTGGCACTCGGATTCCATGAACTGATAAAAGGTACTGCGGCAAACGTAGCTCCTACACCACCGACAACAGCTGTTGTCCAGGTTAGGAAGCGACGACGGCCAGCATCGACAGGAGCGTTGCTCATCCAATGTCTCTCCGGTAAGGATCCGCGCAATTATTGTAATTTTCCTTGCGGCATGCTGCACAAGGTAGCGTTTTTCTGCTACTGGTAGCGTTTACTTGCTACTACATTATTGCAGGTAAATGCGAACAAAATAGTAATAAAAAACACACAAATTGACAAGGGAAATCAAGGTTTTTAACCTTTTAGAATAAAGAAAAGCCCGGCATAGCCGAGCTTTTTTGTAACACGAATGTGCGTAGCAATTAACGTTTAGAGAACTGCGGACGACGACGTGCTTTACGTAGACCAACTTTCTTACGCTCAACTTTACGAGCATCGCGAGTAACGAAGCCAGCTTTACGTAATTCAGGACGTAGACTTTCGTCGTATTCCATTAGTGCACGTGTAATACCGTGACGGATAGCACCAGCTTGACCAGTTGTGCCACCACCTTTAACTGTAACGAGTAAGTCAACTTTCTCTAACAATTCAGTTAGTTCAAGTGGTTGACGAACTACCATACGAGCAGTTTCACGGCCAAAGTAAACGTCCAAAGTGCGGTTGTTTACAGTGATGTTACCACTACCTGCTTTTAAAAATACGCGAGCAGTAGAGCTTTTGCGACGGCCAGTGCCGTAGTATTGATTCTCAGCCATTATTAAAATTCCGTAACTTAAATGTCTAATACTTGTGGTTGCTGAGCCGCATGAGTGTGCTCAGGTCCAGCGAATACTTTCAGTTTACGGAACATTGCACGGCCTAGAGGACCTTTTGGCAACATACCTTTCACTGCAGACTGGATAACACGCTCAGGTGCTTTATCGATTAACTTTTCAAAGCTAATTGATTTTAAGCCACCAGGGTAACCAGTGTGCGAGTGGTAAATTTTACCTTTCGCTTTGTTGCCCGTTACGGCTACTTTCTCAGCGTTGATTACGACGATGTAATCGCCAGTATCTACGTGAGGAGTATATTCAGCTTTATGCTTACCGCGTAGGCGAGAAGCGATTTCAGTTGCGATACGACCCAGAGTTTTACCATCTGCATCTACAACGTACCAGTCGCGCTTTACGCTGTCTGGCTTGGCTACAAAAGTTTTCATTTGTATATATAACCCAAAATAACTGTTACACACGTGTTTGTGAAAATCACAAACGTGAAAATAGCCACTCATGGTATCCCTTCGAATACGGAGTAGACTTGACTGTTAGTGCCACCAAATCGGTGACATGTAACGTGGGGTGGCAAGATTATAGGGGAAGTACAAAAAAAAACCACCTTTAATCTAGATTATTTAAGGTAAGTGTTCTCTTTCTAGATATTCGTGAGACTGCATTTCCTGTAAACGAGACAAACAGCGTTCAAATTCAAAACTTAAGCGTCCCCCTTTATACAATTTCTCTAGCGCCACCTCGGCAGCAATAATAAGCGTAACATTACGCTCATAAAACTCGTCAACTAGGGCAATAAAGCGGCGAGCAGCGTCGTCATTTTTAGCACCCATGGCCACCACGCCCGATAGCAATACCGTGTGGTAGAGCCTTGCCAACTCAATGTAATCCAATTGACTACGTGCGCCTTCACACAGTTCAGCAAACTCTATATGCAATACACTGTCGGCTTCATTGACAAAATTAATCATCCGTTGATTTATTTCAATTTGACCAAGTTGCTGGCGAGGCTCGTTAGACAATTGTAAAAAATATTGCGCTAGATTTTGTTCGGCTTGTTTATCTAAAGGGTAATGATAAATCTCAGCCTCATTAAGGGTACGCATTCGATAATCACTACCGCCATCTACATTCAGTATTTGGCAATGTTGTTGAATTAACTTTATGGTCGGCATGAAACGCTGACGCTGTAAGCCATTTCGGTAAAGATCTTCAGGGGGAATATTTGAAGTCGCCACCAGCGTAACGCCACGCTCAAACAAGGCCTCAAACAAAGTTCCCAACAGCATTGCGTCGGTAATGTCTGAAACAAAAAACTCGTCAAAACAGATAACCTCTGCTTCAGTAATCAAACGGTCGGCGACTGTTTCAAGCGGATTGCTTTGCCCATCAAGGGTTTTGAGTTCGTGATGAACTCGCTGCATAAAGCGGTGAAAATGCACCCGCATTTTACGCTGCTGCGGCAGGCAATTAAAAAAGGTATCCATAAGATAGGTTTTCCCCCTACCTACTCCACCCCACATATAAAGGCCTTGCACACTGTGCTGGCGAACCACTTCTTGGCTCCTCGAAAAGCGCGCTTTTAGTTTTCCGAATAAGGAAGGTTGGCTTAGTGTTAACGCTGGTTTATCAGAGAGTTGTTCGTAAACTCTTTGTAGCTGAGCCACTGCAAAGGCTTGTGCATTGTCTTTTACAAAATCATCACGTTGCAGATCTTGCTCATATTGTCGCTGTGGAGTCATCCTTTCCCTATTCCCAAAACCCGCAAAAATTAGACCAAAATTGATAGTACCATGTGAAACCATTCTCAAGTATATTGAAAGTTCATCAAGACCAACAAAGGAATAATATGAGCGCAATTAGCAGTATGATTTTTCTTCTTATTGGTGTCGCTATTGGTTTCTTCCTTAGTCGTATGGCATCTAAACCAGCCGGAACTAACGACGCCAGCATGAAGCAAGAGTTAGCACAAAACAAAGCCGAATTAGATAGCTATAAAGAGCAAGTTCAGGAGCACTTTTCTACCAGTGCCCAACTACTTGAAGATATGGCTAAGCAGTACCAAGGCATTTACGAGCATATGGCAAGTCAGTCAAAATCATTGATTAGTGATGACGTAGCCCAGCCGCAGCTATTCGCCGATTATCAAGAAAAGTTAGAAGTAGATGACAGCGTTGAATCGAATGACGCACAGCCTAAAGACTATTCTAACGAGCCATCAGGTTTATTTACCGAAGCGCAGCGTAAAGCTAGCTAAATCATTGAACTTTTTAAACTAAGCAGGGTCTTTAAGATCCTGCTTTTTTATCATGACAACTGTTTATTGAGGGTATTTAAATGAGCAAGTCCACAAAGAAATTTGTCATTTTGCTGTTTTCACTTTTCCTTGGCGCCACCACACTGCAAGCTCAGGCTGCACTGCCGTTTTCTGTAGGTGGAGAGCCTCTGCCTAGTTTAGCCCCAGTACTGGAGCAAACCACCCCTGCAGTGGTGAATATCTCAGTTGCAGGGACTAAAGTATCTCAGCAACAACTCCCAGAGTTATTTAAGTATTTCTTCGGACCCGGTGGTAACCCAGATACTGGCGAACAAGAGCGTCCATTTCAGGGTTTAGGCTCGGGCGTGGTGATTGATGCTAAAAAGGGTTACGTGATTACTAACTATCACGTTATTCATGAAGCTGACGAAATCGTAGTGACCTTAAAAGATGGCCGCACCTTTGAAGCAGAAGTATTAGGCAGTGACCGCCACACCGATATTGCCCTACTAAAAATTGATGCCGACGAGCTGGTTGATATAAAGCTGTCTGATTCTGATGAACTCCGAGTGGGTGACTTTGCCATCGCTATTGGCAATCCATTTGGTCTTGGCCAAACGGTTACCTCAGGCATAGTTAGTGCACTAGGTCGTAGCGGCTTAAATATCGAAAACCTCGAGAACTTTATTCAAACCGATGCTGCCATTAATAGCGGTAACTCAGGTGGCGCGTTAATTAACTTACGCGGTGAGTTAATCGGTATTAACACCGCCATTATCGCCCCTAATGGCGGTAATATTGGTATTGGATTTGCCATCCCAAGCAACATGGTACGTAACCTCGCAGACCAAATTATTGAATTTGGCGAGGTACGCCGCGGAGTATTAGGCGTTACTGGTGGCGAACTAAACAGCGATTTAGCCAAAGCCTTTGGTACCGACTCGCAGCACGGCGCATTTGTAAATCAAGTGATGCAAGGCTCAGCAGCAGATCAAGCAGGCATTAAGCCAGGCGATATTATTATTGCTGTTGATGATAAAAAGGTGAAAAGCTTTGCGGAACTGCGCGCTAAAATAGGCACCATGGGTGCAGGTAAAACCATTAAGATCGGCGCGATTCGAGATGGCGAAGACATTAGTTTTAAAGTTACTTTGCAGCAAGCTGAAGAGCAAAACATTAATGCTAAAGTTATGCATCCAGCCCTAGAAGGCGCAAGTTTGAGCTCTACCGCTAAAGGCGCAGATATTTCTGGCGTAGTGGTCAGTAAAATTCAACGCAACTCAAAGGCCTTTGCTAACGGTTTTGAAGAAGGCGATATTATTATCGGCATTAACAAAATCCGAATTAGTAGCATCGCCGACTTACGCGAGCTACTAGAAACCGAACCCAAAGTACTCGCGGTAAATATTCAACGCGGCGACGAAAACTTGTACCGCATCATTCAGTAAACTGAATGAGCTAACAACAAAGGCGACTTATTAGTCGCCTTTTCTTTTGTCTCTAGAATCAGCGTGCTATGCTGAGACTCTAGCTGGAGAAGAACAATTGTTAGCTATAATCAAGTATTTACTCAAGCCTGCTATTTTTGGTTTAGCGATGGCAATCGGAATTTTGTTTGCCTTCCCTGAGTTTCGGGAGAACAGCAAGCAGCTATTAGACGACTATACCGATACCCCATTGGTTAGTTACGCACAAGCCTCTAGACGAGCGGCTCCTGCCGTTGTAAATATTTATACTCGCAGCTTCCTGCAATCTTATGTGAACGTAGACAGCCAGCTAGAATCTCAAGGTTTGGGATCGGGCGTGATCATGTCGAAACAGGGCTTTGTTTTAACCAATCTGCACGTGATTGCCAATTCAGACCAAATTGTTATTGCCTTACAGGACGGACGAGTATTTAACGCTGAGTTAGTCGGTGGAGACATCATCACTGACTTAGCCGTGCTGAAGATTGACGCCTCTCCAGATTTACCGGTTATTCCGCAAAACGACCAACTTGTCACCCAAGTAGGTGACGTAGTACTGGCTATTGGTAACCCCTATAACGTGGGCCAAACGATTACCCAAGGTATTATTAGTGCAGCGGGCCGTAGTGGGATGAGCTCTACCGGTCGTCAAGACTTTCTGCAAACAGATGCAGCTATTAACCGTGGTAATTCTGGCGGTGCCTTAGTCAATACTCGCGGTGAGTTGGTAGGCATTAATACCTCAGCCTATCACTTAAACGATGCAGCAGATACTTACGGTATTAGCTTCGCTATCCCTTTTGTATTAGCTAAAAAAATCATGCAGAGCCTGATTAAAGACGGCACGATTGTGCGTGGTTATTTAGGTTTAGATGGGCAAAAAATCACTCCACTACTGGCTTCACGTCTTAAATTAAACGAAACACGTGGAGTTATTGTTAGTGGTATAGACCCACAAGGGCCAGCGGGAAAAGCTGGTATTTTGGCTAACGATATTTTAGTGAGTTTAGCCGGCCAAGATATTGAATCGATTAAACAGGCCATGGATATTGTTGCCGAAACGAGACCAGGTTCAGAGATCATGGTTCGCTTATACAGAAACGGGGAACTGCTAGAGCTCCCCGTTACTATTACCGAACTAAAACTGCCAGTTCGACCTACGAGCGGTCGTTAAAACGCGTAATTTTTGCGCCTAATTTAGCAAACTTAGTTTCAATATTTTGATAACCACGGTCGATATGGTAAATCCGGTCGACCACGGTTTCACCTTCAGCCACCAAAGCCGCAATCACTAAGCTTGCAGAAGCACGTAAATCAGTCGCCATTACTTGGGCGCCCGTTAGGTGATCTGAATGCTTACAAATAGCGGTGTTGCCTTCTAGCTCTATTTCTGCGCCCATACGCATCAACTCAGGTACATGCATAAAACGGTTTTCAAAAATCGTTTCAGTCACATGACCAGTCCCTTCGGCCACAATATTTAGTACCGTGAATTGGGCTTGCATGTCGGTAGGAAACGCTGGGTGCGGCGCTGTTTTAACATTAACCGCGTTAAGCGCGCACCCTTGCATGTCTACTTCAATCCAATCACTGCCACTGCTTACATTTGCACCCGCTTCTTCAAGCTTGGCCAATACCGATTCCATCAATGTAGGGTCAGTATGAGTACAACGCACTTTACCGCCCGTTACCGCTGCCCCTACTAGGTAAGTACCGGTTTCTATGCGGTCTGGCAATACACTGTATTCACCGCTGTGTAGGCTGTCTACGCCAGTAATTACTATAGTGTCGGTACCCGCACCTTTAATATCGGCGCCAAGGGTGTTTAAGAAGTCGGCTAGGTCTACCACTTCAGGTTCACGAGCAGCGTTTTCAATAATGGTTTCGCCTTCAGCTAACGCCGCCGCCATCATCAGGTTTTCAGTGCCAGTTACGCTCACCATATCCATGAAGATACGGGCGCCCTTCAAGCGGCCGTCTACACGGGCTTTTACATAACCGTCTTCAACACTCATGTTGGCTTGCATTAGCTCCAAACCATGAATGTGCAAATTAACTGGACGTGCACCAATGGCACAGCCACCAGGTAGTGATACGTCGGCTTCACCATAGCGGGCAACCAATGGGCCTAGTGCCATAATCGATGCACGCATCGTTTTTACTAAATCGTAAGGCGCAACAAAGTCATTAGCTTTACCAGCTTTAACAATCACGGTCTCGCCGCTGACTTCGACTTCGCGGCCTAAATGCTCAAGCATTTTACAGGTTGTGCCAATGTCTCTTAGTTGAGGGACATTGTGCAAGGTCACTTGCTCTTCACATAACAAGGTAGCAAAAAGGATCGGCAAAGCCGCATTTTTTGCACCAGAGATGGCCACTTCGCCTTCTAAACGACAGCCACCTTCAATTCTAAACTTATCCACAACTACTCCTAGCGACTACAGTTGGCCAAATTTTTGTTGCTTTTGCCATTCATCAGGAGTGAACGCCTTAATCCCTAAAGCGTGAATTTCGTTACTCGCAATGTACTCTTTCAGTGGTGCGTATACCGCTTGTTGTTTTTTAACGCGCGATAGTTCCGTAAACATTGCACCAACAGCAACAACTTGAAAGTGATTACCTTCCCCAGTTACTTGCACATGGTCTAGCTCAAGCGCTTGCGATAAAATTTGTTCAATTTGTTCTGGTTGCATTATAACGCTCCGCTAATGTGCTTTAGTTTTCAAATTGCAGCAAGGCGTCTAACTCATAGAGAGTAAACAGCTGCTTGGCTTGATCAGGGCAATGCTTAACAATTAAGCGATTGCTAGGTTCAGGTTTTAAGGCGGTGATGATAGCGGCTATTCCTGCAGAGTCAATCCGCTTAAGTTTGGCCAAGTCGAGTTCTGTGGCTTGGCACTTTGCTAACTGGGGCCACTGAGCGGCAACATCATCTGCGTTCCACTCACCAATTAAACGAAGCGTTTGCTGCTCAAGCTTAAGCTCAGCGCTCATTACTTGGCCTCGTGTGCGGCAAAGTTTTTGTCTTGCAGCAACTTAATGACACCGTCTATACCGTTGCTACGAATTAAACTGTCCATTTCTGATTGCTTCGTTGACAGCAAACTAACACCTTCAGCGATTAAGTCGTAGGCCAACCAGCGGTCGCTGCTGTCTTCGGTTTTTTTCTTAAGTTTACGAAACTTAAACTCGAGTTTAATCGGCGGGCGTTCGCCATCAATAAACTGGGCTTTTACCCCTACCTTTTTCTTACCTTCAACCGATCTCTCTGGTTCAATCGTTACTTGTTGCTGCTTGTATTGCCCTAAAGCCTGCTTGTAAGTACTCACTAAATATTCTTTGAACGCAGCGGTAAACTCACTTCTTTGTTCTTTTGTGGTTTTTTTAATTTGTTTTCCCAACACCACAAACGACGCATAGCGATAATCAATATGCGGCATCAGCTGCTCGCGCACAATGTCTTCAATTTGTTGGTCAGCATCAGCGGCTTCACGGTCTACTTCAGCCAAGCGGCTAAAAGTTTGTTCTGCTACATAAGCCATTAAGCGATAAGGGTTGTCGTCTACTTCATCGGCCCAAGTACTGGCACTAAGCAATAGCGACACTACCAACATCAAGCTGCGTATAAACATGCTTACTCCTCCGATACCGAAAATAGAAACTGACCAATCAGTTCTTCTAATACTATGGCCGATTTGGTGTCTTCAATCACGTCACCGTCATTCAAGTTCTCTATGTCTTCTAATACAAAACCAGGAGTTAGGCCAATGTACTGCTCACCTAACAAACCAGCAGTAAGAATCGATAAGGAACTGGTTTCTGGATAATAACCGTATTGGCGATACATGCTTAATGTTACCTTTGGCATGTAATCTTCTATATCTAGGTTGATCTTTTCTACACGACCGACGACAACGCCCCCTACTTTCACAGGTGAGCGTGCTTTTAACCCCCCAATATTGTCGAACTTGGCATACAAGGTATACGTATCAGTATTATTCCCAAATTGGCTATCGGCGATTTTTAAGGCCAACACCAATAAGGCAACAATGCCTAACAAAACAAATGCGCCTACCGACAACTCTACTTTATTTACTTTCATGTTATTCCCTAAACCTAGCTGCCAAACATTAATGCGGTTAATACAAAATCTAAAGCTAATACCAACAACGACGCGTGAACCACGCTGCGAGTTGTAGCTTGGCTAATCCCTTGAGCACTGGGCAAAGCGTCGTAACCGTTAAATAACGCTACCCACACAACGGTGATGGCAAACACCGCACTTTTTATCATGCCATTGCCAATGTCTTGGCCAAATTCAATAGAGGCTGCGGTAATCGACCAAAAGGCACCGTTATCGACACCTAGCCACTCTACGCCAACCAAAAAGCCGCCCCATATACCCACCAAGTTAAACATTAAGGTCAGTAGCGGCATAGCAATAAAGCCAGCCCATAATCGTGGAGCAACCACTCGTTTAAGCGGATCTACCGCCATCATCTCCATACTAGATAACTGCTCGGTCGTTTTCATCAAACCAATTTCAGCGGTTAAGGCTGAGCCTGCCCGCCCTGCGAACAACAACGCAGTAACCACAGGACCTAACTCACGCAATAAAGATAAGGCAACCATAGGGCCCAGGCTAGTTTCAGCGCCAAAGTCGACTAAAATATGATAGCCCTGAAGTGCCAACACCATGCCAATAAATAGGCCAGAAACCAGAATAATTGGCAGAGATTGCACCCCCACCACATAAACTTGTTTAACCGTATCTTTTACAAGCTGAGCACTCGGCCAAGTCGCCAATGCATGCCAAAGCATCAAACTCGCTCGGCCAATGGCGCTAACTCGAGCTAAAGCGTTACGCCCTAACGTTGCTATAAATTCAATCATAAGCTTGCCTTCAGTGCGCTAGCGTAATCGTCTGCGGGATAATGAAAAGCAGCTGGACCATCGGCTTGGCCTTTTAGAAATTGCGCTAAACGCGGGTTTGAATTCGCCGCGATGTCGGCAACACTGCCTTGGGCTAGTACACTGTGGCCGTCTATCACAAAAACGTAGTCAGCAATGCTAAGTACTTCGTTTACATCATGAGAAACAATCACTGAGGTAAGCTGCAAGCTCTGATTAAGCCCTTGAATTAACTTAATCAATACCCCCATTGAAATAGGGTCTTGACCCACGAACGGTTCATCATAAAGGATTATTTCGGGTTCTAGCGCTATCGCTCTGGCCAACGCCACTCGGCGAGCCATTCCGCCAGATAAATCGCTAGGCATCAACTTGGCTGTACCGCGCAAGCCCACTGTTTGCAGCTTCATTAATACCAGGTTGCGTAAGACTGTTTCCGGCAACTGAGTATGCTCACGCAGCGGGAATGCAACGTTCTCAAACACATTTAAATCACTAAACAAAGCGCCACTTTGAAACAACATACCAATGCGTTTACGCAGTTTAAATAATTCATTCCGTTTGAGCTGATGCACATTCTGTCCATCAATCAATACCTCACCCGCGGTGGGTTGTAATTGCCCACCAATAAGCTTGAGCAAGGTAGTTTTGCCAATTCCGCTGGGGCCCATAATGGCTGTGATTTTACCGCGCTGGATACGCAAGTCTAAGCCATCAAAAATGACTTTATTAGCGCGCTGAAACGCCAGTTGTTTTACTTCAATCAAACTATCCGCCACTCCGTGAGCAATCTTGATTGGCCAAGGCAGACATATTATTGAGATAATTGATGACACTCAAGGCTAAACTCTTCCCTTTTGCAGGGAAAATGCCGACAATGCTCCGATTTTTTTGCATCGTTGATGTTTTATAACTGAAGGATTCACATGTTAGTTGAATGTTTATTATTGGTATTGGGCCTCGCACTGTTGGTGTGGAGCGCCGACCGCTTTGTTTATGGTGCAGCCGCCATTGCTAATAATTTTGGTTTACCACCAATGATCATCGGCTTAACTATTGTTGCTTTAGGTTCTTCTGCACCAGAGGTTATGGTGTCAGCCACGGCCGCCCTAGAAGGCAAAATGAATACCGCCGTGGGCAACGTAATTGGCTCAAATATTACCAACATTACTCTGGTACTAGGCATCACCGCCTTGCTTAAACCGCTAATAGTATCCTCCTCAACCCTGTTTAGAGAGCTACCTATGGTATTAGTGGCCACTGCAGTTGCCGGCTGGGTGCTTCATGATAAACACCTAGGTTACCAAGAAGGGTTTGTTTTACTCACTCTGTTTGTAGCGTTAATGGCCTACTTAATTATCAACTCATTGCGCCAGCGCAAAGGCGCCAACGTTGACCCAATGATCGAGGAAGCTGAATCAGAAGTACCTAACGATGTACCAACTGGCAAAGCGTTGCTTTGGCTAGCGGTGGGTATGGTTGTGCTTCCACTCAGTGCTGATTTATTAGTGGGTTCTGCCTCGGAGATTGCTCGTTACTTTGGTATGAGCGACTTGGTGATTGGCCTCACCATTATTGCCATTGGCACCAGCCTGCCAGAGCTAGCAGCCTGTGTAGCCGGTGTCATCAAGAAAGAGGATGACCTAGTTCTGGGCAATATTATCGGCTCTAATCTGTTTAACATTCTAGCAGTACTGGCTGTCCCGGCGTTTATAGCGCCAGGGGCAATTGACGCCAACGCTGCTGGCCGCGATTTTTATGTGATGATGGGTGTTACCGTACTGTTGTTCATCATGGCGATGGGCTTTGGTAAAAGCCGCAAAATCACTCGTTGGGAAGGCGGCTTATTGTTAAGCGGCTTCATAGGCTATCAACTGCTATTATTTCTAGCCTAAGCACCTGTTATTACTGATTTAAGAAACTAAGGGGAAATGAGTGTCGTTTGATTATATCGCTTCAGCCAAGCAAGTCCTTGAGATTGAAAGCTTAGCTATTGAAAATCTCCATCAATATATTGATCAAGAATTTGCCGCCGCCTGCGAAATGCTTTTAGCCTGTAAAGGTAAGGTGATTCTTACTGGTATGGGTAAATCAGGCCACATTGCCAATAAAATTGCCGCTACTTTAGCCTCTACCGGCACTCCCGCATTTTTTGTTCACCCTGGCGAAGCCTGCCACGGTGATTTAGGCATGATTGCTGCCGAGGACATTGTATTAGCCTTGTCTAATTCTGGTGAATCAGAAGAGATACTCTCGCTCTACCCTGTATTTAACCGAATTAGTGTTCGTTCTATTGCGATGACCAGCAACCCCAACTCGTCTATGGCCAAGCTTGCCAACTACCATTTATGTATCTCAGTGCCTCGTGAAGCGTGCCCATTAGGGTTAGCACCTACCGCAAGCTCTACAGCAACCTTGGTAATGGGCGACGCGTTGGCGGTAGCACTATTAGAAGCCCGTGGGTTTACTGCCGATGATTTTGCGCTATCTCATCCTGGCGGCACTTTAGGTAAAAAATTATTGTTAAGTGTGAGTGACTTAATGCTAAGCGGGGAACAAATCCCTCTAGTAACAGTCGAACAAACTATTCGTGAAGCATTGTTCGAAATTACTGCCAAAGGTTTAGGTATGGTGGGAATTGTCGATGCTAAGCAACAACTGGTGGGTATTTTTACCGACGGCGACTTACGTCGAATACTTGATCAACGTATCGATATACATGACACACCAATTGGCCAAGTAATGACTCAAAAACCCAAAGTCATTGAAGACTCTTGGTTAGCCTTTGACGCCTTAAAGTTGATGAAAGCCAAATCAATTAACGGCTTGTTTGTATTGAACCAACAGACCGTAGTGGGTGCCTTTAACATGCATACCCTGCTGCAGGCTGGAGTATATTAATGACGATTAACACGCCTTATGGCTCGGTAAGCTCGCAAAACTTTACCCGTGCTAAAAACATCAAGTTGCTTATTTGCGATGTTGATGGAGTGTTTTCCGATGGCCGGATTTACCTTGGCAATGATGGTGAAGAACTAAAAGCCTTTCATACTCACGATGGCTTTGGCATTAAATCCTTGTTAAACATAGGTGTAGAAGTGGCCATTATTACCGGCCGCCAATCTAATATTGTAGAAAAACGCATGCAGGCGTTAGGTGTAAGCCGCATTTACCAAGGCCAACAAAACAAGATGGTGGCCTACCAACAAATGCTCGAACAACTCAACCTGTCAGCTGACGAAGTGGCATACATTGGCGATGATGTCGTTGATACTCCGGTAATGCGGGCTTGTGGCTTAGGTGTTGCGGTACATGACGCTCACCCGCTGTGCAAACAAGATGCTAACTTGGTTACCATTACCCCAGGTGGTTTTGGTGCGGTACGCGAACTTTGTGATCTGATACTGCAAGCCAAAGATCAGCTAGAACATGCTCAAGGTATGAGTGTATGAATCGCGTTACGCTGTTTTTTGCTAGCCTGTTCGTTCTTGCCTTGGTGTTGTGGCAATTAAGCCCCTCAGATCCTAAACAACAAAGCGCTCAACGCGAAGCCAGCAAGCCCAACTTCGTTGCAGAGAAACTCTATAGCGTCAGCTTTGGCGAAAATGGCAGCCCTCGTTACCGTATCTATGCCGAACAAATGGAGTTTTTTGAACAACTTAAGCACACTGAATTTACTCAACCAAAGATTTTGGTTTACCCAGATCCTCGTCAACCTGTATGGCAAATTGTGGCTGATCACGCTACAGTACAGCAGCAACAAACTGTCACCTTAAATGACAATGTAGTGATTAAAAACTTAAGTCGTGGCGAGTACGTTCGCGACATAATTACCGAAAGTTTGGAAATCGATCTGCAAAGCGAAACCATGAGCAGCGATCAACCTGTTACCGTGTATGGCCCATCGTACGAATTGTATGGTGTTGGCATGGACGGTGATCTAGCTAACGAAATAGTGACTTTATTAGATGATATCGAAGCGGTTTACCACAACCCACAAGAGTAAGTTAGCGCTAGCGGCTAGCTTGTTTATCCTTTCTTGGGGTTCTCAAGCACTTGAAGACGACTTCAACAAACAAATTATTGTTGATGCCGACCGCCAGCAGGTCAACATCAAAGAAAACCGCGTCACTTTCTACAATAATGTAGTGGTGACTCAAGGTTCAATAAAAATGCACGCCGAAGAACTCAGCGTAATAGGTAGTGAAGAAAAAGGCAGCGAAGTGATGATCGCCAAAGGCGAACCAGCAACTTTTTACCAACTACTAGACAGCGGCAAGCCGATTGAAGCAGAGGCCAACGAGGTGCGTTACGATTTAAAAACGCAGACCCTCACGTTAACCAACAATGCTCAGCTCAAGCAAGAAGAGAGCTTAGTAAAAGGCCAAATGATTAAATACAGCATTAACAAACAAGAGATGGTTGCTCAAGGCGATGAAAATAATCGAGTGACTACTATCTTCCTGCCTCAGCAATTAGAAGAACTCTCCCCCGAGGACAATGAGTAATCATGAGTACCTTAATCGCTGAGAACCTTGCCAAAAGCTACAAAGGTCGCAAGGTAGTAAAGAACGTCAGTTTAAATGTAGAAACCGGGAAAATTGTTGGTTTACTAGGGCCAAACGGCGCCGGTAAAACCACTACCTTCTACATGGTGGTTGGCCTAGTGCCACGAGATCATGGCCGAATACTTATCGATGACGATGATCTGTCTAGCACTGCTATGCATACTCGAGCACGAAAAGGCATTGGTTATCTTCCGCAAGAAGCCTCTATCTTTCGCCGCTTATCGGTAGAAAAAAATATTCTGGCGGTATTAGAAACCCGTAAGGATTTGGACAAAGAGCAGCAAATTGGCGCATTGGACGATTTGCTAGAAGAGTTTCACATTGGGCATATTCGCAAAAATCTCGGTATGAGCCTATCAGGCGGAGAGCGTCGCCGGGTAGAAATTGCCCGCGCCTTAGCCGCAGCCCCTAAGTTTATTTTGCTTGACGAACCCTTCGCTGGGGTAGATCCTATTTCCGTTATTGATATTAAAAAAATCATTGAACACCTGCGTGATCGCGGTCTAGGTGTATTAATTACCGACCACAATGTAAGGGAAACTCTCGATGTTTGTGAGCATGCCTATATCGTTAGTCAGGGTGAATTGATAGCCTCAGGTAAGCCACAAGAAATACTTGAAAACGAGCACGTGAAACGAGTTTATCTCGGTGAACAATTCAAGCTATAGTTAAAGTGCAGCTTAGAAAATAATATAAAAAGAAGGGATAGCGGTAGTTAATGAAAGCATCTTTGCAGTTGCGTCTTGGTCAGCAGTTAACCATGACCCCCCAGTTACAACAGGCCATACGCTTACTCCAGCTTTCAACCCTGGATTTACAGCAAGAAATTCAAGAGGCTCTGGAAAGTAACCCTCTGCTTGAGGCGGATGAGTCACATTCGAATGATAGTGACGCAACAGAGGCTAAGTCAGCCAATGAAAAATCTACAGAAGCCGAATCTAGCGCCGACGTAGACAGTAGCCAAATGGAAGCTGGCGATGCCATTAACCAAGAAACTGTTTCTGATGACCTACCCGTAGACTCCACTTGGGACGATATTTATAGCGCCAGTTCCGCGCCAGCTAGCTCATCGAGCGGCAGTGGCGGTGGTGACGACAATGATATGTTATTCCAAGGCGAAACTGTTGATTCCTTACAAGATCACATGCTGTGGCAAATGCGCCTTACTCCTTTCAGCGAAGTAGACCAAGCCATTGCTTTAGCCATTATTGATGCAGTAGATGAATCAGGTTACCTCACACAAGATTGTGAACAGTTATTAGATGGCCTAAATTCTAGTGACAATAACGACTTAGATGTAGAGCTTGACGAAATTGAAGCAGTACTAAAACGGATTCAGCATTTCGACCCCGTAGGCATTGCCGCGCGCTCACTACAAGAATGTTTGTTAATTCAATTAAGCCGTTTTTCCCCAGAAACACCATGGCTAAATGAAGCCAAAGATGTGGTGTCTAACCATATCGATGTATTAGCCAATCGAGATTTTCGCTTATTGGCTCGAAAGACCAAATTAAAAGAAGACCAGCTGCGCGAAGTGATGCGTTTGATTCACACCTTAGAACCACGCCCGGGTAACGCTGTTGAGCCAAACCAAGCCCAATACGTTATTCCCGATGTTTCCGTAGTGAAGCGCCAAGGTCGTTGGGTGGTAGAGCTAAACCCCGATGCGATGCCGAAGCTAAGAGTAAACTCTCACTATGCATCCTTAAGTAAAACGTCTAATGCCACCGATACTCAGTTTATCCGTAGCCACTTACAAGAAGCTAAGTGGTTTATTAAGAGTATTGAAAGCCGCAATGAAACCTTACTCAAAGTCTCTAACTGTATCGTTCACCATCAACAAGCCTTCTTCGAATACGGTGAAGAAGCAATGAAACCAATGGTGCTGAACGATGTGGCCGAAGCAGTAGAAATGCACGAATCAACGATTTCTCGAGTGACAACTCAAAAATTCATGCACACACCTCGCGGCATTTTCGAACTTAAGTATTTTTTCTCTAGCCATGTGGCTACCGATGGCGGCGGTGAATGTTCATCTACCGCTATTCGTGCATTAATTAAGAAACTGGTTGCTGCCGAAAATACCAGTAAACCTCTCAGCGATAGTAAGATTGCTGATATTTTGGCAGATCAGGGGATCAAGGTGGCAAGACGTACGATTGCAAAATATCGTGAGTCTTTAGCGATACCACCTTCTAACCAACGTAAGAGCCTACTTTAAGGCCAATCAAGGGGACTATATTTATGCAAATTAATCTTACCGGACACCACGTTGATATAACTGAGTCTTTAAAAGAATATGTCCATAACAAGTTTGCCAAGCTCACTCGACGATTTGACCAGATAAACAATGTTCATGTCATCCTCAACGTCGAGAAGCTCAATCAAATCGCAGAAGCCACCTTACATTTAAATGGCGGTGAATTATTCGCTACCGCTGAACATTCAGATATGTATGCGGCCATTGATGGTCTTATCGACAAACTTGACCGCCAAGTTATCAAACATAAAGAAAAACTTAACAAACATTAGTCACCTCCATGCAAATAGATAAAGTACTAAGCTTGGATTGCACTCAAAGTGCAGTCCAATGCTCTTCAAAAAAACGCGCCTTAGAAATCATTAGTGAACTAGCCGCTGGTCAACTGGATACGACAGCTCAATGTATATTTGAGAGTTTGTTGAATAGAGAAAAAATGGGCAGCACCGGTATCGGGCAAGGCGTGGCAATACCTCATGGCCGCATTGATAAACAGCATCAAACAACCGCTGTTTTTTTACGTTGTGATCCCCCAATTGCTTTTGATGCCATTGACAATAAACCTGTTGATTTGGTTTTTGCCTTACTGGTACCAGAAGATCAGTGTAAACAACACCTCAACACCTTATCTCAAGTAGCTGAAAAACTTAACGATAAGCAAGTATGTAAACAACTTCGTTGTGCACAAAGTGATGACGAATTATACGACATCATGGTAGCCTAATACTCTAATCACCGTTAGGGATAGTCATGGAACTCATTATCGTGAGTGGGCGTTCTGGTTCAGGAAAAACCGTCGCCTTAAGAGTACTAGAAGATCTGGGCTACTATTGCGTAGACAACCTCCCGGTTGTGTTATGGCAATCTCTTATCGATAACTTAAAAAATACTTACTCTAAAGTAGCAATAAGTATCGATATTCGAAACCTCCCAGACGAACCTTCGCCGATAGGCCAAATTATTCGCAACGCCGGCCCTGATGTGAATCTATTAAGCATTTTTTTAGATGCTAAAGACGAAGCACTGATCCGCCGTTACAGCGAAACGCGGCGAGTTCACCCGCTGAGTCAAACTAATTTGTCTCTGGCGGAAGCGATTGAATCGGAAACCGAGCTGCTGGCACCGTTATCTCGAAATGCTGATTTACGCATCGATACTTCACGCTTATCAGTGCATGAGCTAAGTGGCTTAATTCGCTCTAGAGTAACTGGCGATCAGCAACAACAGTTAATTTTAGTGTTTGAATCGTTTGGCTTTAAAAACGGCGTACCTAACGATGCTGACTATATGTTTGATGCTAGATTTCTGCCGAACCCCCATTGGCAAGAAGAGTTACGACCACTGACTGGCCTAGATAAACCCGTTCAAGAGTATTTATCAGCACAAGCTTTGGTCAATCAATACATTAAGCAAATTCGTGATTTACTACAATCTTGGTTACCGCATTTGGAAGCCAATAATCGCGCTTATCTAACCATTGCCATTGGTTGCACTGGTGGCCAACACCGTAGTGTTTACGTAGCAGAAAAACTAGCTGAACACTTTAGTGCTCAGCGTAAAGTACAACGTCGCCATCGCACTTTGGAACACCGTCTTGAAACTCACTAGGCAAGTTATCGTTAAAAACAAGCTGGGGCTGCATGCTCGCCCAGCGACAAAACTGGTAGAGCTGGCCCAAAAATTTGATGCTGAACTAACCATTATCGATGGCGAGAAAACTGCCTCCGCTGCCAGTGTAATGGGCTTGTTGGTGTTAGCCAGCGCTCAAGGTAATACCTTAACCATTATTTCCGAAGGGGACGATGCCACTGCGGCTTTAGATGCTGTTCAAGCGTTAATAGAAGCAAATTTCGACGAAGAATAAACCAAAGCGCAATAAACACACGCTACACTTAGCAAGCGCTGCTTAAACAATAATAGGGAATGCTTATGCCGGAAGAGATGGAGTTAAACCCTAATCAGCACAAACGTTTGCAGGAGCTTAACCAAGCCCTAGACAGCGGTATGTTTGTGCATGTTAGGCGCATGCTTCATCAAATGCCGGCCTGTGACGTAGCCTTACTGCTAGAATCTAGCCCACCAGCGGGGCGGAAAGTGTTATGGCAACTCACCGATCCTGAACAACACGGCGAAATTCTCGAAGAGCTTAACGAAGACGTAATGGAAGGCGTGCTGCAATTAATGGCGCCTGAGACGCTTGCCGCAGCCACCGAAGGCATGGACACCGACGATATCGCTTATGTGCTGCGTAGCCTGCCTGATAGTGTGTATCAAGAAGTATTAGAACAGATGGACGGGCAAGACCGTCATCGTGTAGAAGCCGCCTTAGCCTATCCTGAAGATACTGCCGGCAGTATCATGAACACTGACACCATCACCATTCGTGCCGACGTCACTATTGATGTGGTATTACGTTACTTACGGGTGCGCGGTGAACTGCCCGAGGCCACAGACGCCTTGTATGTAGTGGACGAGGATGATTCACTACTCGGTGATATCCCTTTATCCACCCTGCTTACCGTTAACCCCAATGTTGACGTTCGCGACGTGATGGACAGTAAGGCAGAGACCATTCCGGTAGCGATGGATGAAGATGATGTAGCGGCATTATTTGAGCGCCACGACTGGATTTCAGCCCCTGTTGTCGATGAAGAAGGTCACTTATTGGGCCGAGTGACCATTGATGATGTGGTTGATATTATTCGTGAAAATGCCGAGCACAGTATGATGGGCATGGCAGGCATGGATGATGACGAAGATACCTTTGCGCCGGTAATAAAAAGTACTCAACGTAGAACCTTTTGGCTAGCAATAAACTTGTGTGCAGCGTTAATCGCAGCCTCTATCAGTAACATGTTTGAGTCAACCTTGGAACAATTAGCCACCTTGGCAATTTTAATGACGATTGTCCCTAGTATGGGAGGCATTGCCGGTAATCAAACACTTGCCCTGGTAATCCGTGGCTTAGCTGTGGGGCATATTGGGGAAGGTAACTCACGCTGGCTCATCGGCAAAGAAGCGGCTATTGGCATGCTCAACGGTATGATTTGGGCCACGGTGATTGCGATAGTGGTAACCTTTTGGAAAGGAGATTGGACACTGGGTGTGATCATCGCAGGGGCGATGTTTATAAATATGTCATTAGCCGGGCTGGCTGGCGTTACTATTCCCCTGCTAATGAAGAAATTTAACATTGACCCAGCATTAGCTGGCGGTATGGCTTTAACCACCATTACAGATGTAATGGGCTTATTCTCTTTCTTAGGAATGGCCACCTTAATACTGGCTTAAACAAAGCTAGAGGCCAGAGACGAGAACTGAGCTAGAGCAAACAATTCAGCTTATTTGTGGCTCTAGCCCAATCCAATTAACTTTAGCTACCTGCAATCTTCATTGAAGAAATCAATATCGAGCCCGTTTGAATAGCACTCTCTTTATCGAAGTCATCAGCAATAGCGACAACATTCGCAAACATTTCAGGCAAAGTACTGGCGACAGTGATTTCATGTACTGGAAAAGCAATTTCACCATTCTCTACCCAGTAGCCAGCGGCACCGCGAGAGTAGTCTCCAGTTACCGTATTTACCCCTTGCCCCATCATTTCGGTTACCAATAAGCCCGTCCCCATTTGCTTTAACAGCTCAGTCCTATTTACACCGCTATTTTTCACAAGCCAGTTATGAATACCGCCCGCATGCCCGGTACTTTGCATGCCCAACTTACGGCCCGCATAAGTCGTTAATAAGTAAGACTCTAAAACTCCATCGGCAATAATGTGTTTAGCTTTAGGTGCTACACCTTCGCTGTCAAAAGGTGTACTTGATAAGCCCTTTTTAACAAATGGGTCTTCGTAAATAGACAACCAACTCGGGAACAATTTTTTTCCCAAACTATCGAGTAAAAATGACGAACGACGATATAAATTACCACCACTAATCGCTCCAATTAAATGGCCAAACAAGCTACCCGCCACTTCTTGATCAAATACCACAGGTACTTCACAAGTCGAAATTTTGCGACTGCCTAAACGACCTAGGGTTTTACTGGTCGCTTGAGCAGCAATCTCTTCAATACTGTCGAGGTCAGAGAAGTCACGCGCTACGCTGTAGGCGTAATCACGTTGCATATCTTTTTCACCAGCGATCAACATACAACTAATACTATGACGACTGGTCGGGTAACCGCCTACAAAGCCGTGGCTATTTCCAAATACCTTAACCCCGTAGTGGCTATTAATGTTCGCCCCATCACTGGCTTTAATTTTAGGGTTAGCCAACGCTAATCCCTCACACTTTTTGGCAAGCTCAATAAAACGGTCAGGCTCTAGTGGGTGTGGGTGGAATAAATCTAAATCAGGAATATCAGTGGCGAGTAGCTCTTTGTCGGCAATTCCGGCAGCTTTATCTGCCGAAGTGAATTTAGAAATATCGTAAGCCGCTTTCACTGCATTCTTAATTGCTTCAGGGCTTAAATCAGAGGTTGAAGCACTGCCCTTACAGTTAGCCGTATATACCGCGATACCCAAGGCACCATCGTGATTAAACTCCAGCGTTTCCACTTCTTGATCACGGGTAGCCACGCAAATTCCGGTTTGCTTAGAAATCGACACTTCCGATTCGTCGGCTCCTAGTTGTTTGGCTTCTTGAATGGCAAACTCTACAGCCTGTTTTAATTGGCTTAACTCTTGGCTAACTTGTTTTTCAGGGCTCATTGTTATTCTTCATCTCCATGCATTTCCCTAGCATAACAAAACTCATCGAGCGACCATATGCAAGAACTGGTAAGATATGAAAAAAAGTACCATGAGAGTTAAAAATGAAGAAAGAACAGCCCATTGATGATGACGATTGGATCAGTAAGTCCGAAATCAAGCGAGAAGCAGACCGGCTGAAAAAACTAGGTGCCGACTTGGTTGGGTTAACCAATCCGCAGCTAGCCACTATTGAGATGAGTCCAACCTTACGCGAAGCCATTGCCCTAGCTAAACGTTTGAAAGACAAACGCGAAGCCTCACGCCGCCATATGAACTACATTGGCAAAGTGATGCGCACTGAAAATGAAGAGCAAATTAATGCTGGCTTAGACAAGATCCGTAATAAACATATTTATCAGGCTCAAGCGCAACTTGCGTTAGATAAACAACGTGACCTCTTAATTGCCGAAGGCGATTCAGCGATTAATAACTTAGTAGCTGAGAACCCTAACTTTGAGCGCCAAAAGCTTCGCCAATTAGTCCGCCAAGCTAAAAAAGAATTAGAGCAAGAAAAACCAGACAAAGCCCATCAAGAACTGGCTAAATACCTAAAAGAACACCATTAAAAAAGGGGCTTAACGCCCCTTTTTATTATGCTGTACCACCTACAGTAAGTTCATCCAACTTCAAGCTAGGCTGTCCTACTCCTACCGGTACACTTTGACCTTCTTTACCACATACACCAACACCTTGATCGAGCGCGAGGTCATTGCCAACCATCGACACTTGCTGCATCGCTTCTGGTCCGCTACCAATTAAGGTGGCGCCTTTAATTGGCGCGGTAATTTTGCCGTCTTCGATGAGGTAAGCTTCTGAGGCAGAAAATACGAATTTGCCTGATGTAATATCTACTTGGCCACCACCAAAGTTGGGCGCATAAATGCCTCGTTTAACCGAAGCAATAAGCTCTTCGGGTTCACTTTCACCGGACAACATATAGGTATTTGTCATACGCGGTAGGGGCAAATGGGCATAAGACTCGCGTCGGCCATTACCGGTAGAATGCGTATTCATAAGCTGAGCGTTGTGTTTGTCTTGCATGTAGCCTTTAAGCACACCTTTTTCAATCAATACATTGTATTGGCCAGGCGTACCTTCATCATCAATACTGACCGAACCGCGACGATTTCCCATCGTGCCGTCGTCTACCACAGTACATAAACTGGAGGCGACCTTCTCACCCATGCAGCCACTAAAAGCAGAGGAGCCCTTACGGTTAAAGTCTCCCTCTAAACCATGGCCTACCGCTTCATGCAGTAACACGCCAGGCCAACCGGCACCTAGCACTACCGGCATAAGTCCAGCTGGCGCATCTACCGCTTCCAAATTAACCAAGGCTTGGCGTACAGCTTCATCAACAAAGCCCATCGCCCGTTCGCGACCATTTACGTCTTCTAAGAAATAGCTATAGTTGCTTCGGCCACCGCCACCAGCAGAGCCTCGCTCACGACGCTCGTTGCGCTCTACCAATACGCTACAGTTAAAGCGAATTAAGGGGCGGATATCTGCTGCTAAGGTTCCGTCACTAGCCGCCACTAACACTTCTTCGTAAACGCCACTTAAGCTAACGATCACTTGAGTCACTGAGGAATCTAAGCTGCGCGCATATTTGTCTGCTCGTTCTAACAAAGCAATTTTTTGTTGGTTAGATAAGCTAACTAAAGGGTTGTCTGACTGATAAAACTGCTCAGCGCTAACTCGAGAAAATGGTTTTACTTTTGCCGAACCAGCTTTAGCACTAATACCTCGGGCAGCCTGGCAAGTTTGAATTAACGCGCTTTGATTAATCACATCTGAATAAGCGAAGCCCGTTTGTTCGCCGCTAATTGCGCGAACACCAACGCCCTGCTCAATGTTATAGCTACCTTCTTTTACAATGCCGTCTTCTAGCACCCAAGACTCATGGCGACTATGTTGAAAATACAGATCAGCGTAATCAATTTGGTGTTTTGCTACCTCGGTCAGCGCCATTGTTAATTCTTGCTCGCCAATGCCACCCGGCACCAGTAATGACTGACTGACTTTTTCAAACGACATAGTGTTTATTCTCTCCACCCTAAATGTAATTGACCATGCAACGGCACGGGCATCCGGTCCCTAACTTGTTTTAACAACTGCGGGTTAAATTCGGCTCTTGCTGGCGCTATTCCGCTTGCTTGTAGATCTAAACAACGCCCCCACGGATCCACTATCATCGAGTGTCCCCATGTTTGGCGTTGGTTGTCATGTGTTCCAGTTTGATTTGCAGCAATCAGATATAACTGATTTTCGATGGCTCGAGCTTGTAACAGCGGCTGCCAATGGGCTTCCCCCGTTAGCGCAGTAAACGCTGCAGGAACTAATACAATATCACAGCCCTGTTGGCGCAGCAGCTGAAATAAATAAGGAAAACGCAAATCAAAACAAATCGCCATACCAACACGAATTTCATCAATATCAAACCAAGCAAGCTGCTGGCCCGCAACAAAACTATCGGATTCTCTATAGCAGCCTACGTTGTCGGCAACCTCAACATCGAATAAATGCAATTTATGATAATGCTGTAATAAGTCACCATCGGGAGAAAATGCTAAACTGGAGGTATAACAACGAGCATTATCATCAGCTTGTGTTGGCACGCTTCCCGCCACCAAATAAATAGCATAGCGTTTGGCCTGTTCGGCTAACCATTGTTGAATAGGGCCATTTGCAAGTGGCTCAGCAATACTGATATACGCTTGGTCTCCGCCACCATATTGAGCAAAGTTCTCTGGCAACAATACCAAATCCCCAGCGTGCGGCTGAGCCTGCTTTAGCAACTCTTCAGCTTGCGCTAAGTTGCTCGACAGTGAACTTCCTGAAGTCATCTGCAAGGCAATTAAATTCATCAGCGAGACTCCTTAGGACGAAACTTATCTGGCACTTTAATTTCTTGTTTAACCCGCTCCAATTCTATCAACTCTGGCTCGCCAATATTGCCCGTGAGTGCAAAGTCAATTTGTGTTACCACTTCCACCACTGGTTCTAACAACTTAGATAAAGCCAATACGGCTACTCCAGTAGCGGGAGTGACCAAAAATGCCGCCAGTACCGGCAAGCTTGAAGTAACTTTAGGAGAGTAGCTCACTAGGTAATCAATTTGACCATCTCGAAAATCAACCTCGCCTTTGCCGCGCATGGAACCGGCCACACCATCAAAGAAAAAGTCCTGATTATTACCAACGCCCTGTTTAAAGGTGATGCTGCCGCTCAATGAGTCAAAGTGCATGCCTTTTTCAAATACGTCGCTAAAATCTAATTTAAGTCGGCGACGAATAGTATCCAAACTGGCTAAGGTTAATAAACGGGTACCTTTATCGCTCATTTCCGTCACCACGCCTTTGTCGGCTTGAACCTTGATATTGCCATCTAAGCTGCTCATTTCAGGACTCAATAAGCTATCGCGCCAGTTAACATCA
Organism: Agarivorans sp. Toyoura001; assembly: GCF_005405585.1. Lineage (GTDB taxonomy): Bacteria > Pseudomonadota > Gammaproteobacteria > Enterobacterales > Celerinatantimonadaceae > Agarivorans. The sequence continues at coordinate 37,184 of NZ_BJEQ01000009.1, read as the reverse complement.
AAAGTAAAACGTGCAGGCGTTCCTTTTAGCGGGCTTTCTTGGCCGAGATCCTCAAATACTTTTTCCATACTGGTGCTCTCAAAAGAACCAGCTAAACCAGCTTGTTCGGCTCCGTCTGGGGCATTCCAAAACAAAGCTGAAGTTAATTGGCTATGTCCCCAATCAACCCATAAGCGGCCGTTTTCCATCGCTTGGTTCTCGATCGGCAAATCAACTTTTACATTTCCTAAACGGTAATCTCCAAGCTGACAACCGCTGCAGCTGAGCTTGAGAGGCGGCAAAACTTTTAACAAACTATGACCACTGGTTTCTGAAGTAGTTTGTCGTGACTCCAGTTTTTGTAAGTCTTGTTCTACTTGCTCTTCAAAACGGCCAAAATCAATTTGATCTAAATTCGCCTTTTCAATAACAACATTAACTGGCTGTTCAACAGAGGGATGCTTAGGTGCCGCAAGACTAGCCACTAGCTGCTCGGACTCAATTTGTAACTGGGTTTTACTGCGCGGCAAAAACGCAATATCAAAGTTATCCAGTGTTTGTTCCAGCAAGGTTGCTTTAGTGACCGCGCCCCGTACAAACATTAACTCTGGCACTTCTAAACTCACATTGGTGTAGTCTGTTTCAGGCTTCTCAGGGGTAAATTTAATTTGCTCTTTTGCCCAAAAAAGCCACGGTTCCAGATCCAGCTCAGGAAAATCAAAAGACATGGCTAAGCCTTCCCCTTCCCACAACAAGTTGTTATCTGCACCTAAATTAAGCAGTGCGTATTTCAGCTTCTTTTGGTCGTCAGCAAATTCTACTTTAGCCGTAGCGGAGACCAACTGATTAGACTCTAATTGAAATTTACTAGTAAGGTGATCGCCGTTAACGCTAAGCGCAGTAGGCCAGCTAAGGGGTGACGCCTTTTTCATTGGTGCGGGCAAGTTCATGCTCACCCCCAGTAAATCGCTTCGAAAGTCACCGTTGTAATCAAACAAACCTTCCGGCTTAAGGCGAATATCTAAATCCCCTTGCCAGCGTAAATTACCTTTTGCGTACTCGGTAAGTGGAATACCAAAAGCACGCTCAGCCTCCACCAATGGCCATCGCCCTGCTAAATCAAAGTTAAGCAGATAATTATCAGCGTCCGCTTCAGTATTAAACTTGATGTCTAAGGGCATCCCCCGCCACAGGGCTGATAAGTTATTGGTACGCAATTGCTCATTCTGAAAATACAAGCGGCCGTTTAGCTGACTAAGGCTCATGCCCGCAGGTAACACTTCAATGCCATTACCATTGAAGTCTACATGGCCATTTACCTCAACATCTCCGTCAGAGAGCGGAATATTAAGGTAAATTTCACCCGCTACATCGCCATCACCTAGCGGAAGCTGCTGCAGGCTTGCACTTAAGGCTTCAATCGGCGATTGCAGTAAATAGTCTTGTACCGCACGGGCTGGTCCGGCAATTTCGCCAGTAATAAACAGTTCCGACCCGCTATAAAATTTAGGAATACTGGCACTAATACGTTGTGCAGGAACCTCGCCTAAACGCGCCCTATTACTCTCCATAAACAGGCCATCATTCTGGAATAACAAATCTAGCTGCAACTCTTCTAAGGCAGGCCAATCAGGGTCAAACTTAAAGGTGGCATCATCGAGCGGTACAAAGGCTTGGAAAATGCCATTGTGTTGGTCATAGGGATAGTTGTTTAACTGCCCATACCAAAGGATTTGGCTATCTTTTGCCGCGCCAGCTAAGAGTGCGCCTTCTAAATAGGAGAAAACCTTATCGGGCATTACATTTGGGTAATACCAGTAAGCTTTGCCGGCATCTTTAATCTCGGCATTAGCCATTAAGCTCAGCAATGGCCACTTACCTTGTTCCGGCCAAATAAGTGCCCATTGACCAGCAAAATCTAATTCGGGAGTCAGTAATTGAGTCGCATCGCTCTTTAGGCTTAAGCCCGCATCACCAAAACTAATTTCAATCTCCGATTCGAGTTGTTGTACTTGCCAAGTTTCTATAAATTGAGCTGCGAGCTGAAATGCCCCTCGCTGTTGCAAGCTTAAGTGAGCACTTTGTTTATCGCCACGAATGTATGCACTTAGCGCGTGAATACTAGGCAGGTAAGATTGTCCCACGGTGCTCAAGCCAGAAATATCAGCCTGATAGGTCAGGGCTTTGTCAGCATGTGAGTAATTGAGTTGCAGTTGGTCTAATTGCCCTTCGGTGATTAACCTTGACCAAGCAATCTCCCCTTCCTGTTCCAGGGCCACTAAAGCAGGTGACCAGGTGGCTAGGTCATACTCGGCAAGGCGCCAAGCTTGACCTTGTTTATTGAGCAAGGCTTGCAGGGTAAAATCAGCGTCAAGACTATTAACACTAATGTTCCAGGGCAGCTTATCGATACGCCAATCATCTTCAACTTTGAGACCTTGGGCTAAACCACTGTCGATAACCAAATGCTGTTCGTTGTCAGCTCCCCAATAAACATAACTAGGTTGCCATTGCACTACCCAACGTTGCTGTTGATCTGCACCAAAATCAACCCATAAAGACAGGTTTAAATCACTACCAAGATGTTCTGAACTTCGCCCTAACAAACGCGGCATAGCATTTAAGTTAAGCTGTTGCCCTTTAGCAAATAGTTTACCACTTAAAGAATCTACGTTTGAAGCATCACCTATCAGGTCTACTCGAAAGCTTATTCGGCCATTTTGTAAATCCTGACCAATAAGTATCTCACCGTTTCCTTGGTGTAGTTGACCATTATTCACCCAATCCAAATTGGCGATATCAAAGTTCATACTATGATCAGGAAACTCAATTTCTATCAAACTATTGGTTAAGCTAAAACGAGTTAATTGGCTCAGAAATACATCGGCAATGGCTTGGTAGCTTTGGCTAAAATCACGCTGGGAGCGCGCACTATGGGGGTCAATAGCTAACTGAAAATTAACTTGGTCTAGCACCAAGTCTTTAAATACTACTTGGCCTTGCTCAATACTTTGCCAGAGATCTAATTCCAGCATCAATGCGCCTACACTGAAGGTAGTTTCTCGGTTTTCTCCAATCGCTACTTGGCTATCTTCAAATACCAACATAGGGCGAAAATTATGCATCCGCGCACTAAGCTGGCCAATAGTTAAATCGGCTTGCTGTCCATCCACCAGCCAAGACGCTAAGTCGTCTTTGTAGTTAGTCGCAAAACTTAAAATGCCGCGTGCAATACTCAAGCACACGGCAACAATAACCAATAATAACGCTAAACCATGCCAGCACTTTCTCGCTCCGCGAGCAAAAGGAGTTGCCATAGGTTTACATTAACACCACGTCAAACTGCTCTTGGCTATACATAGGTTCGGTTTGAACACGTACTTGCTTTCCAATAAAGACCTCTAATTCAGCTAAGCTATGCGACTCATCTCCCATTAGCATTTCAGCTACTTTGGTTGATGCATACACGATGAAGTTATCGGCGTCGTAAGCCCGGTTAACCCGAATGATTTCTCGTAAAGCTTCGTAGCAAACAGTCTCAACTGTTTTCACCGTGCCGCGGCCACGACAAGTTGGACACTCGCCGCATAGGATATGTTCAATACTTTCACGGGTACGTTTACGTGTCATCTCAACTAAACCAAGTTGAGAAAAGCCACTAATGTTAGTTTTAGCACGATCTTTAGCCAGCGCTAACTCTAGGCTATGCAGTACTCTGCGCTGGTGTTCCGAATCGGTCATATCGATGAAGTCGATAATCACAATACCCCCCAAGTTACGTAAACGTAGCTGACGAGCAATAGATTGAGTGGCTTCAATATTAGTATTAAAAATAGTTTCTTCGAGATTTCGATGACCCACAAAAGCACCGGTATTGATGTCGATGGTGGTCATTGCTTCAGTTTGATCGATAATCAAATAGCCGCCAGACTTTAAGTCTACACGGCGTTTTAGCGCCCGCTGAATTTCATTTTCTACATCAAATAAATCAAATATCGGTCGGTCGCCAGCATAGTATTCAAGGATTTCGGTAAACTCCGGCACAAATTCAGCGCTAAAAGACACCAGCTGCTCGTAGGTTTCACGAGAATCAACCCGAATCCGATCTAAATGGGTGCCCACAAAATCGCGAATAATACGTAAAGCCAAATTCAGTTCAGCATAAAGCTTGCTTTTACTAGGAGAGCTCTCTTTGCGTTGCAGAACTTTACGCCAAACGCGCTTTAAAAAGGCAGCGTCTTGCTCGAGCTCGTCGGCACCTACCCCTTCGGCAGCAGTACGAATAATAAAGCCACCTAAATCATCAACAAAATCACTACAGATTTCTTTTAGGCGATCACGTTCTTCTTCACTTTCAATGCGCTGTGATACCCCTACGTGACTGCTACCTGGCATAAACACTAAGTAACGAGAAGGGAGAGTAATATCAGTGGTTAAACGCGCGCCTTTGGTACCGAGAGGATCTTTTACCACCTGCACCATAATATCTTGGCCTTGGCGCACCAACTCAGCAATATTGCCTGCTTGAAAGTGTTCCTGCTCAGTAACATCCACGCACTCAGTGTGCGGCACAATGTCAGAAGCATGTAAAAATGCAGCTTTATCTAAACCTATATCTACAAATGCCGCTTGCATACCGGGTAATACTCGGCTCACACGGCCTTTATACATATTACCCACAATGCCACGGCGGGCATCACGTTCAACATGGGTTTCTTGCAAAATCCCGCTATCAACTAGGGCAACACGAGTTTCTGTAGGTGTAACATTGATCAATAATTCTGCTGACATAATAACCTAGCGAGTTAAATGTAAATGAAGTAAACGGTCAGTCTCTACCAAAGGTAGGCCGACCACCGAGCTATAACTACCTTCAATACGCTCGACAAACTTACCACCTACACCTTGAATGGCGTAACTGCCTGCTTTGTCACAAGGTTCTCCACTATCCCAATAATCCACCATTTGTTTGGCAGAAAGAGCGCAAAAATAGACCGAGGTAGTGACTAACTGCGTATGCGCTTTTGAGTGATGATACAGGCTGACAGCCGTCATTACTTGGTGCTGCTTAGCACTTAATAAACTCAACATGCGTTGGCTGTCATTTGCATCTTGTGGCTTACCTAAAATATGGCCATCACATACCACAATAGTATCTGAGCCCAACACGGCAATATAAGAATCGTTTTGCTGATGATAAACCGCTGCGGCTTTTTGCTCAGCTAACCTGCGTACCAGTTGTTCTGGAAGCTCACCAGCAATCGGGGTTTCATCAATATCAGCAGCTTGGGTGGTAAATGGCCAGTCAAGTTGAGCCAACAACTCTACTCGTCTTGGTGAGGATGAGGCTAAAATCAGTGAAGTTGACGACATTAAGAAATCTTCCATTGGCGACGTAGTTTGCGTAACAACAAAAATATCCAAGGCCAAGCCACAGATGTTGTAATCACTGGGTAAAAGTACCCTGCAGGTAACTGAATATCTTGCACTAGGTATTCAGCCCAAAACACCACAATTTTGGCTAAACCAGTCATGCCACCCACAACCAGAGCTTGCTGCCACACTGAAAAATTGCGTAAACGGGTAAAATTGGTTGCAACTATATACGCCACAATAGACATCGCCAGTGCTCTAACGCCTAAGGTAGAGCCTAACAATATATCGAGAATGAACCCTACAACAAAAGCGACGCCCACATTGCTGCGATGCGGTAAGGCAATGGTCCAATAAAAAACACATACCAATACCCAGTCAGGGCGGAACGCATCGGCCACTAAAGGTAGCGGAATAATCGCTAAAATCAATGCGATAAACAAACTGCCAATAATGGCGCCACGGCCATTAATCTTCTCAATCATGTTGTGCCTTTATACTGCCACTCAAACTTAGGGCCAAATCAACAATAGGTAGCGCAAGCGGTCCAATTCAACCACTGGTGTCGCCACCACATCGGCATAGGGTTTACCTTCTTGATAGTCGAATCGATTCACTACCGCTACCGGATACCCTTCAGGAAACACTCCACCTAAACCAGAGGTTACTAACACATCACCTTCACCAATATCTGTGCTGCGCGGAATATGTGGTAGCTGTAATCGACTGAGCTCACCGGTACCGGTCGCTACAGCGCGAATATCGTTACGAGCAATCCGCACCGGAATACCATGGCTAGCATCGGTAATGAGTAATATTCGGCTAGTAGTCGTGCCTACATGCAATACTTGGCCAATGACACCGATATCATTAATCACCGGCTGACCTTCGTAAACACCATCCAATTTGCCTTTATCAATCACCACTTGGTGAGAAAAAGGATCTGAATCTACTGCCATAATTTCAGCCACCAGCTTACGGCTGTCATTTCGAACAGGTGAGCCCAATAACGCACGCAAGCGGGTGTTTTCTTTAGCAAGGCTTTCCATTAACAGTTGGTCAGCTCGGTTAAGTATCAGCTGTTCTTTTAAGGAGCTGTTTTCTCGTTTGAGCTGTTCACGAGTAATTACTTGATTAGACATCGAGTCCATAAGTTGACCCGGCATGTTAGCAATGTATTGCAGAGGACTTACAGCAGAATGCAAATAAACACGAACCTGTTTGAAGGCTATCAGTTTACTATCGATAAAAATCAAAGAAATTGACAATACAACAGCGAGCGCAAGGCGAAGCTCTAGAGATGGACCTGGGCCGAAGATAGGTTTCATCGGTCGTTACCTGAGTAGTTGTCGAGTTGTTTCATATAAAGCAACGGGCACAATACTGTGCCCGCGCTACAGCGCTTATTCGTAGTGGAATAAGTCGCCGCCGTGCATGTCGATCATTTCGATAGCTTTACCGCCACCACGCGCCACACAAGTTAGCGGATCGTCTGCAACCACAACTGGAATACCCGTTTCTTCCATGAGTAAACGGTCTAAGTCACGCACTAGTGCGCCACCACCGGTGAGCACCATACCACGCTCAGAAATGTCTGAGGCAAGCTCTGGTGGGCTTTGCTCAAGGGCAACCATTACTGCACTAACAATACCGGAAAGCGGCTCTTGCAGTGCTTCTAAAATTTCATTGCTATTTAAAGTGAAGCTTCTTGGAACACCTTCAGCTAGGTTACGACCACGTACTTCAATTTCACGTACTTCATCACCCGGATAAGCAGAGCCAATCACATGTTTGATGCGCTCAGCGGTTGCTTCACCAATGAGGCTGCCGTAGTTACGGCGCACGTAGTTTATAATGGCATCGTCAAATTTGTCGCCACCAATACGTACTGAAGATGAATACACCACACCGTTCAAAGAGATAATAGCCACTTCGGTGGTACCACCACCAATATCTACCACCATAGAACCGGTTGCTTCAGATACCGGCAAACCGGCACCAATAGCTGCAGCCATTGGTTCATCAATAAGATAAACCTCACGCGCTCCTGCTCCCATGGCTGATTCACGAATAGCTCGACGCTCAACCTGAGTAGAACCACAAGGCACACACACTAAAACTCGAGGACTAGGACGTAGGAAGTTGTTGTCATGCACTTGCTTGATAAAGTGCTGTAACATTTTCTCTGTCACGTAGAAATCTGCAATTACCCCGTCTTTCATTGGGCGAATCGCTAATATGTTACCTGGAGTTCGTCCGAGCATTTGCTTAGCGGCATGTCCTACCGCAGCTACACTTTTTGGGCTGCCAGCGCGCTCTTGGCGAATCGCCACTACTGAAGGTTCGTTAAGAACGATCCCCTGATCTTTAACATAAATAAGTGTATTAGCTGTTCCTAAGTCGATAGACAAATCGTTAGAAAACAAGCCTCGAAGCTTTTTAAACATAGCTGGGAAAATCCTGAGAAATAGTGTCGATGATACGCGATTAAAACTTGGCTCACTTTACCAACGCAGGCACCGATGAGCAAGCATACTATAGAGAGAAGCCAAGGATAGTGAAGACTATCACCTAGCTAATTCAATATCTTTGAACCAAGGTGTACATTTTTCATACAAAACTTAAGATTTATAGCATCCGGCGATAAATAACCCTGTCACTTTGTCGGAAAATACCAAAGGTGACTTGTCCAGCACCTGCTGCGTCGTCTGCACTCTCAAAGCTTCCATTGCCATTCCAATCTTCACGAAGCCAATTCAAATTAGTGTCTAGGTTAAACCAATAATCGACACTGCCAGTATTTCCTTCGCCTGGAGCGGTAAAGTCGACCCAAATGACACCTTGGTTAGCAATACCAGGGCTACGGAGACTAACAGTTGAAGTACCGCCACCTACCGTTGCATCTGTAGCATCTGTTTTAGGAGAAAAATCTAGAGGCGCAAGATTTAAGTTACTACAAGCGTCTTCGGTATTGCTAATGTACTGAGTACCGTCGAAGTACTGTAAATCACCAGTGACGCCAATCGCTTGCAACTCAGAACCAAAGCCGTTGTTGAGTTTTATGCGGCCATGGCGTAGATCCGGTACGGTGCCTAAATCACAATAAGGACCTTCATCAGAATCTATACCGCAATCAAAGCCACCAGCATCAGAATCGGAAACAATATCTGCACTAAGCAAGGTCGCATCATCAAAATATAGATTGTAAAACAAGCGTAACTTGCCATCTGTTACTGGGGCTTGTGCCGCTACTGGTTTTAACAAACCAGCCATTACTTCATCAGTTTGTGCAAAAATTCCTTGGCTCCATATCGCGGTAGCATCATCAATCTTTAATCCGTCGTCGAAACCTAAGATGCTAGAGCTGCTATTAAACTGCCAACGACTAAAATCAGTATTTACCGGGAAAACACTGTCTGTGTAATTTTCTGTGATCGAGCCATTAGCACTCTCGGCTTGTAATATCCAAGTCACTTTTTGTTCTTGCTGGCCAATATAACTAAAGTCCCCTAGTGTACATGCTGCCCCTAGCACGGCCGACGACAGTTCAAAGTGATGAGGATAAAACATACCCACCTCAGTATTTGCCACACTGACGTCATAATCTATAACAGTCGATAGATCTGTACCATCAGGATAAACAAAAGTGTAATCCAAATATTTACTAATCCACCCAGAGTAATTGATGCTGCCCACATCGTGATATTCGTTTTCGTCAACCACCACGATGCCGGCAATCTGACTGACAATCACGCCATCATTAAATGTGCCTAGTACGCCACTATCTGGCGAGGCAAGCTCAACTTTAAGCCCAAGCTTATCGGTGTCAGCGATAAAATTAGCCGCATCACATGAAGAATCTGTTACCGAAGACGGTGTGCAATTAGCTATTCGCGCCGCTAACCAAGATTTAAAAGGCGTGCCAGACCTGGCAAATGGCACTGTATCATTATTTGAACTCGAGTTAGTTTCGTTGACTTCATTTTCAATCAACGCCCATTCAAATCTATCTGGTATCAATTCAGCGCTAGCACTGCCTAACAAGGTAGTGGTATTTCCATCCACCACAGAGCCATCTTCATCCCAAAAATTAATGCCTAAGCGACCTACATCTGGGTACCGAAGATCTATTTCTGCTAAACCATCAACAAAGTAAATAGCTACTGCTGTACGTAGTGCTTGGGTAGTGCTTACATCCACATAATTATTGGTGCTTTGGTTCTTTACTGCTAACTGCCGAGTGCCAGTTGTTGGCTCGGTATAGTCAGTCCAAAAACGTAAACTCTTTTGCCCTTCATAATTAGTGATTGGGCGACACTCGGTTCCATCAGGGTCTTTACCTACGGCGGTTAGCTGTAATTTAAATTCAGTGTTGGCTTTATGAGGATTCTCGCCCCATGCCCCCACCAATTTTTCTTCAAAGCCGTAAGCATTAAAAGTTACTACAGTAGAATCGCCTACCGTGCCGTCAACGACAGTTAAGGTTACTGAGCCCTCTAAAGGATGGAATAAACCTAAACTCACCTCACCCAAATCAGCAGCAGTGAAACCATAACTTGCTTTGCCGTTGTTATTTTCTGGTACTAAGTTGCCAAGTCCGTTTCCTTTCGACCAGGTACCTTTATTGCTAGAGGTGGATAGATTCACCGTCCCTACAAAACTTTGATCCACTTGCCCATCAAGGGTTGCTTGAATGGTTACCTCATGAATATCACAGGTTAAACCAAAGTCCTGAGCAGAGATATTAAGCCCTGGTACAGCCACCGAAGCATTAGAACTAAAAGCCATGTAGCTGTAGCTTTCCGCTAAATGGCTTCGTTCATTATCAAGGTATTGGTCTTCCTCTGTAATCATTGAGAAATCAGCCGCGTTGTGCTGACAGCGTCTCAACCAACCGCCATTGTTACCTCTACGTTCATTTTTGCTGGCCACCAATATAGGCGGCGAAGAGAACAAGTTGTTTTGATAAGGAGTGGAGTAATCACACGTTGCTTGCGGTGTAATAGTGCTTCCACCACTACCGTGAGTTAACGAGTTACCAAATTGATAATTAATGACTTCATTATCTACAGTAATGGCTCCTACTACTGGCTCTGTTGCGAGATAGGCGACTGTTTCATCTTGTAAGTCAGTGTAATAAATTGAGTCACTTTGTGAGTTACAATAACGTGCGAAAAAGCGGAAATCGTAGGCTTCACTGTTATCAATCGCTAAGCGAATACCACTATTGTTATATTCTGACGTGGTGGTGAGCCAGCAATTGTTATTACGCGACTGACTTTGATGCAAAACCACCGATAAATTGTTGGGCATATCTACATTAAAATAGTCTCTATCGGGAAACGGAAAAGCAGTATTGGTGCTTATCTTGCCCGCTCTTAACTCAGTGCCGTCTTCGAGAAAATGCTCACCTTCATTAACAGCAATCCAATCTACTGCTTCTATGTTTTTTGATGCAGTGGAGTTGAAAGGAGGCTCTTGACGTACCCATGTAAATTTATCAACATCGACACTGGTGACTAGCGCTGCTACCGGTCCGTCATTGTTTGGGTCGTTAGCATCAATAGGCGTCATTAAAAACACTAAAGGTTTAGACTGATAAGTTTGGTCAAATGTAACCGTACCACCATTTTGCCCTGCACCAGCGCTACCAAACTGCAACAAAAGTGGTTCTGTCACGCTACTGTTACACAGAGGAGCAAAATCTACCTCTCCTGGATTAGCAATTCCTCGAACAACCGACTCGTTAACCATTACCACATCGCGTTGCTGGGTGAATAACGCCCCCTCTAATTCGGCTTGGTAATTTAAAGCAATGTTCCGTCTAGCGTAACCAATAAAAGCAGACTCAGTTTCATTGGCTAAATCGATGTCCTCTCGGGTATAGATGGCCAAACGTAAGGGGTCGCCATTTACATTTAACTTAGCTTGGTAACCTGCGGTCACGTTACGATTCACAAATATTTTTACCGTACCACTGGAGCCAAGCAATTCTAGTGTAGCCTCTTGGCCGATGGTAAAATCACCATCTATCCAATATGTTCCTGGCGAGAGACGTAAAGCAGATTGGTAACCTACATTCACATTCTCAATAAAATACTCATTGCGATCACTAGAAAAGTTGATGGTACTTTGAGTAGCCCCTTGAATGTCTGCAAAATTATTTGTGTTATAGCTGGCTGAGCCAAGCGTGACAGTTTGTTGGTAACCCACATTAACAGACTGCCCGTTGTTAATTTTTTCAATATTAACATTGCTACCCGCCGAGGCTAAGTTACCGCTAGCCACGCAATCGGTATTGGCATCAGGACAAGTATTTCCATCTGATGAGCTAACTTTATCAACGCTATCTATATCCAATCGCCCTTGATTGCTTCCGTAGACTCGCGCTAACCAATTTATCTCCAAACGACGATTATTTTGTGAAGATGCTATGGGGCTGGTAAATACGTCGACACAATCAACGGCTAAAGCTAACTGAGGACTCACCAGAAGACTAATAAGAAGAGGGCTAATTAGTGCCGTTAATTTCATAAGCCGCTCCTCGCTTGAATTTGTTGAGAGCGTTGAACGAGAACCTCACCAGAGCCGCAAGAAGCGGTGGCTTGCAAATCAAAAAAGCGCGCGTTTAATTGCGCTATATCGTTTTGTTGGCAGGTAACTGCTACGCTACAGCTACTAAAAGCTTGCCCATTTAAAGCAGGATTCGGCGTCACATCGTTGCAATTGCCTGGGGTTGTATTTGGTGTATTTAAAGGAAACAGTTCAGACAAGCTTTGTTCTAAGCCAGAATAAGCGGCTAATTCGGCACGAGTACCCAATACATCCCAAGCGGCATTGCGAGAGGTATCTTGTAACATCACCGTTAATGCAGCACTAATTAAAGCCATCACCACAATCACAAAAATCGCTATCACCAACGCACTCCCCTGCTGCTTAGCAGGGTTGCTAACTAGTTGTCCCTGCTTAAGGCTGGTTGAGAATGACGATGTCATGATTAAATTCCACTACCTCATTATTTTCAACAAACCGCAAGCGTAGATTCACTAAGCCGTTTCTGGTCAAGCTAGGCTGCACCACCTGAAAGGGTTGCACTGTATTAGGGTTTTCGAGTTTACTCGCCATTAGTACACCGGTACCACTGTCTGCTGGCTGAAAACGCAGCAAGCGATTGTTTTCAAGACAATAGCGAATCGGCTCCCCCAATATAAAAGTTCTCTGTGAGGGTGAGTCCGTAGTAAAACTCACTGATGTTGCATTATTTGAAGAATCGGAAAAACCTAGGGTACTGGCTCCCGAACTAGCATCTTCACTTATGTTAGCTAAGCAGAACACTTTGCCAGTTGCAGAACTACAGCCTGCGTTTACCAAGCCTCCAGACGCCAGTAGCACCTCATCGGAGTTGAGTATGTAAGTGCTTAGCCAGGCTGGTTCTGCGGTAGAGATAATCGATGGTTGACTTGGTGAAGTAACCACCGCTGCTGACGCCGAACTACTCGGGGCAACAGGAATGTCAATATAAGTATGTGCCGAGATGGTAGGCACAAAACTCAAACAATAGTCAGTGACATTCGCTCCATTTGGATCTAAACGAGCACTATTCGGTAAGCTATTATGTAATTCTCTGTTTAGGCGCTCAATGGCAAAACGCGCCTCACCTAGCAACACCTGCCTATCAGCACTTTGTCGGTAAATAAGGCTACCGGTACGCAAAAAATCGGTGGTAGCAATCGCCAGTATTGCCAATAACACCATGGTAATGACGAGTTCAATAAGCGTAAAACCCACTTGCTTAGCCATTAGTAATTCCACCGATAAGCACTAAAGGCGTAATCAGCGCCATTAGGCGCCCTTATCCACAAATCGATGCGTTTAGCTACATTAATGCCATTCTCTGAACTGTCGATAGCCACTCGATAAGAATAGTTGCGATAGATGTTGGCTAAGTTAGTTCCTAAACTGTCGTCAATAGCGATAAAATTACCATTAGTATGGTAATCATCCACATCGTTATATTGAGAACGAGTTTCTCCGTCCGGACCATAACTACCTGCGACAGTACAAGCAGGCTGCCCAGTTTCTCCACAGCGCCACAGCCCTCCGCCAGTATGATCCGAATTGTGATCAAATGATTTAGACAGTATTTCATTCATTAGGCTAGACCCTAATTCGGCGGATCGTACTTGGTAAATAGGGTCAATACTACGCACCGCTTGAGGTGCTAAAAATGAGGTAATGACTACAAGCGAAATCGCAAGCACCACTATGCCAACAATCAGCTCAATCAGAGTAAAACCGCTATCTCTGGAGCTTTTACAAGGGCGCATGAATATAGCCCTCTGATTCTATAACAATGGTGTGAGTTTCTTCACCTTGCACGCTAATAATGCAAGGGAACTGCGAACATAAACTGGAATCAGCCAGCCTAACTCGTCCAAGTCCATCAAAACGAATAACACCTTGGCTAACATTGAGATCGCTAGAAAAAGACACCTCTTCTAGAACATCAATAGTGCTTAAACAATTACCGTTTGTTGCTAGCTCGCCAGAAAAATAGTTCTCACTGTTAATTTGCAGAAAAAAGCAATCTTGATAATGGTTCATTGCTTGGGTTTGTATTAAATGTAAACGACTTAGCAATTGCTCGCGCAGGCTTATTTCAGCAAAGCCGCCGCGAAAGAATCTGGGGAATACAGTGATAGCAAGAATGCCAATGAGGATGAGCGTAATCACCAGCTCAATAGTGGTAAAGCCGGAGTTTCGAGGGTGAGGTTTAAATGATGTTTCCAATCTAATAGTTAAAAAGTAAAGGCTAGCCGAAGCTAGCCTTAAACAATTAACAGCCAGTTACAACTGATACAGTTTGAGCAGAGCTCGTGCTATCTGCAATCGTATATTGAACTTCACAAGCACCAGAAGAAGCAGTAAAGCCCGCCGGAGTAATAGTTGCACCAGCACCAGAAGTAGTAACAGTCCATTCAGCAGTACTAAGATCTAGCCAACCATCGAGTTGATCTGAACCAAATGCAGCTACATTAGGGTAACCAAGAGTCGTTGAAACATCAGTGCTATTTGCTCCTGATACATCACCAGAACTTGCTTCAATACCAGCAATTGCCGCTTTACTATAAATCAAATTGGCTCCGCCTTTAACTGCTCCTTCCAAGCCTTTCACAGTTGAAGCGCGAGCATCAGTTTGTAAGTTTAAAAACTTAGGTGCTGCAGTCACAGCCAAAATACCTAAGATGATAATAACAATCACCAATTCAATTAGCGTAAAACCTTGCTGTTTAGTTGTTTTCATTTCTATATCCTTAGAAAATTATTGATTTATAAATCGTTAGTTAGAAATATTTGTAAAAACTCGCCCAGCGGCGGGTTGGTACGTAAAGTTATTAAAAGAGCCTTCGTCGTTGCCAGGATCAACGTAAGACCCATCGCTATTTTTTGCCAAGGAGTTAACTTGGTAGAAAATACATCTGGTCGCTTCAGCAGCGCCGGTCACCGTGGTGTAATATTTAAAATAATCGCCTTGATCGGCAACTTCAGCAAAGGTGCTGGTCGCTCGAGCCGGGTTTTGTAAAATAGCGTCCCATACTTTTAGGCACTTTTCGCCGCTAAGCGAGCCAGGATCTACTTCTTCATCATCACTGGTTACAGGGTAACCAGGCGCAACACTACCGTTAGATATTTGAGCAGCAGTAGGAGTTGTTAAATACACCTTCTGAGTATCGTAAATAACGGCATTCTTACCGTTTTCACTCGGTCGACCTTCAGCTTCCCATTGTGCTCTCGCTAAAGAAACACCTGTAGCAAATCCACCCGCTACGCCCTCAAGGCTGGCTACCTTAGCTTCTTCTGTTACATCCAAAAATCGTGGTAATGCAGTAACAGCGAGGATCCCCAACACCACAATAACAATCACCAACTCGATCAATGAGAAGCCGACTTGCCTGTATTTGTTAGCACTTAGGCTAGGATAAATTGTCACTTGTTAGTTACTCCTCAAATCAGCTTTACAGCCATTCCTTTGTAATCGAACCTTGTTGCGGGCTGTACACCATCACCGCTAACTGCTCAAAGGTAAAATAACAGCGCCGCTGTAAAAATTCAGCATCACTTGCCTTCCCTTCAAAACTCAACTCAACACCCACTAATTGCTGCCATAAGACCAAGCAATCTTGTCGATTGCCAACGTCTGGCCAACCAGATTTAGTCATTTTAAGCGTGATCGGTTCTAGTGCCTTTTGTTCACCGGTTAAACTATCGAGTTGATAAAGATTTACCTCTAAGAACTCGGGTCTAAATCTGGCTATCCATAAACCGTGAACTTGCGCCAACTGGTTAACCCAAGTTTGAGTATATTCTTCTACAACTTGCTGCTCTGCTTGCTCAATTGTCCTAACAAAGCTAATTAAAAGCAATAATACGACTAATAAAACTATGCAGAATGTCACAATCCAGCTGAAGCGAGAACGGTTATTCTCCAGTAAATCTTGCCGATTCACTTAACCACCTCGAACTGCACGCATCATGTCCCACATTGGCGTAAAGATACCCAAAGCAAGAATTAGCACCATACCTGCGACCACGCTAATGAGTATTGGTTCAATTCGCGCGGTTAAACTCTTTAAATCATAGTCCACTTCACGCTCATAAAACTCAGCAGCTTCGGTCAGCAATTCATCCACTTGGCCGGTTTCTTCACCCACCGAGATCATCTGTAATACCAAGGGCGTAAACAACTCACTAGCGATGGCATTGCGCAATAAGCTCTCTCCGCGTTCAATACCTCGGCGCATCTCTACAATACGCTCTGCCATAAAGGCATTGTCTACCGCACTGGCCACTAGTGATAAAGCTTGATTTAACGGAACGCCTGCGCCCAACATCATGGCAAAACTACGAGAAAAACGCGCTAATAAAGAACGTTCAATCACCGAGCCAACCACCGGTAAACGCAAGCGGGTTTTATCCCACAACATTCGCCCCTTGGGAGTGGCTACATACCACCTCACCAAAAACACCGAACCAATTGCTAACACTAATAACAGCGGCCAAAAGTTCACAAAAAAGTTCGACGTTCCTATCAATATTCTGGTGGCTAAGGGTAACTCCACGTTAAATCTACCAAATATTTCAGCAAATTGTGGAATAACAAATATATTCAAAATCACCATGGCGATAACAATCGCCAAAATCACAAAAGTGGGATAACGCATCGCGGTTTTAATCCGCTTTCGAGTATCCATTTCTAATTCTAAGTACTGCGATAACTGCAAAAACGCTTGCTCTAGTTGGCCAGTGTTTTCGCCCACATGCACAATACTTACAAACAACTGTGAGAATACTTTCGGGTATTCCGCCATTGATGTAGATAACGCCCGCCCACTACTTAGCGCATCTGATACCCCCGCCAAGGAACGGCGCAATAGCTTACTGTGGGCCGTTTCGGCCAAGCCATTTATCGCCCGCATAATAGGTATACCAGCTTTGGTTAGCGAGTACATTTGACGAGTGAATACCACCAACTCATCAATTTTAATTCGCCCCTCCCATAAGCTACTGACATCTAAGCTACCAAAACCCTCGCCTTGCACTTTTCCTTCGGCAATTTTAATCGGTGTTAAGCCGCGACGAAGTAAACTTTCTGCAGCCGCATTTTGATTAGCCGCCTCAATATCGCCGTTTATTAGGCGACCTGTGCTATCGCGAACTTGATAGCGAAAAATAGCCATTACACAGACTCTTCCGCTTGATTCACTACACTGCCGTAAACATCAATTTCTTCCACTAAACGCAGCACTTCTTCAATCGAGGTAACACCTTGTTTGGCGTAATCTAAGGCGGCTAAAGAGAGAGGTCTATATTGCTCAGACGCTTTGGCGACCTTGGAAAACTCATCAGGGTCATCACGACGCAAACACTCCATCATTGCTTCGTTTAACTCAAGCATTTCAAATACACCAATTCGACCTTTGTATCCGGTGTAATTACAGGTTTGACAACCTCGGCCTTTAAAGAAAACTTGCTGACTTAAATCTTGGCTACTGATGTGCTCTAGCCAAACTTTTTCTTCTAGCGTGGCAGCTTGCTCTTGTTTGCAGTTGTCACATAAACGACGAACTAAACGTTGAGCAAGAATGGTTCTTAAGGAGCTTGCTACCAAATAGCCCGCTGCGCCCATATCAATTAAACGCAGGGCACTAGTAATGGCATCATTAGTGTGCAGAGTGGTAAGCACCAAGTGACCGGTTAAAGCGCCACGCAAACCAATCTCTACGGTTTCTTGGTCACGCATCTCGCCCACCAGCAAAATATCGGGATCTTGACGCAAAGTTGTCCGTAAAATACTGGAAAAGTCGAGACCAATTTTGGTGTTTACTTGTACTTGGTTAATCCGAGGAAGACGATATTCAACCGGGTCTTCTACGGTAATAATTTTTGATTCTGGCTGATTAAGCTCACTTAAGGACCCGTACAAAGTGGTGGTTTTACCACTACCGGTTGGCCCCGTTACCACGATCATGCCATGAGGGCGATGCAATTGGCGGCGGAAACGTTCCATGATGTCGGGCGGCATACCGGTTTGCTCTAAGGACAAAATACCCGCAGACTGATCGAGCAAACGCATTACTACTGATTCACCAGCCTGAATAGGCATGGTAGATAAACGTACATCGATAGAATGGCCACGTACTTTAATATTAAAGCGGCCATCTTGTGGTAAACGTTTCTCAGAAATATCTAGCCCAGACATCAACTTCAAACGCAGCACCATGGCCGAGGCAATTTGCACTTCGTTTAATACACTTTCTTGTAGTACACCATCTACCCGTTGGCGGATCCGTAATACCTTGTCGTCTGGCTCAATATGAATATCTGACGCGCCAACTTGTACCGCATCTTCAAACAAAGATTGCAGCAACTTAACCACGGTAGTTTCGTTACTTTCGTCGTTGGCAGTCGCCAGACCAATATCAAATTCATCGGCGCTGGCATACTCTTCTTTTAGCTCTTGGGCAAAACCTTCAATTTCTCGCGTACGGCGATAGAAGCGGTCAAAAGCTTCTACCACTTGTGATTCACGAGCTACTACATATTTAAGCTGACTTGGCGCTAACAACCCGGCTAAGGTATCAATAGCCGAGAGATCGGCGGGGTCAGAAATGGCGACAGTAAGTACGTCTCCATCTTTATGAATTACCAAAGCTCGTAAGCGTCGAGCATGAACTTCACCCAACATAACAACGGCATTAGCATCGACAGAGGCCTGAGCTAAATCGACAAAAGGAATGCCGAGTTGGCGAGCCAAAAACTCCAGTAACTGCACTTCGGCAATAACCCCAAGTTCAATTAATGTCGCGCCTAACTTTCGCCCGGTTTGCTTTTGTTGAGCCAATGCGCTCATTAACTCAGCTTCACTAATAACTTGCTCACTTACAAGCAAGTCACCTAAACGCATTCGTAATTTGGGTTGCGCCATGTTTATTGCTCCAACTGTCGAATACGGTTTGCGACAAAATCGCGTGAATGACTAGAAAGCTGTCCCATCAGTTCCGCTTGGCGATAGGCGGCTAACGCCTCGTTGTAATGAGTTAACTTGTCGTTGGCAATGGCATAACCCATCCACCAGCGCGCGCGGCTCGGCTCATGCTTCACCAGTTTTTGATAAGCACTTAAGGCCAGATCTTGTTTGTTCAGGTTTTGCGCTAGGCCGGCTAACATGGCGTAGTAATCTACATTGCCACTCACCTCAGGCTCGGCACTCTCTAAATAGTAAATGGCTTGCGGCAGATTTTCTTGTTGCACAAAGATACGCGCTAACATTACTCTAAATGAACCACGCAATGGGCTAAGTTGAACCCCCTCTTCTAACAAGTTCACTGCGGCACTTGCGTTGCCACGGCCAAACTCTAAGGCGGCTAATTGCTCTCTCACTTCATGTGCTTGATGATCGAGCTGTAAAGCTTTATTAAACTCTAAGCGCGCTTCTACTAATTGATTTTTGTCTAATGCTTGAAAACCGCGCCGAGTGTACAAGGCAACTTGTTGTTCTCGATTAAGTTTCAGAGGTTTTATTTCCAAGCTCGACTCGTCGCTTTCTACATTCTTAGAAAGCGGAGCTTGACGCTCTACTGTTTCTAAATCTAAAGGTTTGTTAGCTTCAGGCTCACTCTCAACTCTAGCTTCAACGACCTTATCTGTAGTAATGACAACATTTGATGTCGCTATTTTTTCTGGCTCAGCTTCAATGATGGGACTTGGTAGCGTCTGCTCAACGTCTGA
Source organism: Agarivorans sp. Toyoura001 (assembly GCF_005405585.1). GTDB lineage: Bacteria > Pseudomonadota > Gammaproteobacteria > Enterobacterales > Celerinatantimonadaceae > Agarivorans. The sequence continues at coordinate 17,543 of NZ_BJEQ01000009.1, read as the reverse complement.
TTTGGGATCTGGAGTCGCAACCAACTCCAACTCAGTAGTTGTCTTCGGTGGTAAGTCCTTATTGCTCAAGGTATCCGCTGGTTCTACTATCAGCTCAGCACTGCTTGTAGGCTCGTTTAATTCAACGTCTATCGCGGCAGCTACAGCTTGAAGCTGTTCAGTCTCGGGAGAAATGGAGAGCGAACTATTGTTCGTTGCTTCCGTCACTACTTCAACGTCACTTTTTAACTCTAAGTTAGCAAAATAGCGAAGTGCCAACCAAGCGGAAATCATTAATGCAATCAGCACTAAACCCATAAGGATGTAGGCTCTAGCACTGCGGCCTGACTCTTCCACCAGTGGCGCCATACTTTGCGGGTTAGTTTGCTGACGCTTATCTAAATCTTTCAGCATTTGATTGATAACACTCATCGTAGTGCCCCCCACCAAATAACCAAACCAAGCAAGAAACAAGCGGAGAAACCCAATACCAACAATGCGGTTTTAGCTGCTGGTAACGCCGCATCCTCGGTATCTTGTACGGCGGTTTTCACCATATTTACACTAACTTGTTGAGCACCTTGGCCGTAACACAGCATCAATACCTTGTGTGCTAATATATTGATTAAACGAGGAATTCCGCGGCTTGCCCGAGTTAGTAGCTTTAATGACCCTGCAGTAAACAACGGCCCACCACGGTAACCACTTAAATGTAAGCGATGCTGAATGTAACTAGCCACCTCATCCTTTTCTAAGGCGCGTAAACGGTACGAGAATGTGATGCGTTGGCGTAATTGGCGAAGTTGCTGGCTGGCTAAGCGCTCATCTAGCTCAGGTTGGCCAAACAAGACTACGTGTAATAATTTACGCTGCTCTGTTTCTAGATTTCCAAGCAGCCGAATCACTTCTAAAGCTTCGTCACTTAAGGCCTGAGCTTCATCAATCAATAGTACAACTGGTCGCTGTTGACTGGCTAATTCAATTAAGCAGTGATGAATCTGTTCCAATAAACTATGCGAAGAGGCACTTGGGTCGACCTTCAAGCCCAATTCGTTGGCTAATGCGGCATGGATTTGCTCGGCAGATAAACAAGGATTAGGCAAGTAAGCAAACTGGTACTCATCGCTCATTTCATTAAGCAATTTGCGACAAAGCAACGTTTTACCGGTACCCACTTCGCCACTGACTTTAATAAAACCTTCGCCAGATTTAAGCGCAGTTTGCAGTACCTGTATCGCCTCGTCATGAGGTAATAAAGCCTGATACAAACCCGTGTTCGGCGTTAAACCAAACGGTGCTTGCGAAAGTCCAAAATGTTCCAGATATACTGCCACTTATGCCGCCTAGTTTTCTTCTGGATACCAAGTGTTCAGCAAATCCTGAGACTTCTGTAGCTCAATTTGCCAAGTATCTTCGGTCACCACAGTAGGCTGAATCAAAATTACTAATTCGGTTTTTTTGCTCGATATCGCTTTGTTGGTAAACAACTCGCCCAAGCCAGGAATAGAGCCAATAAACGGCACTTTAGAAATAATCTCTTCCTGTTTGGAGCTCATCAAACCACCAATCACTACCACATCACCAGAGTTCGCTTTAATAACCGTATCAGTTTCACGAATGTCACTTTGGGCTAAGGGCAAATCAAGTTGCTCACTAGAGCTACCAAAGCTAATCACTTTGCGTTGCTCTTTAACTTCTGTCACTGAGGGGTGAACGTGCAGTAGCACTTGCCCGTTATCGTCAATTTGTGGAGTAACATCTAAAGCAACACCCGAGAAAAATGGTGTTAACTCTACGCTGGGGTTGGTCACTGGGTTGGTGCCCGAGATAGTAGTATTTGATACGTCAGTAACAAAGTACTCGTCGGTACCCACTTTAATAACAGCTTTTTGGTTATTTGACGCCGTAATGCGCGGGCTAGACAATACATTCACATCACCTTGAGTTTGCAACAAACTCACCACCGCTTGAAAATTACCATCGGTAACGGTTAGCGCACCACCGCCCCCTAATATTGCACTAATCGCATCACCAGGAATTTGCGAGGTATTGTTAAACAATACTTCTGTTGAGCCAATCACATCACCGGCGTTGGTCCAATCAATACCTTGTTGGTAACCATCACTTAAGGTGACTTCAATGATCTTGGCTTCTAAAATCACTTGACGCTGTAAGTTCCTTTCAGACTTAGCCAAAAAGGTTTTAATGGTACGAATTTCATCTGGAAAAGCACGTACAGTAACTAAACCAGCTTGTGGGCTAACAACCACCATGCGGCCGTCATTGGCGTAAGAGGTATCGTTGCCACGATCTCGACGCATACTAATGCCGATCATGCCGCGTAAGGTTTCTTCAAGCTCATACCAGAAACGCGTTTCAGTCGCAGACTCAATTTTAGTGCCGTTAAAACTGTCACTCCGATTAGAATTACGGCTGCTGTTATTGTTGTTACTGGAGTTATTACTAGATGAGTTATTCGACGAATTATTGCTCGAGCTATTATTATCGCTATCACCACCGGTGATACCACCCGAATTAATGCGGGTACGGGTATAGCCATAACGCTCTAACATTAAGTAGTTAAGTGGAATAGTTTCAATACGCATTCCCGCAGGGTAAACATGTAATATTTTACCGCTACGTTTAACGTCGTAACCATACATATCAGACACCACATCAATGGCTTCTTTTAAGGTCACTTCTTTAAGTTTTAAGGTAATTTTACCCTCTACGCCTGGGTGCATCGCTACGCTAAGAGGAGAGCCTTTAATCAAAGCAGGGAAGAAGGTTTTTGCGTCTACATTACGCGCATTTACGTCAAAGCGATGCTCAACCTGAAGCAAGTCGCCCTGCTGCAAGCCAAGTTCTGGCATTAGCTCTGCTTGCACTTCTGCGGGTAACTCTGGCGCTTTTATCGTAGACGGCACTGGTTTTTGCGCTTCAGAGATAGCTTGCTTAGCTTCTACAGGATCAGGCCTAGAGGTGGACTGGCAAGCACTTACCAATACAACGACACAGCCAATAAAAATCCGTTTGATATACATGTATTACTGCCCCTGCCCAGTGACGCGTTTCACTGACACCTTGTCTAATTGAATTCGATACTGCTTATTTGCTCGTGTTAACACTACGTAATCTTGATGCACACGGCTCAAGGTGTAACCTGATATTGATTGTTTTACGCCCACAAAGCGCTGATTAAGAATCGCCCCTGGCTCTTTCCCACCAACAATAATCGCTTGGATACTGGGTAAAGATACCTGCTTGGCGGCACTACTCGTGCTACTGCGACTATTAGGTGGCGCTGTAGGATCACTTAGCGGCGTAGCCAACACACTACTGGTAAGCACTCCACATGAGAGCATTAACGCTAAAAAATACTTAGCCACTAATAAAATCCTTATTGGTGCTTAAGGTATAGATATCGATAGTGATATCGGCTCTTGGGTACTCAAGCACTTGGTAATCGATAAGTTGCCACAGGAATCGCTGCGGTAACTCTTCAACTACCTGCAAATACTTAACTAAAGGAAAATAGCCACCATTAAGTTTTAATCGAATACCGTGGCGATAAAAATTAAGGCTATCGGCGCTGCTTTCTGCACTACTCAATATCGCTTCAGGTGCTAAAGAATCCATAGAGACCAGCATCAAACCGTCACTTTTTTGCAGCAGTTTCTCCAATACTTCGGTCATCTGCTCAACAGGGATCAAGCCCGCCTGCTGTAGCTCTAGTTTTTTATCTACTTGTTCTAGCTGAGTGTGTAACTGTAACAACTCAGCTTTAATGTCTTTATTAGGATCTTCGCGCAGTTTTATTTTACTGAATTCAATTAAATCGGCATTTTCAGCGTATTTGCGCGTCGCTTCTGCTAACTCTGTTTCAGCTTTATTTTGCTTAATACTGGCGGGTTCTATCCACAAGTAATAACTCGGTAATATAATAACCAACAAGCCGGTAACAAGAATCAATAGGCGTTCTCGTAAACTAAGACCTGCGAAGGTAGCTTGCCACTGTTGCCACTGCTCACTCATTTGAGGCTCCTAATATGCTTTCGCTCTTAGTTGAACCACTTAAACTAAAGTGCAGTTGCTGGTCTTCATCTCTAAATATCTTCAAGCCAGCGAACTGTTGCTGAGACAAATCGGGGTAGGCCTTAAACTGCTTAAGCCATTTAGGCACCGCATCACTGCTGGTTGATTGCCCCGCTAAGGCCATACGACCACGCTGAATATTTATTTCAGTCAGCCATATTTGGCTATCTTCAATAGACGCCAAAGCATTAAGCGATGAAGAAAAGCCGCTGTTTGCATAACCATGTCCTTTAAGGCGCTGGTCTAACAATTGTTTCAATGTTAGCTCTTGTTGCACCAGGCTAACTTCACGCTGCAATCTTGGGTCTAAAGCGCGCTGCTCGATAGCGGCTTTTAGTTTATTAAGCTGTTGCTCTTGTTGATTAAGTAATTGGCGTTGAGCACTCGAGCTTACAACAGCGGCATTGGTTTGCTGCTGCTGCCAAAATCCCCAGACCAAAGCTAACACGCCAACAATTCCCCAAGATATCACCGCTTGCCTTAGTGAACCTCGTTCTGGCTTTGGACGAAACTCCTCAACATAAAGGTTAATTCTCGTTTTCACGACAACACCCCTTCTTGTAAAGCAGCCAAGGCTGGCAAGTGATAATAGTACTCACTACTTTCAATCGACGAGAGTTCTAATAAATTAACTTTTGGGGTTAGATTTTGCTGCAACTGGCGAGCAATTTCATCACAAAAACGGCTAGGAATCGCCAACTGAATAACGCTAACTTCTGGCAACTTTAGAGTGGCGCTAATGTAGTCTATTGAACGTTGTAGCTCTAAGCTCAAGCTATCAAAGAAAGATTGGGTAAATTCAATTTCTTGCATCTGACCCAACGCAGAAAAGGCACGTAGCTGACGAGTAAAAGATACTTGCCCTTGGCGAACCACAATAAGTTCTAAGTCACCACCTTTGGGCTGCCATAACAACATTTGGCAACGCTCATTCGCTTCAAGAAAATTAATCGCAGCGAGGCTTTCAATAGTGATGCCTTCAATGGTTAAATCTTGCTGATTCGCCATATTCACCAGCTGCTGAATAATAGGTTTACGAACACACACTACATTGAGCTTTTCACTGGCCATTGGCGCGGCTGGCGCTTCGTAATAATCAACCGCTAAATCTAAGACCTGCTCTGCCACCATGTCTTTAATGGTCCACGGCACAGCCCCCGCCAACTCTTCATCGGCGACTTTGGGTTTTTCTACCTGAAACTGTTGATAATGCGCATTACCTAGAACAAAAACAATTTGATGGTCGGCACCGAGTTGTGCCTCTTTACATAATGATGCTAACGCTTCTGGCCATTGCTCGATAGAGCTAACCGACTTCTCAAAGGTTTGCTGTTGGTGATCGGCTAAAACCACAAGATCTGAGCGCAAATAGGCACTGCAACGAGTCTTCGCTGTATTTCTTCGCCAAAACGCTAAACCCATCCCTTTTCCTTTGAGTAATCCATGTAAAATCTACACAAGTAGTCTAAACTTTTCTGTTATTTTTTAAAGCATTGGCCGACAAATATGTGCTAATTCTCAAGATTAACGGCGGTATATCTAGTAACTGTAGATTAGACACTCAAATAACTCATGCTTTTCTCACCAAAACGCCACCCTAAGATGATTTAAATGGGCTCTGGCTTGCTAAATAAGAAACCTTGCCCGTAGTGCACACCTAAACGCTGCAAAACACGCCATTCTTCGTTGCGCTCTACGCCTACAGCAATAACCTCTACGCGGTCAGAACAACTGGCCACTAATGAGCTCACTGCGAGCTGGTTAACTTGTCGAATCTGAATGTCTCGCACTAAGCTAGTATGCAGCTTCAAATATTCAAGCTTTAACTCGCTAATGTATTGAGTACTCACCACCCGCTGCCCCGCTCGCTCTACCGCTAACTTAATGCCTTTTTTATTCAGTGCTTTTAAACGTAGCATTTCGGTGTCATTTAACTGCGATAACTGTATCTCGGGAAACTCTAAGACTAGTTTCTTACACTCTTTGTAAGGCACAGAGAAAACCCACTGCAGCAATTCACGCATCACCGACTGCTTTATTACCGTCGCAATATTCAAGTTAACACTGATAGGCTGGCGAGTGTATTTCACGTACTTCATGGCAAATGTTAAGGCATGCTCATCAAAACTTGCCTGTAAGCCGCTTTTCTCCGCCCAAGGCAAAAATACGCCAGCGTTTATCACTTCGCCTTGGTAGTCGGTAATTCTGGCTAATAATTCGCGATAACAAACCCGACCATCTTCATCAACAACATCTTGCTGATAATAATGCAGCCCTTCATTGCTTAATACATGCTGCAACAGGGTACGCCAGCGAACCGAACCCTTTCCGGTTTGGGTTGAACTTAATTCGCGAGGTACCACATACCACCCATTGTGGCGCTGCATTTGGGCAACACGCAATGCGTCTTCGGCTTGCTCAATCACTAATTGCGCGCTGTCACCATATTGATAACCTGCAATACCAATGTAGAAAAAGTCATCTTCGTCCGCCACTTCTGGCAAAGAAATGCGCTCTAGCAGCTTGAGAATGCCCGCAGCTGTATCTTCAGCTTCATCTAAAGTGGAAAGCGGCATTAACAAAGCAAAGGCATCACCACTGAAGCGAGCTAAGTTCACATCTATGTTGCGGCGCGTGTACTGCTTTAATGCATCGGCACTTTGCTGCAAAATAGCATCGCCTTCGTTACGGGCGTACTGGTAATTAACGTCATCCATGCCCCGCAAATAAACCAAAAGCACCGCGCCGGTGTGTGCGTCTGCATCACCAATTTCCGCTTCTAACTGATTATAGAAATGGGTGCGGTTTGACAACTGAGTGAGCTCATCGACAAAGGCGTGATTACGAATAATACAGTCAAACCGGCTACGTTCTTGGCGTGCTTCAAGTAATTGAGTAATAAGTTGTTCAATGGCTTTACTGGCCGCATTAGGCCATTCCTTGGGACTACCCACTTGTACGTCGCGCAATCGCCCCGCCAATATTTGGTTACCGCGCGTTTGCAGTAACTCTGCACCGAACATAATCTTTTTAAGCCAGCGGAACACCGCAATTAAGCTGAGTGCAACAATCAATACGCCGCCACCAATGCCCAACATGGCTTCGGGTTCGTAGGTAAGCTGTTTGAATGGTCGCTCTACCCAAATTTGAATCACAAAATCAGGATGAGCCATTAAGGGGTAACGGTAAGACACCAAGCTATTGCTATTGCCGGTATAATTGAGTTCGCGAAAGGTATAAATCACCCCTCCACGGTTAGACACTTCTAATACTTGAATATTATGGGCCCGCAGCCAGTTAGGCAGCCATTGGGCAAACTCGGGTGTTTCTGGTTGAACACTCAACTGGCCATCGATTACCTCAACTACCGAGCGCAACTGGTGCTGCTGCTGATTGAAGGCAAGTTGTCGGAAGGTTAATGCTCCACCTAGCAATACAAGCAGTACCGCGACTACTACGCAACTAATGGTAAATACAATGATCCGACTAGAGAATTTCATGCAAGGTGTTCCTCACCATCAAGCGCAACGGGCCCTACCATCCTTTGGTTTAGCCATCGCTTGAGTATATCAGTAATTATCGAAATGCTTGGAATCAATACAAAAAAAGACCAGCCTAAGCTGGTCTTTAACTCGACATTTCAAAAAGATTTATGGTCGAAGCATTCTCTCGCCGCGGCTCATGCCACAAACACCACTTCGCACTACTTCCAAAATCTCGGTTGATTGCGCTAAGGTTTTGACACAAGCATCCAGTTTGGCGCTATCGCCACTTAATTGCATGATATACATGCTTGGCGTTACATCAACGATTTGACCGCGGAAAATATCACAAGTTCGCATCACTTCTTCGCGGATTGCTCCAGCCGCACGAACTTTAACCAACATTATCTCACGCTCAACATGCTCAGCTTCGGTTAACTCCGATACTTTAAGCACATCAACCAGCTTGTTTAGCTGCTTGGTGATTTGCTCAATGGTATTTTCATCGCCGTAAGTGCAAATGCTCATACGTGAAAGAGTTGGATCTTCTGTGGTAGACACGGTTAATGAATCAATGTTAAAACCGCGCTGCGAGAACAAGCCAGTAACACGAGACAGAGCACCAGCTTCGTTTTCTAATAAAACTGAAATAATTCGGCGCATTATGTTCTCTCCGTTTTACTTAGCCACATGTCTTTCATCGCTTCGGTTTTTATTTGCATTGGATAAACGTGTTCTTCAGGGTCAACCATGATGTCCATAAACACCACTCGGTCTTTCATTGAGAAGGCTTTTTCCATGGCTGCATCTAGCTCATCAGGGTGATTCACTTGCATACCTACATGGCCGTAAGCTTCAGCCAATTTCACAAAGTCAGGCACGGAATCCATGTAAGAATGAGATTGGCGACCATCGTAGAACATCTTCTGCCACTGTTTAACCATGCCTAACGAGCGGTTGTTCAAAGAAACAATCACCACTGGCACGTTATATTGCAAGCAAGTCGACAACTCTTGAATGTTCATTTGAATAGAACCATCACCTGTTACACAGGCCACGGTAGCATCAGGGAAGGCAAACTTAACCCCCATAGCCGCGGGGAAACCAAAGCCCATGGTGCCTAAACCACCAGAGTTAATCCAACGCCGTGGCTTATCAAAAGGATAATACAAGGCGGCGAACATTTGGTGCTGACCAACATCAGAGGTGACATAAGCATCACCTTTGGTAACGCGGTACATTGATTCAATCACCTGCTGAGGTTTAATCAATGTATCGCTTTTTGCATAGTCTAAACACTTGCGGCTGCGCCATTCGTCTACCTGAGCCCACCACGCTTTCAAGCTGTCGGCTTCGTTCTTAATGCCTGTTTCTTCAATACATTCCAGCATTTGGTCAATCACTGAATCAACAGAACCGACGATAGGGATATCGGCACGAATTGTTTTTGATATGGAGGTTGGATCAATATCAATGTGTAAAATAGTCGCGTTAGGGCAGAACTTTTTCACATTGTTCGTGACGCGGTCATCAAAGCGCGCACCCACCGCAAAAATCACGTCGGCATTATGCATCGACATATTGGCTTCATAGGTGCCGTGCATACCAAGCATGCCCACAAAGCGAGGGTCGGTGGAGGCAAATGCCCCTAAACCCATCAGGGTTGAGGTAACTGGCATATTAAACAAATCAACCAGCTTGCTAATTTGCTCGCCAGCTTCAGCCATAATCGCGCCGCCACCAATGTACAGCACTGGACGTTCGGCAGCAGCTAAGGCTTTAACTGCCTTTTTAATCTGACCTTTATGACCAGTTAACGTAGGGTTATACGACCGCATGTTAACCGATTTTGGATATTCGTAAGGGAACTTAAGCAGCGGATTCTGCACGTCCTTTGGTAAATCAATAACAACCGGACCCGGACGCCCTGTAGAGGCAATGTAATAAGCCTTTTTAATCGCGGCAGGGATCTCTTCGGCTTTTTTTACTAAAAAGCTGTGTTTAACCACTGGACGAGAAACACCGATCATATCGGTTTCTTGGAAGGCATCTTGGCCTATCAAACCAGTAGGCACTTGGCCGGATAACACCACCAAAGGGATTGAATCCATATAGGCGGTAGCGATACCGGTGATCGTGTTTGTAGCACCGGGACCAGAGGTCACCAATACAGTACCTACTTCGCCAGTTGCGCGCGCATAGCCGTCGGCCATATGTACAGCGGCTTGCTCATGTCTAACCAAAACATGCTCAATATCACTGCTGTCAAATAGCGCATCGTAGACATCTAATACTGAGCCGCCAGGGTAACCAAAAATATGTTTAACACCCTGGTCCTGCAAACAGCGGATGACCATTTCGGCGCCGGATAACTTCTCCATGTTCAAGCCTCCAGGCTTTATTTATTTTAATTGTTGGGGATAACTCTTGTTATGTTGCGGGAAATTGGACTTATAATCCTGTCTTCCAAGGCTAGCACTTTAACGTTTCTTGCCCCCTAGCGTCTACGCTTTTGTCTAGTCTTTCTGCTCTTTTAAGCAGCTCATCCTATAAAAAATCTCAAGCAGGATAGAGCTTCAACAGACTATTCTCCCAAACAAACAATAAAAAACCGGATGATAAATAGATATCACCCGGTCACTTAGCGCTACACACAAGCATCATTATCACTTAATAGAATCATGCTCTTCTGTTAGCCAAATCTGTTGTTCTGGATCGGCATCTTCACTTAGCGAGATGCTTACTCCCATATCGTATAATTCTTGTAAGGTCATGTTATTGGCTAAGTCCATGACCTGGCCGTCTTCATTAGTAAAACGCATACTCGCTCCTTGTAGGCTCATCCCGACACTTTAATTTTAGTCAAAGATTCGGCGCTTGGGGCTCGGTCACTCATGATATTCGCCATGAGCAACTGGCTAGCCGCAGGGTAGCTCACTTGCTGCCACATATCTTTAGCCATTGCTTCAAGGTTTTGCCACTGGTCTTTCTTGATATAAGTCGCCAGCAACTCGGCAACATTGGGGTAATAAACCGGCTCAGCTTGGTCCATCTGTAACCATGAATCCAACTGATAAGGTTCTAAGCTCTCGGCCACATGGGCTAAACCTAAGCTTTGCAGGGTATAGGCATTGGTCACTTGCTCGAATTGGCCAAACAGCGGTTTAACTAGCAATTTTTTGCCTGCAGCCATTGCTTCTGAAGGTAACTCAAAACCGGCATTACAAAACACCCCAGCACATGCGCGAAGATTGTCTAAAAACTCGTTGCGACTTATTGGCTGTAGCTGAATATTTCCATCCGATACTGGATGCTTTATCTCAGGATGAAAACACACAAATTGATGGCCAGTAAATCGCTTCAACAAGGGCAAAATTTGATGCAAATACTCAAACGGTAAATACACTAAAATTTTCCCGTTATTGCTAATGTTTTCTAACGCTTCCACCAGTGGTGGCACAATGGTCTGCTTAAAATCGGCCCAATGCACACCCAGATTGTATTTGCAGGGCGCAAAGTTGCGAACTAAACGACGATTCCAAAAGCCCATTTCTTTAGTAGGAATATCATGCAAGAACGCAGCTTGGTGAGAAATAGAAAGGCTATCTACACCTTGTTGCTTAGCGGCCCATGCACTTACTGGTTCAAAATCGTTAATCAATAGATCGTAAGATGACAAATCGAGCGCTTTCACATCTTGGGCAAACTGCCTTAATGACAAATCGTGAAACGTCGCCCATTTGTTCACACGCCCACCTTTATGGTGAAAGCTCACTCCCTTCACCTTACGATAGCGACCAAACTCAGGAACATCTGGCATTTCACCTTCGCGACCTGACATAAGTACATCAACCTGTATACCTTGTTGCTTTAAGGCCGAGCAAAGCAAACGCGCACGAGTAATATGGCCATTACCTGTACCTTGAACACCGTAAAGAATTCGCATTTTTCTTAACCTAATTGATGCTGTAAACGATAAACAAACCTAAACTTGCTCCGGCGATAACATCACTAATGAAATGCACACCAAGCAATACTCGCGAGCAAGCCACTAAGCTTGCCCAGGTAAATGCAATACCAGACCAGCTGGGAAAAATTTGGGCGATACTTCCGGCCATGACAAAGGCGCCAGCACTGTGTCCAGATGGAAAGCTAAAGCGATCAGAAGGGCAGATAAATACCGGTAGTGACTTGGGGCGGTCTCGGCGAAACACTTGCTTCAGCACCAAGTAGCACATCAGCTCAATAACAAAGGCAGGTAAAGCAATGCTCAAAAATGAGCCGGCAAATGGAGTGAATGCGATAATCCCGCCAAATAAGGCGTAGTAATAACCATCGCCGGAATGAGAGACCACCCGCGCCGCCTTAGCCACTTGCGCATTAAAGCGGTGGCCTAAACATGTAGCGGATATTGCATAATCCCACTGGCTCAATCGTTGTAACATACCAAGCTCCTTCCTGTGCTTTTCCACAGACTGGATAATTTGCTTTACCGCTAAATGAAGGTAACTTGACAAAACCATGACAATGTTCAGCTTAGTGATAACTTACACACTGAGAAGAACCTTACGAAGTAGGTGGATTAAGGGGACTTAAAGAGTTAATGACTAATGACAGTGTTTTTCCATCAATGTTGAAACAAGGATTCTCCTTGAACAACTTGCTTAGCGATATTGTCATCTAACAACGCGTAAACGCTCATAGTGTGGGCTAATTGATCCGCAGAAATACCTCGCCAAGCGCGTAATGGCGAATAAGGTGCTCTAAATATTGGCTGCATAGCTGCCACCACCTGCTCAGAAAAACGCGGTTGTTTTCGCTTCCCAAGTAAAGGCCCCGGTCGAAAAGCAATAAAGCGTTGGAACCCTAGCTGAGCCAGTTGGTTTTCAAGTTCGCCCTTCAGCCGCAAATAATGTGACAGTGAATGTGCATTTGCTAGATACGAAGAGATAAGCAAGCAATCGTTAACACCATTGCCTTTGGCCAATGTGGCAAACGCTAACGGTAGCTCCAAATCAATCTTACGCATCGCCGTTTTGCTGCCTGCTTGGCTAAGTGTAGTGCCTAAACAAATAAACAAGCTATCGCCTTTAATGTCTGCTTGCCACTGTGGCATATCAGCAAAATCAACCACGTGCTCGAGCAATTTTTCATCAGACACATTTAAGCTAGAGCGAACAAATACCACTACCTTGTGCCATTGTTCACTAGCCAGAAGTTGCGTCACTAATTGCTGGCCCACCAAACCTGTAGCGCCAATCACAATTGCAGTTTTGGTCACGCTTTATCCCCCTTATTAATTTGTTATTGAGTCACTGGCTCTATTTTTACTTAGCCGTTAAGATGTCAGCTTGCTAAAATAGCCGATATATTGTGCGCCTCGCATTCAATAACTAATAATAAACCTAATCACTATAACGTGCAGTTAGGCAAACACAGATAACATAGACAAGGATTAATGAATGTCTGACCTAGTCAAAATTTTTGATACCACCCTTCGTGACGGTGAACAAGCCTTAGCAGCCAGCTTAACGGTTAAAGAAAAGCTGCAAATTGCATTCGCCTTAGAACGTTTAGGCGTAGACATTATGGAAGTGGGCTTTCCAATTTCTTCTCCTGGCGATTTTGACTCAGTACAAACCATTGCTCGAGAGATTAAAAACTCCACTGTCTGTGCATTATCTCGCGCACTACCAAAAGACATTGATGTAGCCGCCGAGGCACTAAAAGTTGCTGAAGCCTTCCGTATTCATACCTTTATATCTACATCAACCGTGCACGTAGAAAGCAAACTTAAACGTAGCTTTGACGACGTATTGGATATGGCAGTAAAAGCAGTAAAACACGCGCGTAACTATACCAACGACGTTGAATTTTCGTGTGAAGATGCCGGACGCACCCCTATTGATAATCTTTGCCGCATGGTTGAAGCCGCGATTAAAGCCGGCGCTACCACGGTAAATATTCCAGATACCGTTGGTTACACGCTTCCTAGCGAGTTTGGTGGCATTATTAGCAACCTATTTAATCGCGTACCTAATATTGACCAAGCCGTTATATCGGTTCACTGTCACGATGATTTGGGTTTATCGGTAGCTAACTCTATTGCAGCTGTGCAGCAAGGTGCTCGCCAAATAGAATGTACCTTAAACGGGATTGGCGAACGTGCAGGCAACTGCTCACTCGAAGAAGTGGCCATGATCATCAATACTCGTAAAGATCAGCTCGGCGGTTTAACCAGCAATATTAAGTCTCAAGAAATTTACCGCGCGAGTCAGTTAGTCAGTCATTTGTGTAACATGCCAGTACAAGCTAATAAAGCCATCGTTGGCAGCAACGCCTTTTCACACTCTTCAGGCATTCACCAAGATGGCATGTTGAAGAATGAAAATACTTACGAAATCATGACACCCGAGAGTATTGGTTTAAACAAAAACAGCTTAAACCTTACCTCACGCTCTGGTCGCCACGTAATCAAACACCGTATGCAGGAGTTAGGTTACAGCGAAGCTGATTACGACTTAAATGAATTATACGAGAGCTTTTTAGCACTCGCAGATCGTAAAGGCCAAGTCTTTGATTATGACTTAGAAGCCTTAGTATTTTTTAATAACTTACAAGATGAATCTGAGCATTATCGATTAGAGTACTTAAGTGCTCAAAGTGGCTCTGATGTGGTTTCAACCGCTACCGTTAAGCTTATCGCCGGTGAAGAGACAATACTCGAAGCCTCTACCGGGAATGGTCCCATCGATGCAGCCTACCGTTGCCTACGTAAAATAACCGGCTACGATATCAAGATCGACGACTACACTATTGAAGCCGCAGGCGGTGGCACAAGTGCTGCGCAAAAATCAGATATTAAAGATGCACTTGGTAAAGCCGATATTGTTGCAAATTATCAGGGGCGTAAATATCACGGCATGGGCTTAGCCACCGACATTGTAGAAGCTTCGGCTAAAGCCTTTGTTCACGTATTGAATCATATTCATCGCGCGGAACAAGTCGCCAAACAGAAACAATCTAAACTAGGCTAATAGCATTAAATCAGCCGGAGCAACAATGAAAAAAGGATTAATTCACTTACTCATTATCTCCGGCTTACTCAGTGCTTTTGCTGATGCAGAACAGCTCAGTTTTGACAGAAATGCAGGCAATTACAACTACCTCTGGAACGATCAACAAGGTAAGCAACAACAAATAGGCTTTAGCTTACTCAACTATCCACACCACCTCACAAAGTTTACTCAGTATCGCCCTCAACATGCTCAGCAATACGTGCTCTCTCAGCTAAAAAGCAGCCTAAGTAACATAGACCCTAAACAAGCACGAGTAACCTTTAATACTCAAAACGACCAACTCTCTTATCAGCTGCAGGGCAATGACCAAGCACTGTTAAAAGAAATAAATACTCAACTACACCAAGACATTGAGCAGCATTACCAAAACTATTTAAACCAACAATACTTTGTAGAACAACGTACCGTGGATGGTTCAATAGGAATTATGCCAGACCATAACCGTTTGGCTAAAGAGAGCGCCGAATATCTCACAAGTTGGTTAAACAGCAGCTTAAATGCTCTAGGGGACAAGGAAAGTAGCCCTAGGGAAGTCACTAATTATTTACTGGGGTTTGTACAATCTATTCCTTACAACCAACTACGCTCTAAAGACAATCTACGTGGCGCTGGTTACCTCACCCCAATTCAAGTTATTCGTAATAATGTAGGCGACTGCGATAGTAAATCTACTTTGATTGCTAGCGCCCTCAAAACGGCTTTTCCAAGGTTGGATATTGCCATTATTTATGTGCCAAATCATGCTTTGATTGCTTTGGCCATTCCAGCAAGAGCTAGTGATGAAACGGTGGAGATAAGAGGTAAGAAATTTGTACTTGCTGAACCCACTGGGCCAGCGTTGTTTCAATTAGGGAAAGTAGCAAAAAGCAGTTCCCAGTACATCCATTCAGGGCTTTATACCTATCAACGAATAGACTGGGAACCCCCAAAGTTTAAGAGAGTGAAGTAAACTCAACAGCGTAATCAATATCGCCTTCAGCTATACAACGTACCACTTTGCCCTTAGCACTAAAAGGTGCAACACCTTGACCACTTAAGGCGACTTCAACGTCATCGCCTAAGGCCAGTTTTACATCTTTTAAACTAATCCCCATGCCAGTAGCACTTAAGTCTTTACACAAACCCGAATAGCTTTGCTGGCCAACCCAGATACGTAACTCTGCATCAATTAGCATACGGTGAAATGCGCGCTTGTTTTCGTCTCCAATCATCTTTTACCTTCTATAGTTTTTCTTCTGCAAACGAGGCTAAACGGCTCCTCACTACGCCATTTAAGTAAACATTTGCACTTCCTTCAAAATCTTTAAAGCGCTCAACAATGTAAGTTAGCCCTGAGGTCACTGCCGACAAGTAATTGCTGTCAATTTGCGCTAAGTTACCACAGCATACCAATTTGGTTCCTTCACCGCAGCGAGTAATAATGGTTTTGAGCTGGGAAGCTGTTAAATTTTGACACTCATCCAAAAAGACAAAGGAATTTTGAATACTCCGTCCACGCATAAAGTTAACGGATTTGAACTGGATGTTGGCCTTTTCCATAATGTAATTCATTGAGCCTGACATCGATTCATCATGTTTGTGCAGCACTTCCAAAGTATCGGTAATCGCTGCCAGCCAAGGGGCCATTTTCTCTTCTTCTGTACCGGGTAAAAAGCCAATCGATTCAGCGATTTCAGGAGTATTTCGAGTAACAATAATCTTGTCGTAGATCCCTTTCTCTACCACCATCTCTAAAGCAGCAGCCATTGCCAGCAATGTTTTACCACACCCGGCAGGGCCAGTAAGAATGACTAAATCGATACTTGGATCGAGCAAGGCATCAAACGCCATGCCTTGATAGATGTTTTTAGGATGCACCCCCCAAGCATGTTTGGCCATCAGCCGTTCATAACCTAAATCTAGTAGCTCGACCTTTTGCTCATCCTTTTTTACAACTCGCGCAGCAAAACTTTCGGTATCATCCACTATGTATTGATTCACATAACATGGGCCTAGGACCTCAGCATCAATAACATGGTGGGTATCTCGACCTTCAGAGCTGCTTTCACAGTCTTTAACACGCCCCCAAAAGCTACCTTCAAACTCTACAAAGCCCTTAGCTAATAGGCGAATATCATCTATCAATTGATCGGTACGATAGTCTTCAACAAGTTCTAGGCCGGCTCCTTTAGCCTTTAAGCGCATATTAATGTCTTTAGTTACAAGAACCACCTTTCGCGGGGTGTGCTTTGCTTGCAAATAGATAGCCGCATTAATAATACGGTTGTCGGGCTCATCAGCAGTAAAGTTTTGCTGATCTTTTTCTAAGGCGTGATCCGCAAAAATGGCGACTTTACCGCTAACTTGATTATCAGCTTCATTTTTAAGGTTAATACCATTAACAATTTCTTCTGGGGACGCATCGGCAAAGACATCCTCTAGAGAGCGAATAGCTACTCGAGCATCGCGACTTACGTCTTTTTGCCTATCTTTAATTCGGTCTAATTCTTCGAGTACCGTCATCGGGATGACGACATCGTGTTCTTGAAATGAGTAAATAGCGAGGGGTTCGTGCAGCAGCACATTGGTGTCGAGAATGAACAGTTTACTTGGAGCGTTATTTTCCATATTTGCCCTCCATAGGCCAACAGGCGATGTGAGAAGTATTGCAAACGTTCATTCTCAGGCTAAATCATCCTGATCGGCATTACAAACATTTCACCAATTCACTCAGCTAACTGGCCAATAATTGACCACCTGTATTGTTCTTTTTATATCTGAGATATAGATAGAGGATAGATTTAAATCGCAGACAATAAAAAAGCCCGCTCATTGAGCGGGCTTAGTAATAAGAGCCTGGCGGTGGAACAGGGGTGCAGCATAGCTGCTTCCGCTTCGGCCGAAAAAAGCACGCTTTTTCCTGACGGCC
>NZ_BJEQ01000008.1 GCF_005405585.1 Agarivorans sp. Toyoura001 | reverse complement strand
AGTGCTCACACAGATTGCTTGATAAATTGTTAAAGAGCGTTGCTTCGTTGCCGAAGCGAGGTGCGCATTCTACGCTTTCCTCTGTGGCTGTCAACCGCTTTTTAATATTAATTAAGAAGAAGTTTTTGCGCCGTTAATAAAGCCTCAGGCCTTACCAACCCTGACATCGTTTCTACATCGCTTTGCAGCGCCGCTTGCCGTGTCAGTGGAGTCGCATTATAGGGATCCGCGCTGGCGGCGCAAGCGTTTTTTGAAGAAAATTGAAGTTTTTTGTTTAAGTGTTCAAAGCTTGTGCAAGAACACTTTAAAAACGCTCGGATTGTTGTTTATTCATGCAGATTTGCGAACTCTGTAGCGAATTCATCAACTTTGTTCCAATCGGTTAATTCGATATCTTGGCTTTTATCTGTGCTTCCGCCGGTCATCTTCATAATCAGTTGAATTAATAATGCTTGCCACCATGTGTATCGAGAATACAGCAAGGCGCCGGCAAACACTGCTTGAAGTTTAGGGGTCCAGGCTGCGGTTTGATTTAGCTTCTTCATATATACACTGGTTTCAGGGGTACTCTTCTCTGGCTTGCGTGCAGTTAAACATACCCCAAAAAATGCTACGGGCAGTTTGGCGAGCTGTTGTTGGTACTCAGAAAGCATTGCAAATAACTGCGGCCTAAACTTTCCGTAACGAATAGACGCACCAATAAGTACTTTGTCGTAACCTTCTAATTCAAGAGTTAGCTTACTCTCTTCTATATTGAGGTAATCTGCGCTCTCGATAGCGTCAGCTTGTTTAGCAACAATGTGTTTAGCTATCTTTAAGGTTTGCCCTTCACAGCTTGAATACAGTACCAGTAGTTTCATGATTAACTTTTCCAAAAGGCAGGTGTAAACAACACCAATAAGGTAAATACTTCTAAACGTCCAAATAGCATTGCAGTAAGCAACACCCATTTACTTGCGTCGGTAATGTCTGAGTAATGCACCGCCACTTGGCCCAGCCCTGGCCCCAAGTTATTTAAACAAGCGACCACGGCTGAAAATGCCGACAGTTCGTCCATCCCCGCCGCAATAAGCCCTAACATACAAATAACAAACACTAAGGTATATGCAGAGAAAAAGCCCCAAACTGCTTCGAGCACGCGGTCTGGCAATGCTTTGTTGGCCAGCTTAATTTGAAATACCGCTCGCGGATGGACTAAGCGTTTTAACTCGCGCATCCCCTGCAGGCTTAACAAGAATACTCGAATAACCTTTAAGCCCCCTCCCGTTGACCCTGCACAGCCGCCAATAAAACTGGAAAATACCAGTAGTACAGGCAAGAACAGCGGCCACTCTGAGAAACTGGTTGTTGTAAAACCAGCAGTAGTAGAAATGGAGACAGACTGAATAAAGGCTTGGTCTAAGGCCACAGTAGGCGAACTATAAACTTGCTGAGCAAGCAAAATAGCCACACAAATCAGGGTTAGACTCATTTGTATAAAGAAGAAAGCACGACACTCGGGATCAAGAAAATAGTACTTAAAGGTAATGGCTCGGCCATTAATGGCAGCAAAGTGTAAGGAGAAGTTAATCCCAGAGATGATAAGAAATACTGCACAAATGGTATTGATTAATGAGCTATCGAAATGGCCAAGGCTGGCGTCGTAAGTGGAGAAGCCACCAATAGCGATGGTAGAGAAAGCATGGCATATCGCATCGAACAAAGACATTCCCGCTAGCCAAAACGCCACCGAACAACTAATGGTGAGAAACAGATAGATGTACCACAGCACTTTAGCGGTTTCGGCAATTCGCGGGGTCATCTTCTTATCTTTTACTGGCCCAGGGATCTCGGCGCGATACAGCTGCATACCGCCAACACCTAGAATGGGCAGTACCGCAACCGCAAGAACAATGATTCCCATCCCCCCTAACCACTGCAGCATTTGCCGATAAAACAATATGCCTTTGGGCAGTTCTTCTATGCCTACAATAACCGTTGCACCGGTCGTCGTAAGCCCAGAGAAGGATTCAAAGAAGGAGTCGGTAATCGACATATTGGGGTTTTCGGTAAGAATAAACGGCAACGCTCCTACACTGCCTAGTACTGTCCAGAACAGCACCACAATTAAAAAACCCTCTTTGGCTTTTAATTCAGTTTTTTGATGACGTTGGGGGAACCACAACAGAAAACCGGCACTAACACACAGTGCAAATGCCGCCATAAAGGCTTTACCCGCACCATCCTTATAAACAGCCGCCACCAAGGCTGGAACAATCATAGCGAGACTAAATAGCATTACTAGAAGCCCAACGATCCTAATAATCGCTCTGATTTGCATCCGTGTCGTTTCTCTGTCTAAATAAAGTTTATGCTGTATATCTTGAAGTAAAGCGCCACACAAGACAACTTAAGACAACAGCTTACTCACGCTAATTTGCCCACTTGAGACATTAATGAGTTGCTGTCTAAAGGACTCATATTCGCTTAAGGGGAGGCTTACCTGCATTTGCGCAGAATCTGAAAACTGAGTATCCAGTTTGCTGGCTTGAAAGCGGCTAAGCAGCATTTCAACTTGGGTAGTAAAGGCATAGTCAAAGGTTAACCAACACTGACCGCTAGCCACAACCGTTTCGGTATTGACTAGTTTTAACGCCTGTTGAACGCCGCCACCATAAGCTTTAACCAAACCACCAGTACCCAACTTTATTCCGCCAGAATAGCGTACTACCACTGCCAGTATTTGTCCTAAGCCACTCCCCTGTAATTGAGCCAGCATAGGCTTACCAGCAGTGCCCGAGGGTTCGCCATCATCACTAAAGCCTAAACATTGGCTGTCGTTTGGATGACCTGCCACAAAAGCCCAACAGTGATGACGAGCTTGAGGGTGTACTTGTTTTATTTCTGCCAGCTGCTGTTGAGCCATTTGCCGATTAGCCACCGGAATAAGGTAGCTAATAAAACGACTACGTTTAATAGTTTCTTCAGTGCTAACTTGCTCAATAGGTCGTAAATAGTCGCTAGTGTGTGCTATTTCCAATTCTGCTCTCGGGTTAAGTTGTTGCAAGCTTGCGCGGTAACCACCACATTGTCCTCAATGCGAATGCCGCCAAAGCGACGCATTTCATCAACCCGTGACCAATTAATCAAGCGGGTATGCTCAGATTCAGCCAGTTCACTCAACAAACTTTCAATAAAGTACAAACCAGGTTCAATAGTTAATACATGACGCGGCTCGATGATGCGAGTACAGCGCAAAAATGGATCGTTGCTAGGAGCAGCTTGAACCTCACCATCTTCATTTAGCATAAAACCACCTACATCGTGCACCTGCAAACCCAAGTGATGTCCTAAACCATGCGGGAAAAAGCATCGAGTAATGCCTTTCTCAACCGCCGCTGCTGCGCTGCAATAAACAAACTCAAAGTCCACCAGCAACTTTGCTAGCTGACGATGGGCTTTTAGGTGTAAGTCGGTATAAGGGTGACCAGGTTTTAAATCAGCAATTAGGGCTAACTGCAATTTGTCCATCTCGGCCACCAGTTCAGCAAACAAGCCTTTTCGATAAGCGTAAGTACGGGTGATGTCTGCCGCGTAGCCACGATATTCTGCACCCGCATCAATCAATAAAGAATAATGTTGTTGTTCTGCCAATTTCTTTGCACTTAGAGCTGTGTAGTGGAGAGTGGCGGCATTTTCGTTAAGTGCAATAATGTTGGAGTACGGTAGTGAGTGTTCACTTTTCCCTAAACTAGACAAATACGCCAAGTTAATTTCAAACTCAGAGGCGCCAGCAAAGAACAAGTCCTTGGCGACTAAATGTGCTTTTACCGCTCTGCGGTTCGCTTCGCCAATGCACTCTATTTCGTAATCGGTTTTATAGGCGCGGTAGTAATGCAAATAGCTTAGTGTTGATTCGGGATTACGCTCACCAATGGCTAAGGCTTCTGCTAACTCCGGATGCTCGCCAATATAGGCGCAACGTTGCCTATTGCGGGGTAAGAACGGTTCTATATCTTGCGGGTTTGCCATCAACTTAATATTAAAGCTATCTACCCAAAAGCCTTCAGGATCCCCCGCGGCTTTAAGCCAATAGTCACTCGGTTGGTGATAAATAAGCGTGGGTTTAGTGTGACCATCAACCACTAGCCAACAATGTGGATGAGTGGTTAGTGGCAACCAATGTTTGAAATGCGGATTTGTTTTGAAAGGGTAATGCTGGTCATCAAGAAAGGTTCTAAGCGGATAACCCGAGTGAATAATCAGCGCCTCTAGATTCTCTCGCTCTAATACATCAGCCACCCGATGCTGTAGTTGCTCGATATGCTGAGTAAACAGTTGATGAATAGTTGGCATAGCACCCTCTCTACGACTATTAATTAGCTATTTAGTTATAGCGCATTTAATAAACAGATTGTTGGATCTAGAGCAGTTAATTGACGATTTCTTGCCGGAAACAAGTTGCAGTGACCCATTTGTTTTGTGCGGCTTCCGACAAAAAATTAAACAAGTGTTTTAAATGGTCGTTATATTTGTTTTAATGTTTGAGTAACAAACTGATTACAAAATTAATCTCTAACCCCTACACAAAACTGGTGCAATGTACGCCAGCTACAAGGAGAGCAGAATGATATATCAAGGCGAGAACCTCAGTGTTCGCTATATTGCCGACGGTATCGCTGAACTAACATTCGATGCCAAGCAAGGAAGTGTAAATAAGCTAGACAAAAGCACTTTAGTCTCACTGGATGAGGCCATTACTGCATTGCAGCAGCAATCAGCTTTACAAGGTTTGTTAGTAAGTTCAGCCAAAGATGCCTTCATTGTTGGTGCTGACATCACCGAGTTTTTGGGCCTATTCGCCCTACCAGAGCAAGAGTTAGCCGCATGGCTAACCAAAGCGAATGACATCTTCAATGCCCTAGAAGATTTAGCCGTTCCAACTATTTCTGCGATTAATGGTTACGCCCTAGGTGGCGGTTGCGAATTTGTACTGTCTACTGACTTACGTGTAGGCGAGCCCGGTGCGCGTATTGGCCTACCAGAAACCCAATTAGGTATTATGCCTGGCTTTGGCGGCACCGTACGATTGCCACGAGTCATTGGCGCCGACAATGCGATGGAGTGGATTACCACCGGTAAAAACTATAAGGCCGCAGCCTCTCAAAAATTTGGCATGTTAGACGCCGTAGTCCCAGCAGAGAAATTGCATGATGCCGCCTTAGCGATGTTGCAAGACGCTATTAGCGAAAAAATCGACTGGCAGAGTCGTCGCCAAGCTAAGTTATCACCACTAGCTTTAAACCAAATAGAAGCCACTATGAGCTTTAACTGTGCCAAAGGCATGGTGATAGCTAAAGCAGGCCCTCACTACCCCGCGCCGATCACCGCGGTTAAAACCATGGAAAAAGCCGCCCGTTGTGGCCGCACCGAGGCCCTTGCCTTAGAAGGCAAATACTTCATCGGTTTGGCTCAATCTGAAGTAGCCCAAGCCTTAGTCGGTATCTTCTTAAACGACCAACAACTTAAAGGCCTTGCTAAAAAAGCCTCGAAGAATGCCCAAAACATTAATCAAGCTGCTGTATTAGGCGCAGGTATTATGGGTGGCGGCATTGCTTATCAAAGCGCTAGCCGTGGCGTACCGGCAGTAATGAAAGACATTAACCAAGCGGCATTAGAGCTTGGCATGAATGAAGCCAGCAAGTTACTGAATAAGCAACTTGAGCGTGGCCGCATTGATGGCTTGAAGATGGGTAAAATTCTATCGGCCATTAACCCAAGCCTTAATTACGAAGCCATTGCTAACTGCGATATCGTAGTAGAAGCAGTAGTAGAGAATCCAAAAGTTAAAGCGGCTGTACTACAAGAAGTAGAACAAAAAGTGTCTGAAGACACCATTGTGGCGTCCAATACTTCTACCATCCCTATCTCGCTACTCGCGGAAAACCTGAGCCGCCCAGAAAAATTCTGTGGTATGCACTTCTTCAACCCAGTGCATCGTATGCCGTTGGTTGAAGTGATTCGCGGTGAGAAGACTTCACAGGAAACCATAGACAGCGTAGTCGCCTACGCCGCTAAAATGGGTAAAACCCCGGTAGTGGTTAACGACTGCCCAGGCTTCTTTGTTAACCGCGTATTGTTCCCTTACTTCTTTGGCTTTACTCGCTTACTCCAAGACGGTGCCGACTTTGTAAAAGTAGACAAAATCATGGAGAAGCAATTCGGTTGGCCAATGGGCCCTGCTTACTTACTTGATGTCGTCGGCATTGATACCGGCCACCACGCCGGCGCGGTAATGGCAAATGGCTTCCCAGAGCGCATGAGCAAAGACGGTGAAGATGCCATTGATGTGATGTACCAAGCTGAACGTTTTGGCCAGAAAAATGGCTTAGGTTTTTATGCCTACACCAAAGATCGTAGAGGCAAACCCAAGAAAGATGCCGATCCAGCCAGCTACGACTTACTCAAGCAAATTTGCAACGAACGTTACGAATACAGCAGCGAGCAGATTATTGCTCGAATGATGATTCCAATGATTAACGAAGTAGTACGTTGTTTAGAAGAGGGCATTATTCAAAGCCCTGCAGAAGCCGATATGGCACTAGTGTACGGCTTAGGATTCCCTCCTTTCCGTGGCGGCGTGTTCCGCTATTTAGATACCATGGGTCTTGATAAGTACGTAGCCTTAGCAGATAAATACGCCGATTTGGGTCCACTTTATCAAGTAACTGACGGCTTGCGCACTAAAGCAGCGGCAGGTGAAACTTACTATGGCAAACAAGGCTAATGGAGGAACATAAAATGAAAGAAGTAGTGATTGTTGATTGTATTCGAACTCCTATGGGCCGCTCAAAGAATGGCTGTTTTAGAAATGTTCGCGCCGAAGATTTGTCTGCCCAGCTAATGAAAGGCTTGGTGGAGCGTAACCCTAAGCTAGATCCAAATGACATTGAAGATGTGTACTGGGGTTGTGTACAACAAACCCTAGAACAAGGTTTCAACGTAGCGCGTAATGCGGCGCTATTGGCGGGTTTACCACATTCAACGGGTGCTGTTACCGTAAACCGTTTATGTGGTTCGTCGATGCAAGCTTTGCATGACGCCGCTCGCGCAATTATGGCCGACCAAGGTGATGTATTTATTGTTGGTGGTGTTGAGCATATGGGTCACGTACCAATGAACCATGGCGTAGACTTTCACCCGGGTATGGCTAAATCGGTAGCCAAAGCTGCCGGTATGATGGGTTTAACCGCCGAATTGCTTTCACAAATGCACGGCATTAGCCGAGAAGCCATGGATGAATTTGGTGCGCGTTCACACCGCTTAGCACACCAGGCAACCCTAGAAGGCCGATTCACTAACGAAATCTTCCCAATTGAAGGTCACGATGCAGACGGTACTTTAAAGCTAATTGAAAGCGACGAAGTAATTCGCCCTGAAACCACAACTGAAGGTTTGTCGCAATTACGCCCGGTATTTGACCCCGCCAACGGTAAAGTGACCGCCGGTACGTCTTCTGCTTTATCAGATGGCGCTTCAGCCATGTTGGTGATGTCGGCAGACAAAGCCGCCGAGCTAGGTTTAACCGTTCGCGCCAAAGTACGCTCAATGGCGATTGCTGGTTGCGATCCTTCTATCATGGGTTATGGCCCTGTACCTGCTACACAAAAAGCGCTTAAACGTGCTGGTTTAAAGGTAGAAGACATTGACCTATTTGAACTAAATGAAGCCTTTGCCGCGCAATCATTACCTTGCGTTAAAGATTTAGGGTTATTGGACCAAGTGGAAGACAAGGTTAACTTAAACGGTGGCGCCATCGCTTTAGGGCACCCACTAGGTTGTTCGGGTACCCGAATCTCCACCACCCTTATCAATCTAATGGAAGCCAAAGACGCCAAGCTAGGTGTGGCCACCATGTGTATTGGTTTAGGCCAAGGTATTGCTACGGTATTTGAACGACCATAAGCAAGCTTTAACTCAAAACTGGGAGCATTGAGCTCCCATTTTTTTTACTCACGCTCCGCAGGCATTTTTCCTAAGCCGGTTGTTTGTTATCCTTAACGCCACTTACTTCGCAAAAAATAGTACAGAGGCCCATGGTTTTAGCTAAACAGTTATTGGTTGTTGATGATGACTTAGAAATTCGTAGCTTACTTGAACAATATTTAAGTAAGTCAGGTTTTGATGTGATTAGCGCCAATGACGGTGAAGAAATGGCCAAATTGCTTGAAACCAATGACCCAGAACTGATCATTCTCGACATCATGCTGCCGGGAGATGATGGCTTCACGCTGTGTCAAAAAATTCGCCGTACTTCAAACGTGCCTATCATCATGCTCACCGCGAACTCTGACGAAATGGATCGCATTGTGGGTTTAGAGCTGGGTGCCGACGATTATATTGGCAAACCATTTAATCCGCGTGAACTACTGGCTCGAATCAAAGCCTTGTTACGACGCTCGCAAGTCACCGCAAATGCCCAACAAAACACTCGCTATATTCGCTTTGGTCAATGGCGTTTAGACAGTCAAACACAACAGCTTGAGCATGAAGATGGCGACAAGCTTGAGTTATCGAGCAGTGATTACCGCTTGTTACAGCTGTTTTTGCAACACCCTAACGAAACCCTAGACAGAGATACCATTAGCGATGCGACTCGCGGTCGCGAAAGCTTGCCTATGGAGCGCGGTATAGATGTACAAATTAGTCGTTTACGCCAGCGCCTCAAAGATGACGGCAGCCAAACTCGCTTAATTCGCACCATACGTGGCGTAGGTTATATGATGGTGACGCAAGTCAGCCATGAAGTTTAAGGCCTTTATTGAACGCATAAAGCCTAACTCGCTACTAGCGAGGATGCTGCTGTTACTGTTACTGGCCATTGGCTTAGCGCAAGGTGCCAGCAGCTTTATTTGGTTTTATCAGCTACGCCAATCAGAATCTGATGGCTTGCGCTCTACCTCGCAAAACTTGGCCTTGAGCCTAGCCTCTACGGTTACCTTTTTTGAATCGTTACCTTCTGAGTATCGACACATCGTGTTGAATCAGCTTCGTAAAATGGGCGGTACCCGTTTCTTTGTCTCATTGAACAAAGATTACATTAACATTGAATCTATTCCCGACAGCCACCGCAAAAACATTGTGATTCAAACGGTTGGCGAAGTATTACATCGAGAGCTAAGTCGCAGCCCAATGATTGATGTTGATTTTTCCATGCCTGACAAGCTGCATGTTCTTAAAAATGACATTTTGCTTAAAGATTTACCCTCTTCTTGGGCCTCACATACACTGCAAATTGAACCGCTAAATCCGCCAATCTTGGTTACTCAAATCGAACTAGAGAGTGGTGAATGGATTTACTTGGCCGCACTTTTACCCGCTCCCTATATGACGCTGCAGGACAATTTACTGCCGCAAGATCGCGTGATGTTTATCGCTCTTATGACGTTCTTCTTGCTGCTGTTTACCTTTGTATTAGTGCGTAGGCAAACTCGACCACTGCGGCGTTTAGCCAAAGCGGCTTCTCGGCTGACTATCGACTTGTTCCAGCCGCCACTAACAGAAGAAGGCAGCGACGAAATCCGTAAGGCCACTCGCGCCTTTAATACCATGCAGGGTAAATTGAAACGGTATATTGAAGATCGGGAATTGCTATTCCGCTCTATCTCACACGATTTAAAGACACCGATTACTCGTTTGCGCTTACGCGCAGAGTTATTAGACGATGATACCGTCATTGATGCCTTTAACCGTGATTTAGATGAACTGGAAATCATGGCCAAAGGCGCACTACAAACGGTAAAAGATACCGATATTCACGAAAACTTAAGTGATATAAATATAATGACTCACCTCAAACACTGCATAGAACCCTTCTCGGGTAAGGTGATTGTGTTTGGTGAGGCTCTTGAACCATACCGCGGTAAGCCCTTGGCGATTAAGCGCTGTATTAGCAACCTGGTTGAAAATGGCATTAAGTACGGCAACGACATTGAGATTTACTTACTCGATGACGATGTAGAACTGTGTTTACTGTTTGTAGACCACGGCCCTGGTATTCCAGAGGAACGGATTAAAGAAGTATTTAATCCTTATGTTCGTATCAGCAAAGATGATTCAGGCTCGGGTTTGGGCTTAGGTATTGCCCGCAATATTGCCCACGCTCACGGTGGTGATATTACTCTGCAAAACCTGCCTCAAGGAGGTTTAGAAGTAAAACTCCAACTGCCTCACATAAAATAACCACTTTGTAACAACCTGGTTACAAAAGGTTACTTTGTTATCAAGCTGTTTCATCTAGTCTATTAATTAGCCAATCGCCTGCTGTAAAGATTGGTGATTAAGGAATGGAATTCACAAAAAAATAACAAAGGCATCAATATGCGTAAATTTGCAACTCTAGCCTCTACCCTGGCACTTACTAGCGCGATTAACCTGGCATACGCAGGTGAAGTAGAAGTTTTACACTGGTGGACTTCAGGTGGTGAAGCCAAATCGGTAGGCGTACTTAAAGAAATGCTAGAAGCACAAGGTCATTCGTGGAAAGACTTTGCAGTAGCAGGCGGCGGCGGTGAAAGTGCTATGACGGTATTAAAAACCCGCGCTATTTCAGGTAACCCACCAGCGGCAGCGCAAATTAAAGGTCATG
This sequence comes from Agarivorans sp. Toyoura001, assembly GCF_005405585.1. Classification (GTDB taxonomy): domain Bacteria; phylum Pseudomonadota; class Gammaproteobacteria; order Enterobacterales; family Celerinatantimonadaceae; genus Agarivorans. The sequence continues at coordinate 154,522 of NZ_BJEQ01000008.1, read as the reverse complement.
ATATTCAAGAATGGGCTGATCTTGGCTTCCTGAGTAACTTGAACGACGTGGCTAAGGCAGAAAAATGGGATGAGGTTGTTCCAGCAGTTGTCACAAATGTAATGAAGTTTAACGGTGACTATGTAGCAGTACCGGTAAACGTTCACCGAGTAAACTGGTTATGGGCAAACCCAGCCGTATTTGAAAAAGCCGGCGCTAAGATCCCTACCACCATGGATGAATTTTTTGTCTCTGCTGAGAAGTTAAAAGCTGCAGGCATTATTCCGCTAGCTCACGGTGGCCAAGCTTGGCAAGACGCTACAGTATTTGAAGCAATAGCCTTAGATATACTGGGTTCAGAAGACTACAACAAAGCGTTTGTAATGCACGATGATGCAGTGCTTAGTGGCGACAAAATGGTGGAAGTTTTCACCGTATTCAAAAAAATGCGTAACTACATCGACAGTGACTCTCCTGGCCGCGATTGGAACATTGCCACCAGCATGGTGATAAATGGCCAAGCAGGCATGCAAATTATGGGTGACTGGGCGAAAGGCGAATTTATTGCTGCAGGCAAAGTACCCGGTAAAGATTTTGTTTGTTTACCAGCACCAGGCACCGATGGCCAATTTACCTTTAACATCGACAGCTTTGCCATGTTTGAGCTAAGTAATGCTGATAATGTGACTGCCCAAAAGAGTTTAGCGAAAACTATTTTAACTCCTGAATTCCAAGAGGTCTTCAACTTAAACAAAGGCTCGATTCCAGTACGTACCGATATGGATATGAGCAAATTTGATAGCTGTGCCTTGGATTCAATGGCTACCTTTAAGGCCAGTAATACCTCGGGTGATTTGGTGCCAAGTATGGCCCACGGCCTAGCCACCACGGGTTATGTACAAGGCGCTATTTATGACGTAGTAACGAACTTCTTTAACGACCCTGATGGTGACCCTAAAGAAACCGTGACTAAATTAGCGCGTGTTGTTAAAGCCGCTAAGTAAACCTACCCACTTATCTAAATAAGTATCATGCTCCGGCCAGCTGGTCGGAGCTTGCACCTGCTATTACCTTGTTAGTTTGAACATGGCGTTCGAACGAGGCTGTACTATGTTTAATACCTTGCAAAAATGGTTGCCCAAAATCATCTTGTCACCTTCAATTTTTTTGGTGACGGTATGTATTTATGGCTACGTAGCTTGGACTGGCTACCTGTCTCTAACCCACTCACGTTTTCTACCTAATTTTAAGTGGGCTGGCTTACTGCAATACAACAAACTGATGGAGAATGATCGCTGGGTTACCTCCTGCATCAACCTGCTGATTTTTGGCGTACTGTTCATTATCATTTCAATAATTTTAGGCACCTTACTGGCTATTTTGTTAGACCAAAATATTCGCCAAGAAGGGGCTATTCGTACCATTTATCTCTACCCTATGGCCTTGTCGTTCATTGTCACGGGCACGGCTTGGAAGTGGATTTTAAACCCTGGGCTGGGCTTAGAGAAGATGATGCATGATTGGGGCTGGACCAGTTTTGAATTTAACTGGCTGGTGAGCAATGACATGTCGGTGTATACCCTGGTTATTGCTGCCGTGTGGCAATCTTCAGGCTTTGTTATGGCGATGTTTTTGGCGGGCCTACGTGGCATTGATTCAAGCATTGTTAAAGCAGCACAGATCGACGGCGCCAGCATGCCCACTATTTACTGGAAAATCATCCTGCCTTGTTTACGTCCGGTCTTTTTCAGTGCGGTGATTATTACCTCGCACATCGCGATTAAGAGTTTTGATTTAGTGACCGCACTCACCTCCGGTGGGCCGGGTTACTCGTCAGACTTACCAGCACTGTTTATGTATACCCACGCCTTTACCCGCGGACAAATGGGCTTAGGTGCCGCCAGTGCGATGATGATGCTAGCCGGTGTACTCGCCATTTTAGTGCCGTATTTGTACTCAGAACTGCGTAACCGGGAGCAATAATCATGACTAAATTTTCACCGGGTCGCATCTTCATCTATTCAATATTAGTGCTATTTTGCGCTATCTATTTAATGCCGCTATTAGTAATGCTGCTTACCTCGTTTAAATCTTTGCCGGATATTCGCGGTGGCAACTTACTATCTCTACCTGAAGTATGGGTCTTTGACGCATGGTTTAAAGCCTGGGGCACTGCCTGTACCGGGGTTACCTGTGAGGGAGTAAAAGGTTATTTCTGGAACTCCTTTAAAATGGCGGTTCCTGCGGTTTTCATTTCAACCTTAATTGGAGCACTAAACGGCTACGTTATTGCGCATTGGCGCTTTAAAGGCTCAAACCTATTCTTTGCCTTAATGCTATTTGGCTGTTTTATTCCTTTTCAGGTAATTTTGCTGCCCATGGCCGCCACCTTAGGTAAGTTTGGCTTGGCTAATACCACCACTGGCTTAGTGTTTGTGCATGTTGTCTACGGTTTGGTATTTACTACTCTATTCTTCCGTAATTTTTATGTGTCGGTTCCCGGGGAGTTAGTAAAAGCCGCTAAATTAGATGGCGCAGGCTTCTTCACTATTTTCTTCAAAATTATGCTGCCTATTTCTAAGCCCATCATCATGGTGTGCATCATTTGGCAGTTCACACAAATTTGGAACGACTTCTTGTTTGGAGTGGTGTATTCGGGCTCCGATTCACAACCCATTACGGTCGCGTTAAACAACCTAGTAAATACCAGCACCGGAGTGAAGGAATACAACGTGGATATGGCCGCTGCCATTATTGCTGCGCTACCCACTCTGTTTGTCTATGTAGTAGCTGGAAAGTATTTTGTGCGCGGTTTAACCGCTGGCTCAGTAAAAGGATAAGAAACAATGGCGACCTTAGATATAAAACAACTCTACAAACGCTATGGTAAAAGTGCCCCTAATACCCTGGAAGACATTAATATCTCGATTAATGCCGGCGAGTTTTTAATTTTAGTGGGTCCCTCTGGCTGTGGTAAATCTACACTCATGAATATGATTGCTGGCCTAGAAGAAATAACTAGCGGCGACATTTGCATTGACGGAAAAGTGGTTAACGATGTTGACCCCAAAGATCGCGACATCGCCATGGTGTTTCAATCTTATGCGCTATATCCAAATATGACCGTTCGCGGCAATATCGAATTTGCCCTAAAAATTCAAAAAATGGATAAGGATGCCCGCGAGACTGAAATCACTCGAGTCGCGCAGTTACTGCAAATTGAACACCTGTTAGACCGTAAGCCTTCACAGCTCTCTGGCGGTCAGCAACAGAGAGTATCAATGGGACGCGCCCTAGCCCGCCAACCCAAAATCTATTTGTTTGACGAACCCTTAAGTAACTTAGATGCCAAACTGCGCGTAGAGATGCGCCACGAGATTAAAAAGCTACACCAACGTTTAGGCACCACCATTGTATATGTGACCCACGACCAAATTGAAGCAATGACCCTAGCCGATAGAATTGCCGTGATGAAAGACGGTCAGCTCTTGCAACTAGGTAGCCCCTCGGAGATTTATAACGATCCTGCTGATATGTTTGTCGCTGGTTTTATGGGCTCTCCTGCAATGAACTTTTTGCACTGCAGTGTTGAGCAAAGCGAACATGGCTTGATGGGCTCATTGGTATGTGACCAACAACAGCAACATCAAATTCCGCTGCCAGAGCACCTAGGAAAATATGCGGGTAAATCATTAGTGGTGGGCATAAGGCCAGAACAAATAACCCATGTGAATCCTTACAAAAAAGACAAACCCTTAGTCACCACCCTTAACTTGAAGCTCGGTGTATTAGAACCTACCGGCCCCGACACCATTGCCTTGGTAACCTTGAATGGCAAAGAAATTAGTTGCCGACTCGACCCCGATAAACCAGCAACAATGGGAGAAAACCTAAATTTAATGTTTGATCTGTCTAGCGCAGTGTATTTCGACCCGAATAACGAACAGCGCATTCGCTAAGTATTTGTTGCACCACTCCCTTTAGTTATCCCTGCAATAAAGAGGTTTCGGCCTCTTTTCTTTTATCTGAACATCACTCTCTACAAGTTAAGCTGTCAATCGTCAATGCTGACAGCTGCCACTTTTCAACCAGCTGTTATACAATGACAAAGTAGCAAAAAGAGACCACGTTTGATGAGCAATAACACAGAATTTAGCCAAGCCGATCACCAATTAAATGCTTTGGGCCTGCGCTGTCCAGAACCGGTGATGATGGTGCGCAAAGCCATTCGTAACATAAATATCGGCGAAACCTTGCTGGTGCAAGCCGACGATCCGTCCACCACTCGTGACATGGTAAGCTTTTGTGAGTTTATGGATCACACCTTAGTGGCCAAAAAAACTGACCAAACTCCCTTTCAATATTTGATCAAGAAAGGTAGTTAGCCGAGTTTGTTTCAAAAAAGTCTAATTTATCAGCGATTCCCGATACAACAGCACTAGGGTCTGCCTGCGTGCTAGGGTATACTCCGTCAGTTATAAAACCGATTATTTTTCATACGCGCGACACTAAAATCATGCATAAATACGATATTAAAACCTTTCAAGGCCTTATTTTGGCCCTGCAAGACTACTGGGCTCGTCAGGGCTGTGTTCTTGTTCAACCTTTAGACATGGAAGTAGGTGCAGGCACCTTTCATCCGCAAACATTTTTGCGCTCTATCGGTCCAGAACCGATGTCGAGTGCTTATGTACAACCATGTCGTCGTCCAACCGATGGCCGTTATGGTGAAAACCCTAACCGCTTGCAGCATTACTACCAATTTCAAGTAGTGATGAAGCCTTCTCCAGATAACATTCAAGAGTTATACCTAGGTTCATTAGTCGAACTAGGCATTAACCCTGAAGTTCACGATATCCGCTTCGTAGAAGATAACTGGGAATCGCCAACTTTAGGTGCTTGGGGCCTTGGCTGGGAAATTTGGTTGAACGGTATGGAAATTACTCAGTTCACTTATTTCCAACAAGTGGGTGGCTTAGAGTGCTCACCAGTAACCGGTGAAATCACCTACGGTTTAGAGCGCTTAGCGATGTACATTCAAGGCGTAGATAGTATCTACGACCTAGTATGGACCGACGGCCCAATGGGTAAAGTGACCTATGGCGATGTGTTCCACCAGAACGAAGTTGAGCAATCAACCTACAATTTTGAACACGCCGACACTACTGCACTATTTGCACAATTCGATCAGTGCGAAAAAGACAGCCAACAATTAGTTGAAGCAGGTTTACCTTTGCCCGCTTACGAACAAGTAATGAAAGCCTCACACGCCTTCAACCTACTTGATGCTCGTCATGCTATCTCGGTCACCGAACGCCAACGCTACATTTTGCGCGTTAGAGCGTTATCAAAAGCCGTAGCGGAAACCTATTACAGTGCACGAGAAGCGCTTGGTTTCCCTTTATGCAAAGACAAGAAGTAACGGAGGCAGCATGAGTAACGAGAACCTATTAGTAGAAATCGGCACCGAAGAGTTGCCACCAAAAGCCTTACGTGGCTTGGCTGAGTCTTTTAAAAGCAATGTACAACAAAGCTTAGAAAAAGCTGGTTTTGAGTTTGATAGTATTGAATGGTTTGCTGCGCCTCGTCGCCTAGCGCTTTCTGTTCAAGCTTTGAATGAAAAAACACCCGATAAAGTCGTAGAAAAACGCGGTCCAGCCATTAGCAGCGCATTTGATGCTAACGGCAATGCCACTAAAGCAGCCGATGGTTGGGCACGCTCAAATGGCATTACCGTTGAACAAGCCGAACGACTAAAAACCGACAAAGGCGAATGGCTACTGCATAAGGCTGAAATTAGCGGCCAAACTATTTATCAATTGTTCCCAGATATTGTTGCAGATGCCTTAGCAAAATTACCTATCCCTAAACCAATGCGTTGGGGAGCTAAATCGATTCAATTCATTCGCCCTGTACATACTATTACTATGTTGTACGGAGAGAAATTAGTTCAAGGCAATATTCTTGGTATCGAATCTGCTCGCACTGTGCGCGGCCACCGTTTTATGGGCGATGCTGAATTTGAACTAAACCACGCCAACGATTATGTTCAACAGTTAGACCGTCGCGGTAAAGTGATAGTTAACTACGAACAGCGTAAAGCGATTATTCGTGAACAAATCGAAGCTGAAGCTGCCCGCGAAGGCGGTGTAGTAGAAATGGATGAAGCACTACTTGAAGAAGTATGTTCATTGGTTGAGTGGCCAGTAGCTATGGTAGGTAGTTTTGAGGACAAGTTCTTAGACGTGCCTGCTGAAGCGCTTATCTACACCATGAAAGATAACCAGAAATACTTTCCAATTTTAGATACCAAAGGTAACTTATTACCGCGCTTTATCTTCGTATCTAATATTGTCAGCAAAGATCCTCAACAAGTAATTGTTGGTAACGAAAAAGTGGTTCGCCCTCGCCTAGCCGATGCCGAGTTTTTCTTTAATACCGACAAAAAGTCACGTTTAGACAGCCGTTTAGATAAGCTTGCTAACGTGGTATTCCAACAAAAACTTGGTAGCTTATTAGATAAGGCTAACCGCGTTTCTGAATTAGCAGCACAAGTTGCAGGCGAAATTGGTGGCGATAGCCAGCACGCTCAACGTGCAGGTTTGTTATCAAAAGCTGATTTAAACAGCGAAATGGTTCTTGAGTTTCCAGATATTCAAGGCGTTATGGGCATGTATTACGCCAAGTTCGACGGCGAGCATGAAGATGTCGCTAATGCCTTAAATCAGCAATACTGGCCGCGCTTTTCAGGCGATAAACTGCCTGAGTCCAAGGTGGCATCAGCAGTCGCGATTGCCGACAAACTAGATACCTTGGTGGGTATTTTTGCCATTGGCCAACTACCAAAAGGTGATAAAGACCCATTTGCTTTGCGCCGGGCAAGCTTAGGTATTATTCGTATCATTCAAGACAAAGGTTTTGAATTAGATTTAGATACGCTAATTAATAGTGCACTGCTGTTATTGCCGCTTGAACTTAGCCAAGATCAACAAGCCAAGGTTCATACTCAGCTTATCGAGTTTATTTATGCTCGCCTACGCGCGATGTACCTCGAGCAAGGTATTGATGCCAGCGTGATTACCGCCGTATTGGAACGTAAACCAACTAAGTTGGCGGACATTGAGCAACGCATTAAGGCGGTAAGCCACTTCCGTTCTTTAGATCAAGCCCAAGCATTAGCGGCAGCCAACAAACGAGTGTCTAACATTCTGGCGAAAAACCCAGACTTTGTTAAACCACAAGTTGACGCTAGTTTGCTTCAAGAGCCGCAAGAACAAGCCTTAGCATCTGCAGTTGATTCGATGGCTGTTACGCTAAAACCTTTGCTTGAAAAAGGCGATTATCAACAAGCACTAATCGAGCTTGCCAACTTACGCGATGTTGTAGATAACTTCTTCGATAACGTGATGGTAATGAGCGAAGATGACGGACTAAAAATTAACCGTTTAAGCCTGCTAAATTCACTTCGTCAGCTATTTTTAGAAATTGCAGACATCTCAGTGATTCAGTAGCTTCACAGCTAATTGGTGTAATAAAAAAGCTATCTTCTAAACAAGGAGATGGCTTTTTTTGATCTAGTTAACCCTTTTAATAAAATTAGCTAAATCTTGAAATCCTTTTCAGCATAGTAGTGTGAGCTTGGCACGTTTTTTCTGGGCTAGCTTCGATATAAATAGGCTCGAGTTCAGCTCATTACGTAATGTTTGTCTGCAAAGACAAAGGAAAGCTATAAAAATATAAAGGAATTGGAAATGCTTAAGAATTTAATGAAAGCAGGTGTGCTAGCACTAATCACCATAGTAGCAGCTGGTTGTGCTTCTAGCGGCGGCGACAGTAAATTAACTCGTGACGTATATCTACGTGGCGTATTCACTTGGTGGGATGCGGCTCCAGAATACAAATTGATGCCTGTAGAAGGTAAGAAAAACGTATGGTCAGCTACTTCATCTGTTGATGAGCCTTTAATTGCTGATGGCCAACCGTACGAGTGGAAATTTGGTGATGCTGCATGGCAGTGTGGTACTAACTTTGGTTTCCTAGCTGGTGAAGCTGAAATTAAAATTGGTGACCGTCGCCAGTTAAACAAATGTTCAGCATTTGATAACTTCAAATTCACTCCAGAAGTTGATGGCGTATACCGCTTCTACTTAGACTGGTCAGAAGAGATTCCTGTAACTTACGTAGAAAAAGTTGAAATGTAAGCCTTAGCTTTTCTATTCAAAGCCCCCTATGAGGGGGCTTTTTTGTTTCTGTCGGTCACTAACAAAAACTATATGGATGTAAAAAAATGCAGCAATTCATTAAACCCGCTCTGCTCGGCTGTTTAGTCAGTATGGCTATAGCCGGTTGCTCTTCGCCTCAAACAGGCAATAGCACCAGCGCAGCCAGTAGTTCAAGCGAAGCATTAAGCCAAAGCGCGCAATGTCTACAATGGGATGGTCAGCCCGTATCTGTGGATGTAAGCAGCAGCTTTGAAGAAGGTACAGCCGTAAGAGACTTTTACAGCGGCCAAATGAGCACTGTATATCAAGGTAAAGTCACCTTTACTCCCGCACCAGAAAGTGGAGGTTTACTGTTACTCGAGTCAGTCACTAAAAAAGCGGATGAGTTTAGTTGGGATAGCGCATCTGTTTATTTTGTGATGACCGATCGCTTCTACAATGGTAACCCTGGCAACGACAATAGCTACGGCCGCAGTAATGACGGCAAAAATGAAATTGGTACTTTCCATGGTGGTGACATCGCGGGCTTAAGTAAAAAGCTCGATTATATTGAAGACTTAGGCATCAATGCCATTTGGATTACCGCTCCTTACGAACAGATTCGCGGCTGGGTTGGCGGTGGTATGCGTGGCGACTTTAAGCATTATGGGTACCACGGCTACTATGTACAAGACTACACAGTAATGGACCAAAACATGGGTACCGCTGAAGAGTTTAAGCAGTTTGTTGATGATGCTCATGCTCGTGGCATACGCGTGGTAATGGACATTGTAATGAATCACACCGGATACGCGACCTTAGGCGATATGCAAGAGTTCGGTTTTGGTGCGACTCAAGAATATGATGTCCCCATTGAAACCTACTTAGGTGAGAAGTGGACTAACTGGACTCCAGGTAAAGGCGAAACTTGGCACAGCTTTAACGACTACATTGATTACGGTGCGAGAACAGAATGGGTTAAGTGGTGGGGACCAGAGTGGGTTCGTACTGATATTTCAGGCTACCCAAATCCAGGCCCAAGTGATTTAGAAATGTCTTTGGCTTACTTGCCAGATTTCAAAACTGAATCAGACAATGTAGTAAGCCTACCTCCTTTCTACAAAAACAAGCCCGATACAAAAGCAGTAGAAATTCCTGGTGCAACAGTTCGAGATTACCTAGTTACATGGTTGTCTGATTGGGTACGTGAGTACGGTATCGATGGCTTTCGAGCTGATACCGTGAAACACGTAGAACCAGAAGCGTGGATGGAACTAAAACTGGCTTCAAGCAAAGCCTTTAGCGAGTGGAAACAAAACAATCCCGATAAAGTACTAGATGACAGTGACTTTTGGATGACTGGTGAGTTCTGGGGGCAAGGCCTTAATAATTCAAAGCTATTCAATAGCGGCTTTGATTCACTCATCGACTTTACTTACCAAACAGATTTAGCTAAGCAAGGCATGAACTGCTTCACTAACATGCAAGACGGCTATCAGCGTTACGCAGACGTACTTGGTAAGCGAGATGGCAAAGTATTGAGTTACGTCTCATCTCACGATACAAAACTTGCCTATGGCAGCATCAGCAAAGATCTAGAGCAACAAAAACAATTGGGCTCTGCTTTCTTACTCATGCCAACAGCCATTCAAGTATACTACGGTGATGAAACTGCTCGCGAGAAAGGACCACGCAGCTCAGATAAACATCAAGCGACCCGTTCAGATATGAATTGGGAGCAATTGAATGATGAGCAACGTTTAGCCGTCCACAATCACTGGCAAAAATTGCTTCAATTCCGTAAGCGTCACCAAGCAATTGGCGCAGGGGAGCATAAACAGTTGAATACCGCTCCTTACGTATTTGAACGACGCAAAGGTGATGATGCAGTAGTGGTAGTTTATGTAGGACAAGCAGCTAACTAAAGCGATACTCACAACATATATTTAAGCGGCTTAGGCCGCTTTTTTTATATCTATTTCCTCTTTGATGAACTAATCAACCTAGAACAACTGGGCTAATTGCCATTAGAAAGCAATCTTTGTTATGGTGACGCCTATATAGAAAAAGGTGTGTTATGACATATTCAGATTTTGGCAATAAATTCACTCGCCATGCAGGCATCACTCAGCTTATGGATGACCTTGATGAAGGTATTCGGGCGGGCGATGAGATGATCATGCTTGGCGGTGGCAACCCAGCTCAAATACCAGAAATGACCGAAATTTTTGAGCATCATCTTCGTAACGGCTTAGATAACAAGAGCTTGCTCAGCGCGCTATGTAATTACGACGCCCCTCAAGGAAATAAGGCATTTATTTCTAACTTAGCTGAATTTCTAAGCAATGAATTCCACTGGAACATAAAAAGTGAGAACATTGCCTTAACGAATGGTAGTCAAAGCGCATTTTTTTACCTTTTCAATCTATTTGCTGGAAAAGGTAAAAACAACAAGAAGGTCCTGTTTCCCTTAGCACCTGAATATATCGGTTACGAAGACAGCGGCATAGACGAAGACCTATTTATTGGCAACAAACCCAACATTGAATATTTGGATAAGCGACAGTTTAAGTACCACGTTGATTTTGACCACCTACATCTAGATCAAAGCATTGGGCTAGTCTGTGTTTCTCGGCCAACCAACCCTACTGGCAATGTCATTACCGATGATGAAATTAGCAAACTATCGGTACTAGCCAAGCAACATGGCGTGCCACTGCTTATCGACAATGCTTATGGCCTGCCCTTCCCTAACTTGGTGTTTACCGACGAAGCTACGCCATTTTGGGATGACAATACGATTTTATGTTTGAGCTTATCGAAGCTTGGATTACCAGGCACCCGCTGCGGTGTTGTAATAGCCAAGCCAGAAACTATTAAGGCGGTGAGTAATTTATCTGGGATTATTAATTTGTCTCCCGGTGGTGTTGGCCCTGCATTAGCGAATGAGATGCTTAAAGACAATAGCCTACTAGATGCCAGCAACAACATTATTCGCCCTTTTTATCAGCGTAAATCTCAGCAGGCAATAAATTGGTTACAAGCGGCAATACCCTCAACCAAATTCAAGATTCATAAATCAGAAGGTGCAATGTTTTTATGGTTATGGTTCGAAGGTTTAGCCATCAGCGATAAAGAGCTGTACCAAGCACTTAAACAGAAAGGTCTATTGATTGTACCTGGTAGTTATTTCTTCCCTGGTGTGAGTAATAGCTGGCGACATACTCAAGAATGTATTCGACTTAATTTCGCCCAAAGTGAAGCCAACGTAAAACAAGGCATTGAAATACTCGCCTCAGTCGTTAATCCTCTACTCGAGGATTAAACACTAAAAAAGGGCCTTGTGGCCCTTTTCATTCTTTATCTTTATTACTTCATCTTTAAGCTGTTTTAGCTTCCAAAGTTTCTACCGAATTTATTTTTCCATTAATTGGAATTTGCTTAGGCTTAAGCGCTTCAGGAATCTCGCGCTCAAGTTCAATAAACAGTAACCCGTTTTCAAGATTTGCAGCTTTCACTTTAACGTGGTCAGCGATTTGATATTTTCGCTCAAAGCCGCGTTCAGCTATACCTTGGTGTAAGAACTTAGTTTCTGTATTGTTGGCTTTTTTCTGCTTAGTTCCAGTAACAATCAATGCATTTTCTCGAGCAACGATTGATAACTCATCTTCAGCAAAACCTGCAACAGCTAAAGTAATTCGATAATGGTTTTCGTCTACCGCTTCAATATTATAAGGCGGGTAACCATTGTTTTGAGATTGGGCACTTTGGTTAGAAGCCGCTTCAATAAAACTAGCTAAGCGATCAAAACCAATAGCGGTGCGATAAAGAGGTGAAAAGTCATATTGATTACGCATTGTATATTATCCTCATAGAGCAATAAATTGTATTGGACCAGCACTATTGCTGCGTCCCTTTCTAAACAGCACCCACCTATGCGGCATCCTGTTATTACTATATATGGGGGTAAGTTTTACTCTTTCAAGTACAAAAAAGGCAATATTTTCATATTGCCTTTTTAGTCTTAACCTTTAACGCTATCGATTACACGTCAAGGTTTTCCACGTTCAACGCGTTAGCTTCAATGAAGTTACGACGAGGTTCAACATGGTCACCCATCAAAGTAGTAAATAATTGATCACAGGCAATCGCATCTTCAACCGTTACTTGCAGCATACGGCGAGTTTCAGGGTCCATTGTAGTTTCCCACAATTGGTCTGGGTTCATTTCACCTAGTCCTTTATAACGTTGAATATATAGACCACGACGTGACTCAGCCATTAACCAATTAAGCGCTTCTTCAAAGTTCTTAACTGGCTTGGTTTTCTCACCACGCTTAATGTAAGCACCTTCTTCGATCAAACCATTTAACTTGCCATGTAAACTACAAATATCTTGGTAGTCATTTGAAGCAAAGAACTCCGGCTCAAACTTAAATTGTACGTCAACACCATGTTGGCGAAGCGTAACTACTGGATAGTAGATATCACGTTCTTCGTGTTTTTCTACTTCAATAGAGTAGTAGTTACCACTTGGCAATTCAGCATTAATTGGTGCAATAAGTTCTTCTGACCACTGCTCTAACACTTCATTGTCTTTTAGTTCTTCAACGCTAATAGGACGCTGATATACCATTTGGCTAAGCAGAGCAATTGGGTAGCGACGAGACAAACGCTCGTTGTTTTTCCATACTCGACGGTACTGGGTTACTAAACCTTCCAACTGTTCGCCACCAATAGCAGGCGCTTCAGGGTTTACATGCAATCCTGAATTATCCAAGGCTAAAGTAGTTAAGTATTCTGTTAGTGATTCTTCATCCTTAACATAGCGCTCTTGTTTACCTTTCTTCACCTTATATAAAGGAGGCTGAGCAATATAAATGTAACCACGCTCAATAATTTCAGGCATTTGACGGTAGAAGAAAGTTAGTAGCAAGGTGCGGATGTGCGAGCCATCCACATCCGCATCGGTCATGATGATGATGTTGTGGTAACGCGTTTTATCCGGGTTATATTCATCTCTACCAATGCCACAACCCATTGCGGTAATAAGAGTAGCTACCTCTTGAGAAGAAAGCATCTTATCAAAGCGGGCTTTTTCTACGTTTAAAATTTTACCTTTTAGCGGAAGAATAGCTTGGTTCTTACGGTTACGCGCTTGCTTAGCACTACCTCCCGCAGAATCACCCTCCACTATGTATAGTTCAGAAAGAGCAGGATCTTTCTCTTGGCAGTCGGCCAGTTTTCCTGGTAAACCAGCCAAATCTAGCGCACCTTTACGACGAGTCATATCTCGTGCTTTACGAGCAGCTTCTCGTGCGCGAGCAGCATCCAAAATTTTCTGAGTGATAATTTTGGCTTCTTGAGGGTTCTCTAGCAAGTATTCACTTAGTTTCTCACCCATGGTCTGTTCAACCGCAGACTTAACTTCTGAAGAAACTAGCTTATCTTTAGTTTGGCTTGAGAACTTAGGATCAGGTACTTTAACCGAAACAACCGCAGTTAAACCTTCGCGAGCGTCATCACCGGTCGCGTTATTCTTGTCTTTCTTGTTAACGCCTTCCTTCTCCATGTAGCTATTTAGAGTACGAGTTAACGCCGCTCTAAATCCAGCTAAGTGGGTACCACCATCTTTTTGCGGAATGTTATTGGTAAAACAATAAACGTTTTCCTGGAACCCATCATTCCACTGCATCGCTAATTCAACAGCAATGCCATCTTCACGCTGGAAGTTAAAGCTAAATGCTTTAGGGTGAATCGGCGTTTTGTTGGTATTTAGGTAAGATACAAACGCTTCAATACCACCTTCATAACAGAAGTGATCTTGCTTATCATCACGCTCATCTTTAAGGATGATCGATACACCCGAGTTCAAAAATGATAATTCACGTAAGCGCTTAGCAAGAATATCGTAGTGGAATTTAGTATCAGAGAAAATCTCTTCACTTGGCCAAAAACGTAATTCAGTACCTGTTTTGTCGGTATCGCCTACTACAGCTAAAGGTGCATCCGGTTCACCTAAAGTGTAAAACTGTTCGTAAACATGTCCTTGGCGCTTAACTGTAAGTTGTAACTTAATAGATAACGCGTTTACTACAGAAACACCAACACCGTGCAAACCACCCGATACTTTATAAGAATTATCATCGAATTTACCACCAGCGTGAAGTACCGTCATAATTACTTCAGCTGCAGATACCCCCTCTTCTGGGTGAATATCAACAGGGATACCACGACCATCATCAGATACAGATACCGAACCATCGCTATGAATGGTAACAACCACATCTGTACAGTGACCAGCCAATGCTTCATCGATAGAGTTATCTACAACTTCGAAGACCATGTGATGTAAACCTGAGCCATCATCGGTGTCGCCAATATACATCCCAGGACGTTTTCTTACTGCATCAAGGCCCTTTAGTACCTTAATACTCGATGAGCCATATTCATTTTCAGCCATGTTTTACTCTCGTTTTATAGTCGCTGATAACACCATGTTCCACGTGAAACATTGTGCATCCTTCTAAATCAAATCCATCTAGCATTTGTTCCTCAATTGCAGAAACAAAAACTTGAGACCCATGTCGTTGTAAGCACGTTGCCAACAACTGTCGTTTAGACATATCTAGTTCGGCAGCAAAATCATCAATAAGGTATACAGTTTTCTTACCACTAGTTTGTTGAGCATGTTGCCCTTGCGCCAATATTAGTGCGCACACAAATAGCTTTAACTGCCCTCTCGAGATTAAATCAACCGCATTGATGCCATTAAACTTAAACTTTAAATCTGCTTTGTGAGGCCCATATTGGGTATAACCCAACATTCTATCCCTCTCAAAACTGCTTTTTAGCAAATCAGCTAAATCGCTTTGTTCGTCCCAACCTTGATAAAAGGCTAACTCAAATTTGTATTCAGGAAGAAACTCTTCAACCAAATCAAATAGAGTCGACTTAATACTCGTAACATACTCCAGCCGTTGCTTACTAACTACTAGAGCCAGTTCTACAAGCTGCTTATCCCAGTAAACTAAGTCTTGGTACTGACGCGTTTGTTTTAACAGTGCGTTACGCTGTTTCAATATTCGTTTATAGTTCTGCCAAGCACCGTGAAACTGATGTTCCACGTGAAACACTCCCCAATCCAAATAGGCTCTTCGATGTTTAGGACTACCATCTACTAAGCCGTATCCTTCGGGGTGAAGAATCTGTATAGGCAACAAAGAGGCAAGAACCGCTTGGCTACGTACCGTTTCTTTGTTAATTCTTAAGGCTGTGTCTCCGCCTTTAAATTTTTGCAAACCAATTTTGTGTTCCTCCAACTGAGCAAACACTACAAAACTGTCTTGCTGGTAACTAATCACCTTACTGGCTCTATTACTACGAAAAGACCGACCAAAGCCCAAATAATAAATAGCTTCTAGTACACTGGTCTTTCCGCTGCCATTTTTTCCCAATACCACATTAAGCTGTGGATTGAGGTTAAGGCTGGCACTTTCTATATTTCTAAAATGTTGTAAGCCTAAGCTTTGTATCTGCATCTAAACAGTTCTACAAACGCATTGGCATAACAACATACATTGCTTTGCCTGTTTGCTCTGCGTCTTCAATTAGCGCACTGCTATTGCTGTTACTCATGTTAATACGAATTTGCTCGCACTTAAGCGCATTAAGCACGTCGAGTACATAAACAACATTGAAGCCAATCTCTAAGTCTTCGGCGTTGTAATCAACATCCAAGATCTCTTCGGCCTCTTCTTGTTCAGGGTTGTTAGCAGTAATATTTAAGGTGCCTGACTCTAGTTGAAGTCGCACACCTCTAAATTTTTCATTAGACAAAATAGCCGCTCGTGAAAATGCTTGTTTAAGCTCATCACGACCCGAGATCAAGGCCTTATCGCTATTTGCTGGAAGCACGCGGCGATAGTCAGGAAAGCGACCATCGACCAATTTGCTGGTAAACGTGTAACCTTGAACACTTGCCCTGATGTTATTACTGCCAATTTGCAGTTCAACCAATTGGTCTTCGTGTTCCAACATCCGGGCCAACTCAATTACGCCCTTTCGTGGCACAATCACTTGTTGCGGCTGTAAAGGCTGATCAAAAGTTTGCTCTGCTAAGGCCAATCGGTGGCCGTCGGTAGCAATGGTTTTTAAGCCTTTATCGTCGGTTTCAAACAACATACCGTTTAAGTAATAACGAACATCTTGGCTCGCCATAGAAAACTGTGTGCTATCAATCAGGTTCTTTAACTGACCCTGAGTAAGTTGAATAACTTGCTGACTTTGCCAATCTTCAATATTAGGAAAATCAGTGGCAGGTAATGTAGCCAGAGAAAAACGGCTGCGGCCAGATTTAAGCACTAAACGGTTGTCATCAGCCTTACAGCTAATTTCACAACCATCTGGCAAGCCTCGGCAAATATCAACAAACTTTTTAGCCGGTACGGTTACACGCCCTTCATTTACTGCGCTCTCTAAAGGAAGCGTAGCGATAAGCTCTACTTCCATATCGGTGCCAGTGATAGACAATTGCTGATTGCTAATATCTAGCAATACGTTACCTAAAATAGGAATAGTTGGGCGCCCACCGAGTGCGGCACTTACCTGCTGTAAAGGTTTAAGCAGTTGTTCCCGATTAATACTAAATTGCATACTTAATAACGCCTCTCCGATTATGACGATAATGTACGAATTAAATTCTGGTAATCTTCTTTGATGTCGTGACTTTCTTCTTTTAACTGAGCAATTTTACGACACGCATGTAATACCGTAGTGTGGTCTCGCCCGCCAAAAGCATCACCAATTTCTGGCAAGCTATGGTTAGTTAGCTCTTTGGCCAAGGCCATGGCTAACTGGCGTGGACGAGCCACAGAGCGAGAACGACGCTTAGATAGCAGGTCTGCCACTTTAATCTTGTAGTACTCTGCGACGGTTTTTTGAATATTGTCGATGGTGACTAGCTTCTCTTGCAGCGCCAGTAAATCGCGCAAAGCTTCACGAACGAAATCAATAGTAATAGCGCGCCCAGTGAAATTAGCGTTAGCAATCACCCGGTTCAACGCCCCTTCTAGTTCACGTACGTTAGAACGTAAGCGTTTGGCAATGAAGAAAGCAACTTCGTCAGGCAGGCGGATATTATTTTCGTTAGCCTTAGTCATTAGAATAGCCACCCGCGTTTCTAACTCAGGCGGTTCAATAGCAACAGTTAAGCCCCAGCCAAAACGACTTTTTAAACGGTCTTCAACGCCGTCGATTTCTTTAGGGTAGCGATCACTGGTAAGGATGATTTGCTGATTACCTTCTAACAGTGCATTAAAGGTATGAAAGAACTCTTCTTGTGAGCGTTCTTTATTAGCAAAAAACTGAATGTCATCAATGAGCAAGGCATCTACACTGCGGTAGTAGCGTTTAAAATCTTCTATCGCATTGTTTTGTAATGCTTTTACCATATCCTGAACAAAACGTTCAGAGTGCATATACACAACTTTTGCGTTCTTTTTATTAGCAATAATGCCGTTACCCACAGCATGCAATAAGTGAGTTTTACCTAAGCCGGTACCGCCATATAGGAATAGTGGGTTATACGCCCCACCAGGGTTATTAGCAACTTGCGTAGCTGCCGCCCTAGCCAACTGGTTTGATTTACCTTCAACAAAATTATCAAACTGGTAGGTGGCATTAATGTTGTTGCGGTGATTAGCTTCTAAAGCTGACTTAACAGCGGGTTCCTTATCCCAACTTTTACCTGAGTCATTGTTATTGACGTAAACATTTCTCACACCTGTTGGAGCAGGCTCGCTTTTAACTGTAGCGGTTCTGGTTACGCTTGCAGGCTTACTGCCTACCTCAAAACGCAAACTAGGCTTATCACTTCCACAAAACTCTTCGAGCAAGGCGTTCACACGAATCAGGTATTTGTCTTTTACCCAATCGAGTACAAAACGATTTGGTGCATACAACACCAATAGCTCTGCATCTTGTTCTACTTGAAGTGGTCGGATCCACATACTAAATTCTGTTGCCGGCAATTCATCTTGTAAACGTACTAAGATTTGTTGCCAAAGAGACCCACTCACTCGCGACTCCGCGTTATCACCAAAAAGACCGTCTATTTTATAACGGAAGCCGCTTAAACTCTAGGTTTCTTATGAATTATTCACAAGCAGATAACAAATATGTGAATAACATTCTGGTCACCACATAACAGCTTGGTTATTTGATATAACAACAGCGTATTTGTGCAAATATCATCTATGAACTAGAATTTTTTGCCATACACTACTCGCTGAATAGAAGAATCGAAATGAAACTACTAAATAAATCACGATTACTAATGGCTTTACTGCTGGTTAGCCTAAGTCCTTGGTCAGCATTTGCTCAAGATACCGTCAAAGTGGGTATGTCTGGTCGTTACTTCCCCTTCACTTTTGTTCAGCAAGACAAGCTACAAGGTTTTGAAGTTGATGTATGGGATGAAATAGCTAAACGTAACGACTGGAAGGTTGAGTACGTTACCGCAAACTTCTCTGGCCTATTTGGCATGTTAGAAACAGGTAGAGTAGATACTATTTCTAACCAAATCACTATTACTGATGAGCGTAAAGCCAAATACTTGTTCTCACATCCTTATGTTGTAGACGGTGCGCAAATTGTTGTGCGTAAAGGTAACGACGAGATAAAGGACATTAACGATCTTAAAGGCAAAAAAGTAGCAGTTAACCTAGGTTCAAACTTTGAGCAGCTATTAAGAAAACACGACAGCGATAAGCAAATAAATATTGCTACCTACGACACCGGCATTGAGCAAGACGTTGCCTTGGGTCGCTCAGACGCTTTTGTTATGGACCGAGTATCATCTTTAGCCTTGATTAAAAAATCTGGTCTACCCTTAGCGCTAGCAGGCCAGCCATTCGAAACCATTGAAAACGCGATGCCTTTCAAAAACAACGAAGCAGGCCAAGCCTTACAAGCAAAAGTAAATGCTAGCTTAGAAGCAATGCAGCAAGATGGTAGCTTAAGCACAATATCTGAAAAATGGTTTGACGGGGACATCACCAAATAATGTCAACTTTTGACTTTAACTACATGATGGAATTGTTCCCAATACTGTTTAAGTATTTGGGAACAACCATGGAAATGGCTGCTATTGCAGCCGTTTTTGCGTTAATACTGGCCTTAATCTTAGCCCTATTTAGGGTATTTAAGCTGCCAGTGCTCAACCAATTTGCAGTGGTGTTTATCTCGTTTTTCCGTGGTACTCCATTGTTAGTCCAACTATTTATTTTGTATTACGGTTTACCACAAGTATTCCCAATACTGATTGGCTTAGACGCCTTTAGCGCATCGGTCATAGGTTTAAGCCTGCATTTCTCGGCATATAAAGCAGAGAGCATTAGAGCAGCAATAAACTCTATTGATAAAAGCCAGTGGGATGCTAGCTATGCGTTTGGCATGACCCGCATGCAAGCGCTGCGCAGAGTAATATTACCGCAAGCATTACGTACCGCGTTGCCGTCTTTAATGAACTACCTGATTGATATGATTAAGAGCACCTCTTTAGCATTCACCTTAGGGGTTGCCGAGATAATGGCCAAAGCGCAAATGGAAGCTTCAAGTAGCTTTAAGTTCTTTGAATCATTTTTAGCTGTTGCACTTATTTATTGGGCCGTAGTGGCCGTGTTTACCCAGCTACAAAACGTAGCAGAAAAACGATTATCCAAGGCTTATTAGCATGATTAAAGTATCCAACCTTAGTAAAGCCTTTGATGGTCAAACAGTGCTTAACAGCATCGATTTAGAGGTTAAAGAGGGCGAAGTTGTTGCTATCATCGGGCCTTCTGGAACGGGTAAATCTACTTTTTTGCGCTGCATTAACTACCTTGAGCAACCAGACTCAGGGACCATTAGTGTCGACAATTTGAATGTTGAGGCAAAGCATCATCAACAACAGGATGTATTGGCATTACGCAGGAAGTTGTCTTTTGTTTTTCAAAACTACTCCTTGTTTGCCAATCTAAATGCTGAGCAGAATATCGCCGAAGCGTTAATTACTGTGTGGAAACAACCGAAAGCGGAAGCACTGAATACCGCCAGAGAGATCTTAAGCGACATTGGTTTAGCGGATAAAGCCAAACATTACCCTAGCCAACTTTCGGGTGGTCAACAGCAACGAGTAGGTATTGGTCGAGCAATGGCCACCCATAGCAAAGCCATTTTGTTTGATGAGCCCACCTCGGCACTAGATCCTGAATGGGTGGGCGAAGTGCTGGCCCTGATAAAGAAACTGGCCCAGCGAAAGCAAACTTTAATTATTGTCACCCATGAAATGGCCTTTGCAAGAGAAGTGGCGGATCGAGTGGTATTTATGAGTGATGGGACAATAGTAGAGCAAGGTAGCCCAGAGCAACTATTTAACAGCCCAAAAGATCCCAGAACTCAACAATTTATCTCTCGAATTGTAAAGCGCGGCGAAGTCTAATTAAATAGATCTGTTGCACCTATATATAGGAGCACTATAATGCCGCCCAAGATCCAAAGGATCTTTTGAAAAAGAGTATTTAAGATTAAGCGATATTTCGTTTGACTTAGAAGTGGCGAATGATTAGAATTTCGCCTCTTTTTTACCCGGTGCGCCTACCATTTTGGTTAATTGCACCGACTGTACAGTAAAAAACTAGCTAGCAAGAGTAATAAATATGAAACGTACTTTTCAACCAAGCGTATTAAAGCGTAAGCGTAGCCACGGTTTCCGCGCTCGCATGGCAACTAAAAACGGCCGCCAAGTTTTGGCACGTCGTCGCGCTAAAGGTCGCGCAAGTTTGTCTGCATAATTAAGTGCAAAGACAAACTTTTGGCAGGGAGTTACGTTTGTTAACTCCCATGCATTTTAAACACGTATTCTCCAACCCCGTTCGTGTGGGTACTCCTCAACTCACCATCCTTGCAAAAACCAATACTCTCTCTCATCCTCGTTTGGGTTTAGCTGTTTCCAAAAAAAGTATTAAACTCGCTGTAGGTCGTAATCGTATTAAGCGTTTAGCAAGAGAAAGCTTTCGTCTACATCAGCATCAATTACCTGCAGTAGACATTGTGGTTATTTCCAAGAACGGTATTTCAGATTTAAGTAATCAAGAATTGATGAAGCTTCTGGAGAAATCATGGCGAAGACTAACGCGCCGTTGCGAATAATCGCAATTATGCCGATAAAGGCTTATCAATATGTGATAAGTCCACTACTTGGCCCGCGCTGCCGATTTACGCCATCGTGTTCAGACTATGCGATTGAAGCAATTAATTTGCACGGTGTGATAAAAGGTTGTTGGTTAGCAAGCCAACGTCTATTAAAATGCCATCCTCTACATCCTGGCGGACACGATCCGGTTCCAGGTTCCGAAAAAACAAATAGTGATTAACTAATATTATGGAATCTCAACGCAATTTACTGATAATTGGGTTGCTGTTTGTAAGTTTTCTTATATATCAGCAATGGCAAAAAGACTACGGCCCACAGCCTGTAGTAGCAACTGCCACCAATACTGTTAACGCAACTGGTGCGAATGCAAATAGTGATGTGCCAGCCAGTGCATTATCTCACGACGATTCAGACTTAACTCAAGCCACTTCGGCGGGTCAGTTAATCACTGTAACGACAGACGTATTAAAACTTAAAATTAGCGCTCAAGGCGGTGATGTAGTAAGTGCTGAGCTATTGGCTTACCCAATAGAAGAAGACTCTGCAGACCCGTTTGTGCTACTTGAAGAAAACCCGAATTTTACCTACATCGCCCAAAGTGGTTTGATTGGTCGTGATGGCCCAGACGCTAACGCCAATGGTCGCCCTGTTTATCAAGTAAGCAGCGACAGTTTTGAAATGACCGATGGCAGCGATGAATTGGTAGTAGCCTTTACTTACCAAGACGAAAACGGCAGTAGCTTTACTAAAAGCTTTACCCTTACCCGCGGTAGCTACGACGTTAAAGTAGATTTTGATGTGACCAACAATGGTGACAACGCTTTAAGTCTGCAACTTTACAGCCAAATTAAGCAAACTGAAAAAGAGCATAGCTCTAGTATGGTAATGCCTGTTTACCGCGGTGGCGCATACTCAAGTGAGTCTACGCGCTACTCTAAGTACAGCATCAAAGACATCAAAAAATCTGACCTAAGTGAAACCACTACAGGTGGTTGGGTTGCCATGATGCAGCATTACTTTGTAACGGCTTGGCTACCAAATGCTGGCGACACCAATCAACTGTACTCTAACAGCAACAATGGTTTTGTGTTCATGGGTTATAAAGCTCCTGTACAAACCGTTGCGCCTAGCCAAAGTGCTAAGTTAAGCAGTGCATTGTGGGTGGGTCCTAAGCTTCAAGAACAAATGGCTGAATCAGCTAAGCACCTAGATCTTACTGTAGATTACGGTTGGTTATGGTTTATTGCTCAACCGCTATCTAAGCTGCTTAAGTTCTTCCATAGCTTTGTAGGCAACTGGGGTGTAGCTATTATCCTGATTACCTTCACCGTTAAAGGTTTGTTGTACCCGCTAACTAAAGCGCAATACACCTCAATGGCGAAAATGCGTTTGCTACAGCCAAAAATGGCAGCACTACGTGAGAAGTATGGTGACGACCGTCAGAAAATGTCGCAAGGCATGATGGAACTCTACAAGAAAGAAAAGGTTAACCCCTTAGGTGGCTGTTTCCCTATCTTGCTGCAAATGCCTATCTTCATTGCATTGTATTGGTCATTAATGGAAAGCGTAGAACTGCGTCATGCACCGTTCTTTGGTTGGATTACCGATTTATCGGTTCAAGACCCGTTTTACATCTTACCAGTGCTAATGGGTGTGAGCATGTTCTTCATTCAGAAGATGTCTCCAACTACGGTTGCTGACCCAATG
This sequence comes from Agarivorans sp. Toyoura001, assembly GCF_005405585.1. GTDB lineage: Bacteria > Pseudomonadota > Gammaproteobacteria > Enterobacterales > Celerinatantimonadaceae > Agarivorans. Next base: position 131,441 of record NZ_BJEQ01000008.1, on the reverse strand, counting down.
CAGGCTAAAATTATGCAATTTATGCCTGTTATCTTTACCGTATTCTTCTTATGGTTCCCAGCTGGTCTAGTACTTTACTGGCTAATGAGTAACGTGGTAACGCTGATTCAGCAAACCATTATTTACCGTAACCTAGAGAAAAACGGCCTGCATAAACGCTAGGCACAAAGTTTAGCTACAATGCTAAAATGCCATTCAGTGAAAACTGAGTGGCATTTTTTTTGACGCATAATTTCAGAGAGAGTCAGCATGAATTCAAATGATACGATTGTGGCCCAAGCCACAGCACCTGGTCGTGGCGGCGTAGGTATTATTCGTGTATCCGGTCCCTTATCACAACAAGTGGCAGAAAAATTATTGGGTAAATGCCCTGCTCCTCGTTATGCCGACTACCTAGCGTTTAAAAACCTACAAGGCGATACCTTAGACCAAGGCATAGCTTTGTATTTTAAAGGGCCGAACTCCTTCACCGGCGAAGATGTATTAGAACTACAAGGCCACGGCGGTCCAGTAGTGATTGATATGCTAATCCGAGAAATAAGCCAGATAGACGGATTGCGAATGGCGCGCCCAGGTGAGTTTAGTGAGCGTGCTTTTCTCAACGATAAGCTCGATTTAGCCCAAGCAGAAGCCATTGCAGACCTTATTGAAGCTACCAGTGAGCAAGCTGCTAAAAGTGCCTTACAATCGCTACAGGGTGAATTTTCTAACAAGATTCACAGCTTGGTAGAAAACGTTACTCGCTTACGTATTTATGTAGAAGCTGCCATCGATTTCCCAGAAGAAGAAATCGACTTTTTAAGTGACGGTAAAGTTCAAACCGACTTACACGCGATTATCAATGAGCTAAGTACTGTTCAAGCGCAAGCACGCCAAGGTTCGCTATTACGAGAAGGCATGCGTGTGGTTATTGCGGGTAGGCCAAATGCGGGTAAATCAAGCTTACTGAATGCGTTAGCGGGCAAACAAGCCGCCATTGTTACCGACATAGCCGGCACGACTCGTGATGTATTGCGCGAGCATATCCATATTGATGGCATGCCCTTACACATCATCGATACCGCCGGTTTGCGAGAAGATGCCGATGTAGTAGAGCAAATAGGTATAGAGCGCGCCTGGGAAGAAATCAATAATGCTGATCGGGTGTTGTTTATGGTGGATGGCACCACCACTGAAGAATTAGACCCCGTAAAAATTTGGCCTGAATTTGTGGCGAAGCTACCCACCAATATGGGCATGACGGTAGTGCGAAACAAAGCCGATGTTACCGGCGAAAGCTTAGACGTAGTAATGGATCACGGACACCCTGTTTATAAGATTTCAGCTAAAACCGAGCTAGGCTTAGCAGAGCTAAAAGACCACCTAAAACAATGCATGGGTTTTCAAGGCAATATGGAAGGGGGTTTTATGGCGCGTCGTCGCCACCTTAACGCCATCGAACTTGCAGCAGAACATTTAGACAATGGCAAAACCCAACTAGAAGTTTATCAAGCAGGTGAACTGTTGGCCGAAGAACTGCGCTTGGTACAACAACACTTAAGCGAAATTACCGGTGAGTTCAGCTCCGACGATTTACTTAGCCGCATTTTCACCAGTTTCTGTATCGGAAAGTAAAGTGGGCAAATAAGGGAAATTAACGGCAAACAACGACAACTAAGCTACTGATTTTATTAGATCTCACTGTTCGTTAGTTTTCATTAGTTTCCGTTATTTTCTAATTATGGTCCCCAATTGGACTCCATGACATGCTAATCGCACCGATTGGGGCCCAAATGGAGTCCAAAATGAAAATTTCTATTCAAAAACGAGCACTTAGGGTAGATGATACACACTCATTACGCTTGGTTTATGATCATGGTTACACTGTAAAAGCTGTAGGTGAATCCCCAAATAAGCGCAAGCGCAGCTACGAAACCTTAGATTTATTTGTTTATGACCAGCCAAAAACCTCTCAACAACGCCAGCACAACAAAGAACAACTACAACTTGCTGAAGCAATAAAAAGTAAAAGGCTCGTTGAGTGGCAATCTCAAAAGCATGGCTTTGAAGATCGAACTAAACGTTCGGCCAGTTTTATCGACTACTTTCAGCAGCAAGTTAGTATCAAAGAACAAACCACCTCAAGATCCAATCATTCAATCTGGATATCTGCACGTAAGCACCTGCTGTTGTATTGCGGAAAGCATGACCTTAGCTTTGATGAACTAGATAAAGACTGGTTAGAAGGCTTCAAAACTTATCTTATGAATGAAGCAAAAACAAAAAGCGAGCAAGTATTGTCCCGTAATACTCAAAGTACTTACTTCAATAAGATCAGGGCTTCCATCAACGAAGCATATCGAGATGGCGTAATTCGCAAAAACCCTCTGCGGCAAGTCGCCAGTATTAAAGAAAAAACATCTAAAAGGGTTTACCTCACCCAAGATGAGCTCAAAGTGCTAGCGCAAACAGATTGCCGTTACCCTATCCTCAAAAGAGCGTTTTTATTTTCATGCTTAACGGGAATGCGTTGGAGTGACATTCAAAAGCTCACTTGGGCAGAAGTTGAAACCTTTCAAAATCACAAACGCATTACCTTTGACCAAAGCAAACTCTCGCATGGCAATGCAAAAAGTTTACAGTACCTAGATCTACCTAAATCTGCAGAGCAATTACTGGGAAAGCCCAAGACATCTAGTGAACGTGTTTTTAAAGGTCTGCGCTACTCCTCATACACTAATGTGGAGTTGTTAAGGTGGTGCCTAGCGGCTGGTATTAGTAAGCACGTCACCTTTCATTGCGGCCGCCATACTTTTGCAGTAATCCAACTTTCACGTGGTATTGACATCTATGCCGTCTCTCGACTGCTTGGCCATAGTGAACTAAAAACAACTGAAATTTATGCCGATATCATCGAGCAAAAGCGCATGGATGCAATGCTTACTTTTCCTGAAATAAAAATAATTTAGGAAATTTATTAAAAAATCTGCAAATCCTAAAAATAACTTGGGCTTTAGCGATTACCAATCATAAATCGGTAATCGCTAATGGCAGGAAATAACGAAGCAGCACTAATGAAAATGGTACTGGAACAACTAACCAAAGTACGAACAAGCGTCGCTGAAATGGAGAGAAGATCCAAAATAGCTGACCTAACTAATAAGCCAATTTTAGATATCAATGAGTGCGGTATTTTACTCTCAATGACATCTGCACAAATCTATAAGTTGACCTCGAGCCGGGAGATCCCTCATTCAAAAATTGGAAAACACCTCAGATTCAACCGCGAGGACATCATTGAATGGGTAAAGAACAACCGTATCGCCACTCGGCGCGAAATAGAGCGAAGAGCTTCAAATCATGTAACTAAGCGAAAAGCGGCCACGTAAGCCACGAACAACTACAGCTAAACTTAAACAAACCTTTGTAGCTGGTTTGCCGTACGCTAAGTGATTATTGGACAAAAGCGTGTTACAAAGATCCTTTGTACTAAAGCATACAGGAAAAGCAAAAGTATGACTGAAGTAGAGTTGACGTCCGCAATGCCGGACAACTTCTATCAAAGCAGAAAGAATTCCCGAGTGTTTGCTAAACGTTACTTGCACTATCAATGGTGGCTTCTTATCTCCTTCAGCGTTCTTACTTCGCCCCCAAATTACGAATAAATCCCAATAACAAGACGGCCAACAGTTACAGTTATTGTGGGCTTGCTCTCCAAGCCCTTGATTTAACATAGAGCCGGGTTAAATATGCATAAGGGTGATTACGTTAAATATGTTGGGTGTGCGATAACTTCTATATGGGCTTTGGATTTACTGCGTTTTTCTGGGCTATAGACTCTTCTAAAACACTAATGCGTTCACTTAGCAACTTAACATTATGCTCAATAACAACCTTAGAAACCGATGGTGATGCTTTTGCTAAGTGCTCACTAAGCTTTGAATGGAATGATTTCATCCAAACGAATTCAGGATAAAGCTTATGCTCAACGTCACAATTATAGTTTAAACGTTCTACAAAAATACTTAGCAAACTACGTTTAGCACCATTAGGTAGATTTAGAAACGCGGTAAAAAATGCATCTATTGGAGCAAACTGTAAAATAGGGGTGTCCGCGTAATGCTTTTGCTCATTAGACCAGCGAAATAATGATATAAGTCTTTGTGGATCAGTATTCATCGCTTCAACAAAACTAACTGCATCTTCCTTCATTGAAACAACCTTGATTCGAAGAATAAATTCATTAATCGCATTCGAGATTAATTGGAAATCTGCATCTTCTCTACAGGTATAACCTAAACCTTGATAAGAACCATATCCATTTAGTTCTTCAAGCAATTCATCACTGATTTCAAAAGTTTTTTCATTATCAATATCGTTTAAATAGTCATTTGTATCGTTCAATAGCTCTTGCGGAGTTTTATCTAGTAATTTATTTTTTGAGTGCATTAAAAATAAACCCAAAACATGCTTTAGTTCGCAAAGATTCGTAAAATCCCGATCTTCAAAGGACTTAAGCACAGATTCTTGTAAGACTATAAACTCTTTATCTTCTAACTCATAAAAATACCATAACTTCTTCCAATCAGGCGTATTCTCTTTTGAGAAATATCTTGATTCTTTAAATGCAGAATTTATTTCTAGTGCATTAATATACCCCGCCTCAAAGAACCGTTTCAAATAGCCAATATCAATAATCGAGTCTAGAAATGTTATAGAGTACTTATCCTTAATATCTTTAAATTCATCTTTCCTATTGGATAGCTCTTCGTCAGGCATCGCTAGGTAATTGATGCCAATGCCATAAAGCTGTGCAACTTGTTTTGGCAATAATCTACCGGCATGGACTTCCATAGAAACAGAGATAAAGACCGCAAGGAAATGTTCCATTAGGTCAACATTATTGATGACCTCTCTATCCAGCAGTCCGAACCAGTACCCTAGGTCGAGAAAGCACTTTCTAAGTGAACGAAGGTTTTTATAGTTTGACTCATTGAAACTATTAACGACGGTTTTCTTATATTTATACAATGATTTCTGATGATGCTGCGATACAAGCTCCTCGACGAAATGATCAAAAATTCTATCTACGTCAGCTTCAACTTCTACGGTTTTACCTATCAATTTCTCTTTTATGCTTTGATACTTTTTATTCGAATTCTCAATAGCGTCGGAAAGTGCGACTAACTTAGTTTCATCTGCAATCAAAAGAACTTTGTAGCCATCTTTTTCAACAAAATAATTGATATAGCCTAAAATAATTTGGATGTCCATTGAGCATCTTTCGAGATCATCAAAAACCAAAATACATTTTTTTGTGTCAGTTAAGTATTTAGCCAGATTAATATCAGGAACACTAACATTCGCGGTAGCATCAGCCTTACCATCGCCATCCAAATCAATTTTCAGCGCTCCCTTTAAAACACCTTTAGCAATTTGACCTGCAAACATCATTTTTTTACTGGCTAAAACGGGATGTAGCTGTTCGAAAAACTTCGCTTCAATATCACTAATATCACTAATGCCATACAAGCTTACACTTAGAAATTTCAATTCGTTATTCGCAATTTTCATGCTATCAATGACATCTTTAACTAGATGTGACTTACCACACCCCCAAGCGCCTTTTATTAACAATGCGTACTCAGGAGGAACTTCCATCGAGCAGTAGTATTCAATTAACTTTCGAGCATTTTGGTTCAAGTCTGACACAGGTTTTCCTTTCTTATTATCAACGAATAAATTAACTACTTTTAGGCACCATTTAAGAATCTTTATCCATGATTTCTGCCAGTGAAATCTCACCATTACCGCCTAGCCTTCAGCAAAGCGCAGCCGAAAAGGGTTTTGCTCCCTGTAAACTTGACATCTAAACCAACACTCAATTTTCTCAACTAATTCACTTCCAGTTATCGCAGCTTGCTTAGCACCATTTTGAAAGTCTTCAGCTGCAATCTGTTTCTGCTGGAAGTCGCTCCTAACCATTTGATGTAGAAACTTGTTCCTGTCACGCCGCCACTTATCCAGTTGTTCCGGTAAGCCATGTGGTAATTCCTTTTGGTTTTCTTCAATAAGGTTAGCGAACGCTTTTTTATGGGCACGTCTGCCATTGAAACCTAAATTCAAGCAAAGTCTATCGGCGATCCGACTCTCTTGCAGTGCAATAGCCTCCAAATAGTAGCCATCACCTATAGCTTTTCTAATCCTTTCATCAGCAAAAGCTATAGAGTCCCCTTTTTGTAGAAGGACTTGCAAGGTATGTTCGAGATCTTGGTTAGTGTGAGCGCTAAGACTCATCGCTTGAACGGCTTGTGAATATTTTCCAGTTGAGTCGTTACTTTCAGTAATTTCAATAAGCGCAAGGCTCAACTTGTTCAGCAACCTGAACGTATTCTCAAACTTCTTAGTAAGCCAATAGTTATAATTATGATCTTCAGGTGGATCGAGCTCTAATTCTGCAACATAACCAATGTTTTGTACAAACATGTGATAATGCTTAAGAAACAAACCTGAACACACCTCTGTTACTTTTCCACCTGGATAAATTCCTTGTGTATCAGCAGAAAGTTCCAGCGAGGTTACTCTAACCAAAGATTGCTCTTTGTCATCAATCAGTCCGATAAAAAGGTTATATAAGTCATGCCAGTGACTTATCCGGTAACCATCAGCTTCTAGACAGTCATATAACAAAATCGAGAAAACATTTAAATTTAGATAGTGATTCTGAAACACGTTGAACTCAGCAATACAATCCCTTAACTCTTCTACAAATTTGTCCATCAACACCACCATCACCGAATCTAGTCCACAATAACAAAGCCAAATAGCAATAAAGTCAATAGCATACCCCACAGTCGATGGAACCTGGCTCTCGGTTTAATGACTAACCTTTGATTCTGCTGTTTTTGACAGGTCTAAAACTGATGATGAATAATCTCTTTTGGACGCTTCAATTGAAAGCGCTACGTGGTCATTTTACCTAGCTATTAGATTGACTAACCTTAGTCGCTTGATTAGACTACGAAATAACGGTGCCCACCCTACTTGTGTATGAGTAAAACAAGGCGTTAGTAACATCCTTATTCGATAGTGTTTGTAATGAATAAACTATTTCAACATTGATTGGCGAGCTCAGTAATTTAAACGTACACACTTGAACTGAGTAAGAGCTGGTCGACAGAGGAACAGTTTATGTCTAAGAAGCACCTTGCCTTTAGCTTCAAAAATGAAGCACAAAAACATCACAATATCCGTATTGCTCATTCTCACTCACATGAATTGATTGCGGCTTATTTCGGGTTCTCGAGCCTTGCCAGTATGGATACTGCCGGAATTATTCTCAGCTACCGAGACTTCAACGAAAATACAGTTATAGAAACAGATTTTCATGATGAGTATTCTGATGCTCCTGAGCCAAGCTTTAACTCATTTATCCAAAGAGCTAGAGATCTTTGCGTTCAAAAAGAAAATATTCCAATTCTACTAGAGACACTTACACATATTATTGAAGAAACAGGCACTTCATTTATAAGTTATGAAGAGCTTGAGCACTGCCACTACCCACCGCTAAATCACAATAGCGTCAAGGCAGTTATCGAAGCCATCGAAAATGGCCGAACAGAACTGTTAGCGCTGCTTGAATGTGAGTCCCCCGACCCGTCAGGCTCTTATTGGTATAAACAAAAGCTAGCAGGAAAAGTACTTTCAAACAGTGCAGCGGAGTGGGCCGATAGTTATGAGGAACAACTCAATCAATATAACCTTTTTAAGTCTTGTTTAATGAGGCTCAGTGGAAACGCTGACATGAAGACTGCCTTGCTGCTGGTTGAACATGATGAAGATAACAGTGAGACATGGTGCGAGATTGCAGCAAAGTTAGGCTCTATTGAAGCACAAGAAAGGATGGTCGAAGACTATGGTGACGATACTTGGCTAGAGCCGGCGGCATTAAAGGGGAACAGAGAAAGCCTTGAAATACTGTCAAGAGAAGCTGCGGATACACATACAAATGCGTCTGCTTTTGAAGCTCACAAGTGGGTATACTTAGCCGAATTGTATGGCTTTAACCTCACTCAAAGCCTTGCTGATAATGACGAAGATTATGGCCCTGCTTTCGTCATTTATGAGGGAGTAAATCTGCCCAAATTAGCCGAAGAAGATAAAGCTAGGGCAAAAGAACTAGCTCAACAACTCTATAATGAAAACAGAGATCGTCAACTTTGCTAAAGCTCGAGATTAGCTAAAGAAGTCATTAAATTCAGTTGAGCAGCTAAATAATCATAGGTTGTCAGTTAGAGCTCTGAGTCATTTGATTTTCGAGCCTAGCAGCGTTGTAAAATCAAAAGAATATTTATGCTCAACTGGGTTTAAATCGCACTCTCCAATCAGCCGTTCTTTAAAGACCAAGCCTCTAGGCTTTATATAAACACGATGCCCACAAATCGGGCACTTGGCTGAATACACCTTAACCCCCAAACTCTTCAAACGCGGCAGGTCACTTCCGGGCTTGTTCAGTTCATACTGAAGAACAGCGGAGCGTAACCGCATGGGCAATGCCCATTCAGGAAGGGCGGCGATGTTGTAGTTAATCGCAGATATGAAATGACGAAAAAGTATGACGAACAAAATTGAGTAAATAGCTGAGAAAGTGAAAATCCAACTATTGTATAAATAGTTAAATCCAAACACCGTAAAATAACTCTGCGCTAACGCTATCAAGCCAAAGATGATTGGACTGGTAGTAAACAATAATACCCAAGGTCGGTATTTATCCATATTGATATGCTGCATCCATCTAGCCCATATTGGAAGCTTAGGGCTCGATTCAAGATAATATTCGATTTCACCTTTATGAGAAGTCGAGCTGTGGGGTTCGACTTCTTCTATACCTTCTTTCAGCTTTATCGCAACAAGCTTATAGCGCGTTTGGCGACCTTGCCCTCCAGAACTCCCCTCTTTGACAACCCAAGGTATAACTTTTTTACCCAGTTCTCTAGCAACCTGAGTAAGCCTAACTTCTACTTCTTCAAGTCTCTCAAGAAGCTTATTAAACTCTTTAGAAAGTCTATTCCCATTGTATGAATTGGCTTTTTTATGTGCTAACTCTTCTAGCCTTGCCGTCACCTCTTGAGTTGTAAAATAACACTCATCGACTTTTTCCGCTTTTAGTACAGGCGACTCTCGAGTCATTTCCAATAATGCTGCAAACAACTTCCAACACACCATGTCTTTATCTTGATTGCTGTATTCACTCCAGAAATACTCTGCGACTTCGATTGCATCACTTAATTCAAGGGCTTCCTTTTCCATGTCTTTTCAGCTGGGCTCTCTAGGCTTGATAATTAACTCAATATTACCGGGTATTGCCATGTAATACTCTGTTTTGGCGCAGATTTTTCTTCGAATATCGCTATGAGCCGCAAGGAAAGACCTTGCAAACATATCAATGTATATAAGAGGAAAACACAATGATGAACCCAGTAGAGCTAACCAACGATTCTTTAAAAACTGCATTTGGGGAGAAAGGAGGACAAATAGTTCACATACGAGATGTTGAGCGAGGACTAGACTGTAATTGCGTATGTCCTGGATGTGGTTCAACGCTCATAGCCAAAAAAGGTGAAGTGAATATCCACCATTTTGCGCACTACGACAGCAATGGCGAAAACTGCAACGAATCGATACTGCATAAACTGAGTAAACAAATTATTCAGAATAATCGATATGTTGTAGCCCCTGAAATTGAGCTCAGCTGCCAAGGCACCGACTTAGCTGGCCGAGCACACCAGCGAGCATTTACCGATAATGCTTATAAACTCCTCTTCAAAGAAGTCATTGTTGAACAGGCATGTGGCGATTTCCGACCCGACCTCACCTGCATAGCAGAAAGGGAAAAGGTACACATTGAAGTCGTCGTGACTAATGATATCTCACCTGAAAAACTGGAGAAGGTTGTTGAAAGCGGAATTTCCATGATAGTTATCGACATGTCGGGGCACAACTCAATGGAAGACATGGATACCTTAGAAAAAGCAGTGCTTTACGAGGCACCCCGCCGCTGGGCGTATCATCCAGCTCATAGTGAAATTAAAGAGCAGTTATCTAGAGAACTTGAGGAAGAAATCGCTTCAGCAAACTTACGCTTGAAAACTGCCGTGATAGAGCACTATCAGTTAACTGAGCAAAGCTCTAGCACACCAGCCACCCCGCTTCTTAGCCCCACACCGCACCAAGTTCTTTTACTTGGTTACAGTTCCGCATACGGATACTCACGTAAAAAAGGTCGTGATTTTGATATCTCATTACTTAAAGTTGGAAAGGTGATATCAGGGAGTTGCTCTAGCAATTACACGGTTCGCTCAAGAAGTGGTTACGAAGTAGATACTATGGTTTTTGATGAGTCTCTGATTCCGACTCTGGAAACCATGCTGTTTCCCTGCGTTGCTGAATTGGAAGTAAAGGCAGCATTTCGTAACGGAAGACCTCAAATAATTGTTGCGGGGATTAAGTCCAAGTATTCCGCTAGTTAGGATTGTCTTCGTTTTAATTTCATTTTTAGAGTCCTTGGTGGGCTCTAATACGTGGGTTTACAACAGCACTTTGTCTTCGTTATTTTTCCACCAATACAGTTGTTTTGATGAAATTAAAACGAAGACTATTTGAATAGAACGAAGACAATCTTTCTAGTGAAAAAAACTAGCACATTGAAATAATGAAAATAGATCTTCTTTGTTTTGAAAAATAATTGTTCTAACCGGAAACGCTAATTTTCTCGCATGGAAAAGAACTAGCCACTACACTCGCCTATTGCCTACCCGGAGGCTCATATGTGTTAGGTTTTACTTACCAACCGCTCTTCGATTACTTTTAAATACTCACCCTCAGGAGTTTTCCAACTTTGTGGACCACTGCGACTATTGCCTGCAACTAATGCGGCTGCATATGAAGATGAACTCATTAACTTATCCTTGAGTAGCAGGTAAAAACTACCTTTATCTTCTAGAAGACCATCAGAGATCATTTGTTCTTTAATGAGTAAATTTTTACCCGGCATACTCGGTGATGATTTATGTGCGATTTGAGAACCTTGTAAAAGTAAGAAGCCATCATCAGTAATTCTGCCTTGTGCGGTGACTTTATTTACCTTAAAACTAAATGGATAATTTACTAGAGAGTCTTCTTTTGGCTCGACAATAGTTTGAACAGCCCCTGAAGAAACAGACTCCAAAATTCTATGACTTAAACTACCTAAAACAATACGAATATTATCGACAAACTCTTCCATTGCAGCAGCGTCAGCGCGAGGAAGATTAGATTTTGTGGGTGTATTACTATTTTCTAATTCATATCTATCAGCTGATTTGCTGATTTCTACGAGCCTTGCCTCTAGATATTTAATATGACCTTTTGTTAGGTTTTCATCTTTACTTGTAAAGATTATTACCTCATTCCAAAATTCTTTTTTACGGTCATGATCTGCAAGTCTTTTAAATACGTCTTCAGATTCACCAATGTATGCAACATTGTTATCACCCGCAGAATTCTCAAATAAGAAATATACGCCAGGTCGTTTTGACTCTTCCCATTTTCCTAGCTCGGAAAATCGACTTCGTGGACAAGCTAAAGCTTGACCTGACCAGTTAGCTATTTCTACATGGCGCAATCCAGTGGGACTACCGTCAGCTAAAAATATTCTTATACTTCTTCCAAACTTAGACATATTCTCGAAACTTCCTGTAAACCTAACGCCCTAATCTAGCGAATCCCCTCATAATTCCTCGGGAATTCATATAAGTAGACGCGCACCCCGTTGTTTGATCTAATTAATTTCGCCAAAAACAAATCCTATCAAACCTGCACGGAGGCAGTCAGGATGCGCGAAATTCAAATTCTACACCAAATGCTTATTGAGCTATGCCCTAATATTCACAAAAAACGCCCTAACTCTCTGATGGTTGCCACTACATCACTATTAGTTCGCGATAAATTGTCCTTTACCGAACTAGGGCGGAATATCACCAGCCGTACTTCACCCAAACACAGCATAAAACGCATGGCCCGTTTGCTCGGTAATCATCATTTAAATAGCGAACGTTTAGCCATATATCAATGTCATGCTCAGCAGATTTGCGGGGCGAAGTGTGTTATCAGCTCAGTGACCAATGGGCGCTGACTAAAACCTTGTATGATTCGGCAAGCTGTAAGGCGCATTACATAGGTGCGGTGAAAATTGCCCGCAAGAAGCCCATGCCTTGTCAATTATACGTGTTTAAATCTAAGGATAAACAGCGTAAAGATAAGCGTTCGTGCCGCTCAGGCTATAACCATTCAGCGAAGAAGCTTTATCATCGTTCCGCTAAAGAGCCTTGGGTACTGACCACAAACCTGCCACCAGAGCTGTTTACCGTTAAGCAAGTGGTAAAACTGTATGCCAAACGGATGCAAATAGAAAAAACCTTCCGAGACTTAAAAAGCCCACAATACGGCTTTGGTTTGCGCCATAGCCGTTCAAGATGCCCGCACCGCTATGATGAACTACTGCTGATAGCAATGTTGGCAGACATCATTTTATGGTGGTTAGGTTTAGTAGCACAGCAAGTGGGTTGGCAAAGACACTTTCAGGCCAATACCATCCACGAACGGACGGTTTTATCGGTAGTCAGGTTCGGAAAAGAAGTGCGGCGAAGGCCTGAGTATATGATAACAGAACAGCGAATACGCTGGGCAATTAACGCGTATAGCTGGTTAACTCACTCTTCGGGACTCAAAGATTTATGAGGGGATCCTCCAGCACCCGAATAAGGTGTCGGCTGCGCGACACCTATTCTTATTTGTTATAAGGCATCTTTGCTCGCCTAGTTAAATGAGGCGGTCAAAACGCCCACATCAAGCCCAATTTTTTCGGGCTTTTTTTTCGGTCAATTCATGCATTTTTTTTGCTGATCAACTCTTTGATTTGGCGCCAGAATTTGGCGCCAGTTTTGGCGCCAGTTTTGGTGCCAGAATTTGGCGCCAGTTTTGGTGCCAGAATTTGGCGCCAGTTTTGGTGCCAGAATTTGGCGCCAGTTTTGGTGCCAGAATTTGGCACCACCCTTTGCTAACGAAGCAGAACTTATTGAGCTATTTACAGCAAGGCTGTTTAGTGCAAATTGCAGATATTTGCGATTCAAAAAACCGAGGAAAAAAAACAGGTCGTAAAAATTAGAGTTATCAACAAAGGGGGCGATACGTGTTCGAAAATCAGTTACTAAAATTTATTTTTCACCCGTCTACAATAACATTTTAAAACTTTGACTATGTATGTTTTGGGACTAGATAGTTGCCAATTCGCCTCAAATCAGAAATTTTTGGTGAAATGTGCAGTTTGCTGAATTGGTGATCTTCACATGCTTTTTGCACACGCTTTTTCTTAGAGAAGTGCACACGGGAAATTGGTCCTATTGTTTTGTGAAATGATTGGTGATTCTGGCGTTTTTTGCACACGCTTTTTCGTGTTTTTCTGCACATGCTTTTTATGCCTAGTTTTATGTAATTTTGGGAGATAGATATGGACAAACTGTTTGAGCCTTATAGTACGCAATATCGGATAGCAATGGAGGTACTATTGCAACGGGTAGCTCTTTACAATCAAGAAAATTTTGAGGCGCTCATGGAGCACAAAAAGGCCAATCCCCTTTTCCGATTTCGATATAGGGAAATCTATTTCAAAACTTTTTCGATAAAAGTGGGCGATCATGTTTTCGAGAGACATTGTTTCTATTTTCGCCAAATCACCTACAGAAAAAGGTCCTCAGTGCCTACCACTAAGCACATAAAAAAGGGCCCAAACGGTTACCCAAAAGGGGCTGTTTTTCGGGACTTTATTGGCATAAAAACAGGCCACAAAATGCTAAGAAATGAGATGGTTGATTTTGTTAATGCAGCCAACAAAATGTGTGATGATTATGTCGTCCTATTCCGAACTATTTCAGAGCTAGAAAACTGTCGAATTTATTTTAACAATTTGGATGATCCATGGACCTTAATGCACAACAAATAATGGCTGTGAAAAATGACGGTGTTATCATTGTTGTCGCTATTTCGGGATCATGTTTTTAGCTCCTTACCTGTTGCTTCTTAGTTTCAAAGAGAAAGGTAATGCCAAGGCTATTCTTGTCGGCACCAGATGAAGTTGAGGCTAGTTTGCCTAACAAGTGCATCTTGTCTGACTTGAGTAAACTGTCACCGTTTGTGCAAAAAATACGCACAAAAGTCGCCATTTCACCCAAGCCGCAAATGCAGGCGTTAGCTTCACAAAAAATAGGAATCATCAATGGCTCAACTTAATGAAAAACAAGGATCGATTGTTGCCCATTGTCCGGGATGTCGAGGAGGCAGAAGTACGTTTGAGTGGCAAGTCGGTGGGCGTGAAATTGGCGTAATAACTGATACCACCGATAACAATCCTTGGCGAACTACTTGTAAACGCGACTTTAGATTATTCAGATGCGCAGGCTGTGGGATGGGTGCCTACGGAGTAATTCTTTATAAAAACTACGAAGATTATCCTGGGTCGTATAATAGGCTTGCCAATTTCTATCCGGAATCAAAACAACGCTTAGATATACCTGCCGACACCCCGCGAGGAATCGCGAATGAGTTTCGCGAAGCGGAAGAATGTTTTGATAATAATTGTTTTCGCGCCGCTGCTGGCTTGTTTCGATCAGTCCTAGACAAAACAATGAGAGCAAACGGTTATAAAACTAATCAAGAAAAGAATTTATACCAGCAGATTGAAGCTGCAGCCGAAGATGGCGTCATTACCCAGGCAAGAAAAAGAAGGGCGCATGACGAAATAAGGGTTTTAGGCAATGATGTTCTTCACGATGAATGGCAAGAGATTCCTGAAGAAGACGTAGAAGCTTGTCGTCATTATTGCCAGCGAATCCTTGAGGACTTCTATGACGATAGAGGCTCTGTTTTAACACTCTTACAAGAAGCCGGAAGAGAACCAGAAGATTTGCAGCGTGAAGAGCAAAGCTAACAAGTCAATCAACTTCGCGCCTGCGGCGCCGGACGCAGCAAAGCTGCGCCGGTTATTGAGGCGTTAGCTTAATAAGAGGTTAAATTTGAAATTAGTAGATATCCTAAGTGACGAAAACCTAAAGCCAGCGCTCGTAATTGGTAATGGCATTAATCGTTATAACAGTACTAAAGCTGATGGGAATAACTCTTGGGATAAAATGCTACTGGAGCTTTGGGAAAAGCACAGTGTGTCTGCACAGCAGATGTCTGCTCCCGACGGGATTTCGCTTACTGAGTTTTATGATGCTCTTGATCTAACGAAGAGGTCTGTCGAAATCAACTTACAAAAAGAGTTTTGTGAGTTAATGAGCAGTTGGGCACCTAAAGATCATCATATCTCGATTTCCAAATGGGCTCAGTCTCAGGGTGTACCAATACTTACAACAAACTTTGAGGAAACATTGTCCTCAAATATCACAAGCGACATCACACACTTTGATTCAAAGTCCTTTACTGACTTTTATCCATGGCAAAGTTACTTTTCTGATCATAAAGTACATGATCCCGCTAATGAGTTTGCGATCTGGCATATTAATGGAATACAGAGATACAGTCGAAGCATACGATTGGGGTTGTCTCACTACATGGGCTCTGTCGAGAAGGCTAGACGATTAATCCATAAAGGAAATGAATCGAGGTTGTTCTCGGGAAAAAATGTTGATGAGTGGTCAGGTTATCAAAGCTGGTTGCACGTTGTTTTTAATAACGACTTAGTTTTTATTGGGCTCGGCTTAGATACAACCGAAGTGTTTTTACGATGGTTGTTGATAGAACGAGCAAAGTACTTTAATCAGTTCCCTCAACGTAGAAAAAGAGCATACTTTGTTCATGCTAATGGAAAACCATTACCAACAGGGCAAGATTTGTTCTTAGACAGTGTTGGTGTTCAGGTAGTACATGAACAGTCTTATGATGAACTTTACAGAACTCCTTGGGTATTAAGCTAACAAACAATTTAAGAGTGATTCCCCACGCTTGGCATTTTTGGTTTAGGTCAAGTCTAGTGTTTGCGGCGTCCCAATTGAGTATCGTGGTAGCGTGGCTCACACCTTAATTGGGCGTTAGGTTTTTAGGAGAATGCAATGGAACCAGATCTTACTGTATCACTTGAAAACTTTTCTAATGAAGCAGATGCAAATTCTTTGGGTAATAGCGTGATGAGTGCTATTCAAGCTTTACATCAGCAGCACCAACTTGATTTAACAGGTTTAAAGAGAGTATTGATCTCATTCGATTTTGCAAGTGCGCTAAAGAAAGTGACCGAGGAATACGGTCATATATCACCTTCTTCATTTACCGAATCCAAACAAGCGATAGCTATAGCACAATTAGTAACGAAAGGTACTCGTGAAGAGTTTACGCTTGTACTCGGCATTAATTTTTTCTATGAGTGGTTCAATAGTGATGGTCGGTGTGAAATTAGAAAAGACAACATACCTGTTGTTTTACACCGAATTCATCATGAGTTGATCCATGTTCATGAGAAGAATGTTTTGGAGCAACTAGACGGTTCTCTTTTATTTGATGATTATGATGATGCTCTATTAATGTCAGCCAAAAGATCTTGGTCAGAATATCTGGCTAATTATAAATCGGCATCGTCAGCTCCAGATGAAACAGTCGAGCTATTCCTTGAACAATTGGATACGATAATCAAGGAAGTTCCAAACGAAATAGAATCTCTAATTAGTAAGTATCAGCATCGCTTAATTCCACTTAATGAAATGTACTTAGCTGTTAAGAATAGAATTAAGCTTATATCAAATGCGTATGCATATGCCTTTGGGTGTGTTGATGCACTTGGTTTCGACTTAGAAAGTTGCTTCCCCAATATCACTAAGAGTCTTAAAGAAAGTCAGTTATCGGATACGCTTCATCAATTAGGAGCTAGCTTTAAAATTGTTACAGAATTATATGAGCAAGGGTTGATTGAAAGCTACGATGCATTCGACGATATAGTGAAAGTTATTGATAGTATGTTTAACGGTTTCGGCCTAACTTTAGAGAGAACTCAAAGCGAGAATGGCACTGGACTATATATACATGTTAAATGAATCAGGTTTTTTATTATTTAATAAACCAGATTCTAACTTGCTGCGAACAAACCTAACTATCGCTTGCAAGGGACATTGTAGTTGATCCGTTTTTTGCAGAACAACAAAAGCGCAAAAAGAGCGCTAACTAAATATGCCGATGAAGCAGGCGTTAGCTCCTAGGAGGATGTATTGAAGTTTACGGAATTATATTCATCCGCAGAAAGTCTGTGGACGTTTCTATGGCGACCAGTTTTGATGTTCTGGATTAGCTACATATTGGTTCAGTTAATCTCACCGCCTTTACTGGGTATTGCCGTGGACAACATAATAATTCATATTGATCAATATGCAGCCAGATATAGTGAACTACAGGACGTCCTAAAGCAGTATGAACTAAGCTTTGCCCCTACAGTATTCGTTTTGGTATCCATGGTGCTGCTACTCTACGTTTTAGGAAGTCCACTCTACGTACTAATTTGTAATTTACCCCTAAATATCATCATTGTTTCTGGTAGTGTAGTTCAGCATTTGTCTGACACCGAGAAGCTCATACTACTTCGCAGGCGCCCGTATATAGATAGCATTCAATCAAGCTATGTCATGGAAGCCGAGATGTTAAGAACACATAAAGAGTATGACTCCCTTTTTAAAATTAAAAATATGCTTCCAGATTATGTTGCCACTTTTTCCAAGTTTTCAATGTACTTCGTTGTTGTTTTCTTAGTTCTTCATAGTTTTTATTTTCCTCACATTTACATAGATACAGGGGCAGTGATCAGAATCCTTGTAGTATCGGTGCTTGTACTAATAAGCAGTTTTCCATTTGAAGTTCGTGAGATTAGAATGTTAGAAATGAATCAATTTTGGGCTGTTCGTTCTGTCCTGCATACTAACTATAGTGAACTAGCTTCTAGTAGCCCTTCCTCAGAAGAAATGAAGAGGTTGAAAAATGATGTTGTCGTTAATTCTTCATGGTATGTAACTATACCTTTCTACTTTGAAATTATAATGGCTATACAGAAGTTCAAAAAGTTATTAGAGAGACGGAGCTAACGAATAAGAATAGGTGTCGCGCAGCCGACACCCTATTCGGGTGTTGAACAAGCCCGATGCTCCCTTCTATAGTAAATAACGGTGTTGATGTTGGCGGGGCCAAGGCCTTGTTAGTTTTCGCAAGGCGAGTTTGGCTAAGACGGGGTCAACGGCGTTAAGCCCTTACCCGTTTGGCGTAGTGCTAAGTTGTTATTTTTTGTGTATTTTCATCCTCGTGTTAAGCCCTGCCATTATCCTTATACTGTTCGCCTTTCGGCTAGCTCGTTCGGCTTATGCCTGTGCAGTGCATGGGGTGTTGGCAGCAAGGGCATGGCCGGGTCGCGCTGTTGTCGGTTTGGAGCGCGGTGAGGTTAACGCGTTGAGGCACTCGCAGTAGTAACTGAATGCGCCGCAATACCTGTTTGGCGTTGCCCCGCAAGAAACCATAATCTCTCACCCGCTGTAATCCCTTGGGTAATACATGCTGCAAGATAAGCTTTAAGAATTGCAAGGTAGGCAGGGTGCGGATTTTGGTGGTGTGGCTTTGGCTATCTTGATACCTAAAACTCACTTGGCCGTTATGGGTACTGATGATGTCGTTATCGGGTAATACACCGCGATACAAGTAGCGAGATAAGTACTGTAGCGCGGGCAGTCCAAAACCTACGTTGCGACAATCAACCACCCACTTAGCAGGTATCGCCCTGGGCAGAGGCAGCGCCTTGTGGTGGTTAATCGCATCCAGCATTCTCCCTCGCCATACCTTGGCCAGTGCAAAGGCGTTAAACAAGTACCTTTTCACAAGTGACTGCTCAACCACACTTTTGTCCAAATACGAGTTGAAAACTGATCAAACTTTATTGTTCGCCGACAAGGGCCGCCTAGCAGCCCTTATTGTTACTCTCACTAATTTGAAGAAATATTTCGATTCAATTTAGGATGGCGAGCCAGCTCTAACTTTACCTTTTCACTAATAATTTCAACGATACAATTGAACTCATCGATGTCAGGAAAGGGTGTGATTGATTGTAAATACTTCTTAGGTAATTTGTAGATAACGTAAGGATCCAGCATTGCTGCTATATCTCGCGCTGCAAGGTCGTTACCATCAAGCCATGCAACGAGTAAAGCTACCTCTAAGTTTGAAAACATCATATTTCCTCGGTTGATTTAGTGCCTAGCCATTAAATCAAGAGCTGAATGTCTGACAAATTTGCAGCCGAGGAAAAAAGACCAACCTTATGTAGTCAAACTTTTTGGCTCAATTGTCGCGTTTACTCAAAAATATTTTTTTGAAGGGAAATTTAGGATTTACAGCCCTTTTCGCTGAGGCTCATAAACTTCAGAGTAGGTTAGAGGAACACCATAATGCTATGGCTTTTTCAAGGCTCGCTGCACGCTCGACAAGCTTATTCTTAGCTCCTTAGCGATCTTTCTGTAACTTAAACCTGCTAGCCTCAACTCCACTACAGCGTCTTTATTAATTGTACTTTTTCGCCCTTTGTATACACCGCGCTTTTTGGCTAATGCGATGCCCTCGGCTTGCCGCTCTCGAATCATCGCGCGTTCAAACTGATAAATAGCGCCTAATAGGGTGAGTAAAAGTTGGTTCATTGGGCTGGAATTATCGGCGGTAAAGGCTAAATTTTCCTTGTGGAAGTGTAGTGATACCCCTTTAGATAGGAACAACTCGACGAGGGAGAGCAAATGCCCAGTATTTCTTGCTAAACGTGAAATGTCATGAACGTGAACAACGTCCCCAGATCGAATATGTGCAAGTAGCCCGTCTAATCCAGGTCGCTGTTTAACAGAGCCAGAAATATTGTCTTCAAAAACTATATCAAGCTCTATGCCGTGCAACTGCCTTAAAGTTTTCTGCTCGGCGGTACTTACTCGTATGTACCCAATATTCAGCCCTTTCATGCCATCACCTGTATTCAATTGACTCTAGAGTTAATGAAACGTTTGTGTTCAAAACGTTATATCCACCCTATTGAATACGGAAACCAAGATCTGACAAATGTGGTCACTTGGGTATACTCAAAATATAGTGTTAATGCTAAAAATCGGGATGACAGAAGAAAAGTAGACAAATTTGATCAATTGTTCACTGATAATATAGAGCTTAATTTTTATGCCATGGTTTGAACCCTATGCCAATTAAGTAACTTAGACCTGCTGTTATAAAAGCTGGAATACCCAAGGCCATTAAAACCATAACTGGGTATGCCCACCAGAACACATCGTCGTGACGGATATTAACAAACCCGGCCACAAGAAAACCGATTGAGGTTAGGTAGCCAATAGCACTAAGTACATTGATAAGACGTTTAACAGAACTATTCATACTTATCTCTTTCTACTACGAACATCTCTTCAATTTGTTTGATCATCTTGTTGTGAGACTTAACGATGCTGTTGTGTATTGTTCCTGTGATGATTAGAAGTATTGCGCATGCGGCTGATACTCCGGAAAATGCGAACCAATCTACATGATGCAGTTTTAGGCCTGCAAATAGGAATACTAAGCTTAAGTAAAGTAGGCTATAGCCTATGTTTAATCTAGTTGAGTTTTTCATAGTAGGGATCTCTTGCTTAAAAAGGTCTCCGTAGAGGCCATGATTAGTTATTATTGGCTAGCTGCTTTGAATGCTTTGCCTGCATCCGAGATTGCTTGGTCTACTTCTTTACATGAACCAGTTACCCTAGCAGAACGTTCTTTTAGCAATGAATCGCTAGCATCTTTATCACCGTTCAGTTCAGCCGATACAATAGGGGCCATCATAGCCATTCCCATAGCCATACCTAAATCGGCCATTGAATCGACTTCACAGTTATTCTTAAGATAAACGTAATTAGCCATATAACTCATTGCTGCTTCCCCTTTCGGTGATAACTTGGTTTCACCACAACCCGTTAGAACAAGAGTTGTTGTAAATGCTGCGAAAGTTAATACATTTTTCATGTGTGCGGTTTCCATTTAGGTTGATTGGCCTCAAACGAGACCGTAGTTATAGAGTTAAATTTGTTATGAATGTTATTACTGGTTCAGCATCAAAACCGCATACAAGCAGCAAGGTTGCCAACAAGTTGTACTTCATTTGTTCCCCGCTATTGGATGCCTAACATCTATAGACTCATATACATAAAAAGGTTGTGGTTACTTGGCACTTCAAGCAATTAGTAGTGTTTAATTATCTGGTGGGTTGATCATTCAGAGCCGCAGTGTCTTTACTACTGGGTTATAGCTAACCAATGCGCCTTGGTTTTCGTCCCTGATTTTTTTCTGTTTTGAATCAGGGGTTGCTTTGGCATCGCTAATACATAGGCCTAGCGTTAATAGAGTTACTATTACGAAGTAAGCTATGACATATTTAGTAATTGCTAACATGTGTTGTTTTCTCTCTGTTTTATTGCCGCCCCCACTATTGAGTGGCTATTACGCTTTACTTAGCGCCATACACTTCAGGTCTTTAATTAGTAGCAACTTTGTAAACAATCGTTTGGGTTTATGTGGGTGAAAAACCTTTGATAATGGTGGTGTGAACGTGGCTAGAAGTAGTGGCAGGGATCAGTTTTGGATTGGCTGAAAATGCTTTAACCGGCATAAATGCTGCTACCAGCAAAATAACGATAATTGTTATTTGAAGTATTCTAAGTGCTTTCATTTTTATGTCGCCCTGGTTATTTGAGGCTAACTATTTAGTTAGATGGTTAGTTAGCCATTCGAAGAGTTAGTTATTAAGATTTAGGGCGGGTAAACAATACAAATAAGCCTAAAATGATGTCACCTATAACCCAAATGCCTGATATAAGCATTGCCCCGATACCCGTACCAATAGCTGCCCCTGCTGCCTCGGCACCTTCTAAACTATCCATAGTAGTGGTTGCAGCGTCCATACCTGCAAACATCCACCAAGCCATAAATATGTTAAATAAGATGAACGACCACTTGATTAGCTTGCCGAAGATAGAGCGTTTAGGCTTATTGATTAATGAGCCACAGCCAACACATTTATGAGATGTTGAAGCTATTTCTTTTGAACAAGTTGGGCAGTTTATTAAAGTAGTTTTAGACATTGTGTTCTTCTTGGTTAGATAGGTTTAACTATTTAGTGATTGTTGCGAAATGTGTGTAACCATGAGTAGTGAGGGCATCAGCTCCAACTGAGCCAGTTCTTATGTAGAACGAGCCTTTAGGTTTAATTGTGTAGCCTGCTTCTTGATACGGCGTGAAGCTTTTTCCTGTATAGATATAGACACCTTTCGAACTTGCTTCTACTAGTTCAGTTGTATCGTTTACTAGCTTTACGTTAAAGGTTGGTTCAACTGAATCAAGTTCACCTGTGCGGGCTTTCAAGCGTTGTTTGAGCTTATCAGATACCATAAGCAACACTTTACCGTCGGCTAAACCTAACCCTAATTCACGTTTATTCTTTGAACTATTCATGCCCCCTTGTTTCGTGACCAATTGGGTTTCGATGTTATATGTAACAATTGAATCGAATGCGTACTTGCTAGTTGCTTTGCATGATACAAACTCATGCTCACGGGCAAACAAGTTCCACATCATTCCATTTGCTTTACTCAATGAATCGGACTCGGCACCTGTTTCGCGGTCTTTACATGAACCATCGATGGTAATTTTTGCTTGAGAAGTAATGACCGTATCGTTTAGCTCTAAGTTGCTAACTTGGCTAATGTTTACAGGCACGATAACCTCGGCATCGCAGCCAACTAGGACAATAACTAACGCTGATAAGGCGAGCAATTTATTCATGTTTTCTCTCTGTTCGGTTTTCCCTCTTTCGAGGGTTTAGGGTTTGCTATTTGCTAACAGCTTTAAATGCTTTACCAGCGTCTTTAATAGCTTGCCTAACGTCACCACATGAACCCGTGATTAAGGCTTGTCTCTTGGCTAAGAATTCTTCATTTCCTTCTTTATCTTGGCCTAGTTCGGCTAACAGCACTGGGCTTACCATTACTACGCCCATAGCCATACCTAAATCTTCCATACTATCTATTTCACAATTGTCCTTTAGATAGTTGTAGTTAGTTAAATAGTTAACAGCAGCTTCACCTTCGGCTGATAATGTAGGCTCACCACAACCGGTTAGTATTAGAGCGAAAGATAGCGCTGTAATAGCTAATATGTTTTTCATTTTGATACTTCTCTATGGATTAAACAGCGCCCAGTTCAAGAGCGACTTGCTTTGCTTGTTTCCAACAGTCTTACTGCTGAAACTTAGTTGCAAACTTTGCAACAAAACTACGACACCCCACAAAAAAGGACATTATCCTTTTTATATTGTGTTGTATGAAAATGGTTGTCAAGAAAAATCACTTTAAGCATCGAAACTTAAATTAGGAGCTACCAATATGAGTGTTAACCATTAGCAAATACTTAAGTACTCAAGCTGATGATTCAACCGAAACCAAGTTTGAGAAAGTTTGGTTTCGGTTAATTAGTATGGGAGTTATTCGAATGTTTTTAAGGAAGCGGGGGGAACTTTACGCGCTTTTTTAACTGTTTATAACGGAAAATCCAACACACATATACACACACCGCTTAACATCTTCCGGGTGCCCATTGATGGTATCGAATAAACCTTTTACACCGTCTAACTTTGGGATGATTGGTCCCACAGACAATATAGCCGCTTTAAATTGTGCGTTTGTATTGAACGAATCCACCCAAGAATTATAAAAGTCGGTGGTGGAGTCAAAATTAAGAGGCTCTTTAATCATTTGAATGTAAATCGGCGCTAGCTGTGCTGCTATGTCAGATTTTCTCTTAAAATGGGCATTAATCCCAGACTTAGAAATGCCCGCCGTTTCAGCTATATGTACAAATGTAGCTTTATCAAACCCTTCACTCATGGTTATTTTTAAGGCTGCATCAATAATCTTAGCTCTGGTTCGTTCCGATTTCATACTCATTAAATTGGCCGGCATTTTGTTGTAACTCTTTGTCACTATGTTTTTCAATAGTAGCACTAGCAATATTTACTTTACTAGACCGGCAAGACTTTTGACCTATACGATTCTTTTGAATTGATGATCATAAAATTAAAGCAACCTTTGTGTAAAAGTTAGTCAAAAATCTGTTGACCCAGCAGCAGCATCACTCTATTATCCACCCATAAAAAGGACGGCGTCCTTTTTATGGGTGGATAATAGAAAGCTAGTGTACTAACTCACTTCTTGCCCTATTTGCATAACCAAAAACTCACCTTGCTAAGAAACCTCAAAGGGGTCTTACATTTCTCACTCAATAATGGCCACAGTGCTTGGTCTATATGGAAAAAGAATGAAAAAATTTATTGTTTTGTTGGCCTTAATGACTCCTATGTTGGTTAACGCCAGTGAGCAAAAAGACGCAGGAAAAACCTTTGCGCAAATAACCGCCTGCCATTTAGCTGGTGAGATAGATAAATCAGATAAAGATGCAGCAAACTTTAAAGTGATAGCTAGGTACAAAATTGCTAGCCGTAACCATTGGTGGAAAAAAGACATGAAAAGAGCACAAGAGAAGGAGTTCAGACGCTTAGACAATACCAACAAATTAGAACTCGCAATTATGTGCGGCATCATCGAAAACAAGTGGTTATAGAACAGTTATCTATTTTAAAGGGGGTTAAAAATGTTTCATAGCGCGGGTTTTCGACTAATAACGGTAACTGTTTTTATAGCGGGTATGCTTGCTTGTAATGGTGAGGACTCTATGCGTCCACTAAATGAAGATGTTCGTCCCGTAAAAATAATGAAAATTTCAGTTGCTGGCGACAAGGAAGTATCTATATTTCCAGCAATCATTAATGATAATCGCCTTGTTGATTTAAGCTTTACATCAGGCGGTAAAGTTATTTCTCTTCCGGTAAAAAATGCACAATTCGTGAAAAAAGGAGAGGTGATTGCAAGCCTTGACCAACGCGAACTGAAAAATAGCCTAAACAAATTTAAAGCTCAATTTAGAAGTGCCGAAATTGAGTACAATAGAGCGCGGCAATTATCTAAAAACAATGCTATTTCCCAAAGCGCTTTGCAAGAACGTTTAACTGAACGCGACGTAAAGCAATCCCAATTAGACAGTGCCCTACAAGCCATAAATGATTCTGTTTTAACCGCGCCATTTGATGGCGTTATTGCTAAAAAAATGGTCGATAATGGGCAAACCGTATCAAGCGCTCAGGCTATAGTGAAGTTTATTGGCGGCGATACTCAAGAAGCATCTATCGACATGCCAGCAAACTATTTAGCGGAATTATACCAAAGCACAAATAAGCAAAATAATACCAACACTTTTATTGTTCTTGATATTGCCCCAGAGAGAAAAATTGCCGCTTATTATCGAGAAGCCACCTTATTGGCAGATAGCGCAACACAAACTTATAACATTACTTTTGAGTTTTCAGCTCCTAGCAACTTGTTAGTTCTTCCAGGAATGAATGCAACCATCGAAATACACACGTTGGCAGACCATTCGGAAAATCACCCCCTAATACCATTAAGCGCAATAACAAGTGATGGCAGTGATGCTTACGTTTGGGTAGTAAATAGTGAAAACATGACGGTTACGAAACGGAAAATACACATAGCAGAAGGTGTTGGTGAAATGCTCGCTGCTACATCAGGAATAGCAAAAGATGAACTAATAGTCAGTGCGGGAGCGACCTACTTATACGAAGGGATGAAGGTAAGAAAATGGAAATAATCTTATTGAGTCATTTTGTAAAAGTTATCCGTGAGCAGGCGAGAACTAATGAATATTGCTGAATTTACAATAAAAAATACAGTGTTGAGCGTTATTGTTATGTTGTTAACAATAGTTGGTGGATGGCATGCCTATCAAAACATGGCGAGGTTCGAAGACCCTGAATTTACGATTAGACAAGCTGTTATTGTTACTAGCTATCCTGGCGCAAGCCCTCATGAAGTCGCGCTGGAAATTACCGAGCCTTTAGAAAAAGCCATTCAACAGTTAGCCGAAGTAAAGACTATTGAATCTGTTTCAACCTATGGAAAGTCTGAAATAAACGTAGAAGTAAGATATGACGCGTCAAAAACTCGAAGTGATTTACAGTTAGTTTGGAACAAACTGCGTAATAAAATCAGTGATATTTCGTCGGCTTTACCAACAGGCGCCGGTAAACCTTATGTGGCAGATGACTTTGGTGACGTATTTGGTCTGCTCTATTTTGTAACGGGCGACGGTTATTCAAACGCTGAGTTAAAAAAATACGCAAAAACCTTACAGAGTTCATTGCTACAAGTAGACGGTGTTGCTCGAGTTACCCTTGACGGGTTACAAAAAGAAGCCATTTATGTCGAGATATCGAATCAAGATGCTAAAAGGTTAGGCTTAGCTATTTCTAATGTTTTTAGCCTACTGTCTCAACAAAACGCAGTGGTTTCGTCGGGTAACGTTAAAGTTGGTAATAAGCGCTTAGTTATAGACCCAACCAATGTTGTTGACTCGGTTGAGTCGATTCAAAACCTCCTTATAAGCACCGACGCAGACGGTAAACTTATTTATCTCAAAGACATCGCGCGAGTGTGGCGCGGTTATAGCGAACCAGAAGAAAAAGAATATCTATATAACGGTAAACCTGCTGTGGCTATTGGTATTTCAGGCCTACTAGGCAGCAACATCGTAAAAATTGGTTCAGATATTGACTCCAAGATAGCAGAAACCAAAAACCTAAGACCACTAGGAATTGAATTACATGAGTTTTATCACCAAGGTAAAATTGTCGATTCGTCAGTTGAAAACTTTGTAGTGAATGTGATTGCGGCACTGGTGATAGTGATTGTAACCCTGCTTATTTTTATGGGCTTTAAGTCAGCCATTGTTATTGGCGCGATTTTGCTTTTGACTATTTTTGCCACACTTGCAACGATGAATTTTGTTGATATTCCTATGCATCGCATTTCATTAGGTGCGCTCATTATTGCCTTAGGAATGATGGTAGACAATGCGATTGTTGTCACCGAAGGGATATTGGTAGGTATTTTAAATGGTACTAAAAAATTAGCCATTGCCAAACAAATTGTTAAACGCTCAGTTTGGCCTTTGTTGGGAGGAACACTAGTAGGAATTATAGCTTTTGCTCCCATTGGCTTCGCCCCTGGTTCAACCGCAGAATATACCGGTCACCTGTTCTGGGTAATCCTTATTTCTTTAATGTATAGCTGGTTATTTGCTATTACTTTAACGCCGCTATTCTGCTTCTGGTTGTTCAAAGAATCTTTGGGTGACAATCTTAGCCAACAAGCAGATAGCCGCTTCTCTACATTATACAAAAAACTACTTTACGCCACTCTCCAGCAACGCTTTATTGTTGTGGTGGGAGTTGTTGCGCTGTTTTGTGCCTCTGTATGGGGATTCCAATTTGTTAAACCGGGCTTTTTCCCTGCTTCTACGACGCCTATGTTTGTTGTTGATTACTGGCTTCCACAAGGAACCGATATTACTAAAACAAAGAAAGATATAGAAAGCCTAGGGAAGCATATTCAGTCTTTAGAAGGAGTAAAAACTGTACAAGCGTCGATTGGTGGAGGCGTACCGCGTTTCATGCTTGTATATGCCCCAGAGTCACAAAACTCTGCTTACGGCCAATTATTAATACGTACCCAAGATGACAAAGTTATCGATGGGTTACTTGTCGATATTCAACGCTATATTGATAACGCCTACCCTGATGCCCAAGGTAAAACATGGAAGTTTGTATTAGGACCTGGTGGAGGTTCACGCATAGAGGCAAAATTTAGTGGCCCTGCTCCTAAAGTATTGCACCACCTTGCTGACCAAGCCAAAGCAATAATGGCCGAAGATGGTAAAGCCTTATCTATTAAAGATGATTGGCGGCAAGCTATTAGCGTAATCGAGCCTATTTACGCAGTTCAAGCAGCCCAAAGAGTAGGTGTATCTAGAGAAGACTTAGCCTCAGCGCTAGAGACTAACTTCTCAGGAATGAGAATAGGTACCTACCGCGATAACGATGAGCTGATCCCAATTATTGCCAAAGCACCGAAAGCTGAGAGCAACAGCGTTACCGATATCAAAAACTTACAAGTTATTAGTTCTATCACCGGAGCCAGCGTACCTATTGGTCAAATAACTAACGGGTATAGAACGGTTTGGCGTGATGGTTTAGTAAGGCGAGTTGACCGCCAATGGGAAATTAAGGCGCAGTCAGATCCTGTTCCCGGTGAGCTTACAACCGATCTATTCAATCGCATAAAACCAAAAATTGAAGCGATTGACCTCCCAGAAGGTTACGCCTTGAAATGGGGTGGAGAGTATGGAGATTCTAAAGAATCTAATGACAATTTGGCATCAACCATTCCATTAGGTCTTATTGCGATGGTGATTACTGTTTTTGTGTTGTTTGGCTCGGTGAGGCAACCAATAGTTATTTGGCTGGTAGTACCTTTGGCCTTGATCGGAGTGTCTACAGGCTTGTTAGCCACAGGAACACCAATGGAGTTTATGGCTATTTTGGGCCTTCTGTCGTTGTCTGGCTTACTAATTAAAAATGCCATTGTGTTGGTTGACCAAATTGATTTAGAAATTATTGAAGGGAAACCAAGGCACGATGCAGTTGTTGACGCAGCGGCCAGCCGAGTTAGACCCGTAATGATGGGAGCATTAACCACAGTGCTAGGGGTTATTCCTTTATTCTTTGACGCATTCTTTAAATCGATGTCAGTTGTATTGGTATTTGGGCTTACTTTCGCGACCTTACTCACCTTAATTATAGTGCCTGTACTTTATGCCATTTTCTTCAACATAAAAGCTACTGAAAGTACAAAAAATCTTAATTTAACCCTCTAAAAAAGAGTCACTAAAATATCCATTCAGGCTTCAAACCAGCCTGAATGGATCACTGTATCTAAGGATTAATAATGAGCCTATTTAAACTCATAATACACTGTTCCATATTAACCCTATTGGTAAGTTGCGGTGGCAGCACTGACAACGATAACCCAGTTAAAGCCTTTAAAGGAAGAGCGATTGATGGCTATATCATCGGCGCTACTGTTTTCCTAGATCTAAACTTCAACAGTTTACATGATGCAGGTGAACCCAGTGTTGTGACGCAAGAAGAGGGAGAGTTTGAGCTAGTTATTCCGTCACGTTATAGCCAATGTGCTCAGTACGTGCCTATAGTCGTAAATGTGCCTGTGGGTGCGATAGATACCGATTTTATTAATACACCTATAGAAAATGCTTATTCGATGGTTTTTCCACCTCAATTTGCATTAATGACAGATCAATATTTGTTGAATTTGACGCCGTTAACCTCCGTTGTTTGGAAGCAAGTTGAGCAAGAACTCCGCGTTTACCAATCAGGAAATTTATCTTGTCAGTCTATTATTGCCGGACAAGAACTTCGAGAAGATATAGCACATAGATTGCGAGAGCAAGAATGGCGAATTGCTAATCGATACAACATTACGGTTAGCGAATTGTACGCTGACTATATCCACTCCGGAGATGATTCACTCCATCAACTTGCACAAAAACTGGTACCCGGATTGCAAAAGTCATATGAAGAAACCAAGCAATTACTAGATCAGCATCCAAACGCAGATTTTGCTTGGGTTGAATATTTCTTAGGGCGGCTAGCAAATAAGGATTCACTATATGACGATTGGTACCGTTATGAATTTGTTCAAACATCTAATGGTAACTTCGATTCTGAGACTTTTGTTATGTCTGATGACCTCAGTACTAAGGTGAGTCTATTCGATAAAAGTTCGATGAAAACGGTTCAGCGTAGTGGTATGAACATAGAGAAAACTGTCAACTTAGTCTATGCAGAGTTTGGCTACGGATGCTCGGTGAGTGAATGGCTAGAAACAACCTTACAGCAGTCATCAGGCGTTAGAAACTCAGTATATTATGACGTCACCGATTGGACAGAATGTGAATCTCAAATGATCGCCGGTAGTGAGGTAATGCAATCTTTAATCACAAAAAACTATAGCGGTTCTGAGCTATCTAGCTCTACTGAACACGTTTACCATACCGACAACAATAGTGGGTTTAGCCATCTAATTGGAGTAACAGATTCAGTGACTCAAGAAGACTTAACCCCGATTAGAGAGGTAGTAGACACCGATTTTTACAGTGATGAATCTCATGGCGCTGACTATTGGTCGAGAACGAAAAATGACTTCAGTGAAAACGTCAGTAAGCCCTCTCAAGTTATGACTAGCCATAATAGCGATGGTAAGTGGGAAAAATATACTAATTATCGTGATGGTACCCATAAATTAGAATGTGGCGATTCAGAAACTTCAATGTCAGAAAGCCAATGCACTAATTTTAAATAAACTATATTCTATTAGGAAAGTGCACTTGGGTTGAGAGCACATTTATCAATTTGGTCCCCAATCGGTCCCCCAAGTGTGCAACCACACCTGTGTTTATGGGCGTCTTCACTTTCTGTATCGGAAAATAGCTTAATAAGTAAGTATTCACTATTGCCAAGCCACCCTAAAAACAAAGATTAAGACCAACAAAACCTGATAAACAGCAAGCAAACATAAAGCTATTATCAGGTTTTCGATTAACAGATAAACCCACTCTCAAACTAAGCTAAATCTGCCTCACAGTTTCATCACTCTCCATCAATTATCGCTAAAAATATTGACTTAAATCAATTTTAGATTAAAGTTTCACTGTTTTCTGAAAGTTCAATAAAAGGAATTTGTCGCGTGCAATTATCAGAGAAGAGCCAAGCTTTTGTTCTTCATTTTGGCGAAATGGGCAGCCGTTGGGGTTTTAACCGAACGGTTGGTCAAATATTGGCTTTGTTAGTGATTAACAAAGAGTCTTTGCACGCCGAACAAATTATGCAACAGCTGGGCATTAGCCGCGGCAACGTCAGCATGGGTTTAAAAGAATTACAGTCTTGGCGCTTAGTAAAGCTAAGCCATCAAGCAGGTCAACGCCGAGAATTTTTTACTTCCGCCGGATCCATTTGGGATATGGCGAGAACTGTATTTGAAGAACGCAGTAAGCGCGAAGTTGACCCAACCCTCTCTTTACTACGTTCTAATTTATTGGAAGAACCAGAAAACGAAGCAGACCAGTTTACTCAGCAAAAAATGGAAGAGATCCACGATCTCTTAGAGTTAATAACTCAATGGTCATACGCACTTAATACGATGAATCCAGACAAACTACAGAGTTTAATGAAGATGGGCTCAGGTATTAGCAGAATTTTAGAGTTAAAAGACAAAATCGTTGGTAACAAGGGATCTGCCGCCAGCTAATGAGATTATCAACCTTAACGAGGCTTAACCATGCTTGATGCCCTAATGCTCTCAAGGATACAGTTTGCTGCCAATATCAGCTTTCACATCCTGTTTCCCACCATCACCATTGCGATGTGTTGGTTCTTAGTTTTTTTTAAAGTACGCCATGATATGACCGGCAATCCGGTATGGATGCGCGCTTATCGCTTTTGGGTAAAAGTCTTTGCGCTCTCTTTTGCCATTGGAGTCGTAAGCGGTATTACTATGTCATTCCAGTTTGGTACTAACTGGCCTGGCTACATGGAAACCGTAGGTAACATTGCTGGACCATTACTAGGTTACGAAGTACTCACCGCCTTTTTCTTGGAAGCCACCTTCTTGGGCATTATGTTATTCGGCATAAAGCGGGTACCCAATAAGGTACATACCTTAGCGACTGTTTTAGTCGCAGTAGGCACGAGTTTATCGGCCTTCTGGATCCTAGCGCTAGATTCGTGGATGCAAACGCCAACCGGTTTTGAAATGCGCGATGGCGTCGCATTTCCAACAGACTGGGTAGCCATTGTATTTAACCCTTCATTTCCTTACCGCTTAACTCATATGTTAATTGCGTCTGGCTTAACGGCATCGTTCTTTATTGCAGGCATTTCTGCTTATCGCATATTGAAAGGTGATGTAAAAAAAGCCCCTCGCCTAACCCTAAAAATCAGCTTGCTGGTGGCCGCTGTATTAGCGCCAACTCAAGCTTTAGTCGGTGATTTTCATGGCTTGAATACGCTTGAACATCAGCCAGCAAAAATAGCGGCCATTGAAGGTATTTGGCATACCGAGAAAGGCGCACCCTTATTATTGTTTGCATTGCCAGACGAAGAAACCAAAACCAATAAGTACGCGATTGGTATTCCTAAACTGGCCAGCCTAATTTTAACCCACGAACTAGACGGTGAGTTAAAAGGCCTTAACGAGTTTGAAAACGAACATCCGCCAGTAGCTCCGGTATTTTGGAGTTTCCGAGTCATGGTTGGCTTAGGTTTACTGATGTTGGCACTAAGCTGGTTTGGTTCTTACCACATGGTTCGCAAAGGCAAAATGCCTAACTGGATGCTCAAGGTACTAGTGGCCACCACGTTCTCTGGTTGGGTTGCTACCCTAGCTGGTTGGTATGTGACCGAAATAGGCCGTCAGCCCTGGTTAGTCACCGGTGTTTTACGTACCGAAGATGCGGTAACAACATTGCCCGCTTCAAACGTTGCCTTTTCATTGGCGCTGTATTTAATCGTTTATACCTTCTTGCTGATTGCCTACATTCACACGGTATTCTTAATGGCACGAAAAGCGATTAAAGAAGAAGAGTTTGAAACCAATGAGCCCCAACCAGACGGCAACTTAACTAATATTAACAATCCGCAAGACACTGCTGAAGGGAGTGCCAAAGCATGATGGACGCTTACTGGTTACCGGTAATTTTCATCGGTTTAATGGGCCTGTCGGTTCTTATTTACGCAATTCTCGACGGTTATGATTTAGGGGTAGGTATTTTACTGCCTATGGGCGAAGCCGATGAAGCGCAGCGCGATACCATGATTGCGTCAATTGGCCCATTTTGGGATGCCAACGAAACATGGCTAGTACTGGCCGTTGGTATCATGCTTATCGCCTTCCCGGCTGCCCATAGCATTGTGCTTTACCATTTGTATATTCCGGTGGCGATTATGCTGATCGGACTTATTATGCGTGGCGTAGCCTTCGACTTTAGAGCTAAAGCAGCGGTAGACCATAAGTTAGCCTGGGATCGTACTTTCAAAGCCGGTTCTATCCTCACAACATTAGCTCAAGGCTACATGCTAGGTTTATATGTAATGGGCTTTGAAGGAGGCGTAACCACTCACTTATTTGGCTTATTAAGTGGCTTAGGTGTTACTGCGGCCTATAGCTATATTGGCGCGGCATGGTTGGTAATGAAAACCGAACACCAACTACAACAGCGGGCCGTTACTTGGGCAAAACTTACTGGCCGCTTTTGTTTAGTTGGCGTGATTGCCGTATCAATAGTAAACCCACTGGTTAACCCTGGTGTATTTGATCGCTGGTTTGATTTTCCACTGGTGATGTTTGTATTGCTGATCCCAGCCCTATGTTTCACCGCATTTTTGTTTAATGACTTTTTATTGGGTCGTTTACCCAAATCAGACGATCGCCATTGCTGGGTACCATTTTGCCTAGTGATGCTTATTTTCTTACTGTGTTTTAGCGCACTGGGATTCAGCTTCTTCCCCGATGTTGTACCGGGCCAAATGGACGTATGGGAAGCAGCATCGGCACCGGAGTCTTTATCGGTGATTTTGATTGGAGCACTAATTGTAGTGCCAGTGATTCTGGCTTATACCGCTTTTTCATATTGGGTATTTAGAGGTAAAGCTACCTCTCTTAACTACCACTAAGTTACTAACACAAACAAAAAGAGCGCCAATTGGCGCTCTTTTTTTATCAGGATAAACCTTAAAACTTCATGCTTACGCCAAGTTTGATTTGGCTATCATCTTTAATAGGAGAACTATCGTAGCCGGTACTATCGAAGTTTTTCTGCGTGTATTGAACGTAAGGCTGATAACTGCCTAAGTTAGTAAGAAACACTTTGGTTTCTAGTTCATTCACCTTCAGGTTGTTGTTTTTGTGTTCAGCGTTTGCATCTTTATTGATGTAGTTAAAAGATATACCAACGATATCGCCAGCCCAACCCGCGGTTAAATCGGTACGGTTTGTTTTCACATCACCAAGTTCGGTCTTACTAAAGCCGTTGTTTTGCGTATCCTCATAACGGTAACGGGCAGCGACAAAAATACCATTATCAAAGTTATAACCACCTTTTAAGGCAAACTTACCAGTATTTGCATCATTCGCTACATTACGGGTGTATTCAGCACGCGGTTGAACATAAGCGTTACCAAACTTGTAGGTGTAATCGGCAGCAAAGGTGGCTTCATGTAAACCAGACTCGTGCTGGTTTTCACCATAAGGGCGACCACCTAAACGGCTTTTTGCTTCAACATCAAAACCAAACTGACCATAATCAGTATCAAACTCATAACCACCTTTTAGAATACCCAGGTGCGGACCATTTCGATTACTCTCGCCAGCAACTTCACCACGAATAGCGTCTGCGGCAGCAAACTGACTAAAAGCAGCAAGAGAAAGTGTTGAAGCAACTATAATTTTTTTCATTTTGGAACCTTTCAGTAGATTTTTACTAAAACATCCGTGCATCGCTGAGTATCAGTAACATACTCACAAATATATCCATCGGCGCTATGATGATGAGATTGGGCAACCTGAACAAATCAGACTGTGTTAGCTTTTATTAACAGAGAGATCGACAACATGAACCTGCAAGCCATTGAAGCATTTGTACTGAGTCATCAGCTGGGCAGTATTTCTGCCGCAGCTAAACATATGCAAAAAAACCGCGCCCAGTTAAGCCAATGGATCAGTAATCTAGAGATAGATTGGAACGTTGAATTGTTTACCCGCAGCGGCCATAAACCAGTGCTCAGTGAACAGGGTTTAAAAATGCTGCCTTTGTGTGAGCAAATGCTTAAAGCGCAAAACCATCTTAGCCAGCAAGTAGAACAGATAGCACAGCAAGGGTGTTTTAGATTAAACCTAGGGGTAAGTAGTTTTTTACAAGACAGTACCGTGGCTAAAATACTAAGTCGATTTAATCACGCTTATCCAAATGTTGATTTAAAAATCTTTCAGCGTCGCGACGAACTGCTACTTAATTGGCAGGGCCCTAAACTCGATTTAGCCATTTGTTTTTACCGAGATGCCTTTCCCAATGATTACACCATAGAACCACTTTGCGAAATGCCGCTAATGGCGGTGTGTTCTGCAACTCATCCACTAACAAAAGAAAAGTCACCCAATCTGCAACAAGTACTAAGTTACACTTGGGTAACCATTCTCGCTTCATCTAATACCCAAGTGTGGGATCCAGACAGTATTCAACGACAAATTGAAGTAGAGCAACACTCACTCGCAATAGAACTATGCCGTCAGGGAGTAGGCGTATTTGTAGGCCAACAGCAGCAGCTCATTCCCTATATTAAATCTGGCGAGCTTAAAGTGATTGCGCATAACGACGCCATTGCGAATGAACAGTTGGGATTAGTTTACAGCAAACACGCGAGTCCAAATCCGACACTTCAGGCTTTAATCAAAATGTGTAAAGCAGAGTTCAACAACGAGTCCTCGGCTTAAGTCGCTAGTTTGTGAACAAGTATTTATTCACACCTTAAAAAAGGGATCACTATTATCTTTGCTGGATTAGATTCAATATTGGAATAGTTCCACGTGAAACTATCAACAACTAGATCACAGCTAACACGCAGCTAGTTAATTCAGTCATGATCACGTTACAATGGTTAAAACCTCTGCTGTTAACAGGATCGTAAATGGATATAGAGATTATTGTAGGTTCAACTTTAGGTTCGGCTGAATACGTAGCCGATGAGCTAGAAGCGCTACTAAAGGATGACCATCAGGTAAAAATTCATCTAAATGCTGAGTTTTCAGAGTTAAATCCAAGTGCTTTTTGGCTAATTTGCAGCTCAACGCATGGTGCAGGTGATGTACCAGACAATTTGCAGCCTTTTTTCCAGCACTTACTTGAACAACAACCTGATCTTTCAATGGTGTCTTACAGTGTTGTAGCAATAGGGAGTAGTAGCTACGATACTTTTTGTGGTGCAGGCAAAGATCTCGACCAACAAATGGAAAAATTAGGTGCTAAATCCTTAAAGCCACGTCTAGAAATAGACGTAGACCTTGAACCTGTACCCGAAGAACCAGCTGCTTTATGGTTAAAAAGCTGGAAAAATGAACTTATTTAAACCTAAACTCTGTGGATAAGCATAGGGATTAGCTATTAATTTACTATAGTTATTCCTATGGATAACCTTTACCTACTATTCGTTTGTGGATAAGTACTGATTTAGATCCCAGCTTGTCCCCCGTTTAGATCGCTATCCGTCAACATGATCTGATCTAATCTAAGTTAATGATCTAAAAGTTAAAAAATGACTTATCTACAGATCAGGCTGATCCTAATAGTAGATCTAATAAAAGATCTTTAAAAAAAGATCTTATATATATATTAAGAGATCTACCCTTGATCTAATTCTGATCTAAGCATTCCCTTATCGTCACTTAACCAGTAAAATATCGCACCCTTTTGGGATCTGCTTGGTTTGAGGTAATAACACATGTTCTATAAACAACAATACGACGTCATTGTGATCGGTGGTGGTCATGCCGGTACAGAAGCTGCAGCGGCAGCTGCGCGTATGGGACAAAATACCTTATTGCTTACTCATAACATTGAGACCTTAGGTCAGATGTCATGTAACCCAGCCATTGGTGGCATTGGTAAAGGCCATTTAGTCAAAGAAATTGACGCCTTAGGCGGCTTGATGGCCCAAGCTGCAGATTTAGCTGGGATCCAATTTAGAACCTTAAATTCGTCAAAAGGCCCAGCAGTTAGAGCCACCCGCGCACAAGCAGATCGCGTATTATATCGAGCGGCTATTCGCGAACGTTTAGAAAACCAAGCTAACTTAACTATCTTTCAGCAGTCCTGTGACGATTTGATCGTAGAAAACGACCAAGTGGTAGGGGTAGTGACTCAAATGGGCTTACAGTTGCGCGCACGCAGCGTAGTACTCACTGTAGGGACCTTTCTAGGTGGTATGATCCACATTGGTTTAAATAATCATGCTGGTGGCCGAGCAGGCGATCCACCGTCGATCGCTTTAGCGCAACGTTTACGCGAATTGCCATTGCGAGTTGATCGCTTAAAAACCGGTACACCTCCACGTATTGATGCCCGTAGTATCGACTTTAGCCAAATGCAGCCTCAACCAGGTGATACCCCTACACCATTATTTTCGTTTATTGGTAAACAAAGTGATCACCCACAGCAGATCCCTTGTTACATCACTCATACTAACGAATCTACTCACGATATTATTCGTGGTGGTTTAGACCGAAGCCCAATGTTTACTGGGGTAATCGAAGGTATTGGACCACGTTATTGTCCGTCTATCGAAGACAAAGTTACTCGATTTGCAGACAAGAATTCTCATCAAATCTTCATTGAGCCTGAGGGCTTAACCACTCACGAGGTTTACCCAAATGGCATCTCAACCAGCTTGCCGTTTGATGTGCAAGTTGAGCTAGTACACTCAATGAAAGGGCTAGAAAATGCCCATATCACGCGTCCAGGTTACGCCATTGAATACGACTTTTTCGATCCTCGAGATTTAAAACAAAGTTTAGAAAACAAATACTTAAAAGGTTTATTCTTTGCTGGCCAAATTAACGGAACCACTGGTTACGAAGAAGCCGGTGCTCAAGGCTTAATTGCTGGTGCAAATGCAGCATTGTTTGCTCAAGGTAAAGATCCATGGGCGCCACGTCGCGATCAAGCCTACATGGGTGTATTGATTGATGATCTCGCCACATTAGGCACCAAAGAACCTTACCGAATGTTCACTAGCCGAGCTGAATACCGCTTGTTATTGCGCGAAGATAACGCCGATGTACGTTTGACTGAACAAGGCCGCGAACTAGGTTTAGTTGACGAGCATCGCTGGCAATTATTTAACACCAAAATGGAAGTGGTTGAGCAAGAACGGCAGCGTTTAAAAGACACGTGGGTACACACTAATTCGACTCAATTGGATCAACTTAATCCAATGTTGAAAAATCCGATCAATCGCGAGCATTCTTTAGAAGAATTGATCCGCAGACCAGAGTTAACTTATCAACAACTTATGCGTATTGATGGTTTTGGACCTGGAGTCGATTTACCCGCAGCAGCGGAACAAGTAGAAATTCAAATTAAGTACGACGGTTACATTAAGCGTCAACTCGAAGAAATTAAGAAAACCCAAAAACACGAAAACACCCTACTGCCTATCGATCTGGATTTTTCTAAGATCAGTGGTTTATCAAACGAAGTGGTGGCTAAGCTAACTAATTCTCGCCCAGAGACCATTGGTAAAGCCGCGCGTATTTCAGGTGTTACTCCAGCGGCCGTATCGCTATTATTGGTTTATTTGAAGAAACACGACTTAGCGCGCAAGTCGGCTTAGGATGATCGGGTGTTAAAATCTCGCTTACAGGGTTTATTAGCCCAAACGAACTTACAGCTCACCGAGCTGCAAATATCTCAACTGGTCACTTTGGTTGAGCAGCTCGATAAATGGAACAAAGCGTATAATCTTACCTCGGTAAGAGATCCTATGGAGATGATGGTAAAACACATTCTCGATAGTTTAGTGGTGAGCCCTCACTTACAAGGTGAGCGTTTTATTGATGTGGGAACGGGGCCTGGCTTACCCGGTTTGCCTTTAGCCATTATTAATCCTGATAAACAGTTTGTATTGCTCGACAGTTTAGGTAAACGCATTACTTTTATTCGCCAAGTAAGCCACTTGCTTAAATTAGAAAACGTGACTGCGGTGCAATGTCGAGTAGAAGATTACCAACAAAACCTCGAATTTGATGGCGTAATAAGCAGAGCCTTCGCTTCTTTGCAGGATATGCTGAGTTGGTGTTCTCACCTACCGGCAAATAGTGGTAAATTCTATGCCTTAAAAGGCTTAGTGCCTGAACAAGAACTAGAAAACCTGCCAGAAGGGCTAAACTTATACAGTATCGAGAGTTTATCGGTTCCCGAACTTGAAGGTCAGCGACATCTAGTTATTATTGATAAAAATAACCCTTAGGCGAAAATATTGTGGGTAGAGTAATTGCGGTAGCCAACCAGAAAGGTGGCGTAGGAAAAACAACAACCAGCGTAAATTTAGCGGCGTCAATGGCGGCCACTAAACGCAAAGTCTTGTTAATTGACCTAGACCCACAAGGGAATGCCACCATGGGCAGTGGTGTAGATAAATACGAAGTACCAAAAACAGCCTACGAATTGTTGATTGATGAAGAACCTATCGATCAAGTGACCGTTAAAGATACCAGCGGCTTTTTTGATTTAGTGGCAGCCAACTCTGATGTGACGGCTGCTGAAATAAAATTAATGGAGTTCTTTGCTCGCGAAGTGCGACTGCGCAATGCACTAGCACCTGTACGTGACTATTACGACTACATTTTCATTGATTGTCCGCCCTCGCTAAACATGCTTACCGTGAATGCAATGGCCGCAGCAGACAGTGTGCTGGTGCCAATGCAATGTGAATACTATGCTTTAGAGGGTTTAACGGCTTTGGTAGATACCATTAGTAAGTTAGCCTCGGTAGTAAACCCAGATCTACAAGTTGAAGGGATTCTTCGAACTATGTTTGATCCTCGAAATCGTTTGTCCTCAGATGTGAGTGATCAACTTAAACAGCACTTTGGTAAGAAGGTTTACCGTACTGTGATCCCAAGAAATGTACGTTTGGCCGAAGCGCCTAGCTTTGGTAAACCAGCCATGTATTATGATAAAACATCAAATGGTTCTAAGGCTTACCTCGCTTTAGCCGGTGAAATTATTCGCCGACACGAAGAAGAAACCGAAGCAGTGGTTGTCGATTAATGAATACGGATAAAGACATGTCAGCGAGAAAACGTGGATTAGGCAAAGGTTTAGACTTATTACTGAGTACCAGTAATAACGCTCGTCAACGCCAAGTTGAAGAAGATACAAAAGCCGATTCTAATCAACAAACCGTTGATCAAAACCGCGGAGATTTACGCAAATTACCCATTGAATGGCTACGTCCTGGAAAATACCAGCCGCGTAAAGACATGTCGGCAGAAGCCCTTGAAGAACTTGCCCATTCGATTGAAGCACAAGGTGTTATTCAACCTATTGTGGTTCGTGAGTTGGGTGAAAACCAGTTTGAAATTATTGCCGGAGAGCGTCGCTGGCGTGCTTCACAACAAATTCACCTGCATGAAGTGCCTTGTTTAATTAAGAACGTTAGTGATGAAAATGCAGTGGCTATTGCGCTGATTGAAAACATTCAACGTGAAGACCTTAACGCCATGGAAGAAGCGGTGGCGCTAGATCGCTTAATGACCGAGTTTGAGTTAACCCACCAACAAGTGGCTGAAGCTGTGGGGAAATCACGTACAACCGTGACTAACTTATTGCGCTTAAATAGCTTAGACGAAGACGTAAAAATCTTACTGGAGCATGGCGACATTGAAATGGGTCATGCTCGTGCGTTGCTGGCGTTAAGTGGTGAAACTCAAGCTGAAACGGCTCGAAATGTGGCAGCCAAAGGCTTAACGGTGCGCGATACTGAAAAGCTAGTTAAGACTGTTTTGAACCCTAAAGCACCTAAACCCGAAGCTAAAGTTGATCCAGACATTAACAGACTAGAGCAAAGAATAAGCGAACGGTTAGGAGCTGGCGTTAAAATCCAACAAAATAAGAAAGGCCAAGGAAAACTGGTTATTGATTATGCTAATTTGGATGAGTTAGATGCTATTTTGGCGCTCTTCATCGATTCTGATGAAACACTTTAGTTTTTATAAACTATCTTCGCCTACATTTCTTTGATCTCACTTACCTTCTTTTCACCTTAAAATGACCAAAATCACTGGTTTGTAACACAAAATTTAACAATAACCGCTATTTGTTTATATAGCCTGTTACAAATTAGTGTCTTGGGCACCGCTACTGATTGCAAAACCACACTTTCAACGTATAATCATTAGGCTTTTTCGCAAGCCCTTTTTACCTATTTTTAGGTAATGGGTTAAATGTAAAAACTAGTAGAGGTCGAGAATGTCTGGGTCTTTAACAACAGAAGTTCGCCTTAAGGCGCTATATTTTGTTATTTTTCAGACAGGGTTTGTCGCACTGCTAACACTTAAAAGTGGTTTCTTTTTTGATAAAGACGTCGCTGTTTCTGTGTTAATCGGAGGTTTGATCTTCTTACTACCGAATGCGTTGTTTACGTTGATGGCATTTATGTTTGTCGGCGCTAGACATCAAAAATACGTAGTATTAAGTTTTTATCTCGGGGAAGTCGTAAAACTTTCTCTTACAGCCATAATGTTCATACTGGTATTTGCCTTGCTAAATGTAGAGCCTTTGGCCCTATTGCTTGGTTTTATACTTAGTACGTTAACGCAATGGACTGCCTCTATTTTTCTTAGTAACAAAAATAGGATGATAAATGGCTGCTGAAGGTAACGTTTCAGGCTATATCCAGCACCACCTGACAAACGCTCAAATGTGTATGGCCGATGGCGGTCTGGCATTTAATTACGCTTGTAAGGATGCAGGGTTCTGGACCTGGCACATTGATTCACTCCTGTTTTCAGTTGGCTTGGGTGCCTTGTTCTTATTTCTTTTTTATAAGGCTGGGCAAAAAGCAACAACTGGCGTACCTGGCAAGTTTCAATGTTTTGTTGAAATGATGGTTGAGTTTGTTGATGGGGCGGTACGAGATGCCTTCCATCGCACTGACCGTGTTATTGCGCCAATTGGCTTAACCATCTTTGTGTGGATTTTCCTCATGAACTTGATGGATTTAGTCCCTGTTGACTTTATACCCCACGTCGCCGGACTGATGGGCGCTGAGTACTTTAAAATTGTACCTACCACTGATTTAAACATTACATTAGGCATGTCTATTGCTGTGTTTGGTTTAATCATTTTTTACAGTATTAAAGTGAAGGGTGTTAAAGGGTTTACTAAAGAGCTTACGCTTCAACCTTTTAATCACTGGGCTTTTATTCCTTTTAACTTCTTATTGGAAACGGTCACTTTATTGGCCAAGCCATTTTCGCTCGCTTTGCGTTTGTTCGGTAACCTGTATGCAGGTGAATTGATCTTTATTCTTATTGCCGCACTTGTTCCTTTATGGGCTCAATGGACACTTTCTGTTCCATGGGCAATTTTCCATATTTTGGTCATTGTGCTTCAGGCGTTTATTTTCATGATGCTAACGATAGTTTATCTAGCCTTAGCCCATGAAGATCACTAATTAAGTTTAATAAAAACTGTTTTAACCTAATAAATACTTTTGGAGAAATTCATGGAAACTGTTGTTGGTTTTACTATTATCGCTGTTGCAATCATGCTGAGCATGGCCGCTCTTGGTACTGCTATCGGTTTTGCACTTTTAGGCGGTAAATTATTAGAAGCATCAGCCCGTCAACCTGAGCTAGCCCCTGCACTACAAACTAAAATGTTTATTATTGCTGGTCTACTAGATGCGATCTCAATGATTGCTGTGGGTATCGCGTTATTCTTCGTATTCGCTAACCCGTTTGTTGCCTTGTTAGGTTAATCCTTCGATTCCTAACAAATAGGGAGGTGTCGTTGTGAATATCAATGCAACCATGTTTGGACAAGCAATTTCGTTCGCGATCTTCTGTTGGTTCTGCGTTAAATACGTATGGCCACCATTAATCGACGCGATTGAAGCTCGTCAAAAGAAAATTGCGGATGGTTTAGCTGACGCTGAACGTGCCGGTAAAGATCTTCAATTAGCTCAAGCGAAAGCGTCTGAGCAAATGAAAGATGCTAAATCGGAAGCTGCTGTGATTGTTGAGCAAGCTAATAAGCGCAAAATTCAAATCATCGACGAAGCAAAAGAGTTGGCTAACCTAGAGCGTGAGAAAATTCTTGCTCAAGGTAATGCTGAAGTTGAAGCAGAACGTAATCGTGCTCGCGAAGAGTTACGTGCACAAGTTGCTGCTTTAGCCATCGCTGGCGCTGAGAAAATTCTTGAGCGTTCAATCGACAAAGAAGCCAACAAGCATATTGTTGATAAGCTAGTCGCTGAGCTGAAATAAGGGATAAAAGGTAGAGCTTATGGCTGATTTAACCACCATTGCTCGTCCCTACGCTAAAGCTGCGTTTGA
This sequence comes from Agarivorans sp. Toyoura001, assembly GCF_005405585.1. GTDB lineage: Bacteria > Pseudomonadota > Gammaproteobacteria > Enterobacterales > Celerinatantimonadaceae > Agarivorans. The sequence goes on along the minus strand of NZ_BJEQ01000008.1, from coordinate 88,182 downwards.
TTTTGCCGTTGAGCACAAAGCCTTAGATGAGTGGACTGAAATGTTAGCGTTTGTTGCCGAAGTGGCAGCCAACGAGCATGTTTCTGTGCAACTGAAAAAGGAATCTGCAGGTACTTTGGTTAATTTATTTACCACTGTATGTGCTGAGCAGCTTAACGAGTATGGCCTTAACTTAATTAAGTTAATGGCTGAAAATGCACGTTTAGACGCGTTGCCTGCTGTGTTAGCACTGTTTTTGGAGTACAAAGCCGAATTGGCTAAAGAGATAACAGCTGATGTTATTTCTGCTACAGAACTAGATGCCGCGCAGCAAGCGCAAATTAGTGCTTCCTTGGAACAGCGTTTATCACGCAAAGTGAAGCTTAACTGTAGTGTTGATGCCTCGCTAATGGCCGGAGTGATTGTTCACGCTGGCGATTTAGTGATTGATAGCTCTGTAAAAGGGCAATTGGCAAAACTATCCGACGCACTGCAAGCGTAATTGGGGAATAGAGTATGCAACTGAATTCCACTGAAATAAGTGAACTGATCAAGCAAAGAATTGAACAGTTCGAAGTTGTCAGTGAAGCTCGTAACGAAGGTACTATCGTTTCTGTAAGTGATGGTATTATTCGTATTAATGGTCTTGCCGATGTAATGCAAGGCGAGATGATTGAGCTTCCTGGTAGCCGTTATGCTATCGCATTAAACCTAGAGCGTGACTCTGTTGGTGCTGTAGTAATGGGTCCTTATGCTGATTTAGCAGAGGGCGATAAAGTTAAAAGTTCTGGTCGTATTTTGGAAGTTCCAGTAGGTCGTGGCCTGCTAGGACGTGTTCTTAATACACTGGGTGAGCCAATTGATGGTAAAGGCGCAGTAGACAACGATGGTTTCTCACCAATCGAAGTGATTGCACCTGGCGTAATGGAACGTAAATCGGTAGACAAACCTGTGCAAACAGGGATTAAAGCGATTGACTCTATGATTCCAATCGGCCGTGGTCAACGTGAGTTGATTATTGGTGACCGTCAGATCGGTAAAACAGCTATCGCTGTAGATACCATCATTAACCAGAAAAGCTCTGGCATTAAGTGTGTGTACGTTGCTATTGGCCAAAAAGCTTCAACTATCGCGAACGTTGTTCGTAAGTTAGAAGAATATGGCGCAATGGAATACACCACGATTGTTGCAGCATCTGCTTCTGATTCAGCCGCATTACAATACCTAGCGCCTTACGCGGGTTGTACTATGGGTGAATACTTCCGTGATCGCGGTGAAGACGCGTTAATCATCTATGATGATTTATCTAAGCAAGCTGTTGCTTATCGTCAAATTTCATTGCTACTACGTCGACCTCCTGGTCGTGAAGCTTACCCTGGTGATGTTTTCTACCTTCACTCTCGTCTATTAGAGCGTGCGTCTCAAGTTAACGAGAAATACGTAGAAGAGTTCACTAAAGGTGAAGTTAAAGGCAAATCAGGTTCATTAACGGCATTGCCGATTATTGAAACTCAAGCCGGTGACGTATCTGCATTCGTACCTACCAACGTAATTTCGATTACCGATGGTCAAATCTTCCTAACAGGCCAGTTGTTTAACTCTGGTACTCGTCCGGCGGTTGACCCAGGTATTTCGGTATCTCGTGTTGGTGGTGCTGCACAAACTAAGATTATTAAGAAACTGTCTGGTGGTATTCGTACCGCACTGGCGCAATACCGCGAATTAGCGGCATTTGCTCAGTTTGCATCTGACTTAGATGATGCAACCCGTAAGCAGTTAGACCATGGCCAAAAAGTAACAGAGCTAATGAAGCAGAAGCAATTCAGCCCATTATCTGTAGCTGAACAGGCGCTAGGTTTATACGCAGCGGAAAAAGGTTTCTTAATGGATATCGAAATTAACAAGATTGTTGATTTTGAAACCGCGTTGCTAGCTTACGCTAACAACGAGCATGCTGATCTATTGGCGTCTATTAACGAAAAAGGCGATTACAACGACGAGATTGAAGCTTCGATTAAAGGCTTGTTAGAAAGCTTTAAATCTACGCAATCTTGGTAATCAACCCTGACGAATAGGAGCGAATAGATATGGCCGGCGCTAAAGAAATTAAAGGTAAGATTGGTAGTGTTAAAAACACTCAAAAAATTACCAAAGCGATGGAGATGGTTGCAGCGAGTAAAATGCGTCGTTCTCAGGACAGCATGGAAAGCAGCCGCCCCTACGCAGTAGCTATGCGCAAAGTAATTGGTCATATCGCGCTTGGTAAACTCGAATATAAGCATCCGTATGCTGTAGAACGAGAAGCTAAGCGTGTTGGTTACATCGTGGTGTCTACTGACCGCGGTCTGTGTGGCGGCTTAAACATTAACTTGTTTAAGAAAGTTGTTACAGACATGCAGCAGTGGAAAGATAAAGGTGTAGAAGCTGATTTAGCCGTTATTGGCGGAAAAGCAACCGCATTTTTTAATAACCACGGTGGCAATGTGGTAGCTCAAAACTCAGGCTTGGGTGATAACCCAACCGTTGAAGAGCTAATCGGTACCGTAAAAGTGATGCTTGAAGCCTACGATGAAGGCAAATTGGATCGCATTTATGTGGTGTATAACCATTTTGTTAACACCATGGTACAAGAACCAACAATGGACCAATTATTGCCGCTGCCTAAAGCAGATGACCCAGAAATTGCGTCTCGCAGTTGGGATTATTTATACGAACCAAGTGCCGAAGAGATACTCGACGGTTTATTGGTACGTTATATCGAATCTCAAGTTTATCAAGGTGTGGTAGAAAACCTCGCTTGTGAACAAGCTGCACGAATGGTTGCAATGAAAGCGGCAACCGACAATGCGGGTAATTTAATTGACGATCTTCAGTTGATTTACAACAAAGAACGTCAAGCAGCAATTACTCAAGAATTGAGCGAAATTTCTGCGGGAGCTGCAGCCGTTTAAGGCGAGGCATTAAGCAAAAATATTTAGAGGAATCAACATGAGTAACGGTAACATCGTCCAAGTAATTGGCGCTGTTGTGGACGTTGAATTTCCACATGACAGTGTACCGAAGGTATACAATGCTCTAGAAGTTCAAGGCGAAGATCTCGTACTTGAAGTTCAACAGCAGATTGGTGGTGGCGTAGTTCGTTGTATCTGTATGGGTGCATCGGAAGGTATTCGTCGCGGCCTAGAAGTGGTTGATACTGGTGACGCGATTAAAGTACCTGTGGGTGAAGCCACCCTAGGTCGCATTATGAACGTACTAGGTCATACAATTGACCACAAAGGTGAAATTGAGACTGAAGAGCGCTACAAAATTCACCGTGCTGCTCCTTCTTACGAAGAGCAAGCTACGTCTAACGAATTGTTAGAAACGGGCGTTAAAGTTATCGACTTGATTTGTCCATTCGCTAAGGGTGGTAAAATTGGTCTGTTTGGTGGTGCCGGTGTAGGTAAAACCGTAAACATGATGGAGTTAATCAACAACATTGCTAAAGCACACTCAGGTTTATCTGTGTTTGCTGGTGTTGGTGAGCGTACTCGTGAAGGTAACGATTTCTACTACGAGATGGAAGAAGCCGGGGTACTAGATAAAGTAGCCATGGTTTACGGTCAGATGAACGAGCCACCAGGAAACCGTTTACGCGTAGCGTTAACTGGTTTGACTATGGCTGAGAAGTTCCGTGACGAAGGTAAAGACGTATTGTTGTTCATCGACAACATCTACCGTTATACCTTAGCCGGAACTGAAGTATCTGCACTATTAGGTCGTATGCCATCAGCGGTAGGTTATCAGCCAACATTGGCTGAAGAAATGGGTGTTCTTCAAGAACGTATTACATCTACTAAGACTGGTTCGATTACTTCGATCCAGGCGGTATATGTACCTGCGGATGACTTGACTGACCCATCTCCAGCAACCACCTTCGCTCACTTAGACGCAACCGTTACTCTAAACCGTAACATTGCTGCTATGGGCTTATACCCTGCCATTGACCCATTGGATTCAAACTCTCGTCAGTTAGATCCACTAGTGGTTGGTCAAGAGCACTACGACATTGCTCGTGGCGTTCAAGGTGTACTACAACGTTATAAAGAATTGAAAGATATTATTGCGATTCTAGGTATGGATGAATTGTCTGAAGAAGACAAACAAACCGTAGCTCGTGCGCGTAAGATTGAGAAATTCTTAACTCAAGATTATCACGTAGCCGAAGTTTTCACTGGTAACCCAGGTAAACTTATTCCGCTTAAAGATACTATCCGTAGCTTTAAAGGCCTATTGGCTGGCGATTACGACGATATTCCAGAGCAAGCGTTCTTGTATGCAGGCGATATTGATGACGTGCTTGAGCGCGCCAAAAATATGTAAGCTTCGCCAATTGGCGTAACAGGAGGCTGAAATGGCAGCGATGACAGTTCACTTGGACGTGGTTAGCGCCGAAGAGAAGATTTTCTCGGGTCGCGTTGAACATCTACGAGTAACCGGTGAAGAGGGTGAGTTAGGAGTATTGCATGGTCATGCTCCACTACTAACCCCAATTAAGCCTGGTATGGTTCGCATGGTAAAACAGCACGGTCACGAAGAGGTGATTTACATCTCGGGTGGTTTCTTGGAAGTACAACCAGGAAATGTAACCGTACTGGCTGATACCGCGATTCGAGGCAACGAGCTCGATAAAGCCAAAGCCCAGCAAGCTAAACAAGCAGCTGAGGAAAGCATTAGCAATCCAAACAGCGATGTGGATTTTGCGAGAGCTCAAGTTGAATTAGCCAAAGCGATGGCTCAACTTCAGGTTATCGAAATCCTCGGAAAAAACATCCGATAGGTTTAGTTTGATAATAAAAAGGCGCTCTCAGAGCGCCTTTTTTGTCTGTGTAAAATGATGTTAACATCAACGAAAGATCGCAATTTACCCGCTACTATAGGTTTTAATACAGACCGCTAGTTAACAGTGTTAATTAGTACATTTACAATAGTTGGTTGACAGAGCGAGAGCTTTGCGACCAAAAGGCAAAGGATGGTTATGGCAACAATTGCGCCATTAAATCAGGCTAATAAAGCGTTATTGTCGGAGCGTATTCAAGGCCTTATTAAGGCCCTTTCGGCGGGCATTTACGAGCGTGAAGAAAGCTTTAAGTTATGTTTGTTAGCGGCCTTAGCGGGAGAGAGCGTATTCCTATTGGGTCCGCCAGGCATTGCCAAAAGCATGATTGCCAAACGTTTAGTTAAAGCGTTTGAAAGCCAAAGCTTTTTTGATTATCTAATGACTCGCTTCTCTACGCCAGAAGAAGTGTTTGGCCCCTTATCGATTCAAGAACTCAAAGATAACGGCAAGTATGTGCGTTTAACCGAAGGTTACTTGCCCACTGCACATATCGTATTTCTCGATGAAATTTGGAAAGCCGGACCTGCAATTCTTAATACCCTACTTACCGTAGTTAACGAGCGTACCTTTAGAAATAGCTATGAAAACCTACCGGTACCGATGCGCTTACTTATCTCTGCGTCTAACGAATTACCCGAAGAAGACAGCGGCTTAGAAGCACTTTATGACCGTATGTTACTGCGGGTATTTGTAAACCGCATTCAGCACAAAGATAACTTTAAAGCGCTACTGTTAGACAACCAAACTCTGCAGGATATTCCTGAACACTTAGTGATTAAGGATTCTGAGTATCAAGCTTGGCAAAATCAACTTGGCCAAGTAAGCATGAGCGATAGCGTTTTTGAAAAAATGTACCTGATTAAAGGCCTGATTGAACAAGGCTCACCAGTTGCAGGCGATGCCACCATTATTAGCGATTTGTATGTATCGGACAGGCGCTGGAAAAAGTCGGTTCACTTACTGCAAACCAGTGCGTTTTTTAATGGTCGTTCAGAAATCAATCCATTGGATCTCATCCTGCTACAAGACTGTCTGTGGCATAACTTAGAAGATCGGCAATTTGTACAGACCTGTATCAGTGATTATGCGGTTAATCATGCCTTTGACCAGCTTAAGCTTAAAGAGCTTGCTGAGGGCGCAGAGCGCCACTATAACGCTACGGTAGACGATATTTGTGAGCAACTGCGTGTGCAGTTCACCCATGACTCTGGTTTGCGCAAAGACCAATACAAGTTTGATTTTGGCGACGCTAAACGTTACGCCAACAAACATGGCGGTGAATTGTTTAAGTTAGTGGTTCTGCAAAGCAACCTAGCGGTGAGTGAAAAAGATAAAGGTGAAACGCGTTGGGTATACGTTGATGCAGCAGAGTTTACTAAGAAAATAAAAAGCGGCAGTTGTGAAATGCTGGGTCGAATTAACCAAGGTTCTGAATTATGTCGACTACAATTTGAGATTGATATCAACCACCAGCTGGTGATTAAAGATATTGCCAACCGACCGCTATTACTCGGTTTAGCTAAACAGCAAGCTTTAGCAGAAGAGCTGGTTAAAGGTTGGCAGCAGCAAATTGACGCGGTATTGGCTACCATCAAACAAGCTGAATTTGAATTGAAGCGTTGTCGTGGTCAATTTCACGGGGCTTTACCGCATAATTTCATTGCTAACCAACTCCCTGAAGCGATTGAAATAAGCTTAATGGAAGTGGATCAAATGGTGAATGCAGTGAGTGAGTTATTGGACAAGCAGGCTTACAGAATGCGCAATATTAACGAGTTTTTTGAATAATCTATGCTAGATAGCCTGCAATTTGGGGTTATGTTGGCCGAGTCGGGGCTGCTTGACGAAGCGGTGCGTGAAGTGATGATGCGCCCGCAGCTAATGATGATTGCAGAATCTAGCCCTGGTATTCAAAGTGCAATGAAAAGCCAAGTGAGCAAATGGAAAAACCAAATTCGCGCTCAACTTGGTCAAGTGACTATTGAAGAAAAGTTTGCCGAAGAGATCGCGCTCTATCAATTGTCTATTGAATTAGAAAGCACTGAATTTGTAAAACGGCTGGACGATATTCTTATACAACTCAGCGTTTGTTCGGCTTTCTTTGGTAAAGCCAGCGAATTAGCCGCCCACCCTCATCATCGTTACAGCCCTATGTTTCAGAGTTACTTTTGCAACCAATGGTTTGAAAGCATTGCCGCTGAGCTTAAGCAAGCCCAAAGTGATGAAGTGAAACAACACAAACAAGCCTTGTTAACTGATCTCTATCAGCGAGTTGATACCTTAAACGCGATGCCTGAAATGACAGAGTCTGGCGACGCTAATAAACTTGGCCGTCTGTGGGATATGGCTGCCGCTAAACTCAGTAAAACTGAAGTCAATCTGCTTCAGCAATTTGCCGCTTTTTTAAAAGGGCAAAAGGGTTTGCAAAAAATAGCTGAGCAGCTGGGAAGAATGGCTGACCAAGTAAGTGACCCTAATAGTTCCAAAGCTCCAGTGGAAGAACTTGAGCTGGTTGAAGAACAGTTAGATCAAGTTACCGACGATATTGTGGGGATTCATGAAGGTAATGATTTGTCCAAATTACTGCCCAATGAAACCATGTTTTTGGCCTACCCTGAGCTCGAAGTGATTTTCTATAAGCACTTAGTCGATCATCAATTAATGAATTACCATATGCAGGGTAAGCAGCGTAAGTTACGCAAAGTAAAAACCCACAAAAAAGCTGCTGAACAAGCCATGTTAGATAAAGGCCCGTTTATTTTAGCTATTGATAGCTCGGGATCTATGGAAGGTTTCCCTGAGAAATGCGCTAAAGCTCTGGCTTATGGTTTGATGCAGATAGCCTTGGCGGAAGAGCGCGATTGCTATGTAGTGATGTTTTCTACCGAACTCATTACCTACGAACTCACTAAAAAAGATGGTCTGCGAGAAGTCCTCAATTTCTTGTCTTATAGTTTTCATGGCGGCACAGATATGCCGTCTGCGCTTGAACGAGCCATCGAACAGATGCTCGATGACAAATATAAAAATGCTGATTTAGTGGTGCTATCAGATTTTATTGCTCCCTCGCCACCAGCAGCCTTGACGCAAAAAATCGAGCAGCTAAAAGCAGAGAAAAACCGTTTTCATGCCTTAAACTTATCTAGCTACGGTAATCCAGAGCTAATGCAAATTTTCGATCATTTGTGGGACTACACTCGCTCACCCATTCAGCGCTTGTTTAAACGCTAATTCCAAAGCGAATCAGTTTCGCTTACACTTGTTAGGTTATCGAATCAGATTGGTTAATTGGGAAAAATTAGCCGTAAAAAAGGAAACAAAATGAACTTTAGTGTCGTGATTTTGGCTGCGGGTAAAGGAACAAGGATGCGTTCAACATTACCTAAGGTTCTGCACAAATTAGCAGACAAACCAATGGTGCAACATGTTATCGATACCGCTAAAAAACTGAAACCAGATGCCATTCACCTTATCTACGGCCATGGCGGCGATTTAATTCAACAGCAAATCCAAGACCCAAGTTTAAACTGGGTAGTACAAGCTGAGCAGTTAGGTACAGGCCATGCGATGCAACAAGCGGCCCCTCACTTCGCTGCTAATCAGCCGGTTGTGATGTTATATGGCGATACGCCACTGATTAGCGAGCAAACCATTCAACGTTTGATTGAAGCTTTACCTAACAATGGTATTGGCTTGCTAACGGTTGACCAAGCTGACCCTACTGGTTATGGACGTATTGTGCGTGAAAACGGCAGCGTAGCAGCGATTGTAGAGCATAAAGATGCCACTCCAGAGCAACTGGCTATTACCGAAGTAAATACTGGTGTGCTAGTGGCAAACAGCAATGACTTTACCCGTTGGTTAGCTCAGTTAAGTAACGATAATGCTCAGGGTGAATATTACGTTACCGACATTATTGAAATGGCGACGAAAGAAGGCAACGTGGTACAAGCGGTTCAACCAGACTCTATTGTTGAAGTTCAAGGGGTAAATGACCGGGTTCAACTTAATGGCTTAGAGCGTGCCTACCAGAAAGGGCAAGCGGAGCAGTTATTGCGAGATGGCGTGAGCCTAGCCGATGCTAATCGTTTTGACTTACGTGGCGAGTTAAGTATTGGCAACGATTGTTTCATCGACATCAACGTTATTATTAAAGGTAAAGTTACCATTGGTAACAATGTCACTATCGAAGCGAATGCCATTTTAATTGACTGTGAGATTGGCGATAACGTAACCATTAAGGCTAACAGCATTATTGAGCAAGCGAGCTTAGCGGCTGATGCTTCAGCGGGTCCATTTGCTCGCCTACGCCCTGGCGCTAAATTAGAGCAAGACGCTCATGTGGGTAACTTCGTAGAAATGAAGAAATCAACATTAGGCAAAGGCTCTAAAGCGGGGCATTTAACTTACCTAGGTGATACTACGGTGGGTGCAAAAGTGAATATTGGTGCCGGCACGATTACCTGTAACTATGATGGTGTAAACAAGTTTCAAACCATTATTGAAGATGGCGTATTCATTGGCAGTGATACTCAGTTAGTAGCGCCAGTTACCGTGGGTAAGAACGCAACGGTAGGGGCTGGGTCTACTATTACCAGCAATGTAGAGCCAGAAACCTTAGCTATTTCTCGTACCAAACAGCGTAATATTAGCGGTTGGCAACGACCAGTTAAAAAGTCTTAACTAATTAATACTCTGTTAAAAAAGCGACCTTAGGTCGCTTTTTTTGTTTTAGGGACCATTTTATAAAAAATTGAATCCTTTGAAGCTGTAACTAGCGCACATAAATCCTTACTTTTATTAGGTATAACTAGGCTTTTGTCTGTAGGGATAGACCATGAATAAACAGTTTGAGCACACGCTACCAAATAGCGAAGGTTACTTTGGTGAGTATGGTGGCAGCTTTATTCCACCCGAGTTACAAGCGGTGATGAACGATATTAACCAGGCGTACCAAGAGATTCGTCAAGATCCTGAGTTTGTAGCTGAATTAACCCGTTTGTATCAAGATTATGTTGGCCGCCCTAGCCCTATTTTCCATGCTCAACACCTTTCTCAAACCTATGGTTGTGACATTTATCTTAAACGAGAAGATCTAAACCATACTGGAGCCCATAAAATTAACCATTGCTTGGGCGAAGTACTGCTCGCTAAGAAAATGGGAAAAACTAAAGTCATTGCCGAAACTGGAGCTGGCCAACATGGTGTAGCGTTGGCTACGGCGGCTGCGCTATTAGGCTTAGAGTGTGATATTCATATGGGGGAAGTGGATATTGCAAAAGAGCACCCTAATGTGGTGAGAATGCGTATCCTCGGCGCTAATGTTATTCCTGCAACTCATGGCCGAAAAACCCTTAAAGAAGCGGTAGATAGTGCTTTCCAGGCTTATATGGCTGATCCGCATACTCAGTTATATGCTATTGGCTCGGTGGTTGGTCCTCACCCATTCCCAATGATGGTTCGCGATTTTCAATCGATTATTGGTATTGAAGCGCGTCAGCAGTTTCAAGATATGAAAGGCCAACTGCCAGACCATTTGGTGGCTTGTGTAGGCGGCGGTTCAAATGCTATGGGCTTGTTCAGCGCCTTTTTAGAAGACAGTAACGTGGCCATGCATGGTTGTGAACCCGCAGGCCGAAGCTTAGATGAAGTGGGCGAGCATGCTGCCACCCTAACTAAAGGTGAACCAGGCACAATGCATGGATTTCACTCCTATATGCTTAAAGATGATAAAGGTGAACCAGAGAAAGTTTACTCGGTAGCCAGTGGTTTAGATTACCCAGCCGTAGGCCCACAACATGCTTACCTGAAAGACCTCGGCCGCGTGCAATATGGAGTGGTAAGCGACAAAGAAGCGATAGATGCTTTTTTTGAGTTGTCGCGACTAGAAGGCATTATTCCAGCCATTGAATCGGCCCATGCGGTTGCTCATGCGATTAACCTCGCCAAGAAAGGTTCTAAAGGAACAATTTTGATTAACTTGTCAGGCAGGGGCGATAAAGATATCGACTTTGTGGTGGAGAACTACGGTAAGCAATATGGTATTGCGTCACTGATATAAATAGTTTGGCCACAAACTAAAGGTTTGTGGCCAGTTTTTTAGAACTTATAAGCCACGTTAAACATAGGGCCTTGGTATTTGTACTTAAGAGAGGTTTCGTCCCAATCCGCACCTACTTGGTAATAGTTATAACCTATCTCAGCATCCCAGTTTGGCGAAATGGCGTAAGATATCGTAGCGTTGAGGTCTGTTAAGTACCCACTAACATTATCAAGGCTTATGTAAAATACCTCTGAATGGGCTGCAATTGTCCAATCATCAGCAAATTCATAACTTGCCCAAAATCCTATATCCGGTAAAGGAGCGGTTATTGATTCATCTACTACCTCGCCACTTGTGCTGGTACTCTCACAAATCAATTGGCCGTTGTTTTCAACACACCCCGCTATTTCTCCGCTAAAACCCATTTCTATGAACATTACGTGTAAGCCCAGTGAGCCGCCTATCTCCACGCGTTCGGTTTTATAAAAAGAATAACCATAGCCCGCACGCAGTACATCTATATCCATTCGAGTATTTATACTTGCTCCTGCTGCAATGCCATATTCAGGAAAATTTGGAAGCGATTCTATAGCACCTACAGCTTTGGTTTGCGCAGAGCGATGTAGCCTTCTCCAGTCAGCAAAAACATGGTGGCGGTCGTTAAACTGGTAACCTATTTGGGCAAATGGAAGGAATTGTTCTTCTTCTAGATTGAAAGTATCTTCAAAATCAAGAGTTAAATCTCTATCTAATAGTGTCTTTGTGGTCATAGAAGAATCGGTTTGAGCCCAAAAACCACCGGCTTTTATCACCCATTCACCAGCATTCACGGGGGCGTTAATCATTGTTGTTAACGCGGCGAGGCAAAGCCACTGCTTGGTTTTCATATACTGTCCTTGTAACGAGCTTGAAATAGCTTCCGATTAGGCTACTTCTACCTTAGTCACTATCAATGTGAGCTATTTGTTAGTATAAGCGCTTAAATCTGATAGTAAAATACTAACAAGTCTCTATTATTAGCTTACAGTTGTACTTTGTTTGAGTGTTTTAATTAACACTGTGGTTTGGCTTTGAAGCTAATAGATTTGCTGGAGAAGAAGATGTTAAAGGAACTAATGCGCTATTGGAGTGCGATTGTCTTGGGTGTTGCACTGCTCGCATCCCCAGTACATAAGGTTTACGCTCAAGAATCAGGGAGCGATCAAGCTTCTCTACTACTGGATAAGTATCAGCGCCAGCAAGAGCGGATTGAACGTATTAGAGCCAATCAAGATACCGTCTCTACCATTGAACAAGCCGCTATTTCACATCGCTTGTTAGAACGACACTTGCATGCTTTTGAAACCATAAATCAATTATCTCAATATTTGATCGAGCAAAATGCGCTAGGGCTAGCGGATAAGCAAGTGTTGGCTGAAGTTGAGCAAATCATTAATCAAAACAATCAAGATTTGGTTAGCGGTATTGAGAAGCAACAAAAGCAATTTAACGAAGACTATGCCAAAGAAGAAGCAGATAGCATTAAAGCGTTTCAGCTTTATATAGAACACCTATCAAGTGCTGATTTAATTTATTCCGCCATGGTTCAGCAAATTATTAATCAGCAAGCGCTAGGCTTTGATGTTGCCAGCGAGAAGCAATATACCGTTGACCACCTATACACGCGTGCAGAGTCGTTCTCAGGCATGGTGGGCTTAGTGGGTAAAAAGCGCGAAGAGTTAGGCAAGCTAATTAAAATTACCCCTGAAGACCAAAGTTTAAAAGACCAATTAGCGGTGGTTACCGAGCAGCTCGCTGTTGCTGGGGTTAGTTTTAAACTTACTGTAGATTTACTCACTCAGTTGGGTTTTGATGCTTCGTTCTATCAGCAAACCTTACTTAAGCTAGGCGGGCAAATCACTACTGACGTATTGGATGTGAATATTCTTGGTGGCATTGCTAAACGTTGGGTTGACCGCTTAACTGAGTATTTTGTAGAGCATGGTGGTGAGTGGATCTTTAAACTCATTTTGCTGGTGGCTATTTACTACTTGTTCCGTTCGTTATCGCGCTTAGTGCGTAAGTTAATGACCAAGAGTTTAGATTCATCAAAGCTGAACTTATCATCTTTAATGAAAGACATGATCATTTCTTCAGTAGCGCGGATTGTGATTATTATAGGTATCTTGTTCGCGCTAGCCCAGGTGGGCATCTCGCTGGCTCCTATCTTGGCGGGTTTAGGTGTGGCCGGTTTCATTATCGGTTTTGCTTTGCAAGATACTCTTGGTAACTTTGCCGCTGGATTGATGATTTTAATCTATCGCCCTTACGATGTAGGTGACATGGTTGAAGTAGGAGGTGGTGTATTTGGTAAGGTTAAAAGCATGAATTTGGTATCAACCACCATTTTAACCATTGATAACCAAACCTTAGTAATACCTAACAGTAAAATTTGGGGAGACGTGATTAAAAACGTGACGGCTCAAAAGTTACGCCGTGTAGATTTAGTTTTTGGTATTGGTTACTCCGACGATATTGAAAAAACAGAAGCGGTACTTAAAGAGCTGTTAGATAAACACCCAATGGTGCTACCAGAGCCAGAACCAATGGTGAAGTTACACGTACTTAACGAATCATCGGTAGATTTTATTGTGCGCCCTTGGGTTAAAACCGACGATTACTGGGATGTGTACTGGGATATTACTCGAGAAGTTAAAATGCGCTTCGACAACGATGGTATTTCTATTCCATTCCCGCAGCGCGATGTGCATTTTTACCCTGCCACGGCAGAGGCTGCTCAAATCGAAAAATAGTACTTATCGTTCCTTTTTAAGGGATTAGACGAGGGGCTTGGTGATTGTTACCAAGCCCTTTTGTTTTGGTCTGTTATCTTGCTGCGTGAATAGCTGGAAAATTTGGCTAAAATAAGTAAAATAGCGCTTCATTTTTGAGCAGAGGTTATAGCCGTTTCGTGAGTCGTCAACGTGCCCTAGAAAAAATTGCCAAGTGTTTAGAATTGGGTAACTCCTCAAATGTTCATGAGGCCGCCCAAGCTATTCGTATGGCCCACCGTTTAATGCTTAAACACGGTTTAGATCAAGCCGATATTGAGCTGATTCAAATGGGCAAAACCTCTACCCAAACCTTACTGCCTGCCAATGTTGGTGAAAACATCCTGCGTATTATTCGCGGTATTAATGGCCGCTTTGGTGTTGAAGCGGTATTAATTAATCACAAAGGCTTAAAACGCGCTGAATTTGTAGGTTTAGCTGAACGCGCAGTATTTGCCGCTTTTGCTTTTGATATCGTTTACCGAGAAATGAACCAGCAAGTAGGGTCGTTCCGTAATAGTTTTGCTGGTTCGGGTACCGACAACGTAACACTTGCTCGCAGAGTTGCCTCGTTTACTGCCGGATGGTTAGAAGGTGCGCTAGAAAAACTGCCTGACTTAGTTACCGATGGCCGCAACGAGCATATGGATGACTACTTAGATGAAATGTTTGAGAAGTTAGATCGCGAAACCTTTAAAGCTAAAATTAAAGCCTCAATGGGCCAGTTAACCCCTGATTTTCAAACCGGTATAAAGAAAGGTCGTAAGTTGTCGGTTAATCGCCCGGTTGAAGGTGCACGCGGACCCACTTTGTTACGTCAGCATTAACTTGCCCGGTGAGTCCGAGCAAGTTAAGCCAATACCTTTAGCTTACTTTTAGAATTTTACTGGTGTTGGTATGGCCGGTTTGGTCAAACACATCACCATGAGTCAGTATGACTAAATCCCCTTTATTTAAATAACCCTGCTCTTTTAACAAGGCTATCGCGGTGTGTGAAACCGAAATAATATCTTCGCTGCTTTCATCAAAATGAATTGGGTAAACCCCGCGATAAAGCGCACAGCGGCTGAGCGTTTTGGCATGGCGTGATAAAGAGAAAATCGGTAAACCACTACTTAAACGCGACATCAGTAGCGGTGTGCTGCCAGATTCAGTTAAGGCGATAATCGCTTTCATGCCCTTCATGTGGTTAGCAGCAAACATGGTGCTCATGGCTACTGTTTCAGAAATGCTTTCAAACACCTCGTTAATTCGGTATTTAGAAACGTTTATGCTGCGTTGCTTTTCTGCGCCTAAACATACGGTTGCCATGGCTTGTACGGTTTCAATAGGGTATTCGCCAGCGGCCGTTTCACCTGAAAGCATTACCGCGTCGGTACCGTCGAGTACCGCGTTGGCCACATCCATGACTTCAGCGCGGGTTGGCATGGGTGCGCTAATCATCGATTCCATCATTTGCGTGGCGGTAATCACTGCTCGATTATATTTGCGGGTTAAACGAATTAAGGTTTTTTGAACGCCAACGAGCTCTGCATCACCAATCTCAACACCTAAATCGCCACGCGCTACCATTACTGCGTCTGAGGCTTTAATAATGTCGATCATTGCTTCTTCTGTTGCAACGGTTTCTGCGCGCTCTACTTTGGCTACGAGCTTTGTGGCCAAGCCAGCTTGTTGAGTAAGACGTCTTGCATAGTGCATGTCTTCGCCACTATTGGGGAAGGAAACGGCTAAGTAATCAACTTCAATTTTTGCAGCGGTTAGAATATCGGCTTTGTCTTTGTCGGTAAGTGCCGCAGCAGATAAGCCTCCACCCAGTTTGTTAATGCCTTTGTTGTTAGACAAAATGCCACCAATGGTTACTTCAGTAGTTACCTGACTATTTTGTACACCTGTTACTTTTAGTTGGATACGACCATCATCAAGTAACAAGGTATCACCGGGCTCTACGTCGTTTGGTAGATGTTTGTAATCTAGGCCAACTTGCTTTTCATCACCCAGGCCTTTGCCTAGCTCACTGTCTAATACAAACTGGTCACCTAAGTTAAGGTTTACTTTGCCATCTTTAAAGGTAGATACCCGAATTTTTGGACCTTGTAGGTCACCCAATATAGCCACATGAACTTTATGTTTAGCCGCTATTTCGCGAACTTGTTTGGCGCGGGCTAAATGGTCTTCAGCGGTGCCGTGGGAAAAGTTTAGCCGCACCATGTTTGCGCCATTTAAAATTAACTGCTCAAGTACATCGTCTTTGTCGGTGGCGGGGCCTAAGGTGGTGACAATTTTAGTGCGTCTTAACATGTTGCTTATCCTTAAAAAGAGTGAGATGTCTGTTTAAATCCGCTGTTACTGTTTTAATTATATGTAAATCGGCTTGTCTCTTGGTTTTTTTTTAACTCTCAAGTACATTGCCCTTTAGGGATATTATTCGTGTGGGGAAGAAGATGAAACAAGCAATCTTGGCAGAAATGAAAGTACTGCCAGAAATCGATCCAGAATACGAAGTGAAACGCCGAATCGAGTTTATTAAAGAGCGTTTACAACAAGCAAAAGTAAAAACCTTAATACTCGGGATCAGTGGTGGTGTAGATTCAACTACCACAGGACGTTTGGCTCAACTAGCGGTTGAACAGTTAAATAAAGACACTAATAGCCAAGATTATCGCTTTATCGCTATGCGTTTGCCTTTTGGTGAGCAAAAAGACGAAGCCGATGCGCAGCTTGCTTTAAGCTTTATCAAACCTTCTCATATTGTTACCACCAACATTAAAGCCGGCACCGAGGGTTTACACCAAAGTGCCAGTGAAAGCTTACTCGCTGCAGGTTTAACGATGCCAAACCAAGCTGCGGTAGATTTTGCTAAGGGCAATGTAAAAGCCAGAATGCGAATGGTGGCACAGTACGAAATTGCTGGTCTTACGGGTGGCTTGGTGATTGGTACCGATCACTCGGCAGAGAATCTTACCGGTTTTTATACTAAACATGGTGACGGAGCCTGTGATATTGCGCCTATCTTTGGTTTGAATAAACGCCAAGTTCGTCAGGTGGCGGCTTACTTAGGGGCACCAGAGCCGCTGATTGGTAAAGCACCCACTGCAGATTTAGAAGAAGACCGCCCACAATTGCCAGACGAAGTGGCGCTAGGTGTAACATACGATCAAATTGATGACTTTTTAGAAGGTAGAGCGGTAGAGGCTGAAGTAGAACAGAAGCTGTTGGCGATTTATCAGCGTACTCAACATAAACGCCAAGCGATACCTACCATTTACGATTAAGCCCATTTCCATAGGGTATAAGCCGAGCTCGCCAGGGTTCGGCTTTGTTTGATCTGCATCCTATATTGTTAGCATGACTTGTTGTCTAATTGCAGCCGAATTTTTTGAGGAATCCATTTTGGGCAACACCATCCTATTTAGTCTCGACCTTTTTGGCACTGCAGTATTTGCTATCTCTGGGGTGCTAATTGCTAGCCGCAGAAAAATGGATTTATTTGGTGCTTTAGTTTTAGCCTGCGTAACTGCCATTGGCGGAGGTACCATTCGGGATATGGCGTTAGGTGCCAGCCCAGTATTTTGGGTAGAAAATGGCTTGTACCTTTGGGTTATTCTCATTGCCAGCTTAAGCTCGGTATTATTACTCAATAACTTTCCAACACCGCCTCGTTGGTTACTACCTGTGGCCGATGCTATTGGAATGGCGGTATTCATGGCGATTGGTGCGGAAAAAGCCCTGCAATATGGCGCGCCAATGATTGTGGCCGTTACCATGGGGGTTATTACTGCTTGTGGTGGAGGAATGATCCGTGACGTGCTGGCTAATCAAGTTCCCTTAGTATTACAAAGAGAAGTGTACGCCACTGCATGTATTGTTGGTGGTTTGGTTTGGGTGGCGGCATTATTTTTAGAGTTTTCGGCCACACTTGCCACCAGCGCCTGCATTTTTACGGCGCTTATTATTCGTTTAGTGGCTATTCGTTATCATTTGTCGCTTCCTAAGCTTGCCAAAAACCGTCAGTAATTACTTATTAACTACAAGCTGTGTGCGATATCTCTCACAAGCTTGTGCGTTAACAGCAGCAAAGCTTACAAAGTTTAAAAACAATTAATCATAAAAAACAATGATTTAGTGTTTTTGTCAGTTTTTGTAAGTAAAAAAGTGAAAGTTTTTTTGTTTATCGGCTTTTTCTAAAAATTAGTTTCCGTATAGTTGTTTGTGCACGGAGGCACTGACGTTTATCAGGAAGAGAAACGTAGCAGGAGCTAAAAAGGACAACTACAGGATGTAGTAAAGGGACACCTCCTAGGAAGGAGACGTGCAACTGGTATGGAAGACCGGTTATGCCATAGAAGGCTAAAGGACAGCTCAAAGGATTTGAGAAAAGGATAACTACAGGACGTAGTAACACAGTCAAAAAGGATTGCAGGGAGCAACTACCCGTTCACGGATTTGAGCGATATGACTACTAGGGGCGACACGTAAGTGTCGCCCCGACCTTTTTCTAAGACCCAGCCAAGTGCTGGGTTTTTTGTTTGTGCTGTTAGTTATTATTTTGTACCTCTTTAAATCTGCTTAATCTTGTTAAATAGATTATTAAACTGCATTTTGATCTATATGGTGGTTTTAATCACTTACTTGTTTGTTTCTGTTAGATGCTTGTCTGGTGATCCTCCTTTAGCTGTGTAAGAGATCGACCATTCTATTATCGGGATAAGTCCTTTTGTTTGTCAGCAAGTAAACTAGCTTGTATTTATATTTCAAATACTTACCTTTTGTTACCCCTTAAGTAATAGTTTTGTTTGGTGTTTTTTATTTTGGGGTGGCTAGGCTTTTATAGTGACTACGGTAAAGTACTAACCATCAGGAAGAGCAAGGATTCAGGAAGAATTAGGCAGGACGCCAAGGTATATAGGACGCAAGGCTCAGGATGAGCGGCTTATCAAGGTAGATGAGTTTAGGATGTCAGCACAGGAGTGCTAGAAGGGCGAAATACCAACAGCTTCAGGATGAAGTATCAGGACACCTCCAGGACGGAGCGAGCAAGCGTTTAGGATGAATGCTTATGCCATAGAAGGCTAAAGGAAAGCCCAAAGGAATTGGGAAGAGGAAACGCTAAGGATTAGTGTAAAAAAGTCAAAAAGGATTGCAGGGAGCAATTAACGTTCAGGGAACTAGAGCGATATGACTACTTTAAAGGCGATACTTCGGTATCGCCTTTTTCTTTGCTTAAGGCTAAATATTTCACTTCCCCTCTACTGCTTTCCTAGGCTAATTATTGTTCAAATAGTTTTTTAGTTGGTTTGCATAGCTGCTGGTAACTTTTTATCTTTTATAAGCCAGTAACAGCTTTACTTTATTCGCTAGCCTTGGTGTGAGAGATCTGCCCGACCTAAGCTCAGAAATATCACTGCTTTTACTTTCGATATTTAAAATATTTTTTATTTTTCAGTTGCTTGGTGATTTCTGGGTATTTCTTGAACTAGAAAAAGTAAAAATAAATTTTTGGGCTACTGGGATTAGTCAGTCAAAACGGTAAAGTACTAACCATCAGGACGAGCCAAGGCTTAGGAAGAGTCAGGGCAAGATGCCAAGGTACAAAGGAAGCAAGGCTCAGGATGAGCAGACTTATCAAGGTAGATGAGTTAAGGATGTCAGCACAGGCGTGCTAGAAAGCAAAGTACCAAACAGCTTCAGGATGAAGTAAAGGACACCTCCAGGATGGAGAGAGCAAGCGTTTAGGATATGAATGCTTATGCCATAGACGGCTAAAGGATAGCCCAAAGGAATTGGGAAGAGGAAACACTAAGGATTGGTGTAAAAAAGTCAAAAAGGATTGCAGGGAGCAATTACCCGTTCACGGATTTGAGCGATATGACTACTAAAAAAGGGCGATACTTCGGTGTCGCCCTTTTTTTATTGCTTAGTGCCCCACCAATTTGCTTGCTTCATTAAATAGCTAAGCACCAGTAAACTGCTTAAACCCGCTAGGGTATGGGCAATAATAATTGCCAAGAAAATCAATTTACTGCTTCCCATTAGTGCACCTAAGTAGATAGCCGGTAACATAAAACCAAATAAGCGAATTAAGTTAATGGCCATCGCCAGCAACGGCTTAGCTAGCGCATTAAGAGTTTGTGCCAATAACAAAGGTACCGCCATCATGCCGTAACAAAATGGCACCAGTTGCAAATAGTATTGGCTCAGCTCTGCCACCTCTGCATCATGGTTTAAGCTTTGGCTAATAACTGGGGCCAGTAAGTACATTAATACTGCCAGTAGTAGCTGCCAAACAACCGCCAAGCGAATTGCATGATGCACAATATATTGTGCACGCGCCGCTTGGCCTGCGCCTACATTTTGCCCCACTAACATAGGGATCACTGAATTGATGGCCATTACTCCAATAAACAATAAGGCCTCAACCCTAGTTGCAAAACCATAAGCCGCCACCGTCGCGGTGCCTGCACTGGCTAGTATTACTAAAGTAACGGTAGTTGCTATTGGTGTGAGTAGTTGTGAAAACACTGCGGGTAGCGCAATGCTTAACAGCTTTTGCCAAGAACTAAGCAATTGTTGCCACGAGCATAATTCAAAGCGCAGTAATTTAAGTTTAAATTTTAGTAAGTAAAACGCCACTAAGAAGGTCAGTGCCCAAGCAATTGCCGTGGCTAGCGCAGCGCCTTGCACGCCCATTGCGGGAATCGGCCCCCAACCAAAAATAAGAATGGGATCGAGTACGCCATTCACAATGCCCGCTACTAACATCACCATACTGGGGGTTTTGCTGTCGCCACTGGCGCGAATAGCGGCATTTCCCACCATGGGAACCACCAGTAAGGGTACTGATAAGTACCAAATCTGCATATATTGCTCGATATAAGGCATTACCGGTAATTCAGCGCCCAAATTGCTAAAAAGGGGAAATATGCTTACATAACCTAGGCTGGCGATGAGTATTATTAGCAATAAACTGAGTAGTAATCCGTGGCTGGTTAAGCGAGCTGCTTGCTGTTGCTGCTGAGCGCCCAATAGCCTACCAACGTGAGACGACAAGCCAATGCCTAAACCCATGGCAATACTGGTTATCGCAAAGGTAATAGGAAAGGTGAAAGACACACCCGCGAGTTGATCGGTGCCTAACATAGCCACAAAAAAGGTATCAACAAGGTTAAAGAAAATGATCGCAAAAATGCCCACAAAACTGGGGCTGGCTTTTTTAATGATAAGAGGCGTGATGGGGGCATCAAGCAATTGTTGGCGTTGTTGTTCCATTAACATCAGGCTTTAAGGTCTTGCGCTCAGTATACTTGGCTAGCTGCTTTAGCGAAAGAATCCAGCTTTAGCATGAAAAACTACCATTAGCTGTTCATTTTTTAATCGCTATTGTTGTTTTTAAGAGCGGAAAACGGTAAATTGCGCCTTCCTAAATTGCGAGAGAAGTTATGTCTCAGTTTGACAGTATTCGCCCTTACCAAGATTCTGAAGTAAAAAGCACGCTTAAACGTCTAATTAATGACCCTGAATTTACCTCTACACTGATTAAGTTTCGCTTTCCACGCGCCCGTGGAGCCTTTTTAGCGCTAACTTCATTTGCCTTGCGCCAAGTGCTTAAGTTTAAAGTAAGAAATGTGAACAAAGTTTACGACTTCCAAGTAATGGTAGAGCGTTACATGGCTCACATGGTGAAAACAACTACCTCGCAATTAAGCTCTAGCGGTTTAGACCACCTCGATTTAAGCAAACCGCATTTGTTTATTTCTAACCACCGCGACATTGCTTTAGATCCCGCCTTTGTAAACTACATTTTGCATAACAACGGCCAAGACACCGTGCAAATTGCGATTGGAGACAATCTGCTAACCAAACCTTGGGTGGCGGATATGATGCGTTTAAACCGGAGTTTTATTGTTAAACGTTCGGCCAGTGCTAAACGAGAGAAGTTGGCAAACCTAAAAGAGTTGTCTGCATACATTCAACATACTTTGAATGAAACCGGTGACCACATTTGGATTGCTCAGCGTGAAGGCCGCGCTAAAGACGGTTTAGATATTACCAACTCGGCACTTATTTCAATGTTGGCGCTGAATAAACCTAAAGAGCAAAGCTTTGCTGAATACATTAGCCAGTTAAACATTGTGCCTGTGTCTATTTCCTATGAGTTTGACCCTTGCGACTTAGCCAAAGCCAATGAATTGGTAGAGCAAAATGAACATGGCGAATATCAAAAACAAGAACACGAAGACATTTACAGCATTTCGCGAGGCATTGTGGGTCAAAAAGGCCAGGTACATGTGCACTTTGCTGAGCCGCTAAGTGGTGAATATGAGTCAGCCAAAGAAGTGGCCGAAGCCTTAGATAAAGCAATTATTGGTAATTACCAACTCATGCCTACCAACTGGATAGCCCTGGGAGATGCGATTCCTGAAGGTATTCCTGCTAACGAATTGGCTAACGCTAAGCGCTATTTTGAGGCGAAGTCTCGCGATGTTAGTGCAGAGGTCCGATCTCAGTTGTACGCAATGTACGCAAACCCGATCAAGGCTAGACAGCAACTATCTGAATAATAAGGTTTTTAAAACTTTAATATTGCCTTGGCACTGTATCTGCATACCCCTTAATAGGTATCAAATTTAAGGGGTAAACCATGTTCAGAACCAAAACCAGCCAAACCATTGCTAATGTCGTTGCCGATCAAGATAAACTTGAGCAATTGCTTTCTTTAATGCTGCCTGATGAGTTGAGTGAGCTAGATCAAATGGGGTCGCAACGTTGCCGCAGAAAGCGACAAGCTAGCGGACGTTCGCACTCAATTTCGGCCAAACTTTAGTCATTAAGCCTTAATATATTTACTGTGTAATCGTCTGATACTGATAGACTATATTCAAAGAGCCAACGAATAGGTTCTCCATCTCAGTTATTCAGCATAAAATAAGACAGCACAGTATATGACCTTAAAAACTCAAGCGGGTGTGTCATTTCCACTCGGCGCGACTTACCAAGGTAAGGGCGTAAATTTTAGTATTTTCTCTAAAAGTGCTACGGGAGTAAGGCTTTTTTTATTTAAAGAAGTGAACTCTCGTAAACCTTTTGCCGAAATCTCTTTAGATGCAAACTTAAATCGAACAGATCACTACTGGCATATCTTTGTCGAAGATCTAGAAGTTGGCACCTTATACGGCTATCAAATAGACGGCCCTTGGGAGCCAGAGCGCGGTTTGCGTTTTGACCCAAGTAAAGTCCTGCTCGACCCCTACGCTAAAATTACTCATTTCCCCGATAACTACCTACGCCAAGTGGCTGCACGCCATGGTCACGTTAATACCAACCAGTGTATTAAAGGCGCAGTGGTAGATTCGCGTGGCTTTGACTGGCAAGGCACACATCCTATTAAGCGCTCGCTGCAAGATACGGTGATTTACGAATTGCACGTAGCGGGTTTTACTAAGCATCCATCTTCGGGGGTGCCAGAGCATAAACGGGGTACTTATGCCGGGGTAATTGAAAAAATCCCTTATCTTAAAGAGCTTGGAGTTACCGCCATTGAACTGATGCCAGTGCAGCAGTTCGATTTACAAGATGCACCACTAGGCAAGAACAACTATTGGGGCTACAGCCCAATTAACTTCTTCTCGCCGCATAATGCTTACAGCTCAGATAAAAGTGTTTGTGGCGCCTTTAACGAATTTAGAACCATGGTGCGTGAGCTACATAAAGCCGGCATTGAGGTTATTTTGGATGTGGTATTTAACCACACCGCAGAAGGTGGCCACGACGGACCTACCTTAAGCATGAAGGGTTTGCAAAACGACACCTACTACATGCTAGAGAATGAGAAACGTTGGTATAGCAACTATTCTGGCTGCGGCAATACTTGTAATGCTAACCACTCGGTAATGCGCCGGATGATTCGAGACGCACTGCGTTTTTGGGTTAACGAAATGCATGTAGACGGCTTTCGTTTCGATTTAGCCTCGGTACTCGCGCGTGACTCTAAAGGTCATGTAATGAAAGAGCCGCCATTGCTATGGTCAATCGATTCAGATCCTTCGCTCGCCGGCACTAAAATTATTGCCGAAGCGTGGGATGCCGCAGGTCTGTATCAAGTCGGTGAGTTTGTTGGCGACCGTTGGAATGAGTGGAATGGTAAATTCCGCGATGACGTACGTTCGTTCTTCCGCAGTGACTCTGGCGTAGTGGGTAAATTTGCTTCGCGTTTATTAGGCAGCCCAGACATTTACTACAAAGATAACCACTCGCCACAGCGCTCAGTTAACTTGGTGACCGCTCACGATGGTTTCACCCTCAATGATTTAGTCAGCTACAACGATAAACACAATCTTGAAAATGGCGAAAACAATCGTGATGGTGACAACCACAACATTAGTTATAACTACGGTGTAGAAGGGCCAACCTTAAACCCTAAAGTGAATGACTTGCGCGAACAGCAAATGAAGAACTTCTTTGTTACCTTGCTGCTGTCGCTAGGTACACCAATGATTACCATGGGCGACGAAGTTAAGCGTACTCAAGGTGGTAATAACAATGCCTATTGCCAAGATAACGAAACCTCATGGTTTGATTGGACCCTAGTGGACAAAAATCCAGAGCTACTGCGTTTTGTGCAAGAGCTGATTAAGCTGCGCCGTTACGACGATGTACTGGAAGAGAAAATTCACTTAAGCCTGTCAGATGTGATTCACGATGCCAATATTGAATGGCATGGGGTAAAGCAAGGTCAACCAGATTGGTCTGAGAATAGTCACTCTGTTGCCATGACCATGTTAGACCCATATAGCAAAGATCGCATGTATATGGTGTTTAACTCCTACTGGGAAGAGTTAGAGTTTGAAGTTCCAAGCATTGAAGGGCATTGGTTTATGCTGGTAAATACTTCCGCAAAATCGCCAGAAGATGTGTATGACTTTAAAACGGCACCTATGCTCGAAACCGGTTCGGTTAAAGTCGCGGCGCGCTCGGTAATGATATTTGTGGCTAACCCGCAAATAGAAAAACGTATTGAGGATGTCTGCTAAGCAGCTTTATCTGTAATAAGGGCTGGGCAATGCTTAGCCCAAGATGGGTGGGAAGCGTGTGAATAGCTAAACACGCTACCCAACATCAACACCAATAATAAAACCCGCACACCAATCGATAAAAACGCCATGTTCTGTTCCTCTTTGCCTCCGTCCTTGTGAATGTTTGTTTATTTGCTATCAAATGATTTGAGAGCAGTATTAACGGAAAGTTTCACTTTTTTAATAGCTTACGGATATTTGTTTGATAAAAGTGACTCAGGTTGGATTTTTATGCTGAGATAACAAATTCTTGTTGTATTCGTAATTAGTCAGTTTTTGTTACTTGTTCATTTCATAATATCGGCCTGAATTCAGCGCATTGCTGGGTTAACTGACGCCGCTTAACTATGGAACTAGCAAGGTTGTTAGGTTCATCGAAGTGAGCGGCACTACTGATGTGAATGAGAACGATTATTTGCTCACTGTTATCGCAGTGAATAGTTAAGTGATAAGCAAACGGAACAATATTACTGTGAATACTCAGAAACTAAATAAAGCGCTCTATCAAAGGACCATGCTGCTGAGAACGATACTAGCGTCGGTTACCTTATTGCTGATGGTAAGTTGCACCATGGAAGTCAATGCAGGCAATATCGCACGAGTAAAAACAAGCGATTTAAAACAAGCGATTTAAAACAAGCCTAATTGAGCGCTGGTGATTTGCTCAAAATCTAAGTTAATAAAAGGCAAAATTCCATCGGCAATTGGCTGTAATTGCTTATCTAAGTAGTGCTGATAATCAATTTGGTTAATACGGTTAGTAATGGGTTCGGGGCCATTTATGGTCATCCAATAAGCAATGCTACCCTTGTTTTGATATTGCAGTGCTTTGCCTAAGGCTTTGTTATGTTCATCGGCTAGGCGTGCTGCGCGCACTTGAGGCGGCACATTTTTTACATATTCGGCTAGCTTGCGGCGTAGTCGTTTGCGGTAAATGAGCTGCTGATCGAAATTTCCCGCCATTAGCTGTTCCACAGTATCTAATACAAACTGTCGCGGATCTTGGTCTGCAAACAAACGCTCTAACAGGCCGGTTTGAAATATCTTAGCCATTTCGGTC
Organism: Agarivorans sp. Toyoura001; assembly: GCF_005405585.1. GTDB lineage: Bacteria > Pseudomonadota > Gammaproteobacteria > Enterobacterales > Celerinatantimonadaceae > Agarivorans. Next base: position 62,336 of record NZ_BJEQ01000008.1, on the reverse strand, counting down.
CAATCAGAACGCACTGTTTCTAGGCCTTTAATTACCATTTGGTTTTGCGCAGTTAAACCGGCGTAGCGTTTCTTGCTACCAGTTTCCGAGCCACGAATGGTGGGCATTAAGAATCGCGAAAAATGGGTTTCAAACTCAATTTCCAAATGGCTGTCTAGTTGCATCTCATTGGCCAATTTTTGCTGCCAATATTGATTTATACCTTCGGCCAGTTGCAGGCCAATTTGTTTGGCTTGCTCTGGATTCACCTCTTGGTTTAGCCACACAAAGGTAGAATCGGTATCGCCGTAAATTACTTCATGACCTTGCTTGACGATCCAATCAGCGGTTTCTTGCATCAGCTGGTGGCCGCGCATGGTAATTGAGCTGGCTAAGCGCGGATCGTGAAAACGGCAACCGGTCGATCCCAGTACCCCATAAAAGCTATTCATTAAAATTTTAATCGCTTGCGAGCGCGCGCTGTCTTTATCGGCTTTAGCTTGATCGCGCTGTAACCACAGCTGATTAATTATCTCTGGCAAGAAATGCTTGTCGCGACTAAATACACCGCCTCTAAAGCCCTCAACGGCAGTGTCTGGCTTAGCTAGGCCTTCAATAAGCCCTAATGGGTCAATTTTAAAAGTACGAATGATAGAGGGATACAGGCTCTTAAAATCCAATACCAACACATTTTTGTACAAACCCGGTTTAGAGTTCATCACATAGCCACCGGGGCTATCGGCCACAAAGTCGCGGGTTAAATTGGGCGCTATATAACCGGCGCGATGCAGTTTAGGTAAATATACGTTGGTAAAGGCGGCCACCGAGCCACCGCTTCGGTCTAACATCAAGCCGGTGAGCTGGCTACGCAAACACAAATATTCCAAAATCTGGGTGTGTTTAAAAATATCTAATACCAGTTTGCAGTCTTCGAGGTTGTAAGCCGCTAGTTGCGGTTTGTTATGGGCGAAGTTGTGGTTAATTTCGGCCATACGGTCGTGCACTTCATCCACCAGTTTGCCGCGATTTAATAGCTGCTGGGCAACATTTTCTAGGCTAAAACTATCGAACTGGTAAGTAGCCGACTTTAGTGAGTCGATGCCGTCCACCACCACGCGCCCAGGAATACTTATAAAGCCAGTGTGCTCATTATCGCTGCGCTCGCGCCAGCGGGCAGCCCCTTGCTCACGGCCAATCGCCAGTTTTAAGCCATGTAAGGCAGCACGTTTAACCAGCAATCTAAAATCAAAATTGATGACATTCCAACCAATTATGATGTCCGGGTCAATGCTTTGAAACTCAAGTTCTAGCTGCTTTAGCAGAGCATATTCGTTGGCTAACCATGTGATGGGCGTATCGGCGGCTTGCTCGGGGCCGATCATCAATACCCGTTGGTAGTTATCGCTGTATAAACCAATGGAATATAGCTGGCCTTTTTCGCTGCATTCTATGTCTAGCGATAATACCGACAGCGTAGGCGTATATTGGGCCGTTTTGATTTTGGCCTGTTGCACTGCCGGGTATTGCGGATTAGTGCTTTGCTCGCCGGCAAAGGCCATGCTGCCATAACAAAAACGCTCGGTAAGAAAGCGCTCATGCAGTTTTATGTCGCTTTCAAAGCAGTGTAAACCAGCCTGCCTTAGTTGTTGGGCTGCGTTGTAGTGCTCGTCTATGCTGGCAAAGTAACAAGCGCTGATGGCTTGATGCTGAAAAGTGTTTAACTCAAGCTGCTGATGTTTGGCCAGTGCACTCCCTAGCACGTCTTGTACTTGTGGGAGTTCTGAGCTTAATACAAAAAATACCGGCTGCTGGTCATTTACCTCTAGGCGGATTGGCCCATTGTCGCTGGCCAGCCACAATTGAATGCAAGCGCGGCCTTGGCGATCGTAACTATTGGCGGTCAGTAAAAAACCTTGTCCTAGTTTTTTATTCAACGAGTTATATTACCCTTGATACTCAGATTACTTTTTATCCTTAACGCAGGCTTTTCTATATAATTCCAAGAGCAATATGCCAGCATTAGAGTTCCAACAAACGCCAAAATAAACATTTCAAATGGTTTAATACCTGGAATGCTGATAGCTATGCATTGTTGAATTGGCCAAGCATAGATGTACATACCATAAGAATAGTCTCCTAATTTATTGTAATTTAGTATTTTCCCATTTGGTAAGTAAGCTGCGCATAGAATAAGGTAGGGGGTAAATAAAATATAAACAACGAAAGAGTACTGTGTGTTTAAAATCAAAAAACTACTCGCTAGAATAGCAGAAGCCGTAAGCATCAGTGGATAGGTTAAACTAATTCTATTTCTTATAATATATAAACTACCACCAATGAAAAAAGCGCTCGAAAATCTGAAGAATTTAGTATAAAACCAATGTGGTTTAACATCGTTTAGATGAGAGTAGAGTAAGAATGAGGTGCTAAATATGGCTATAGTTATTGTAGCGAATGGCAACCATGAGACATCTATAGCAAGTTTTCTAGTAAAAAAATAAGCGCCACCTAGTAGTATTAGTAAAAAATACATCCGTAGTTCCCATGGCAGGGTCCATAAAGAGCCATTTACGCTCCTGTCTAATGGTGCGTCTAAAAATACACTAGGTAAATACTGAGCATCGGTCAGAATAATAGAAGAGTTGTAAACTACAAATTGTAGCGTTTCTGAATGGGTTAAGAAATTCAGCGTGTGTAAATCGGTTACCACTATTCCTATACAGCAGCAAAATAATACAGATACTAGTAACGCTGGATATATTCGTAGACATCTTGCTACAACAAAATACTTAATGGAGTTAGTAGTTAATAGGCTTTTGCAAACCAGAAGCCCACTAGTAAGAAAAAAAATGTCTACGGCAATATAGCCTAATGATACACCGAGATATTGAGTCACTGGCTCACTAGTGCGTAAACCAGTTGAAAGCGCGAAGCTATGACTAAAGATAACTAAGCTAGCAGCTACCATTCTTATCAGGTTGAAGCAGTTATTTCTACTGTTAATAACATTGTTTAATTCCATTTATGTTCCTTACAAAATCCATTTTTAAGAGCTGTATTAAATTTTTATTGGATAGAGAATGATTTTCTTAACTTAGCACAAAGCGCAACAAGTTCGCTAATTTAGCAGCTTGCTGCTTACGTTGTTTATTCGACCATTTGTGAATAGTGGTTAATGTTAGCCAGCTAATAGACAAGCCTCTGCTTTGCTAGCACAGTGGCTAAATAGCCAAATGAATAATGGGAGCAACAATGCAAAGCCAATTTGAGCGAATGATGGCCGGCCTTAGTTTTAATCGCTGGGATAAAGACTTGGGCGAGCGCCGTTTAGCTACCAGGCAAATTACCCACAAGTTTAATCAAACGGCACCCGAAGAAGCCGAACTGCGCGAAACCTTGGTGCGTGATCTATTTGTAAAAGTAGGCAGCAATATCGAAGTATGCCCACCACTTACTGTGGATTATGGCGATACGGTATTTATTGGCGACGACGTATTCATTAATACCAATTTCACTTTGGTTAACTCGGGCAAAATTACTATTGGTAATCGGGTGATGATTGCGCCCAATGTCAGTTTGTTCTCGATTAATCACGCCTTAGATCCTGAGCTACGCAAAACCTACATTAATCAACAAGGCGAGCGAGAAGTGATCGACTACCCCGCGCCCATTACCATTGGTGATGATGTATGGATTGGTGGTCATGCCGTTATTCTTGCAGGCGTAACGGTTGGTAATGGATCCGTTGTGGCTGCTGGCGCGGTAGTAACTAAAGATGTGCCCGCAGGCGTATTGGTGGGTGGAAATCCGGCTAAAGTTATTCGTGAGATAAAAGCAGGGGAAACGGTGCGCCAAACATTTAATTAATGTGTCTGATTGTATTTTTTGGGGCTGTGTAAATGTTGGTTAGACAGAATAGGAAGCCTCAAATTTGTAATCTCTAGAGTCAATTGTCGTTGATCTCAGAGGTTTTAATCAATTGGAAAGGCTCATTAATTTTTTGTGATTACTGGGGGATTTATGAGCAAACGAAACACCTTTCTTAAGTCCACTTGATCTTAATCATATGTATTTGATTTATGAATAAAATTACTCGACTACTACATCTAGTGGTATTTACAATTGTTAGCCACAATATGATGAAAAACAAGGGAGTTTTATCATATAGCACAAATACTTGTGGGATACCGGCAACACGAGGAGGCTTAAATATTTGAGCTGTAGCTAAAAGCTACAAATCCGATAAAAACCGGAAAAATTAGGACTTACTATATGAGTAATGTCTCTCAAGGCTTTAGCCTTTTGTTGACTGTTATACTTGTTATAGAAAAAACGCAGGCCCTTTGCTTTGGGTTCCTGCGCTTTCTTTAACTTGTTAGGTTGGCGCCATAACAGTTAATTTTTAAACCGCCTTCGGCGGTTTTTTTTTGAGACAAGAGTGTTGGATTTAGCGACTCTTGAACACGAGATATACAATACATTATATCGGATATTGTGTGTATTGGATTTTAAATGAGAAAAGCATATTTTTTGATAGACATCAATAACGCCTTGAGCTTAGCTCTGGGCATTAAGGGCATAATGATACAATTATATTCCTTCCTTTAGCTTTTCTTCCAACAATCATTGCTATACGCAAAAGTCACCCTTATAAAATAGCGATCATTCTTGTTAATGTACTAGGTAGATTGCTGTGGGGAGTCGGTTGGTTAATTGCCTTAATTTGGTGTTTTATCGTACCGGTAAAGCAAGCTCCTTCATTCAGTAGTGTGGCTGATGAAATTGAAAAACTTCATTCACTGAAAGAAAAAGGGGTGATATCAGACGCTGAATTTGAAGCTAAAAAGAAAGAATTGATGCGGGTGTAAAAAGATAAGGTCTTAGAGGTTTTTTCGCTTAGAAGTTCGTGAAACAAAAAAAGCTGGCCTAGGCCAGCTTTTTGCATTTAACGCGTGACTTAAAGCGGAGGTTTATTTCCAGGCTTTAAAGGCGTTAATTAAACCATTGGTTGAGCTGTCGTGGCTATCTACTGATTCGCCGTCTTTTAGCTCTGGTAAAATTTGGTTAGCTAGCTGCTTACCTAATTCTACGCCCCATTGGTCGAAGCTGAAGATGTTCCAGATTACGCCTTGTACAAAGATTTTGTGTTCGTACATCGCTACCATGGCACCTAAAGAGTACGGGGTAATTTTCTTAACCAAGATTGAGTTGGTTGGTTTGTTACCGGTGAATACTTTAAATGGTGCTAGCTCTGCTACTTCGGCGGGTGATTTACCCGCAGCTACTAACTCTGCTTCTACGGTTTCACGCGACTTACCAAAAGCTAAGGCTTCGGTTTGGGCGAAGAAGTTAGACATTAGCTTCGAGTGGTGATCAGACAGTGGGTTGTAGGTTTGCGCTGGTGCAATAAAGTCACAAGGGATCAGTTTAGTACCTTGGTGAATTAGTTGGTAGAACGCGTGCTGTCCGTTGGTACCTGGTTCGCCCCAAATAATTGGGCCAGTTTGGTAGTCTACAGGGTTGCCGTTGCGGTCTACATTTTTACCGTTAGACTCCATGTCGCCTTGCTGGAAGTAAGCAGCAAAACGGTGCATGTATTGGTCGTAAGGTAAAATAGATACGCTTTCTGCACCGTAGAAGTTGTTGTACCAAATACCTAGCAAGGCCAAGATAACTGGCAAGTTTTGCTCTAGTTCGGTTTCTGCAAAGTGCTTGTCCATGGCGTGTGCGCCATCTAACAACTCAATGAAGTTATCAAAACCCACGGTTAGCGCTACTGAAAGGCCAATTGCCGACCAAGAAGAGTAACGACCGCCTACCCAATCCCAAAATTCAAACATGTTGTCGGTATCAATACCGAACTCTGCTACGGCTTTACCGTTGGTAGATAGCGCGGCGAAGTGCTTCGCTACATGTGCTTCGTCGCTGGCGGCTGCTAAGAACCAATCACGTGCGCTGTGTGCGTTAGTCATGGTTTCTTGGGTGGTAAAGGTTTTAGAGGCAACCAAGAATAATGTGGTTTCTGGGTCTACTTGCTTAAGTGTTTCTGCAATGTGAGTGCCGTCTACGTTCGATACAAAGTGGGTAGTAATGTGCTCAAGTTTGTAAGCACCTAGCGCTTCGGTAATCATTACTGGGCCAAGATCAGAACCACCAATACCAATGTTTACAATGCTGGTAATTGATTTACCGGTGTAACCTTTCCACTCGCCAGAGTGAATTTTTGCGCAGAAGCCTTTCATCTTCTCTAGCACTGCGTTTACACCCGGCATTACGTCTTCGCCGTCTACCATTACTGGGGTATTGCTGCGGTTACGTAGTGCGGTGTGCAATACGGCGCGACCTTCAGTTTGGTTGATTTTCTCGCCCGAGAACATGGCTTTAATTGCGCTGTCTAGCTTGGTTTCTTTGGCTAGGGCAAACAATTGTTGCATGGTGTCTTCGGTGATGAAGTTTTTTGAGTAATCTAGCAAGATTTGCTCGTTAAACGATACAGAGAAACGGTTGAAGCGGTCTGAATCAGCGGCGAATAGCTCGCTAAGTTGAACCTCTTTTTGTGTTTCGAAATGTGCTTGTAACGCTTTCCAAGCCTGTGTAGTAGTTGGATTAATATTGTCCAGCATTGACCTTGTTCCTTAGATGCTTTACCTAGTTGACCGAGTTGCAAGATTATTGACCAATATACTTGCGGGTAGCACTTTACCCTTTCTGGGAAAAAGGACGCAAGCAATCAGATCAATATTGTTATCAAGCCTGCGATTTATTTTAGCTAAGTTTAATGGATTTGTGGTGAATGTGCCTAACTACAACAGTTTTTGGCAGGCAACGGCTGGCTGATTAAGTTGCCTTGTGGAGATTTAACAATGCCCATATGTAAGGAGCTACCCTAAATTAGCTGCTTTTAACTTGCAGAACTAAAGGTGTGAGACTGAGTTTTTGAGGGCTATTCCCTTTTAGTTGTTTGTTGTGGGGCTTGCGCTATTTCTTCTGATAAAAAAGACATTTACGGAACAACCAGCAAGCCAGGCCTTAAAGTCATTGCTAACTGAAATCACCATCAAAATTTTGTGATCTCGCCTCGTGTTTTAAGCTGATGTGAGCGAGGGTTTTTCTGTTCTCGTTGTTCTAGTTATTGCTACAATGCACACAAATTATTCGCCACTCCTTGTAAGGGGTCTGTTTTTGCGCAATGTGCAGCTACAAGTAAACACTGAAAACGCTCGCTATTTGCTCAACAATGGGCGGCTGGTGGCAATAATGACCGCAGTGTATAGCCTGATTTGGTGGGGTTTGTTTACGCCACATTATCAGTCTAATTCTCATATGTTGTGGTTAGTGTTTATGCTGGTACTGTCGGCGGCATTTTACTTTTTTGCCCGTTATCAAACAGACTTTTCCTCTGATGCTCAACCGTCTTCCCAGTTAACCCGCTATTTTAGCCTCGCTACCAGTAGCGGAGTATTGTGGGGAGTGGGCATTTTATTGTTTATGCCAGAGTTGGCAGGTGCGGAACGGCTATTATTAGTAGTGCTGGTGGGCGCCCTATTATCTTTAGTGGTGGTGCCAAATTTACTGAGTATTCGTAGCTTTAATGGTTTTAGCATCCCCATTTTATTGGCCTTGCTAGTGAGTGTGGTTGGCGGCGAAAAAACTGAACTGGTGGCTTTTTTAGTGCTGCTGGTGTGCTGGGCGCAGCTCAACATTGTATTGCGCCGCGCTGAAACCTTAGTTAAAGACAACTTTTCCGAAGGGGCGCTTAACCGCGTTAAAGCCTTAGAGCTGGAAGACAGCCACGCTATTATGCGCCGCCAAAGTGAGCGCGATTCGCTAACCGGTTTGTATAATCGTGCGGTGTTCGAGCAAACCTTATCGTTGCACTGGCGTTTAAGTAGCCGAGCCAATACTTCTTTGAGTTTATTGCTGATCGATGTTGATTTCTTTAAGCCTTATAACGATCATTACGGGCACGTTGCTGGCGACCAATGCTTAACTATGGTGGCCAACTTGTTCACCGAAGCGCTGCAGCGTGAAGATGACATCGTGGCGCGTTATGGTGGCGAAGAATTTGTAATGGTATTGCCCAACACCGATACCAAAGGTGCATTGCAAGTTGCCGCAAGAGTAAGAACACTATTGGCCGAGGCGCAGCTACGCCACGAATATTCGGCCGCAGCCAGCTATGTTACCGTGAGTATTGGTGTGTCGTGCTTAATTCCGGTAGCCCAGCAAAGTACCAAAGAGATCGTAGACAAGGCCGACAAGGCCCTATATAGAGCCAAGCAGCTAGGCAGAAACCAAGCTGTAGTGGCCGCCCGTGGAGAAGTATAATGAGTATGCAGTTACATCGTATTGAAGAATTAATCGATTTACTCACGCCGGTTTGGAAACAACAACCGGAGTTAAACTTAGTGGAAATTATCACTCAAATCGCCGACCAAGCAGGTTTTGACAAACCAATGAGTGAACTTACCGACGACGTGCTGATTTACCAATTAAAAATGCTAACCATTGGTAAAGAGGACATGATTCCTGGCATCGCTAAAGATTGTGAAGATGATTTTAAAACTGCTTTACTTAAAGCACGCGGCGTAAAAGTGTAATGTCTTAAGCGGCAATTGTTTCTCAATTGCCCGTTTTTGCTTAAGCAAAGGCATCAGTTCCACCAGTGCCTCCCTCAAAAGGATTGAGTGATGAGTGAACGAATTCCTGTAAAAGATGTGAGCCCAAAACCCAAAGCCGCTAAAAAGCGCGCGCCGGTTGATCGATATAATCCCCAAGAACAAATTTATGTGCGCGAGCAAAAAGGCGTATTTCAGCGTTTGCGTAAATACATGGGCTGGGTGTTTATCGCCGCCTTTGTGATTGTACCGTTTATTCCTTACGGGGATCGCCAAGCTATTTTGTTGGATATGGGTGCGCGCCAATATCACTTCTTTAGCTTAACCTTGTGGCCGCAAGACTTACTCTTGTTGGCGTGGTTTTTCATTATTGCCGCCTTTGCCTTGTTTTTTATTACCACCTTTTTAGGCCGTGTGTGGTGTGGTTATTTGTGTCCACAAACGGTGTGGACCTTTATTTTTATTTGGTTTGAAGAAAAAATAGAGGGGAGTGCCAACAAACGGAAGCGGCTCGATCAGTCCAGTTGGAACTTCAATAAAATATGGCGAAAAACCGCCAAACATACCGCGTGGATAGGTGTGTCGGTATTTACCGCCTTGTCGTTTGCTGCCTACTTTGTGCCTGTTACTGAGTTGTGGAGGGATTTCTTCACGCTTAATGCCAGCAGTGCCGTTAACTTCTCAGTGATTTTCTTCACCGTGGCTACATACGCAAATGCCGGTTGGATGCGTACCATTGTGTGTACTCACATGTGCCCCTATGCGCGCTTCCAGTCTGCGATGTTTGATAAAGACACCTTTATTGTGGCTTACGACACCGAGCGCGGAGAGAGCCGCGGCCCGCGTAAGCGAAGTGCCGACCCTAAAGCCTTGGGTTTAGGTGACTGTGTTGATTGTGATTTGTGTGTGCAGGTGTGCCCTGCGGGTATCGATATTCGCGAAGGTTTGCAGTACGAGTGTATTAACTGTGGTGCTTGTATTGATGCTTGTGACCAAACGATGGAGAAGATGAATTATCCAAAAGGGCTGATTCGTTATACCACCGAGCATAATTTGGCTGGGCAAAAAACTGATATTTTGCGACCCAAGCTGATTGGTTACGGTGTTGTACTCACCCTAATGTTAGTGGCCTTCGTCTTTACCCTGTTTAGTGTTAAACCAATGCAGTTAGATGTATTGCGTGACCGGGGCGCTTTGTATACCGAAAACTCCGAAGGCTTAGTGGAAAACTCTTACACCCTGAAAGTGATTAATAAATCTTCTAATGCTCGTGAATTTCATTTAAATGTGCGTGGTTTTGAAGAGGTAGAGTGGATTGGCCAGCAAATTGTTACGGTGCCAGGTGGTGAGGTGTTTAGTGTGCCTATTACCCTAGCCAGTGACCCTTACCTGTTTAAACGCTCGATTGTTGATATTGAGTTTGTACTAGAAAGCGGTGACGACCAGTTTATTCAAGCTAGCCGCTTTATTAGTGGTGGCTAAGCAGTATGCGATTGGTATTGGCTTGTTTTGCCACCTTGCTGGTGCTGCCTTATCTATTGGCAGCATGTGGCTCGGTGGTACGAAAACGTCAATTGGGGCGGGTTGATAATCTTAATCCGCGCCAACAAGCCGCCCAGTTAAACAGTTTTGGTCAACGGATTTATGCCGCCCAGCAAAATGCCTGGGAGGCTATTATCCTCTTTGCCGGTAGCTTACTGATTGCCCAACTCGCTGGCCTCGATTTTCAGCTTATTCAAATCCCCGCGTTGTTGTTTCTAGCCACTCGCTTAGTGCATCCGGTGGTATATGTTTACGGCTTAGCCACATTACGCTCGCTAGTGATGGCGGTAGCGTGGGCAAGTTGTATTTACATCGTGGTTCAAGCATTTACGCTAACAATATAAATTCTAAAACTAAGTAAGGGTCCTTGTGCCTCCACCAGAGTTATTTAAATATCGCGAAGATAATCTTAATACTATCCTCACAATCCTTAACCGAGGTATTTGGTTTTCCTCACCTAAAAAACTTAATGATCCTTTTGATTCTTTGATCAAATTTGAAGATAAAAAAGTAAACAAGGATTCTATATGGAAACAGTATCAAGGATATTTAGAACGAAATAAAAACTTGGCTATGACATTGAGTAAAGGCCAGTTTGATAAGCTTTTTGAAGGTGATGAACCATCGTGTAAATTGCAGAAAGAGGTAAGAGATTTTGTATCAACCCTCCATGTAGCAAGGACTGAAATGGGGGTTTTATCTTTATCTGAAGTTTCAGATGATATGAGAATGTGGGCGCATTACTCCAATGAACACAAGGGAGTGTGTTTTGGTGTAAGACCGATGAATTTAGTTGATATCCCTCTAGAAGAGCTTTTTTCACGCACTGGTTTATATGAAGATCTATCAACAAGCATTAGAAAAGTAGGATACTTTGAAGCCGAAAGTATTAAGAACAATGCTTATGAGCTTTATGCTATGTGTGGTTTAGGTGGCACTCCTGAAATACAGCAAAATGTTTTATTTAATATGTTGTCTGTAAAAACTTCCGATTGGGCTTATGAAAAGGAGTGGAGAATAATTAGAGGGAGAGGAAACTCGATGCAAGGATTTACGGATGAGTTTCTTACCAGCATTACTTTCGGCTTGAAAACTAGTGAGCCAATAAAAAGAGCGATTCACAATATCGTTGCTTTTAGTTTCAAAAAAACTATTCCTATATATCAGATAATTAAAGATCAAAATCACCCTCAACTGTTAAGACGAAAAATAGATGACTCTAGTGATTGGTGGATTAAGCCATATGAGGAATAAGCTGTTCTTTGTCGGAATTTTGTGCTGCGAGCTTGATTGTTTTACTGCTACACTGCGCCGATAACCTCTTGTAACACTGCCGAGCCATGAGCGCCTTTCTATTTGCTGAACTGCATCCCGATTTAATCCTCGATGCTATTGAATCTCAGGGGATCTACCCCAGCAGCGGTTTACTTGCCTTAAACTCTTACGAAAACCGGGTTTATCAGTTTAAAGCGGAAGATGATCTGCGTTATGTGGTGAAGTTTTACCGCCCGGAACGCTGGAGCAAAGCGCAAATTATTGAAGAGCACCAATTTAGCTTATCAATGGCTGAAGTGGATGTGCCCATTGTTGCACCGCTGGTGGTTGATGGCCGCACCTTGTTTGAATACCAAGGGTGGTTATTTACTATTTTCCCTAGTGTTGGTGGGCGCGGCTTTGAGGTAGATAATCTTGACCAAATTGAGCGAGTTGGCCAATACCTAGGGCGGATGCACCAAAAGGTAGGTACAACTTTATTTGAGCACCGTTTATCAATTAATACCGAAGAAATGCTCGACCAACCGCTAGAGTTTTTGCGGGATTGGCTGCCTGAAGGTTTAACCCTGCCGTTTTTTACCATTGCCGAGCAAGTGGCCGAGGCCGCCAAAGCAGCTTACCAACCTAAATCGATTATTCGCCTGCATGGTGACTGCCACCCCAGCAATATTTTGTGGCGAGATGGCCCGATGCTAGTGGATTTGGATGACGCCCGTAATGGCCCAGCGGTTCAAGATTTATGGATGATGCTAGCAGGTGATGATAACGAGCGCCGTTTACAGCTAGAAGTTTTGCTAGAGGGCTACGAAGCTTTTTGTGAGTTTGATATGAGCCAGTTAAGCCTTATTGAACCGCTGCGCGCTATGCGCATGATTCACTATATGGGCTGGTTGGCGCGTCGCTGGCAAGATGCCGCTTTTCAGCGCGCATTTCCTTGGTTTAACTCGCAACGTTACTGGGAAGACCAGATACTGGCACTTAAAGAGCAGTTATCCGCTTTGCAGCAACCGCCTTTATCTTTAACACCCGCTTACTAGGAGCGCTTATGAGTGTTGAAATTGAAAGAAAGTTTCTGGTAAATAGTGATGATTTTATTGCTCAAGCCAGCTCACATACTCGCATTGTACAAGCTTACTTAAATAGCAATAAACAGCGTACCGTGCGGGTACGTATTCGCGGCCAGCAAGGTTTTCTCACTATAAAAGGTGCCAGCAATGAATCGGGTTTAAGCCGTTACGAGTGGGAAAAAGAGATTCCACTGGCTGAAGCCGAGCAACTATTAACGCTGTGCGAGCCGGGCGCCATTGATAAGGTGCGCTACTTAGTCACCGTGGCTCAGCACATTTTTGAAGTGGATGTATTTGCTGGCGATAACCACGGTTTAGTGGTAGCTGAAGTAGAGCTCGGGAGTGAGCAAGAATGCTTTGAAAAGCCCAGTTGGCTTGGCCAAGAGGTGACGGGACAAACTCAATACTACAACTCTCAATTAAGCCAAAACCCTTTCAAAAATTGGCCTTAAACAGAGTGTTTGTTCACATTACTCTCGCATATTTTCGAATTATGCTGGCATCCTGCCGCTAGCCGTATAGGATTGATATAAAAGGTGAATAACTTGTAACGAGGTTGTGAATGACAAATTTTGTCACCCCCGTTGATGCAATGATGCATTGGCAAAAGCAGGATCCACAGCGCGTCTACCTCCGTCAGCCTATTGATGGCGTATATCATGAGAAAACGTGGGCTATGGTGGCCCGAGAAGCTGGGCAAATTGCTCAAGGCCTTGTTTCTGAGGGCTTAGAGCCCGGTGACAAGGTCGCCATTCTGGCTAAAAATAGTGCTGAGTGGTTTATTGCTGATCTGGCTATTATCATGGCTGGCTGCATCAGTATCCCTATTTATTCTACCGCCAGTGTCGATACCATTTCCTTTGTACTTAAACACAGTGAAGCAAAATTGCTGTTTGTGGGTAAGTTAGATGAGTGGGGTAAACAAGCCTCTGCAGTGCCGATTGGTTTAAAAACCGTGGCGATGCCTTACCCCACCATGCCTTGCCATATTCAGTGGCAAGATTGGTTAAATGATCTGCCAGTGATAGAAAAAAATCACCTGTGGGATAAAGATGACATTATGACCATCATCTACACCTCGGGCAGTACGGGTGACCCCAAAGGCGCTGAAATCAGCTTTGCTGCTTACCGTTTCGCCAGTGAACAACTGATTGAGGTATTAGAAGCTTCTAGCGAAGACCGAGTGATGTCTTACCTGCCTTTGGCGCATATTACTGAACGTGTGTACATTCAAGGCACTAGCCTCTTTAACGGCCAGTTTAGCGTGTCTTTTGTAGAGTCTTTAGACACCTTTCCTGATAACTTGCGCAGTGTGCAACCTACTTTGTTTATTTCGGTGCCGCGCTTGTGGGCTCGCTTTCAGCAAGGGGTATTTGAAAAACTGCCACCTAAGAAACTTAAGTTACTGCTGGCTATTCCTTTAGTATCAGGCTTGATTAAACGCAAAATTAAAAAAGCCTTGGGGTTAAACAAAGCGCGGATTTTAGGCTGTGGCAGTGCCCCTGTAGCCCCTTCGTTGCTGCGTTGGTATCAGTCGATTGGTTTGAATATTTCTGAAGCTTGGGGGATGACAGAGAACCTGGCTTACGGCACGCTTAATGTACCGTTCCGCAGCGATAAAATAGGCACCATTGGCAAAGCTGGGCCGGGCGTAGAGATTAAAATATCTGAGCAGGGAGAGATCCTCGCCAGAGGCAATGGCATGATGCAGGGGTATTATAAACACGCCGATCTTACCGAAGAATCAATTGTTGATGGCTGGCTGCATACCGGTGACAAAGGCACGCTAGATGACGATGGCTATGTAAAAATTATTGGTCGTTTAAAAGAAAGTTTTAAAACTGCGAAAGGAAAATACGTTGCCCCTGTTCCTATTGAACAGAGCGTGTCGGAAAATTCCATGGTGGAACAAGTGTGCGTGGTGGGTAGCGCAATGACTCAACCTTGTGCTCTAGTGGTGTTAGCTGCAGAAATGAAGCAGCACTCACAGGCACAAATTGAAGCTAGCCTTAACCGAACCTTAAATAAGGTCAACGAACACCTCGAAAGCCATGCTAAGCTGTCGCACGTTATGGTGGTGGAAGAAGATTGGAATGTCGATAACGCCTTGCTCACTCCCACCTTAAAAATTAGACGTAGCCAAATTGAACAGCATTATGCTGAACTTATTCATCGTGAATCAGATACCAAAGTAATGTTTGAAATGGGATCTTGGAATACGTAAATTAGTGTCAAGGCTATAGTCTGCGATTGACCGAGCGAATGCTTATCATTATGCTCGGTTTTTTATGAATTCACTGGAAGGAAATACAGGGTGATGAAAAAGTTACTGATTGGTTTAATGGCAATGCTCGCATTACCAATGGCAATGGCGGCTGATTTTAAAGAAGGCACGCATTACGACGTAATTAAACAAACGGCTACTGCTAAACCAGAAGTTATCGAGTTTTTCTCGTACTACTGTCCACACTGTTTTAAATTTGAGCCAGTGGCTGAGAGCATTAAAAAATCTTTGCCTGAAGGCGTCGCTTTCAAAAAGAATCACGTAAGCTTTATTGGTGGTTCAATGGGTGAAGAAATGGTTCGTGCTTTTGCTGCAGCTGAAATGCTAGAAGTAGAGCCAGCGATTAGCCATGCGATCTTCGATTCAATTCATAACAAACGCCAAAACTTTACCAGTCGCGACGACTTGCGCAGTATCTTTGTTGCTAACGGCGTAGACGGCAAGAAGTTTGATAGTGCAGCGAGTAGCTTTGTGGTGAACGGCATGGTTTCGCAAATGGAAAAGAACACCATTAACTATAAAATTCGCGGCGTGCCTGCATTAGTTGTTAACGGTAAGTACCAAGTAAATACCGGTTCAGTTAAATCAATTGAAGAGTTAAATGAATTAGTTAGCTATTTGGCTAACCTTAAAGGTTAAGTTTACTTGATATAGCTAATAAGGCAGCCTTATGTGGCTGCTTTTTTATGGGTGTTATAAACCTAAATCTACTTGATATTGCTGTTCATATTTACTTAATACTTGCCCTATTTGGCCGCTCTTTTGTAGTTGATTCAGGCTTTTTTGCAGCTTGTCTAATACCCCTAAGTCACTGTTTTTGTTGCACGCTATGGCCCGCAACGCGCTATAAAAATGGTACTTTTTAGGTGAGATATCTAAATCAAACTGTTGGGCAATATAGGCCGCAGACAATATGTCGCTGGCCCAAGCACCGGTGCGGTGGCGGGTAAGTTTTTTGGCGCTGTTTAAGTTGGTTTTAGCCAAATCAACCGTGATTGAAAAGCTAGTGAGGTATTCACCTACACCGCTGCCAGAGTAGCTGCCAATGCGTAGCTTAGTTAAATCATCAAGACTGGCTAAGTGTTTAGCATGCAACTTACGCTGGTAAATAGCGTAACGACTAATAAACATTGGGCTTATCCAAATAAAAGAACTCTCTCTAGATTGCGTTCGTTCAATAGCAAATACACATTGGTTTGCAGAATCTAAGGCTACTGCGTAAGCGCGTTTAAGCGGCAGTAAGTGCAGCTCTATGTTTAGTTGGCTATGTTGTCTTAGTAGTTTAAGAATATCGATGCTGATGCCTGTGACGCCTTCATCACCTTGAGAAACGTAAGGTGGATCGATATAAGTATTAAATACTAAGTCGCTGGCTTTAAGCATTTGACTGGAGAGCAATAGGCTGGTTACCAACAACTTAACTAGGGTTGCCATTGTTTAATCAACTCCGAGTAAGCGAGGGTTTTGCCAGGCGGTTTTTCATTTTCCAGTTTGGGTTTTGGTGAGCCCGGGTGGGCTAGCCATAAGGCTTCGTCTTGGCTTGATATTAGCTTAGGGCTGCAAGCGCCTCTGGTTTCATGGCTTATTTTAGCGAGCGCCGCATCCATGCTTTTGGCTAACTCTTGCATGATTTTACTTACATCTTCCTTCTGGTCACTGGCGCGGCCTATGTATTGCCACCATAAAGCCGATAATGCGGGGTAATTGGGGACATTAAGCCCGGTTGGGGTCCATTCGTTACGCGCGTTACTTTGATAAAACTCAACTAAGCCCCCTAATTCCTCAGAGCGCTGGGTAAACTCGGGAGACATAATATCGCTTTCACGAATAGGGGTTAGCCCTACCATGGTTTTACGTAAAGATACCGTTTTGGCCACGTTGAACTGGGCGTATAACCACGCTGCTTGCTGGCGTTTTAGCGGAGTAGATTTGAGTAAGGTCCATGCGCCTACGTCTTGGTAGCCTGATTTCATGCCCGGCTGCCAGTAAGCGCCGCGTGGTGAAGGTGCCACTCTCCATAAGGGTTTACCATTGTCGTCGGTAATGGATAAGTCTGGGTGACTTAAATCGGCAGTAAAGGCGGTATACCAAAAAATTTGTTGGGCAATATGGCCTTTAGCGATTTCTGCACCGGCTTCACTAAAGGTCATTTTTTGTGCTTCTGGTGGGGCATAGCGCACTAGCCAATCTACGTATTTTTGTATTGCGTAAATGGCTGCTGGCGAATCCAGTGCGCCACCGCGTTTAACGCTGGCTCCTACTGGGCGGCACCCATGACGGCGAATTCCCCATTCATCAACAGGAAGGCCGTTAGGCAAGCCTACATCGCCCATACCCGCCATAGATAACCAAGCATCAGAAATGCGCCAGCCTAATGAAGGGTCGCGTTTACCGTAGTCCATATGGCCATACACTTTATGGCCGTCAATCTGTTTTACGTGCTTGCTAAAAAACTCTGCGATGTCTTCATAAGCCGACCAATTCACTGGTACCGCAAGCGGGTAGCCATAAATGGCTTTAAACTGTTGCTGCAGTTCTGGGCGAGCGAACCAATCTTGGCGATACCAATATAGATTGGCAAATTGCTGGTCAGGTAGCTGCAGTATTTCGTTATAAGGGCTAGTGGTAAAAGCCAAACCAATAAAGTCATTCACATCTAGGCTGGGCAGGGTGACTTGCTTACCTTGTTCACGCATAAATTCACTTAAGCTGAGAACTTTGTTTGAGCGAAAATGACCACCAATTAAATCACTATCGCTGACATATATATCGTAATAGTTAATGCCTAAATCCATTTGGCTTTGCAGCTTTTTTACCACATCGTCTTCGCTGCTAAGTTCGTGAATCACTTTAATGCCAGTGAGTTGGTAAAACAGTGGGGCAATGACGGTGGCTTCATACCAGTGAGTATTGATACGCTCGGAGATGGCGCGAATAGTTATGCCTTGAAAGGGTTTGGCGGCTTGTTTAAACCAAGCAAGCTCTTCAATTTGTTGTTGTTGGCTGAGGCTGGATGGACGAAACTCTTTAAGCCAAGGGCTATAATCTTCAGCCCAGCTAGCATTAATAAAGCAGCACAAGAACAACAAGATGATACGCAAGTTGTCTCTCCCTAACAGTTCACTCCTATAAAAATAGCAGTAAAATCAGGCTGTCATGGCTGCAAATTGGCGGCAGTTAGTTTTTTAGTACGGATTGTAGATACTGATCTTTGTTTTGCCATGTGTCATCTAACCACAGTTTAAACTGGCGTTTGAAGTGTTTGTCTTGCAGGTAGTCGCCCCGTAATTCGTTGCCAATGTTAATGGTGTCTATTTTTACCACCACTTTATCTAGCCGACCTGCCAGCAAAGCCTTAAAGGGCGGGTGTTGCTCGGTAGTGCCTGGATAGGCCAAAGTAACATCAATAATCTGGTCAAATTGTTCGCCTAAAGCCGAAAGCGTGTAAGCAATGCCCAATGCTTTGGGAGGTAATAGATGCTGATAAGTACTGTGATTTTGTTGTTTGCCTTGAGTAAATCGCGTGCCCTCGACAAAGTTAATCACAGTGGTGGGACTGTTTTTAAACTTTTCACAAGAACGTTGAGTAGAGGCTAAGTCCTTACCGCGCTTTTCTGGGTGCTTAAGCAAGTACTGGCGTGAGTAGCGGCGCATAAATGGCATATCTAGCGCCCAACAAGCCAAGCCCACAAAGGGTACGTATAAAAGTTGCTGTTTTAAGAAGAACTTAGGCATGGGAATACGCGAACCAAAAAGCATGCATAACAACACGATGTCGGCCCAGCTTTGATGGTTGCATATCATCAAATACCAGCTGTTTTTGTTCAGTTGGCTGTTATCTTCAATAACAAACTCTGTGTTGTTTACTAGCCGAAAAATTCCACGATTTATTTCACTCCAACACCACATTAGTTGGTTGGTGACTTTTCCTATCAATGGGTATAGCGGCTTAGGCAGTAGCAGTTTGATAAGGCCACAAACAATAATCAATGAGCCCACTAAGGCGGTATTGATGATGGCTAAACTTGCTGAAAGCAATGTTAAAAAAGGTGTAGGCAAAAAACGTAACATAGTGATCGATATAGCTCTATAGATAGCCTAGGGTCGGTAGTTATTGAGATTTAAATCAGCTTAAATTATGGTTGGCGCCATTCTAGCATTTTTTTTGATAAGCGAAACGCAGACCACTGTATAGTAACTGTCATTGAACGCTGTTTAGTTTCACCATTAGGATTGCCACATGAGTGAGTTTGTTTTACACCCCCAACTGCAAAAAGACGGTATTTGGCTCGGCGATTTTGAATTGTCTCGAGTATTACTGATTAACGATAGTCAATTTCCATGGTTGGTTTTAGTGCCTATGCAAGATGATATTGGTGATATATATCAATTAGATAGTTGCCAACAGGCACAGTTTTGGCGAGAATCTAAACGCTTGAGTGAAGCGCTTATCAAGCTTTATAAGGGAGATAAGCTTAATTTGGCTGCTTTAGGTAATATGGTGCCACAACTGCATGTTCATCACGTAGTTCGTTATCATAACGACCCTCTTTGGCCGCAGCCTATATGGGGAAAACTACCCGCTAAGCCTTATAGTGAGCAAGAAAAAGCCCAGCAAGTGGCTCAATTACACCATGCTTTAGCGCCACTTTGGCAGTTAAAAGCTGAATAGCACATTTTAGTGCACTAAATAAGAACAGTTAGGGAGAACTATGAACGGTTTTTGGAAAGGGTTATTCATCATCATTTTGGTGATGCTAACGGTAAGGTGCGACACCAATAGCTCTTTATACAAAGCTGAAGAGAACGGCATCCGTTTAGAGGCGCCACGATTCTTAGTCACGCCATTTATCTGGGTAGACAAACAAGTTGGTGAACCCATTGTGTGGGGCTACAACTCGCCATTTTCAGATGATTACGAGTTTAAATATGCTAAGGCTAGAGAAGACGACGCTCCTCCAGCCGAATAGTTAATTTAGCTAAAACGGAGGTTTTTGAGGTGTAAACTCAGAGCCTCTGCAACACCACTTAAGTGACTATGCACCTGTTGGCTTTGCTGCGCCGCTCCCGCGTTCGCTTCGCTACCGTCGCGCAATACAACAATATTTTGTGCTATTTCATCGGTGGCTTGGCGCTGTTGTTCGGTTGCCACTGCATTGTGTTGGTTACGTTGCTCTAATCCAGACACCATTTGCTCAATTTGTTCAATTTGCTGAATGTTTTTCTGAGCTTGCTCGGCCTGCTCAGCTAAGCCATTAGTGGTGCCAACAATCTCTGTTTCGACCGTTTCCGATACTTGCTGCAACTGCCCAATGGTGTGCATGATTTCTTCGGTTGACTGCTGAGTACGTGAAGCTAAGTTACGCACCTCATCAGCTACTACCGCAAAACCTCGCCCCTGTTCACCTGCTCGAGCGGCCTCAATAGCGGCATTTAGCGCTAACAAATTGGTTTGTTCAGAAATAGCATTAATCACATCAATCACAGAGCCGATGTTTTGGCTGCACTCACGTAACTCTTCTACTGCAGGTTTGGCTGAGGCCATTTGCTGCGACAGTTGGTTAAGTTGCTGCACGGTGTTGAGTTGTTGTTTTAAGCTTGTTTGAGCAAGCTCTACAGTTTGCTTGGATACTTGAGCCGTCTCGGCACTATTACTGGCCACTTCTTCAACCGAGCTGTTCATTTCAGTCATGGCGGACGCAATTTGGTCGATTTCGCCAAATTGGGTTTGAGTATTTTGGCGAGTGGTATGAGTGGCTGAGGCTAGCTCAGTACTGGCATCCAGCAAGTTGTCGCTTGAGGCTTTTACGTCCTGCAGTAAACCTTGGGTTTGTTGGCGTAGGCTTTCTAGTTTTACACCAATCTCTGATAACTCGTTATTGCCTTCAATGTGAATGGAATGGTTATAGTTACCCGCCGCTAGGTGGTCAATGGCGCTGGATAATTGGGTCATTTGTCGCTTTAGACTGCGGCTGATTAATACACCCACTATGCCAAATAGGCCAAAAGCACACACAAGGCGTAGTAAGGTGAATAAGTACACACTATTGAGTTCGTCTTCGATTCGGTCAATGTATACGCCGGTGCCAATGATCCAGTTCCAATCATTAACTTGTTTTACATAAGACAGCTTAGCGTGCATCACTTGCGTTTGCGGGTGTAAAAAGTTGTATTCAACTGCGCCTTCGCCATTTCTTCTCACTGTATCGCGCATCGCTTGCCAGTGAGCTAAACCCTTGGCATCACGCACTTGGCTCATATCTCGGCCAATGCTGGCAGGGCGAATTGGGTGCATTAATAGTTTCAGGTCTAAGTCATTCACCCAAAAGTATTCATTGCCTTGGTAACGCAGTTTTGCCAGCGCCGCCAACGCTTGCCGTTGGGCTTCTTCGCGTCCCAGGGTGTTTTGCTGCTGTTGGTAGTGTGATACTAGGCTGGTGGCTAAATCTAAGTTGGTGCTAAGTTGAGTTTCGTAGCTTTGGTAGAGTGTTTGCTTAAGTGTATGGGTATTGGTCCAAGATTGTATACACACTACCAGTAGCACCAGTGCTGAACTAAGTAGAAATAGATGGGGGATTTTTATTTTACTGAACATAGTTTCACTTCTCGATTTAAGTGCAACTATGTTCAGATAAGGTTGATGTTTTGGGCTTAATTTAGATCAATTTACTAACAAGTTTAAAATCAAATTAAAGTAATAACTCTAATTCGTATCATTTACTCATCATCTAAGTGATCCCACGCCTCTTTACTCATTTGCATTTTGGCCCACCAAGCATCATTAGCGACAATTTGGCCTTCATCATCAATTTGCGGAATCGGCAACCCTTTGCGTCGGCAAGCTTCTGCAAAAATTGGGTGACCGCCTTCAAACATAATTCGGTTTTGCTCTTCTGCGGGCACTGAACTTGGGCCTTGATACATTTGGGCATTTTCGCGTTGGCGCTGTGCTTCATACAAAATGAGGGCGCTGGCTACCGATACATTTAGGGACTGAACCATGCCCACCATTGGCACAATAATATCTTGGTCTGCCAAGCTTAAGGCTTTATCAGAAATGCCGTATTTCTCTTGCCCCATTAAAATGGCGGTAGGCTTGGTATAGTCTATTTCGCGAAAATCCACGGCGCTTTCAGACAAGTTAGTGGCAAGAATTTGCATGCCACTGTTACGCATTTGAGCCACCGCATCGTCAATGTTTTCGTGGTTATGTACGTTAACCCAGTTTTGGCTACCAGTGGCAGTGCCTCGGCGTAATTCGTCTTGGTAGTTTTCCCATACAGCATGCACGTGGTCTACGCCAACAGCGTCACAGGTACGCACAATCGCCGATAGGTTGTGGGGTTTATGCACATTCTCCATACAGATGGTTAAATCGGTTTGGCGGGCATCTAACATTGCGCGAATGCGTTGATAGCGTTCTGGTGTCATGGTGTTCTCGTTACTTGTTTCTTAAGCGCACTACGCGTAATACCTCAGGCATTACCCTAATTTTACGCATGATATCGGCAAGATGAATTCGGCTATGCGTGGTTACCAGTAAGTCAACGGTATAAACCCGCCCCTCTTTTTCTTCGGTAACGATGTTTACAATGTTGGCGCCGGTGGAGGCCACTACATTGGTTAAACTGGCCAAAATACCTTGGTGGTTAACCATGTCGATACGCATTTCAGTTTTGTATTCAGCTTCAGCCGCAGCATCTTTCGACCAATCAACGTTGATGTAGCGATCAGGTTCTTTTTGGTAACCACTAATGTTTTTACAGGCTTCTAAATGCACCACTAAGCCTTTGCCCTGGCTAATGTGGGCAACGACTGGGTCGCCAGGAATTGGGCGACAACAATTGCCGTAGGTAAGCAGTAAACCTTCGGCGCCTTGAATGGCAATTTTGCCTTTGCTCTGGTGGCTTAGCTCATCGGTGTTTCCTAACAAGCGACGGGCCACCACAATACTCATGGCATTGCCCAAACCAATTTCTGCCAGCAAGTCATTTAGCGACTCAGCTTTTAAATCTTTTAATACTTGCTCTAAAGACTCAGGGTTTATCTGGTCTAACTTCACGCTGCCTAGGGCATGGTTTAGTAAGCGACGGCCCAAGTTTACCGATTCTTCACGGCGTTGGTTTTTCAGTAATTGGCGAATTTTACCGCGCGCCTTACCGGTTACCACAAAGTTTAACCATGCTGCATTTGGGCGAGCGCCCGGAGCGGTAATCACTTCAATGGTTTGGCCGTTGCTCAGTGCTTTACTTAGCGGGAAAGGATGGCGATTTACCCGCGCGCCAACACAGGCGTGGCCAACATCGGTATGCACCGCGTAGGCAAAATCAACCGGGGTTGCGCCAGTAGGCAATTCAATAATCTTGCCTTCTGGAGTGAATACGTATATTTCGTCAGGGAATAAATCGGTTTTAACGTTCTCAATAAACTCGAAAGAAGAACCGGCACTTTGCTGCAGTTCTAACAAGCTTTGCATCCAGCGTTGAGCGCGTATTTGCGCGGTGGTGCTTGAGCTTTCGTCAGTCTGTTTATAAGACCAGTGAGCGGCCACACCTTTGTCGGCCATTTGGTCCATGTGTTCAGTACGAATTTGTACTTCCACTGGCACACCATGCGGCCCAACTAACGACGTGTGAAGGCTCTGGTAGCCGTTCGCCTTGGGAATCGCTACATAGTCTTTAAATCTACCTGGACGTGGCTTGTAGAGGCTGTGGCTTAAGCCTAATGCGCGATAACAGGTGTCTAGGCTATCTACAATGATACGAAAAGCGTAAATATCCATAACTTCATGGAATTGCAGCTCTTTGCTAACCATTTTTTTGTAAATGCTGTAGAGGTTTTTCTCACGGCCACTTACATCGGCTTCAATGCCCGCTTCTTCAATGCGGCCTTGTAGTTCTTGATGAATGCCGTTGATCAGCTCTTTGCGGTTACCGCGTGCATTTTTTACCGACTCTTTTAATACGCGGTAACGCATTGGGTAAAGCGCTTCAAAACCAAGCTCTTCCAACTCATTCTTAATACTATGAATACCTAAGCGGTTGGCAATAGGTGCGTAAATCTCCAGTGTTTCGCGCGCAATACGACGGCGTTTGTCTGGGCGCAATGACCCTAAAGTACGCATGTTATGGGTGCGATCGGCAAGTTTGATAAGGATTACGCGGATGTCTTGCACCATCGCCATCATCATCTTACGAAAGTTTTCTACCTGCGCTTCTTTTTTGTCTCGAAATTTAATTTTATCGAGTTTACTGACACCTTCTACCAAGTCGGCAATTTCGGTACCGAATTGTTCTTGAAGCTGTTCGTAAGTCACTGGCGTATCTTCAATAGTGTCGTGCAGCACGGCGGCGGCAAGAGTTTGATGATCCAGTTTTAATTCAGCAAGAATGCGGGCAACAGCCAGCGGGTGAGTAATATAAGGTTCGCCGCTAGAGCGGAACTGGCCTTCATGGGCATCTTTGCCCAATATATAGGCGTCACGTAATAGTGTTACGTGTTCTTCGCTTAAGTAACTTGAGGCGACTTCGCGCAGGCTTTCGAATAAGTACAAACATTACCTCATCAGCGGAGGAGCGCAGAAATAGATATGATTGAATGGAATTATGGGAGTTTTACCGTGCAGAGTAAACCCAGCACGGTAATTTTATAGACGGGTACGGACTAGATGCGTTTATCGGCGATAGCGGCAACGGCTGCCAATTCGGCGGCTTCACGTTCCTGACGTTCCTGACGGTCTTGAGCATCCATTGTTTCTGTGGTGATCAAACCTTCTTCAATTTCACGCAAAGCGATAACGGTTGGTTTGTCGTTATCTACTTCAACTAGAGGGTCTTTGCCTTCTACTGCGATCTGACGCGCGCGACGTGCGGCGATAAGGACAAGATCAAAGCGGTTGCCGACTTGTTCTACTGCATCTTCTACTGTTACTCGTGCCATGCACAGCTCCGTTGACTAAAAATGACGCAAGATCCTAGCCGATCTTATGATGATTAGCTAGCATTTAACGTGATTATTTCGATAAAAGTTCATCTAACAGGTCGCGGTGTTTAGCGGCTTGCTGACGGGTTTGTAATCTTTGTCCAGTAATAATGGCGGTAAGCTCACTTAATGCTTCGTCAAAATTACTGTTAATGATTAAGTAATCGTACTCATTGTAATGAGACATTTCACTTTCTGCTTCGTCCATGCGCTTCTTGATAACATCAGGGCTATCTTGTCCGCGCATGTGTAAACGATTCTCTAATTCTTCGCGACTAGGCGGCAAAATAAATACCGATACTGCTTCTGGCATCATTTGTTTTACTTGGCGAGCGCCTTGCCAATCGATGTCTAAGAATACATCAATGCCTTCGGCCAGGGTTTTTTCAATGGTATGGCGAGAGGTGCCATAAAAGTTGCCAAATACTTCAGCGTATTCAAAAAATGCTTGTTCGCTAATCAGCTTTTTAAATTCAGCGTGGTCAATAAAGTGATAGTGGTTACCATCAATTTCACCAGGGCGTGAAGTACGCGTGGTATGAGATACAGACACTTGAGCAGGATAAGCGCGGTGGCGAGAAAGGTAAGCATTGATCATGCTTGATTTACCTGCGCCGCTAGGGGCTGAAACGATGTATAAAGTGCCGGTAATTGCCATGTTGAATTCTTAACGAATGTATAAAGGCGCCTAAGGTTACCATTTTGTGGTTTTTTTTAAAGTACCCGCGCTTGGAAAATCGCCGGCTAATCCTATGATTCTGTTTGTTTTTGTATTGCTAAGCGTTTTTCGTGGCTTGATTTGTGGCAAATGGCTGTGTAGCTGCTAAATTTAACTCATTGTATTAATTCATTTTTGTTTTTATTTGGCAGTCGAGTATTGCTTGTTTATCAACATTAAAGGTGAGTTCGTTTATGGCAGCTAAAATCGATAAGAAGTCTTATGAAAAACGCTTGGCAGAATTACAGACTGAGCTGGTGAAATTGCAGCAATGGGTGGTTGCCGAAGGCCTGAAAGTAGTGGTGATTTTTGAAGGGCGTGATGCTGCGGGTAAAGGTGGCGTGATTAAACGGATAGCAGAAAAGCTTAACCCTCGGGTTTGCCGAATTGCAGCCTTACCTGCTCCTAACGAACGCGAGAAAAGCCAATGGTATTTTCAGCGTTATGTAGCACATTTACCGGCTGCGGGTGAAATAGTGCTGTTTGACCGTTCTTGGTATAACCGAGCAGGTGTAGAGAAAGTGATGGGTTTTTGTAGTGACCAACAGCATCAAGATTTTTTGCGTGCCTGCCCCGAATTTGAGCGAATGTTGATTCGCTCTGGCACTATTTTGATTAAGTATTGGTTTTCGGTTTCCGATGAAGAGCAAGAGAAACGGTTTTTAGAGCGTATAGAAAACCCCATGAAACGCTGGAAGTTTAGCCCTATGGATTTAGAGTCTCGCTCCCGCTGGGTGGCTTATTCACAAGCTAAGGATGAAATGTTTGCTTATACCGATACCAAACATTCGCCATGGTGGGTGGTTAACTCAGACAATAAAAAAAGTGCGCGGCTAAATTGTATTAGCCACTTTTTATCGCAAATTGATTACCAAGATTTAGAACATGCCGAGATTGTATTGCCGCCGATCGACAAAAAAGATTATGTGAGAGTACCGATTAACGAACAAAGTTTTGTACCAGAGCTTTATTAGTTGAGGTTTTGTCTTGGCTAAAGGGTATTATTAGTCGGTATTTTTAGACATAACATTGGTGATTACGTGGCAACTTGGCAACACTTGTTCGAGACTGAGCAACAGCAAGAGTACTACCGGCAATTACTCGCCCGAGTGGCAGCTGAACGTGAGTTGGGCAAAGTTATTTACCCGCCCGAGTCACAAGTCTTTGCTGCCTTTGATGCCTGCCATTTAGATCAGTTAAAGGTGGTCATTCTTGGCCAGGATCCTTACCACGGCAAAGGCCAAGCGCATGGTTTGAGCTTTAGTGTGGCCGAAGGCCTTAAAATCCCGCCGTCTTTACGCAATATCTACAAAGAGCTCGCTGCCGATATCTCTGGTTTTGAGATTCCACAGCATGGCAACTTGAGTGCTTGGGCTAATCAAGGCGTATTGTTACTAAATACCGTGTTAACCGTGGAACAAGCTAAGGCTCATTCTCATGCTAAGTTTGGTTGGGAAACCTTTACCGATGCTGTGATTAAGCAGATTAGCCAGCAATGCCAAGGTGTGGTGTTTTTGTTGTGGGGAGCGCATGCGCAAAAGAAAGGCAAGGTTATTGATACCACCAAACATCATGTGTTGAGTGCGGTGCATCCCTCGCCCTTATCGGCACATCGTGGTTTTTTGGGGTGTGGGCACTTTTCTAAAACTAATCAACTATTAACACAGCAAAACAAGCAGCCGATTAACTGGCAAGTTTAGCTGGCTAATTGAGAGCGATTTCGGCCGCTATCTTTGGCCTGGTACAAAGCCCCGTCGGCTCGATTGAATGCATGGTTAAAGGCTTCATCTTTATTTACTCGGGTTAAACCAATGCTCATGCTGAGTTTTATGTGTTGCTGTTTACCTTGGCTAGACAGTAAAAAATCTTGCCGATAAATCAGTTCGCGTAAACGTTCAGCAAAGTTAAAGGCATCTACTTCATGTGGGTGTTGCGATACCAGTACAAACTCTTCTCCACCCCAACGAGCAAAAATATCTTGGCTACGAATGGCTGCGCTAAGTTGGCGAGCAAAAAAGCGTAATACTTCATCACCGTTATTATGGCCATAGCGGTCGTTAATTTTTTTAAAGTGGTCAATATCAAAAACAAACAAATAGTGGTTTTCGCCAGTCAGCGGATGTTCTTCAACGCTATCTAATAAACCACGACGATTAAGCACACCAGTAAGTTGGTCGTTGCTGGCGCTATGTTTTAGCTCATCTACATCTTGTTCTAAGGTGTGTATGGATTGGGTTAAACGCTTTTTTTGATGGAGAATATAACGGCAACACTCAGCGCTAAAGTACGCTAACCAGATGAAAATAATACCGGCATACAGGCTCTCGTTACTGATCCATTTACCTTCCGCTTCTACCTTGAACAGCTCTATTTTATACAAACCGTCTGCTGCTGTTGAGGGGATATCAAAGGAGATTTCTTTAATTGACGAAAAGTCTAGCTGGAAGTCTTCACGCGATTGGTAAAAGCGGTTTAGCCACCATGCAGGAATAGAAAAGTGGCTCAACTGGGCGCTGGCTACTTGGTGAAGCTCCTTTTGCTTAAAATAAGTAAACATAAACTTGGCGCTAGATAAATCGTTGCCGTTGGTTGCCTCTGTGCCGCGCATAAAAAAGCGTAACTCGGTACTTGGACCTTCAAACACTACGTCGACATTAACCTTGTCGTAGTCGCTAAGGTCGATGTTACGTAACCCTAAGTATTTATCGCCGGATTCACCTGCCGCCTGAGAATGGTACTTAATACTCACTCCGCAATATTTGGCCGGAATGGCGCTATCCTCTACGTCACAGACCAACTCTTGATTACTGGTAAGCCAATAAGCATAAGAATTACCACCATTATTTTTGTCGGAAAAGAGATCGATCATCATATCAGCACGGGGGTAAAGCAGCAGTTTTTTACTGGGTAACCACTGCGCTGCCGCTAACACCGCCAAGGAACCAATAATTAAGATATTACGTGTCCACGACCAGTAGTTAGAATGTTTGTTCATTCACACCTTGTTGATTTAATGAATAAAGAAATTAATGTTATTAAAATATTAATTGGATGCGGCTAAAAATAATGTGAGCTAATAAGTTAATTAAGCTTTTACTTACGTTTTTTGTTTTTTATTGCTCAAAGTCTAGTCCAATCTTTGGGGGCGCGGTATAACTTCCACAGAGTCATTTGGGAGGACTTATGGCAAAGGCAAAGGCGCGCGCCAAGCACATTATTGTTAGCTCAGAAAAGAAAGCCAATGAGATAGTAGAAAAGCTCAACAAGGGTTCTAGTTTTGAAGCCATGGCGGCGCGATTTTCTTGTTGTCCATCAGCCAAAGAAGGCGGCGACTTGGGTGAGTTTGTGAAAGGTGAAATGGTAAAAAGTTTCGATAAAGCGGTGTTTTCTGGCCCGTTAAACCAAGTATTAGGGCCAGTAAAAACGCAGTTTGGTTATCACTTGATTAAAGTAACAGAGCGCTGGGATTGAACGGTTTACTCCGTGAGGTACTCAGTCACTTAAAGTGATTGAACACTCGAGCTCAATTGTTGGCCCAAGTCTTCTAACTTAAATGTTCCTTTCTCGGTTAAGTTAACCGCTGGCCATAAGCTTCCTATGTCCAGTTTTACATCTACTTTGTAATCCAGTTCGGGGCTTTTTAGTTGCACTAAAGAGCCTAGTAGGCGGAAAGTCGCGATTAAATTTGCTTGCGCTGGCAGGGTAAAATTAGCTTCACCGTAACCCGGTACTTCTGGTAAATCGCTGGTTGCGCCAGTGACCACTTCATGGCCGTTTAGTGACAGCGTGTATACCGCGCCGGCTAAACTTAAGGCTTGTTTGTTGGGGTTTACCACGCGTAAGTTAATATCAAAGCTCGGTGTCATGCTGTCACCAGAGGTAGGGATTACCGAGACTAAGTTTACTTTAGGCGGGTCGTTGGGAACCATGCTGCTACAGGCAATTAACCAAAAGCTAGAAGATAAGATCAAGATTTTACTTAGCGCTTGCCACATGTGGGGAAACCTATATGCAAAGAAACTATAGCTAGTTAAGCACACTCGATAGGGCTTTGCATTAATGGCGGCGTAAATAGAAGCCCAGTTTAACGCTGGGCTCTAGGGTTATTAGTCGACTGTTTTCACCCAAAAGGTGCCCACTTCTGCGCGCACTACTTCTACTTCGGTGTCTGCTGCGATGGTGTGTTCACTCTTTAAGGTCCAGCTAATGCCAGAGTGTTTGTAAGTGCTTAAACCACGCTTATCAATTTCTTGGTGACAGAAGAAACGGTGACCATCAAAATCGCTACTCACTTGTTTATCGTCTGAGCTATTTTGTAACTTGCGCATTGGTTTCCACAATACGCCTGCTAACAACGAGCTTAACACTGCATTGGCGAGCAAAATGCTATTCCAAGTATCGGGCAGTATGTTTAACCAAATCAGTGAGCCGGTGATTACCAACGACAAGCCTACAAAAAACAAAATGAACGTGGCAAAACCAATAATCACTACTTCAACAGTGAGTAGAACAATGCCCAGTGCAATTAAGATTTGCGGAATGTGATTGGCAAACAATTCAGCCATGGTTTAGCCTCTATTTAGCGTATTAAGAATGGTGGTAGCTTGAGCTACTAGCGAGCCTGCTTCGGTGCTGCTATCCGGTAACAATACTACACTCGATTCTTTAGCAATGGCATGTTTGGCTTCAATCGCCTTAGTGGCAAGATCTAATTGAATCGCCTTTTGGCCTTCAGGTGTAGCTGCTGACTCACCCACCGTAGTGATGGCTTTAGCTTGGGCATTAGCCACTGCAATAATGGCTTCGGCTTCACCTTCTGCGCTAAGTACTTGCTCACGTTTTTCTGCTTCTGCTTGTAATACGCGGGCTTGTTTTTCACCCTCAGCAATATTAATGGCAGCAGCTTTTTCACCTTCCGACTCCAGAATTTTAGCACGACGTTCACGCTCGGCGCGCATTTGCGATTCCATTGAATCCATAATTGAAGCCGGTGGCGTAATGTCTTTAATCTCGTAACGTAATACTGCTACACCCCAAGAAGCCGATGCTTCGTTAATTTGGGTAACAATTTTGGCGTTAAGCGCATCACGCTCTTCAAAGGTTTTATCCAGCTCAATTTTACCAATTTCTGAACGCATGGTGGTTTGTGCTAGTTGAGTTACCGCAAACACGTAGTCTTCTACGCCGTAAGTAGCTTTGTATGGGTCAAGTACGCGAAAGTACAATACACCGTCTACCGACAATGAAATATTGTCTTTAGTAATTGCCGCTTGGCTAGGCACATCGTAAGCTTGCTCTTTTAGCGAGCGACGAGCTGATACTTGGTCAATCATTGGAATGAGGAAGTTTAATCCGGCTTCTTTGCTTGACTGATATTTACCGAAACGCTCAATCACCCACGCTTCATTTTGAGGTACAAATTTAATCGAGGATTTAAGCACGAACAGTGCAAAAATCAGTAGCGCAACTTGCACCGTGAAGAAGTAATCAAAAACAATTGGCATAACACTTTCCTTACCAGTTAAAAAACTAATTTGTATCGCGAATAGGTCGTTACACTAGGGCATTTATATGGACCGCTGATGACGCAGAATGCTCGCCAGGGTCAATTATTATTGAGCTGCAAGGTAATCATAAAAACTGCATAGAATACAGCGCTTTTTGATAGATAAGTGATTGCGGTTGTAAAGCCAAGGATAAATAGATTGGCTTTACTGTTTAGCGTCATTTAACGACGCTAAATGCTGGTTTAAGGCCTGATCCCAATAAGGGTTTAAACCAAAGCGTTCACTGAGAAAATCTATCATTACTCGGCTGCGTTGCGGCAAATGGCGAGTATTGGGATAGACTGCCCATGCAAACAGCGAGGGCAAACTATAGTGCGGTAACACTACCTCCAATTCCCCCTTGGCAATTGCTTGCCATGCAATAAAATTAGGCGCAAGCGCAATACCGTGGCCTGCAATGGCTAAGTCCCCTAAAAAATCACCATTGTTGGCACTAATATGCGGCTGATAATGAACATTATGTTGCTTGCCCTGTTGGTCTATTAGTTGCCAACTCGGCGCTGGACGATGGTTATAGTGCAGTATTTGATGTTCAGCTAAATCTTGGGCATGTTTAGGACGGCCATGTTTGTTTAGGTAATGCGGGGCAGCGACTAATACAAAGTTGATCGGGGTAATTTTGCGCGCTTTAAGGCTGGAGTCTTTTAGTTCAGCAATCCGCAAGGCGATATCAATGCCCTCTGCCACTAAATCGTGCTGGCTATCGGCTAAGCTAATTTTTAGTTTCACTCCTGGGTGCAACTGCATAAAGGTATCAAACGCGCTATTTAAGTGAGCCAAACCAAAGGATAAAGGCACCGCAATATGCAAACTGCCGCTTAGAGTGTGTTCTTGGCAGCTGGCCTCTTGGTTAAGTTGAGCAATTTCATCAAGGATGACTAAGCTACGTTGATAAAATTGCTGGCCGCTGTCACTTAGGCTTAAACTGCGCGTAGTACGTTGCATTAAATTGCTGCCCACCCGCTGCTCTAAGGCACTTAATCGACGACTCACCACCGACTTGGCCACACCCAATTGCTCTGCGGCACGGCTAATACTGCCCGCTTCAACCACCCGCACAAAGACTTGCATCTCTTCTAATTGGCCCACGGCTATCTTCCTTTATTTTGTATCAAAGTATTGTTGCCATTATAGGAACAATGAATTGCCGATTGCACGGTTTATTGCTTATTAAAACAACACTAATCTGTTCTCAAGCATTGGGCTTAAGCCCAAATTACCAGGAGAATAATGTTATGAACGCACTACAACAAATTAGCCAACCAACTGCCCGTTTATTACTGGCCTTAATTTTCATTGTGTCGGGTTACGGGAAAATTGCTGGCTACGCCGGCACCCAAGCTTACATGGAGGCAATGGGAGTACCTGGCATGTTATTACCGTTGGTGATTGCGCTTGAGTTAGTGGGCGGATTAGCTATTTTAGTGGGCTGGAAAACCCGTGCGATTGCTTTTTTGTTAGCCGGTTTTAGCGTAGTAAGTGGGTTGTTATTTCACTTTAATCCTGACGATCAAATTCAAATGATTATGTTGATGAAAAATGTTGCTATCGCTGGTGGTTTTTTATTGCTCGTCGCTCATGGCGCGGGTGCATATTCACTCGATAACCGTAGAGCTTAGGAGGACATATGCAGAACTCGAGACAGCTAGAGAAAGTGGTGGCTGGCCAAGCCACTAGCGACGGCGCAGGGGTAAAACTGACGCGAATGCTAGGTAACGCTCAGCTTAAGCACTTAGATCCTTTTTTAATGCTGGATTGCTTTGAATCGGATAAGCCTGACGACTATTTAGCGGGATTTCCCGAGCACCCTCACCGGGGATTTCAAACGGTAACCTATATTCTTAATGGCCGAATGCGCCACAAAGATAATGCTGGCCACGAGAGTGTGATAGAAGCGGGTGGCGTGCAGTGGATGAATGCCGGGCGTGGGGTGATTCATTCAGAAATGCCAGAACAAGAAAATGGTTTGCTTAAGGGCTTTCAGCTTTGGGTTAACTTAGCTGCCGAGCACAAAATGTCAGCGCCGGGTTACCAAGAATTAAGTGCCGAGCAAATTCCAGTGAGCCAAGACGAGCAAGGCAACGTAATAAGGGTAGTAGCAGGCGAGCTGGCGAACGGCATTAAGGGAGCGGTGCAAACCCAGCAAACAGCGGCCAGTTATTTAGATATAAGCTTGGTGGAAAGTGCTGACCTAAATCTAGCGTTGCCAACACATCATCATGGCTTTGTTTATGTGATTGAAGGTGAAGTGACCATTGGCCAAAGCAAACAAGCGATTAAGGCTTACCAGCTTGGAGTGCTTAGCGAAGGGGATGAGCTACGTTTACAGAGCCAGCAGGCTAGCCGAGTGTTAGTGGTAACCGGAGAACCGATTAATCAACCGATCGCTTGGGGCGGGCCATTTGTAATGAATACGCGTGAAGAAGTGCTACAGGCCTTTGATGATTTTCAAAACAACAAATTTTAGTCGCGAACAATTTTAGGAGTAAATAATGGGTCTATTAGTTGATGGCAAATGGCAAGATAAGTGGTACGAAACCAAAGAAAACAAAGGGCGCTTTGTACGCAGTGAAGCGCAATTTCGCAATTGGGTAACGGCCGATGGTAGCGCTGGCCCTAGTGGTAAAGAGGGTTTTAAGGCAGAAGCGGGTCGTTATCATTTGTATGTATCGCATGCTTGCCCATGGGCTAATCGCACTATGATCTTTCGCAAACTCAAAGGCCTTGAGCAGATGATTGATTACTCGGTGGTGCATTGGTTTATGGGTGAGAACGGCTGGACTTTTGCCCCTGGTGAAGGAGTGGTGAGTGACCCAATTAATCAGGCGGAGTTTATGCACCAAGTGTATACCGCAGCAGATGCCAACTATAGCGGCAGAGTAACGGTTCCAGTATTGTGGGACAAACAGCAGCAAACTATTGTGTCCAACGAATCTGCCGACATTATTCGCATGTTTAATTCAGCCTTTGATGACGTTGGCGCTAAAGCCGGTGATTATTACCCGCAAGCCCTGCGTGCAGAGATTGAGGCGCTTAATCAGCGTATTTATCACAGCGTAAATAATGGTGTATATAGAGCAGGTTTTGCGACTACTCAAGAAGCTTACGAAGAGGCCTTGTATCCTTTATTCGAAAGCTTAGATTTTATTGAGCAGATCTTAGCTAAACAGCGTTACTTAACCGGCAAGCAACTCACCGAAGCTGATTGGCGTTTATTCACCACCTTGATCCGTTTTGATGCGGTCTATGTAGGGCATTTTAAATGTAATTTAAAACGTATTGTTGATTACCCCAATATTGATGCTTATATGCGTGAGCTTTATCAGATAGAGGGGATCGCTGAAACCATCAATTTTGAACATATCAAACGCCATTATTATCAAAGCCATGGTATGGTTAATCCTACTAGGGTGGTACCTGTCGGGCCTATTTTATACTTAAATAAAGCCCACCAGCGAGATCACTTGTAAACTGGAAAATGAATAGTCAGTGTCGGTTATTGGCATTGACTATACTTAGGTTTAGTGCTTATTAATGAGATGCTTAGTGACAAAGTTGAGCCGTTTATTCACTATTAGTTTATTGTTGCTACTGCCGCTGGTAGCAATGGCTAAGCCCCATATTTTGGTGATTGAAAGCTATCATCAGGAATACGCATGGGACCAAAGTTACATTAAAGGCTTAGAGTCGGTATTGGCCGACGACTACCAACTCAGTTACTTTCAAATGGATACCAAACGGATCCCCAGTTCACGTCATCGTAGCCGCGGAGAAATGGCGTGGCAGCGTTACCTAGACCTAAAGCCAGATCTCGTGATACTCGGTGACGATAACGCGCTTAAATACCTAGGTCCAAGGTTTGCTAAAACCAAGCTACCAGTGGTGTATTTAGGCATTAACAATAATCCCCGTAGTTATCATGTTCACCAGCGGAAAAATATAACTGGAGTGTTAGAGCGGCCATTAATAAAGCGCACTGTGGCCACGGTGAGTACGTTTATGAATGAGCCGCCTAAGCGGATGTTAATACTGTTTGACGATAGCACCACCTCCAAAACCGTATTAAAAGAAACATTTGGCGGAAATACCCAAGTAAATGTGTCTGGGATAAAGCTTGAATTACGCTTGATGAGCTCTTGGAGCGAGTGGCAAGATAGTATTAATCATCTAGAGGAAGAGGGGTTTGATGCGGTTGTATTTGGCCTATATCATACGCTAAGAGACGATAAGAATAAGCATGTTCCTGCCGAGCAAGTGATAGCGTGGTCGGCAAAAAACACCTCTGTTCCACCCTTTGGTTTCTGGGATTTTTCCATAGGAAAAGATAAAGCCATTGGTGGTTTAGTGCTATTTGGTTTTGAGCAAGGGAGGCTAGCCGCAGAGCTAGCACATACCATTTTAACCACTAATGTGGTGCCGCATAGTCTTGGGCCTAAAACCGGAGAAAAAGGCCGTTATTTATTCAGTCGCAGTCAGTTAGAGCGTTATAACATAACGCTACCGGACAGCATTAATAGTAAAGCCATATTTATAGACTAACTCGCTTAAGTGTTAGCCTTTGACTACGCTCAATAAATAAGCAGGAATTAGCCTATCTACTTGATTCACTATCGCGTAAACTCCTGCTGGTTTTTAAGGCAGCATGACTGCCCTTCTATTTGATTCAGGACTTTTGCATGACTAATAACGATATTCTTCGCCGTCTTCGCTATTGCTTTAACTTCAACGATAACAAGATGATTGCCATTTTCGCCCAAGCTGATTTGAAAGTGAGCCGCGCAGAAGTAAGTGATTGGTTAAAAAAAGAAGATGATTCCGCTTACAAAAATTTAAGCGATAAAACCTTAGCCATTTTCTTAAACGGTTTAATCAACGACAAACGTGGCAAGCGCGAAGGTGCTCAACCAGAGCCTGAAAAACGCTTAACCAACAACATTATGCTAATGAAGCTGAAAATTGCTTTAAACCTAAAAGCAGAAGATATGTTGGATGTATTAGGCTTAACCGGTTTTCAACTTAGCAAGCATGAGCTAAGTGCATTTTTCCGCAAATCTGACCACAAACATTACCGTTTGTGTAAAGACCAAGTTATGCGTAACTTCCTACATGGTATGCAATTAAAGTATCGCGCCAACCCAGATGAAGCTCCAGACTTTGAGTGGGATGCGGAATAAGCTTCCCGTTATTCAGATTAAAAAGCCGAGCAATGCTCGGCTTTTCAGTTTTTGAACCTGCTAAATTTAGTAGTAAGTATCGCTGTCACTATGAAACTGGGCATCGTCTGGATAAAGCTCGTAGGTGTGCCGAGTATGCAGGTTGCCAGTGTGTTGGTCGCGAATTAGGGCTACTCGATTAACTTCATCTAACTTATCAATTACGGCTTCGCCATTCTCGTAGATGCAGTTCATTCCAACTTTAAAGGTATGGTCACTCATGTGCTGATTCCTCATGGTAAAGGTTCAACAATAGTTACGTTTACTGGCAGGGTTTAGATCTTAAAGCGGAGTAGTAGAGAGTAAAAATAGGCGAGAGATAACCCTCGCCTGTTGCGTAAACTAAGCGGTTTGCGCTTGATTTACGTTACTGTCGTCGTTGGCAAGTTGTGGGTCATCTTGGTCGGTAACACCTAAAGTAACAACCGCGGCTACCACCATAGATGCGCCACCTAGTACTAAGGCCATCATTGAGTCGCCACCAAAGAATTCACGGGTAAAGTAACCTAATATACCAGCCGCTAGAATTTGTGGGATAACAATGAAGAAGTTAAATACACCCATGAAGAAGCCCATTTTTTTGCTCGGTAACGAACCGGCTAAAATAGCGTATGGCATACATAAAATACTCGCCCAAGCAAAACCAATCCCAACCATGTTAATCATTAGCATTTTAGGATCGTTAATGAAGTACATGCCAGCAAGGCTTACACCGCCCAGCGTTAAACATAAAGCATGAACGACTTTACGGCTAGTTCGAGCAGCTAGCCAAGGTAAGGCAAAGGCGGCTAAAGCGCTAACACCGTTATACATCGCAAAACATAAACCTACCCAGTCTGCACCTTCATTGTATAAGGCTGAAGAAGTATCGGTTGCGCCATAAACACTGCTGGTTACTGCTGAGGTGGTGTAAATCCACATAGCGAACAAAGCAAACCATGAGAAAAACTGTACCACGGCCAATTGGCGCATGGTGGCAGGCATTTTTTTCACATCGGCCCATACCGCGGCAAAACCATCTCCGCTTTCTTGCTCAGGCTCGGCTGATTCGAAACGCTCCATTTCTTCTGGGCTGTATTCCTTGGTTTTTAGCACTGTCCACAAAACAGCACCAAAAAACACTACGGCACCAGCGTAGAACGAGATTTTAACCGACGGCGGAATAACCCCTTCTGGCGCTGTATTAGCAATGCCAAACCAGTTGGCTAGCACGTAAGGCATGGCCGAAGCGATAACCGAACCTACACCAATAAAGAAGGTTTGAACGGCAAAACCTTGGGTACGTTGTTCGCTAGGTAGGTTATCAGCCACTAATGCGCGAAATGGTTCCATAGAGATGTTGATCGACGCATCTAAAATCCACAGCATACCGGCGGCAATCCACAGGTAAGGTGAGTTAGGCATAATGATTAAGGCCAGCGACGACATAATCGCGCCTGCTAAGAAATACGGACGGCGGCGGCCTAAGCCATTCCAGGTGCGGTCACTCATGTAACCAATAATTGGCTGAATGAGTAAACCGGTAACAGGAGCGGCTAACCAAAGAATAGGGATTTGGTCGATGCTAGCGCCAAGCGTTTCAAAGATTCGGCTTACGTTGGCATTTTGTAAACCAAAACCAAATTGAATACCAAGAAATCCAAAACTCATGTTCCAGATTTGCCAAAAGCGTAATTTAGGTTTGTTTGTGTTCATAAACTGACTTACTGCTGGGAGGGTGTTTACCTAGTAAAACTAGATGCTAAAAAATCTGGCTGGATTGTGAATACAAAAGGTGACTTGATCCACAAAATTTGCACGATCTAGATCACAATAAAGGTTGAAAGTGTTTTCATTGTCACATTTATTGGTGTTTTGGGCTGCCTCGTGAGGGTTTGGTGAATAAATGCTCTGTATTTTTGACTGTTGGCAGATTAATTAGGGAAAGCAACAGAACAACCTCGCCGATGCTGCTAGCTCGCTCACAGACTTGAATAACAATTTTAGAATGTTTACTCAATATCTGCTTAGCTAAGTAAATGTTAATGATTTGTAATGGTGAGCGTGCGGTGTTGAAAGAAAACTTGAGAGAGATTGAAACGAAAGCAGCGCCTCATTGCTTAATTGATGATTCGGGTAAGGTGCAATATGGTCAATTTAATCAGCCAATAGCGCAGCTTGGTTTGGCAGAGTTCCAATACTTAAGCAGCATGGATAAACCTGCTTCAGCCTGGGCGAAGCATTTTCACTACAAGCAATTTCAATTTGTTAGCGTAAAAACTGCCCACTACATTTTGGGTTTTGCGATTGCCGACATTCGCTATTTAGGCAGTGGCTTTTGTTATGTGTACAACATTGCTAAGCAAACCTTGCAAGAAGTGAGTTGGTTAAAGCCCTACGGACTGGCTTATGGCACCGAGCCCAGTAGCATGAACAGCCGCGCTTACATTAATGGCAAAAACACTCTCAGTATTACTATCAAAAATGGCCAATGGCAGCTGGCGGTAGAAACGCCATTTTTAAGTGCTGAATTAGAGCTAGTGTGTCAGCACTCCGATCAAGTTATGGCTATGTGTAGCCCCACTGCTTATAACGGTTGGACATACACCCAAAAACATAATGCCTTGTGCGTTAGCGGCAATTTAAGCATAAATGGAGAAGCCCAACACTTAAATGATGCTCTGGCCGGTTACGATTTCTCGGCTGGGTATATGCGCCGTGAAACTAGCTGGCGCTGGGCAAGCATATCGGCTCAGTTAAACGATGTGTGTTTGGGAGTAAACCTCGCAGCAGGCGTAAACGAAACCGGCTTTAACGAAAATGTACTGTGGATAGACGGACAAAAGCAGCTGCTAGGCCCAGTTCATTTTGAGTTCACCAGAGTGCCAGCCAGTGGCAGCGAGCAAGCACCTATAGATTGGCATATCTACTCAGCAGATGGGCGCATTGATTTACATTTCAGCCCGCTCAATTGCCGCCAAGAACGGCTCAATCTTTGGTTGTTAAAGAGTAACTTTCGCCAATACATTGGGCATTTTAGTGGAGTGCTTGTGGATCAATGCGGTCAGCAGCATCGCTTAGATAAAGTGCTGGGCTTAAGCGAAGACCATTTTGCGCGCTGGTAGCTAAATAAGGAGTTATCCGTGGATGTTACTATACTTATTAGCCACCCAGAATATTTGTTGTTGGTGCTCGCGCCGCTGTTTGTTCTATGCATGGTGGCAGAGTGGTATTGGGGGGATAGATGCCAGCACTTGGCGGAGTCTGCCCGTTACAAACCTACAGAAGTGCTGTGCAACTTTGTGTTAGCCGGTATGCATCAGCTCAGCGATTTACTTACCGGTTTGTTGATTAGCCAGCTGTATTTAATGCTATTTGCTTGGCGACTCTTTGAAATAGAAATGAACGTATTCAGTTTTGTTGCTTTGGTACTGGCTCAAGACTTTTGCTACTACTGGTTTCATCGCGCTAGCCATAGAGTACGCTGGATGTGGGCTGCGCATGTAGTACACCACAGTTCCGAGAATATGAATTTTAGTACCGCGTTTAGGCAAAGCTTAATGTACCCCTTAGCCGGTATGTGGCTGTTTTGGTTGCCTTTGGTCATTATTGGCTTTGATCCTAAATGGGTGGTTTTTGTGGTGCTGCTTAATTTAGGTTTACAGTTTTTTGTGCATACCCAAGCCATTAAAAGCTTAGGGCCTTTGGAGTGGCTATTTAATACTCCATCACACCATCGGGTGCATCATGGGCGCAACCCGCAATATATTGATAAAAACT
Organism: Agarivorans sp. Toyoura001; assembly: GCF_005405585.1. Classification (GTDB taxonomy): domain Bacteria; phylum Pseudomonadota; class Gammaproteobacteria; order Enterobacterales; family Celerinatantimonadaceae; genus Agarivorans. The sequence continues at coordinate 22,333 of NZ_BJEQ01000008.1, read as the reverse complement.
ATGCTGGCGTTTTTATTATTTGGGATAAATTGTTTGGCAGTTTTGAGAAGGAACAGTAAGCGGTTGAATACGGCATCACTCAGCCAATCAATAGCTTTAATCCCCTGGTCGTGACCTTTAAAGAGTGGCGAACAATGCTTAAAGAAGTGAACGTAATGGGTTTATCGTTTAAACAACGCTGGCGTGTTTTATTTGCCCCGCCGACCAAGCAAGCAGAAAAATCAAAACATTAACATTTCAACCTTGATCTTAAGTTTCGCTTCACTATAATAAGTTTCGATTCGAAACTTAACCATTGGTAATATGATCAAACGAAACACCCAACAGCGTCGTCGCTTAATCTTAGAAAAGCTTGCCGAACTCGGTGAAGTAAAGGTTGACGAGCTCGCTCACTCTTTTGAAACATCAGAAGTTACGGTTCGAAAGGACTTAGCGAGTTTAGAAGCAAATGGCTTGTTGCTAAGGCGTTATGGCGGGGCTGTGCCTATTCCTAAAGAGTTGATCAACGAACCCGATGAAGAACAAGTTTCAGAGCAAAAACAAGCGATTGCGCAATCGGCTGCCGGTTTAATACGCCACCATAATCGCATTATTATCGACAGCGGCAGCACTACCGCGGCTTTGCTACCGGAGCTCTCTGGCAAAGAAGGTTTAGTGGTAATGACTAACTCTTTAAGCATCGCAGGTGCCTTACGTGAGCTGGAAAACGAGCCCACCCTTTTGATGACCGGTGGCACGTGGGATACCCATTCAGAGGCGTTTCAAGGCCAAGTGGCCGAGCAAGTATTGCGCGCTTACGACTTCGACCAATTGTTTATTGGTGCCGATGGTATTGATGTAGCGCGTGGTTCCACTACCTTTAATGAGCTGGTGGGTTTAAGCCAAGTAATGGCAGAAGTTGCAAGAGAAGTCGTGGTATTGGCCGAATCCAATAAAATTGGCCGCAGAATTCATAATCTAGAGTTGGCATGGTCCAAAATTTCAACTTTAGTCACAGACAATCAGTTAGACCCAGCCATCGCCGAGCAAATTCGTGCTCAAGGCGTTAATCTGGTTATAGCGAAATAAATTTACCGACAAGGAAAGAAGAACTATGTGTGGAATTGTAGGAGCAGTAGCTCAACGTGACATTGCTGAAATTTTAGTAGAAGGCTTACGCCGTTTAGAATACCGCGGTTATGACTCTGCCGGTGTTGCGGTAATTAACGCTGCGGGTGAACTGCAACGTGTGCGTCGTTTAGGTAAAGTGAAAGAGCTATCTGACGCAGTAAGCGAATCACAAGTAAATGGTGCCATTGGTATTGCACATACCCGTTGGGCGACTCACGGCGAGCCAAGTGAAGTAAATGCTCACCCACACATCTCTAGTGATACTTTGTCGGTAGTACATAACGGTATTATTGAAAACCACGACCAGTTACGTGAAAAACTACGTGGCTTGGGTTATACCTTTACCTCGCAAACCGATACCGAAGTGATTGTTCACTTGGTTCACCACGAACTAAAAACCGCTAGCTCACTGCGTGAAGCAGTACAACGCGCAGTACCTCAACTGGAAGGTGCTTACGGTACAGTAGTGCTAGATCAGAACGACCCTGAGCGTATTGTTGTTGCTCGTTCTGGTAGCCCACTAGTGATTGGCCACGGTATTGGCGAAACCTTTATTGCATCAGACCAACTGGCATTGTTGCCTGTTACTCGCCGCTTTAGTTATCTAGAAGAAGGCGACGTAGCCGAAGTGACGCGCGCTGGCGCAGAAATCTTTGACTTAAACGGTGAGCCAGTAGAGCGTGAAATTACCGAGTCTACGGTAGAGCACGATGCCGGCGGTAAAGCCGGTTTCCGTCACTTTATGGAAAAAGAGATTTTTGAACAGCCAAGTGCATTACGCCAAACGCTAGATCAACGTGTTTCGGCAAATGGTGTGAATATTGAAGAGTTTGGCCCTAACGGCGCCGAACTGCTATCTAAAGTAGAACATGTGCAAATTATTGCCTGTGGTACTTCGTACAACTCAGGCATGGTTGCTCGCTACTGGCTAGAAGCTGTGGCTGGCGTAACCTGTAACGTAGAAATTGCTTCCGAGTTCCGTTACCGCCAATCGGTAGTTCGTCCAAATAGCTTGTTTGTTACCTTGTCTCAATCAGGTGAAACGGCTGATACACTTGCCGCGCTGCGTATTGCTAAAGAGCTCGGTTATATGTCTAGCTTGGCCATTTGTAACGTACCAGGTTCATCGCTAGTGCGTGAATCAGACCTAGCCTTTATGACTAAAGCTGGCGTAGAAATTGGCGTAGCATCGTCAAAAGCCTTTACTACTCAGTTGGTGGCGCTATTGCTACTTACTTTAGGTATTGGCCGCTTACAAGGCCGCGTAACTGCCGAGCGTGAAGCAGAAGTAATTGCCGAGCTTAAATTACTGCCAGCCAAGGTTGAGCAGGTATTAGCCACTTCCGAAATTATTGAAAAGTTGGCGGAAGATTTTGCCGATAAAGAGCACACCTTGTTCCTAGGACGTGGTGACCAATACCCAATTGCAATGGAAGGGGCGCTTAAGCTTAAAGAAATCTCTTACATTCACGCAGAAGCATACGCAGCAGGCGAGTTAAAACACGGCCCATTAGCGTTAATTGACGCCGATATGCCGGTAGTGGTTGTTGCACCAAATAACGAGTTGCTAGAGAAGCTTAAATCAAACGTTGAAGAAGTACGCGCACGTGGCGGCCAAATGTATGTATTTGCAGACCAAAACGCCCGCTTTAGCAGTGACGAAACCATGCGCGTATTAGAATTGCCGCATGTAGACGAGTTAGTAGCGCCAGTACTTTACACCGTGCCTCTACAGCTGTTGTCTTACCACGTAGCGCTAATTAAAGGCACCGACGTAGACCAACCACGTAACTTAGCTAAAGCTGTTACAGTGGAATAGGCACAAACCTAATTAAGACTTCAAAGCCCTGCAGTGGTAAACGCTGCAGGGTTTTTTATTGTCTTGAGTTGTCTCCACTGTAGGAAATTGCACTAAGGCGTTGATCTGTCACAGCGTGATAAGTTTATTGCTGGTACAAAAGGGGCTGAATTTTTGTTTGATGATGAAATCAAAGCTTATGTCGATGAAATTTGGACTCGTACAGTAGACGCGAATGAATGGGTTGAAGATGGAAAAGCTCAATCTAATGGTCAGAACTTGGTTCCTTACAAAAAATGGTTTAATACACAACTCAGAACTATTAACTCGAAATTTGAAAAATATATGAGTTTGTCGCACTAAATATTTATCAAGGCGTTTAACTCGACACTCAACGTTTGGCATTTTTGCTTTGAAAAGTATACGCGAAGGTACCGTGCGGGTTAGTCAGGAGCTATATGGTCAGTTGTAGATATGATTAGAGTAATTATTGTTTTAGTTCTTGCAATGAATTTAACAGGCTGCCCAGCAATGCTGTATGCCTCATTGAAAAACCAAGCGGTATCGGACATAACGATTTTTGCTACTTCAAATCCAAATAAATCGTGGGTTGCTAGTAGTGGCAATAGTACAAAATTAGTATGGGGCTGGGGCGGCTGTATAATTGTTCAGGATAAAGACACTGAGAGCTATTTTTCCGCTGAGCCAATTCCTGAGAATGTGGTTCATGCAGGTATGTTTAGCTCTAAGCTAGAAGTCATGTATAAAAATGGCAATTTATTTTTTGTATCAATGAGCGGAGAGTTAATCGAAGTAAATAGAATTAGAAAGTGCAATAACACATAACAATCCAATCGGTGTCGCCTGCGGCTATACAGAAAAATTTCGATTTTGCTGCCCATTGTAAAGGCGGTAATTTTACCCTCCACATTGTTGCTAATACGGAAACTCCAATACGGCCTTCGCCGATCAAACCTTTACTTAGCCATGTCTAAAAATCTAGCCAGCGTATGGCGACTTTTGAATAGTTACTATTGTCCGTCAATATTAAACTCTTAATAGTTGCTGATCATATTTAAGTCTTTGTTTTATAATAAATTGATAGTCGATTCCATTTAGTATATTGTTTCGCCAATTAACATGGAACACAATAAAGACGGGAATCTATCAGTGTCCTTTAAGCTAAGTCACATATCGACATTTATCGCCTTAATCACGCTTTCACATTTATCTCATGCTGCTGACTATTTTGTTGCGCCAAGCGGCGATGATGCCGCCGACGGCTCTATTGCTACGCCTTTTCTAAGCTTGGCTAAAGCTGCGCAAATAGCGGTTGCTGGCGATACCGTGAACATTCGAGAAGGTGTTTATCATGAGGTGTTACGGCCGAGTCATTCAGGGGTAGAGTCAAACCCGATTGTGTTTCAGTCTTATCAAGATGAAAAAGTAGTCATTACCGCCATGGAAGCGGTAAATAACTGGACCGAAGACTCGGCAAATATTTATGTTGCCGATGTTGCTTGGGATTTAGGCCAATCGAACTTTGTGATGCAAGGCAATACTGCCATGGATTTAGCGCGCTGGCCGAACAATATCGACGGCGACCCGTTTACTCAAAACTCGCTAAGAAACACGGGTGGTAGTGTCGCTGAGGTAGCTGATAATGCTTATTTAGACTATTCACCGGGGATCCCCGATGCGGATTGGTCGAAGGGGGGCTCTGTTTATTTTTACGGTGATAAACCGGGCTCTGGCTGGACAACTTGGCGCGCCTTTATTACCAGCAATACCACCACTCAAGTGAGTTTTAGCCTAGACAAAAATCCCACTTGGATCCGCACTTTTCATGCCCCTGCCGATGGCGGTGACTTTTTCCTGCAAGGGATTAAAGAAGCATTAGATTATCAAAACGAATGGTATGTTGATGGCGATAATAACAAACTTTATGTGCAGCTGCCTGATGGCGTGATGCCAAGTGAAAACCAAGTGCAAATGCGCAAGCGTGAAACCACTATCGATTTATCTGCACGCAGTTATATTCATATTAAAAATCTTGCGGTATTTGGTGGCTCAATTGAGATTACTAGTGGTGCTTCGCACAACCATATTTATGGCGTGACCAGTTTGTACGGCAACTACACTCTAGGGGTGGTGTCGGGTTTTTCGTCAGATAATCAAAGCGTTAATATTCGTAGTGACTGGAACCAGTTTAACAGCGTAAACAACGTGATAGAGAAAAGTGAGATTGGCTTTGGCTCTGGTACTGGTATTTATGATTCTGGTGAAAATACCCAAATTCTCGATTCTTATATTCACGATTTTAACTACTTGGGCAATTACGACGCGATTATTAACGCTCGTGGTGGCAACAATACCAAGGTACTAAGAAACACCATTACCCGTGGTGGCCGAGATGCTATGCAAGCCTTTAATAACAATGCTGAATATGCGTTTAACGACATTTCTCGTAGTAATTTGATTGCCGATGATTGCGGCCTTTTTTACACCGTGGGCGGCCCTAGCAATACCGAGATCCACCACAACTGGCTGCACGATGCTTATTCATCGGGTAGTAAAAGCAAAGCGGCTGGTATCTATTTAGATAACGACGCCGAAGGTTTTGAGGTTCACCACAATGTGATTTGGAATACCGAGTGGTCGAATATTCAAATTAATTGGAATGGTACCGACATAAACATTTATAACAACACTCTATGGAATGGCAGTGCCACTATGGGGGCGTGGCATAAAGACGGTACCGCGTTTTCTAATGTGAATGTTTGGAACAACTTGTCTGATAAAGACTCGTGGGAACCGCAATCAGACAAGCAGAACAACTTAACCACGGCCGAATCTCCTTTTGTCGATTATGCCAATGGCGATTTTCGCTTAAAAGCCAGCTCTGCCCCTATTGATGCTGGCCGTGTTATTGCGGGTATTACCGACGATGTTACCGATGGTAACCCTGATGTTGGCGCTTACGAGAAAGGTGGAGATAACGAAAACTGGATAGCGGGCATAACCTGGGATAGACAGCTAGGCCCAACCGGTAATGGTTGTTATGGGCTTCCTGGAGAAGATTGTGTAAATCCTGCGGTAGAAGTGCCGCTGGCTAGCTTTAGTGTTAGCAGTTTGGAGGTTGAAGAGAATCAACAGGTAACAATTGTTGTTATGCTGTCTAGTGACGCAGGGGTTTACCCAGTGACCATTCCCTATACCTTGAGCGGCACTGCCGATAGCAGTGACCACAACTTGGTTGCTGGTAGCTTAGTGATTAACGCTGGCACTGAAGGCTCTTTAACTTTTCGAGTACTAGCAGACGAGCTGATTGAAGGTGACGAAACGCTAGTGATTAGCATGGGAACGCTGATTAATGCCCTTGCAGGCACTAATGATTCTGTAACGGTAAGCATAAAAGATAAAACAACAGCGCCAACACCGGATCCAGACCCAACGCCGGACCCAGACCCTACGCCGGACCCAGACCCTACGCCGGACCCAAATCCTACGCCGGACCCAGAACCGACTCCTGATCCTGAGCCCACACCGGATTCAGACAGTGGTGGCGGTAGTGTAGGTTTTGGCCTGCTATTGATGTTGGCTGTGCTGAGGCTGAATAGAACCAAGCTGTAGGGTAATCATTCAACGCAAGTAAGCGGGTAGCTGCGAAATCAGCATTACAAATTAGTCGTAGAGGCTTATCATTGGCGTTATCTATATCGTTCAATATAAGCCTTATGAAGCGCCTAATTTATCTATTAAGTTTTGTTCCATTTTTTGTGGTCGCCGCAGATGTCCACATAGATATCTTGGGGATTAAGGCAGGAAAAGGGCAAATAGTGGTCAGCGTATGGGACTCAGAAGACAGCTATCTTAAAACCGCTTTTATTATAAAAACCAATGCTGCTAGTAACATTCGCAATAACCAGCTTAGGTTTACCTTTAGTGGCTCGCTGCCAGAAGAGTGTGCCATTAGTGTTTATTATGACGAGAATGCCAATGGTAAGTTAGATACCAATTGGCTTGGTATTCCTCGTGAAGCCGTTGGTATTAGCAACAATGTTAAAGGGCGTTTTGGGCCACCTAAATATAACGATGGAATGATTACGCTATCTGGCAATGAACAAATATTTAAAATTTACCTTGAAGAGATTTAATCACCTGTCATTATCCTGCCCCATTTACCTGTATGCGCATCACTAGCCCAGTTGGCTAGCAATGTTTCACTACCAATTTGCCTCATAGTTCTACTTAATTAGCTGTTTTTTCAATCAGTAAATTGATGGCGATTATGTTCAAGAGCAGCTTGTTCCGCTAAAGTAATTAGTGAGATAGTTTGAGTAGAAGCAGCAGGAAGCACTTCATTCCCTATAAGGATTGTAATGAGATTAACCCCGTCGTTCGGCCTGAGTTTATTGTTAGTCATGGGCTTAAGCGCATGCTCCACCAAAACCCTTATCCCCTCAGGTGAGCGTGAAGAAGTTCGCCAACAAGTCGAGCAAAGTGCCGACGTAGGTCTGCAGCGCTTGCTTGAGTTACAACCTGAGCTAGAGCAAGAAGTCGCTAACTCTGCTGGTTACTTTAGTTCTGAATTATCCAGCTTTAAAGTACCTATATTGGGCAAGTCTCAGGGACTAGGTGCTTTGTATAATAATCAAGACGACAGCATTAGTTACATGGATGTGGAACGTTACGATGTTGGCTTAGGTTTAGGCCTCAGTAATTACTACCTTATAGCCTTATTTGAAAACCAACAAAGTTTAGATGCCTTTGATCAAGGCGGTTGGGGCACAGGAGTGTCGGCAGAATGGCGATTGGGTGAAAGCGGCCAAACGTTTGCTACAACAATGAATGTAAACGAGTATGACGTACCTGCTTACGTGGTGAATGATGGCGGCGCAAACCTGTCTGGCTCAGCGATGTTAGTGAACGTTTCGCGTAATGAAGAACTTACCGATAGCGGCTTAAACAAAATCACTCTGCCAATGAAAGACAGCCAATCTCGCGGCACTCAAAAGCAACATGCGCCAAGAAAATGGGACCGTGTATTGCCCTTTTACGGCCAGCGTGTCGTAGACCTAGGTTACGACTTACCCATGCCTATCGGCATTAGTTTGATTTACGTAGATACTTACCAGCACATGGATCTTGATGAATTAGAAGTTGGCCCAGGTGGCGGTGGAAATAAAGTACCGATCGATTTCGTGGCCTTTAGCGACAATGATAACAGCACCTCTACTCCGCAAATTAAAGTGGATGCTTGGCTGTTTCCTTTCATGAACGTATTTGGCACCTTTGGCCGGATAAGCGGTGACGCCAACGTTAATTTTGCACTCAATGGTGACGATTTATTAGAGCAGCTAGAGATTGACTGTTCAGGCATTATTAGCCACCCAGTGTGTCGCGTTCTAGAAGGAAAAGAAACGGTACCATTTAATGTAAATGTAGATGTATCGGGTTACAGCTATAGCATTGGCACCGTGCTAGCTGGTGGTTGGCGAAGCTACTTTGTGGCTGTACCACTTACTTTTACCTATGCAGATATGGATCGAACCAGCAGCGACGGTGTGGTATTTAGCGCGGTGCCGCGAGTGGGAAAATTGTTCCAGTTTGAAGACGATCGCAGCTTGGCCTTGTATGGTGGCGTGAGCTATTTAGACAGCGAGTTACGTATTGAGGGTAATCAGCCGGTTCCTGGTACTGATTTATCCATAGACTATAAGATTCGCCAAGAGAACAAAGATAAATGGCAAGGACTGGTCGGCGGTAACTTCAACGTTAATGCGTATTGGTCGGTAATGGTGGAGTATGTTGGCTTTGGTGGAGACCGACGCCAATTTATTGCAGGTTTAAATCGTCGTTTCTAGCGGCACGGGTTTGAGAGTGTTGCCTGGTAATTGCGCGAGAGACTAGGCATCCCTGCCTGTTACAAAGTGAGGGTTAGCGCATCATGGTTTGCATTAACACATTGTCGCGACATAGATAGGCAACCATGTCGGTAATGGCTAAAACGATGGTTGACCGCACTTTTTGATTATGACGAGCAAGATGCATGTCGTACATTGGACCGCTAAGTTTGTTAAGCCTGGCAAGGTCTTCTTCAATGGGCATAATCCGTTGAATAGCGTGCACTTTGTTAAGTTCGAACAGAATGTCTATTTCAGTAAAACTTACCTTCTCATCTTGAATTTTTGTCCACTCTCTTAGGGTGACAAAAATTTCGATGTCTTCGTAAATCTCCTGAGAAATCACTCCTAAACCCAAAATTAGCTTTGCACGCAGCATAATATCGCCCAGCGGGCCATCATTTTTCAACAAGGGGTCTACTGCAAACTTAACGGCATAGTCGTCTTTGTTGAAGATGCTTTTTAGCAGGGTGTCTACGGTGTCATCAAGGGCGTCGTACGCCGCCATTAAACACTCGCTAGCACTGCTTGCTTCAGCAATAGCTTCTAATAGCTCAGCTTCATTTGTGGGGTGAATAGGCATAGGGTCTCGGTAATAACAAAGTGCCACATTAGTGGCACTTGGCTGATTCATTATTTCAACGCTAAATACGCTTGTTCGGCTAGTTTAACAACTTCGTCGCTACTATTCAGCTCTGAATAATGCGCAAGTGTGTCGCAGAAGCCTTTTTCTTTGAACATTGCTTGCAGTTCTACTGCTTGTGGATCGTCATCGTTTTGATAATGGAACGCAGCCGCTATGCCTTTAATTAGGTGGCTGTTGGGTAGCTGATATTCCAAAGTACCGTTTAGTGGCTTAATCAAACGATCTTGTGGGCTGAGTTTACGAATAGGCTGGCGGCCTACGCGGTCTACTTCGTCACGCAAATAAGGGTTGGCAAAGCGGCCAAGAATTTTTTCTATGTAAGCAGCATGCGCCGTTGGGTCAAACTGATAACGGCGAATCAGCACTTCACCACTTTCTTGCATGGCGGCTTTAACGTCAGCTCTAATGGCTGGGTCTTCAATGGCATCTTTAATGGTTTCGTGACCCGCCATTACACCTAAATAAGCGGTGATGAGGTGGCCGGTGTTTAAAGTGAACAGTTTGCGTTCTACAAAGGCCATTAGGTTGTCGGTGCATTCCATGCCTTTAATGTCGGGGATGTTGCCCTTAAATTGGGTCTGGTCAACAATCCACTCACTAAAGGTTTCTACGGTTACCGCTAATGGGTCGCTTTCACCGGCTTCTGCTGGTGGCACAATGCGGTCCACTGCTGAGTCAACAAAACCGATCAAAAGCTCTGTTTGCGCATGTAAAGCAGGGGGTAAGTGTTTAAGTACTTCCGCTTTTAGCTGGCTAGTACCGCGTACCATGTTTTCGCAGGCGATAATGTTCATTGGCTGAGTGACACCGGTTAGCAAGCGTTTCTCAATGCCTTGGGCAATGGTTTTAGCAATAATGTTTAATACTGTTGGCCCTACCGCGGTGGTCACAAGGTCAGATTCTGCCACGCAATCAACCACTTCTGCACTGCTTGAATTTACCGCGGTAACTTTGCTTACTGGCTCTAAAGTGCATTGTTCGCCCACTACCTTAACCTGGTACTCGCCACGTTGTTGTAGTGCGGAAATAACGGTTTCGTTTACGTCGGCAAAGGTAACGGCGATGCCTGCGTCGGCTAATAATTTGCCAATAAAGCCGCGGCCAATATTACCGGCGCCAAAATGTAATGCTTTCATAATAAATGTCCCGAAAATAGTACTGTAAAACTGAAACAGGAGGCCAAAATTGTTTTTGGCCTCCGTAGGTATTAAAAAAGAATGAGGCTTACTTGCCGTTTAGGATTCGAAGCACATCATCCGGGTTTGATGTTGTTTTTAAGCATTCAATTGCTTCTTCGTCGTCCAATGCGTTGGTAATGGCGGTAATCACATGAATATGTTCATCACCTTGCGCTGCAATACCAATCACCATTTTGGCAATATCGTCTTCGTCTTCACCCCAGCGGATGCCCTCTGGGAACTGACAGAACACGATGCCAGTGGCTTTAACGAATTGTTTTGCTTCAATTGTTCCATGTGGAACAGCAATAGATTCGCCAAGATAGGTAGAGACTAGTTCTTCGCGAGCTAACATGCCTGGCACGTAATCGGCCTCCACGTAGCCCAGCTTCACGAGTTGTTCACCAGCAAACTGGATCACATCTTGTTTGGTTTTTGCTTCCATTCCCAAAAAGATGTTTTCTTTTGAAAGCTTAAGCGTTCCTGATTCGCTAGAGCTTGTGTCTGCTGGCGTTTCAGCCTTTTTTGCTGGAGCCGCCTGTGCAGTGCTTAGTTCGCTGACTAAGTTGTCGTAAAGTGCGCTGTCTAAGAAGTTATTCAAAGATATATGCTGTGCTTGCGCCGCATGAGTTCGCGCTCGGTCGGTTAGGTCTTTGTGAGTAATCACAATGTCTGCGTCGTTTGGCAGGTTGTTAATGGCTAAGTTGGTGACCTCAATATTGAGGTTGGCAGCTTCAACTTTCTTACGCAGTAAGCTGGCGCCCATCGCGCTAGAGCCCATACCGGCATCACACGCTACTATGATTTTGTTAACCAACGCCATGTCTGCAGTTACTGCTTCACCAGATTGGCCTTTAGAAGATGACTTCATGCCTTGCATTTGGCTTGTTGCTTGTTCAAGTGAATCGTCTTCGCCAGTATCAGCTTGGGTTTTAAGCAGCAGCGAAGCAACAATGAATGACACTGCAGCAGAAGCGATTACCGATAGAATCACACCTACAAAGCCTGACTTCGGTGTCATTAGTAGTACCGCAAAAATAGACCCTGGTGATGCTGGAGAAATCAGACCTGCGTCAAATACAGTCAGTGTGAATACACCTGTCATACCACCGGCAATAACCGCCAAGATAAGACGTGGATTCATTAACACGTAAGGGAAGTAAATTTCGTGGATGCCACCAAAGAAGTGGATGATAGACGCACCCGCTGCAGACTGCTTAGCGTTACCTTTACCAAACACCATGTAAGCGATAAGTAAGCCAAGACCTGGACCAGGGTTTGCTTCAATCAAGAAGAAGATTGAGCGACCAAACTCTTCTGACTGCTGAATACCCAGTGGCGAGAAGATGCCGTGGTTAATCGCATTATTCAAGAATAGGATTTTGGCTGGCTCTACAAAGATAGAGGCTAGTGGTAACGCACCCGCTTCAACCATGGCGTTAACGCCTGCAGCTAAACCCGCAGACAGCAATTTAACCGCTGGGCCAATCACTAAGTAAGCAAGAATGGCACAAATCATACCGATAATGCCGGCAGAGAAGTTGTTTACCAACATCTCAAAGCCGCTTTTCACTTTACCGTGAACCGCTGCATCAAATTTCTTAATGGCGATACCACCAAGTGGGCCAACAATCATCGCACCCATAAACATTGGAATGTCGGTACCTACAATTACACCCATAGTTGTAATAGCACCCACAACCGCGCCGCGATCGCCGCCAACCATTTTACCGCCGGTATAACCAATCAATAGTGGTAGCAAGTAGGTAATCATTGGGCCAACCATAGAGGCTAGCGTTTCGTTTGGTAGCCAACCGGTTGGGATGAATAGTGCAGTAATAAAACCCCAAGCGATGAAGGCGCCAATGTTCGGCATCACCATGTTGGAGAGGAAGCGTCCAAAGTTTTGTACTTTAATCTTTGCATCTGGGGATAGCATAGAATTGTCCCTTTAATGAATTTGTTTGTCGGTCCTTGAAGGACCGCTGGGTGTCTCTCAAGTTGATGTAAATTTAGCATAAGATTTCATTTTGCCTACTCTCAGTGGGTTTTTGTGATACAGGTCTCTTTTTGGTTGGGTGTAACCAGAATAATTAGTGATTAACGTCACGTCATTTGTGCGTTGGTAACTTACAAGCCAATTTAAGTGACTTTTAAGTAAATATTAAGGTGATGCGTATCACCCTTTGCTAGTGGGTGCTTGGTGGATTGATTGCGATCTATATCTCATAAATTAAATTCCAAGCCTAGTTTAGGTATTGATTAGTTCATTTGTTGAGCTGTTTCGGTTCGTTTATTGAGCCTAGCATGGCTATTTTGTAGTTAAATTACATTTTTGTAGTGTTTTTTCTTTGGCGTTTTAGTATTGGTAATGAAAGGTTCGAGCAATAATGATGCTTTATCGACATTCTTTGGTTGTGGGAGTTTTCACTTATGATTAACGCAGTGTTGTTTGACATGGATGGTTTAATCTTTGATACCGAAAGCATCTATAAAACCAGTTGGAAATATGCCGCTAAAGAGCAAGGCTTAGAGCTGAGCGATGCTTTGTATCAGTATTTTATTGGCGTGCCTGATGCAGCCTGTGAACAAATGTTAGTGCAACACCTTGGTGCTGAACTGGATTTGCAGCGATACCAAGCGATAAGAGATAAGCACTTTCACGCTTTGTGTGCTGCCGGGGTAACTTACCAACCTGGTTTTACCGAGTTGTTTGGCTATTTACAGCAACGAGCCATTCGTTGTGCTTTGGTGACCTCCTCTGGTGTGGCGGAGGTTAAGCATTATTTTTCCGGCTCTCCCATTTTAGAGCAATTTGAACGCGTGATTACTTCGGAAGATGTGAGTCGTGGCAAGCCTTACCCTGATTGTTATTTGTTGGCTTGTGAAGCCTTGGCATTACCGCCAGCCGAATGCTTGGTATTAGAAGACTCGAATAACGGTATGCAAGCGGCGTTAGACGCAGGTTGCCAGGCGATAATGATTCCAGATATGTTGCAAGCTAATGATGAGGTTAAGCGCCGAGCCAAGCATATTCTAGCGCATTTGGGCGAGGTAATCCCGCTGCTTTAAATGTTGGTGGCTAACCATTGGAAGCCGATAGCTTATTAAATTGTACCAAAGGCTGTTAGCTGGCTGATTAAAGTAGTATTCAGATGCTTGGCGTTAGCTTGGCTAATAGATAAGTGCAGAGCAGTACACTGGTTAAAGCGCATAAACATCGCCAGTTCTTTCACTAAAGCCAAACTAAAGGCGTCGAGCCTTTTTAGCCAAGGCTCTAATACCAAGTTGAAAATATGCAGGGTTTGGCTGCTACGCTGAGCTTTGCAGTCCATTCGCGCTACTAAGCGACCATCCCATAATATAGGCAAAGAAAAATACCCGTATTGGCGTTTAGCTTTAGGCACGTAACACTCAATTAAATAGTCAAAATCAAACCGCTTTTGCATACGTTTACGCTGGATCAGCAAGTTGTCGAAGGGAGACAAAATTTTAAGTTTGCTGCGTGCTAGCGGTTTGCTCAGTAAGGTTAGCGATGCAGGCAATGCAAAATAGTGATGCCCATTAACGTTAAACCTATCGACTTCGCCGCTATTCAGCATTTCGTTTAAGGTGCTCTCTATTGCCTTTTTATTGTTCTTTAACAAGTACACCATTTCAGACGCTTGGCCTAACCCATTGGCGCGTAAGTAAGAGGTGACTAAAAAGCGGCTATGTTCTTCTTGGCTGGGAACAGATGTGTTGATAGTTGTTGGTAGGACTCGTTCGGTAAGCTGATACACCTTATGGAAGTTTTGACGGTAAGGCACCATTAAATCGCCTTGCATGAACAAACACTCCAACGCTTGTTTAGCTGGTTTGCTGGCCCAGTCACCGGTTTTTTTACCATGGTGCTCAAAATCTTTGGCCATTAATGGCCCTTCTTCGCTAATGCGCTTTAATATCGCGTCCATCAGTTGAGTGTTTTTGTTATACCAGTGTTTTTGCTGACCGCTGGCAAAGGCATGTTTACGTGGCAAGCTAAAGCGGTAATCACGCATGGGTAAATAAGCCGCCGCATGCGACCAGTATTCAAAGACCTTTTTATCTTTAACCAATCGATCTAGGTGCTCTACTTGATAACGAGGGTTGCGGTTCCACAGAGTGTGATGATGAGCGCGTTGAATCACTGAGATAGTATCTATCTGTACATAAGCGAGTTGCTCAATGGCGGCTAGGCTGGCATCTATTGCGCTGCCGCGAGCTGCTGTTGGCGGCAAGAGCTGAGCGTGCAGTACCAGTTTTCTAGCTTGTTGAAGAGAGAGAGTTTCTGTCATTAAGTATTTTTAATCGCTAGCCATAAAAACCAGCTTACCGCGAGTAGAGAGGGCAAACTAGATCGAGAGCGATTTTTCACATCCCGTTGCGCGCTTCAGTAAATGATTAAGTGACATGCAAAAATTATCCTATCAAGCTAATATTTAACGAGTAAACTTGACTAAGAGCATGATTAATCAGCAAGTCTGCTCACTGTTTGTTCTGCCTGCAAGGAATGCTAAATGATTGACCAAGAACTCGCCCAGCTCGAATCGGTATATCAAACTATTGTCGACTTTATGGTGCGCTATAGCTTCCAGCTAGTGGGCGCAATTATTATTGTGCTATTGGGGCTGTGGTTTGCCTCTAAAGTCGCTAAGTGGTTATTCAAAACCTTAGACAGTAAAGGTTTAGACATTACCTTGGCTAACTTTATCGCTAATGTGGTGAAGATATTGCTGATTAGCATGACGGTGATTATTGCCTTGGGTAAACTTGGGGTAAGTATTACGCCATTTGTGGCGGCATTAGGTGCTGTTTCTCTTGGCGCAGGTTTAGCCATTCAAGGTACCTTATCTAACTATGGTGCGGGTTTGGCGATTATTCTTACGCGGCCTTTCGTGCTTAAAAACACTATCACCGTAAAAGGCTACACCGGTATCGTAGAAGAAATTAATTTGGCGACGACGGTGTTGGTGAACGAAGACAACGAACGCGTGACCATTCCTAATCGCCATATTGTTGGGGAAATTCTTAAAAATACTGAGCAAAATAGTTTAGTAGAAGGTGAGGTGGCCGTGGCTTATGGCAGTGACCCCGAGCAAGTCATCGCCTTGATTGAAAACACCTTGGCGACCATTGCTGAGGTGCAAAGCGCACCAGCTACTAAAGTGGGCATTGATGCGTTCGCCGATAGCGGCATAAACATTAGTTACCGCTTTTGGGTACCCACTCCGATATTCCATCAAACAAAATTCTCTGCCAACCTTGCTGTGTTTAAAGCTTTGCAACAAGCTGGCGTGCAAATACCCTTTCCTCAGCGCGAAATTCGTATGCTGTCTGCCGATGAATAAATGGCTAAGCTACTTACTGCAAAGGAAAAATTACAGCAAATTGATAATTAGTATTATTAATTAATTACTAATTAAACAGCCAAAGCCCTATGATTTATTTTTGACTATGAGTTGAGCTTTGTTTGCTCTAGCTCTCACTTATCAAGGATGATCAATGAAATTTAGCTCAATTTGCTTGCTGCCTTTGCTGCCTTTGCTGTTAGGTTTAAGTGCTACTGCCTCTGCCAGGTTTCACTCGACAGTTCACGACAACCCTTATTGGCGACTCTCAACCTACCAAGACCTGCGCACTCAGCTGCGTTTTATGCCTTACTTCGCACGAGTGCCAGTGCAAACAGGGGCATTGATTATTAACGATAATAACCAAGGTATTGTGAATATCGACCAAGCGCTACCGACAGATCTTGATATCAATTATCAAGTTTGTGGCGAGCAGGTTGAGCCGCAAAGTATTCGCCAGGCGGTAGTTTGCACGGTAGACGACGGTGGTCGAGGTAATACCAACCCTGAGCATATTGGGTGGTCTACCCAAGGGCGAGAGCTACTAGGCATACGAATGGGCAACCCTAGTGGCAAGCGAGTGATGATTATTACTCAGCAACATGGCAACGAACCCGCCGGTACCGAAGCTGCACTTACTGTTATGCGCTGGTTAAGCGCTGGGTTTGGCTACAGCAGCAGGCGTATTCTTGAGCAGCTTGATATATTGGTTATATTAAGGGCGAACCCTGATGGCGGGGAGCCAGATCCACAGAGTTGTAACTTCAATCCCACTCCCGGCACGGTGATTGACGAGAACTGTGCCCTCATTAGGCAAAACCTTGATCCGCAAGCCGGTGGTGGATTTGCTGAAAACTCTGAAGCAGGTTTTATTGGCATTGTTGGTCGTGGTTACGATTTAAACCGTTATCACCATGTGAAGCTTGATAAGCCCATTCGCCCAGTAGAGAGCCAAGCCATGGTGGCAGCAGCATTGGCGTTTCAGCCCCACACGGTGCTAGATTTACACGGAGACCTGCAAAAAACCGATTGCCAGCTAGATTTTAGAACCATTCAGCCCGCGCAAGTACTTGGTGTGTTACCCACTGTTGATTGCTTAAGTGAAGAACACCAGGGCAACTTTCGTTTATTAAGCCCCTTTGCCGATGCTATTCCTGATTCTCAGCAAGAAAAGTTAGTACAAAGCTTGGCGGTGGAAGTGATGCAGCGAGTCGATAGGTTGTTTGTAGGCTCAACTGGCCGTTTTTCTCAGGTACAGTTAGGTGCTGGTAATATAAGTAGCGGTGCTACTGGCAATTATCAATTCATTGGTGCAGCAGCCGGAGGCTGGGAAACGGTTAACTTTACTAAAGATCTTCGCGGAGACGTGGTTGCGTTGGTAGATGGACAAGCGGTGATAGGGGTGAACCCTGGTTTGCCTGAACCTAGCTTGATCAGCAAACAGATTTGGATAAACCGAATTGCGTTGTTTGAAGCCTTATCAAGCTTGGCGGGTTATGCTCAACATCCGCCACAAGATACCAATGGCTTCTGTGATTATACCCTCGCCCAAGGTTTACGTGCTAACTTGCCTGCTGAATATTGGGGCTCGCAAGCTACTAACGGCCCTCAGCTTATTCCAATAGACCCGGGTGTTGGTGTACCGCTTTACATTAGTGGTAACTGTCCAGATAATCCTTTATAACAGTGGCTCAACCCCTATAATATTAAAGTAATCAATAATGCCGCGGTGTGAGACTGTGGCATTATTTTGATGTTGTTTCTATCCCTCAATTGCGGTAAATCATCTTTATATTAGTTTATTTGTCTTATTTTTTGACTTGTCACTAATAATCGATTCTTTTCCTATTTGTATGCTTGTTAAGCCATTTGTTATTTGTAGTATGTTGATGTTTATGGCCTTTTTGTAGGCCAAAAAATCTAATTATAAACAAATTAACAGCAAGCTTTAGGAAAGGACTCTTAATATGAAGTATGCCAAGTCAAAATTGGCGTCGTTGATCGCGATCTCACTTTCTTTAACCGCCTGTGGCGCTGGAGGTGGTGATTCTAGCCCTAAGAATGTCGCGCCAACGATTAGTGGTACGCCGCAGTCGAGTATAGATGAAGGAGTGGCATTTAATTTTACCCCTGTCGCTTCTGACGAAAATAATGACACCCTGAGTTTTTCAATTACCAATAAACCTACTTGGGCGTCTTTTGATGAGCAAACTGGGGTGTTATCTGGTACTCCCGCGCGCGAAGATATTGGCTCAGTATCAGACATCGTTATTAGCGTGAGCGATGGCAAGGAGACTGCTTCATTGGCTCCATTTGAATTATCGGTAAGCCGTGTATTAGCCTTGAGCGGTAAAGTTATTGATGGTTACGTATCTGGCGCAGTGGTGTTTTTGGATCTAAATCTCAATGGGGAGTTAGACGAAAATGAGCCCAGTGCAATAAGTGATAACACGGGCGCATACACTCTAGCTTTGAAGGGCGCTGATATTACCAGTTTGAAGTCGGCCCCTATTCGCGCACTATTGGGTGATGGAGCCATTGACCTGGATACCGGTGAAGATTTCTCTACTAATCCAGTTGTGTTGTCAGCTCCTCCTCTGTTTGAATTAGACGAGAATGAAGATCCTACCGGCGCAGCGATATCTCCTTTTACTTCTCTAGTTGTTGATGAATTAAAAGAAAGCTTAACCTTGCTGGCTAGCGGTTCAGTCAGTGCTGAGCAAATTAATCAAGAGCTAATGGCGGCTAAAACCAAGGTGGTAGCTGACTTAGGTTTAGACGGTGGTGTTGAGGTTATTTTAGGTGACTTTCTTTCTGATGAGGTAGGTGAAGCGATTAAAGCAGCCTTAGCAAAAGAAGCGATTGACCGTACTACTGAACGTCAAGAAGCGGCTAAAAAAGAGCAAGAGCTTAAACAGGATTTGGAAGACAACCAAACGGTAGAAGTTACCACCCGGCGAAGCAGTCGAAAAAATTGGATTGCTGGGAAAGAAGATTACTTCCTAGTTGAACAAAGCAAAATTACTACCTTATTGGATGACGGTACAAAAAAAGTAGCGGCTGAGTCCGTCAGTTACCTCACCGATGCTAACTATAAAAGAAAGCTAGATGGGGATCAGGAAGCGCTGATTTTTGAAAAAGAATCCTGGACCGAAAACTATTTGGCTGATGGAACTTATTCAGCCCATTTTTATTGGGAAACCGATTTAAACCAAGACAACCTTAGAACGTTTAAAGGGCGCGTTTACCGAGTCGGAACTCATGATGAAGCTGGTCAACTTTCCTATGTTGCTTACCATGATGAGTCTTCTTCAATTGACGAAGGTGGCTATGATGATGATGAAAGCTTTGACAATATAGATATTGAAGCAGCAGTTAATGCTGGAAACCTCTCTCAAATCGAATGGGTTCAAAGAGTGACGCATTCGTCTGAAACCTTAGAAAGTGGTGAACAAGTAAAAACGAGAATCAGTGAGTCTTTAGATAAAGAAGAACTAGAGCCTTACTTTAGAAGAACCCAAGTGACGACCACTTTTGCTGACGGCTCTGTTTCAAATGAAGAGCTTAGAGATTCTTCCGCAGATGGAACGATCAATGATTACACCAAAGAAACGCTAACGCCAAATGGTGAAAGAGAGTTCACTAAGCGAGGTAGTGTTTATACTTGTTGCATCAATGGTGTATTTGAAGAGTATGCGCAATACCGTTGGGATAGAGGTGAGCTTACTAATTATTGGGAAGATTACCAAGAATCAAGCAAAGTAGTTGATGGTTTAAAGGTATCGGAAGGTTCTGGTGGGCGTTACGTATACAGTTATGATACTGGAATGGCTGAACTTGGGCAGGATGGTAAAGCTATTAAGTTTCAGGATTGGAAGTATACAACTACCGATCTATCCGAAACTTTAAGCCTCGAGTTTAATGAATATCACCACTACGGCTTAGATAACTATTCATTTACTAAAGAAGAGCCTGGCCAAGCAGTTAAAGTTTGGGAGAAGGGTGATTCGGGTTTATGGCTTGGTCACGACTATCCGGAATGGAACTCTGCCGAAATAGAAGGTCTCGATAGTAAAATTAAAGCCGCCTTAGATAGTGGCTTATCTTACGCTGAAATTGATGAAAGTGTGGTTGCAGGCTTGAGTGCTTATAACGTACTGCGTTTTAGCGATAGTTTTGTTTACCAAGCAAATGGCGATGTGAGAACGTGGTTCTTAGTCAACCAATTTGAAGGAGAATGGCAGCTGCAAGAGACAGGTTTAGAGCAACTACCGAATGGCTGGCGCTTTAATGTTGTACCTGGTGGAATGGTCGTAAAATTGGAAGACAGTGATGATTATTACTCTCGTGATAATTATACCCCAGTGCCTTTGATTGATGCTGATGTTGATAAGGGGTACTTCGAATCTCAAATGTATTGGGATCCTGAGCAAACTTTTTATGGTTATTTAAATCAAGCAGCCGCCCAAGCTAAATTGGATGCGCTTATTGCCGAGGAAGCAGCTAGAGAAGCTGCGATGCCACGGGAACGAGTGAGCGTGCTGTTTACTCTTCCTAGCGAGCAAACCACTGGCTTAAACCAAAGCGAATTAGAAGCGCTATATGCAAGCTATAGCCTGCGAGCTGAAAATGCTGGATATTGCCAAAGCTTAACCAAAGACTATTCCGACAGAAATGCAGCCGGTGAGACAATTGCATTTAGTTCAGTCGATGCGTTGGGCGCGGTGTTCAATGTTGATATATACACAGAAGTGGGCTACGGCTGTTTTGAGTTTGATGTGGTGAATAAAGATGGCTCAGTATTTGCGCAAAGCCCTCTTAGATTCGAGCGTAGTAAGTATGCCCTAGCGGAAACTAAAATCGATAGTATAGAAGTTGACTATGCTGGGCTGAATGTTAATCACGCAAGTTGTGACTTGGAACCATTGGATGATTTGGGGCCGCTTCAGCAGCAGCTATTCTTGCGCAGTACAGGTAACCCATCCTCTGTAGATGGCACATTATTCGAGTACGTAGGGAACAATACGTATCAAGCTAAAGTATTTACTGACGCTGAGCAGGTGTTCAATTTTGAGCTTACATCTGAAGATGAGAGCTTAAGATTTTATGCTGATAACCCATTATATTGGTATGGAGACCAAGTTGACTTAGTTCCTAACACGGAATGGGATTACTCGAACTCTATTCTACTAAGCAGTCAAAAAGTGTCGTTAATTGCTTTTGAAATTAATGATAGCTTAGATGTAGGCTCAATTTTGGTTGCGATCTGTGAAGATGGTACGCTTTCTAATGTAGAAACTACTGCTGGCCCAATGTTGATGTCGGATACGGAGAATTTTGAAGAGTATTCGCATTATGTGTGGAATGCACCTTACATGTTGACAGATTATTGGTTTGAAAATACTGAAGCCAAGAAAGTTGTTAATGCGGAAGTTGTTACAGAGCTTACCGGAAAACGTTTGGTTATAAATGCATCTAAAGATGATGCTCAGCCGGACTTGGATGGTGAAGCTATTGAGTTCCAAAACTGGCAAGCGACACAAACCCAAATTAGTGACACTTTGTCGATTAACTACGGTAAATACCAGCACATTCCATTAGATGAGTACGCATTTACGGCTAATGATGAAAATATTGGCCAAAGTGTTCGAGTGTGGGAAAAAGGTGCAACCGGTATTTGGTTGGGTCACGAATACCCTGAATGGGGAAGCCTTGATGTTGTGGATTTAACTGGGCAAGTGCGCACAGCCATTGATGCAGGCAAAACTTACGCGGAAATTGACAGTTCGGTAATTCCTAATCTAGGGGACTATAACCGTTTAGCCTTAAATGAAAGTTTAATTTTTGATGATGAAGGTAATCCGAGAACTTGGTACCTAGTTAACCAGTTCGATGCAGCTGGATGGGAAGTAACAACTACAACACTAGAGTTATTACCAAACGGTTGGGTATTTAAGCCGATCCCAGGAGGCTTAATCATTGTTAAGTCTAGTGGTAATACACCTGTCCCTGTTTTAGCGGCAGATGTAGATGCGGGCTCGTTTGAATCTCAAGCTGTTTGGGGTGATACCGACACAACCTTCTTCGGCTACTTAGACTTAGCCAGCGCTAACGCTAAGCTATTGGAGTTAAGTCCTCCTTAGGTTTTAGGTTTCATGGTTTGATAAAAGGCGCTCACCAGCGCCTTTTTTATTATTGTTGTACCGTCCTAAATAAGGTTGACACATATCCAACATGAAATTGGAGAGTGTCATGAAAACAACCAGTAAACGTACCCAACGAAATTATTCTCTTGCCTTTAAATTGGCAGTGGTAGACCAAGTTGA
>NZ_BJEQ01000007.1 GCF_005405585.1 Agarivorans sp. Toyoura001 | reverse complement strand
ACTAAAGAGACTTGTAAAAGAATCGATAGCGATATACAACACGATGAGACCGCACCTGAGTTTAAATATGGAAACGCCCAATCAGGTGCATAATAGAAAAGGCCAGCTACTGGAGCTGGCCTAAAAATCGTCAACCTATTTTAGGACGGGTCAGTAATTAACTTAAACCAAGCTATTCTTCGCGCTGGTCACGCGCTAAAAGATCCATCGCTGCTTGCTTTGGCGATTTAGCTTTATAAAGCACCTGATAAACCTGCTCAACGATTGGCATTTCTACACCAACCCGTTGCGCGAGCAAATACACTTCTTTGGTATTGCGGTAACCTTCTACCACCTGACCAATATCCGCTTCTGCTTGCTCAAGTGATTTACCGGCACCTAGTGCAAGACCAAATCGGCGGTTTCGGCTTTGGTTATCAGTACAAGTGAGTACCAAGTCACCCAAACCAGCCATACCTTTGAAAGTCTCAGCTTCAGCACCTAAGGCTTTACCCAAACGCGCCATTTCGCGTAAACCACGGGTAATTAAAGCGGTGCGTGCATTTGCGCCAAAACCTAAGCCGTCGGCCAATCCTGCACCTATCGCAATCACGTTTTTCACTGCGCCGCCCAGTTGCACGCCAACAATATCGTTGTTGGTATACACTCTAAAGCTACGTTCACAGCGCATTACTTCAGCCAAGTAGCTAACAAAGTCAGTATCTGATGAAGATGCCGAAATGGCCGTAGGTAAACCTGCGGCTAATTCTTTAGCAAATGTAGGCCCTGAAATAACCGCTAACGAGCGTTGCTCGCCAAGCACTTCAACCGCTACTTCTGAAAGCAAGTGCCCAGTATTTGCCTCTAAACCTTTGGTTGCCCAAGCTACACGCGACTCGGCACTCAGCATGGGCTTTATTTGACGCATAATGTCAGCAAAAGCAAAGCTAGGCACCACCACTAATAAGTTGTCGCTTTGGGCAACGGCCGTCGCTAAATCAGCCTCTAACTCGAGACTATCAGGAAAGGTAATACCGGGTAGAAAATCTTGGTTTTCACGGGCTGCATTAAGTGCAGCCACATGTTCAGGCTCATGACCCCATAACACGGTACGTTGTCCATTACGGGCAATGGCAATCGCCAAAGCAGTACCGTATGAGCCAGCGCCCAATACGGTCATAGTCGCCTTTGAGTTAGTCATTAAGCGTCAGCTTTAGCCGCTTGTTGCTGCTCAGCTTGCTGTTGTACGTAGTTAGCAAACAAGGCATCAAAGTTAACTGGTGCAAGGTTAATTTGTGGGAATGAACCTCGGTTAACTAAATTAGATACCGCTTCACGAGCGTAAGGGAACAAAATGTTCGGGCAGTAGGCGTTAATTGCGTGAGCAAGTTGCGGCTCTGGCATATTACCTAGGGTGAAAATACCACCTTGATGAACTTCACATAAGAATGCTGTTTTGTCTTCTACTTTTGCAGTAACTGTAAGCGTAAGCACTACTTCAAATACGTTATCAGCAAGTTTGTTGCTAGTAGTATCTAGGTCAACTTTCACTTCTGGTTTCCATTCTAGTTGGAAAACTTGAGGAGAGTTAGGCGTCTCGAAAGAGATGTCTTTGGTGTAGATACGTTGAATTGCAAATTCTACTTGTGGTGCTTCTGTGGTTGCTGCTTCAGCCATGATAAATACCTTTAATACTGTGTTTTAAAATTGTCTAATTGCTAAGCGTTAGCAATCAAAGCGCGATCTTATTTCTTAGTGATCGGTAGGTTTGCAGATTTCCAGTCGGTCATGCCGCCGCGTAAGTTATACACTTGCTCAAAACCACCTTTAACTAGCGTATTTGCCGCTGAGCCAGAACGCATCCCTGTTTCACATACAACGATAATGGGGCTGCCCTTTAAATTTTCAATAGGCTTGAAGTTATTAGCCTGTATTTGAGTTAAAGGAATGTGACGTGCGCCCGCAATATACCCTTTTTTGTATTCATCGTTAGTACGAACATCAACCACTACGGCGTCTTGTTTATTGATAAGCAAGGTCGCTTCGTGATTACCCACTGAAGTCACTTTTGACAACATTGGTTGAATAAAACTGTAAATAACGGCACCGAACAAACCTACCCAAGCGAATGAAATGATAGGGTTATTTCCGACAAATTCGACAACTTGCTGCATAGTATGACAATTCCAGTTAAGCAAATAGTTAGTGATAATGGGGCGAGAGTATACACCCGAGCGGCAAGAATAGCAGCTATCGTAGACGCGTAACTAGGCAAATTGACCTAAGATTCATACACCAACAAAAAAACCACTTAAAATGACTAATCTCGGTTGAATTGCGTTCAATCAGGTGACTCAAACTAAAAATGTAGTAATATTTCACTAATTCGTTTTTCACTTTTACATTTACCGATTGAGGAAATTGCAATGTCTGCAAGCAAAAAGCCTTTGGCTCTAATCATTATGGATGGCTGGGGCTACCGCCAAGATAGCGCGGATAACGCCGTAGCAAACGCGAACACCCCTGTACTAGACAACCTTTGGAACACTGCTGCTAGCACACTGATTTCAAGTTCTGGTCTAGATGTTGGTCTACCTGACGGCCAAATGGGTAACTCAGAAGTAGGCCACACCAATATTGGTGCCGGTCGAATCGTATACCAAGAACTGACTCGCGTTGGTAAGTCAATTACAGATGGTGACTTCTTCACCAATGACGTTTTAGTGGGCGCGGTAGATAAAGCCGTAGCAGCCAACAAAGCTGTACACATTATGGGTCTACTTTCTCCAGGCGGCGTTCACAGCCACGAAGACCACATGTTAGCGGCTATCGAACTCGCCGCGAAACAAGGTGCTAAAGAAATTTACCTGCACGCATTTTTAGATGGCCGCGATACGCCACCACGCAGCGCCCAAGGTTCTATCGAGAAATTTGATGCTAAGTTTGCTGAAGTGGGCGCGGGTCGCATCGCTTCATTAGTAGGTCGTTACTACGCCATGGACCGCGATAACCGTTGGGAACGTGTAGAGGAAGCTTATCAGCTATTAACCGAAGGCAAAGCAGAATACAGTTACGCTAACGCAACTGAAGCACTAGCGGCCGCTTACGCGCGTGAAGAAAACGATGAATTTGTTAAAGCATCAGTAATTGGTGATTCACCAGCAGCCATTAACGATGGCGACGCGGTATTGTTCATGAACTTCCGTGCTGACCGTGCTCGTGAAATCTCTCGCTGTTTTGTTGAGCAAGACTTCACCGGCTTTGCGCGCGCTAAAGTACCAGCCTGCGAGTTTGTTACGCTGACTCAATACGCAGCAGACATTAACGCACCTTGTGCTTACGGCCCAACAGACTTAGTGAATACCCTAGGCGAATGGCTAGAGAAGAAAGAGAAAACTCAACTACGCATCTCAGAAACTGAGAAATATGCTCACGTTACCTTTTTCTTCAATGGCGGCAAAGAAGACGCGTTTGTTGGCGAAGATCGCGAACTTATCCCTTCACCTAAGGTAGCCACTTACGACCTGCAGCCAGAAATGAACTCGGAAATGTTAACCGATAAGTTTGTTGCTGCCATTGAAAGCGGTAAGTACGATGTAATTATCTGTAACTACCCTAACACCGACATGGTTGGTCACACTGGCGTTTATGAAGCAGCAGTAAAAGCGTGTGAAGCAGTAGATACAAGCATTGGTCGTTTAGTGGAAGCACTAGATAAAGTAGGCGGCGAGTGTTTAATTACAGCTGACCACGGTAACGCCGAGCAAATGGTTGACCCAGAAACAGGTGGCATCCACACCGCTCACACTAACCTACCGGTACCATTTATCTACTACGGCCGCGAAGCCACGCCAGTAGAAGGTGGTCGCCTAAGTGATATCGCTCCTACCATGCTAAGTTTGATGGGCATGGAAACTCCAGCAGAAATGACTGGCAAGGCCTTGATGAATTTGAAATAATGGCTTGATGAAACAGCCTAATTCACATTCGAATCAAGGTGTTATTAAACGCCTTGTTCGCCTGTTAAACGCCAGCCTTATCGCTGGCGTTTTGCTATTGCTCTGCTCTCCTACTCATGCCGATGAGCAACAGCAGCTGATTAATGTGCAAAAACAGCTCAAGCAGCAACAACAGCAACTCAAACAACGCAAAAGCAATATATCTAAAGCCCAAGAGCAGTTACGCCAATACGAATTAGCGCTTGCTGACTCTAGCCAACAACTAAGAAAACTCAACAACCAACTGTCTCATTCTAAAATGGAGCAGCAGCAAATTGAGTCACAGATAAATACCTTAAAACAGCAGCTCAAACAGCAACAAAAAGCCCTAGCAGCTCAAATAAATAGCGCCTACCGTTTAGGTGAAAGCGACTATATGAAGATGCTGTTGAACCAACAAAATGCAGCCAACTTAGAGCGTATGCTCAGTTATTACCAATATTTGGCGAAAGCACGCAGTGCTGCATTACTTGAAGTAAATGATAAGCAAATTGAATTAAGCCGAGTACAAGAGCAACTGGCAGAGTCGCAGAAAAAGCTCGAAGCCTTAGTAAGCCTGCAGCAAGACAAATTACAGCAATCTCAAGCTCAACAGAATCAACGTAAGCAACAGCTCGCTAAACTCAATACCTTGCAAAACACAGAACAAAGCCGTTTAGAGCAGCTGCAAATAAACGAACAGCAGTTACAACAAGTGATTAGTGACAAAATTGAACAGCAGCAACAATTAGCTTTGAAGCAAAACTTGGATAAAACCCCACTCACCGGGTTAGCCAAAACCAAGGGCAAGCTGCCATGGCCACTTAGTGGACGAGTTCTGCATAGTTACAACAGCCAAAATCAAGGGCAAACACGCTGGCAAGGCATTGTGATTGATTCCCACCCTGGCACCAAAGTGCAAGCAGTAGCGGCTGGTAATGTGGTCTTTGCCGATTGGTTGCGTGGTTACGGGCTAGTGGTAGCTATTGATCACGGAGAACAGTACTTAAGTTTTTACGGCTATAACCAAAGCATAAACGCCGAAGTGGGTGAACGGGTAAATGCCGGAAAAACCATTGCTTACGCGGGTAACACGGGTGGGCAAACCACCAATGCATTATTCTTCCAAATTCGCCATAAAGGGCAGACCCAAGACCCGAGTAAATGGTTAAAATAGTTAGCGCTTGTGTAAGCGTATTGTTTTGTAGCCATCTGCTTGCCAGCCAACTCACCATTATTATCGACGATGTGGGTAATAGCGCCCGTGACATTGACTTATTGGAGCTTCACCCCAGCATTACGCTTTCGGTTTTGCCTTCCAGCCCCTATGCCAAAGAAATTGCCGAACTAGCCCAACAGCAGCAGCGCGAAGTGATGTTGCATTTACCCATGCAGGGTAGCGGGGAAATAGCGTTAGGGCCTTATGGCTTAAACGACCACTTGGATGAAGGCAGCTTTAAACAGCGAGTACAAGCCGCGATTAATGACTACCCCGAAGCCACCGGTTTAAACAACCATATGGGTAGCCAGTTAACCCAACTTCCCACTGAGATGCACTGGCTAATGCAAGTATTGGCAAAACAGCAATTGTTTTTTGTGGACAGTCGTACTCATTTAGCCAGCATTGGCAATAAAGTTGCCAGCCATTACCAAGTGCCCAACCTGCGCAGACATGTATTTCTAGATCACCAAGATAATCCCGCTGCAATAGAAAAACAGTGGCAGCAGGCAATTAACATTGCGCGTAAATACGGCCATGCTGTGCTTATTGCTCACCCAAGACCACATTCGGTAAATCAACTGGCTAAACTTGCGCTACCAGAAGATGTACAGCTAGTTGGTGTGGCCCAGCGATTAGCGCTCAATAACATTCCCAAAACAGAATCACCACTGCTCCAACTAGTGGATGCCACAAGCTTACAAACTGCTGAAGATATTGAAACATCCACCTATTAGTAAACATAGTATTAAGCGCTTAGCCAAGGTTCATGACTGCGTAGTTCGTATCTTCCTTTTCCTTGAAGCGCTCTCTTGTTGCTAGGCTTTGGGGCGGCTTCTATCTGCTCATGCCTGTTCACAATTATTATACGGCACTGGTTTGGCACTTGTGCTGTGATTTTTGTATTACTACACCAAGTCATAGATTCGAAATAGAAAGCAAACGACACTAATCTGCGACTACGTAATTGATGACTGAACCTTAGGATTTAAGCCGTTTGCTGCTCGAGGTGAATAAGATTATCCAAAGCTTGCTGCTGGGTATCACCACATAGCCACTTAGCGGCTTTAAAATCACTACATACTTGTGGCCGCTTGGCTTGACCAAAAATTTTGCACAAGTTATCAGCATTGAGATGCACACAGCGCTCACCGGCAGGTTTATGTAAAGAACTAATCGAAGGCGCAATACAACAAGCACCGCAACCGATTCGGCATTGCATAGTCAGTGCTCACGAAATTGAAGGGGCGCTAGTGTAGCAAAAAACATCTATAAATATATGAGTAAAACAGCAACAAAAAATGGCAGCCAAAAGGCTGCCATTTTTATCTTTTTAAGCCAAAGGTTTAGTGAAGCCTGCGTAAGCTTAGTCGCCCTGTTGGCGAGAGGAAATCATCAAAACACAGCATCGTTCCGTTACTCAGGGTAATACAGTTTTTCTGATTCACTGACCCATCATGCTCTGAACCATCACTAGGTAAGTTAGGATCAATAATCACGCCTGGCGAAGAAGGTATACCGTCTTCCACTTTTTGGTGTGAACTGTCGTTGTTAATGGTGTCGCTATCATCGTTAGGATCGGTGTTTCCATCAGTACCGGTATTCCAAGTTCGACCAGAGTGCAGGTTAAGCTCCATATACCAACCGCTACCACCTGATGCGCATGTATCAGTATTGGGTAGCATGGTAGTAAAACTTAACTTGTTTGATAGCAACAAGCTATGACTCACCTGCCGCTCTCCATAGTTGTTAGTATTTTTGTTTTGAGTGTTAACAAAGTCTAAATACCAACCACTTTGACTAAACCAATCAATCGGGTAGTCAGTTAATAGGCGATTGCGGGCGTCTTCTTCAATTATCGCTTGGCGCAATAAATTTGAATCATAAACCTCTTGGCCATCTACCCGTGAGCGAGAGCTCTCTACTGCAGTACCGTTTAAACGGTCCCAAATAACGTAAATACTCTGAGTATCTTGATTATCAGCATCGTTGTCATCCACCTCAATGTACTTGCCTGTGCCAAAGGCCACCAATACCCCTTTACCTATACCCTCGGGGTGGACACCCACAGATGGCTTAGTCGTAATGGGCTGAGCTTGATACTGGTAACTGGTTCCCACCACCTTTTTACTAGGGCTTACAGCACTAAATAGAGGCGGTTGTTTACCGCCGCTGCTGGTTGTAGCTAAGCCCCAGTCACTGGTAGATTTACTTGAGACATCAAACACCCACATGTTGCCGAATAAGTCGCCTGCATAAATCCTATCGGCTACGCCATCACCAGTTAAATCAACTACCGCAGGAGACGCTAAGCCATTTGGTCTCGCTTTACCAGTGGGGTCTTGTTCACTACCTATCCCTGTTTTTAAGCTCGCAATTAAACTGCCGTCTTTTAAATCAGCAATGAATAACATCCCTTCATCTTCAGAAGCGTTATAGCCATTAGAAAATATGACTCCAGTTTTACCATTAGGTAACTTAGCTATTGTAGGTTGTTCTCGGCTATAACCTAAGCCTTCGAAGCCCCTAGTGTTGCTATCAATTTCCCACTTGATATTGTTTTTAGATGGCCAGTTCATATTAGTAACATCAATGGCATACAAGCCTTTAACGCCAGTGCCTAAAGTGCCAACTACCGTGGTTTTGTCTGAATCGTCGGTATAAGCGCTAATGGCTCCATCAACAAAGTATTTATGGGTATAAGTGCTTCTACTTAGGCTGTTAAGGTGTTGGTAAACTTGGCTTGGGATATAGGCCATTAGTTCTTTGCCCGTCTTCGCATCGATAACATGTACCATGCCGTCATTAGCACCAAAGACTAATACTGGTTTATTCACCTTATGACCTGTTGCCACATCAACGTAATAGGGAATGGAGTTGATCACATCGCCCAGCGCGGTAGAGCGTTTACGCATGGCGTAGGCTAAGTCACTTTGCTCATAGGTTCGATCACCGCGAAGGTAATTAACCACGGCCTCCAGATAAGCAACCTTGGTAGCTTCAGAGCCGTTTTGCCCACCAAGTAAACTATTGATTTGCGCCAGGCTTAAGCCATCGCTGTCACCACCCAAGTTATTTGGCGCAACAAAGTCTACGATTCGATTCGATTCTGGGTTGCGCGTAAAAATCGTTCTATTTTCTGGCAACATAGCGTCTAATTCTTTAGCCGCGCTCCACGTTTCAGTTGAGCTAAAGCCGCCGCCACTGGCAGCTTTATAAGCTTTCACATCACCACTCCAGTATTCCCCATCAAAAGCAGATTGATATAGAAACGAGCTACTGGTTAAAAAGTTATTGTTAAATACCGGTGGACTCGCTGATTGACTGCCACTGGCGATTTTCTCTAAAGCTTTACCAATTTGAGCTCCCAATTGACCCGCATTTGTCACAGGAAAGTAGTTATCTGGTGAGCCGGGTACTTCTTCATCCCATTCACCGTCATCAGGTATACCGTTATTGTTGGTATCGGTGAAGCCCCCCCACTTCGCCGCGTACCACAGTGGCGATGGTAGTAGGGTGGCGGCAGCAGAATCAGAGCTAGGGAAGAAGTTTCGCTTACGGATGAGCGGTAAATCATTGGCGTTATTGCTCACTTCGCGCGAGTTATATGGAAA
Organism: Agarivorans sp. Toyoura001; assembly: GCF_005405585.1. Classification (GTDB taxonomy): domain Bacteria; phylum Pseudomonadota; class Gammaproteobacteria; order Enterobacterales; family Celerinatantimonadaceae; genus Agarivorans. The sequence goes on along the minus strand of NZ_BJEQ01000007.1, from coordinate 177,246 downwards.
TGCCGCTTCGTTTTCTAAAGGCGTATCTAAATAGTACTCACGTTTGCTACCACTTTTGTCTTTCACGTCGAGGTAGATACCGTCTTTATCAGTACCCGAGATAACGTATCCAGCATGTTGATCGATACTGCCCGCGGCATACAGCGAGTCTAAGGTTAACTGCACACCTTTGCGCTTTGTACAGGTAGCTTCGTTGTCATAAGCACTGTTGCAAAGCTCTTTCACTTCATAGTGATACTTAACGATCATGTCCATTTCATGGTCGGCACCTTGCTCAACATCCTCAAAATTGATCCTAAAGGTGCCTTTCGTTGGTGAGAACTCTTCTACGTAATAATCCACAATGGTATTGGTAGGCTGAAAATCGCCTTTTTTGGTGCTAATACATTTTCCACCCACACAGCCGCCTACTGATTTAGCAAAGGGCACAATAATGATTTTTTCACCCGCAACCTCTACTTCAACCTCAGGCAAAGGGGAAGATACAGCCACTACGGTAGTTTGGATGTTTTGCTTACCGGGTTTCGTTGGGAACATATCTGTTTTATGCCCATAATGCGCTACTGCGGCGACGGAATAACTACCTTCTTTAGTCGGCTCCTGTGGAGACAAACCACGAATTTCCGATAAGCTAGTCACCGTTTTTGCGGTTGGCGCACTCGTTGTGCCAGAGTTATCACCGACCGATTCACCAATAAAGTAATCTCCTTTAATGTTCTCGTGAGTAGAAATATTATCGAGTAAGTTCTTTAAGTGAAAACCATCTAGCGTGGACCCCGAATAGCTACTCGCAAAACTCGGATGTGCGTTCGGTAATTCGTCTGAATCGTAAGAAGGGCTAATATCACTAATCACCAAATTAAACGGAGCAGCGCAGTAATCCCGATTTTCGTAAGGGTCATCCCAGGTAGCAAAAGGTAAGCCTAAATAACCATCTATCGTGCCTTTACCACTTGAATATGAGCCGCTGGCTGAGCCTTCCCCATGAAAATACCGCAAACTCTCATAAAGCATTTCACCAATGGGGTTGCCCCAAGAGGTACATTCGCCATTGCGAATAGCTCGGTCTGTGATCCAACCGCAGCCATACTCATAGCTGCCATATTTAAACCCATAAATCCGCAGCTTATTAATGGTGCTAACAATACCGTCAGTGTTAGTTTTAAACTGACCGCTGTTGGTAATAATCTCATCGCCAAAATGAGACACCGCTTTGCGCAACACGCCACCGGAGAGGTTTTTATCATAACTGCCTGTGAGTAAGCCAAACTCTATGCTGCCATCTTCGCCGTAATCATGTAGCAGACCGGTAGGTTTAAATTGCTTATTGGGGTATTCCTTACAGTTAGCCTCGAGCTTGTCTTTCACACATACTTCAACACGGATCTCATAAGACTCGCTAACATTACCAGCTAATACCGGACGCTCGGTTGTGGCCCACTCCCAAATCTCTTTGTTCATATTCTTTTTAATGCGGAGCTCTGGTGCACCGCCATCAGACCAAGAAGCGCTACCAAAAAAGTGTTTTCTATTTGAATTTGGTTGAGACAAAGGGGTGTAGCTATCGATACGATAACCGTTTACAGCCTCAGAGGTATAACTCTTCCCCCAAGAGTGAGCGTCTTGAGGAATGAAAACTCGCTCAAGTACCGTTAAGCCTTCGCTATCCACTGTGCGATAGCCGCCGTATAACACCGTGCGTAAAACATCCATGCGCGACATGGTTAAGTAGTTAAGGAAATCTCCACTCCATTCACCAGAACCGCTACACGTTTTGGTAGTCGCTTTTGCGCCCACGCCCGGTGAAAAGCGTTTTTGCGCAGTATTGTAGGTATAACAGCGTTGGCTGTTAAAGTAGCCAGCATAATCAACAGCAAGAGGATTATAGTTAATGTCTAAATCATCGTTACCGGTTAAGTCGGTAGCGTCATTATAAGCTTCATAATAAAGCGTATGATCCCGCCCCATCACCAACATCACCATTGGTGCTGGCGTGGTAGCCACATATAAAGGGCTATCGGCTAAGTTAAGGTTTGCCGCTGATAAGGCAGGGGCAACGCAACAGCTAATAAAACTAAAACTAAGTAAACGGCGTTTTATATCACTATCGGTTTTAGATAATAAACGCCATCGCATTTGATGTATAAACACAGAGAATTTCATTAACGCTTCGCTTCCAACAACATAGCTCGCCAGTCTTTTTCAAACCCTTTGAAAAAGTAATAAACGACCATAGAAAACCTGTTGGAATTTTAAGCTGAAAAGGATGAAATTTCAGTGAAGTCTTAGACAATTTATTTTAGTAATATCTATTAAAAACATATATTTAAATAAATATCTCACCAAAAGAAATACACCACATATAAAAATAATAAACCAGCAAAGAGAGGCTGACCATAAACAAAAAAGGGAGCTGCAAGCAGCTCCCATTCATCATCTATCATCTTACGTTTAGTGTAAGGTTCTTAAGCTTAAACGACCCGTTGGGGATTGGTAGTCGTCATAGCAAAACATAGAGCCATTACTTAAGGTAATACAGTTTTTCTGGATAATACCGTCTTCACCGACCACACCTTCATTAGTCAAATTAGGGTCAATAATCACTGATGGTGATGATGGAATGCCATCTACTTTTTGATGAGAGCTTTCATCATCAATCGTATTGGTATCATCATCTGGATCAGTGAAATCTTCATTTCCTGAATTCCACGTTACTCCAGAATGTAGGTTCATTTCCATGTACCAACCACTTCCTCCCGGCGTACAAGCATCTTCATTGGGGAGAAGTGTCGTAAAGCTCAACTTATTTGCCAACAATAAACTATTTGTTACCTGCCTCTCGCCATAATTAGTTGTATTGTCATCTTGAGTATTGACTAAATCCAAGTACCACCCTTTATGTACCCCCCAATCTATTGGGTAACTTGATACTTTTCTGTTTCTTGCGTCTTCCTCAATAATAGACTGACGTAGTAGATTGCTATATACCTGCTCACTATCGACCTGAGTTCTGCTTGTCGTGTAGTAACTTTCATCCAATTTATCCCAAATTGCATAAATTGACTGGGTAGGCTCAGCTAAATAATTGTTGTCATCTTTCTCAATATATTTACCTGTTCCAAAAGCGACTAAAACTCCTTGTCCAATCCCATAAGGGTGAACTCCAACCGAAGGGCGCGTTGTAATAGCTTGGGAAATATATGTAGCCGGAGAACCCGATTTATCTAAGCTAACGGCTGTAAATAAAGGTTTATCATCTTCATTAGCAATCTTCCAGTTTCCTACGTTGGAATCTGAAATATTGAAAACCCACATATTTCCGTACAAATCACCGGCATAAATACGGTCGGCAATACCATCACCATTTAAGTCTACCACCGCAGGGCTGGCAAGCGCATTAGGTCTGTTTAGACCGGTAGGATCAACCACAGTACCTACAGTTAATGATTTAATTAAGCTCCCATCGTCGAGGTTGGCTATATATATTGTTCCAGCATCTTCAGATGAATTATACCCATTAGAGAAGATAACCCCAACGTCTCCATTTTTAAGCTTAGCTATCGTAGGCTTTTCCCGAGTAAAGCCTAATCCGCTATAACCAGTATCAGAACTATCAATTTCCCACTTAATTTTGTTTTTGTTAGCACTTCTCATATCGCTAACATCAATAGCATATAACCCTTTAAAGCCAGTACCCAAGGTGCCTACAACAATGGTTTTATCACTATCATCTGTATATCCAGCGATTTCCCCATCTACGAAGTACTTATGGGAATAACTACTCTTAGTTAGGCTATTTAAATGTGAATAAACCTGACTCGGTATATAAGCCATGATCTCTTCGCCGTTAGCAACATCTATAACATGCACCATCCCATCGTTTGCACCGAAAACTAACACTGGTTTATCTACACTGTGCCCATTAACTTCGTCTACATAATAGGGAGTCGAGTTAACTATATCGCCCAAAGCCGATTCGCGTTCACGCATACTATAAGCTAAATCAGCGGCTTCATAGGTTCGCTCTCCGCGTAAATAGTTAATTACTGCAGTTAAGTAAGCTAACTTTTCGGCGTCTGTACCATTCAGCCCGCTTAGCAATGCTTCGATTTGAGTAACACTTAAACCATCATCAGCACCTAACAAGTCAGAGGGGACCACAAAATCAACAACTTCGTTGCTAAAGCTGTTTCTAGTGTAAATAGTTCTGCTGGAGGGGGTTACAGCATCTATTTCTTCTGCAGCTTGCCAGGTAGGGGTATCACTAAAGCTGCCACCATTACTGGAGTATGCTAATACGTTCCCACTCCAAGTATCACCTTCAAAGCGAGTTTGATACAAAAATGCCCCACTATTAAGAAAAGTATTGTTAAACACAGGTGAAGTAGATGATTGGTCATCTCCAAATGTACTTTCCAAAGCTTTGCCAATTTGAGCCTCTAACTCTCCAGCATTCGTTACAGGAAAATATGAATCCGGTTCCCCAGAGTTATTTTTGTCCCACTCACCAGCGTCGGGGAAATGGTTAGTGTTGTCTTCTGCTTCTTCAAAGCCCCCCCATTTTGCGGCATACCATAAAGGGGAAGGCAATAGATTAGCCGACGAGCTATTAGGAAAGAAATGCCTAGTCCGAGTTAACTCTAGGTCATCTACATTTGCATTTAGTGTTCGATTTCTGGAATTAAGTGGAAAGGCTGAATCTGACTGCTCTGGTGTATCTAGATAGTAGTTAACTTTGCTGCCACCGATATCTTTAACATCTAAGTAAATACCATCCTTTTCAGTACCAGAGATAACGTACCCAGCGTGCTGGTCAATACTGCCAGCAGCATACAATGAGTCTAAGGTGAGTTTTACCCCAGGAGTTTTGGTGCAATCGTCTTCATCGTCATCCACATTTGGGCAAAGATCTTTAACTTCATAGGTATATTGAACAATCATGTCCATATCATGATCAGCCCCCTGCTCTACATCTTCGAAGTTAATCCTAAATATCCCTTTAGTACTAGAAAACTCTTCCACATAATAGTCAACAATTGTGTTTGTTGGCTGAAACTCACCTTGAGCGCGATTAATACTGTATCCACCTACAGACTTAGCGAAAGGTACTATTTTAATAACATCGTCACCAACCTCAACTTCCACTTCTGGTAATGGAGAGGAAATTGCTACAACCATAGTATTAATATTCTGCTTACCTTCTTTAGTAGGAAATAAGTCAGTTTTATGCCCATAATAAGCCACCCCGGCTACGGAATAGCTCCCCTCTTTAGTGGGTTCAGCGGGTGACAAACCTCGAATAGCAGACAACGAGCTAACTGTTTTGGCCGTAGGGGCACTCTTAGTATCTGAGATATCTCCGACTGACTCACCTACAAAATAACTACCAGAAATACCTTCTTTTGTAGAAATAGTATCGAGCAAATCGGTTATATCGAAATCAGTAAGTTCGCTACCCTGGTAAGGTAAAGAGTTACCTGAAGCATCAAGTTTAATGAAATCATTCAGAGCTCCAGGAAGCTCATCAGAGTCATAAGAAGGGTTTATATCACTAATAACTAAATTATAAGGCGCCGCACAATAAGAGCGCTTCGCTATGGCGGGATCAGCCCAATTTTCGTAAGGATCATCCCAAGTTGCATACGGCAGGCCTAAAGATGCATCGATAGTTCCACTCCCTGCAGAGTAACTAGAGCTAGCACTATTTTCACCATGAAAATAACGAACACTTTCATAAAGCATTTCACCGATTGGGTTACCCCAGGATGTACACTCCCCATTGGCAATTGCTCTAGTTGCTACCCAACCACAACCATACTCTTCCGAACTATAGTTATAGCCGTAAATCTTGAGCTTGTTGATCGTACTCACAATGCCATTAACTGCGCTATCAAATACTCCAGAACTTGGATCAACTTCAGTCGAAAAATCTCCAACAGCTTTACGGAGCACACCACCAGATAAGTTTTTATCGTAACTTCCGGTGATTAGACCAAATTCGATACTGCCATTCTCGCCGTAATCGTGAAGTACACCGGTAGGTTTATAATTACCTTCTGAGTATTCCTTACAATTGTCTTCCAAGCTATCTGCCACACACACCTCAACTCTAACATTAAAAGTGTTGTGAATAGTTCGACCACTGCTGCTTAATACTGGGCGTTCAGTACTCGCCCACTCCCAAATGTTACCTGTCGGTTCTTTAGGGCTAGTTGCGCTAGGAGCCACCTCTTGTCGCACTCTTAACTGAGGAGTTCCTCCATCGGCAAAAGATGCGGTTCCAAAAAAGTGTTTAGTACCATCACTAGGTAAAGAGAATGGTGAATACATTCTAATGTTGTATTTATCAACCGCAACTGAGGTATACATCTTTCCCCAACTGTGAGCATCTTGAGGGATGAACACTCTCTCTAACACCGTTTGACTATTTTCAGTTCCGCTAGCGGCGGTATCGGTTGAGCGATAGCCGCCATACAAAACTTTTCTTAAAACATCCATACGCGACATAGTCAGATAGTTTAAAAAGTCACCACTCCAAGAGCCAACACCAGATTGAGCACAGGTTTTGTAATTAGTTGTATCGCTATCTGATTGAGCAATACCAGAATGAACAACAGATTGTTCGGGGGAGAACTTGCCCGATGCGTAGGAGTAGCAGCGATTACTATCGAAGTAACCCGCATAGTTAATCTTGTTAGGCGAGTAACGAATATCAAGTTCACCGTCACCATCTAAGTCCGAGGCATCATTATAAGCTTCGTAATAAAGTGTATGGTCTCGCCCCATTACTAACATTACCAGTGGAGGTGGGGAGCTTGCAGTATATAAAGGCGCATCAGCTAAATCTAAATTGGCCGCTTGTGAAAGCAAAGACACTGAGCTAAAGGCTAATGAACTAATGGTTGTTTTTAATAAAAATTTCATTACCAACACCCTCCAGTTGCAGCTGTAGTGCTACCAGTACTAGATATAGTGAGCGCACCGCAAGAGTCCCCACTTTGAGGACCTTTAGGGGTAGCCGTTAGCGTATAAGAAGTACCAGTAGAATTAGCCACTGCAGTTAAAGTATAAATTTCGCTAAAATCGCTACTTGGCGTATAGATACTTAAGGATGTTGAGCTTACTGCACCGCTATAATTAAGGTGCATCGCATAGTAACTTTCCATATGCTGAGCGGCTTCGACTAAAGTTCGTTTACCTTCTTCGCGCTTGGTGCTTTGCACATGGCTTAAATAACTCGGGTAGGCAATACCCGCTAGTATGGCTACGATGGCGACTGTTATCATCACCTCTAGTAACGTAAATCCTTTTACTTGTTTCACTCTATTACTCCATGAACGCTACATAAGATTGTAAATAAGTTACTGCTCCACCAGTACCTTCTGCTTTCGAGGTAATTCTTAAGAAACGACGTTTAGGTACGTTTACCCCAAGAACTAAGCCAGAATCGACACCACCATCCTCAATGATATAACGAGGTTCTCCAGCAAGAGAACTCCCTGCAGAATCAGTTACTGATGTCATTTTATTACCAACAACCCAATTATCTTTGTCTTGCCACCATTCGTCATTACTAACCACTACACCACCTTGAGTATGAGTAAAAGCAGGAGTAACCAAATTGTTTGCTGTATCTGGATTCAATAGAGCATCTTCGTGGTACGCCTGCTGGCGAACAACGAACTCCGCCTCATGAATACCAGAGGTTGCACGCGAAAAACTCATTGAATGATCTTGGTGAACGGCAGAACTTTTTCGCCCACTGGACACCTGCTGAGCAATAGCAATACCGATCATTGCGATGATAACCACCATCACCAAGGACATAATCAGCGCCATTCCACGCTGCGGAATATTGGTAGGCATTTCTAGCTTCCTTGATTGAGTAATAAGATGGTTTCGTTCACCACTTGACGAAGCCGCTTGTCATTCGCAGCGGCTATCGTTTGATCAAGTACGTTATAGCTCTTTGTATTGCTTAAGTTCCCCATAGAAACTTCTTGCGAGACCAATAAGCCTACTTTTACACGGTTAACCAGATTCCAATCAGGTACTTCATTGGCTTTATAATATTTGAACGTAGTGTCATCAACACTGCCGTAAAGCAGTTGTAGATTATCCATATCTTCATCAAATATAGTGTTGCCACTGCTGTCACGACACATCAGTTGGTTACTTGTAGAAATGTAGAAAATAATGGTTGTAACTGTATCGGCAGCCAATACTTCGCCGTCGCATTTATAGATACTTGCATTGGGTGCAGCCGCGCCATAAAAGCGAATACCGACGACATCAGTACCAGCCTTAGCGTCGGTGAAAGTACCCCGATTATCGATCCCTTGAACCATTTGACCTTCTTCCCAGGTAAACCCAAAAGCGTCAGTATTAGGCACCAAAGGTAGTAAGGTATTCTGGTAGAGTTGGTTATAGTCTCGAAAACCTGCCTGCTGTAAGTAAAGGCGCAGTGTTTGTATGCTCATACGATTTTTGCCCACTAGAAGATGGCTAGCTCTAGTGGCTTCATAGCTTTTTTGATCGCCAATTAGTGCCGCGTACAAACCGCCAACGACAATCAGAGACAGTATCAAAGCGATCATTAACTCAACTAAGCCAAAACCGGCTTGTTTTCGTATTATCTTACCCATACCGCCACCTCGCTGCATTGATGAGCGTTACCACTAGCGTCGGCTGTACAATCTTCGGCTCCTACACCACTTAAATTTGCATCCCAGGTCATTTTTACAGTGACTAAATTACTGACGTGTTGAACAGAGAAACGTAATTGGGGAATGTAAACTTTATGACTCATGAACCATTCTCGAATTTCATATTTAGCAAAATTTGAACGAGAACAAGCAGATGTAAGACAATCCATATCATCAGGCGCACTGCCATCAGCCAAATTGCTAAAATTGAACTCATTATTAATAGTAGCTTCTGGCATCGCGCTAAAACGCTGCACTAAATCCAACATAGCAACGTTAGCTGTTTGCGCAAAACGAGCTTGATGTGCAGTATTTACAGACTGAATTTGCAAAGCAGCGTGACCAAGCAAACCAATGGCAACGATAACCACCGCAATCAATAGCTCAATTAAAGTAAAACCTTGCTGTCTATGGGCAATATGTTGTTGATGGCGCAGCATATTCAATCCTCCCCATTCGTGACACAGCGATACGCTGGTCGTCATAATCATTTGAGGGGGCGCAAACGGTTAGTTCGCCCGCTAAAGCATGGCCTGTCGGAAAAAATCTGACCAAGGTACTGGTACTGCCACTGGCCGACGGGCTGTACTTGAGCTCCGCAGATTTAGGGCTAGGATATGCGACAATAATGGTATCATTAGACTCTAAACTTCCGGAACGAGTCTCATCTAAAAACACTAACCAGCCTTTATTTGCACCCCAAGCAGTTTCGCATGAAGAGCCATTTGTTGTAGGGCAAACATAAGTTGAGAGGTTACTTCGAATAGCTTCTTGCTGAGCCACCATTAGACTGTTAGCCAACAAGTCACGGGTGACTTTTTGCTTATTGTCTTGCATAAAGCCTTGAAGGGAGGGTACGGCCACCACCATCACAATTACCAATATGGCAACGGCAATCATTAACTCGATTAAGGTAAAACCTCGAGCGGTATAGCGTTGTTTGGGTATACCAAGCATTGCTTATCATCCATAACAGCGAATAATCTCACTTAACTTCCGAAAAGCAAGATGCATAGCAACTACTTAGAAACCAGTAAGATTATATATAAAAAAATCAATATATAAGCCGAACAGTTTGACAAACATCAATGACTTACACAATAAGCAAACAGGCAATAGTTGACAGATATCATATTTCCAACTACCACTTCTGTAATGCTAGCTTGACAGCAAAATTTTTTGTCTCAAATACCCAACACTTTTTCGCATAAGCATCGGCTTTAACTGATAATTATTGGCCAATAATACGCTAAAACCATTGGTGAAAAATCGTTAAAATGTGTACTCTAAATTCACGATTAATTACCGCTACTTTTTATGAAACTTCAGTCCTTACCCAGCTACGTTGATGACGCTTATGTTAATGATGTTGTCAGCGAGTGCATCAGTTTTATGAAAGGTGCTGCCCCTTGGTGGGTGAAGCAGTCTTGTTTGGAATGTCGCGAATCTAAACGCCTATTACATATCTTCTTAATTGCTTTTAGCTCTTGGCGAAAGCGACAGGCTCAACCTTCTCATAAACGAGGCGCTGGCCCAAATAACCGCTTTGACCTAGGCCCGCTTATTTATGATTTAAGTTACACGATCAATCAACTGGTCAATCAAGATATTAGTTTACTTAACGATCAACTAAAAATGTCTCTCACTGCAATTTGCCATGACTCTCAGCAATTCCTTAAAGACTGGCACAACTTAGACGTTGAGCAGTTTACCGAGACTCCTCTGTCTAACGTTTCATAACTTAACAATACACAGGTACTATGCGCTTATCTTTTCAGGCCATTGAAAACTGGCCACTTTACAGCAACGACTTAGCTAAAATCTCACCAAATGTTGAACAGGAGCAATGGCTTAGCTGGCAACAATCTAATCAACTCTACGTGGCTATTTTTAATCAGCGAGTTGTCGCATATTGTGTCTTGAGCGAAACCGATTCTTTACTGCAAATCAGCAAGTTTATTGTGCGGGATGTTACTCAGCGTCGCGGCATTGGTTTGTTTATGTTCCAGCAGTTATTACAAGTCTCTAAAAATCGCCAACTAACAGGTCTACAGTTTCCTCATAGTAACGACCCAGTGGTGCTGAGTTTTTACCAGCACTTAGGTTTAAATAATCAGTTCATATTTCAGCTATAAAAAAACCAGAGCCTAGGCTCTGGTTTTTTTAATCGCATATTCAGACTTACAGAATAATCGACTTAAGGTTGTCGTTCTTACGGTCTAAATAGTGAGTTGATTGAATCTTCCGGATAGTACGCGTTTTACCACGAACCAATAATGTCTCTGTGGTCGCAATGTTACCTTGTCGATTAATCCCTTCGAGTAAATCGCCTTTGGTAATACCGGTAGCCGAGAAAATTACATTGTCATTTTTGGCTAAATCACCCAGCTGTAATACGCTGTTCACTTGAATGTCTTCAGCTTCACAACGGCGAGTTTCTTCTTCGCCAATAGCACGGTTTTCTGGCGTATCTTCTTTCACTTGATGACGAGGAATCAAACGACCTTGCATGTCGCCACCTAATGCGCGAATAACTGCCGCAGAAATCACCCCTTCAGGTGCGCCGCCCACACAGTACATCATGTCCACTTCACTCAATGGCATACACGATAGAATCGAAGCTGCTACATCACCATCAGGAATAGCAAATACACGCACACCTAAGGTTTGCATCTCTTTAATCACGGCGTCGTGACGCGGTTTAGCCAAGGTGATAACCGTCATATCACTCAACTCTTTGCCTAATACCGACGCTACCATTTTGATGTTGTGTTCTAAAGGCATATTTAAATCAATACAACCCTTAGCTTCTGGGCCAACAACCAGCTTTTCCATGTACATGTCTGGGGCACGTAAAAACGCGCCTTTTTCACCTACAGCGAGCACAGCCACTGCGTTGTTTTGACCCATCGCGGTCATGCGAGTGCCTTCAATAGGATCAACGGCAATATCTACGCCTTCGCCGCCGGTGCCTACGTGCTCACCAATGTACAGCATGGGCGCATCGTCGATTTCACCCTCACCAATTACCACTTCGCCATCAATATCAATATCATTAAGCATGATACGCATAGCTTCTACTGCTGCATTATCAGCAATATTTTTGTCGCCACGGCCCAACCACTTGTAGCCAGCTAATGCTGCGGCTTCAGTTACGCGGGAAAAACGAAATGCCAGATCTCTTCTCATCGGAAACGCCTAATCAACTTAAAATCGTGGCGAATTCTAGCACACAATTACGTTTTATTCAGCCGAGATACTAAGCTAAAGCTTGTTGCACCAAGCTAAGCGCCTCGTCAGATAAATCCAAGGCTAATGCGGCTTGCTGCCCTTCTGGAGACATTTTCCCCCAGGTTTTTTGTACAATGCTAATGATTTTTTCGTGCTGGTGTTTGTTAGCAAATTCTACGAAGTAAAACTTCAAAAATACCAAACAGATAACATCTTCTAGAGCTTGAGTTAAGGGGTTACGTTTTAGCTTTTCTTTACGTAACAAACTGCAAGTATCGTCAATAAAACTTTCTGCCAGCTCATGTTTGCGCATAATCTCGGCAGTCAATTCTGCATGTTTCTTACCTAAATCTGTGCGCCATTTCAGATAACCCGCTCTTCCTTCGGGATAATCACTACGTAACGATAACCAACGACCAATATGCTGGGCACGAGCGGCAATTTGCAACTCTGCGGGTGGGTTTAGCATGAACTCATGTAAGCAATTGGACATTCGCTTGCCATACAAAAACTCCTTGGCATGTTCATCGCCGAGCTCATCAAAGTCTTTATTTGGGTCGTAGAGGTTAAATTGATCAATATCGTTTAATACTTGATTCAGAATATTTTGCTGCATGATTCCGGTGTTTCCCATAACTTTGTTTTATCCTTTAACATGCGCACAACATATCCTACCAAAACCACAAAAACAACACAGACAGTTACACCAAAAAAATATTGTAAAAACAGCTTATTTAACTATATGTTAAATAACGGAGCGGCATATATGACCAACATATATATCAATAAAGGAGTTAATCGCTATGCTGATTGGTGTACCTAAGGAAATAAAAAATCACGAATATCGTGTGGGCATGACACCCGCTAGTGTTAACGAGCTGGTTCAACACGGGCATCAGGTTATTGTAGAAACCCATGCCGGCGAAGGCATTGGTTTTAGTGACGCTGATTACCAAGCCGTTGGAGCGAATATTTCTAGCACCGCTGCTGAGGTGTTTGCCGCCGCCGACATGATAGTTAAAGTGAAAGAGCCGCAAGCGGTTGAGCGCGCAATGCTGCGCGAAGATCAGCTGTTGTTCACCTACCTTCACCTTGCCCCCGATCCAGAGCAGACCCATGATTTAATAAAATCGGGCGCAGTGTGTATTGCCTATGAAACAGTCACTAGCCCGCGTGGTGGCCTACCATTACTGGCACCGATGTCAGAAGTAGCAGGGCGTATGGCGATTCAAGCTGGAGCCTTGGCGTTAGAAAAATCTAAGGGTGGCCGTGGCGTATTACTGGGCGGTGTGCCCGGTGTAGAGCCAGCTAAAGTGACAGTAATTGGCGGAGGAATGGTGGGCAGAAATGCCGCGCAAATGGCAGTGGGCATGGGCGCAGACGTGACCATACTAGACCGCAGCATTGATGTGCTTCGTAGCATTGATGCAGAGTACCATGGCAAACTCAAAACCGTTTACTCAACCAGCTCGAGTATTGAGCAGTATGTACTTGAAGCAGACTTAGTAATAGGCGGGGTATTACTACCCGGTGCAGCAGCACCTAAGTTAATCACCAAAGACTTAGTCAAGCGTATGAAAAGTGGCAGCGCCATCGTTGATGTAGCCATCGATCAAGGCGGTTGTGCAGAAACATCTAAAGCAACTACTCACCAAGATCCTATCTACATTGTTGATGAAGTAGTGCATTACTGCGTAGCCAATATGCCAGGCGGCGTGGCTCGCACCTCAACCATGGCACTAAACAATGCCACCCTGCCCTACATTATCACCCTAGCCAACAAAGGTTACAAGCAAGCCTTGTTAGATGATGAGCATCTACGTAATGGCTTAAATGTTATGCACGGCCAGCTAACCTGTGCCGAAGTAGGAGAAGCTTTAGAGTTAGCTACGGTAGAACCACTCACTCTATTAGCTTAAACCAAGCAGAAACTAAAAAAAGAGCGCTTAGCGCTCTTTTTTATGGTGTACTCATTAAGTCTAAATAGGCTTAACGCTTTTTGCCGTAGCCACGATCTTTAAGACTGCGACCCCATTTATCAAGCCAAGCATCCAAACCGCTACGGGCATTGCCGGCGATTAAGCATGCCGCCGAACTAGGGCTAGAAAATTGATAATCACGCATAAACTCGTAACCTTCGCCTTGGCGACACACTACATGCTCTTCGAGTAACTGCTCACGCAATGCCAGCACTGCCGGGCGTAATGACTCTGCACCGCCGCCGTTAGCGGTTGACCCCTTCACTACCATAAAACCTGGTTTGTTTTTCGCACCTACCGGATAACCATGCGCCACTGCTTGTTTAACACTAAAAGAATAATCAGCAGTAATGGTATGAGCGCTACTCTCTACCACCAATTCACGCAGCGAAAGCAATTGTTGGTATAATTCAATAGGCAAGATAGCAGCGGTTTTTCGACCATCACTGTCTATAACAAAGTTAACTTTAGAGAGTTCGAAAGGACCGTCCATGTCAGACCTAGTGTTGAAAAGTTTGTGCAAATCTAACACAAGCAACGGGCAGATTTGAATATAAAAAAACCTCGCTAGGCGAGGTTTTTAATAAGTTTCTATTCCATGGCTGCTTTGAGCTTCTTCATGGCATTTTTTTCTAACTGCCTAATCCGCTCTGCTGAAACTTGATACTGGTCAGCCAGTTCTTGCAAGGTGGCTTTATCTTCATCTAACCAACGGCGTTGCACAATATGCGCATTACGCTCGTCTAAGGTCGCTAAAGCAGAACGCAAGCGATTTGCCGCGGCCACTTCCCAGTTCTCTTTCTCAACAAACTGGGCAACATCTGAAGACTTATCTTCTAAGTATTGAATTGGCGCAAAGCTGCCTTCACGTTCATCATCGTCGGCGGCCAGATCAAAGGCTTGATCTTGGGCACTCATACGAGATTCCATTTCCAATACATCCTTAGTGGTAACACCAAGGTTTTCTGCCACCATGTTCACTTCATCGTTACTAAACCAACCTAAGCGCTTTTTAGACTTACGTAAGTTAAAGAACAATTTACGCTGCGCTTTAGTGGTGGCAATTTTTACCATCCGCCAGTTACGCAATACGTATTCGTGAATTTCCGCTTTAATCCAATGCACAGCAAAAGATACCAAACGAACGCCTACATTAGGGTCAAAACGTTTTACGGCTTTCATTAAGCCTACGTTGCCCTCTTGAATCAAATCGGCTTGAGGCAGGCCATAACCTGCATAGTTTTTAGCTACGTGGGCCACAAATCGCAAGTGCGACATCACTAATTCACGTGCGGCCTTTAAGTCACCTTCTTCAAACAGGCGAGTAGCTAATGCTTTTTCACGCTCAGGCGTGAGCATCTCAATCCGATTAACTGATTGGATATAGGCTTCAATGCTCCCTTGTGGGACTAGCGCCATAGATGCATTTACTTGATCCATATCAACCTCAAAATATTACTCGATTAGCGAGTCTATCATAGCGTTTAGCCAAGATCTAACCCCTTCATTACTGGACCCAAGGCCTATGCGTTGGCTCACTGGCTTCCACTTGTATGACGCTCTAAATAAGAGATAGTTCACACTTTTAAGCACTTTCTAGGTGCGCTATTTTACCAAATAGGTGCAAGTTATCCCTTAAGGAGTATAGAGCGTTAATCTTCAACAAAAATTTCAAAAAGGGCTAAGTCGTTGAATAAAAATGACTTTGATCAACTTTTAAGGTTTTTTTTGCTACTGGCATCATGATTGCGTCATAGCTGACATAAGCAGTTTTAGGGTAGTGACATGAGCATACAAAGAATTAGCCAACATCCAAATAAGCACCACAATCAACAGGTTAAAGCAGCCATGGTTGATTTAGTAGGCGCTGGGCCTGGCGATCC
Organism: Agarivorans sp. Toyoura001; assembly: GCF_005405585.1. Lineage (GTDB taxonomy): Bacteria > Pseudomonadota > Gammaproteobacteria > Enterobacterales > Celerinatantimonadaceae > Agarivorans. The sequence goes on along the minus strand of NZ_BJEQ01000007.1, from coordinate 161,448 downwards.
GGAGCTGCTCACACTCAAGGCTTTACGCAGTATAGAGCAAGCCGACTTAGTGCTTTACGACCGCTTGGTAAGCCAAGACATCTTAGCGTTAATTCCGGCGACCACTAAAGCGATATACGTGGGTAAAGCCAAAGCCAATCACTGTATTCCGCAAGACCAACTTAATTTATACATGGTAGACAAAGCCAAACAAGGTTTGCGTATTTGTCGCCTTAAAGGCGGTGACCCTTTTGTATTTGGCCGCGGCAGCGAAGAATTAAGTGTATTACATGAACACGATATCCCTGCTCGAGTCATTCCTGGTATTACTGCCGCATCTGGCTGTACCAGCTATGCCGGTATTCCACTAACCCACCGCGGGTTAGCCACTGGCTGCAGCTTTATTACCGGCCACAAACAAGATGGCAAATTAGATATTGATTGGGCTCAACTCGCCCAGTTAGACCACACCTTAGTTTTTTATATGGGGCTGAGCAGCTTGCCTGAAATCAGCCAACAGCTACAACGTTTTGGTAAGAGTGCCCAGACACCCGCCGCACTAATAGAAAAAGGCTGCCAAAACGATCAACGCGTTGTTACCGGCCAATTAGACCAGTTACCTACGCTCGCCAGTGAACATCAATTGCAATCCCCTACATTAATTGTAATTGGTGAAGTTGTATCACTGCGCGAGCAACTCAATTGGCTAGCCAAGTTAGACGCGAATCAGAACCAATTTGAATTAGAAAATAGCGCTGCTTTAAGCGCATAGGAGAGAGTACATGGAACGTATCATTGTTGTCGGCAACGGCATGGTGGGTCACCATTTTATTGACCAACTGATACAGCAAGACAAGCTAGGCCAAGTTCAAGTAACAACGTTTAGCGAAGAGTCACGCTTGGCTTACGACCGAGTGCAGTTATCAAGTTACTTCTCGGGTAAAACCGCAGATGACTTGATGATGACCTCTCCTGAGTACTACGACGAACACGGCGTGCAATACTTTGTAAACGACAAAGTGATTGAAGTCCTTCCTGAAGAAAAGATTGTGGTAACCGCTAGCGGTCGTCGCGAAAGCTACGACAAATTAGTATTAGCCACTGGCTCGTATCCATTTGTACCGCCAATCCCTCGCCCAGAAGACAAAGCCGCTGAAGAAAACATTCTGGTTTACCGCACCATCGAAGATTTGGAAGCAATGACCAAATCTGGCGAGAATTCAAAAGTAGGTGTGGTAGTGGGTGGTGGTTTATTAGGCTTAGAAGCCGCTAAAGCACTTAAAGACCTAGGCATGGAAACTCACGTAGTGGAATTTGCCCCTCGCCTAATGGCCGTACAAGTATGTGACGGTGGCGGCGCAATTCTTCGCACCAAAATTGAAGAGCTGGGTGTAAAAGTTCACACCGAGAAAAATACCAAAGAAATTGTGGCAGGCGAAAATACCCGTTACCGCATGAACTTTGCCGACGGTAGCAGCCTAGATACCGATATGATTTTGTTCTCTGCTGGTATTCGTCCGCAAGATCAGTTGGCTCGCGAAACAGGCTTAGAGCTTGGTCCTCGCGGCGGCATCGTTATTAACAATCAGTGTCAAACCTCTAACCCAGACATCTACGCAATTGGCGAATGTGCTTTATGGGAAGGTAAAATTTTCGGTTTGGTCGCTCCAGGTTACAGTATGGCAAAAGTCACTGTAGACCATATTGCGGGTGAACAAGCTAAAGAGTTTGCTGGTGCCGATATGAGCACCAAGCTTAAATTAATGGGTGTAGACGTAGCCAGTATTGGTGATGCACATGCCAATACCGAAGGCGCATTAAGCTACAGCCTAAGTGACGAAGCCCGTCAGGTATACAAAAAAGTAGTCACCAATGCTGCTGGCGACCGCTTATTAGGTGCCGTGCTAGTCGGTGACGCCGATGACTACGGCAACTGGTTACAATTGTTCTTAAACGACATGCCACTGCCGGTTGCACCAGAGTATTTATTAGTACCGTCTTCAGAAGAAGGTGCCGCCGCGGCAATGGGCGTAGATTCGCTGCCAGATAGCGCTCAAATATGTTCATGTTTCGACGTCACCAAAGGTCAAATTTGCCAAGCAGTACGTGATGGCGCCACCACCATGGGCGATATTAAAGCCACCACTGGTGCAGCCACAGGTTGTGGTGGTTGTAGCGCATTAGCGGTGCAAGTAATGAACGCCGAGCTAGAAAACTTAGGCGTAGAAGTGAGCAACGACATTTGTGAGCACTTTGCTCACTCGCGCGCCGAGCTCGCCGACATTGTTCGCGTGAAAAAGATTAAAACCTTTGAGCAGCTACTTAGCGAACATGGCAAGGGCCACGGGTGTGAAATCTGTAAACCAGCAGTGGGTTCAATCTTAGCCACCTTCTGGAATGACTACGTTCTAAAAGACGACCACATTAGCCTGCAAGATACCAACGACATCTTCTTAGGTAATATGCAAAAAGACGGTACCTACTCTGTAGTACCACGCATTGCCGGTGGAGAAATCACTCCAGACAAATTGATTGTGCTGGGTGAAGTTGCCAAAGAATACGATCTTTACACCAAAATCACTGGTGGTCAGCGGGTAGATTTATTTGGCGCGCAACTGCACGAGCTACCAAAAATTTGGAGCAAATTAATTGATGCCGGTTTTGAAACAGGCCACGCCTATGGTAAGTCTTTACGTACCGTTAAGTCGTGTGTTGGTTCAACCTGGTGTCGTTACGGCGTACAAGACAGTGTAGGCATGGCGATTCTATTAGAGAATCGCTACAAAGGCTTACGCGCGCCACACAAGATTAAGTTTGGTGTGTCAGGGTGTACTCGCGAGTGCGCTGAGGCACAAAGCAAAGATATCGGCATTATTGCTACTGAAGGCGGTTGGGGTCTTTATGTATGTGGTAATGGTGGTATGCGCCCTCGACATGCCGACTTATTCGCCACCGATTTAGACGACGTAACCCTAATGCGTTACATCGACCGCGTATTAATGTTTTACGTGCGTACCGCAGATCGTTTACAACGTACTTCTGTTTGGCTAGAAAACCTTGAAGGCGGCGTAGACTACCTAAAAGAGGTGGTTATAGAAGACAAGCTACACATTTGTGAAGAGTTAGAGCAGAACATGCACCACGTAGTTGAAAGCTACCAGTGCGAGTGGAAATCAACGGTAAACGATGAGAAGAAACTTGCCCGCTTTAGCCAGTTTATTAACGCCGATGAACCAGACAACAATTTGCAATACGTTCGTGAGCGTGGCCAACGTCGCCCTGCTACCGAAGAAGAGCGTATTCAAACCATCGAAATTGTAGAAGCACCATAACAAGGAGAGTAATGATGAGTGAATTAGCAACTGAAACATGGACAGAAGTTTGTCGCAAATCGCAGCTTAGCCCAGGAACTGGTGTGTGTGCCTTGGTCAAAGGCAAACAAATCGCCATCTTCTGGGAAGGCATTAGCGACCAAATATTCGCCCTGAGTAACTACTGCCCATTTGGCAAAGTAAACATGTTGTCACGCGGCTTAATTGGTGATTTCAAAGGCGAATTAATGGTGGCATCACCGTTATACAAGCAACGCTTTAGCTTGCAAACAGGCCAGTGTTTAGACGACGAAAGCGTCTCTATCCCCACCTACCAGGTCAAGATTGAAGGCGATGCGATAAAAATCGCCGCTTAAAAAACACCATAAAAAAACAATGATAAACCACGTCGAATATCGACGTGGTGAGAGACGCTTTAACTTTTTTTACGAGACATTACTATGAGCGCAGAACGATTTAACCTGTTTTCCTTCACCGGAAAAATGAAGATTCTCCACATGAGCTGGGTAGCTTTTTTCATTACCTTTTTGGTGTGGTTTAACCACGCACCGTTAATGGCCAGTATTGCGGCCAGCTTGGGTTTAACCTCTAGCCAAGTAAAAACGCTACTCATTTTGAACGTAGCCTTAACCATTCCAGCGCGAATTGTGATTGGCATGTTCACTGACCGTTTTGGTCCACGTATCACATACTCAACCTTGCTTGCGGTATGTTCCATCCCTTGTTTCATGTTTGCTTTCGCTAACAGCTTCGAGCAAGCCGCCCTAGCCCGTTTTCTTTTAGGCTTTATTGGTGCAGGTTTTGTTGTAGGCATTCGTATGGTATCAGAGTGGTTCCCAGCTAAAGAGCTTGGCACCGCAGAAGGTATTTACGGCGGCTGGGGTAACTTTGGTAGCGCCGCTGCGGCAATGTTACTACCAACTCTTGCAGTGATTTTTGGCGGTGAAGACGGATGGCGCTACGCGGTAGGCCTTACCGGTTTAATTAGCCTACTGTTCAGTGTAGTTTTCTATAAGAACGTGACCGATACACCAAAGGGTTCGACTTACTTCAAACCTAAAAATGTTGGTGCAATGGAAGTCACTACAAAGGCCGACTTTGTACTACTGCTAATCATGAAAGTGCCTATGTATGCCACCTTAGCACTACTGGCATGGAAGCTTTCGCCAGCGGGTGTAAGCATGTTAAGCCAAGAAGTCGTGTATGCATGTTACGCAGGTTTAGCAGCGCTTTACGTACTGGACTTTTGGAAAACCTATCAAGTAAACAAAAACATCTTTGTTACGCCAGTTCCAGAGATTGAACAGTACAAATTTAAACAGGTAGCCGTACTTAACGTATTGTACTTCGCCACCTTTGGTTCAGAGCTTGCTGTAGTGTCTATGCTGCCACTGTTTTTCAGTGACGTATTTGAATTAGACATGGTTTACGCGGGTTTATTAGCCTCTGCTTATGCCTTCATGAACTTAGCGTCACGCCCAGGTGGTGGTTGGATTTCTGACCGCGTAGGCCGTAAGAAAACCCTATTAGTATTAACTGCTGGTTTAGCCTTAGGTTATTTCGGTATGGGCCAAATTGATGGCACCTGGCCACTATTCTTAGCGGTAGGTATGGCTATGGCATGTTCGTTCTTTGTACAAGCCGGTGAAGGCGCAGTATTTGCTGCAGTGCCACTTATTAAGCGTCGCTTAACCGGTCAAATTGCGGGTATGACAGGCGCATACGGCAACGTAGGTGCAGTATTCTACTTAACCGTGCTTAGCCTAGTGAGCTACCAAACCTTCTTCTACGTGATTGGTGCCACTGCGGTACTGGGTTTCTTTGCCTTGTTGCTTCTAGAAGAGCCGAAGGGCACTATTGCAGAAGTTGGTCCAGACGGCGAAGTAACGCTTATCAACGTAAGCTAAGCCAGCCCCGTAAGGCAGTGTGTGCCTGCAAGGGCCACATTGCTTTTACCCAAGGAACGCAAGCTTAATGACAGCAAGTCAACAAACTACAGTGGCAACACCCACCACTGAAAACCGAGTTAGTAACAGCGAAAAAGCAACCACCTCTGTGGCTAGCAATAAGTTAGAGGCGTCCTTTGGGGGCGCCTCTATCTCTGGCCCCAAACCAGAGAACCAAGATGCCTGTGTAGCCAAAATACCCGAGCCTTGGACTCGCTATTACAAAGGTGTTGTCGCCATTTTGGCCGACGGCTTAAGCAGCGCCGAACACGCTAAAGTAGCCGCACAAATCTCGGTCACTCAGTTTGTACAAGATTATTACGCCACGCCCGAGAGTTGGTCGGTAAACAAGTCCACAGCCAAAGTCGCCAAGTCACTCAATAACTGGCTATTTCAACAAGGCAAGCAAACCGGCTCTTACGCCTGCACCCTTTCTACACTGATTATTAAATCTCGAGTTGCTCACTTGTTCCATGTTGGCGATAGCCGTATTTATCGCTTCAGGGAGGGTAAACTTCGCCAACTCACCCGCGACCATGTACAAATTCGTGGCAAGCAAAAAAACCACCTCACTCGTGCCATGGGAGTGGATTCAAGCTTAGAGTTAGACTATTCCACCCATGCTGTAGAAACCGGTGATTTATTTATGCTAACCAGTGATGGGGTGCATGATGCATTAAGCGAACAACAGCTGATCAAGTTACTCAAACTTGAATTTGATAGCTTAGAAGAACACGCCAACGCCATCGTAAACGCCGCCGAATTTGCTGGCAGTGATGACAACATCAGTGCAATGTTAGTCAAGGTAGATAATGTACCCGAAGCAGAGTTAGACGAGAGTCGTGCTCAGTTACTGCATCTACCCGTGCCGCCGGTAATGGCCATAGGTAACAAAATTGACCGTTATCGAGTTAGCGAGATATTGCATACCTCGCCGCGCAGCCACGTTTATTTAGTCGAAGAGTTAGACGAAGCGGGCCTTAGCACCAACAAGGTTCGAATACTCAAAGCCCCCGACAGCAGCATGAGTGGCGACCAGGAATACTTTGCTGGTTTTGCCCGCGAAGAATGGGTCGGCCGCGTGGTAAACAACCCCAATATTATGCGCACCTTTGAACCCGCCGGCACGCGTCGATTCTGCTATTTAGTGGCCGAATATGTACCGGGTATCACGCTGCGCCAGTGGATGGACAAACATCCTCATCCGCCAATAACGCAAGTGGTGCGCATGCTTGAAAAGCTCGCCAAAGCGCTACGAGCCTTACGCCGTTATGAAATGGTGCACCGCGACTTAAAACCTGAAAACATTATTATTACCCCCGACGACCAACTTAAACTGGTCGACTTTGGCACCGTACAATCAGCCGAACAACTAGAGCAAAACGAAAAAACCACCACGCCTGTAGGCTCGGTGCAATATATTGCACCAGAGTATTTAGTGGGAGAAACCGGCCGACACCGCAGTGACATTTTCTCTTTTGCAGTGATCGCCTACGAAATGCTCAGCGGCAAATTGCCCTACAAAACTGCTCGTCGCGAACAAGTAGCACAACGAACCTATAGCGATTGGCATTACCAAAACATTCAGCATTACCGTAACGACATGCCCGATTGGCTAGACGCCGCGTTAGAGCAAGGCTGTAACCCCAAACCCCAGCTGCGTTACCAAAGTTTGTCGGAGCTAATTCACGACTTACAACACGCAAACCCCAAGCTCAAGGCCAGCTACGAAGCCAAACCCTTAATTGAACGTAACCCAGTACGTTTTTGGCAATCAACCAGCCTGCTATTGCTGATAGTGGTGATTTGGCAATGGGTCAGCCAACTTAGTTAATTTTCATTAACAAAAAGTTGATTTACATAAAAGCCGCGATGGTGTGAAGTGCCTAGTATAAGCTCAGTTTCTTGCTAGCTGGTGGTCAGCATGCCTTCTACGACTCAAAGTAAAACCCTACAAAAAGGCCTATTTGGTATGGCCTTGCCGATCTTTGGCGAGTTTATGCTAAACATGTCGGTACCGGTGTTTGACGCACTCTTTCTTAGCCAGGTATCAGACCAAGCTGCGGCTTCGGTAGGCGCGATAATGCCGTGGTTTTCCATGGCCATCGTGTTCTTTTCCGCCACTGGCATTGCAGGTGCCAGTTTAGCCTCACAATACATGGGCAAGCAAAACTACCTTCGCGCCAATTTAATGCTGGCAGGCCTGCTTATCTTAGGAGTGTTAGCGGGTTTACTGTGTGGCCTATTTTTTGTTACTCAAGCCAATAACATCGGTCATTGGATGAGCCTACCACCTGCAATGAGTGACTTGGCCGCAGAGTACTTGGTGTTAGCTGGCGCAGGTGTCGGCTTTATGGGCCTACGCATGACGCTGGCCAATATCTGTAATAGTTACGGGCAATCCCACTGGAACACTATCTCCGCAGCGCTGATGCTGGTCACTAACATCGTGGGTAACGGCATATTAGTGCTGGGCTGGTTTGGTGTAAGCCCAATGGGCGTAACCGGGGTGGCCATTGCGAGTTTAATTGCTTGGGTACTTAGCTTAAGTTTTAGTTTAGTGGTGGTGCTATTTCTGATTAAAGTGAAATTGCCATTGGCTGACGCCTTAAAACAGCCCAGCCTTAGCTTAAAGCCTATTCTAAAAATTGCCGTGCCCTCGGCGCTAGAGCCATTTTCTTACCAAAGCTTTGTTATGATTATGAACTTGATGATTGTGCAACTAGGCGAAACCTCTCTCACTGTGCGCATTTACGCACTCAATATCTACGTTTACTGCACCATGATGCTAGTGGCATTAGGCATTGCCAATACCATGCTGGTGACCCAACTGGCTGGTGCTGGCCATTTCGAACGCTGCCACCAACAAATGCGCCAAGGCCTGCGTTGGGGGCTTATTGCCGTTAGCATTGTGGCCGCTATTATTTTTGTTTTTCATCAACCACTGCTGGGTATTTTCACCGATAACCCGGAAGTATTGGCCTTAGGCCTGGTGGTTTGTTTGATTCACAGTATCAACGAGCCCTTAAGAGGCATTAACATTATCAGCGGTAACGTATTGCGTGGCTGCGGCGACGCAGTATTTGTGACCAGTAACGCCATTGCAGTTACCTGGCTATTCTCGGTGCCCCTGGCCTACTTTACAGGGATTTATCTAGGTTGGGGCTTGTATGCCATTTTACTAGCAGGCGTGGCTGATGAGTTTATTCGTAGCCAAATAAACTGGCGACGCTGGAAGAGCGATAAGTGGAAGCGAAAGCTCGCGCCAGATTAGGCTTTGTGACAGCTCTCAATAAAATTTGATCGTTTTAGTGGGGCTTTGATTGATGCCAAAAAGTAACGATACACTAATCACTTTCTAATTCATCATTGGACATAAACGAGTTAAGTTTTGAATGTAACGTTTAGGGCACGAGCGAGCGGAGCGCCCAAGATATGAGATGGGGGACTATTTTCATTTTTACCACATTTTCCACCACGGTTTTTCATTGCCTTCACCGTGACTAATATCGTATTCAATTGCCTGCGATATAGCATCGGACAGAAAAGGCTCTGGAGCATCCCAACGGCCTACTTCTTTGCCATTTTTGAGTAAAGCGACAAAGTCGCCTTCAGGCGTCACAAAATAATTAACGTTTTCTTTGCTGCTCCAATGCGAGGAGGCAAAACAAAAGTATCCGTTTTTTCTATTAGTCTTGTTCTGAATGTGCAAGTCCAAGCACATAGGCCTAACAGATCTATCTAATGTGGGGGGGTCATTAAGCATCGATTTAGACAACCCACAAATACGTAAGCTAAGAACTTCAATTCCGTTAGCAATAGCTAAAAGTTCTTTAATTGCTATAGGTATCTCTATCTCATGAATTTGTTCGTACCTAGCTATCGAGTGTCTACTGGTAGGAGGCCAGATTATAGCTTTGTAGAACAAAGGGGCTACAGAAACGTCATTCCCGATAAGCAATACGTTTTCTTCTTCTTTTGATGGGTATTGCTCTAAAATCTCGCCTGCATACTCTTTAAACGCCGACAAGCTATTTGGTAAAGATTCCAGTTTACTCTTCATCATAGGCACCTTCATGCAACGCCATAGCCACGACCGAAGGTAAGCGGTTTTCCGCAACATAGTCTTAGAACCAACGAACGATACGATGAGTTAGCGGACTTCAGTTTTATAATTCCTATCTCCAAAACTTCCACCAAGGTCGCTTTTGAGAAAAGCTGCGCTCTATAGCAAGGTCATAACAGGCACCACAGAGCAGCGATACACCTGCAAAAGATTCACTTTCTTCAGTCCACTCGCCACCTGTTTCTTGAACTTTCATCTCACAAGCTGAACACCAAGCATTAGGTCTTTGGTTATCAGGATCGTTAGCCCACCAGAAACCACGAGGAACTCCGTCCTTCACCGTTTGAACAATATGCTGACAAACAAAAGTTTCTTGCTGTAGACCATGTATGCTGCATTCGACACGCTTCATTTTGGATTCCGACACTTAAAATTTACAACACCACAATTTGCAGGCAATTGAAGCGAAGCGTAAACCGTTCCCACAAGATTGTTTTGCTAAGCCTCATATGATTCCCGATACTTATCAAGATACGGTAAAAACTCATTGTACTTACTTGCCGTCGTTTGAATGACATCATTGAATAGTTTATTTACTGTGCTGCTTTGCTTAATTTCTAATTGCTCAGAGAAGTCGTTGATTTCAAAGTCGTTCAACATATAGTAGAAATAGTCGCAATCTTCCCGCGCATAGTTTCCATCCGTATAGTCTCCACTCTTTTGGAGGAAAATAGCCCAAGATATTTCTTTTCTCTTATATCGAAGCCATTGACTTGCAACAAACTCGTCGTTACATGACTCGGAATTGAATTGTTCAAACGGCTCTGAATAGGCATAAGAGTTCAAATGACCAATAGCTGCCTGAGTATCCTTAGTAGCTGCTAATTCTATGACCCACAAATCAGGTTCTTCCTCAAGCAACATCCGCTCATCTACCCAGCACATGTAATGCTTATAGTCTATTAGCCCTGCTTCAAGCATCGTAGCGATTGATATTGCATCCCTTTTACAAATTGCTTTATCTAGCACGATAATTCCCTGAGGCTTGATAACTGACTAAGAGAAAAGCTCCTTGCTTACACTAGGTTTTTCCTCTTTATATACACTTGTAATAATCAGTGGGTTGCTATAACACGTAATGGAGCATAGCCACAACGCTGCTCTGGTAAGCTCCATTACGCTTAACGCTTAGCTAGGCTCAATTTGTTTAATATGGCGATTAACCGAAAACCACGAAGCGATTAATCCTAGCAAGGTTGCAAACAACATCAGCGAGCCGAACTCTTGTAGATCTAAGCCTGATAGGTAAATGTCTTGCTGGTATAACAAGCCTATTTGTTGCAAGGCATATTCTGTCCAAATCAACAAAATGTTGCACAGTACCCAAGCCATTAAGCCGCCCACTAAACCAAACCAAAAACCAGTGTATAAAAATGGCCGTTGAATAAAGGCATCGGTGGCCCCTACTAGCTTCATCACTTCTATTTCACTGCGTCGGCTGAGAATATTCAGCCGTAGTGTATTACTTACAATCAACGCTACCGCGGTAAGCAGCAGAATAATCAGTAACCAGGCAGCTTGTTGCAACATGCTTACAATGGTGTCGAGGCGTTGCAGCCATTCAACGTCTAAACGGCCTTCGTCTACTAGGCTGTGCTCTTGCAAGCTATCGAGTAACGTTTTGGCAGCACTTGCGCTGTTAAAGTCTTGGCTGGGTAGCACTAACAATACATCTGGTAGCGGGTTGTCTGGCAACAGCGCTAACACATCTTCAAAGCCGCTATTTTCTTGAAATTCGACTAAACCTTGTTGTTTAGTGACTAGCTCAACACTGGCCACTTGGCGCATGCTAGCAATATTTTTTTGCAGGGAATCACGCTGTGCTTCACTGATATTTTGCTTGAGGAACAAACTTATCTGCGCATCACTTTTCCAATAACTGGTGAGTTGCTGCACGTTCTTGGTGGCAAGGTAGAAACTGGCAGGTAGCGCCAAACAAACACCAATAACTGCTAAGGTAAGCATAGAGCTGGCAGGTGTGCGCCACAATTCGCCAAGGCTAGCAATGCCTTGTTGCAAGTGCCTTACCCAAAACATCATGAAGCGTACATGTAGGGCAACTTTAACTTGCGGTTTTGCTCCGGCCATTATGGTGCCTCCGCAGCTTGGTGAGGGGAATCAAGCAGCTGACCATTTTTTAGCACTAAGCGCTGATGGTGCAATTTGGCAATCAAGCTTAAATCGTGACTCGCAATAAGAACCGCCACACCCACCCGATTAAACTCTTCAAACAAGCGGAAAATATCTAACGATAAAGCAGGGTCTAGGTTACCGGTTGGTTCGTCGGCGATTAAAATAGCGGGTTTGTTTACCACTGCGCGAGCAATGCCCACGCGTTGTTGTTCACCACCAGAGAGTATTTCTGGGGTGCAGTTAGCTTTATCTAACAAGCCCACTTTATCTAGCGCGGCGGCCACTCGGCGTTTGATGTTACCCATGCTGTAGCCTTCAATAACCAGCGGCAGGGCGACATTGTCAAACACGGTGCGGTCCATAAGCAGTTTGTGATCTTGGAAAATCACGCCCATCTGGCGACGTAAATAGGGAATTTTACGGTGGCTGATACGGCTAATGTCATCGCCATTTACCCATACTTTTCCGTCACTAGGCCGTTCCATGGCGGTAATCAATTTGAGCAAGGTACTTTTCCCCGCACCAGAGTGGCCGGTTAAAAATGCCATTTTTCCCTGTTCCAACTGAAAGGACACTTTTTGCAAAGCGCGCTGACTGCCGGGGTAAATTTTACTTACTTGCTCAAACCGGATCATTCCTAGACCTTTTATTACTTTCTAAGCAGTGTTGATTTATTTCTCGTTGCTATCTTCGCTGTCATCATTGCTAAATAGCGCATCTACAAAAGGTTGAGCTTCAAACTCTCGTAAATCGTCAATCCCTTCGCCCACACCAATGTAGCGGATCGGCAAACCAAACTTGTCAGCCAAACCAAAAATAACACCACCTTTAGCAGTACCATCTAACTTGGTTAATGTTAAACCGTTAAGTCCAACCGCTTGATTAAACAAGTTAGCTTGGCTAATGGCGTTTTGCCCGGTGCTTGCGTCAATGGTTAACATAATTTCGTGAGGCGCTGCATCGTCGAGCTTTTTCATTACGCGTACAATTTTTTTCAGCTCTTCCATCAAGTGCGCTTTATTTTGCAAGCGGCCTGCTGTGTCGGCAATCAATACATCTACGTTTCGTGACTTAGCTGCTTGAAAAGCATCAAAAATCACCGAGGCGCTATCGGCACCCGTATGTTGAGCAATCACCGGAATCTGGTTTCGCTCACCCCAAACTTGTAGCTGTTCAACCGCAGCAGCACGGAAGGTATCACCCGCAGCAAGCATTACCGATTTACCTTGGCTTTGATATTGTTTGGCTAGCTTGCCAATGGTGGTGGTTTTACCCACGCCATTTACGCCAACCATTAAAATAACAAAAGGCCCCTCTGCACTATCTAAATCTATTGGCGCTTCTACTTCGCTTAGAATACCCGCCATATCTAACTTAAGCTGCTGATAGAGCGCTTCGCCATCTTGAAGATCGCGGCGTTTAACGTGGCTAGTGAGGTTTTCGATAATTTTGAGTGTGGTGTCCACACCCACATCTGCCACTAACAACTGCTCTTCTAGCTCTTCAAACAGCTCATCATCAATTTTTCGCCCTTTGAACAGCGAAAAGAAGCCCCAGCCTAAATTTTTACGGGTGCGTTTTAAGCCTGCTCTTAAGCGCGCAAACAGTCCCATTTTCTTCACTGGCTCTGCGGCTTCAGAACTAACTTGCTGTTCGGCTTCGACGGTTGCCTCAGCGTCTTCTTGTTGCTGGGCAGCTAACTCGGCTTGCTCTAGAGCATCACGCTCTGCTTGAGCTTCGCGTTCTGCTTGGGCTTCACGTTCTGCTTGAGCTTCGCGTTCGGCTTGAGCTTCGCGTTCGGCTTGAGCTTCGCGTTCGGCTTGGGCTTCGCGTTCTGCTTGAGCTTCGCGTTCTGCTTGAGCTTCGCGTTCTGCTTGAGCTTCGCGTTCTGCTTGGGCTTCGCGTTCGGCTTGCGCTTCGCGTTCTGCTTGAGCGGCTAACTCAGCATTTTGCTCGTTGTTTGTTTGTTCTGCGGCGGGATCGCTGGATTGTTGTTGCTCATCGTCTTTTTTTCGGCCAAACCAAGAAAATAGGCCCTTCTTTTTTGCCATTACTGCAAAACCTTTTTTACCAGTAAACGACGTTGGCTGTTACAATGCCAACGTCCAGTCAATATTGCTCGGATATTATCACAGTTTCACAATGGTCTAAGTAAATGGCACGGCTTTCCTCAAGAAAACATGCAAATCAAAGCAACAAATCCTCCAACGGTAGTGGCCAAGTGCGAATTATCGCGGGTCAGTGGCGCGGTAGAAAACTTAAAGTACTGAATAGTGAAGGCTTACGCCCGACTACCGACAGAGTAAAAGAGACCGTTTTTAATTGGTTAAATCCCTACTTAACTAATAGCCACTGCTTAGATTTATTTGCTGGTAGTGGCAGCCTAGGTTTTGAGGCCTTATCACGCTTTGCTAGTTTTACCACCTTTGTGGAAAAAGATGCACAAGCAGCGAAACAATTGAAGGCAAACTTACAACTACTCGATTTGCCTAGTGAGCGCGCCAAGCTGGTGAATGGTGATTCCTTACAGTGGCTTAAACAAACGCCCAGCGAAGGCTACAATATTGTGTTTATCGATCCCCCTTTTCGCTGTGATTTATTAGAACCAAGCTGTCGTTTACTCAGTGAAAACGGCTGGTTAAAAGCCGATGCTTTAGTTTATATAGAGTTTGAGAACGAAGGCGCTGAGCCTGAGTTACCCGCCAATTGGTCGTGCATTAAAAGCAAACAAGCCGGCCAAGTAAATTACCGTTTATATCAATTAAGTTAAGAGCCCCAGATTATGTTCATTAAAATTGGCAAAGCCTTTATGGCTGCTATGTGGCTAGCTATGTTACTTAGCCCGATGATTTTTGTACCTCCCTACAATTGGATTTTACCTTTAGTCGGTGCATTTTTATTACTACTGCATGGCGTGCAATTGCTGGCTATTCGCGGCACCTTGATCGAAGCCGGTGTACTGCAAAAAGGTGATAACCTGCGAATACTATTCTTCGGTTTTTTTGCAATGTGGCAAATACACAAGCGAATGAAGAGCAAACAACCTTGATACTACGCCAGCTGTTTTTGCTTAGTGTTTGTGTACTAAGCCTACCCACTTGGGCGATGAGCGTTACCATTATTGATGACGCTAAACATCAACGCAGTGGCGCATGGACTCAAGTTTTACCTTACGCCTATTACACTGAGAATTTGCAATGGGGAGTGGGTGTTGGTGTTGGTGCCGCCGGGCATATTCAACCTAGTTCCAGCCTGGTTGCCACCGCAACTGTCACCTCCAACGACAGCTGGATGGTTTTTTTGTATAGCGGTGACTATCAACTACCGTTTGCCGATCGGGTATTTTTTGATACCACCTTGTACCAAACCAATTTTACCCGTGACCCGCAATATATTAACGGCAACGAGGAATATTCTGGCGAGCGCGCAGGCAGCAATGATTCTAGCCAGAGCAACCGAGTTTACACTCATTCAAAAGGCCAAGAATACCGTTTTAGGTTTCGCTACCTACTGCCTATAGGTCACGGTAAAGACTCTCCGGTACATACTTTTAGAGTTAAGCGCGGTGAAGTAATGGAAGGTTATGAAGCGGGCGCTAAAGAATGGAATCCGCTCACCAGTGGGCGCACCATTATCCAGTTAGAACCTTTTTATTGGAAACAAGACGTTGGTGAGTATAACCAATTACAAGATTCAAATACTTCAGCGGGCTTAGCCTTAGAGCTGGAATACGACAACCGTAACTACCATCAAAACCCCACAGCGGGCAGTCGCCAACGTTTCAATGTGACGCGAGATTGGGGAGACTCAGGCCGGCCTTCTTGGACAATGTGGGAATTTTCGGCATCTAAGTACATTAGCTTGCCACAAACATCTTGGGCACAAAGCCAAGTATTAGCTTTTGGTATGGCGACTTCAGATACGCCAACCTGGAATCACAGCTCTTACAACAATGGCGAACAGCAATACCATCGCCCGGCGTGGTTTGCTGGTTCTCGTTTAGGCGGAATGGACAGATTAAAGGGTTACGAAACCGCTCGTTACCATGATCGCTCAATGATCTATTACTCTGCAGAATACCGCTTTACCCCTAACTGGAACCCGCTGCCTAAAGTGCCCGTTGTGAACTGGTTTAACGTGCCAGCGTGGTACTGGGTTGCCTTTGCCGAAATTGGCCGAGTAGCCGATGAATATAACTTAGCCACGCTTCACCAAGATATGAAGTACAGTATTGGCGGCAGTATTCGAGTGATGATGGAAGGCATTGTATTACGTGGTGATTTTGCCACCAGTGGAGACGACAGTGTATTTCGCCTAGGTATCAATCATCCCTATTAATCTCACACCTGTCGGCTATCGTTTGCTAACAACATAACTAGCTAGGGTGACTTTGCGATGACCAATAGCGACGACAGCATATTTAGCCTAAGCATTAATCACCCTTACCGATTAACTATATTTATAGGTTGCCAAGCAAGAAAGCCACCCAAAAATCCTTACAAAAGATAGAAACAAAAAGACCGACTATTGAGATTACTCCTGATAGGAGAATAAGAAGCCAAACGCCTTCATTTGTCCAACTATGTTCGATTTGAGCATACGCAGCGACTAAGGTTCCAATAGTCATTGCCACACTTAAAATCTGTAACGTTGGTCTTTTCCAGTCTGCTATTTTCGGGTCATAGGTTTTCCTAACCCATTTTTCGAATTTATCCATAATCCATTACTTCGTATCAACAGCTTTAACGTGAGTGACCCTATCTACAGAGCAATCCACAATTATTTTTATCTGAGCTTATAGCGATTGCCAGTAGTCGGCAATGCCATCTAAGAACATTTGTACCGCCAGCATAATCAGCAACATACCCATTAAGCGCTCCATAGCTTTTAAGCCTTTCTCGCCAAGCAGTTTTAGCAATACACCGCTACTGAGAAAAATAACGACACTGATTCCCCAAGCAATTAGCAAGGCTAAAGACCAATCAAGCATACGAGTATTGTCTTGGTTCGCTAACAGCATTAACGATGCGAGTACCGAAGGCCCAGCGATCATTGGAATGGCCATTGGCACTAAAAAGGGTTCTTCGCCTGCCGCCAAACCTGCCACGCCACCGGGTTGAGGGAAAATCATTTTCAAGGCAATCAGGAATAGGATTACACCACCGGCAATACTCACCGCTTCTTGGCGCAGATTAAGGAAACCAAGGATTTGCTCGCCGGCAAATAAAAAAGCGAACATGACACTTAAGGCAAACACCAGCTCACGCAACAACACAATGCGCCTGCGTTTAGGGTCGAGGTGTTTTACCATGCTTAGGAACACGGGCATGTTTCCTAGCGGATCCATAATCAAAAACAGCATCACCGCTGCCGACAACATATCCATTTGTTAACTCGCTAACTTACGACAATTTTGTCTGAGAAATAAAAAAGAGCCAGAGCATAACACCCTGACTCTTTTTAAGCTTAGCTTTATTTACGGTTTATAAACCACTTTAACCGCATCAGTCACATCAGCTTCGTCAACGTATGCCACGGCTGCGGCATTGCCTGCCACTTCCGATACTGCTACCGATGGAGAAGCTGCTGTTTTAGGTGGCTTAGCTTTACCTGTAAAGATCAACTTAGACCAATAAGCCTGCAGTTGAGCTTCACTTTTGCCGGTGGCAGCATCATGAAAGCTAGCGCGTAAAGGGTCGCCCTCTTTATACTCAATAACCACAGGAGCAGTGCCATTAGGCAATTTTTTAAGCTTACCTAAAAATAGCTTTTTCACTTCCGCTTTAGATAAAGCATCAGGGCCTGATGGGTTAGCAATAACCACTGGAGCAGCCAAGCTGCTAAGACTAAATACGCTCAAAGAAAGAGCCAATAATAGATTTTTCATATGACTCCCTCCTAAAATACGCCGTCAAATACGATGCTATAAACTGTAGTACTATCTTCAGTGGCACCCGCTACTTTACTTGCCATTAGGCCGTTAGTATCGCCAAAACCATTGACTAAGGTAGCGTCAAACTTCACGGCTAAATTAGACAATAAGTCATAGCGTAAACCTAAAGAGTAAGAGGTACGTTTACCGCTGTAGATGAATGATGAATCAACTGGTACCAAAGCACCATCTGGCCCAACAGGTAACATGATGTCTACGCGCTCATCATCATCTTGAGTTTTCATGCCAGCTACTGTGCCGTAAGGCATAGCCTTACCAAAGCGGTAACCCAAAGTGAGGTAACCTGAGTCTACATCTGAATAGCCACCTTCAACGGTTGCACGCGTTACTTCAGATACCACTAACAAGGAACCATTGTCATAGCTAAAGCCCGCGCCTAAGAAATCAGACTTGTTCTTCTCTGCTAATACTTGCGCATCAGGTTGATTAGTTGGAGAAACGGTAATCTTAGTTACGCCATAAACTGCTCGTACAGTGAAATCGTCAATTGCCCAAGTAAGGTTGGCGCCTAAAATATCATCGTAGTCAGTGCCATCTTCTTCCGACTGTCCCCAAAAACCTTGTAGCGTTAAAGTTGAGTTATCAAACTCAAAGTCGTAGCTACCGTCTACACCCACAAAAGAGTTAAAGGGTACAAAACCATAAACTTCTTCAGGCGGACGAGCCCACGGCTGAGCGTAACCTACTTCTAGGTAATCTGAGTACATGTACATAGGTAGGCGTAATTTACCGCCACGCACTGTAATGTAGTTGTCAAAGGTATGTTTTAGGTAAGCCCATTCAACGTCTGGGCTAAAGTCGTCTTCACCACGCGCCACTAATTGCACTGTTACACTGGTGCTATCGGCTAGGGCAAAGTCACCTTGCAAACCCACTAAAGTAAGATTATTAAAATCATACTCGTCGGTAGAGCCTGCGTAACCTAAGTTGTTGTTTGCTTGATTAATACCCACGCTGTAGAACCCGTTAAAGCTGATTCTATCAAAGGCACTATCCTGATTTTGTTCACGAAGAACCTGCACCTCTTGCTCGAGATCATTTACTCGTTGCTCGAGAGCTTCGTCTGCCATTGCTGCGCTACTCAATAAGCATATTGGTAACATCTGCCACGCCCTTAAATCCATGGGGCATCTCCTTTATTTTTTTATTATATACAATTGGTTTTATTACACTTTAAACTGGCTAATAACCTCGCTTAAACGCTGAGTTACTTGCCTTACATCCTCGCTGACGTTATCTATTTCACTAGAGCTTTTCGCCACTGCGAGAGATATCTGTTGAATATCATTAACACTGTTATGAATTAAGTCAGAGGTTTTGGTTTGCTGCTCTGTTGCCGCTGCAATCTGTTCATTAACTGCATGAATTGATTCTACTTTGCCAGTAATATCCATTAACGATTTACCCGCCTGTGCTGATTGCTCAACACTTAAACCGGCTTGCTCAATACCACGGTTCATTGCTTCTACCGCAGAGCCAGAGCCTTTTTGAAGTTCTTCAAGTACTTGCTGAATCTCTTGGGTTGAGTCTTGTGTACGAGACGCTAGGGTGCGAACTTCATCTGCCACAACCGCAAAGCCACGCCCTTGTTCGCCTGCACGCGCCGCTTCAATCGCGGCATTTAGCGCTAGCAAGTTGGTTTGCTCGGCAATGCCACGAATTGCATCAAGAATAACCCCCACGTTACTGGTGTATGCTTCCAGCTGATTAATGGCCTTAGCGGTGCTGTTCACTTCTTCTGCTAAATCATTAATGACCGAAATGGTATTCTCTACAACTTGGTTCCCTTCTTGAGCCGTTCCATTAGCCGACGAGGCTTCTTCCGAGGCTTGCGACGCAAAATCTGCAATATGATGAACACTGCTAGTCATTTCTTGAATTGCAGCACTTACCGCATCTACCGAGTGATTTTGCGACTCAATGCTAGACGCCGTATGTTTACTGGTTTCCATTAAACGGGTAGACACATCTTGTAGGGCTTGAACGGTTTCAGTGGTAGTGGCAATGCTTATCTGCATTTTGCTAATAAACTGGTTAAACCAATGCACTAAAGTAGCAATTTCATCTTTACCGTCGTAATCCACACGCACCGTAAGATCACCCTCTCCCTCTGCAATTTCGCGCAAAGAAGAGGTGACTTGAGCAATCGAGTTAACAATGCTTTTGGTGGTCATAATGCCAACAAAAATCACTATCACTATGGTGACTACACCCAGCATAATACCTGTAGTAACCGCCGACTGAGAGCTAGAGATAGTGCCATCAATGGTTTGATTAAAAGCTTGCTCGGTATTAGCCCTTAAGTTAGCAATACCTGTGGTTAGTTCTTGCAATATGGCTGCTGAGCGCTCTGCTTTAGCTGGCAAAGTGGCGAAATCAGCACTGCCATCGACCAAACTTAATGCAATCGACCTTGCTTGGCCGTAATAGTTATTAAGCAAGCTTTGCAGGTGCGTTACCTCTTTTCGAGCACTAGGCAAGATCTCAAGTAACTCATTCAGCTTACTTCTAAGTAGCTGTTGTTGTGTATCTGCACTTTCAAGAGACTCTTCCTCTCCTGTGGTTACTGCAGTTTGCAATAGCTGATCAATGTTATATAGAGTGTTTTGAGCAACAGTGGCGGTATCTAGAGCAGGGAAGTATTGATCTCTAATTTGTTCAATGCTGAACTGGCTCTGTTGCTGAACCAATATGTTATTTATAAGGTAAGCGGCGAACCCCAGTACAGCGATGGCTGCAAGAATTCCTACCTTATGGCTTATTTTTAGACGTCGAGCCAAATCCATTTATACCACTCCATGTGAATACAAGTATCGATAGCTTATATATCGTCACTTTTGCGTTTTTATTTAGATAACAATCTAGTTACGTAAAAGAAACCTGACACAATTAAAACACACGTTTAACTAATATCAGAAACCTTAATAGATTAAATGATTTGTTTTCTGTTCCGACTAAAAATCTAGCTGCCTATGCAATTATAGGTGTATATGTCGATTCAATAGCGAAAATAGCAAAGAAAGATGAATTAAACACCATAGCAGGGATGCATAGCAAGTTATTTCAGCTATAACTAAATTAATAGTGATTAATATAGATAAAGGGCCTGAGTAGGCCCTTAAAAAGAGGAGGCTATTTGTGCGAGCAGATTTTAGATTCACAAGTTGTGAAGCCTTGTTTGGCTTCAACAAACTTTCCGCGTTCAGCCAAAAATACAATTAGCTCTTGGGCGTTCATCTCTTTCTGGCGACAGGTATGGTATTTACTGTCTGCGCCAAAAGTAGTTTTCATTAATTCTTCAAGAGAAGCTGACGTAAAGCTACCACCTTGTTCCAACATCAACTGCATCACTTGATGCCCATGAATCGACTCACTCATTACAACCTCCATAAAAAAACGGCGCTCACTGTAACAGTGTTGCGCCGTTTAGATGTTGAGTTAGAACAAGCTAGATAAGCTTCTCGACATTCTTAGCAGCTAACTGCTGTTGGTAAGATTGTATAGAGCTTTGTAACAGGGCATCGTTTTGCGCTTGTTGGGAGGTAGACTGTGCATAATTAGTATCGAGAATACGAGAACGAGCGGCACTTTGCGCTTCAATAGCTGCTTGGGTAGAGCGATAAGCCGATTCGGCAGCGTTACTCGAGGCCCCTAATTGTGCTTGGTTAGCATCGGTAGTTTGCTGACCCCCTTGCAAAGCAGCTTGCGCAGTAGCGGGATCGTTCAAATCAATATTGTCTACGCCCAAATCACCAGCGTTAGGAATAGCCGCCGTGTTTGCATCAACTTGCGCCTGTAAAGCGGCAATATCATCAGAGTTGTATATACCGTTGCCGCTTTGCACAACCAAGGCCTGGTTTTGTTGCAGCAGGTCAGTAGTCCCTTGCAACTGAGCAGATTCAATGTTGTTGATACTTACCTGGTTTTGGTAAATATTTGCATAGGCTTCTTGCTCACTAATACCAGTGGTTAAGCGATTAGAGATTTGCAGGCCAGCAGGATCGTCAGCAGCGCTGTTTATCTTTTTGCCAGAAGCGAGCTTTTCATCTTGCTCTTCTTGGCGTTTTTTCGCCTGTTCCATATAAAAATCAGAAGGGGCGACAGAGCTGTTAACTTGACCAATAGCCATTGGATATCCTCACACAAACATGAATTAGAGCAGCCATCCTAGCTGTTTACTTTTTAAGCATAACATTAGTTGACTAAATCTGCATCTTTGAACGCTCATTTTGCGGAGAATTCATGCTGACAAGACCAGCAATATTCAAAGCTACCGGGATTGCCCTCTCCGCAACTAGAGCACGTCCATTCTTGCTTATGATTGACTTCATAGTCTCTTACTGCTTGTTTAGCCTTATCCCAATGAGCAAGATCGACTTTTAACGACACCTCCACCACATCCATGGGTAATTCACCCGCACCAGCCATCGCGTATTCGCCATCTACACGACTATCAATTCCCATTTTTCCTAGCATACCTTGTAACAATTTAGCCTCTACAAAATTGGCTGCTCGATAAAACTCATGCCATTGGCTCATTCATTCTCCTTAATCCGTCGTATTAACACTATTATAGGAAACTTGTTTGTAACTGCGTTACCTTCTAAATGCTTCACTTTGCCCCACTCTTTTTAACAGACCTATAAAGGCTCGATAAACACTCAATTAAACTAACTTTTCATTGTTGGCTTCTATCATCGCCCAACAGCATTCTCTACCAGCGAACAAGCCACTCCAACAGTTCTGAATAGCGCTTACAAAACAGGATGCCTTAATAGCTTACTGGTACTCATTCAAAACCAAGCACCAAAACACAGCGCTAGCGCACCAATATAGATCAAAGCAAATATTGATCACACTAATTCGCGCACCAAACCAGAGCCCAAATATGTAACCCCATTGTTATCATCAAGTTAAAAGCCTTGAAATGCATCAACTTAGTGCTTTAGCTCAATATGAAATTAACAAAAGGCCTGAAAATTGCTTCTTTTTGGCGCAAACCATATTAAAAGAAACAATTAGGGAGATTTTTTAATGGATAATATTAGTGACGCTATCGACGTATTGTCGCAAAGCGCAAACACTTTATTCATTTTGTTGGGCGCTATAATGGTGCTGGCAATGCACGCCGGTTTTGCCTTCTTGGAAGTAGGTACCGTGCGCCACAAAAACCAAGTAAATGCCTTGGTTAAAATTATTACTGACTTCGCTTTTTCCGGCGTCGCGTACTTTGTTATCGGCTACTACCTAGCTTACGGCAATCACTTCTTTAATAGCGCAGAAGTGCTAGCAGAAGGAAATGGCTATGAGCTGGTTAAATTTTTCTTCCTACTGACCTTTGCTGCGGCTATTCCAGCGATTGTTTCGGGTGGTATTGCTGAACGCGGTAAGTTTTATCCTTTCCTGATTGCTTCTTCACTGATTGTTGGTTTTGTTTACCCGTTTTTTGAAGGTGTTATCTGGAACGGTAATTTCGGCTTTCAGGCTTGGTTAGAAGTGCAGTTTGGCGCAGCCTTCCACGATTTCGCGGGTTCGGTAGTTGTACACGCCATGGGTGGCTGGTTAGCCTTAGTTGCCATTAAGATTCTAGGTGCACGTAAGGGCAGAAAACCAGGTGTTGCATTTGCACCGTCAAACATTCCTTTCTTAGCGCTTGGTGCTTGGGTACTCACCGTAGGTTGGTTTGGCTTTAACGTTATGTCGGCTCAAACCATGGACGGCATAAGCGGCTTAGTTGCAGTAAATACCTTAATGGCCATGGTTGGCGGCACAATTGCCGCATTAATTGTAGGCCGTAATGACCCAGGTTTTGTTCACAATGGTCCGCTAGCGGGTTTGGTTGCCGTGTGTGCAGGCTCAGACTTAATGCATCCTATTGGCGCATTAATCACTGGCGGTATAGCTGGCGCATTGTTTGTTTGGGTATTCACTTGGTTACAACAACGTTCAAACCTAGATGACGTATTAGGTGTTTGGCCACTACACGGCTTATGTGGTGTGTGGGGCGGCGTAGCTGCTGGTATCTTTGGTAGTAAAGCCTTAGGCGGTTTAGGTGGCATCTCACTGATGAGTCAAATAGTGGGTAGCTTAGCGGGTGTAGTGGTAGCACTAGTGGGTGGCTTTGTTGTTTACACCTTAGTAGACAAACTCGCTGGATTGCGTTTATCAGAAGAAGATGAATTCCACGGTGCTGACTTAGCAATTCACAAAATCAGCGCAACTAATAAAGACCGTTAATCCATTCTATTTTCGCCCTAGCGTACTAGGGCGAACCTCGCTCTATAACTCGATAAGATCTAATTTGTAATCAATCTGGCTTAGGTACTGCTGCTCGTTTTCTAAATCAGCACGAGTAAGAGGGTTGTTTTGCAGCCATTGTTGATCCAACAATAAGCTCATCTGTTGTCCCGCGGCTCTAAATTGCAGTTCAGGCAAGGTTTGTCGGCGCTTACCACGATTGAAAATAACCGATAAGCGAAGAATCAAACAGGCTTTTAGTAAATCAGTATTTTGTAATGGGAATTGCTTTACCGGAAAACGACGGCGATGAGCCAACACTAATGCAGCTAGCTGCTGTTGCTCTAAACGAGAGAAACCGGCTAAATCAACATGCTCAACTATGTAAGCGCCGTGTTTATGATAGTCACTATGCGCCACATCTAAACCTACAAGGAATAGCTGAGACGCCCATGTTAGTAGTTTGTTGGTTTCAACTTCATCCAACGACCAAGTCTCAGCAACTTGGTTTAGCAGTAACTGACAGGTAGTGTCTACTCGTCCACTAAATTGGCTGTCTACATGGTAACGCTCGGCCAAACGTTGCACACTGGAAGGGCGAATATCGCTATGCTCTAAACGACCTTTCAGTTCGTATAACAAACCTTCGCGCAGAGCCGACTCAGCGGCGTGCATAGACGTAATACCTAAGGCCTGAAACAAAGCTTGAAGCACTAAAACACCGCCTAAGAACACCGGCTGGCGTTCCTCAGACAAACCTTTAAGTGGCAAGTTGCATTCGCCCGCTTCAAGGTAATGCTCAACAATGGCGTCTAGTCCGCTTAGCTGAATCTCATTTTCACAGAAATTGTTGTCTACACATACTTTAGCAACCGCTTTAATCGTGCCCGAGGCACCTAAGCATTCGTTCCAGCCATGTTCAAGGAAATCGTCGGCTACCGGCAATAGTTGCTGAGAGCAGTATACGCTGGCTTTAAGTAAGCGGTTTTTGGTCACTCGGCCACTTTTGAAAAAACGTTTGGTGATTGATACACAGCCCATATCTAAGCTTTCTTTAAGCTTAAGATCCATGCCTTCGCCTAAGGTCACTTCGGTACTGCCGCCGCCAATGTCTATCACCATTCGAGGGCCATTGGTTGGCGCTTTGTAATGCGCAACGCCAAGGTAAATTAGGCGAGCTTCTTCTTCACCAGAGATCACTTCTACGGGGTGCCCAAGCCGCTGTTCAGCGGCTTGTAAGAAAACATCTGCGTCAATAATACTGCGGAGGGTTTTAGTGCCGACAACACGCACGCTGCCGGGCTTAAACTCACGTAAACGTTCGCCAAAACGTTCTAAGCAAGCCTGGGCGCGATTCCAAGCAGCGGCATCTAAACTGCCATCATCTTGTAAGCCCCAACCCAGACGAACCATTTCTTTGACTTTATCGCGAACTTTTAACTCGCCATCTTCCCAATCAGCAATAATTAAGTGAAAACTATTACTGCCTAAATCGAGAGCAGCCAGTTGTTGAGACTTAGGACTCAACAAACGCGATAAATTGAACATAAATTAACCTCAGCGATTTACTCGCAAAAGACCAAGCCAAAAGGCTCTCTAATTTACTTCAATATAAAACGTTTTAACATAGTTTCGATGTCATTTACCTGTTGTTGCAACTCTTCACTTGAATGCGCCACTTTACCAATTTGCTCAAAGTTATCTTCAGCAACTTCGGCAATCACATTCACGTTTCGAGTCACTTCACTGGCAACGTGATGCTGCTCTTGCGCTGCCACACTAATTTGATCGGTCATTTCACGCATCTGAGTCATGTCGGTACGAATGGTCATAATCGCTTCGCGTGATTTCTCAGCGAGGTCTTTGGATTCGCTCATTTGTTCACGGCTAGAGGCCATTGCATTATAAACTTGAGTCGATTCACGTTGCAGGGTTTCAATCATCGCCCTTACTGACTCAGTACTTTTGGTGGTTTGGCTGGCTAAGCTTCGTACTTCATCTGCTACCACAGCAAAGCCTCGGCCTTGCTCACCTGCTCGCGCAGCTTCAATCGCCGCATTTAAAGCAAGTAGGTTGGTTTTTTCAGCGATACCGTCAATCACTTCAATAATAGAACCAATTTGCTTGCTTGCATCAGCCAGTTTATCCACTTGGCCAGAAGTACTTTGCAAAGCACTATCCAAACTTTCGATAGTTTCAATATTTTGATTCATCACCTGCTGGCCTTGATCAATATTGCTCTCTACCGACATCGACAACTCGCGGCTACTTTCAGTATTAGACGCCACTTCTTTAATCGCCGATTCCATTTCAGTCACAGCCGTAGCAACACTGCTAAGCTCTGCCGTTTGTTTATCTAACTTAGTTTTAACTACGCTTGCAGCTTCGTTATTTCGAACCGATACGTCACTTAATTGATGAGCGGCAAGTTGAATTTGGCTAAATACCTCTCGCGCTTGTTCAATCATTCTATTAATCGCCGCCACCAAAATCGCAAATTCACCAGAGTATTTGCCTTGCATAACTTGGCTATAGTCACCTTCTGCTAAACGCAGAATATGTGATTGAGTGTGCTCTAGAGGCTTACGAATTAAGCTGGCCAGCCAATACGCAACAGCAATAGCAAACAGTATTACGATAGGCACCACCACCGCGGTAGTCGCCCGCGAATTTTTAATAAGGCTTTGACCTTGAGCGCTAGCGGCATCACTTTGCTGGTTCGCTAAGTCAACAATCTTAATAATAATGCCATCTAAGGCTGACAACTGACGGTTAATTTCCGTCGTTTGTTTGCTAATGTTGGCAATGGTTTGTTGGCTTCCTATGTAACGCTCAACAATGCCCGAAGAGTCATTTACTTCGCGGTTAAACCAAGTTACTAAGTCTGTCACTTTAGGGTCAGCTAAGCCTTCCACCTCAAATGTCAGTGACTCAAAATCATCATTAAATACCTTGCTGTTATATTGAATCTTTTTAACTAGGTCAGCGACTTTTTCCGGGTCGCGAGTGTTTACCATGTTTGAAAGCAAAAATTCGATTAAACCAAAGCGATCCATTACCATCGTTAAAACGTCTTGAATATAACTATCTTCTGCGGCGCTAGGGCTGGAGACTTGGTTAACCATGCGCTTTAAATCAGAGAGCTGAAACAAGAAGCTACTAACATCATCACGAACTTTTTGGTCTTGTTGTAAAAAGATCCCTTGTTGCACAGCTAAGCCTTGTCCTTCTGTAGACAAGATCTTTTCAACTTGCTCTACGTTTTTTAGGTGCTGATTCAAACTAGTGATGTTAAATGCAGCAGCGTGCTCAGAAAGTGCCTTAACCTGATCTTCTAAAGATTGAATAGCAAGTTCTGCTTGGCTATTTATCTGTTGTAGCTCTTCAAGGTTAGTTGAATTGGGGATGCTGAGTAATTGGATTCCGGATCGAAGCGCTTGGCTACCGACACCGTTGGCCAACAGCTGCGTTTTGGCGCTGTTTTCCGTCAACATATTAAAGCTTGAGTTTATTTTTTGACCGAGTAACAACGCGCCGCCGCCGCCAAGTGCAATCACTATAGTGAGAACGGCAAATCCAATGTATAGCCGATGAACAACCGAGATCTGACTGATATTTTTTCCAAACATGCCTTGTTACCTTTCCCAAAGTTCGACATTACACCCACTAGTAATCCTAGTAAGGTTTTCGTTGATTAGCTTTTTTAGTAATTATTGTGAGATGTCCTGCACAATTAATAGGCTAAGCCATTATTAGATTTGGCTTTTTGGCTCACTACTTGTGCAAATTCATACGTAATAAAAGAATAATCTAATGGTTATATTATGTTTTTATAAAACATTATAGCAAGGAAGAAAACATGACCATAAGATTGATTTTGCCGATAACTGTGCTGGCTCTCACAAGCCTGCAAACACTCGCTAACGAGGTTAATACTTCGGCGACATTGCCTTATCAAGTATTAACCACATTAACCAACGGTACCGAGATCCGTAACGGCGGTTATGGCTCCGCAATGACCGCTCACCCAAGCTTCGGTGATCACTTTTATGCGCTTACCGACCGTGGACCCAATGCAAAATATCAAGGCCCAGAAGGTAAAGGGAAAATATTCCCTACCCCCGAATACACGCCACGAATAGGCTTATTTCGCTATTCAAATGGTCAAATCACTAAAGTAAAAGAAATTTTGCTAAAAGATCCACAGGGTAACGCCGTTTCTGGACTGCCTAACCCTAAAGGTATGGGTGATACTGGCGAAGTAGCTTATGCCAATGACAAATCAGTACTCGATACAGACCCTTACGGTATCGACAGTGAAGGTTTAGTGGCCTTAAAAGACGGTGGTTTTTGGGTGAGTGACGAATATGGCCCACATATTGTGCATTACAATCAAGAAGGCCTAGAGCTAGAGCGCATCAACCCATTTGGCACAGGAACCGGCGGCCGCAAGCTGCCCGCAGTATTTGCTAATCGCCGAGCAAACCGTGGCATGGAAGGCTTAGCCATTACTCCAGACGAGAAAGTGCTATTTGGAATCATGCAATCTACCTTGTACAACCCCAGTAAAAAAACCATTACCAATAAAAACCTTACTCGCATCGTAAGCTTTAATATTGAGACTGGTAAAACCCAGCAGTTTATTTATCAGCAAGAAGCCAACAACTTGTCTAACTCAGAAATTGTTGCTCTCAACCAACAACAATTTTTGGTGATTGAGCGTGATGGTGGTTTTGCCGGCGGAAAAGGAAAAAAACAAGCTAAATACAAACGCATCTACAAAATAGACTTACACCAAGCCACAGATGTGAGCGGCGATGTTACTTCACCGAACGGTTTACGCGTTAACGGTAAAACGCTAGAACAAATGAGCTGGCAAGAGTTGGCTAATCAAGGCATTAAACCGGTAACCAAAATCCTGGTCAGCGACTTATTGGTCGATATGCCTACACCTTACCCTCACGACAAACTAGAAGGGCTGTGGATACGCAATAATAATCAACTAGCGGTACTTAATGATGACGATTTTTCGGTTGCAGCCAAAGGCGAACATGTGATTCAAAAAGTACTTCCAGCCAACCAAAGTATTGACCAAAACACCTTGTACATCCTAGAACCCAAATAGGCCTATTTAAGCCATTCCGCGAAGCATCTTGGTGTTTCGCTGCTTCGCAATTTAATCACCATCTACATAATTCAATTTGTATAAATAAAACAGGCATCTACACTATTGTTGTAGCAATAAGGAAATCGCTCGTTAATGGTTGTTGATGGACTCACCTATTTTATTCTCACCACTTTAGTGACGGTGGTATCCGCTGTGGTACTCACTCTCATTCGACTTTTTCATGGGCAGAAAAAAGAGCTAGATTGCTGGATCATCGCTTCATACGCTCAGGTATGCGGTTTAGCATTAGTAGTACTGGCAGATATGCCATCGGCCACCGAGTTGATCTTACAAAACGGCCTGTTTGTAGGGTCTTTCTTATTAATTTTAGCTGGTCACCATCACTACCTTAAACAACGTTTCAACCGAACATTACTGGGTTTAGTGCTCGCAGTGTATTGCGCCTTTACCTTGTATTACATCATGTTTGAACCCTCTAGCAAACACCGTATTATTTTATTTTCTAGTACTTTAGCGCTGTGTTGTTACTACTGTGCTTATCTATACTTTCGCTATTGGCGGCAACAAGACAACAACGCTTTGTGGTTGGTTATTAGCCTCTACCTGTTCTTTGGCAGTTGTCTCATGTTACGCATGTATATTACCTTGCAAGGCACTCCAGAGAATCGGGGCTTACTGCTAGGCGTGCCTACCCTATTGTCTTTGGCCATTTTTGCCGGTAATGCCCTGCAAACCTACGTATTTTATTTTTTGCTGCATTGGCGACAAATTATCCAGCTGGAACAACTCGCCAACTACGACATAACAGGGGCTATGCGGCGCAGTTACTTTCTTAAGCAGCTAGATAAAATGACCCAACGTGCGCAGTTTTCTGGAGGAGTGGTAACGGTAATCTTTATCGACTTAGATCGCTTTAAAAGCATCAACGATGTGTATGGGCACGACATTGGCGACAAAGCTTTAATGCATTTTTCCCAGATCGCCTCAGACAATCTGCGAGTGGGCGATTTATTCGGCCGCTTTGGCGGCGAAGAATTTGTGATTGCGCTAAACAACGCCAATGCCGAACAAGCTAATACCCTCGCCAATCGCATTCGTATTCAACTCAACCAACAAGAGTTAGCCACCAGCAAAGGCAAGCTATTTATGAGCGCCAGCTTTGGTGTGGCCAGTAATATTGATACTCCAGATTTGTCAGAGCTAATTAAGCAAGCCGACGAAGCCATGTACCAAGCCAAACATCAGGGGGGAAACAAGGTCAGTATGCATACCATGTTAGAGGCTACTAATTAACAAGCCATTCATTCTTCTAGTTATTAGTTAATATTCCACTTTACCTACTGCCCTTTTGTTCTTAATCTCTAGCAAACGCTGAGTAAGCTCATTATCTCAGCTAATCATGCAATCAAGGATTATCCATGACCATAGGTGTAGGTGGCAGTAACGCCAGTGAACAATTAGCCCTGCTAAGCAACATGTGTAGCGATGTTGAAAAAATAGGCCTTGCAGAGTATCAACAGCGCCAAGCCAAGGCCTGCCAACTAATGCAGCAACAGGGTATTAGTGCAATTTACCTTAACGCAGGTACCAACCTCTATTACTTTACCGGATTGAAATGGAACGCCAGCGAGCGCATGGTAGGCGCAATACTCAGCGCCAACGGCCAACTGCATTACATTGCGCCTTATTTTGAGCAGGATTCAATTAACGATTTTATGTTAATTGACGCGCCCTTTCATGGCTGGCACGAACATCAAAGCCCCTACCTATTGTTTCAGCAAGTTTGCCAGCAACATAAACTAGAGGGGAAAGTCGCCATTGACCCTAGCGCGTCATACTTCTTGGTAGACGGCCTAGTTAAAGCTAACCCTAAGTTACAGTTTGTAAATGGTGATTCAATAAGCCAAGCCTGTCGTATGCAAAAATCGGCTAACGAAATAGCCTTGATGCAAAAAGCAAAAGACATGACCATGGAAGTGCAAAAAGCGGCAGCAAAAATATTGCGCCCTGGCATTAGCACTAGCGAAGTAACTGAGTTTATTCATCAAGCACACCAAAAAGTAGGCGCTAGCGGTTCCTCGTTTTGCATTGTGTTATTTGGTTTAGCCAGCTCTTTTCCGCATGGAGTAAAAGAGCCGCAAATACTGCAAGAAAATGATTGGGTACTTATCGACACCGGGTGCTTAGTAGAAGGTTATAACTCAGACATCACCCGCACCTATGCCTTTGGCGAAGCCACCGAGCACCAACGTAGCGCTTGGTTAAGCGAACAAAAAGCCCAACTAGCCGCCTTTGAAGCGGCTCAACTTGGCCAAGCTTGCGCCAATGTAGATGCCGCCGCTCGCCAAGCATTAGCCAATGATGGCTATGGCCCAGATTACGACTTGCCAGGTTTACCACATCGCACTGGCCATGGCTGCGGGCTCGATATTCATGAAGGGCCGTATTTAGTGGCTGGCGACAATACTCCATTGGCCGAGGGCATGGTATTTAGTAACGAACCGATGTTAGTGATTCCCGATCATTTTGGGGTACGTTTAGAAGATCATTTCTATATGAGTGCTAACGGCCCAGTGTGGTTTACTCAACCCAGCCCAAGTGTAGATGACCCTTTTGGCTATCATCTTAGTTAAGGCTATTTGTGCTACGAAAAACTAACCCAAGCCACGCGCCAATAAACGCGTGGCTTTCTAGTCACTCACGCTTAGGTTTTGCTGAGCTTAGAGCGGCTTTTTCGAAAATCATTTTCAAGAAAGTTAAATACCTGCACCAAGTAAGGGTCAAAGGCCTTGCCGCTAAGCTCATTAATAATGTCTTTAGACTTCTCAAAGGAAAAAGCCGGCTTGTAAGGGCGCACCGACATTAACGCATCAAAGCAATCCACTAAACTCACAATGCGGGCTTCAATTGGAATGTCTTCGCCAGCAATTTTTTGCGGATACCCTTCACCATCCCAACGCTCGTGGTGGCCACGCACAATATTCTCAGCTACTGGGCTCAACTCAAAGTCTCGCAATAACTGATAACCATTGTCTACGTGTTGCTTCATCACCTCCCATTCCTGAGGATCAAGCTTGCCCGGTTTGCCCAATATCGCATCAGGCGTAGAAATCTTGCCAATATCATGCAGCGATGCAAACTGATGAATATCATCCACCAGCTGTTTATCTAAACCCAAGTGCTCAGCCATTAAGCGCGAATAGTAAGATACCCGTTGCACATGGCTGCCGGTTATTGGGTCGTCATTCTCATGCAAGCGCTCCAACATTTCGGTAACACTTTCCAATACCTTTTGCATCTTGGCTTTTTGTAAGCGTGCGTCTAATTGCTTTTGTAAATGCTCGTAGCTATAACAAACCCCCGCACTTAATAGCAGGCTCACCAACAATACCGCCCACCACAACATACTGCGACTAAGCACCGCAATGGTCGATAAAGGCTGAGTCAGAGCTGGCAAGTAACTCGGCTTATAAGCCACCACCAGCTTGGAGCCACTCACCACAGGCCGAGCGGCACTGTCTAAATTCACCTCTGCCGCTAAAGATTGATCAAAATACACCCGTTGATGGGCTAAATGACTTAACTGAGTTGCGCTAAAAAAAAGCTCACACTCTAATTCAGCGCAATAACGTAGCTCTGGTTGTGGGTGGGCTAAAAACTGGTTTTTATAGTCTACGATGTACAACTGCATATGATCAGGGATCAAGCTGCTCAGCTGGCTAAACACTACATTTACGTCATAGTTAAACATTAGCGAACCCATCACCTGCCCAGTATTTGGGTTAGTAATTTTTTGGGCAATGCGTAACACTGGGCGATAAGGCACTTCCACCACCCCATAATCCATATTTAAATCTACAGCAGACATATATGAGCGGGTGCTGGGTACGTCTAATAGTTGTTTAACGTAATAACGTTCTGATTTATCTTGTAGCTCTATATCGGCTAAACGCATTGGCACTCCGCCCCGAGTCACTAACTTAAATACTTCTCGGCCTTGCGGATCTAATAAACGACTTTGCACAATGCTGGATTTACGTTTCATCAGCTTGCGTAGCAATTCTTCTAACTGAGAATATTGGCCGCTTAACAGCGCTTGCTGAACTAGGCTTAAGTCTGCAAAATATTCCAGCTCTTGGCGATTTTGAGTTTCGGTATGTTTTAATAAAACTGACACCGCTGCGGCTTGTTTAGCAATATCACTGGATAGCGCATTCACCGATACATTTCGTTGATTAAGCAAAGTAATGCTAGTTATTGTCATCACTACCGCCAAAAACACCGCAGTAACAGCAAGGTAGAGCGTCATACGTGACATAACAAATCCTCCTAAGAACTCCTAAAACTATGTGCTAATTTGTCGGTTCTTGCGAGTAATTGACAAAATTATATATAAATTTGTCATTAATTTTAGAGCACTCCCTTCATTTAAGTGCAGTAAGCTAAAAGAAATAAGCCTGAGGAGCCCTAAAATGGAAAAACAAACACTGTGTAAATGGCACTGCTTTGAAGTCGTAGAAGAACCACACCAACTGCCTGATCAACGCCAAGTTCAAGTCACTACCTTACAACACCCAGGCGCAGTGGTTATTTTGGCAATAAACTCGCGAGGTAAAATAATAATGGAACGCCAATACCGAACCGCGATTAAAGATTGGCTAGTTGAATTACCCGCCGGCACCATTGAAGCCAATGAACAATCACCTCAAGGCATATTAGAATGCGCCAAACGCGAGCTTCAAGAAGAGGTAAACTTGGTGGCGGAAGAATGGCACAACTTAGGCAAGCTATACCCCGCTCCCGGTTTTTGCGACGAGATACAGTATCTGTTTGTAGCCAAAGGTTTAAGCGCTAAGGCTGGCCAATGTGACGAAGACGAATTTATTGAAGTATTTGAAATGGGCATAGAAGAGTTTGAACAAGGCATCGTTAACGGAACCATTAACGATGCCAAAACCATAGCTTGTTATAGCCGCGCCAAACTTAGTGGTTTACTAAGCTGAGCATGATTGAGTCTTTGCTTGGTCAAGCACAGGAAACAACTTGTCGTAAGCTAAGTTATAGCCGTAAGCAAAGAATAAGTAATATACAATCATCGCTGCATCCATAATCAATGCTTGCAGCAAGCTCACCTCAAACCACCACGCCATCACAGGAATAGTAATCACCAACAAACCTGCTTCAAACCCCAAAGCATGTATTATTCGTTGCTTCTGGCTCTTTTCGCTATTGCCTTGGCGGCGCTGCAAATATCCATCAAACCATGCGTTGTATTTATAGTTCCACAGCGTAGCCACCACAGAGAAAAACAAGCCCATAGCACCAGAATGCATTGGGTCTACCCCAAACAAAATGCTCATTAATGGCATTGCGCCTAACAAACCCACTAGTTCAAAACCAATAGCATGACGAATTCTGTCGGATGTTTGTCTCATGTTTATCTCCAGCTCAAATCAATAAGGCTATTTTATCGGCTTAATAGTCCTTATACTGGAACGAAACAACAGCATTTTTCCTCAATACGGGAATAGTTATGAGCACCTCTGAATGGGACAACATTGCCACTGGCAGTTTTGAATTTACCGACTGTAACGAACGAGAATACCGAGCAATGCAAATCGAGCGGGTTGAGTCACTAATGGCATATTACTCGTTAAATCGTAACCAGCTGGCAAAGCTAAGCGGCATTTCTAAAACCGCGCTCTACAACAAGTTAGACAAAGACGGTTCAGCCAACTTTAGCCAGATCGACATTTACAAATTAGCCAAAGCCATGGATTTGAGCATGGTGTACTTGCTTCCGCTAAGTCAGCAAGAGCGTGACCTAGTTAAAGGCTCCCCCATTCCTGCCAGTAGCCTTAGATTTGTCGATGATATGTTAGGTGCGCGCCGCGACGACATCGAGTTTTTACATGGGGTACACAAGCTGTTTAAGGAATATATACAGCAAAGAGAGAGCTGATAAGCGTATTTATAATGTATGTACTAAACTACTTTGACTAGCTCACAGCTAATAAGGGAAGTCATATGCCAGTTTTAAACAAAATCAGTTTAACTAACTTCGGTGTAATGGCGGGAAAACTAACAGGAGTATTGGTGGTGACCTCTTCATTGATCAATAGCTCGGTTGATATATATAGAGCGATAAATAATATACCCACCTCTCAAGCTGAGCGAGACAATAAGAATTACTACCAAAGATACTTTGGTGAGAAACCAATATTTCAGGGAGAAGTTCCTTTAGCTACCGACAATGGGAGGGTTACAATTGGCTTAGAAGTTCACAGTAAAGGAGATATATTGGTTAAATATGGTACACGCAGCCAATGGTTTCCATTCCCTACCCCTGATACCGCGAATACGTCTTTGGGTTTTATTTCTTCTGCATACGCTCAGAGTTCATCTGATGATACACCTGAATACCCAACTGCGACTCGAGAAAAGTATATGCAATATGAGTATCAAAAAGATGGAAAAATTATCCGAAGTAAGTTTTACCCTGATGGACAATCACAAACCATCACAATCGACCCCACAACTGGCAATGTCTCGAAATCTAAACTAGCACCCTATATTGAAACTCCACAATACCCGACCTCTCCCGAGAATATTGATGTATATAGGTTTCCTGAAATTGATGTTAGTACAAAATAGAATCAACTAATGACCTACCTGTTAAAAGCTAGTTATGAGATTTAATTGCTATATCTAAACGATTTAGGCCTCAGTAAAAATCAAAGGATGGCGAACAAAAATGCTAACTTTCTTGTGAATTCAACAATCTTTCTTCTATTCTGCAAGACGCTCCACCAAACCCGAACGCCGCTGAGTCTTATTCCTGCACGCAGCACTAATACTTTCAGCATCGGCATACAAGCTAAACTGACTTTTCGCTCGAGTAATCGCAGTGTATAACAACTCTCGATTCACCAAACCTTGTTTAGCCGGCGGCAGTAACATGGTGACATGTTTAAACTCACTGCCTTGGCTTTTGTGCACCGTCATCGCATAAACGCTTTGGTGAGCAGGTAGGCGGCTTGGCAGCAGCCAACGCAAACCATTGGCCGATTCAAACGCTACCATTAGCTGGCCGTTTTCATCACTGGCACAAATACCAATGTCCCCGTTATATAGCTGCTGTTCGTGGTCGTTTTGATCAATCATTACTGGCCTACCGGCATACCACAGGCTCTCGGTATTAGTAGAGCGCTCAATCAGGCCGTGTTTTTTAAGCAAACTCTCTATGCGCTGGTTTAAGCCACTGACCCCTAGCTCGCCATTTCGCAAAGCCACCAAAAGCTGGAATTCGTGAAATAATTCAAACACCTGCTGCATGTTTTGCCCTTGTTGCAGCGCGGTTAAATAAGGTTGATAACCTTGCACTACAGTATCAAGCAAGTCTTGATACGCCTCTTGGCTGAGGCTTTGATAAGGCAAATCTGAGCGTTGTGAGTTAAGTAGCTCTAAAGCGTGATCAGCGCGCCCTTGGTTTACCGCCTTAGCTAACAAACCAATACCAGAGCGCGCATCAAAGCGGTAGCTTTTGCGCAATAAACACAGCTTATCGGCAATCGCCAAAGGTGCTTGGGTTTGTTGCTGAGATAAATCAAAGCCACTACAGGCTTGTAAAAATTGGCTTAGCTCAGCGCTATAGCCGTGGTCGATAAAGGCACATAAATCTCCTAATACTGCACCCGCTTCTACCGAGGCCAGCTGATCTTTATCACCCAACAATATGATCCTCGCCTTGGCGGGCATCGCGGCCAACAGCTTAACCATTAAGGGCATATCAATCATCGAGGCTTCATCAACCACTAACATATCTAAGGTGAGGGGGTTGTCTGCATGATGACGAAACTCCGCTCGACCTGGAATAACGCCTAGCAAACGGTGAATGGTAGACGCTTGCTCAGGAATGGTAGCAATGGTTCGCTCACTGGCATTGAGCTGGTGTTTGGCACCAATAATCGATTCACTTAAACGTGCTGCCGCTTTACCTGTTGGCGCAACTAGCTGAATATTAAGCGCGGGTTTGCCAGCACTTAATTGTAAATCTTGTAATAACGCTAACAAGCGAGTCACAGTGGTGGTTTTGCCAGTACCTGGCCCACCGCTTATCACCAAGCGAGCTTGATAACAGGCCTGCAAGGCTGCCAATTGCTGCCAATTTATTTTGCTAGCGTTTGCAATACTATTTACAAAGTCCGCCAATGCTTGAGCATCGGTAATAGCCGCTAACGCTTGTAACCGCATTGTATTGTTCAGCAGGGCTACATCGTTTACATCGAGAAATTGCTCGGCATACAGAGCCATTTGCTGAGATGAATAGTTAGCTTTTGCCTTCAATAACATCTGCCAATTTGGGCTAAATAATTGCTGCACTCGCTGGGCAATCTCACTGGCCGAGAAATCACTCGGTGCTTGAGCTTGCGAAAAGTAATGGGCAATTTGCTGCTCATAACGCCAATAGCGGTATAAATATACCCGCTGATATTGCAACACTAAGGGTTTAGCACTTTGCTCAGCGTTATCGGCTTGCTGAACAGCCTCGGATTCACTGAGCACCTTCAACCAAAAATCACTATTTTGATATTGCTCGAGTGGGCAATGGCCTAACATTTCACAGCGCTTGGCGATGCCTGCGAGATCAATGCACACGTGCCCAGCATTTAACTCGTTACTCACCATGGCGGCGGCAATCATTAAAGCCTCAGCATTGTTATTGCTGGCGAGGGTCTTGGCAAAATGAAAATCTAAAGCACTAATGGCACCATCTCGCTTAAGGTTCTGTAACCAAGTTAGGGCTGGCGAAGTGGCCAAGCTGGCTAAATTACTCATCGGCTAGTTCCTCGCAGCTTGGCAATATTGGCAACTCGGCAGGCAAGCACTCACCGGCAAATAGTTGGTCGAGGTGTTCAATAAACTCTGGCTCTGGGCGACTAAAATACACCCCTTGGCGATCTGCGATTAGTGAGGCTTCAGCGCCACTCATGCCACGTAAAAACAAGTAATACACGCCACCAAAATGCTGCTGGTAATCATAATTCGGCAGGCGTTGGCCTAACCAACGGTGTAAAGCCAAGCTATAAAGCTGATACTGAAAGTCGTAGCGATGCTCAATCATGGTATTCTTCATTGCTTGCTGTTGATATTCGGCGACATCATCACCCAAGTAGTTAGACTTATAATCCAGCATGTAATAGCGGCCATTGTGTTGGTACACTAAATCAATAAAGCCTTTAAGCATGCCTTGCACGCTAGCAAAATCGAGTAAGTTAGCTCGGCGACTTAAAGGGTCAAAATGACGAATAAGTCGATTTACTTGGTTAGCTTGCAGATCGGCAATTGGTAAGAAAAACTCCATCTCAACCAAACATTGTGGCTCGGGCAAGTGGCTTAAACTATAGGCCTCAATACTGCCTGCATCATCGAGTGGTGTTGCACACACTTGCAGAAACATTTGTGCCAAAGGCTCTAACCACAATAACTCGCCTTGTTCATTTAATTGGTTATAGCTTGACGCTTGTAACAAGCTGGGTAGCTGTTGGCGGACTTCATCAATCTCCGCTTGAAAATCCAGCTCTTCAAACAACAAATGTAAAAAGGTACCCGCCTCTGCACCACGCGGAAAATCAAAAATAGTGAGTGTTTGCTCTGCCTGTGGCTGGCTGTTTTCCACGCTTAGCCCTTCTGCTTGGTCTAGCCAAGCCATGTCGCTGCTGGCGTCAAAGCCGGAATGGTGACCTTGATGACGACTCAGCGCTGAATAGCTAGTTAACCACCAGTTTCGATTGATTTGGCTAGTAAACTGCCTCGCGGCATAGCTCTGTTCACCCTCATCAATCGCTTGATAAGGTGTGAGTGTTTGCTCACTCACGGTTTGCCAGGCAATGTCTTTGTGCAGGGCAAGATTATCTAATATCGCTGCTAACGCTCCCGCAGGCTGCGGCTGATTTTGTTGTAGTAAGTAACCCAACGCACTTTGGTGTACGTCGGTATCGCCTTTTTTGGCATTGCCTTTTTTAAGATCTGCCACGCCTAAATAACAACAAT
Source organism: Agarivorans sp. Toyoura001 (assembly GCF_005405585.1). Classification (GTDB taxonomy): domain Bacteria; phylum Pseudomonadota; class Gammaproteobacteria; order Enterobacterales; family Celerinatantimonadaceae; genus Agarivorans. Next base: position 122,561 of record NZ_BJEQ01000007.1, on the reverse strand, counting down.
ACACTGCCCGCGTAACCGCCACATACAACAAGCGTAAATCTTCGGCTAAACGTTCTTGGCAAGCCGCTTCCATGGCTTTTTCGCCAGCGTCCAAATCATAAATAAAGCGCTCGCCTTCATGATACAACGCTTCGCTGGCTTCGCGAAAACCAAGAATAAATGGCAACATCACTATTGGATATTCCAAACCCTTACTTTTATGAATAGTGACAATTCGCACTAAGTTCGCGTCACTTTCTAAACGCAATTGTTGGTCGTCGGCATTGCCGTCTGGCTCTAATAGTTGCTCGGCAAACCAACGCATTAAGGCGGCTTCACCATCTAGCTCGGCACTTTGGTTTTGTAGCAGCTCAGCTAAATGCATTAAGTTGGTGAGTAAGCGCTCACCGTAGTTATCACTTTGGTTTATCCAGCGCTCGCTAATACCACGTTGGCTCATCCAGCGATAAAACATCGCCAGTACGCCTTGGCTTAGCCACAGTTGTTGGTACTCGGAAAATTCTTGCGAATAACGTTGCCAACAAGCTTCGTCGGTGTTCAGTGCATCCAACTCTTGCAAGCTTAGGCCAAGCATTTTACTGGCGAGGGCGGCACGTAATTTACGATCGTTATGCGGTTCTTGGCAGGCTAATAATTGCAGGTAAAATTGATAAGCCTCTGGGCTTTCAAACACGCTATCGCGGTTAGACAAACTCACGCTGGCAATATTTTGTTTGGCCAATGCCGCAGCAACTTTGTCGCCTTCGCGGCGGGTTCTTACCAATACCGCAATGTCTCCCGCTTCAACGGTTTTACCCTTGTCGCCCAAGGTGGCTGCGCCGCTTTGTCCGGCTTCTAATAATTGTTGAATTTGCTGAGCACACTGCAAAGCTTGGCCATTGATATAGTCTTCGCCACGCACAAACTCACTATTTTGCTGATACAAAAACTGCATCGCAGCTTGTTCTTGGCCGTTGATTTTTAAACCGCTAAGCTGGTCTTTAGCCGCGTTAACCGGAATAAACTGAATCGCATCGTCAAAAATAAATGGCCGCGCATGGGCTTCAAACAATAGGTTACAGGCATTCACCATCGCCCCGGTCGAGCGCCAATTGGTGGGCAAGTTATAACGTGCAGCAACATTGTTACGTGCTTGCATGTAGGTGAAAATATCGGCACCACGAAAGCCGTAAATGGCTTGTTTAGGGTCACCAATCAGCATTAATGCGCTATCGGCTCTGCCCATATAAAGCTGCGAAAATATTTGATACTGCTGCGGGTCGGTATCTTGAAATTCGTCAATCATTGCCACTGGATACAACTGGGCAATTTGCTCGGCGAGAACACCACCTTGAGGGGCATTTAGCGCCTTGGCTAAACCCGCCAGCAAATCATCAAAACTCAATAATTGTTGCTGCTGTTTTAGCTCAGCGAAGCGCTGGCGAATTTGCGGTAATAACTGCGCTAACAGCAGGTTTTTAATGTTCTGTTCGTCATCAAACAAGGCTTCAATAGCATTGAACGCCTTATGCTCTGGCGGCGCACCTTTGGCTTTGACACCATTGGCTAAATTCTCTGGGGTAAACTTGCCTAAGGCTTCACGCAAAGGCTTGCTTAAAAAATCGCTCTCGGTAGGAGCGTCGGCAAACTGATTAATCAGCCCTAGCCATTTCTCTACCGAGGCTTTGCGAAACTTGTTGCCGTTCAAAGGCGCAGTGGCAATTAGCTCGGCAATGTCGGCTGCTGCGGGTTTCCACAGCTGTTTAAAGGTATCTATACGTGCAATTTGCTGGGCAAAAAAGGCTTCTAGATTTTGCTCATTTGGCACACCTTGCAGCTCAAAATGGCTTTGATTAAGCAAGCTGCCAATTTCTTGATGCAGCTGATAAGGCCCCGGCCAACATTGCACAATGCGCGAGATAAGTGGCACAGGCAGGGGATAAAAACGCTGTCGCCAGCAGTCTTGCACCGCTTGCAAACGTAAATGGATTTCGTTAGTGAGAAACTCCATCTCAAAGGGTAAGCCAGATTCAAAAGCATGTTGCTTTAACATGCGCTGACAAAAACCATGAATGGTGAATACTGCGGCCTGATCCATGTTTTGCTCAGCCAGCAGTAAACGCTGAGCCGCTTGTGGGTGATCGCCTACTTCATCTAGTAGCCTTTTCAAAGCCTCATTTTCATTCTCAACTTTGTCTTCATTTTCACTACGTAAAAAAGCAATGCGTGCTTCATGAATTTTTTCTCGAATACTGCCTCGGAGTTCTTGGGTGGCCGCTTCGGTAAAAGTCACCACCAATATCTGGTCGATAGTCAGTGGCTTAAGCTCACCTTGCTGAGAAAAGCCTTGCCCTTCTACTCGCTGATGCCCCAGTAGTAAACGCAGAACCAAAGTTCCAATAGTAAAGCTTTTCCCCGTTCCCGCACTGGCTTCAATTAGGCGCGCTCCGTTCAGCGGAAGGGTAAATGCATCGAGATTATTAGTTCTTACTGCCTGCTTAGGCTGAGCTTGCGCGTTTATATCAGACACTGGCAAACTCCTCTATATGTTGTAACAAGGGCTCGAATAAACGCTGAGTATTGGCTTCGAATTCCGGCCATATTGCTTCTAAATCAGCTAGTTGGGCTTGAATATACGGGTCATCACCTTCGGCTTGTGCAAAGGGCCCACCCGCAAACTGGATGCGTGCAGCGCGGCGTGCCTTGTCGATATTGGCTTCGCTAAACTCGATTGCACCAGTCTTTTTATCTTTGCACTGGCTTATCCATTGCCAAGCGCTTTCGATAGGTAATAGCAAAGGTTGCTGTAAACCTGCGTGCAAGCAAGTTAGCCAGTCACTCAAACACTGAGTGGCAAATTCACTATCAATAGGCGCGAACTGCCAAGCATTTTTGCGGCCAACAATATAACTAGCTGACGCTTGAGCTGGCTGCACCGCATGAAAAACCAAATGCCATAACCAGGCAGCCACTAAGTCTTTACCACGAATGCTGCCAGGGCGATAAGACACCAACCCTTGTGCATACTGATGCTTTAGCCAAGCCGATAAACGGGTTTGCAATACGCTAACTTCCGAATGGTAGCCCACCTGCAGCATTAATTGTTGGCGCTCTAACAAACCACCCGCTAGCAAAGGAAATAGCATATCTGCCAATGGTTGTGTGTCTTGCCATTGCTGCTCAAACGATACTTCACCAAACCCACCATGGGGCAAAGCGCCAGCGGCATGTAAGTGTTCAAACTGCTGGCGTTTATCGGCATTATCTAATTGCTGTTCCAGCAAGTGTTGCTTCATGGTGTAACCCGATAGGCCTTCAACTAAGAAAGGTTCGGTTTCTTCTAGTTGGTCACTTAAGCGAGGAAAGCTCACTTTTAAGCGTCGCTGATAAAAATAAGCAATTGGCGAGCGGCTAAACGCTAGCAGTTCGTCCATTTCAATATCTGCCAAACCACCCTCGTTGATTAACGGTTCTGCCAATGTGTGCTCAGATTTATTCTGCTGCTGAGCCGCCACTGCGGGCAACCAGCGCTGCGCATAGCTAAAGATCCGTGAGGAATGCTGATAATACTCGGGCGAGAATGGTTGCAAGGGATGCTGATGAGTGAGCTGAGCAAGCAACTGCTTGCCGGAGTCATCCACATTGAGCTGTTCATCACCGTCCAAAACGCAGCTTTGCGCTAAATAATCAGCCAGCTCGGCCACTAATACCGAGGGAGTTTGCTCACTATTATCTTTAGCGCTATGCGCAATATACGAAATGTATAATCGCTGTTGAGCAGCCAGCAGCGCTTCTAAAAACAAATAACGGTCGTCATCTCGGCGGCTACGATCGCCGCGTTTTGGCGGATTAGCCGCCATAAGATCAAAACCTAAACTGGGCACACTGCGTGGGTATTCACTGTCATTCATTCCCAATAAACACACGACTTTAAAAGGTATGGCGCGCATTGGTAGCAAGGTACAAAAGTTGATTTGTCCGGCTAAAAATCGCTGACTGCCGCGTTGGGCATTCAGCTGGTTTCGGCAATAATCCAAAATTAGTTCTGGGCTTATTGGCTCGTGATATTCGGTTGCGGTGCACTGCTCCACCAAGGTTTCAAACAACTTTAACAAACGTAATTGCTCGGCTTCGTCGTCACTATCAAAGTGATAAATATCGTTTAGCAAAGCTTGCAGGCGCTCTCGCCACTGTGCTGCAGGAACTGCTTCTAAGAGCTGTTGCTCTAGCTGCATTAACACATCAATAAAGTCGGCCAACTTACCCACTGCAAGAGCGCGTTTACCTTGCACTTCATCATAGCCCAGCACACCTTGGTAAAGACCAGCTTCGCCAGGCATGGCATAACCCAACAACATACGTTTAATGCCAAATAACCAAGAATGGGTTTCATCGTCTGGCGCTTGCCAGCGGCTACGATCAGCACCATCTAAGCCCCAACGAACTCCCGCCTCTTTCACCCATTGACGTAGCGGTTTTAGCTCATCTTCACTTAAGTCGAAACAGCGCATAATGGCTGGCACTTCCAATAGAGCGAGCAACTCGGCGGCTGACTTTCGTTTTTGTGGTAAGGCCAGCAGCTCTAAAAAGCTGAGCAATACCGGGTTCTCTTGAGTTGCACTGCGATCAGAAATAGCAAACGGCAAACGAGTCTCACGACTCGCGCTGCCAAATACGGCTTGAATCATTGGCCCGTAACGGTTTACGTCGGGCACCATCACTATTACGTCACGCGGGCTTAAGTCTGGATCTTGTTCAAACATTGCCAATAACTGGTCGTGCAGTACTTCTAATTCTCGACGAGGGCTATGGCACAAATGTAATTGAATACTACTGTCATTAACGGCAATAGAACGTTTATGTTCGCTGCTATCAAAGCGCTGATAATCAATAGGGTCTTGCAGCTGCAAAATATCATCTTGCACTAAGGACAATAAACTTGCGGCGCTGTGTTCATTGAGGTTGCTAGCAAAAATGTCGGTTTCTTGTTTGTTAAGCGGGTGCAGCATTTCAATGTAGTCACGCCCTAATTTACCCATTGAGGCTAATAGCGGGTTACCGACTACTTCAATGTCGGCTTGCTGCTTAAGCACAGTGCTAACGTCGCGTACATCGCCCCAATACTTCTCTGATGGATTGGTGAGAAACAGATGAATATCAGTATGTAAGGCCAGTGCATCTAAGGCCTCAACATAGGCTGGTGGCAAAGCCGATATACCAAAAATAAACACTTGTTCTGGCAGGCCTTGCGGCGCCGTTTTTGCTAGCCGCAGTTGCTCAACAAAATCGATATACAAATTGCCGCGGTGGTAAGGCGAGTCCATAGAGCCAACGGTATCATCAACCAAATCTCGCCAAAGGATCGGCTGCCAAGGTTGGCTTTCACTGACTTCAATCAGGTCTTCGCCATCTTCCCAAGCACTGGTCCACTGGCTACGATACACCAAATATTGGTCGTAAATGTCAGCAATTTTCTGAGCCAGTTGCCATAACTTACGGCTCTCTATCTCAGTCGTATCATCATCACCTAGCAAGTAGTGTTTTAGCGCACTAAATTCTTCTTCGGCCAACCGTTTAGGTAGCAAACGCATTAAGCGCCAACTCATGGCTTCTTTATTGAAGGGACTTTGTTCGGGGACGTCTTGCAAGACCAAATGAAACATTTGCCAAATAAAACTAGCAGGGAGCGGGAAGGCCACATTCGCCACAATGCCCTGTTGTTCGGCCAGTTGTAGCTTTAGCCACTGCGCCATGCCGGGACTTTGCACCAACACTTGTTGCTGAACAAAAGGATTAGCAGGTGCCTGTAAGGACATTACCTTACTTAGCAGTATTTGCAGGGTATCTAAGTGGTTGCTTTGATAAAGATATAACAAGAAGGCTGTTCCCTTGAACTAGGCAGCCTTTATTGTGCCAGAAAAAACCTCTTAAAAAAGTGTTGCTTAAGCAATTTTAATTAAGCGAAAGAGGTTCTTTCTAGACAGAATGAGGAAACTATTTAGAGAAGATAATTCGACGTAATGCCGAGTAGTCAAAGGTGGTGTATCCACCAAAGCCATTTTTAGCCACAAACATACCTACGTCATCATCTTGGCTTGGCAAGCTAAACTTAGCGCCGCTGTGGGTTACTGCAATATATTGATTAGATACATAATAGTACTGATTATCTGCTTGAATGAATGCCAACTCACTTAGGGGCATAAACAAACGTTTTCCTTTGCTATCTAAAGCTACTATGCGGTTTTTTAAACTGCCATCTGTATTCTGTATCTGTAAATCACTTAACTCCATCCATTGCGATTCACTACCTGATTGTAACCAAATTCTAACTTCTTGAGCGCTAGCGCTCGCAGCAAACAATAGAGAAATGCCTATCACCATCCATTTCATCATCGTAATTCCTTCCTTTTTTATTAGCGCGATAACCTCTTTATGCGGGTTATTCACGTTTGCACTTTAAGTAGCAGCTATCACCTTGTAAACACCCGTTTAACGATTTTTCGGTGAAAGTCATGTTTCTGACCTTACTGCCTTTCTTTTTTAATATTTCATTTACTCTTTAAAAGAGCTTGAACACCCGTGGTTCCTATAAACAGCTATCAATAACTCTATGTTTATAACTCACATAGTACTTCAAAAACAGCAGCTTATGAAAACGTTATCTTTCTTTTCATTCTAATTAAGTGTCAATAAATTGAACACAGATAGCTATACAATTTCTGCGCCATTTTGTTGTATTCATTTCTTTACGGAACAAAAAAAGGCGCTCAAGCAGCGCCAGCACTGTGACAAAAAGTTTATAGCCACTAGAGACTCAACAGAAAATAGTCAAAATAAAGTGAATATTAGTAGCTTAATTGTTTTAACAATCGATCCATAGCACGATAACTTAGTGCTTCCACAAGATCACTGCGTTTAACATCTGATTGTTGTTTCAGATCGGCAATGGTTCTGGCCAAGCGCCAAACACGATGAAATGCTCGTGCAGAAAGCCCAAGCTGGCGAATACTGCTTTCTAAAAAGTCGCTATTTTCAGCACCAAGAAAAGCATGTTTATGTAACTCTTTACCCGAGAGTTGGCTATTGAGTTTACCGCTGCGCTGCATTTGTAATTTACGGGCTGCAATAACCCGTTGTTTGATTGCCTCGCTAGACTCACCACTAGAGTGTTGGCTTAAACTGCCTTTCGGTAACTCAGCCACCTCCACACTTAAATCAAAGCGATCTAGAAATGGACCCGAAAGCTTACTCAAATACTTGAGGATTTGATCGGGGTTACTGCGCAATTGTTGGCCTTGGTAATATCCACAGGGCGACGGATTCATGGCTGCTATGAGCTGAAAACGCGAAGGGAAACGAACTTGCAAAGCAGCGCGTGATATATGTACCTCGCCTGATTCTAGGGGCTGACGCAGGGCATCTAGGGTACTGCGGGCAAACTCTGGTAGCTCATCTAGAAATAACACTCCATGATGAGCCAGAGTAATTTCTCCCGGCTTTGGGTTTGATCCTCCGCCCACTAAAGCCACCATAGACGCACTATGATGTGGGCTTCTAAATGGCGGTATATACCATTGTTCAAGCTCTCTTTGCTGGGCACTGACCGAGTTAATCGCCGCGACCTCTATTGCCTGCTGCTCACTTAGGCTAGGTAAAATACCCGGTAAACGGCTGGCCAACATGGTCTTGCCCGTTCCCGGCGGGCCTAACATCAATAAGTGATGTGCCCCTGCCGCAGCCAGCTCTAAAGCACGCTTGGCTAAGTGCTGGCCCTGCACGTCACTCATATCTAACTCTAGCTTGCTTAATGCCGGCTCAATGGGGCTTGCAGCCAACAGATTAAAAGCGCTTTGACCATTTAAACCAGCGCTAAGCTGCTGCAGGCTGGCGCTGCCATGTACTTTCACCTCAGGCACCCGTGCTGCGGCGTCAGCGTCTTGTTCACTAGTGACTAAAGTGAGATGCTGCTGGCTTATAGACAGTGCCGTGGCAATGGCACCGCTAACTGGGCGAATAGCACCGGAAAGCGCCAGCTCTCCACAAAAAGCCATATCGTTTAAACAAGCTAGCGGAATATCGCCAGCAGCAGCGAGGATGCCTATCGCAATAGGTAAATCAAATCGACCTCCGCTTTTAGGAACGTCTGCTGGGGCAAGGTTTACGGTGATGCGTTTTGCCGGAAAAGAAAAGCCACTGTTTAGTATCGCACTACGCACTCTGTCTTTCGCTTCTTTAACCGAGGTCTCTGGCAACCCCACAATACTAAAGGCTGGTAAACCGTTGGCCAAATGAACTTCTACGGTAACGTTTAAGGCTTCCATGCCTACCAAAGTACATGTTTTAACAATCGCTAAACCCATAATTTTCCCAACAATTAATAACACCTTTGATACTAGTCGTATTTTAATAAAAGTGTCATTAATGGCCCCTCACTAACCTAGCAGCTTTTCTAGTGAGTATGGCCCTCTTGAGTGTGCTCGTTTTTGCTTCAGCAACTGCTATATTTTAATTTATGATATGGATCCGCAGCGCCTTCACCGTTTGCCTATTGCTTATGAGTAGCTCTCTTTGCTTAGCGAAGGATAATGTCATTTTGATCGGTGTGGCTGACTTTCCGCCTTACAGCATTGTAGAGGGCGACAAGTTTTCTGGTGCCGAAGTGGATATAGTGCGAGAGAGCCTCACTATTGCCGGTTATCAGGTAGAATTTACTAGCTATCCCTACGGACGCCTGCCGATATCCTTTCGCCAAAAGCAAATTGATGGTGCCATTGTTACCTTAAAAAACTTTAAAGATATTGAGGTTTTTTATTCCGATATCGTGCTGCCCGAATATCAAACCGTCGCAATACACTTAAACAAGACAGGTCTCGATATTTCAACGATTAATGATTTACAAGATAAGTCGATATTGGCGCATCAACGAGCCAGCCTATTTTATGGCGATGACTATAAGCGCATAGCGCTATCAAACAAGGAGAAATCTCTATACCAAGAAACCTCAAAACAACAATCTCAAATCTTAATGCTGTTTAAAGAACGTGTAGATGTGATTGTTTTAGCCCATGAAATCTTCAACTATTTTAAAGCGAGAACAGAATATAAGAACTCCGATACTGAGTACGTGGTGTCAAAAATATTTGGTGAGAAGTTTGGTTTTTATAACGTGTTTTGGGATCGCGAAGTATGCGATGGCTTCAATAGAGGGCTTTATATCATTAAAGAAAATGGTACCTATGACCGGATTGTCAGCCAATACCTTGAAAGCCAAGAACCCAATCCTCACCAAGAACGCTTCAGAGATCTCGAGTAAGTTGATATTGAGCGTTTAAGAGAATCAATATTTTCCGCTTCTTAGAATCGGCCTAAAAAGCTTTAGGTAAAAGCAAAATGAAAGCTCTCGAAAAGAAGAGGCACTTATCAACGTTCTCAGTTGAATAAAGCGCCATTAATCGCTTCTACTGCTTTACGCTAAAACATTGCTGCTGTTGTTTATGTAGCGCGGCTAATACTGCCTTGCGTTCTATTAAACCCAGTAATTTGCCATTTTCAACCACCGGATAGCTCTTCGGTTTGTTGTCGGTCATGCTTTTAGCCAAATCAAGAATATTCTCGTCGGGGCCAACACTTAATACCTCTGTGCGCATGATGTCTTTCACTAAGGCACTTTGGTCACAGTAATAACCGGCTTGCAGCATTTGGGTTACGCAGTCTAACTCTGATAACCAACCGATTAAGGCACCCTTGGCATCAACCACTGGCGCACCAAGTTGCTGGGATTTTGTTAGGGCGTCACTGGCTTGGTTAATGCTTTGCTCTTGAGTAAAGCTAAGTAACTGAGTACGCATATAGTGTCGAACATTAAGCTGTTGCATAAGACCTCCTTCAAGGGCCTTTAAGATTACAACTTAACGGTATTACAAACCAAGACAGATAAGAAATGGCTTATAACTATTAGATTGATAGGCATAGATGTAAAACACCTCAAAGCCCACTATTAGTTTGGTAAGCTTTTAAGCAATAATTGCTCTTGAAAGTGAAACAACGCGATAATAATCCAAAATGAAACTACCCTAGCCAACTGCTTTTGCATTGCATGTTGCTCTGTTAGATAAGCAGCAACACTATTTACTATGCCAAAGCCAATATGCTCACCCTCGGTGATAGGAAAGTTCAATAGGCGCTGCCTTATTACTTTCTCATGCAACAGTGCCAGACAATTTAATCCACTATCTTCATCTTTATTTACTGAGTATTTGACACTATCCATTGTGAAATTTACATAACCAAAAGACTGAATCGAATCTATCAAGGTATAGGTATGCCACATAAGGTGCTTTAACGTTACTTTTTTATCTTGCCCCAAATACTGAAAATACATCTCTTTTGGCCTCTGCCGCTCGATATCGGGGACTAACAAAGTAATAAATTCGTCATAAGAAAAACTGCGAATAAAATGCTCAATTAAAACTGTTTGCACAACTTACCCTTCACTGGTCTTCATCTTCTGGCACGTCACGCAGATACTTGACCGGTACACCTGCCACCACAGTATTGGCCGCAACATCTTTATTCACCAAGGCACCCGCGGCAATCACTGCATTGTCACCAATGGTGACTCCAGGTAGTATATTCACTCCCATGCCTACCCAAACGTTGTTACCAATGGTCACCGGTAATGCGGTTTCTAAACCTTCGGTGCGCTGCTTAACATTTAAAGGGTGAGTGGCTGTGGAAATATTGACAGATGGTGCAAACATGACATCATCACCAATCGTCACTGGCGCACCATCGAGAATCACGCAATTATGATTAGCGTAAAAGTTTTTGCCAGTGGTAATGTTATAACCGTAGTCACAGTAAAAATGCGGCTCTATCCAAGGATCTAAACTATTAGGCAATAACTCGGCAAGCACTTCGGCACGTAAATCTTCCTCTGGGTGTAACAAGTTCAGCTCGTAACACAGTGACTTGGCAATATTGCGATCTTCAACTAACTCGCCATCAAAGGCTAAATACAGCTTCCCCGCTAACATCTTTTCTTTTTCTGTCATGCCTACCTCTTGAGTGAAAACTCACAGCAAAAATCACGATATCTTTTAGTTTCAATAACTTATTCTAGCGGTTTTATGCTCGCCATATCTCCGACCTGGATTGCATTTTTACTAAACCACCCTAGGTTCATTTCCCAAGCGTAAAGAATATTCTGTTTAGCAACGGTTAACCGAACGTCATGAGCTTGCATAGAACAAATTTCAGAAATACGTCCATCTTGACGGATAAAAGCAACATCCAGTGGGAGATAAGTGTTCTTCATCCATAAACCAGCGCGCTTAGGCTGCTGAAAGTTAAATAACATTCCGCAGTCTTCACACAGAGACTGACGATACATTAGCCCTCGAGTGCGCTGTTCTCCACTATATGCATATTCCAATACATAGACTTGTTGTTTAACCCTTACTTCAACGCTAGAGAACGTCACTTTTTCAGGCGTTGCCGTAGCATTAACACTCAGCAAAAAGCTCAACAAAAAGATCCAATGTGATGGTTTGCCAATGCCCATATCTAAGATCCTTTGCTTACTTTAGCGTACTGTGACCTAACCATGACAGATATCACCATCAACACGCAATAAGGCTAAGTGATTTCTCATTAGGCCCATTCTGCAAAAAAGTTGGGAGAAAAACAGTCAATTTAGCAATGAATAATATGCTAGAGATACAACAGATATAACCATGACCAAAGAGTTAAATAAAATATAAAACTACAACTAAAACACAAAGCAGCTAATGGCACTTCATTTTGTATATTAAGTATACAGAAAGCAGAGCTTTTCACAGATAAAGCGGACTTGAATCACATTTTATCCTGTGGTACTTGTTAACCAATGCTTTAGGAAAGTTTTAAATATGTCTTTTTCAGTTGCACTAATTATTAGCGTGGTCCTTGTGGTGATTATTCTGTCACCTCGCGGGGATGCGCTGTTGTAACTGAAACAAGCAAACAACACCAAACCCCCGCGCTGCAAAGCTCGGGGGTTTTTTGTTAACGGTGGAAAGGAAGTAGTGATGAATGGTGCTCAACAAATTGTAGCGACTCTGAAACAACAGGGCGTTGAACAAGTATTTGGTTATCCCGGTGGGGCAATTATGCCGCTTTATGACGCGCTTTATGATGGTGGGGTCAAGCACATGCTGACGCGCCATGAACAAGGTGCGGCAATGGCTGCAGTGGGTTATGCCCGCGCAGGGGCTAACCGTGGACTAAAAGTAGGCGTATGTATCGCTACTTCTGGGCCTGGCGCAACCAACCTTGTCACCGGCCTGGCTGAGGCACAATTAGACTCTATTCCTTTAATCGCCATTACCGGGCAAGTTGCCCAACCTGTGATTGGTACAGATGCCTTTCAAGAAGTCGACGTATTAGGCATGTCTTTATCGGTGACCAAACACAGTTTTATGGTCACTGATGTTAAAGAGCTAAAGCGCACCATTGAGCAAGCCTTTGAAATTGCCACTAGTGGCCGCCCCGGCCCAGTATTAATTGATGTGCCTAAAGATATTCAACTGGCCGAAGTGGAAGAAAGCCTAGCCTACGTGGCCTCGGCTAAACCAGCCACAGCGCCTAATGCCAGTTCACTCGCTCAAGCCAAGCGATTAATTTCCGAAGCCAAACAACCCATGGCCTACGTGGGTGGCGGAGTAGGTATGGCGAACGCAGTAAGCGAATTACGTGCGTTTTTAACAGATAGCCAAATCCCTAGTGTGAGCACGCTTAAGGGTATTGGCGCAATCACAGAAGACCAGCCTTACTACTTGGGTATGTTGGGTATGCACGGCACTAAGGCCGCTAATTTAAGTGTTCAAGAAACCGACTTACTGATTGTTATTGGCGCTCGCTTTGATGACCGCGTTACCGGCAAGTTAGATGAATTTGCACCAGATGCTAAGGTCATTCACTTAGACGCCGATGCCAGTGAGTTTGGAAAACGCCGTGAGCCAGATGTTGCCCTTGATAGCGATTTAAAACTCACCTTGCCAGAACTGCATGGCAAGTGCGACATAGCCCCTTGGCAAGCTACGGTAAACCAACGTAAGCATGATTTTGCATGGCGCTATGATCACCCTGGCGCACATATTTTTGCTCCAGCAATGCTTAACGAACTAAGCAAGATGATCAACAAAGACACCGTAGTAGCCTGTGATGTTGGCCAGCACCAAATGTGGGTGGCTCAGCATATGCAATTTGACGGCCCAGAAAATCACCTTTCTAGCGCTGGCTTAGGCACTATGGGCTTTGGTTTGCCCGCGGCTATTGGCGCTCAGTTTGCTCGCCCTAACGATACCGTGATTAACGTATCTGGCGATGGTTCGTTCATGATGAATGTACAAGAGCTCACCACTATTAAACGCGCTAAGTTACCCGTTAAAATGTTGCTAATCGATAACAATCGCTTAGGCATGGTGCGCCAGTGGCAAGATCTATTCTTTAATGGGCGCTTTAGCGAAACCATTCTTGATGACAACCCCGATTTTGTAAAAATGGCCTCTGCCTTTGACATTCCGGGTGAAACCATTAGCAATAAAATTGATGTTCACGCTGCACTGCAACGGATGCTAAATAGCGACGGCCCTTACCTGCTGCATGTATTAATTGATGCTGAGGAAAACGTGTGGCCATTAGTGCCACCGGGTGTGGCCAACGACAAAATGATGGAGGACTGCTAATGCAACATTCACTAACCATTACTACCCGCAGCCAAGCCGATGTATTAGAACGTGTATTACGAGTGACACGTCACCGTGGTTTTTTAGTACAATCGATGCACATTGAACATGAGGTTCAGCACCTGCCTGCGGGTTATGCGATTGAACTAACCGTCACTAGCGAGCGTCCAATAGCGCATCTCACTAATCAATTAGTGAAGTTATTCGACGTAGAGCAAGTAACATTAAAGCAATTACAAGCAGTGGCTTCGCCAGAAGCGGCCATTGCCTAAACAAATAGCAAACACAGATTAACGGAGTAAACCGCAATGCCTAAACTGCGAAGTGCCACCACCACCGAAGGCCGTAACATGGCCGGAGCTCGCGCCCTTTGGCGAGCAACAGGAACCAAAGAAGAAGATTTTGGTAAGCCAATTATTGCGGTAGTGAACTCTTTCACTCAGTTTGTACCGGGTCACGTTCACCTTAAAGATCTTGGCCAACTGGTTGCACGCTCAATTGAAGATGCAGGCGGCGTAGCCAAAGAATTTAATACCATTGCTGTAGACGACGGTATTGCCATGGGTCATGGCGGTATGTTGTATAGCCTACCGTCGCGCGATTTAATCGCCGACTCTGTTGAATACATGGTAAACGCTCACTGTGCCGATGCCATGGTGTGTATTTCTAACTGTGACAAAATTACTCCAGGCATGTTAATGGCGGCTATGCGCATCAACATTCCAGTTATCTTTGTGTCTGGCGGTCCAATGGAAGCTGGCAAAACCAAACTTAGCGACCAAATCATTAAGTTAGACTTGGTTGACGCAATGGTAATGGGCGCAGATAAAAACGTCTCTGACGAAGACAGTGAAAAAGTTGAGCGCAGCGCTTGCCCAACTTGTGGCTCGTGTTCAGGCATGTTTACCGCCAACTCAATGAACTGTTTAACCGAAGCGCTCGGCTTAGCCCAACCAGGTAACGGTTCTATGCTGGCCACTCACGCCGATCGCGAAAAATTATTCGTGAACGCCGGTAAACGCATCGTAGATTTGTGTAATCGTTATTACCAACAAAATGACGAAAGTGCCCTACCGCGCTCTATTGCTACTTTTAAGTCGTTTGAAAATGCCATGACACTTGATGTTGCCATGGGTGGCTCAACCAATACTGTATTGCATCTATTGGCCGCCGCCCAAGAGGCTGGCGTAGATTACAACATGGACCACATGGATGAGCTGTCTCGTAAGGTACCTCAGTTATGTAAAGTTGCCCCATCAACCAACAAATACCACATGGAAGATGTACACCGCGCGGGCGGTATTATGGGTATTTTAGGCGAGCTAGATCGCGCCGGTTTAATTAACCGCGACGAGCCAAATGTAATGGGAGGCACCCTAGCTGATACCTTGGCTAAATGGGACGTAATGCAAACCCAAGATCAAGCCGTAAAAGATTTCTATCGCGCTGGTCCTGCGGGTATTCGCACCACTAAAGCCTTTAGCCAAGATTGCCGTTGGGATGAGTTAGATACTGACCGCGCAGAAGGCTGTATTCGTAGCCTTGAAAACGCCTTTAGTTTAGAAGGTGGCCTAGCAGTACTGAAAGGCAACATAGCTTTAGATGGCTGTATTGTTAAAACCGCAGGCGTAGATGACGACAACTTAGTATTTCGTGGCCCAGCCTGTATTTTTGAAAGCCAAGATGATGCAGTAGCCGGTATCTTAGACGGCACCGTTAAAGCAGGTGACGTGGTATTGATTCGCTACGAAGGCCCTAAAGGTGGCCCAGGCATGCAAGAAATGTTGTATCCAACCTCTTACTTGAAATCTATGGGACTCGGTAAGAAGTGTGCCCTACTTACCGATGGTCGCTTCTCTGGTGGTACTTCTGGTCTATCGATTGGCCATGTTTCACCAGAAGCTGCTAGCGGTGGCATAGTCGCTTTGGTTGAGCCGGGCGATATTATCGACATCAACATTCCTGAGCGCAGCATTGTGCTAGAAGTGAGTGATGCAGAGCTAGCAACACGTCGCTCAGCCATGGAAGCAAAAGGCAGCGATGCTTGGCGACCGATTGGCCGTATTCGTGAGGTGAGTACTTCACTGAAAATGTACGCCCACTTTGCCACCAGTGCAGACAAAGGCGCAATTCGCGATCAAAGCAAACTAGACTAGTTTTGCACTAGAAAGTTTGCGTAAATAGCCCGGTACGCCGGGCTTATTTTTTTAAGGTTATATGATGACGCAACACCTCCCCTCCGCTAACGAATATCTTCGCCGAATCCTGCTTTCGCCAGTGTATGAAATTGCCCAAGTCACCCCGCTGCAAGACATGAACAAACTGTCGAAGCGAATTGGCAATAACATTCTTCTCAAACGTGAAGACCGACAAAGTGTGCATTCGTTTAAATTGCGTGGGGCTTACAACAAAATAGCGCAACTTAGCCAAGAGCAAGGCCAGCGAGGAGTGATTGCTGCATCAGCGGGTAATCATGCGCAAGGTGTGGCAATGTCGGCACAGCGTTTAAATATTTCCGCCATCATTGTTATGCCTACCACTACGCCCGATATTAAAGTGGATTCAGTTCGTGCCATGGGCGCAGATGTGCGCTTAGTCGGCGACAACTTTGACGAAGCCAGCCACTATTGCAAACAGCTAGCCGCCGAGCACGGTTATACCCTCATACCTCCCTTTGACGATGTAGATGTGATTGCCGGACAAGGCACCATTGGTAAAGAACTACTTGAGCAAGACATGCACCTAGACGCGGTGTTTGTGCCAGTAGGTGGTGGCGGAATTGCCGCTGGCGTATCTGTTTACATTAAACAACTGATGCCACACATTAAGATTATTGGCGTAGAAGCCGAAGACTCAGCCTGCTTACAGGCAGCGTTGGCTGCAGGAAAGCCAATGCCTTTAGAGCGAGTGGGCCTGTTTGCCGATGGTGTGGCAGTAAAGCTCATTGGCACAGAAACCTTTCGCTTATGTCAGCAGTATTTAGATGAAGTCATCACGGTAAACTCTGATGAGATATGCGCTGCTGTAAAAGATATATTTGAAGATACTCGTGCTATCTCAGAGCCCTCTGGCGCTTTAGCCTTAGCCGGCTTAAAAGCCTACGCTCAACAACACAAGCTTCAGGATCAACGTTTAGCGGCGGTATTATCCGGTGCTAATGTAAATTTCCATAATCTACGTTATGTCTCAGAGCGCACTGAACTAGGCGAGAAAAAAGAAGCGGTATTAGCGGTCAATATTCCCGAGCGCCAAGGTGCTTATTTGGAATTTGTAGAGCATTTAGGTGGTCGCGCAATTACCGAGTTTAACTACCGCTATGCCAGTGAACAGCAGGCCAGTATTTTTGTCGGTATTCGAGTAAGCAACAGCGATACCGAACTGCCAACACTATTAGATACGCTCAATAACAGTGGCTACCAAGTGGCGAATTTAAGTGACGATGAACTCGCTAAGCAGCATGTTCGCTATATGGTGGGCGGCCACCCGGGCGCGAAGCTAAACGAGCGCTTATATAGCTTTGAATTCCCAGAACAACCCGGCGCTTTGCTTAAGTTTCTGCGTACCCTTGGCCCACATTGGAATATTACTCTATTTCATTATCGTAACCACGGTTCTGCCTACGGGCGAGTCTTAGCCGGTTTTGAGCTGCAAGACAGTGATCAACAGGCTTTTAGCAAGCACTTAGCGCAGCTTGGTTTTGATTATCGCGACGAAACTAATAATACCGCTTACCAGTTTTTCCTGGCACAGCAATAACCTTGCGTTAATCTAGAACCGCAGCTCAAGATCCCATCAGCCCGATAATTGATATTTATCGGGTTAATCGGTCTCATCACAGGCTTTATCTCTACTCAACTGGTAAAAAGATACCTTGTTTCTTTTAGATACTGGATAAACAAACCATGTTGAAGACGACTCCTTTAGTTAGCGTATTTATCGCCGCTATTAGCTTTAATCTTAGCGCCGACACTCTCACCCTTAATAATGGCAGTGTGCTTGAAGGTACCTTGCTTAGTCGCGATGCAGAGAATATTCAGTTTGAAATGGCTGGCAACGCCATGACGTTTAGCACCAGCGACGTTAAAGACCTAGACGTTTCTTTTACTGCCCCAGCGAAAGCTGAGCCAGCTCCGGTAGAAAATAGTAAGGCCGCTTCAGCTATAACGCACATCCCGGCAGGTACCCCCTTAATGGTAAGCTTAGATACCGCCATTAGTAGCCGTGAACATCGCTCTGGCCATCGTTTTTCAGGCAAACTAGAGGGTGATTTATCGGTAGGTGGACACCTTATCGCAAAAACTGGCGATACGGTTTACGGCAAGGTAATACAAAGCGAACAAGCGGGTCGTTTAGCGGGTAAATCTAGCTTAAGCATTGCTTTAACCGACATCACAATCAATGGCCAACGTATCGCTATTCAAACCAATAGCTTTAATGGCTTAGGTGACGCACAAGCCAAAAACACCGTGAAAAAAACCGCTGGCGGTGCAGCCATTGGCGGCTTAATAAACGGTAGTGATGGCGCTAAAGACGGCGCCAAGGTAGGTGCAGGATTAGCCCTAATAACTCGGGGTGGAGCGGTGCAAATCCCCGCAAATACCTTGTTAGAATTTCACACCAGTGCAAATGTGAATATCTAAGCCAATACACGCTGGGCAGATTAGATTAATCAGCCCAGTTAAATTTACTTTCATCTACCCCTTGTTGGGCTTCATTAATTCGCTCTCGGCGCGCCAACTCTTCTTCGCGAGCAGCATCAATCTCCTGCATAATCGCCGCAATATCTGCCACGGTGTCCTGCTGAGTAAATTCTCCGGTCAGTTCGGTATCTGCAGTTAACTCGCCTTTTTCAAACAGTGCCCACATCTCTTTGGCATATTCGGTGCTGGCCAGCGAAGGCGCAAATTGGGTGTAATAGTCGCGCATGTTATTGATGTCACGCGCAAGCATCCACTCGGCGTTATTGTTAGCAGCAGCATCTACTGCTTGCGGTAAATCAATAATCACGGGGCCATATTCATCCACCAGCACGTTGAACTCTGATAAATCTCCGTGTATCAAACCCGCACACAACATTTTTACAATGTAACCAATCATGGTTTGATGGTCTTCCAAAGCTTGCTCTTCAGACATCAGTACATCATTTAGTCGCGGTGCCACATAACCTTCATCGTCGGTCACCAACTCCATCAACAACACGCCATCAAAGCAGCCGTAAGGCTCCGGCACTCTCACACCTGCTGCAGCTAGCTTATACAGAGCATCAACCTCGGCACTTTGCCACACTTTTTCCTGTTGCTCACGACCAAAACCAGAGCCTTTTTCCATCGCTCGAGCACGGCGACTATTACGTACTTTACGCCCCTCACGATAAGCCACCGCCTGTTTAAAACTGCGCTGGCTGGCATCTTTATACACTTTAGCGCAGCGGATTTTATCGCCGCAGCGCACCACGTAAACCGAGGCTTCTTTGCCACTCATCAGCTGGCTTTTCACTTCATCTACTAAGCCATCATCAACTAAAGGCTGGATTCTTTTAGGCGTTTTCATTGCTCTCTTTTATCACTAATAATTAATAGATTCAGCACCTTGATTAACGATGCTGAAACGACAAAAACAACAGCAAGGCTCATGATGATAAAAGCCACTGCGCTTGTTGTTCTGGTTTTTGGTAAGTCCACGCGACAAAGCGACTCACTTTGTTACCTTGGCCCATCTTTATGGTTTCAAATTGCGCCACTTTTTGCTGCTTCAACGCTTGATATATTGCCTTAAGATTAGCCTCTTTTGATACCAAACTAGTAAACCACAATACTTGAGCCGAAAATTGCTGGCTTTCACTGATCATATTTTTAATGAAGCTTAGCTCTCCTCCTGGGCACCATAGCTCGTTGCTTTGGCCGCCAAAATTCAAGCTATCTTTATGTTTCAACGAGGCTTTTAAGTTAGTTTGCTTACGCTGCGTTCCCGCTTTAGCCTCCGCTGCCGAACGGTGAAAAGGCGGGTTACATATACTTAAATCAAAACGCTCAGCGGCTTGAATTATACCGTTAAAAATAGCTTTTTTATTGGTTTGCAAACGTAAATCGATTTGGCGCTCTAACTGAGGATTGGCTGCCAAAATTAATCCGGCCGAGCGCAACGATGCGGCTTCAATATCGCTACCGACAAACGACCAATCATACTCACTGGCGCCCACCAAAGGGTAAACACAGTTTGCCCCAACACCAATATCGATGCAGCGTATGGCCTTGCCTGTAGGAACATTTCCTTTGCTCGATATTGCCAATAAATCAGCCAAGTAATGCACATAATCAACACGGCCAGGAATGGGCGGGCAAAGGTTATGTTTAGGAATGCTCCAGCCATCAATCGCATAAAAGTGCTTCAACAAAGCCTTGTTTAAACAACGTACTGCGTCAGGGTTGAAAAAGTCGATAGACGCATCACCATATTGATTGTCTGCCACAAAGCGGGTCAATTCAGGGCAAGAGCTTATCAACGCAGGAAAATCATAACGCTGGCGATGTTTGTTGCGCGGGTGCAACTGACTTTTAGTGGCTGGACGGGCTGTTTTTTTATCTCGCATTAATCAGCAAAGGCCTAAAGGTTTATAAATACTCCACCATTATAAAGCGAAGCGCGAGCAAAGGCTTGTATCGATCGAGATAAAGCCAAACTCAACACTATTGATAAATATGTGATCAACAGTGGTGATAAAAAAAACAATATAGTGAAAAATATCATCATCAATTATTAGTAATTGATATAAAAAGCGCTTGTGTGAATAAAGATGACAAATTAATCACAGATCATCGTAGCCAGCACTACTTAACACAAGCCTTGTTTTCAGCAATGTTACAAGGAAAGTAAAAACAATGATTAAACACCTACTATACGGTGCGCTTCCGCTTGCCGTACTTACAGCCCTAAGTGGCTGTGGTTCTAGCACAGAAACACCCGCTCCCATCGAGTTACCCGTGGGTGAGGCTAAGGCCGATACTCTGGTTGATATGAGTTCAGTTGCTGTAGACGACCAACCCGCCCTAGCCAAAGATTGGTACAAAGGGGCAGTGTTTATGGAGATCTTTGTACGCAGCTACAAAGATTCTGATGGCGATGGAATTGGAGATTTTAAAGGGCTTACCTCTCAGCTAGATTACATTGCAGACTTGGGGGTTGAAGGTATCTGGTTACTCCCCTTTAGTAAAAGCTCTGATAAAGACCACGGTTATGAGGTGGTGGATTATCGTAGCATCGAAAGCGACTACGGCTCTCGAGAAGACTTTGATGAATTTTTAGCGCAAGCGCATGCCCGCGGAATTGGCGTTATCGCCGACTATCTCATTAACCACAGCTCTGGTGACAATCCAGTATTTGCTGACTCTAACAATAATGCTGGCGGAAAACGCGATTGGTATATGTGGCAAGACAGCGATCCTAAATGGACAAATTGGTCTGGGGATTCATCTTGGCATAAAGGACAATATGGTTTTTATTACGGTATTTTTCAGCCCAATATGCCTGATTTTAACTTACAAAATGAAGAGGTTATTCAGTTTCATTACAACAATCTACGTTATTGGTTAAATGCAGGAATGGACGGTTTTCGTTTTGACGCGATGACCCACTTAGTCGAGAACGGGCCTAATCAATGGTCCGCACAACCGGAAAACGCAGCGATTATGTATGGTATCCAACAATTGGTGATGGAGGACTACAGTAATCGATACATGATCTGTGAAGACTCTTCAGATTCACTGGCCGCTGCTCAGCAAAGCTTTTGTGGATCTGCGTTTTCCTTTTACCTGAATAAAGCCATTATGTCGGCTGTAAATTCAGGCTCAAGTGATCAGACTTCAATGTCTTATTGGCTTAACCAGAGCTCTCTAGATAGCATGGGTTTATTACTCGCTAATCATGATTCATTTGCAGGCCAACGTATATTCGAACAATTTTCCGGTAACGAAGCTAAATATCGCTTGGCTGCTGCCACCTTATTAACCCTACCAGGTCAGCCTTTTATTTATTACGGTGAAGAAGTAGGCATGGCACACACCAAAAACAGTGGGGGCGACTATTTACTCCGTGCACCAATGAGCTGGACAGCCGATGGTGGATTTACTTCAGCCACGCCATATCGAGAAATTGCCAATAACACTGCAAACTATAACGCTGAAAGCCAAATGGCTGATAACAGCTCGCTTTACCATCATTACAAAAACCTTATTCAACTGCGTAAAGCCACACCGGCATTGCGCAATGGTGAATTAACATTACTCAATCAAGGTGAAGTACTGGCCTTTACGCGCACAACAGCAGGCAGCAACGTGCTAGTTGTATTTAACTACAGCGAAAGTGCCCAAACCCCGAGCATTGCTCTTGAACAACAGTCTGCGGTGCTAACTCCGCTGGCGGGCTTTGGCTCAGGCAATATCAGCAGTACTTCTGCAGGCCAAGTAAACTTAAGCTTAGTCCCGCAGGAAATTAGGATTTACCAGTACTAATCTAAGCAGCAGAACCAGCTCTTCGGCAGTTTAGCGAGGAGCTTTTTTATTATTGGTTTTGTTATTTTTGACAACTTAATTAAGTTGTCATCTTTTCTGCACACACTCTTCCTTTTTAGATATCTGGCCAGTTTTATTTACTGAGGGAGTTGTAATGGCGAGTCCAATTTCACGTCGAGATTTTTTAATCATGTCTGCCAAAGGTGCAGGTGCAGCGGTGGTGTCTTATGGCCTAATGGGATGCGGCAGCGCCATCGAACCAGAGCTCCCTGTTGAGTTTACCCACGGCGTAGCCAGTGGCGACCCCTTAGCTGATGCGGTCATCTTATGGACACGCGTAACGCCCGCCCGCACCGGTAACATTAAGGTGGCTTGGGAGATCGCAACAGATATAGACTTTGCCAATATTATTAGTAATGGCAATACCACCACCAACGCCAGCCGCGACTATACGGTTAAAGTAGACGCTATTGGTTTAGAAGCCGGTCAACACTATTACTATCGCTTTATCAGCGCTGGCACCCTGTCAGCCATAGGTAAAACCAAAACCCTAGTACAAGGCTCGCCAGCCTCTGTGAAACTGGCTGTGATGTCTTGTTCTAATTATCCTGCAGGCTATTTCAATGTTTATGATTTAGCCACTCAGCATGAAGATATCGACGCGGTATTGCACCTCGGTGATTACATTTATGAATACCCACGTGGCGGCTATGCCAGCGAACAAGCCGAACAACTCAATCGCCAAGTATTGCCTGAAGGCGAGTTGTTTAGTTTAGACGACTACCGCACGCGCTACGCCCAATACCATGGTGATAGCAGTTTACAAAAACTGCATGCCATGGTGCCATTTATCACTGTATGGGACGATCACGAAGTTGCTAATGATACTTGGCGCGATGGCGCAGAGAATCACCAAGCAGGCGAAGGTGACTTTGAGCAACGTAAAAACGATGCCCTACAAGCTTACTTTGAGTGGCTGCCTATTCGCCCTTGGTCAGAAGGTAACCATCAAGAAATTTACCGCAGTTTTAAGTTTGGCGACTTAGTTGATTTACATATGTTAGATACCCGCGTTATTGCTCGAGACAAGCAACTAAATATTGCTGATTATGTCGATTCAAGCACCGGTAGTTTTAACGATACCGCTTTTCATGCAGACCAAAACGACCCTAATCGCAGCATGTTAGGTGCAGAGCAATTACAGTGGTTGCAAGACAGCGTCAGCAACACCAGCGGTCGCTGGCAGGTACTTGGCCAACAAGTATTGATGGGCGAAATGTACCTACCGGGTGCAGTAGCACTTAACCTTATGTCGATTCAGCAATACGCAGAGTTGGGTGCCTTAGCTCAGTTGGCTGGCCGCGCTCAAGCAGCTGATCCTACGCTCACCGCTGATGAACTAAGTTATTTAGCTGCCAACCAAGATAAATTAACGCCTGAAGTCATCGCTCAGCTGCAATTACCAAACGTCCCCTACAACCTAGACGCTTGGGATGGCTATGCAAACGAGCGTGAAATCTTACTACAAAGCTTTAAAGCGCAAGGTAAAAACCTAGTGGTACTTGCTGGTGATACGCATAACGCTTGGGCTAGTGAGCTTGCTGAGAAAAGCGGCCAGGTGGTGGGTGTTGAATTTGCCACTTCATCGGTAAGTTCACCGGGCTTAGAATACTACTTAGGCATAGATGCCACCGCTGCACCCGCTGCCGAAGCAGGTATTGTGTCTTTGATTGACGGTTTAAAATACATGAATATTCTCAATCGCGGCTTTTTAACCGTGACTTTTACCCAGCAAAGTGCCAAAGCCGATTGGTATTTTGTGGACACTATTTTGTCCACCAACTATCAAGAACTCGGCAGCCGACGAGCTAGTGCAACCAGCACTGCGGGAGCACCAGCAGTAAGCTTAAGCTAATACTCGGTGTAACCGGCGTAGTAATAACTCCAGTATAAACTGGGGTTATTTTTCCCTTTGCCACTCCCCACACTCCATGCTGTTATTTAAGGCTTGAGTTTCGGCTATCCAGAGTATTCTAGTGTCTTACTCATAAGAAGGATCTTACGATGCCTAGCCCCACCTTAATAACGGCGAACTACAGTGATATTCCAGCCTTAAGCCAGATGTTTATCGCCGCCTACGCCAACAACGAAACCATGCAAGCAGCACTTCGTAGTAATGAAATTGATAACTACGCTCATGATAGCTATGGCGCTTTGCTCTGGGTGAATGGGGAATGAAGCAAGGGACGGTATTTACTACCGCAGATCATGAAGGCTGCGTGATTATGGTGCCACCGGGCAAACACCACAAAAAATAGAAGCTTCGGCTATTGTGGCACGCATTATAGATGCCCGAAACACTGATCTAGCCAAAGACATTTCGAAGCAAATGCTTATTGGCCTAATAACCAAGATAGCTATTGGCTATGGGGGTTAGGCGTCGCGCCTTCTGCCGGAGGGGAAGGTCTAGCAGATGCTGATAATAAAGCCTGTTTTGTTGTAGCCTCTAGCGAAAAAGTGGTACTTACCGTTGAGCATAGAGGCTTTGAAACGCTGTCAAAAAATGACAATTTTCCTTACTGGTTTATGTTACACCCGGCTCAAGCTTAAATCAGGTTAATAACAATAAGCTCACAGCCTACTTCACTGTGCGCTTTATTATTGATTACTCGGCAAATTCCACCAACCATTCACCACCTTGTTCCACGTCAATGCTTTGCATGCCAAGGATTAATCGATGCCCATGCTGCTGCCATTGAGTGACTTGCTCCCCCTCAAAACTCACATTTTTAACCACTGTTTCTGGGGGAATATTGGCTAGTTCCAACTGATAAGCCTTATGTGTTGGGGCCTTAGCATAGCTACCTTTAGCGGCTGATAGCTGTATACCAATGTGCTGCTGATGAATCTGCGCGCTAAACTCTGTGAATTGCCACTGCTGCTGTTGATAAGCAATAGACTCCCCATCATCTTCAATCAACTCTCCTCTAGCGTAACCGCGCTCATCAAGCACTACCAATAGATCAATGGTTTCATCTTCATTAGTTCGAGGAATCACTGCTCCAGCTTTTACAAATAGCGGCAAACGGTATACACCATCAATGTATAAAGGCTGCTTATAATACTCACCACCGCTGTTTAGCATTTGTTGGCTGCGGTAGTCATACCAAAGACCTTGTGGCAAATAAGCTTGGGTATACTTAGCGTTATCTTTCGCCTCTAAGGCCACCAGCATAGCGTCACCCACCAACTTCATTGAACCATTAGTTCTGGCCTTAACATCTTCTTGGTAGCCATATACTAGCGGAGCAACCACTGCGGTGCCGTTGCGCCATGCTCGATGAGCCAAGGTGTAATAATAAGGATTTAGAGCATAGCGCTGCTGAACATTAAACAAGTTGCTGGCAGTATCGCCAATCCTGTCTGGTGCAGTTTCTTTGCAGTTACACAAATTTTGGGTATGCGGGCGCACAGGTAAGTCGGTAAACAAGGCTGCTGCTAACCACTGAGTATATTGCTCGTCCCAAGGCGTACCATGAAAACCGCCAATATCTGAGCCGAAGTAATCAATACCCGACAAACTCATGTGCATTTGGGCATTAAAATGGCTGCGTAAATTGGCCAAATTTACTCCAATATCACCCGACCACATGACCACACCGTATCCTTGGCTACCGGCAGTGCCGGAACGACTCATAATAAACGGACGCTGGCTGCGTTTATTGCGCAAATACCCTTGGTAAATACTGCGGCTCCACAGCAAGTTATAAAGATTATGCACGCTTTGATGATCATGTTTTAGCGCACCATCAATTTTCACCCCTGCATACCAGGCTTTGCGATGATAAAGCTCGGGTTCTCCGAGATCAGTCCAATGGGCAATAATGCCGTCGTCAATCAAGGCTTCACGGCGGTAGTCATGCCAAAATGCCGCACCTTTTTCACTGGAAAAATCCAGCATACCACCCTTACCCCACCAGGGATTTTCCTTGATTTTGGCAGGTGTCATGCAAGGGGGTTCGCAATTGCGGGCCAATGCGCCAGCGTGCGCTAACGATTGAAACTCATTAAGCGCACCGCCGATATACGGCTCCTCAATGGCCATCACTCTAATGCCGCGTTGTTTTAAGTCGGCAATTTTTTGTTTAGGATCGGGGAAGTTTTTTTCATCCCAAGTAAGTGACCCCATTTGCGTATGATTAGAATTTTCGCGTATTCCACCAAACCACTGTAAATCCATCACCACGCCCGACAAGGGGAACTTAGCTTGCTGTAACGTAGCCAGCTTATCGTCTAACTCTTGCCAGTTATCAAAGCCGTATTCAGATAACCACAAACCAAACATTGCCTTAGGTGGCACCGGCGGTTTGCCCGTTAGTGTTAAATAGCGCGCTCTCAGATCAGCGAGGTTATCACCAGCAATAACAATAATTCGCGCGCGCTGGCCCTTACCCTGAATCTGATAAGGCTGCTTGGTAAAGTCAAAAACTAGCGGTTGAATATGATCAAAAAACAAAGCAATGTTTTGTTTACCCTCACCCAGTAAATACATAATGGGTATTTGAGTATTGCCCACGGCACCTTCACCTTGGTAAACCATGGCATTTCCCATTCGGCTACCCGGTAGGCGTTTTCGCCCCAGCCAATCGCCATCGGCTTCGCCTTGAGTATTATGCTGCTGGCCTAATCCATACACCTGCTGAATACCACCTCTGCTTAGGCTTAGCTTCCATCGTTGATGGGTGGTGGATTCAATACACAATTCGCTGAGTGCCTGCTTTGCATGAGCGGCATCTGTTAGCAACAAACAACGGCCATTCGCGTTTAAGCTAAGCGAATACCAAGGGCTAGAAACAGCATCAACAATAGGCGATAAAGTCTGGGTGTCGATGCGCGAAGCCGCTAACATTAAGCTTGGCTCAAACTGGCTGAGTGCGGCATCGCCAGCCAAGAGAATAACGGTATGCTCGTCTAATACCTTGCTTTGCCAAATTGCCTCTGCAGCCTGAGTCGCAACACTGCTTATTGCCAATACCAAAGCAGCGGCTAGTTTAGCCGAAAGGTGTAAGCCCATCTTCATATTTGTTCCTTCAATAAAGGCCTAATAACTAGCAGACCTTACCAGTAAACAAATTCCTTAATAACTAAATTAATCAGCATCTTGTAAAAATGTGACTCAGCAAATTAAGGGCTTCAAATTGTCATCAAAACAGCCTAAGTAACCTTCGTCATTTGCTCCTTCAACAAGCCAAACTCAATTCACACCAAACAGCACAATATTTTAATTTTGAAAAATTAACAGGATAAACACTCTACCACTTGACGTCTCAGCCATCTTTAACAGAGTTTGTTGATAAAAATATAATTTTACTTTACGCGCTAAATAAAACACATTCCCCACTCAAAACAGCAGTAATTACTGCCATAAAAATGTAAAGGATTGAAAGTATTATGAACAAGTTTGCAGTACTCGGCAGCAGTGCCTTGGTAACGTTAGCCTTAAGCGCGTGCGGTGGAAGCAGTAGCGATAACGGCAATGAGCTCCCTCCAACTACAGACCCAGTAAACGGCACCTTTATTGATGCCGCCGTAGAAGGTTTATTCTATAAAGCCTCTCCCAGTGGTTTAAGTGGCTACACTAACGCTGAAGGTACCTTTGAGGTTGAACCTGGTGATGTAGTGTCATTTTATTTGGGCGGCGAAAATGGCATGTTCATCGGAAATAGCTCTTACCGTAGCGTTGTCTCTCCCTTTGAAGTCACCGCCGATACCGGCTCTGCTATGAACTTAGCACGAATACTGCAATCGTTAGATGATGCCAGTACCGGCAGCATCGTTATTCCAGACGATATTGCTAAACCAGCAGCCGACAGCAATACCCTTATCGCACTCAAGCAAGTGAAGCTAAACAACCTTAATTCTGCAGATGCATTACTTGAAGAAGTGGAAGCCAGTGAGTGGGTAAGCGAAGAAGAAGCCGCCGAGCATTTAAATGAATCACTAGATGGCATTGAACGTGGCGATAGCGATGTAATTGATGCCTTTAGTAAAGGCAGCGGCGAATACTTACGTTTATCTGAAGTGGTTATGAACGGCCAGTACGGCAATAACTCAACGCTATATCAAAACGTACACATGGACCGGACAATTCCCGATGAAGCATTCAAAAATGCCAGCTTCGGAATAAGCTCTGAAGTGCTGCATTTAGCCAGCAATGCATTGGTCATTAAAGCTGGAACGTCTGACCAGCGTTATAGCTCACAATGGGCCAAAGAGTTCATTGCTTGTGAACTAAACGGCGGCGAATTTACCGTAAATAACAACACTCCAGAGTGTTTTAACGCAGATTCAAACACTTACTCTGCAGAAGACTTCGCGATTGAACCCGGCTTTCAATTAGTGGTTAAAGATCCAAGCCAAATTAACACCGAAGATGAAGCAATTGATTACGCAGAAGTGGCCAGTTTTGGTGGCTTATTTGCGTGTATGAACGAGCAAAACTGTAGCCAAGCAAACTTAACCGCTTTAGGTCAAAGCGAGTTTGAAGACGATGGCGAACTTAAGCAACAAACCTATAGCACCAGCTACGACAATGCGACCGGAATTTACACCGACCAAACCATTGAAGTTACCCTTGACGGTGCAGGCAATCAGCTAAGAAAAAGCGCATCTACTTCATACAGCTATTTGGTTAATCCAAACGTAGACAATGGCGAACGCTATATAGATTTTAGCGGTACCTGGTTAGCTGAAACCAATATCGCAGGCTGTAGCTTAACCGGTCAACTCAGCTATCAGTTTGGCGCAAGTGATATTCGCGTGGTAGGCAAAGAGTTGCATACTCAACAAGGCGGAGATTGCATACTTGAAGATATGGACGAAACGGTTTCTTACGCAGATTTAGCCAACATGGCCTTTTGGTGGTTTGGCGTAAATGCTGGCCAAACAAGCAAAGCGACCTTAGCTCAACTTAACTCGTCAGTTCGTTGGTGTGATGACGACGAAGTGATTGAGGGACAATTGTGTCAATCACCAAAGATTGAACAATGGAGTTATGTTGCAGCAGGTAAAAACTGGGACCAAGGTGTATTAACCTCTACAGCCTTCGTACAGGGTGGTCAGCCTAGCTTTATTACTACTTACACTAAATCATTGTAAGTAATAAAGCTTTCGAAAGGCGCTCTAGAGCGCCTTTTTTATTGCCTATTCAACTCTAGATTGAGTCTCTTAATAACATCCGGTGGAGCTAAAGCCTGCAGCTGCAAAATACATAATTTTGCTTTTGCATCTTTGTGCCGCACCTTCATTTCACACAAGGCGTATAAGTGCTGGGGATTCCGGCTCGTATCATAAGCCCTGCTTAAAGCTTGCTGGGCTTTGCTTACGTCTAAAGACTCTAAAGACAAGCCATAAACATACCAAAAATGGCTATTACTCGGTTCACGTTCAGTGGCTAACAAAAAGTACTGACTAGCCTCCACCACTTGCTTTTGCCGCAATAAACTCAAACCAGCGCTATACACCAAAGCAGCACTTTTGGGTTGGCCTTTAATACCTTGCGTTAACACAGCAAAGGCTTTTTCTTCTTGCTGAGTGGCGCGGTACATATCCGCCAAATTCACATAGCTATTAACAAAATAAGGCTCTAACTCTATTGCTTGTAGGTAGAGTTGCTCAGCCTTTTTAAACTGACCCTGCGCTAAATACACACCCGCTAGATTGCTTAAAGCAAAACCACGGTCAGCATTGTATTGCTGAATAGCAATATACTCTTCAAGCGGCCCTTGTAACTGCTGCTGTTGCACTATGCTTAAGCTTTGCCAATCTTTGACCAATGCCGCTGCCGCTTGGCTACGCACTGCCAAAGTCGCATCGCTTAGCAAAGGTTCCAATAAGCGCCAACGCTCGGCAGCCGGGTAATGCTCAATAGCTTGTACCGCCCCCAAACGCGCTAACGAATTCTCACTAGTCACTGCATTGGCAATTGCAATCACTCCCCTGGACCCAGGAAAGCCAGCTAAACGCTGTACCGCAGAAGCCCTAATAATGGGACTTTGATGACGATCTTGAGCAATCAAGGCTAAAGCTTGCTCGGCGCTGCGTAAGCCTTGGTTGGCAAGATAAAATGCCTTAGCGAAATGTTGTTCTTGTGTAGACGCTGAATCAGGAAACCACTGCCTTAATACTTGCTCTGCCCAAACCGCATTTTTATCGGTGTGACAGGTCGTACATACGTTTGGTACACCTGTGGACTGACTAAGATCCGGCCGCGGAACTTGCCAACTATGATCGCGTCGTGGATCCACCTGCATATAAGTAGTGGCAGGCATATGACATGTGGTGCATTTTGCGGCATCTGTTCCTGCTGCATGAAAGCTGTGTTTATCCTCACTGTATTCAGCAGCTATATGGCACTGCATGCATAGTGCTTGTTCGTCCATTTTCAGTTCAGTTGTGTGGGGATTATGGCAATTACTGCAACTCACGCCTGCTTGATGCATTTTTGATTGCTTGAATGACCCCCAAACATACACTTCATCATAAATTTGCCCATCGTCATGGTATAAATCGGCACTAATTAAACTCGGCTGGTAACGATCTAATAAGCTTCCTGTTACATGATTGTTGGCCTGGCTAATTTGGATTCGGCGGCTATGGCACTGAGCACATACTTTAACTTGCTGACTTGCTTGGCGCTTACCAGCCTGCAAAGTAGACAACCCCTCTTGATAAACCCATTCGCTCACCTCTTGCTGTAAGCTGCGGTCAAAGCCGCTTTGTTCAGCTATATGCTGCGGGTTTAACTCTACTTGCTGGGCCCATTTTAAATGCTCACTTGCTGGGCCGTGGCAAGCTTCACAGCCAACGTTTATTTCAAACCAAGTGGTATTGTAGGTATTGCTGCTAATGTCATAGCCCTTTTGCAGCTGAGTTGAATGACAGTCTGCACACATGTAGTTCCAGTTTTGTCCGGCATTGGTCCAATAAAACTCATCAGTCTTTTGCATCTTTGGATACAAATGAAACCAACGTTGGCCACCTTGCTCTATAGGGCGAGAATCCCACGCATAGGGAATAAGCTGAACTCGCCCATCGGCAAATTCCACCATGTATTGCTGCAAGGGGTAATAACCAAAGGTATAGCTAATTTTATAGTCTTGTAGCTGTCCATGTGAGCCTTCAATAGTCACCCAATACTGCTCAGCTTTACGGAAAAACTGCATGCTTTTGCCCGCAAAGCTTAAGCTAGCATCAGCAAAATTACCCAACACAGCGTCTTCATTAGCATGGCGCATGGCCATATCGTGGTCAGAGCCCTGCCACTGCTGATACTGATCTTGATGGCAGCTAATACAACTACTCGTGCCGACCCACTCGGCTGCAAATAAAGCTGAGCACATCATACAAGAGGCTAGAAATTGAAGACCAAAAAGAAGTCGTTTAATTCGAAACATTGCTCACCACGATTTAAAGCAAATAAAACTACTTAAAACGGCGATAAGACTAAGCAACTACCACAAGCTATCTCACCACACTTAGTTTAAAAGTGTAGCAAGCTTGAACTAGAGCGCGGCACAATGGCTTATAAAACAAAAACGAGCACCTACCAGCCAGAAAACTTGGGTATCAACAACGCTCCAAGTGGATCTGTGGTTCTGCGAGTTGGTTAAAACCGAAAGCGCGGTAAAATTCATGGGCACCTTTACTGGCAAGTTTAAAGCGACGAATAGTTTGTAGTTGGGGATGACCCATAATGCGGTGCATCATGGCCTTAGCCAATCCTTTACCTTGATGTTCTTCTAACACAAACACATCGGCTAAATAAGCCACAGTGGCGTAATCAGACACCACCCGCGCAAAGGCCACTTGTTGCTGGTTTAAGTTAAAAGCAGCGAAGCACATCGAGTTATCGATAGCGGTTTTAACCGCCGCTTTAGAGATCCCTCTCGACCAATAGCTGCGCACCAATACTTGGTGAATCATGCTTACATCTAACTGCTTTTTGTCAGTAGCAACGTAATAGCCCTGTTCCATTGTAAAGTTCTCCTCATCCCTTGAATTCAGCATTACAACTTATGGTGTCAGCCAGAAGGCTAAACCCAATAAACCTAGGCTTTGGCTAGAAAACACTCAAGCGAAGACGGGTAACGTTTGGTAACTTTGCTGCGGCCAAATGTAACAACTTGGTAACAATTAGATCTTAAGCCTTATACAACTGGCTTAAGGTATGCTTTGCAGGGATAGAGTCTAAAAAAGTAAACAACCAAAGATAAGGAAAAGTGTGAGTTGGGTTGTTAAGGTCAGCTTTAGCTAGCAGGGATCTAGACACTTTAACATTGATAGCAAATAAGCCGACTAGCGCTAATCATCCTTATAAGAAATCGAAGAAAAACTAGCCTTTAGGAAGTAGATAGAAGTTAGGCTGCCATCGTTCCATATGAATTTCAGGGTGAGCCAATTCGGTAAAGCCAAATTGCTCGTATAAGGAATGAGCATCTTGAGTCGCAAGTTTAAACCGACGGATCCCTTGCAACTTTGGATGCGCCATAATTCGATGCATTAAGGCTTTAGCTAAGCCCTTACCTTGATGCTCTTCCAATACAAATACATCGGCTAAATATCCAAATGTACTGTAGTCACTGATCACCCGAGCAAAACCAACTTGCTGCTTGCTAAAGTCGTAAACCGCAAAACACAAAGAGTGCTCAATGGATTGTTCAACAGTGGCTTTAGGAATACCTTTTGCCCAATAAGATTGAAAGAGTACTTGGTGAATAAGATCGATATCTAATTCAGCTTTATTAGTACTTATATAATATTCTGGATGCATTAAATTACCTCCCCCAACCCTGCTAAACTACAGCTTACTGCAAATAATTTACCGATTGTATCTCGCTAACACAAGGTTTTAGCTGGGATTTTTTACACAGTCGAAATTATCATTAGCCTTGTTATTTTAAATGACTAAATAGCGAGAAAGTAATTGTTTTTAAAAGCTAAAACCCATCGGATATTGATGAAACCCATCAAAATCTTGTTTACTTAGCGGACAGTCCATTTTTCGTAAAATGGCGTAACACATCGAGTAATGAAAAAAGAAGTTAGGCAGCATATATGCTTGTAAATATTCACCAGCAGCTAATTCTAACTCAGCAAACCCGGCCGTAGTAGCTATCGATAAACCTTCAGCACCCTCAAACTGTTCGGGGCGCAATTGTTCAAGATAACAACGGGTCTCTCTAATCTGCTTATGCAAGTTATCGTAGCTAACACTCTCAGGGTGATAGTTTTTTATGTCTTGCCTTGCTAACGGGCAGCATGCTCTCAGAGAAAAGCCAATGGCGGTGCTTAATTGCTGACCCAAAGGAAACATATTATCGGCCAAACCAGCAACTAACAAAGTCGCTTCTTCCATCGATTGTGATATGGCAAAGCATTTGGCTTTATCCAGCAGCAATTCAATTTGATTTAGATAGCGAATAAACACTGGAACACTGGCGTGATAAAGGTTTATTTCAGACATGATTAAACTTAATCCTTTGACAAAAAAACCAGCTTAATATGCATTGTGGTGAGTTACTAGCGCGAGGCCCTTACAGCAAAAAAGAGGCCTGAGGCCTCTTTATATAAATGAACAAGGATTACTTATGGAGCCATAGTATCTACGTTTAACACTAGCCCTGAGAAATCATCAGTAGCTACTGCAGAGTATACTGCACCATTTTCTACCGTCGCCATGCTAGATACCGCTGGCGTGTAAGACATGTCACTAGCTAAAATAACCGCGAAGGTATAACTACCGCCTGGTACATTCAACACAGCGTTGCCTTTAAAGTCGACACCCGATAATACGGCGGTATCGGCGCTAAAGTTGCCATCTGTTGAAGCATGAATGTCAACCAATCCTAAACCACCAGCAGCAGGGCTCGCATGTACCACGCGAATTTTTGAGTAAAGCGCTACCGAGCGTAAGTCTTCGGCAATCACCAAAGGTTCAATAGTATTGTCGGTAATAGCGTTAAGTTTACCAACGGCGTAGATACTGGTTTCGGCACCGGCGTCTAGCACCACTCTAGGGGCTTCGATAACAACCAAGCTATTATCAGCACTGGCTGCAACACTTAGGTCGTAAGTATCAGCAGGTAGATTACCCGATTGAAAATCTTTGAAAGAGATTCCAGTAAAACCACTTACTGGAGTACCACTGGCGAGCACATCAACCATTGGGGCATCATCTACCGCGTGCACCACTCGTACATGGCTAGTGGCATCCATATCACGCACTACGCTTACCGCTGAGCCGTCGGCCAACAATAGATTCACCGGTGAAGCAGCGCCTGTATCAACATTAGGCACCGCAGTTAACATCAGATCTGACCCCCCTGCTAGCGCCACCTCGCCACTATCAAACACCACGGTTTTATCGCCAGTTACAGTAATGCGAATGCGGTAAGTATCAGCAGGTACGGTTACCGGTAGGTCTGCACTGTCTACTTTAAACTCTAGATTAGTAATGGCAGCTGCTTCGCTGGTGATCTCAGCTGCAGTTGTTAGGTAAACGTCTACTCCTCCAACCCCCGGATGACCATGTAATACATCTATTCGCACACTGCCAGAATCAACAGCTTCATGGCTGCGACTTAACACTACTGGCTCTAAAGACGCCGCGTTGTTTAGGGCAATAATGTCGTATTGCATGTCTGGTGAAAACTCCAGATTTGCAGCTATCACTTCAGCATTATCACCCGGTAAAATGGCGTCAACGCTAATATCATAACTACCTGAAGCCACCGACACCCAAGCGCTGCCTTGGCGATAATCCACCATGCTGAGTCCGGCAAAGGTTTCACCGTTGGCTTTCACTTCTACCATGGGTGCGTCTGCACTGGCGTGAGTGACTCGTACTGAAGACATTGGAGTAGCTGGATGGTCGTCGTCACTGCCACATGCAGTGAGCAATACAGCGGAGCCAATTAGAAGACCTAGGTTGGTAAGTTTCATGTTCTTTTCCTTAAGTATCTCTGTAGTGGTATCAGCACTAAAACGAGGGCTTTAAGAAATAGGATCACAAGAAAGAGTTAACTATTTTGATATTCTTCAAACAGAAAACATCATACAAATAATGGGTTTACTGGCGCTAGAGTATTGCCAAGCTAATGAATTCATTAGTTAATGTTCAGCAGATAGAACCACTCAACGCGAGGGATTAAACCGTTACCTTTAGTAATACCTAGAATACAAAAACAACCTGAAGCTTAGCAATAAACAGTCTTTGCTAAGCCCCCCTATTCACGAGCGAGTGAGCAGCTTGCTGTTGCTAATTAAGCAATGTTCGAGGTCTTTTTATTTTACCAAATAGCACTCTCTTTTATCCCTGAACGTTAGCTAGAGCGCAAAAGTGTGAGCAACTCTCATGAAACCGCTTACTTTTAATTATTTCATGCTCAATTTTATCTAAGATAGACATCATATTATTAAGATTGCACTGCAAGTTGTTGCCAGTAAAAGTGGCTTACTTAGCATCCAATTAATTCCACTACTCGTTAACCAGAGGAACTGCAGTATGTCGCAGCCGTATACTAACCCGTCTCTTAGCACCGCTGAGCGTGTCGAGAATTTATTATCTCTAATGACTGTTGAAGAAAAAGTAGGGCAAATGCTGCAGTTACCGGCCAACATGCCGGAGAACTTGGGTAAGTTGGAAGACTGGAATGTCGGTAGCTATTTGCACTGTACTGGCAACATGGTGGCAGAGTTACAGGCCCGTGCAGAAAAAACCCGCTTGGGTATTCCACTGATTTTTGGTATCGACGCTATCCATGGTCACTGCTTTGAGAACAACGGTACGGTATTTCCAACTCAACTCGCTTTATCTAGTGCTTGGAGCAAACAACTAAGCCAAAGCATGGCTCATGTTACTGCCGTAGAAACTCGAGCTTGCGGTTTACATTGGACTTTTTCACCAGTGCTTTGTGTGGGGCGTGATAGCCGCTGGGGCCGAGTAAACGAAACCTTTGGTGAAGATCCATGGTTAATTGGCGAGCTCGCCGCCGCTGCAGTATACGGTTATCAAGGTGATACACTGGCCTCAACCGACACTATTTTAGCCTGTGCGAAACACTACGTTGCCTATGGCGAAGCCACCGGTGGCCGCGACGCTTATGAAGCGGAAGTCTCACCTCGTAAGTTGCTATCGTTATTTTTGCCGCCCTTTGAAAAAGCCGTGAAAGAAGCCAAGGTTGCTACGTTAATGGTGGGTTACCAAGCCATTGACGGCGTGCCGTGTAGCGCCAATAGCTGGCTACTTCGCGAAGTGCCTAAAAACCAATGGGGCATGGACGGTTTTATTGTTACCGACTGGGACAATATTGGCTCACTGCACGACAAACAACGGGTAGCCGTTGACCTACGCCACGCAGCCAAAATTGCGGTGGAATCGGGTAACGACATGATCATGACCACCCCGTCGTTTTACCAGCACGCAATAGATTTAGTGGCCGATGGCGAACTAGATATCGCCTTTATCAACGACGCCGTGTCGCGCATTCTAAAGTATAAATTTGAACTCGGTTTATTTGATGAACACCGCTACACCGATCTCAGCAAGAAAGACCAAATTCTTGGTAACCCAGCTCACTGGCACGAAGCATTAGAAGCTAGCCGCCAATCTCTAACACTACTAAAAAATGAGGGTGTTTTACCGTTATCAAGCGACAGTAAGCCTAAAATTCTTTTGTGTGGCGCCAATGCAGACGACGTGGTAGCGCAACTTGGTGATTGGTCGTTTGGATCTATGCAAGCGGGCGCGGCTGATGACAGTTACCACCAAAAAGATGCCATTACCCTACGCCAAGGCTTACAAGCTGAAGCTGACGCAGGCCGTTGTGAATTAAACTATGTGCGCGGCGCTGCGCCAGCCGAACCAGACTTTGAAGAAATACTGGCAGCTGCAGACGCCGCTAGCAACAGCGACATAGTTATTGCCTGTGTAGGAGATACCTTAAGCCAACATGGTGAGTTCCACGACCGTGCGGACTTAGATTTAAGTGGTCATCAGCAAGCCATGTTGGAAGCCGTTAAAGCCACCGGTAAACCGTTAATCGTGGTATTTATGGCCTCTAAGCCACTGACTATTGGCTGGGTAAAACAACATGCTGACGCGGTAGTTTGCGCCTTTAACCCAGGCGCTAAAGGTGGCCAAGCACTAAGCGAATTACTGTTTGGCGAGCTAAATCCTAGCGGTAAACTCACCATTAGTTTCCCAGAGCATGTTGGTCAATCGCCGGTTTACTACAACAAATACGAAGGCTGGCACGCGCGTTTATCTGAAAGAACCAACAATCAAGAGCGCTACATTGATATGCCAGCATTGCCACTGTTTAGCTTTGGCGAAGGTAAAAGTTATAGTGAGTTTAGCTACAGCGACTTAAGCGTAGCTAATCCTCAACTACCTGCCAGTGATGACTTAGCCAAAGGCGAAGCCCTAATAGTATCGGTAAACATTAGTAATGTAAGCCAACGTACTGGGCTAGAGATTGCTCAGTTATATATTCACGATAGCGCTGCTTCAGTCACGGTACCGGTGCTGCAGTTACGTGGTTTTGAACGCGTAGAACTAGCCGCAGGTGAGACTCGTCGAGTTGAGTTTAGCGTGCCATATAGTGACTTAGCCTTAATCAATGCCAAGTTAGAGAAGGTAGTAGAACCGGGCGAGTTTAAAGTGTTTGTTGGTGCATCCTCTAAAGCAGATGATTTACTAAGCGCCAACTTCCGCGTGGAATAAGCGCGTAACAACCAGCATATAAAGCCTCTTAAGTTTAGCTAAGGGGCTTTTTTATAGCTCGGGAATATGCACCAGCAAATCACTTACTCCTATATCCTGCCCGCATTGCGACAGTAAAGTGCTCAGCTGGCCACGATGATGAGTTTGGTGGTTAAAAAAGTGCTGCACTAACAAGCCAAAGTGTTTTTGTTGAGAGAGACCTTTACTGTTTACGTAGCTTAACGGCTGGCTTAAGTCTTTTTCTGTTAGCTGCGTGCTAAATTCTACTATCGCAGCATCCATGGCATTTCTCGCCTCACTTAGCGCAGCGAAATTATCATGAATAATCTCATCTAATTGCTTGGGAGTGGCAAGAGCCTTAACCTTATCCAGGCTACTAAATCCGCTAGGGTGAGCAGCAAACCGCTGCAACCAGAGAGTATCTCCCACCAGAATATGATTTAAGGTGCCAAAGATAGAGCCGAAGAACGCTTGCCTATCTCGTTTTAGTTGCTCATCACTTAGCTGAGCAGCACAGTAGTATAGTTGGCGATTCATCATTTGATTATATCGCGCCATTAATTCAAAACTTTGCTTCATCATCACTCTCTATTTCAGCAACTATACATTCAGCTCATAATGTAGGAATTCACTGTCTCTTTGATAACCCAAACTCTCATACAATGCTTGCGCCTTATGGTTGTTATGGGCAGTGGCTAACTCGATACTCACCGCGCCTACCTCTAAAGCGTGTTGCTTGGCAGCATCCATTAATTGCCGAGCAAAACCTTGTCCACGTGCTGATTCACTCACGAACAAATCGTTAAGTATCAATATCGGCTTCGCTTGGGTTGATGAAAAGCTTGGGTATAGCTGAGTAAAACCAAACGCTTGCTGCAAAGACTGTGCGAGTAAAATAGTTGATTGCTGGGCTTGCATGCGCTGTTTAATAAAATGCGTGGCAAGCACGAGATCGTCGGCTTGCTGGTAGAACATTCGGTATTGATTAAAAAGCTCAGCAACTGCGTCCAGTTGCTCGAGTCCTGCTTTAACAATGGTCACTGACATCGGCTAAAATCCTTTTTACTGAAAGCCTTATGGCAATGTTTAACGCTAGCCAATAATAACCTTATTAGCTAGCAACCTATTTACGCCTCATCTGTCGATTCGCTATCAACGCTTGGCGCGCTGTCTTCATCTTCAAAGTAAGCCATATCACGGGTATTCTTTTGTACCGCGATAGCCGCAAACAAACACAAACTGAAAGCCATGGCATAGAATCCTTTTTCACTTAACGCTAAGGTCGCATTAAATAAGCCTATCGCTAACAAACCAACCGAAGCCGCCAAAGAAAACCAGCTTAAACCATAGTAGATGGCGGTTACTTTGATCCCTTCTAACTTGTCTCTTACAGACTTTTGTAGCGATACCGAAGAGAACAGTCCAAATAGTAATAAGGTGAAATAATAGCCTTTTTCGTTTAATTGCATGTCGGCATTCCACAAGCCTATAAGGTAAGCCCCTGCGCCTAAGAATAAAGCCGCCCATGACGCGCCAACAAAGGCTGAGGTTGGTTTAGGTAACTGTGCTGATTTCATCTCGGTCTTATTCCTTAAGTTTGTGTAAAACGTTCCGCTATCTTGCTGATTAATATACTCTATATCACTTAACGATTGTTTCATATGCTATTCCTTAACTGGCTAATTAAAATTTTTATCAACAACATTACAGTAAAGGTTTATAAGCATCGTGTTGGTATAGCACTACCGAGTGCTCAATGAGGTCTTTCTCTTTTAAGTAGCGTGCAATGCTAGTAAAAGTGGCTGTGTGCGGCTTGCCAGTGTGGTCTTTAGTCGTCACTTCATCAAGGAATAAACCTCCCATAAATAACTTAAAGCGATTTATCTTAATTGGTTGAGAATTAAAGTCAGATTTTGCCAACCATTTCAGTTCTTCTTTGTCGGTAGTATCAAAAATTGCCGCATTTAGCATATCTAAAGTATGCTCGGTACAATTTTGGTATTGGCTATTATATGGGTTAGCTAACACCGAATAGTTGGCATTGTGCACCACATGATTACCGCCATTGTTAATCAACGCCAACAGCCCTGCTTGAACGTCTTTTTTAGGAATAATGATTCCGGCTTTTAAGCTATCCGCTCCCCAGAAAAAATCCACAGGATGGTCGGTGACTAAACTACTATGGCCCAAATCACCTTGGTTTTGATAGAGATTGTAAATAGCGTAACCATTAGTGGTTTCACCCGAATCCAAAGTGATGCTTGAGTAAACCGCTAAGGCGGTATGGGTAAATTGAATCCCTTTAGGTAAGTCTTTTTGTGGCCGCCCTACGCGGCCAATAATAAATACATTGGCGCGCTGAGCGGCGGCATACTTTTCTACATCTTTAGAGAATTTGGCAATCGCCTCAGGTTTGTGTTTGGCATCTTCAGCTGGGGCGCTGCCTGCGTAACAAGTAGCGCTAAGCAAAGTAATAGACGCGAAGATTAATCCTTTTAATATTTTCATGGTGTTACTCCCTGTTTGATGACTTAGCTTATTAATGAATGCCAACTAAAATTTGCTCGCCAATCTTAAAAGGCACAGGTGCACCGGCTTTCTCTGCGACTCCTTGAGCACTTGTGGCTGCAGCGCTGCCGCCTACTGCGAGTGAGGCCGCAGGAACCATTACCGGAACAGAGATAGGCCCGCTATCTTTAACGCCCTTGCCAATACCCGTTCCAACATTGGCGCTGGCACCACCAGCTACGATAACGGGAGTAGTTACCGCACTTACCGCTACTTGGCCACTCCCCTTAAGCCCTGTTGAACCCGCTAAAGCAGAGTGTTTTACCGATTGATTAACATGCTGACCAGACTCAGTCGCAGACAAATGTAGGCTCGAAAGTGCTAACGAAGAGATTAATAATGATTTCCATAATTTCATGATGATAAGTCCTTTATTTTTGTTATTGAGAGAATTAGTGAGTAGAACCAATGATGACTTCGTCACCAATTTCAAAAGGCACTGGCACCTCGGCACTTTCAGCAATATGTTGCGCACCGCCAGCTACCCCTCGGCTCACTTCGGCGATGCTGCCACTGGCTAACATCACTGGTGTAGTTATCGCAGCAACTGCCACTTGGCCACTTCCTACAAGACCAGTAGAGCCAGCTAAGAAGATATGATGTGCTGATTGACCAAGGTTTTCGAGAGAGCCTGCAGCCATTGCGTTCACGCAAGAAAGCGTAAGAGATGTGATGAACAGTGATTTCCATAATTTCATAATATTTCCCTCTTGGTTAAGTTCGCATTAACCATAAAGTTCAGGGATTTGGGTGTAAACGACCTTGTATTATGTTTATTATGAATAAACACTAAGTATAGTATTTGTATACCATGAGCCAGTTAAAGCAGATCCGCGACACCCTGAAGCAAGTTTTTCGCCAGCAAGGTTTAACCTATAAAGACATCGCTCAGCGGCTTAATATGAGCGAAGCCAACATTAAGCGAATGTTCTCTACCAATAGCTTTTCGCTAGAGCGACTGGAAGAGATGTGCCACATTGTAGAGCTCAACCTGATTGATTTATTTTTGCTGGCCGACCAAGAGAAAGAAAAGCTCACTCATTTAAGCCACGAGCAAGAGCAGGAGCTAATAGACGACCACAAGCTGTTTTTAGTCGCGGTATGTGTACGAGACTCATGGACCTTTAAAGAAATTATCCAGCGTTATGAGATCAGCGAGCATGAGTGCATTCGCTTAATGGCCCGCTTAGATAAACTCAATATGATTCAACTACTGCCAAATAACGCCTATAAACTGCTTATTGCTCAAGATTTCAGGTGGATTTCTAACGGACCTTTAGAGCGTTTTATGGAAAAAATTGTTCTCACCGAGTTTATGAATTCACGATTTAGTGGCGAAGACAGCTTTCGCTTTTACCTACGTGGCCACTATTCTCAAAGCTCCATTGAAATCATCCGTCGTAAACTTAATCAACTCACTAAAGAGGCGGCAGCGCTCAATCAGCAAGATGCCTCATTGCCGCTGGAAAAACGTCGTCATACAGGTTTGTTGTTGGCCTTGCGCCCTTGGGAAATATCTATATTTGAGAAGCTTGCTAGAGAAACTAAGCTCACCTAAGCAAGACGCATAACAAACATATTTAACGCATACACTCTCTTTACTCAGCAGAGTAAAGACACCACTTTAAGGAACAATCATGCAGTGTTTAATACCTCTTTTGCAGCAACGCTTAGGCAAAGCAAGTTTAGTGCTTAGCCTCTTATTCACCAGCACTTTAGCGCATGCAAATATAGCTCAAGAAGACTGCGTAAACATCCACTCTCAGCAAACCTTAATAGAGCAATACATAGAACAAGCGCCCTATCGCCAAGCGCTGGCCTCCAAACCCAAGCCTTTTAGCTATTCAGTGGATCAAAGCTATCAACGTTACTTAGACTACGCCGAAAAACTGATCGCCCAACGTAACCCGCGCGCGATGATGGCCTGCCCTATTTCCACTCAAAGTTACCAGTTGTTAGCTAAGCAGCACCAATGGATAGGCAAACCTAAAGTTATCCAACTGATCGCGCCGTTTGAACTTCGTCATGGCGAGAACAATAAAGCCGTTCTGCTGATCCACGGTTTAACCGATTCCCCCTATCACTTTCATGACTTGGCGTTACAATTTTACCAACAGGGCTTTGATGTAAGAACCTTATTGTTGCCGGGCCACGGTACTGCGCCTTCTGATTTAGTCAAAGTAAAGTACCAGCAATGGCAGCAAGCCACCGACTACGCGATTCAACGCACTCTTAAAGATTACCAAGAAGTGTATTTAGGAGGCTTTTCTACGGGCGGGGCCCTGATTCTTAATCACTTGATCACTGAACCCAATAGTGCAGAACAAGTGCAAGGTGTGATGCTGTGGTCGCCCGCTTCTGAAGCCAGCAGTGGCCTAGCTTGGATGGCAAAATATGTGAATTGGTTTAGCACTTGGTTAGATAAAGAAGGGGATGTTGATTTTGCTAAATATGAGTCCTTTCCTTATAACGCAGGGGCGCAAGTGAACGCATTGATGAAACAAGTTAGCAAGCGTATTAGCAAGGCCGACAACTTACCGGAAGTGCCAATGTTATTAGTAGTGAGCGAGCACGACCAAACCATTAATACTCAGGCTAGCTTACAAATACTTAGCCAGTGGCACCGTCCGAATCAGGCTGACCACTTGGTATATTACGGTGATGAATCAAGTTTAGACGCAGGGTTGGCCAAAACCATTTTGGTAGAAGTACCGCAATGTACCACGGCTTCTTGCTCTGCAGTTAAGCACGTGGCCCACACCGCCACTATTAATGCGCCAAGTAATCCGCATTACGGAGAGCGAGGTTACTACCGCAATTGCAGCCATTACCTTAGCGATTTGAGCCTTTATCAACAGTGTAAGCAAGGCAGCAAGGTGGTTAAAGGTGAGAAAACCGAAGCAAACTTGGCTCAATACCCAAGCTTACAGCGGATTACTTACAACCCTTACTATCAGCAAATGTTAGCCAGTATTAAGACATTTATAGCAAATACCGCTAACAACTAAGCTTCCACGGGCATTTTCATGCCTTCGGGCAGTTGGTAGTGATTATGCACTTGGTGCTGGTTTCTACCGCTGTGTTTGGCAATGTACAAGGCTCGGTCGGCATATTTACATAACGAGGAAAAGTTATGGTCAATTGTCGAACTAGCCACACCAATGCTACAAGTAAGGTACATAGAGCTTAATGATTCAGGGTGAGCAATCATTAGCTCTTCTAGGTTATGAACAATTTGCTCGGCTAATAGGGCGGCTTGGTCTTCGCGAATACAACCGGCCAATACAAATTCTTCTCCGCCCATTCTTCCCACGACTAACTTATGGGGCTTAGCTAAGTCGAGCAACAACTTACCATAGCGCTGTAAGGCTTGGTCACCTACTGAGTGCCCCATACTATCGTTCAGTAATTTAAAATAATCTAAATCACAATACAGTACCGAAAACGCCTGTTTATCACTGCTACTGAGCAATTTTTCCGCACGCACATCAAAGGCATGA
The DNA here is from genome assembly GCF_005405585.1 of Agarivorans sp. Toyoura001. GTDB lineage: Bacteria > Pseudomonadota > Gammaproteobacteria > Enterobacterales > Celerinatantimonadaceae > Agarivorans. The sequence goes on along the minus strand of NZ_BJEQ01000007.1, from coordinate 78,496 downwards.
CGGCGTAAACACAAACTTAGCTGGTCAACATCAGCAATATATTGCAACTGCTTACGTTGCTCTACCAACTGGCTAAACACCCCCACTCGGTGGCTAAACAAAAGCAGCGATACCATCACACTCATGCCTAAACCAAAGGCAAAATGCACCACTATTTTGGTGTCTTGATGCATATGCATCACCATGCTGGCCCAAATTACTAAGCCACTAAACAGTGATAACAACAGCAAACGTCGCTCCACCATAAAGCCGCCTAAAGCGACAACCACTAACATCAAGGTGCTGCTTTGCCATAAGCTTTCACTTAAATACATATGCATCAAAGTGTTTAACAGCATCAGTAATACCACTACTAAATGCATCGCAGATGTTGCAGGATTCAAATAACGCGGTAAATAACGGGCAGTAGCAAAAATAGCTAAACCTGAAAACAAGCCGAGAGGCACTAAAATCAGTTTATCAGCGGTGCTATTTAATACGAAAAAATGAGAAATACTCACCAGCAAATAGACAACACTCACCACGTAAGTAAGACGCCTAGTTTGCGGAAAAGCCAAATCTTGCAGCAACTTATGCTGTTCTTCATTATGCGGCTGGATAAAGCCCATCTTTTTTATCAGTTCAATCAATCCATGACTCCAGCAATTCTTCCAATCGCAATCTAAGGCAACTCCTACCTTAGCAATTTTACACTTTTCAAATTGATAGCTTGTTATCAACTATGAAAACTGAATGCCGGAGCTTACTAGAAACAGATTAATGACTGAACACAAATCACCCTATCTTTATAAAATAATTACAAATTTGACAGTAAGCCCTCACTTTATGAGCATTAAAAGTGTCGAAAACACCCGCCAAGCCTCGTTCTGTCGCCGATTGGCGACAATTTTATGAACTTTAACGCATGGCCTAATAAGCCCATTCCCATGCCCAGTATTGGCCAAAAAAACCACCAAACACCGCCTGTTACCCAGTCAATCATAAACAGCAATACGCTTATCGATAAATAACTTATCGCATGTAATTTAAACGCGAGAAAATGTTTATCATGCCGCCGCTGTAATTGCTGCCCAGCTTTCCACTGCTTAATCGCAGCCTCAATTTGCTGGGAATTCAACCCCGATTGCTCAGCAATCTCATAGAGTTCTTGTTGATTCACATTGCTTTGCTGGTGTTGTTGCTGGCGTATGCCTAGGGCAATTATTTGCTTTAATTGTTGAGGTGAGTAGCTGTTGTTCATTGTGGCATCCTACACTAGGTGATTATTGATAGGATAAACGCTAGCTAATCACTCACTGGTGCTCTGCGATAAGAAGAGGTAACTCGTGATAAGTGGCTAAACACTCCGATGAATGGTGAAACAGCGATACACAAAGTGAAGTGTCAGCTAGCAATAGCGCCGTAGATGTAATCACTTAAATTAAAGAGCAATATACCGGGCTGAAAACAGTATCGAAGCATTAAACCAATAAAACATGTAAAATAGGTTTTATTATCTAACATCAAAGCAAGCCATAGGCTTATTAACTAAGCTGATTGGATAAGTTTATATTTTGATCACTTTGGGTGATTAACCACAACAAAACTAACTAAACCGGAGAGTTTAGCTAAACCTAGAGGTACATATGAGTTCTACCACTACCAATGAAGCCGCCCCCAAAAAAGGCGGTATCGCACGCTTTTTAGACACCATTGAGCGTGTTGGTAACAAACTGCCTGATCCAGCAATGCTATTCCTAGGATTAATGTTTTTTGTATGGCTGTTGTCCGCAGGCCTATCTCACTTAAGCTTCGCTGAAATAGATCCTCGTAGTAGCGAAACGATTGTTATTAACAACCTATTGAGTGCCGAGTGGCTTACCACGTGGATGACGAGCATGGTGAAAATCTTCACCGGTTTTGCTCCTTTAGGCGTGGTGTTAGTAGCAGTACTGGGTGTAGGTGTGGCTGAACGCTCTGGCTATATTAACGCAGCGTTAAAGGCAATGCTCAAAGTAACACCTGCCAAAATGATCACCCCAGCGGTGGTAATGATTGGTGTTATTTCGAGTGTTGCTACCGACGCAGGCTATGTGGTGGTAATTCCCTTAGCTGGAGTCATTTTCCATGCGATGGGTCGTCATCCTATTGCCGGTATTACGGCGGCTTTTGCCGGGGTATCAGGCGGCTTTTGTGCTAACTTCATTCCTTCAGGTTTAGATCCATTACTGCAAAGCTTTACCCAAAGCTCAGCCCAGTTATCTGATCCTGAAATGATGGTAAACCCGCTCAATAACTGGTTCTTTGCCTCTGCATCATGTTTACCTATTGTCGCGACTATTTGGTACATCACCGATAAGATTGTTGAGCCTCGCCTGCTAAAAAACAGCCCAATATCTAAAGATTTAGATATTGCCTCAGACATGCACAGCTCCAACAAAAAAGAGACCTTTGCTTTTAGAGTTGCCAGCCTTGTTATGCTTGGGTTAATTGGCGTACTTATCGCGACAGCACTGCCAGCAGACTCTCCACTACGAGCGCCCGCTGAGATGATAGAGGTCACAACAGCTGCTGGTGAGGTCATGCTTCAAGAAAGCACCGAACCACGCTCTTTAACCAGTTTTAGCGCACCGATGATGCAAATCATTGTGCCGCTTATCTTTATCTTCTTTGTTATTCCGGGCGTTGTTTTTGGCTACTTAAATGGCAGCTTTAAAAACACCGATGACATCGTCACGGCCATGTCCAAAACTATGGAAACCATGGGTCACTACATTGTAATGGCATTTTTCTGTTCAATGTTTGTATGGGCCTTTGGACAATCAAACATTGGCGTATTAATGGCAGTGAAAGGGGCTAACTTCTTACAAGCTATTGGTATGGCAGCACCAGCCACCATCGTAGGAATGATTGCCTTAGTGGTGCTAATTAACTTATTTGTGGGTTCTTCTTCTGCTAAATGGGCACTTATATCGCCAGTATTAGTACCGATGCTGATGCAGATGAATATCTCACCAGACTTAGTACAAGCGGCTTACCGCGTGGGCGATTCGAGTTCAAACATTATTACCCCGCTAATGCCGTACTTTCCACTAGTAGTGGTGTACTGTCAGAAATACGTTAAAGGCACTGGTATTGGTACCTTGGTAGCCACCATGTTGCCGTATTCTATCGCCTTAGCGATTTTCTGGACAATTTTCCTATTGGCTTATTGGGCACTTGGTTTCCCACTAGGCTTAGGCGCTAGCTACGTTTACCCACCAGTAATGTAAACTAAGCCTGCAATCAAAAAACGCGCCTATATGGCGCGTTTTTTATTACTTTCGAAAGGCAGCTAACCCGCTAGCCAAGTAGGTAGCGCCAGTGATACTGCTGGAATAAAGGTAGTCAGCACTAGGGCAAACAAAATTGCAATATAGAATGGCCAAATAGATTTAACCGCAGACTCCATCGGCACCTTGCCCACCGCACAACCCACAAACAAACAGGCGCCCACAGGAGGTGTACACAAGCCTAAGCCTAGATTCATCATCAAGATCATACCAAACTGCAATGGGTCAATTCCCAATGACTGAGCCACCGGTAGAAAGATGGGAGTACAGATTAAAATCAGCGCCGCCATGTCCATTACCATGCCCAGCAATAACAACATCACATTGATCAGCAAGATAATCACGATGGGGTTGTCAGAAATACCGCCAAGAAAGTCGATCATTTTGCTGGGCACTTGAAAGTAAGTCAGCATATAAGCAAACGCAGCGGCACAGGCAATCAATACCATCACCATAGAGGTGGTTTTTACCGAATTAACCACCGCAGTTTTAAACTTCTGCCAAGTCAGTTCTCGGTATACCAACACCGTTACCACCAGCGCATAAATGGTGCCAAACGCGCCTGATTCGGTCACGGTAAATACCCCTGATAACACCCCGCCAACAATAATCACTGCGGTGAGTAAACCCGGTAAAGCCACCACAAAATGGGTGAATAACACAGTAAAGCCAGGGAACGTCTCAGCGGCATAACCCCGTTTTACCGCAACAATATACGCGGTTATTGCCAAACATATACACATCAATACGCCAGGCACTACCCCAGCCAGAAATAACTGCGAAATAGAAATACCACCGCCAGCCGCCACCGCATACAAAATCATATTATGGCTAGGTGGGATCATGATGCCGGCAATCGAAGAGGTTACCGTTACATTCACTGCATAGTCTTCGTCATAGCCCTTCTTTTTCATCACAGGAATGAGAATAGAACCCAAGGCTGAAATATCAGCCACTGCCGAACCAGAGATCCCTCCGAATAGCATCGACGACATAACGTTTACCACGCCTAAACCACCACGCACAGCGCCCACAGCCGAAGATGCAAATCGCACCAAACGCATGGCAATACCGCCATGAAACATAAGCTCCCCAGCAAAAATAAAAAACGGAATCGCCATTAAAGAGAACACACTAATGCCTGCGGTAATTCGCTGAAACGCAATCAGCAAGGGGAGCCCTTCAAAGGCAAAAGCCGATACGGCGGCAATGCCTAAAGCAAATGCCACTGGCGTGCCAATAATCACTCCAACTACAAACACCGCCATTAAAATCAATAAACCCATGAACAAATCCTTGTGTTTCCGCTAGCGTTTAAAGGCAGCTTTTACCTGTTGAAATAAGTGAATTAAATGCCCAATGGAGTAAAGCAAGACCAAGCCGCCACAGAGCATAATTGGAATCGCCCTCACCCCTTCAGGGATCCCCAGCAAAGGGATGTTTGAACCCCATTTAAATTGCATGAGCTGATAACTGTTCACCATCATTACGCAGCCGAAAATGGCCAAAGAAAGCTGCGAAATAAGCTGAAAGATCTGCTGCAGCCAAAACGGACTTTTATCGCGAAAAAACGACACACCTAAATGGGTATTCTTGTGAATGCCTACCGATGCGCCAAGAAAAGCAATTAACACCACCAGCAGCAAAGACAGCTGCTCTACCCAAGTAGGCGTTGAGTTAAGCACGTAGCGGCCAAACACCAACCAACCAAAAGTAGCGGTAAGCACCACTAAGGCAACACCTGCAATCCACATGCTAATGCGACTCAAGATCTCCAGAAATTGGTCGTATTTGGATAATTTGAAATGCTCAGGAGGCTGAACCATAAATACCTCTACATCGACTCAACAAAAACATCGCCCTCAATAGAATATCGAGGGCGATAGAGAGATTGCTTTTATTTGGTATTTTTGATGAGCATAACCAAAGGCTTAAGCTCTGGGTTTTCGCCTAAATACTTGTCGTAAACCGGCTGCATAGCCAATTGGAAAGGTTGTTTTTCACTGATTTCATTCAGCTTAACGCCTGCTTTAACCACTTTGTCACGGCTAAAGGCTTCACGTTGCGCCCACAAATCTCGTTGCACGTTGGCCGACTCTTGAGCCGCTTCTTTTAGCAACTGTTGTTGAGCCTCTGGCAAGTTACGAAATGCAGTGGCGTTAACACACAAACACTGAGGAATAATTAAATGCTGCGATAAGGAGTAATAACCAGCCACTTCAAAATGGCCCATCGACTCATACTCTGGCCAACCATTTTCAGCGCCATCTACCACACCGGTTTTCAATGATTGGTAAACCTCAGCATAAGCTATTGGCGATGGGTTACCGCCCAAAGCCGATACCATGCCCGAGTACAGGTCATTATTCATCACTCGCACTTTCATCCCGGTTAAATCTGCGGGGGAGGTAATGGGTTTCTTAGAGTTATAAAACGAGCGAGCTCCAGCGTCATACCAAGCCAAACTAATGAGGCCTTTTTGCTCCATAGCCATATTGATTTTGTCGCCAACTTCGCCGTCCATTGCGGTATGCATATGCGCCACGTCATCAAACACAAACGGCAGCGACAATACATTAGCTTCTTTAACAATAGGACCAATCGGGCCCAAGCTAAAATTACCAATTTCTAAGCCGCCAATGCGCACTTGTTCAATCGCATCAGGTTGATTCCCTAATACCCCTGCATGGTACATCTTAATGGTAAAGTCGCCGTTTGACTTCTGCTCCACCAACTCGGCAAACTTGTCCATGCCAACTGTATTCGGGTAGCCCGCTTTGTGAATGTTCCAACCCTTCCATTCGGTGGCTTGCGCCCCTAAACAAAGGCCCAACGCTAAGGCTAGCGAACTCACTGATAAAGCCGCTTTATTAAGCTGTTTCATGTCCATTCTCCCTTTTGTCCATTATGTACGCACGCGCAATCCAAACATCGGAACAGCTGAGCGAGCAGCTCAAATTGATTAGCAAATCAATTTTGGTAATACAATATTGCTAATGATCGATTTTTAGGCAAGTTTTGCTGAGATTATTTATAAAATAAATGCAACAGAAGCATCAAATAGACTAAAGGAGTAGCAGGCAAAGGTAAGAAATAAGAGCCAGAGCGCAGATTACGGTTACTTTATGAGCTAAGCAACACAAAGTCATCGGCATGCTAACAATTTAATGTTAAGCAATAGAGCTTAAAGAATATCAGCTAAGGACATGAAATATATGAATATGTGGGCAAAGGCTGGTCTTTCAGAGCCAAGCCTTTTGACTAGTTGTCAGCAAATACCACAAAACCTAAGTTTTCCATCAGCGCTGCCATTTGCCAATCAAAAATCTTAACCCCAGAAAAGTCCAAGTGACGAATATCGATACCCGCAATATCTGCGTTACGTAAATCCGCTTGAAACAACTGCAAACCTTGATAAGCACTAGGGGAGAACTGCGTATTGCTTAAGTTGGCTCCTTCTAGGTTTACTCGGCTTAGCACAGCTTCGCTAAGGTTACAGCCCGACAAATTACACTTGGCTAAATTCACCCCTTCAAAGTCACTCAAACTGAAGTTGCTGTCTACCAAATGGGCAGAACTAAACACCACTTTTCGGCTCACTACCTTTGAAAAGTCAGCGTATTCAAAACGACAGCCCTGAGCATGGCAATTCTCAATAGTGACATCAAATAACTCAGCGCGGCTAAAGTTGGCAGTGGAGATATCGCAGCCTTTAAACACCGCTTGGTTGAGGTTGGCGGTGCTAAAATCGCAGCCTCGTTGGCGCTTACGGTCGTACAAGCTGCAATGAGTAAATTGGCTATCACTTAAGTTTGCACCGCTAAAATCGCAATGATATAGCTGGCAATGCTCAAAGCTTACTTCACTCAGGTTCGCCTCGCTAAAATCACAATCCACAAACAAGCACCGCCTAAACTGCAAATGAGGCTGGTCTACCATCGCCCATTCAAGCGCAGTAAAATAACGCTGCTCAATAATGCTGTCAGTGTCGCTAACTTCCAGTAACATTTCTGGAGTTAACTCTGCGGCGGCTATCTTATTCGTACCCGCTTGGTCGATGTTTTGCCGATCATCTTCTATCATCATTAGCTCCTAGCTCGCAGCGGCTTTTCGCCCTCGAGGTGCTGGTTTAGCCTTGTTAGCACCTTTGGCCTTATAGGCCGAACCACCACTTTTAGTATTAGCTTTTCCTTTACGAAAGCGCCGTTTAGTTTGAGGTTGCGCCAACCCAGCAAAGGCTTGGGCGTTTACACTGGCACTTTGCTCAACTAACTGATTTAACTGTCCTTGCATGCCTTGCATAAAACCTTGGTAACTTTGGTTTTTCTGGCTAATGGCATTTAACTGGGTTTCCCAATGCGCGGTCATGTCTGGCCAAGTACACATGGTAGGCAAAGCATTCACCAAGGCTTTCCCGCTGTCGCTAGCATGGATCTGTTTGGCTTGTCGCAGTAAAAACCCACGTTTGAATAGCAACTCAATAATACCCGCTCGCGTGGCTTCAGTGCCTAAACCATCGGTTTCTTTTAACACTGCTTTTAGTTCCTTATCTTGCACAAACCTCGCAATGCCGGTCATGGCCGCCAGTAACGTTGCGTCGGTAAAGGCCTTAGGCGGTTGAGTGTGCTTATCAAGCACTATGCCCTCTAGGCAATGCAAAGGCTGGCTCTTAGCAAGTGGTGGTAAGGTTTTTTCACTTTCTTCACTGCCTTTCTTTTGCGGAAACAAAGTCTTCCAACCAAGTTGTTTGATTTGGTTGGCAGTAGCTTTAAACAGGCCATCTTGAATGATTATTTTGGCTTCGGTGTGGGCATAAAGATAATGTGGGTAAAACTGAACAATGTATTGGCGGGCGATTAACTCATATACGCGGCGCTCTGCTTCGCCTAACTTAGCCACCGCGTAATGCTTTTCGGTAGGAATAATGGCGTGGTGAGCATCTACCTTGGCATCATTCCACGCTTTACTGCGCTTACTGACATCAGCCTCACTAACGGCCTTAGCAAGCTCTTGGCTATTACCTTGAATCGCCGCCAACACCTTGGGCGCGTCAGCATGGTGCTGCTTAGGAAGATAGCGGCTGTCGGAACGCGGGTAGGTAATTAAGGTATGCCGCTCGTACAAGGCTTGGCAAATATCCAGCACCTGTTTAGCGCTATAAGCAAAACGTTTAGCTGCGTCAATTTGCAGGCTAGACAGGTTATACGGTAAAGGGGGAGCTTGTTGTTTGTCTTGCTGCTTTAAGGCGCTAACTTCGGCACTTTGCTGGGTAATTCGTTTCGCAACATGCTCGGCTAAAGGCCGACTCAGCACCCGGCCTTCTTCATCTTGATAGGCTTCGCAGGCGTCGCTAGGTTGCCACATAGCACTAAACATTTCCCCTTGCTCGGTTTGCAATTTAGCCTCAACCTGAAAATAAGGGCGACTAACAAATTCGGCAATCTCTTGATCCCTGCGCACCACTAAACCCAAGATAGGGGTTTGCACACGCCCTACCGATAGTACGCCTGAATACCCTTGCTGTTGGCCTTTTAAGGTGTAAGCGCGAGTAAGATTAATTCCGTATAACCAATCGGCTCTGGAGCGTGCCAGTGCTGAGGTAGATAAAGCGCTAAATTCTTGATTAGACTTTAATTGCGTTAAAGCCCGAGATACCGCAGCAGGGTTTAAATCACTGAGTAACACTCGCTGACATTGTTGCTTTAGTGCCACTTTAGCTTTGCAATGGTCAATCACCAAATCCACCAGCAGTTGCCCTTCTCTGTCGGGATCCCCTGCGTGCACCAAACTATTTGCTTGTTTGATTAAGCTCTTAATCACTTTTAACTGAGAGGCGGTTTTAGATTTAGCTTTCCATTGCCACTGTTCGGGCAATATGGGCAGGTGTTCGAAACGCCATTGTTTAAAACGGCTGTCGTAATGCTCAGGCTCGGCTTGTTCCAGCAAATGACCTATGCACCAAGTTACACAGTCACCATTGGCTAACTGAATATAACCATTTTGTTTTTGTTGAGGCTTTGGCAACACGGCAGCAATGGCGCGTGCAAGGCTTGGTTTTTCAGCAATATAGAGACGCAATGGGCTACAACACCTGTGATTTTATACAGCATTGTAGCCGATTTTTATTATTAGCTAAATATTTGTTGGCTAAGTTTGAGGGTTGCCGCTACGTTACGCGCACTCACAAACAGGTTTTGCTCAGCTTCAACTAGAGCATGGGCTAAATCGCAAGGCCCTGGCACCACCGAGAACACCACATCTATGCCATGTTCATGCACTACTTCGTAACCAGGTAACATCGCCCCCGCTAACGCAATCACCGGTACATCAAACTGCATCGCAATTTGCGCTGCGCCATAGGGGGTTTTACCGGCAATGGTTTGACTATCGATGCGCCCTTCACCTGTGATGAGCAAATCAGCACCTTCAACACTATTGGCTAAATCTACCGCTTCGGTAACAATTTGCACCCCAGGGCGCAAATCGGCCTGCATAAACGCTAGCAAAGCAGCGCCTAAACCACCCGCCGCGCCGCTACCCGCGGCATGCATAATATCGATGCCAAATTGGCTAAATACCACAGCCGCAAAGCGGCCAAGGGCAGCATCAAGCTGACGGATCATCTCTGGTGTGGCACCTTTTTGTGGACCAAATATAGCACTTGCGCCATGTTCTCCACATAAGGGGTTATCAACATCACAAGCAACTTCAATCTCTACTTCAGCTAAGCGCGGATCTAAGCCTGAAATATCAATCGACTCCAAATCAATCAGCTCACCGCCACCGCGTTTTAGTGGTTTATTAAACTTATCGTAAAACTGCGCCCCCAGTGCTTGCAACATGCCTACTCCAGCATCATTGGTCGCGCTACCGCCTAAGCCAATAATCAGCTTGCTAGCACCGGCATCTAAAGCAGCACTAATTAACTCGCCAGTACCATAACTTGAGGTTTTTCGTGGGTCGCGCAGTGCAGGTTCAACCAAATATAAACCCGAGGCAGCGGCCATTTCAATAACAGCGGTTTGCTTGTCACCAAGAATGCCAAAAAACGCTTCTACCTGATTCCCCCTTGGACCTGCCACTAGTACCGGCATAATTTGCCCCTTGGTCGCATCAACCATGGCTTGCACAGTACCTTCACCACCATCGGCCAAGGGCACCTTTAGATATTCAGCATCAGGGAAAATTTGTTGGAAGCCTTGTTCGATCATGTCGGCCGCTTCCATGGCACTTAGGCTCTCTTTAAATGAATCAGGCGCAATAACAATTTTCATCGGCTGTCCTTCTCAGTAATGTCTTAGGCTATTAGCTAGTGCTGGGGTAAACACCTTTTGGTGTAGCTGCAGATTTGCTCACTTAACTGTTTCATTAACTTACCTGCTAATTGCCAATGATGCCAGTACAGCGGCACCCTTACTTGCAGGGCCGGTGTAAGGTTTAATAGGCTGCCATTGGTTAGGTGTTTGGCCACATGTAAACGCGGGTTAAGGCTATAGGCACCACTGGCTAACGCCAGCTCCATAAAGGCTTCAGAAGAGCGTACTGTGTGGCAAGGATACTGCCCTGGACTTAAAGAAAAATGTTCTAACAAAAACTGAATATGCATATCATCGTGCTGATCAAACGACATGCCAGGCGCTAAGCTCAAACTCTCTCTGTTGACTCCCTTGGGGAAAAATCGCTGGGCAAATTCGGGGGTAGCAACACACAAATATTCCATGTAACCCAAAAAATGGCTTTCGCTGCCCGCTACCGCTGCAGCACGGCTGGTCACACAAGCTAATACTTCTCCACTACGCATCCGCTGCCAAGTACGAGACTCATCTTCTACATACAAGTTCATCTCTACCCTTTGCTGCTGCAAGGTAGGGCTTAGTGCCGGAATTAACCAACTCGCTAAACTGTCGGCATTCACCGCTAAAGGCAAGGCTTGAGCGCGAGTATCATCAACATTGAGTTGGCTGGCTAGCTCGGTTTCTAACTGCAGAACTTGCTGATAGTGGCCGAGTAAGCGCTGGCCTAACTCAGTAGGCATAAGCGGCTGAGAGCGAATCAACAAGGGCTGGCCCAGTTGGCTTTCAAGTGCCTTAATGCGCTGCGAGATGGCCGATTGAGTAAGATGTAAACGTTGTGCGGCGCGCTCAAAACTCTGCTCACTAAGCACTGCATCTAAGGCTTTCAATAACTTGTAATCAATATCACCCAGCTTCATTAGCAAAACTTATCTAGTATTAAATTTATTAGCTATATTAAAGCAAATCCTCTGGGTATAGTCCTGTCATTATTTCGCCAACGACGCTTTTTATGCTTAGTACCTACTTTACCGGCCTTAGTTTAATGGCTACGCTAATTATGCCCATTGGCATGCAAAACGCCTTTGTGCTTAACCAAGGCATTCGTCGTCGTCATCATTTGTTAGTCGCTAGCCTATGTTCATTGGCCGATGTGTTTTTTATGTGCATCGGTGTTTGGGGCGGAGCCAAGTTATTTAGCGCTTATCCTTGGTTGTTATACACCATTAGTATTTTAGGCTCAGGCTTTATGATGATGTATGGCTTTCAGTGTTTACAGCGGGCTTGGCGAGGTGAAAGCAGCTTAGAACAGGGCGAAGCTAAACATGAGCTTAAAGCCATTATCTTGGCTTGTTGTGCATTTACCTTCTTAAATCCACATGTCTACATCGATACCATTGTGATTTTAGGTGGGTTTGCCGCCAATATTAGTGTTGAGCAAAGGCCAATGTTTGTGGCTGGCGGAATTAGTGCCTCGTTCCTGTGGTTTTTTGGTTTAGCCTTGATGGGAGCCAAGCTAGCACCGTGGTTAGCTAAACCTCGCGCTCAACAAATTATCGACAGTTTAATTGGCGTCATGATGTTTGGTTTAGCCATTTATTTACTCAAGTTTGTGTTTGCTTAGAGCTGATAATTGGCCTTTTTACCAATATCGTAATGCAGTGGCTGACGGCATTTTTGAACAGCAATATAAAGGCATACAGCTGCGATAATCAGCAAGCTTATACTACGCAGGTTTGGCCAAGGGCTTAGGTTTATTAAGAAGTCCACGGCTAATACCGCGCCTAGCCAACGCAGTGAACCCAAGTTAAAACAAAAACTCTCTTTAAAGGCTACTGCGGCAAAAACCAGATAAAAGCCGGCTAAGGCGAACATGTCTAAGATTGGCCAATGCCACAAGTAATAAGCCATGCTAAGCCACACTGCACTCCACGCAGCGCTTTGGACCAGATAACGAATGGCTTTGTTATATAAGTGAAGATTGTGCGCCAGTAATGCACTGGCTGCTGCAAGCAACCATAGCGGCTGCCAAACCACACCATCAGCAATACTGTGGTAACAGGCACATGCAAAGCTAAAGCTTAGCGTTAACCAACCTACGCGGTAACATAGCACGCTAATAGTATCGATAAGATCGAGCTGTTCTTGGTGTTCAGTATTTGCCAATGGTCTGTCCTTAACTACTCGGGGCGGCTTAAATCTCGGGCTAGAATTAGCGCTAAGCCGATCATTTGTAAAAACAGGGCGAGATTTCGCAGGCTAGAAATAGTGCCCATCTGGTCGGTATAAGCGCCCATTAAATCGATGTTCTGCAAGTACCAATTATCTATGCGCTCGCGTAATTGATTTTGCACCTTTGAGACTAAACGATCTAAAGCCGCCAAATTACTCAAATTGATACTAGGCACTTCGCCCATTTCTAACCAATATTTAAGATCTTTAGCCAGCAGTTGTTGCACGGTTTGCGGGATGGGCTGAGAGGTTTGTGCTTCATTACTCACTAAAGCCAAAATTAACTCACGCTTGCGCTCTAAAGACTCTATCTGCAGCCAGGTTTGTTTGATTAGGTTGTCGTTTGCTTGCTGCTGTTGCACTAATTGATGAGCATCTTGGCTCACACTGTCGATGTAAAAGTTGGTCATTAGCGCTGCCACAATATTGAACAGCAAGCCTATCGATACCAAAACTTGAGTGCGAGTAAAACGCCAGCGCATAAGCCCTCCCAGAAAAACTTAAGTATGGCTAGCGCTTGGCTGTTTGGCTAGTTAAGTGCTTGTTTATTGATGCAAAGCCTAACGACTGGTTTGTTGTCTTGCGGCAAACACGGTGCGAGGAGAGAAGCCGGTAACTAAAGCGGTACCCACCAATATCACCGAGGTGCCTAACAAGGTATTCCAAGACACTGCTTCATTTAAGAATACGCTGCCCCAAAGAATACCAAACACCGGAATCAAAAAAGTAACGGTGAGTGCAGAGGAAGCCCCCACATCACTAATTAATCGGTAATACAGTAAATACGCTACACCACTGCATACCACGCCCAAAAACACCACCGACAGCATTAAGTTAGCCGAGGGTGCCTCTACAATGGGGAAAAATAGCATGGCTGGCGCAACTAACAGGGTGGATGCCCACATGCCCCCGTGGGCATTAGCAAAAGGCTCAACGGATTTAGCTGAATGCGCATAAGTGCTGGCAATGCCGTAACACACCGCAGCACCAATAGAGGCACTAATGGCCACCTTGGCATCAAGGCTTAGTGCAGCGCTATCTACTCCAACCAATATCGCTACCCCCGCGATACCCACCACCAAACCTAATACCTTTTTAAACGGCATGGCTTGGCGCAACCAAAGCGCGGAAATAATCGCCCCCCAAATAGGCGCGGTGGCATTGAGAATAGAGAGTAAAGACGCCGATAAGGTTTGCGCAGCATAAGCCAATAACAAGAACGGTAAGGCAGAATTAAACAAGCCCAATATCATGTAATGACGCCAGTGTTCGCGCCACTTGAGCTGCTTTTTAATGGCGAAGCCCACCAGCATTAAAAACAAAGCTGCAAAGCCTACCCGAAGCTCAATCAGGATACCGGGGCCTAATACAGGCGCGGCGATACGCATAAACAAAAACGAGCTGCCCCATATTGCCGATAGCAGTAACAACCTAATTACACTGGCTAAATCCATTTTGTACGTCCTTAATCCTACTTATTTGAGCAGTGTGCATCAAAGCTAAACAACAAGCGACCCGATATTTGCTCAGCCATAAAAAAGCCGCGTGACCGCGGCTAATTCATTGTTGGTTTGGCTAACTAATACTTAATGGCCAAGCCTAAAACTGGTAGTTAAACTCTACTCGATGATCACCATCTTGAAAGTTTGAATACTCGGTCCAATTCGCAAAGTAACGGATATTGGCACGCGCGTTAATTTGGTAAGACGCAGCGAATTCATGAGCGAATACATCACTATTGCCCATACCAAAGGCATTGTCTTTGTAAAAGTCTGAACCGGAAAGACTGCTCATCCACATTGGGTTGTAGTTAAGCCATATTTTATCGGTAATGGTAATTTTTGAGTAGGTACCCACTAAAGCAAAGGTACCCGGTACCGAGTATCCAGCAGCGTGGTCTGCAGTGCCTTCGGCATAGTTATTAGCAAAGGCTACACCAGCACCAGCTAAAGGATAAAACTGCACAGGGCCAAATTTAGGCAAGGCCTGAATGAATGAATAAGACGCGCTGCCCATCTCATTGCCGATATCGTAACTTACGTCTAACTGCGAACCACGACCATTACTTAGATCTACACCGAAATTACGAAATCGAATGGAATCAACGGAGTCATCGCGCTGGCTGCTTCCATCCCAACCTAAGGCTTCACCCGCAAAGCCTTTTACTTCGATGATGTTCATCGCCATGGTATTCGCATTACCCGTATCGTAGGTTTGCCCCACTTTTAGGTTTAAGCCTTTGTTAGTAACACCTACACCCGCTTGGGTATAAACCGCTAGCGGATCCGACATGTCTTGTAGCTCTTGCTCGGTGCCTTCCGCCGGAGAATGAGGCTTAGAATCGGCAATACTTAGCGCACTTACAGATAGCGCACTAAGCAGTAAACTTGCATTAAAGATAGGAGAGATTAAAGACATAGAGCCGCTCTTAAATAATCAAAAAGCGACAATTTATGGAGTGCTATGCAGGCCAGCAAGCAAGCCGTCTAGTTACATCAGTTTTTTCGACTTTATCGATTAAAACTGTCAAAAAAAGGCCACAAAAAAACCGCCCACAGGCGGCTTAATCACAGGTGCTAAGTCTTAACGTGCTGCCTTGATATGGTCTGCAATCAGGAACGCTAATTCTAAAGCTTGGTCAGCGTTTAGGCGTGGATCACAGTAAGTATGGTAACGCTGAGCCAGATCATGCTCAGTGATTTGGAAAGCACCACCAACACATTCTGTCACGTTACGACCAGTCATTTCAAAGTGAACACCACCCGCATAGGTCCCTTCAGATTTATGGATCTGGAAGAACTGCTGCACTTCACGCAATACATCATCTACGCGACGTGTTTTGTAACCGTTAGGCGCTTTAATGGTATTGCCGTGCATAGGGTCTGAACTCCACACTACGTTTTTACCTTCACGCTCTACCGCTTTAATTAGGTTAGGTAGGTGATCAGCCACTTTATCAGCGCCCATACGAACGATAAGGTTCAAACGACCCGCTTCGTTGTTAGGGTTAATGATGTCGATAATGCGCAACAACTCTTCTGGATCGGTAGTTGGGCCGGCTTTCAAGCCAATAGCGTTTTCTACGCCACGTAAAAACTCGATGTGAGCGTGGTCGATTTGGCGAGTACGGTCACCAATCCACAACATGTGAGCAGAACAGTCATACCACTTGCCCGTTAGGCTGTCACAGCGAGTAAGAGCTTGCTCATACGGCAGTAACAAGGCTTCGTGTGAAGTGTATAAGTTAGTTTCGCGAAGTTGTGGTGCGGTAGCTGGGTTAATGCCACAAGCGCTCATAAAGGCCAGTGACTCTTCAATGCTACCCGCTAGCGCTTCATAACGCTCGCCTAATGGGCTTTTCTTAATGAAGTCTAAGTTCCATTTGTGCACTTGGTTTAAATCAGCCAAGCCACCTTGGGCAAATGCACGTAGCAAGTTTAGCGTTGAAGTAGATTGGTTGTAAGCATCTACCATACGCTGCGGATCTGGCACGCGGCTTTTCTCGTTAAAGTCGATGGCATTGATAATGTCACCGCGGTACGACGGCCAGCTTTCGCCGTTAATCGTTTCCATGTCTTCGCTACGAGGTTTAGCAAATTGACCAGCAATACGGCCAATTTTAACCACCGGCTTCTGACCACCAAAGGTTAGTACTACCGCCATTTGCATTAATGCTTTAAACGTATCGCGAATATGGCTAGTACGGAATTCGTCAAAACTCTCGGCGCAATCACCACCTTGCAGTAAAAAGGCTTCACCCTTGGCTACTTTGGCTAAGTCTTCACGTAAAGCGCGCGCTTCACCAGCAAAAACTAGCGGTGGCTGATCAGCCAAATACTTCTCGGTTTGTTGAAGCTTTTCTTGATCAGGGTAAGTAGGTAATTGTTTTACTGGTTTGTCTCTCCAGCTTGAGGGTGTCCATTGCGTCATGTTGCGTTCCCGAGAGTGCTCTAAAACCCCCATAATAGGCATTCTAGAGCACATGAAAAGCGCTAATTGTAGTTTTTTTCTACCTACCTAATTATTTATCACTTAATAGCAACAATAAAACATAAATCCCAACAAAAAAAAGTAACTGAATAAATTCACATTTTTATACTAATGTAATGGGCTTCCCTTAGGGGTAACGCAGCCATTTTGCTACTATGATCAACAAGCTAATTAACCCTATGAAACCTATGAAACAATCATCAGTGACCTTAAAAGACGTAGCCAAAACCGCCGGAGTCTCTCACCAAACGGTAGCAAGAGTGGTTAGAAAATCGCCGAAGGTTGCTGAAAAAACGCGAATTAAGGTCCAGCAAGCAATTGCTGACGCAGGTTACTTACCTAACCGCATGGCTCAACAATTGGCGAGAAGGCAGTCACTCACCTTGGGATTTGTATCAATAAACATTTCTCTACACGCCATTGCTAAAATCGCTGATGGGATCCGCCGCGAAGCGTTAAAGCAAGGTTTCAGTTTATCCATTTCAATGATGAACGAGTTGGATCAAGATTCTTGTAACAAAGCTATTGATGAGTTACTTGGTCAGCAAGTTGACGGCTTAATTATTAATACCTCAATCACTCACGCCACCATTAAGCTAATCCAAGAGCGTGAAAATTTGCCCCCTTGTGTATTCATCGACTTTGATAAAAACAACGATGCTTTGCAGGTATCTCATGACCAAGTGGGCGGCGCCAGCTTAGCCGCTCAGCACCTTATCGACCTAGGGCATCGTAATATTGCACTGATTAATGGTGCCGCTAACACCTGTGTAGCGCATTGGCGCGAGTCAGGTTGGTTAGAAAGCTTGTCCAAAGTCAACATTACGCCGGTGAATCGAATGGACGGCAACTGGAACGCCCGCAGTGGCTACCAAGCTACCTTAGAGCTGTTAGATGCTGAAACGGACTTTACTGCCATATTGGTGGCCAATGATGAGATGTGCTTAGGCGTGCTGCGAGCACTCAATGAGCGCAACATTAACGTGCCACAAGATGTTTCGGTAGTGGGGTTTGATAACCACGACGACAGCGAGTTTTACAACCCACCACTCACCACTATCGACCAAAATTGTCATGAGCTAGGGGAAACCGCGGTCACTTTACTAATGCAAAAAATGAACAGTGAACAACAATCTGAATCCCGCGTTTTACTCACCACCAAGCTGGTTAAACGACAAAGCTCTGGCCCAGTCAAAACCTAGTATTAATGAGGGTGTGAACGCCACCTGCAAGGCGCGATGGTGAGTTGTTCAAAACAAGCAGTAAACGATGAATCGCTGGGGCTGCAAGCATATAGCCCTAGCTTAACGGCCTGTTTGGCAGCAGCTGGAGGATCGGTTTGCACACTTGCTGTTTCACCAAGTTGGTGAAGATGAAAAACCCGCATTTGCTGATACGCTTCACCGTCTTGCGAATACTCAATCAAGAAATCGGGCCCTCGTCGGCTTAAGCGATACCAAATATGTTGCGGTGTACTAATATCAGTTGTTGCCCAATCCGAATAACCCAAGTTAGTCACGACTGAACCCAAGCGTGACAATGCTGCTGTTTCAAATTCAATGGATGCCTTAAACCAGTTTTCGCTGTCGAGATAAATAATCACTCCCGCTTGGTCAAACTGCTTCTGATAGTCAAAACTCACCTTCACACTAACGCTAAAGTTGTCTTGATAGCTTAAGAGTAAAGCCGGTGCATTGTCGTTGCGAAAACCATAGTACGAGCGCTGCCAAAAATCGGTATGCGGATCGGTGGTCAGGCGTAACTGATGGTCGTCTAATACATATTGCTTAGGTGGGTTGAGCCACTTAGCCTGTGAAAATTCTTTCATCACTACCTCTCCCTGTTAATTACCTGCGTAGCTGGCCAGCTTATGCAACAAAGCATGTTTCACCGTGGGCCATTCTTGATTAGTAATCGAAAACACCACTGTATCGCGATAGTTACCTTGAGCATCAAGACTATGATTGCGTAAAACCCCATCCTGTTTAGCGCCTAAACGGGCGATGGCTGCGCGTGAAGCATGATTGTGCCAATGGGTTCTAAATTCCACAGCAATAGAACTGAGTTGCTCAAAAGCGTAACTCAGCAATAGCAATTTGCATTGGGTATTTACTGAAGAGCGCTGATAGCTTTTTGCATACCAGGTATAACCAATCTCTAAACGGCGGTTAACAACATCGGCATGGCAATAGCGAGTTGCACCAATAACGTTGCCGCTGGGTTTATCTATTACAACAAACGGCAGCGCCACACCTTGCTGCTTATCTTGTAAAGCACTGTCAAAGTAAGCATCAATAGAGTCTGCATTGGGAACGCTGGTGTACCACAACTGACTTAAGCGCCCATCGGCTTCGGCGGCTAATAGCGCTGCTCTATGGCTTAACTGCAAGGGCTGCAACAGCACATTTCCGGCGCTTAATTCTGATTCAATTAAATAGGGCTGCCTAGTCATCCATTACTCTCACTCATCGTTATTTCAATAGGCAGATTAATACGCAACAGAATGAATAGAAAGCGAAAAAATGGCTAATCATTAAGCTATGAAGTTCATTTCGTTTACTACACTTAGCCAATAACGACTCAGAGCTTAAAAGCATTCACACAATTAGGGTTTCATACTAAAAAGGAAAAATTATGGGCATTATTATTTGGTTACTTATTGGTGCGGTGGCAGGTTGGCTTGCTGGCAATATTATGAAAGGCGGCGGCTTTGGCGTGTTAGGCAACATTGTGGTGGGCATTGTTGGCTCGGTAGTGGGCGGCTTTGTTTTTGGTTTGCTTGGTTTTGGAAGCACCAGTATGTTGGGGTCGCTTATCACTGCCGTTGTGGGCGCGGTAATTTTGCTCTACATCGTTAGCATTGTAAAAAAGTGAGCTAAATGACAAACGCAAAAAAGCCAGCTAATAAGCTGGCTTTTTTAATCTAATAAGTTCTTGTTTAACCTTTAACAGCACCTGCCGTTAGGCCGTCAATCAACTTACGAGAAGTCATTACGAACAAGATCATCAGAGGTACTACCGCAATCGCAGCACCAGCACAAATTGCGCCCCAAGGAACCTGGCCGGTACCTTGCAATGCTCGAAGAGCTAGCGGCACGGTAAACATCTTCATGTCATTCATTACCACTAATGGGCCCATGAAGTTGTTCCACTGGCCAATAAAGGTAATCAAACCAAGCGTACCAAAAGCAGGTGTAATTAATGGCACAACTACACGCCAGTAGATAGCAAACTCATTACAGCCATCCATACGTGCTGCTTCAATCAGCTCTTTTGGAATCGCACTAGAGATGAACTGGCGCATCATAAAGATACCCATTGCCCCACAGGCCATAGGAATATATAGCGCTCGTGGTTGGTTCATCCATTCTAGCTTAGACATAATTAATGCAGTTGGAATCATGCCCAAGAAAGGTGGTAACAACATGGTGCCCATAATTAATATGAACATTACGTTGCGGCCTTTAAACTCAAACAAGGCAAATGCATAACCCGCTAATGAACAGAAGAACAAGTTAAGTATTGTAGTAATCAACGCTACATAAAAACTTAAACCAATGTTGTGCCAAAAGTACGGCAGTGCATCTAACAGAATGCCAACGTTATTAATAAATTCTCCACCGAACCACATTGGTGGCGGCACCGACAAAATCGATGAGTTGGTATGCGAAGCAAATATAAACATGAAGTAGAACGGCGCCAACATAATGATGGAACCCATACCTACAATGAAATAAGCGATTAAATGACTCTTAGTTAGTTTATTCATAATTTACTCCTACTTCTTCTCACCGAGTAATTTGTTGTTACCCCAGGTAAGGAAGGCAATCAGCGCAAACAGAATCCAAGAGATAGCTGATGCAGTACCAAAGTCACCCTCAACAAACGCGGTAATGTACATATGCATTGCGGCTGTTTTACCCGCTTGCTCAAGACCACCAGTACCACCAGTAATAATGAACGGTTCTTCAAACAATTGCAGGTTACCAATAATGGTTAAGGTTACCGCGAAGAACATCATTGGCTTAAGCATAGGTACCGTGATGTACCAAAATTGCTGCCAACGTTTAGCGCCATCCACCGTGGCCGCTTCATACAAATCTTTAGGAATGGTTTGCATCGCAGAAAGATACAGAACGGTATTCCAGCCAACGAAGCGCCAGAACACAACAAAAGCAATCATGGTTTTGGTGTACTCAGGTCGATTCCAATCAATATTTTCTGTAGGGAATAACCAAGCTAGAGGTTGAATATCACCAATGGTCCAGTTACCCGCCGAGGTAAATAGCATGTTAATCATGCCAAAGTCTCGTGAGAACAGGGTTGTAAATACCAAAGAGATAGCAACAGTAGAGGTAATAAATGGCATAAAGTACATGCCAATCACCGTGTTACGGCTGCGTTTAAAACTAGTATGTAAGAAATAAGCTAAAGGAATTGCTATTACATGCTGGGGGATACCCGCAGCTAACGCAAGCCACAATGTATTGTATACGGACGTCTGAAACCAATCATCGGTTAAGGCGAATGTGTAGTTTTCAATACCTACCCACTCCATGGCACTTAATCCCGCGGCTGGCTCCCAATAGTGAAACGACAAAAATAAAGAGAAAAGTAACGGAAACAACCCAAAGACTGTAAATATTGCAAAGAAAGGGCTAATAAATAAGTAAGGAGCCCATTTGTAGCCACTTGCATGTAGTCGCTGCTTTAGGGTCCGCTTTTTAATTTTAGCTACTGGTGGTCTTACGGCAGACTCTACAGAAGACATCTTTAACTCCCGACAAAAAAAAAAGTGAGGGAGCGAGCTCCCTCGATATTAAAATTAACGTCTAGCGCGACGTTTGATTTGCTTTTCAGCTTCAGCTAACGCTGCATCAATGTTTTCATCACGCTCTAATACACCTTCAAGTGCATCATTAATGATTTGTTCAGCAACTGGATCATGCTTGTGAACATCCATTGCTGGAATGCGGTCAGCAGAATTCTTCCACTCTACGCGAGCCACTTGGCCACCTAGGTAAGGAATTGGTTGGTTTATGAAGTCATCATTTTGCGCTTCAACTAATGCTGGGAAAGCGTCTAAATCACGGAAAGCTGCAATTTGCATCTCTTTATCCATGGTCATGAACTTAATGAATTCCCATGCTTCAGCTTTGTTTTTGGCTTTCTTAGGAATAGCGTAGAAAGAACCACCCCAGCTTGCATAAGTACCGCCTGGTAGAGCAGCTGAACGCCATAGGCCTTTACTCTCTGGAGCAATCCAGTTAGCTAAGTGACCGCCTAACCAAGCACCCATCATTTGTGAAGCGATAGTGCCGCGACGTAAACCTTCAGTCCACTCTGAGCTCCATGCACCAACTTGTGCATCAATACCGGCTTCACGAACAGCTTTTGCTAAACGGAACGCTTCTTTGAAACGGTCATTGTTTACCGTGATGTTGCCTTCTGCATCAAAGTAGATACCTTCGCCATCTTTAAGACCACTACGAATCACAACGTCTTTAATATCTACAGCACTGGCAACAAGGTAAGAACCGGTTGTTTCTTTGATTTTTTTACCCGCAGCAATAAAAGAATCCCAGTCTTTAATAAGGTCTTCTTCAGTTACGCCAGCTTTGGTAAAGATATCTTCGCGGAAGAACAACGCACCAGGGCCAATATCTGCTGGAATTGCTGCTAATGTACCGCTACCACCAGTGGCTAGTGGCACAGTAAATTTAGAAAATAGTTTTTCATATTGCTCTGCACTGTATGGAGCAGCGCGTAAATCTTCTAAGCCACCAGATGATGCAAAGCGGCCAATGTAACCATATTCAATACCCATTACGTCAGGTAGGTTACCGCCAGTTGCTAGCGCAGTAGTCATCGCATTATGGTGATCACCATAAGCTAACGATACGAGCTTAATTTCTACATCTGGATTAATCTTTTTATAAAGTGGAATAGCCGACTGTACAGCAAGGTCAAAGCTAGGGAATGAAGCTACTGTTAGGGTAGTTTTCGCCCATGCTGACGTTGCGGTTAACGCCAGCGTAGTGCCGAGGGCTAACGCTACTGTTCCAAGTTTCTTTTTGTTAAACATCCTATTCTCCTAAGTACATGAATTTTATTATTATTCAGTGTCGCAATTGGCTAGTGCGCCGACGCTTTTACAAGCGCTGGGAGTAACTAGTTCATTTGTGGCAAAATTGCCTTTCCGGTTTCATTGTTAAACAAGTGGATCCGCGAAATATCGAAGAACAACTCCACTTTATCGTCTATATCCGCATTCACATCATCAGCAATTGCAACTTCTGCAATAAAACGAGCACCATCCAGTTCACACTGTACGTGGTAGGTAGAACCAAGAAGCTCGACGCCGATAACATCTGCTTTCACGCTACCAATGGTTTCTGATTCAATAGAACGTTGATGTAGATACAGGTCACTTGGGCGAATACCCAAAGTGCATAGCAAGTCATCTTCTGCATACACCGCTGGTAAGTCGATGTGCTGGTCAGAAAACACCAAGCTAGAAATAGTGCCAGTTTTCTTAATGGTTGCAGGAATCATGTTCATTTCAGGCGCGCCAATGAACGATGCAACAAATTTGTTGGCTGGCTCTTCAAAGATTTCTTTTGGCGTGCCTACTTGCTCAATGTAACCATCTTTAAGAATCACGATACGGTCAGCTAAAGTCATTGCCTCAACTTGGTCGTGGGTTACGTATAAGGTGGTGGTGCCTAATTTGTCGTGCAGAGTTTTGATTTCAGCGCGCATTGAGCCACGTAGTTTGGCGTCAAGGTTAGATAGCGGCTCATCGAATAAGAATACTTCAGGAGTACGTACCATTGCGCGGCCCATTGCCACACGTTGACGCTGACCACCTGATAACTCTTTAGGTTTGCGATCAAGTAATGGGGTTAGCTCTAACATATCGGCTGCGTATTTCACGCGCTTAACGATCTCGTCTTTTGCTACGCCAGTCATTTTAAGACCGAAGGCAATGTTTTGCTCCACACTCATGTGCGGGTATAAAGCGTAGCTTTGGAACACCATGGCGATGTTACGTTCCATCGGGTGTAAGTCATTCACTAGCTCATCAGCGATGAAAATTTCGCCATCCGAAATATCTTCCAAGCCAGCCAGCATTCTTAGCGTTGTTGATTTGCCACAACCAGAAGGACCAAGTAGCACAACAAACTCGCCATCATTAATGTGCAAGTCGAAGCTTTTAACGACTTCAGTTTTACCAAAGCGTTTTTTCAAATTGTTAAATGTAACTGCTGCCATGATGTTTCATTTCCATAAGATTAAATGTGGAGAGGCCTTAAAGAGAGTCGACAAATTCAGTTTATTTGAAACTCTGTGTAAGCGCTTTCTTGGGTTAAACTTTAGCTAAGCCTGAAAAGGTCTTCAAACGAATAAAGGTTAAGATTTGAGGCCTGTCATAAAAAAAGCCACTATCATGACAATTAGCAATTATTAAACTATAAAACGTAATATTTCCCGGCTAAAACCACTGTTTAGACAGCAAAAGGCCGCCATCAAAAACTCAATTATTTGTAAATGATAGGGGTTTCACAGTGTGAAAAACTGCGTCATGGCCGATTTAGGCAAACTTTTGTCTATATTGATTCGGCGTCATCTCCATCTCCTGCCGAAACAAATAATATAAATAGTGTTGATTAGAGAACCCAGCCGCATCGGCGATGGCATCAACCGGAGAGCTGGTAGAGGTGAGCTGTTGCTTAGCGAATTCCATACGAACTTGGTGCAATTGTTGGTGTACTGTTTTGCCAAGAACCTGCTTGAAACGTGTTTCAAGGGTTTTGCGAGATACCGCACAGTAGTCAACAACCTGCTCAACTTTAATTCTTCGGTGAAAATTACTGTTTAGAAAGAATAAAGCTTTGGTGATAAGAGGGTCAGCAGGCACCGCTTCGTCGGCAGAATCACCACTGACGATCTCGGTAGCGGGCACCAATACCTCTCGTGCAGCAAGGCCGTCAATTTGCTCTTTTAGCACCGCCACAGCTTGTTCACCAATTTGTTGGATAGGTAACACCGCGGAGCATAGAGAGATAGGCGATAAAGCGCTTTCTGTAGGGTCTGCATCAATGCCAATCAGCGTGTAATCATTAGGCACGCTAATCCCTTGATCATGACACAAGCTAGCAAATTGCCGCGCTTGAGTGTCTGAGGCAGCAACCACCCCTACTCGTGATTCAGGCCGAGTTAAGTCAGGAACGCTTAACTCCACCAGCTCGAGGCGGTATTGAAGGGCTATTTTCGCTAAGGCGATTTTGCGTTCTTTCACCCACGGAGCGGTAAAAGTAGGCACCCCGCTAAAAAATGCCACGCGACGAATGCCTTTGGCTAAAAAAGACTGCACTATTAACTCTACAATCCCTTGGCTATCAGGGCTTACTCGCGCTAAATGGGTTTGCGAAGGAAGGTTTAAGCGTGAACCAGAAATAGCCACTAAGGGCAGTGAAAGGTTTTCACAGAACGCCGCCACACCAGGTTTATCAAAATCAGCGATCACTCCACAAAAGCGCTCTAAGTTAACCAGATTCGCTTCAGCAATGGTCATTACCTCCGGCTGCATCCAGCGCGATAAGGGGCTGATATTTTGGGTAATTCCTTTTAGTATTTCTCGATCGTAAGGATGTTTAACATCCAGTAGCAGTAATACTGCGTTGCCGTCGCGCATCATTGAGGCTCCTTTTAATCACTAACAGCCGCTAGCACTGGTATAACAATATTAGTACCCTTTTCTTGACTCAGCGGCTAGCGCTAAGCCAAGAATTAGTGGTGATGTGTCGATTATTCGTCTAACCATAAGATATTGGTCACACAGCGCGGGTAGTACAAACTGCCAATAGGCTTACCTGAGCTGAACTGATCACAGCAAGCGTGTTTGCTTGCGCCAATCGTTTGCCAACGTACATGCGCCGCATCGGCTTCAACGCTGTTGGCCTGCTCTATTTTTAAAATTTTACGCGCCACATATTGGTTTAAGTAAATTTTACTTACCCATGAATTGTCAGCCGTAGACGATAGTTTCCAAGCCCCGTCAGGATACAAGCAGAACCCTTGGTTTAATACATACTCTAGATGCGCCTTTAGTACTTTAATGTACTCACCGTAAGGGCCTTGCTCAGACACGGCCTCACTCAAGCCCATCTCATAAGGATACACCAAGGCCTCAATGGCCGGAATAATCGCGCTGGTTGAGTGGCCATCTAGCACCGCCGGGATATACCCTAATTCTTTATCAAAACTAGCACTTAACTTATCGGCGCAACGCTTAGCGGCGTCTAACGCGAGCTTAACCTGTTCGGTTTCCCCTAAATCTTGTAGTACTTTGGCAATCGCCAAATAAGCAGCCCAACTTTTACCCGCCAAATAAATATTTCCGCGAGCTTGGCCTAAGCTATGATCGAGAGAATCATAGGTGGTAATTTCCCCACCCTGCTGAGTTCGCGTTGATTCAAAACCCATAATGCCGTCGCGTAACTCTGGGTTTGGGTTATCGCGGTTTAACAGTGACTGCAAGCAATCAATCAAGGTGCCACGCTGCTCAATAGCAAAGGCCTTATCTGCGGTTTTGCTAATATAAACACCACAACACAATACCCAGTTAGTGAGCTGTTCGTAAGTCATGTGACTAAAACATTCTCGATCTAAACCCGCCACTTCGTAGGAGCTTTCTCCCTTAGGGCTCCAATTGTTTGATACCCCCATGTCATGAGTAAATGACAAACCACCAGGGTAATTTACTCCGGGGTTTTCAGGGTCAAAAACCTCATCGTAAAAGCTGTAATGACTTAAGAACTGCTTCAGTGTGTTTTTAACTGTCCATGGGTTTTTCGTTAATTCAAAGAACAACATATCTACGGTAAGGTCGAGCGTATTCATCATCAAATACTCGCCTTCGTTAACCACCCAGACCGACTCTGTGCCGTCAAACAACCATTGGGTCGAACCATAATAACTGCGTGTAGCATGTGCTAGAAGATATTGCTGATGGGCATTCAAAGCACTGGCTTGCAATTCTTTATCAGCTTGTTTTGCAATCGCGGCATATTCATCAAAATGGCCTAAGGCATAGCTAAGCACATCGTTTAGCCCAATAAAATGCTGCGTATAGTAATATTGCATCGCACGGTTAAACGTTGCATTCCCACCTAAGTAGAAGCCTAAGGCTAAACGTAGCGTTACCTTTTCACCAGCTTTCACGTCCACCATAAAACCGGCTGTTGGACCGAGCATGAAACAGTCGTTATTGCCGATTTTACTCAGCGCACTTTGTACAGAAAAATGGCTAAATGCTGTGGCAGATTTGCACGTGGTAGCCAAGCCAATATTGTCTCTGCAAGTGACCCCAAGCATCCCGTTACTGTCGCCGTCTAGCAGCTTATTCCAGCGTAAATCATCGCCCTGTAAGGCAAAAAAACCGGTCCAATCTTGGTTGCTAGTATTGTCAAAACTTAATTCAACATATACCGCAGGACAGCTGGCTTGCTTGAGCTTTTGATGTTGCGCTAATGCCGGATCGGGGATCTCAAAAAATGGGCTGAGAACGTTAAAACTAATGCCAGGCGCTGAGAATGTATCGCTGGCCCATTGGTAATCACGCTCAACATTTTCAAACACTCGCTCGCTAAGGCTAGAGGTGTCGTCTTTTTGTACATAGCGTTCGCTTTGGTCGTTTGCACCCTTGTAAAATGGAAACGAATTAACCACACCTTCGCCATCTTGATAACCAACAAATATGTTACCTGCAAAAGGAGCACCTAACTCCAGACCCATTCCTCCATGCTCGCCAGACTCGCCGACAGTAAAGCTGGCTAACGCCCCCATGGGTGAGTGGTGAGCATGAAAAAACTGCTGATTTTGTTCCATAACAACTCCTAAGGAATAACAAACGCGATGGTAATAACGGTTAGCGCTACAACTTGCGAATAAGTGTAAGCGCTTTCACCAGTGTTAATCTACCCAAGCAAGATAGGCGATTCAAAGAAATAAACAGTAAGATTTGAATTTGGTCATAAAAAGCCAATGCTTTATGACATAAGGAAATAGCAGACTAAAAAAACGTAAAGCAATAGCAGTTAACAAACAAGACGCCACCGCTTCCTTTTCTAACTTACCAGCCTCAAAGCTCCGTTTTGTGCACGCTATAAAGTATTTCGCTGCCCATGATAAAAGGATCAGCGCGCTTACATTAAGGTGACAAAGTTTACATACAATATTGTCAGCGCCTTCGCTATATTCAGCTTAGAGTAAACACTCTCACTCAAATTCCACCAGCAAGGACGCGAAATGGTGCACGATCTATTTTACTTTTCATCTAAGCCTGCGATGCCGCTATTTTCTGCACTAGTTACTTCACTATTATTGTCGGCATGTGGCGGTGGCGGAGAATCCTCCTCCACCGAAACAGTATTCACGCAGCCACGTAATACCATTAAAAGTGCATATTTGCGGGATACCGACGGCCAAGCTAATCGCTTAGCAGGACAGATAAGCCTCACTTTAAGCAATGAAACGGTTTCGCCAGAGGCAAAAACACAATCAGTTTGGGTCTACTGGGCCGATACTAAGGGCAATAACCTAGGAGAGGCATGGTTAAAAACGCCGTCTAATACCCCGTTTTTGATTAGCATTCCCGAGCAAAGCGTGATTCCAGCCAATGCTACAGCACTAAACTTGCTGCCAGTGAATCAGGCGGGTCCAGCAGCCACCGCGCGTTTAGTAAGGTTTCATGATTTTACTGGGAACACGCAGTTATCTGGTCCCGGCGGGAGCTACCTTACGCCATGGTATTACGGCACTAGCCGACCACATATCGCCATTCAAAGAATTAACCACCAAGGTGGAACATGCATTTTTGATAACGGCTTGGTCAGTGTAACGGATATGCAGAATCAAATAGACCCGCGTGCCCATGATGCAAATGCGGGAGCTTTAGAGGCAGACGAGCAAGCGTATCCAGCCTACGAGTACTTATGTGCCGCTCAACCAATAAACACCTACAAGCAAACCAACGATAGCAACGGCCTTTGGACGTATTCAGCGATTAACGATGCCATGTATTACGGTACCGCGGTGTACGATGCTTTCTTAAAACACCTCAAAGAACCGCCACTAGAACAGAAAATTCGGCTGCGGGTTCACTACGACAAAGCCTCGTCTATTCGCGCTTTTTGGGACGGTGCGTACGCCAACTTTAGCGATGGTATTCCGTTCTTTCAAAATCTCGCCACGCTCGATCATATTGCGCACGAAGTTGGCCATGGGGTTTTGAACCGAATAGGTAAAATAGATGGCTTTAAAGAAGACATTAGCCTCGATGCACAAACCGCACATGAAGCCTTTGCCGATATTTCCGGTGTAATGGTGAAATACGAATTTAACAATGACGGCAATTATTGGATACATGGTGAAGAATCTAATGGCTACACTCGCCAACTGGATCAAATTCAAACCGAAGCTGGCGCTATTGCCAGCTTTTTAGATTACGACGCTGCAGGTAATAACTACTATCAACGCATTGGTATGCTAAGTTATCCTTTCTATTTGCTTGCCAATAAGTGGGGTATAGACACTGCTTACGCAGTTTATCTAAACGCAGCAAAATCCTGCTGGTTACCAGATTTAACCTTAACAGACGCAGCAGACTGCATTCGTCAACAAAGCCTTGCTGCCAACTTACCAGAAGCAGACGTAATAGAAGCCTTTAAAAGCGTAAAAATTAAACTATTTGATCAAGGTGTATTAAGCCACTTCACTGTTGAGAGTAGCGATACTGGAATCCAATTTTCTGACAATAGCCGCAGTACAAATCAAGTACTAGATTGGCAATGGGACTTTGGGGATGGCAGCAGTTCAGAGCTCGCTAATCCGCTCCATCAATTTGCCGCCGGTACATATCAAGTCACGCTGAGCGTTAGCGACCAGTCTAATGATCACGATAGCTTTAGTCGCACCATTCGAGTGAGTAATTAACACGCGAATTAAACGCATTATCTTATTCATAGCTGCAGATAAAAAAGCTCCTCACAGCAAGGCTGGGAGGAGTAAACAAAAAAAGTAGACGAGATAACTTGAGTGCTAAGGGCTCAGTTATCGTTCGATTATCGTCGATTGCCTTTGGATTAATGACAAAGAGCCTACAGCATTGTTAAAAGTTATTAATGTTCGCTCACCAAGCGTATGTTGTTAAGGGTATAAGTCACTTCAGACTCGGCCCCTCCAACGAAAAAAGCAAACGCTGCTTTTTTGTCAGAATTAGTGGCTACAAATGTTAAGTCCACTTGTTGTGGTTCTCGGTTCACCACCAAGTCCTCTGCAAAGTAGGTCATGTAGTCACCAGAATCTTTCTGCAACATAATAGTGAGGGGGCTTTCTTGGCTGGCGCTAAGCTCAGCGGTGATTTGATAGCGCTTGCCTTTGCTTAAGGCCACTCGAGCGCGTTTCAATTGAATGTGCCATGGATTACTGGCTTTTTCTTTCACCGTTATGGTTACTTTGTCACCGCTAAAACTAAATTGACCAGAGCCATCTCCCCAACCGTCAGTGCCTGCGTTAATCGGTTCCCAACGCTTGCCTCCATCTAAGGCAATATCTAAGCTTGCGGCGTAACCAGGCACCGCTGCCAATACTAAGCTCAACGCTATCATTAAAGGCTTCATAAAATTCACAGTTTGTTCCTTAAGTTGGGTATCCGACACACTAGTAAGTTGAGTTAAACTTAATATTGTTCAGGCTATAACTCACACCCGGACGACCTTCGCCAAACATAATTGCAAAGGCGGCTTTTTTCTCATCCTTTGGCATGACAAATTCATAAGTAAATTGCTTTTTCTCAACACCCACTAATTCAGTGCGTTGAAAGTAAGTAGCGTATTCTCCGCCATCTTGCTGCACCGTAAAGCTAAGCTTGCTAGATTCACTGGCCGAAGCTTCAACAGAGATTTCATACTTTATATCTTCAAACAAATACAAGGGACGTTTAAGCTGAATATGCCAAAGGTTACTGGCTTGTTTCTTTATTCGAACATTAGCCTGTTCATTAGCAAGACTAAAATCGGCAACGCCATCGCCCCAACCTTGTAGCCCAGCACTGATTTTCTCCCAGTCTTTGCCGTCATTAAGGGTGTATGTCACCATGACTAAAGGGGAAGTCTGCACCTCTGGCTCAGAAGTGGTACTTGCACAAGCCGCTAGAAAAAAAGCACTCGCAACAAAAACACAGAAACCTTTCATTTTCATATCCCTCATCGTTACACTACGCCAGTGCTCACACTCGCGTAGTTAGCAAACAATTAATTACTCGCAAGACCACTCTATCGCGCCAGCTGGCAGCGTTGTCGTTTTCTCAAAAGCCACTTTTCCGATTTCGTAGCTCACACTTTCATTACCACGAATGTCAAAACTCATTAAGTCATTCACTTTGGCAATATCAAATGCGCCAGTGGCATCTTGTATCGAGAAACAGCTCATATGAACCGCTACAGTTGACCAACCGTCAGCTTCAAGATCTGCCAGTTGCGCTTGGCCAAAGTAAAAGGCTTGGCGGTTTTTGTAATCTTCGCCAGCGTCAGTATTGGTTTGCATAAAAATTTGATGGGAGGTTTCGCTGGTTGTCGCCACCAATACCGAAAGGTCAATCAGCAGCAATCCATTTTGGTATTCAGTAAGATCTAATTGGTTTTCTGTGCTACCCACAATGAAATAAACTTCAGCAGGGCCATCTTCACCAGCAGAGAAGGTATCTACTTGCCAGGTTGCTACTCCATCGCTCTCTTTAGCAGTAACCTGTAATGAATCCGTTTTAGGGTAGCCTTCACCGCGCGCCAACACTTGGCGGTTATAGGAATCTGAATTTGAGCCAACCATTACAGAGAAGTTAGTCGCAGCAGACCCATCATTAAGAATGACCAAAGCATCACTAACAGGTGGATCTACTGGCGTCTCGTCAACAGGTGGAGCCACTGGCGCTTCTTCTATCGCATCAGTACAACCAGCCAGTGCAACAGCGCCTGCTAACATTGCTACTTTAAAAACTGTTTTTTTACTCATATTCATTTCCCTTTGAAATTGTTAAAGGCTAATTAGTAAGTTCACTATCAAGCCAGCGGGAGCTATGTTAACGAGGAAAATAAAATAGAAAATAGACAAACACTAAATCGAAAAGGCTTTCACGGAGAATCATAAAATAACAATAAGTCAGTCAAAAAAAGCCAAAAAACAATTGCTTAAAAATAAACGCCTTGAATTTATAAGAAGCCCTAATAATAAAAAAACTCCTCGCAGCAAGGCTGAGAGGAGTAAACAGAAAGGTAGGCTAAGTAACAAAGCTAGCTAATAGGCTTTATTACCAATAGGTTGTCGGAATTTGCTTTTGGGATTAATAGCAAGGTGCCTACTGTACTGTTAAATATGCTTATTTTTCGCTCACAAAACGTATATCTTTAAAGGTAAACGTCACCCCGGGAGCAGCACCGCCTACAAAAAAGGCAAAGGCGGCTTTACTATCACTAGAAGGGGCTTTAAAGCTCAAATTAAATGTTTGTGCTGAAGGGCTCACTGATAAATCTTCAGCGTAATACGTGGCGTAATCACCAGAGTCTTTTTGCACAATAATGGTCAATGGGCTTTTCGCACTAGCACTCACTTGTGCAGTGATCTTGTAAGTTTCACCTTTATTCAACTTCACTTTTGGTCGTTTTAATTGAATATGCCATGGGTTACTGGCGGCATCTTTTACGGTTACTTCAGCGGTTTCACCACTAAAGCTAAAGCTACCAGAACCATCGCCCCAACCGTCGTCGCCAGCGTTAACTTGCTGCCATCTTTTACCACTGTCTAAGCTGATATCGAGGCTAGCCGCTACCGAGGTTGTTGCTACACTTAACAGGCTAGCCGCTAAGGCTAAGGACTTAAGCAATGTCATGGTTTATTCCTTACATCTAAAACTAACTAATATTAAAAAAGACTAGTAGGTAGAATTTAGTTTGATATTGCTTAGGCTATAGCTCACACCGGGTGCGCCATCACCGAACATAATCGAAAACGTTCCTTTCCTTTCGTCACTAGGCATGGTGAATTCGTAGGTATATAGTTTGCTTTCGACACCAACTAATTCCGCACGATAAAAGTAAGTAATATACTCACCGTAGTTTTGTTGAACAGCAATCACCATGTTGCTTGGCTCACTTGCAGAAGCCTCAACAGATAGCTCGTAATGCATATCTTCCACTAACGCCACAGGGCGTTTAATTTGAATATGCCAAGGATTACTCGCTTTCTTTTTAATCCTAATATTGGCTTGTTCATTGGCTAGGCTAAATGCCGCTACGCCATCTCCCCATCCTTGCAAGCCCGCACTTACTTTGTTCCAGCCCTTACCGTCGTTAAGGGTATACGTCACCATCAAAGGAATGGCAAATTGGTCATCTTCGCTGGCACTTTCAGAGGTTCCAGTACTTGCACAAGCCACTAAAAAACTGGAAGAAACAGCAATTAAAAAAACATAAAAACCTTTCATTTTCATATTCCCTGAAAGCTATAAATCCATTAATTCATTAAATAGCGCACGGCATCAATACCGTGCGCTGGAAGGTACTTGGTAAATTACTCAGCACATGTCCACTCAACCGCACCGTCTGGGATCATGGTTGCGTCAGCATCGTACTTCACAGTACCTAGTTCATAAGTTACTGATTCATTGCGAATATCTAGGCGGAATACTTCATTAACCTTAGTGATATCGAATGCACCAGCATCATCTGGAGCAAAACAGCTCACCTTAACGGCATACGTTTTCCAACCCGCTGATTCTTGCTCAGCGAGTTGGTCTTGACCAAAGTAGAATGTATTACGATCTAAGTAATCAGCGTCACTACCGTTAGTTTGCATAACAATTTGATGACTAGTGCTACCAGTTGCTGTGGCATTAGTTACCGACATATCAAACAGCAAAACACCGTTGGCGTAGTCAGTCATGTCCATTGCCGCATCACCACTAACAATGAAGTATGATTCGCCATGCGCACTATTAGTGGTTACTTCCCACACATATTCAGCATCATTAGCACTTGGGTCTACAGAGAAACCATCATCGGCATAGCTTTCATCTTTTGCCAATGCATTTTTGCTGTAAGCAGGCGCATGACCTACTAGTACACCCATGCCTGAGGCAGTAACACCATCATCAATAACCACAAATACTTCACCTACTGGCGGATCTATTGGCGGATCTACTGGGTCTGCTGGTTCTTCAATTGAATCAGTACAACCTGCTAAAGCAATTGCACCGGCTAACATTGTGATTTTAAAAACTGCGTTCTTACTCATGCTCTTCTCCCTGTGAATAGTGTTGAAGGCAACAGGTCTTCAATGTCCATGCGCCTTTGAAATCATCCTAAGGCTTGGTAACCGGGCAAAGAAACGACAAAGATCACAGTGTTAGCGTTAACAAACTTGAAAGTGCAATAAAGACAAAGCTCACTAAAAAAACGTAAAATATAAAAAAACTAACAAAAAAATAAGTAACACAAATTAAACCATTGTTTTTTAAATTAAAGATGGCTAAGTAAGTGATTAAAAAAGAAACTTTAACAGTACTTAAACAGTAAAAACCCTGTTAAAAATAGGCCTATAATTTCACAGTATGTTTACCAAAAATCACACTAAAAAATGAGGTATGTGGTCATTTTTCACAATAAGAAAAGCATTTCATGACTCAAAATCACAAACAATAGCCACAAAAAAGCAGAGCATAAGCTCTGCCTTATCAACAAGTTAATTAGTTATTAATTAACTTTCTTGGTTTAACCTTTTTTCGAGTTCGGCAACTTTGGCTTCTAGGGCTGTCAGCTTTTCTCGAGTACGCAGTAAAACTTGAGTTTGCACATCAAACTCTTCGCGATTAACCACATCAAGTTGACTCAACTTTGCTTGAATCACTTGTTTTACTTTACGCTCAAACTCATCGCCGGCATTTTTCAATCCTGGCGGCACCATATCGCTAACTTGCTTAGCAATCTCTTCAATTTTGGCCGGGTTAATCATGGTTATCTCCTTTATTTGGCCTCATTGTATAGAAGCTGTTTTATAGGCTCAAGCTAGCAAGCTGACTATTAGTTCTGTTTAGCCAGCACTGCATCTATGGAAAATATATCATCGAGTACGCCTTGCTCTCGCAGGCGACTAAGCGCTGTTTGCAAACGCTTAGCTTGCTCCATTTGATTAGACGCCCGAGACCAGTACAAATTGCCGTAACGAGTAGCAAGATGATACACCGGAGTAATACGTTCTGGCTCTATGTATAGCTCTTGCAAAGAATGATTGATCGAGTAATTGGTGGCTACCATTACATCTATACGCTCCAGCAATAACATCTGAACACCTTGCGCAGTATCATTAAAGCTAACTCGTTCAATATTGGGATTGTCGTCAATATCAGGGCCATAAGCGGCGCCGCGAATCACCCCCACCCTTTTGCCATTTAGCTGTTTAATGTTATTTATTGGCTGTTCTCCGGCATTGGCAATAGCAACCACCTTCACTGTAACCACTTGACCTAAATCCACGGCAATTTGTTCAGCCTTAGGGCTAGCAAACATTACCGCGAAATCGGCAGTGCCAGATTTAATTTCTTTAATCACTCTTGGATAGGGCCGCATAACATTATTAAAGGGAAGCTCAGCTTCGCTGGCAAGCGCACGTGTAAACTGAACTAACAAGCCCTGTTCGTGTAAGTCAGTGCTTTTGTAGCCCCAAGGCTTTACCAAGCTGGTCGAAAACTTGGCAGGTGCAAGATCTGTGGCCAGCACATTCCAATTCACTAATAGCAGTAAGCAACACAGTAGCCGCATCCAAACCCTTAAATAGTCATATCGCCTGTTATTGGCTAAGTTTAGCAAACTGCGCTCCCAACACGGTTTGCAACACACTGGCTTTAAGTTGCAAAGACAATCCTCGCTTACCAGCACTGACCACTACTTCAGCAAATTGCTCGGCACTACTATCAATAAACGTAGGCAATCGCTTTTTTTGACCAAAGGGGCTTATGCCTCCTTTAACGTAACCCGTGGTTCGCTCGGCTATTGGCACTTCTGCCATGCGCATCTTCTTAATGCTAGCTGCTTTCGCCAGCGCCTTTAGATCAAGTTGGCCACTTACCGGAACTATCGCCACCACCATATTTTTGGGGTTGCTGTCATCACAGGCCACTAAGGTTTTAAATACCAGCTCTTCTGCCAAACCAAGCTTTTCTGCGCTGGCTTGGCCAAAATTGGCTTGCTGCGGGTCACTCTTGTATTCCAGCAACTGAAAATCTTGTTTAGCTTTTTTAAGTTGTTGTACTGCGGGAGTCATCGCTACTACCTTAGTTTCGTGCGGCTATTTGCCAAAATCGCTGCATCAGCGGTTCGTGCAACCTTCTTGATAACATACAGATCCCCAAATCAAAAGGTTCAAGCTCCACCCCTACTGCAATACTTTGAATACGCTCGCGAACTGGGCTGTTATCTACCACTACTTCGGGAGCGATCCCTACACCACTGCCTAGCGCCACCATACTCACAATGGCTTCATGCCCTGCCACTTTAGCATGCACATTCGGCGTAATACGCATGGCTTTAAACCAATGGTCAATCCTCGCTCTTGCTGGCCCATGTTCAGGCAAAATAAACGGCACTTGATCCCAAGGAATAGGATTTCGCTCTAACAGCTTACGCACGTTACACGATACTGTAGGCCCAATAATAGACAGCGGTATTTTACTAATACTGGCAAAAGCAATGTTTAGCGGAAGGTGATCGGGGCGGGCTGCAATGGCAATATCCACTTCACCATTAGCCACCTTATCTACCGCCATTGCCACATCACCAGTGGCCAATTTAATGTCGGCATTTGGGCAAGATAAGCGGTATTTGTCCAAAATGTCCGGTAAGTGGCTATAACTAGCAGTTACTGAGCAATAAAGCGTCAGCTCCCCTGCCAGCGCATTCGACTGCAAAGACAAATCCATTTGCAGCAAACGCCATTGCTCTAACCATTGCTCAGCAAAGCTACGAAAGCGCTGCCCCGCTTGAGTAAGATGAACACTGCGTTTATCTCGAGTAAATAAACTGCTGCCTAATTCGTCTTCAAGCCTTTGTATCACTCGGCTCAAGGTAGATGCACTTACATGCATAGCTTGGCTGGTTTTAGCAAAATGCAGGCTCTGACTTAAGTGCAAAAATAACTCAACACTTCTTACATCCACTGGCAGCTCTCCCTATTGAGTATTGTTTGTTGAGGCCTTAATCGAGACATTTTACCAAACTGTATTGCAATATATGAAACACAATATCCCAAAAACATCATTTTACGCAATGATGCTTTGGGTTTATATTGAGGCCATCACGAGACAGGTACAAGAAACGCGCTCACAAAAGAAGTGCATCGGGATCTCGTAAACACAACAACACCATCATCATTTGATTAACGCTATTTTTACGGAGTCGAACATGGCTAATTATTTCAACACCCTTAGCTTGCGCCAAAAGCTTGAGCAATTAGGTAAATGTCGTTTTATGGATCGCAGCGAATTTGCTGATGGTTGTAACTTTATTAAAGACTGGAACATCGTAGTTGTTGGTTGTGGCGCACAAGGCCTAAACCAAGGCTTAAACATGCGTGATTCTGGCCTAAACATTTCTTACGCTTTGCGTGACGCTGCGATTCAAGAGAAGCGTGCTTCTTTTGTTCAAGCGTCAGACAACGGTTTTACTGTTGGTACTTACCAAGAGCTTATTCCACAAGCAGATATGGTACTTAACCTTACTCCAGACAAGCAGCACAGCAATGTTGTTGAAACGGTAATGCCGTTAATGAAGAAAGGTTCTACCCTGGCTTACTCACATGGCTTCAACATTGTTGAAGAAGGCATGCAAGTACGTGAAGACATTACTGTAGTAATGGTTGCACCTAAGTGCCCAGGTACTGAAGTACGTGAAGAATACAAACGTGGTTTTGGTGTACCAACCCTAATCGCTGTTCACCCAGAAAATGACCCACAAGGCAACGGCCTTGCAATTGCTAAAGCTTACGCTTCTGCAACGGGTGGTGACCGCGCAGGTGTACTTGAGTCTTCATTTGTGGCTGAAGTTAAATCAGACCTTATGGGCGAGCAAACAATCCTTTGTGGTGTGCTACAAACTGGCGCTATCTTGGGTTACGACAAAATGGTTGCCGAAGGCATTGAGCCGGGTTACGCCGCTAAACTTATTCAGTTTGGTTGGGAAACAGTCACTGAAGCACTTAAGCACGGCGGCATCACCAACATGGTAGATCGCCTATCTAACCCAGCTAAAATTAAGTGTTTTGACCTAGCCGACGAACTTAAAGACCTAATGCGCCCATTGTTTGAAAAACACATGGACGACATCATTGAAGGTGAATTCTCACGCACTATGATGACAGACTGGTCAAACAACGACGTTAACTTGCTTAAGTGGCGTGAAGAAACTGGCCAAAGCGGTTTTGAAAAAGCCCCAGTATCTGACGTAGAAATTACTGAGCAAGAGTTCTTCGACAAAGGCATCATCTTAGTTGCACTGGTTAAAGCCGGTGTTGAACTAGCATTCGAAACTATGGTTGCTGCTGGCATCATCGAAGAAAGTGCTTACTACGAGTCACTACACGAAACGCCACTTATTGCTAACACCATTGCACGTAAGCGTTTGTACGAAATGAACGTAGTAATCTCTGATACTGCAGAATACGGTTGTTACCTATTCTCACACGCTGCAGTGCCACTATTGCGCGACACCGTGAACAACATCAGCCTAGAGTACATCGGTAAAGGTTTTGAAGAGCAAAGCAACGGCGTTGATAACGCTCGCCTAATCGAAGTAAACGAAGCACTACG
Source organism: Agarivorans sp. Toyoura001 (assembly GCF_005405585.1). Lineage (GTDB taxonomy): Bacteria > Pseudomonadota > Gammaproteobacteria > Enterobacterales > Celerinatantimonadaceae > Agarivorans. The sequence continues at coordinate 39,755 of NZ_BJEQ01000007.1, read as the reverse complement.
CAGCCACCCTGTAGAAGTTGTAGGTACTAAGCTTCGCGGTTACATGACTGATATGAAGAAAATCGCCGTTGGTGGTTAATCTTCTCGCTTTTGGCTAATGACGATTAGCTAATGGTGGAAATAAAAAGCCCTAAGCAGTAATGCTTGGGGCTTTTTGTTGAGCCACTATGTAAATAAAACTCTCAAGTTTTGATTCCTTCTAGCGAAACCCACTTCAACTAAATTAGTTATTGGTAACAATCCAAAAAATCATTTAAAAAAAGATTCCCATAGAATAACATTCAATATTATCAATAAAGGGATTTTTCATGCGTACTAAAATATCTGTAACTATTGCCATTCTTTTTGCTAATTATACCAGTGCTACAAATCTAGATAGCACAATGACGTTATCATTAGACAGCCTGCTTGATGGAGTGGTGGTTGAAACCTCATCATTTGAACTCAATTTAACACAAAACAATAGTTCTATTATTTCTACTTTAAATAAAGATCAAATACTAAAAGGCTCAATAAACGATGGGCGTGTTATTTCATTTGCCATCGAAGGGATGCAACAAACATCCTATTTTCTAGGCCTTAAAAATGAAGCGCGCGGCTACTCTGGTACATGGTATTCATTAGAGGGAGCAAAAGGAGACTGGGATTTATTGTCTCCGAGTATTACAGAGATAAAACGAGACTGTAGTGAAATTTATGACGCTGGAGAATCAACAGGAGATGGTTATTATCAAATTGATCCTGATGGTGAAAACTTTGGTATTGAAGCATTTGAAGTTTATTGTGATATGACAACCCAAGGTGGTGGTTGGACATTGTTTGCACACCATAAAGACGCGATACCTCAAAACATAGAAGGAAACCCTGTTAGTCCAAACGAATATTCAGTTCTATCAGATGAAAGATGGAAGGCCCTGAGGGAAAACATCAACGTAGGAATTATGTTGATTGATGAATTAAACAAAATTACTCATGTATCAAAAGATACTATGTCTCCGACTAACCCAAACAATGTATTCCACCCATGGGTCGTCGATTCGTTATCAACAGACAACTACAATACCAACTATGGTGGGCTCATGATCTGGTGCAATACAACCTATAGTATACGATGTACCAACGGTTCAAACATAAGTACCCACCCTTCAATGATTCAATTAGCAGGGCAAAACTATACTGGTTATGGGATTGCTGGAGCAGCAGTGTACGATGGAGAGAATCAGATTGATTCATGGCCCTACCCAACTCACTACTCTTATAGTCAACAAAATGAATTGCTTTACTATCTAAAATAGTCAAATCGAGCCTAGAGCATGCTCTGGGCTTCTTTTTTGTATTAAACGGAAATTGATTTCATTAAGCTTTGAGCGAGTGAAGCTTAACTAAGCAAAAAGAAAACTCGCCCTGCATTATCTTCTTCCTCCGTTGCACGTATCCAAGTGCGTCGAAAAACTCGCTGCGCTCAAACAAGTTTCGACTTCATCACTTGGCCACTTGCGCTACTCAGCGATAATGGAGGAATCAAAAAGCAGCTCCGAGTTGTACTTTAGGTTCATTTTAACTAGGTACTAAACATAGTCTTTTGATGTTGAAATCAAACTATAAACAAACATTCCACGAATGCCCAAAATAAGATAGCCATGAGAACAACCACACGAATCGATCCCTATCATCTTCGCCGAGTAGCGTAAATGAACAAGGGAGAAAAGTTGAAGTCTGTTTGAGCGCAGCGAGTTACTTCAACGCCCTTGTGAGTGCGCAACGCAGGGTATAAGAAGATGCGGGGTGGCCTTTCTTTTGTATACTTTTCTTTGGCCACGCAAAGAAAAGTATATCGCCGTCAAGGCGAAACCCAAGCTATCCACAGGCTAGATAGCTAAATAAGAGCATTAACTAACAAACCCATATTTCCCCATCATCTTCGCCGAGTAGCGTAAATAAACAAGGGAATAGAGTTGAAGTCTGTTTGAGCGTAGCGAGTTACTTCAACTCCCTTGTGAATGCGCAACGCAGGAATCAAGAAGATGCGGGGTGGCCTTTCTTTTGTGTACTTTTCTTTGGCCACGCAAAGAAAAGTACATCGCCGTCAAGGCGAAACCAGCACGACCAACACGCCATTATGTGTAATCAGAGTTGCAATCTAAAAGCAGAGCTTTCTTTTGCTTGTAAGCTTTAGCTGAGCAAAGCTTATGACGTCGCCGCAGGCGAAAACATAACTCACCACACGTTCGTGAACTAAAGTTAAAACTGGCTATGCTTCGCAAAACTCTGTGGCGTTTCCCCAAACTCTTGGCGAAACACTTTCACAAAACTACTCACACTTTTGTACCCCAAGGAATGCGCGACTGAAGTGCTACTCTCGCCTTTGCTTAACAACTCTAGCGAGTTCATTAAACGAAAACGGCTGCGCCATTGGCGAAAGGTCATTCCTGTTTCGGCTTTAAATAAGCGTTCTATGGTTCGCACGCTCGCGCCAGCCATATTCGCTAGAGTAGCCAATGATGGTGTTTCATTGGGGTGTTGCACCATATAGCTAATTAGCTTTACTAATCGCGAATCTTTACCTGAAGGAAGGCTCATTTCAAAAGGCGTCAAATTCTCTAGCTCATCAATGGCGACCATGCCTAAGCGCTGAATGTTTTGCGGGGCCATACGCTGAGGAACTTGAGTGAGTCGCAGCACTATTTTCCGCATTAAAGGGCTCATGCTTAGCATTACGCCTTTCTTTTCGCTTTGCCGAACCGGGAAGGAAGGGTCGATGAATAGGTTGCGTGTTCGTGCGGCGATTTCGCAGCTCACTTGATGGCTTACGCCGCCAGGGATCCAAACAGAGTGGCTTGACGGCACAACCCAAACCGCTTGCTCACTGGCAACACGTAATACACCTTCTGCTGCCCACAGCAACTGACCGCGCGGGTGAGAATGCGGCACCATTCCTGACTCAGCAAGCATACTTCTGGCGTTAGTTAATACCGGTTTATCTGGATCAAGCGTAAAGGCCACTTCGCTAGGCATCCACATTGTCGACTTAGGAACACGCTTTGTCATATTTAGCACTTAAAACGACAGAGAGGTTTCGCTATCTTAGAAACATGAACACATTCAGTTCAAGTTTAATTTCATAGCCTTTAATCGGAAACAACACATGGACAGTAAATTCAGCATTAAACAGTCAGCATTATTACTCGCCTTTATCGCTGCATGTTGGATTGTAGTATCTCCGCTGCAAGGTTACCCCGCGCTGTTTTCTTATAGTGCTGCGCTGGTAATGATTACGCTAGCGCTATGGAGCACAGGCGCTATTCCCCCATTTCTAACCGGATTATTGTTTTTTGCACTAGCCGCCACGTTTAAGTTAATTCCCAGTGATATTTTGTTTTCGGGTTTTGGCTCAACGGCTGTCTGGTTGATTATTTCAGGTTTTATTATTGGCTCGGCGATCTCGGTATCTGGCCTAGGTAAGAAGCTAGCCTTAGCGATTTCTCCTCACTTAAGCGCTAGCTATACACACCTGATTGCAGGTTTGGTCTTTAGTGCAATGCTATTGGGATTTGTAATGCCTTCTTCAGTTGGCCGAGCGGTAGTACTAGTGCCGATTGGTATGGCTTTAGCTGAGCAAATGGGTTTTACTCAAGGCAGTAAAGGCCGCATCGGTATTGCCACTGCACTGGCGCTGTCTTGCAACATGCCTAGCTTTGCCATACTGCCAGCTAACATTCCTAACATGATTTTGGCGGGTTCCAGCGAAACGCTGTTTGATATTAGCTTTAACTATACTGAGTATTTACTGCTGCACTTTCCTATTCTGGGCATTGTTAAATCAATTTTGATTGTGATGTTGGTGCTGCGCATTTTTCCTGCCGAACTCCCAGCATCACAGCCAATAGCCTCCTCTGAGCAAGGCGAAAAATTTGATAGCAAACTGCAAAAACGCGTCGCCATACTGTTATCCATCACCTTGTTGTTTTGGGTGACAGACTCGATTCATGGCATTAACCCTGCTTGGGTTGGCCTAATCACTGCGGTTATTTTGCTAATGCCTAAATGGGGTGTGGTAACAGCTAAATCCTTTAACAACTCGGTAGATTTCGGCACCATTGTTTTTGTCGCTGCAGCTCTAGGGCTGGGGGCCTTAGTTAATAGCTCTGGCCTTGGTGAATATGTAGGGCACAGCTTTAGTCGCCTATTGCCAGAATCAACCAACAGTTCGTTACTGCACTTTATGTCGCTGTCATTAATTTCAACATTTACCGGTTTAGTGACTACCATTCCAGGAGTACCTACGGTGCTAAGCCCAATGGCGGCGAACTTTGCCGAAGCCAGTGGTTTTAGTTTGCCCGCGGTATTGATGACTCAAGTGATTGGCTTTTCTACGGTGATCTTTCCCTACCAAGTCGCGCCACTTATTATCGCTATGCAGTTAGCTAACGAACGACTCACCGAACTACTTAAAATTACTATTCCACTGGCGGGTATCACCATCGTTGTATTGATGCCATTAGACTACCTATGGTGGTGTTTATTGGGCTGGATACACTAAGCGACATGCACCAACAAATACCGAATAACTAGCGCAAATAGTTAAGGCAGCACGTTAATCCGCTCTCGGCCATTAGATAAGTTTTCTACTATCACTTGGCTGCCTATTTCTTTTCGCCGAGTGTTAGTTTCAAGAATAAATTTTTCACCATGGTCCATGTGAACAATATACTCGTAGTGAGTTTCTTCACTCTTTGATGCCTGGTGACCAACTGCGCCCCCTACCACTACCCCAGTAACGGTAGCGGCTGTTTTACCACGCCCACCACCCACTTGATTACCCAGTAGTCCACCAATAGCGGCGCCACCTATTGTGGCTAAACCGCTAGAGCTTGACTTAGCCACAGTTTGTTCGCTCATTATCTCTCCGTAAGAGGTGCGCAAAACAGTAATCGGTTCAGACGCACAAGCGCTAAGCAACAAACAAAAGGGGATTGATAAAATTATATTTTTCATTAACTTACACTGCTATTTTTTTGAAATTATACCCTATACAAAAACTGATAAACGCAAACAATAATCATATTTAGATAAATTGAGTTAATAGAACAGCGAATAAATAAACCAAAGGTGAAAAACACCGCAAACCCTTTGTAGAGATTGGTTTAAGAGGCAAAACTAGCGTGGACTTAGGCTGAATCATCTTTGTCTTCGATGAGGGCGTTGCAACAAATAGAGCCAGCCGTGGGAGGACGAAAAATATAAAACAGCTTGGCGAGGGGCGACTCGATAACAATGCGACAAATAAGAAATGCGTGTTTAGAATAGCTTGAGAATAGAGTTCGCCAGTTAACCCAGCAGCTTGTTAAGCGTTTAGGCTAACAAACCTAGCATTTAGCAAAAACGCTCACTGGTCACAGTTTACCAGTGTGTATAAATACCAATAAACACAGTGTTAAGTGTTAAGGCCAAAGAGCAACAGCGAAATACCCTTTAGCCCAGACTTACTATTGGGCGATAAGTTCAAACCAATTCATATTGAATAAGTAACCAGAACCGCCTTTGAAGTTGAAACGTAAGGTTTGCGGGCCAGCTTCTAACATAACGGTAGACTCAATGGTTTTCCAAGCTTGCCAATTGCCGGTGCTTTTAACCTTAACGGTGGCTTTTTCACTGTCATTTGCTAACACCACAAAACGACCACCATCAGTAGCACTCGCAACACGAGCAGTCAGTGTGTAACTGCCGCTAGCAGGCACGTCAATCGCATATTCAACCCAGTCCCCATTTTCAATGTAACCTATGTTTACACCTCCGCCAGTATCAGAGCTAGACTCGGTTTTAATGCCTTTTTGATTAGTGAAATCTTCAGCTTCAACTTTCACAGAGGCATTGGCCGCTACACTAACAAATGTTGCTAAGGCCAATACACATACAGAACACACTTTAACGAACTTGTTATTAAATAAAACAACCATAGGTTTTCTCTCTTCTAATAAAATATCGGTAGATGGCGAATACGGAGAAAACCTAAGCCTGGCAGAACTACGCACCTATTCATTGCTTATAATTTAACCCGTATCTGCAGGTTATATAGATTCATTTTTCCAGCAAATTTTAGCCGCGCCATTTGTGATCAAGCACTCGCGCATAGTAATTATTGTTAAATCAAGTAACATTTTGTTAGCGTTAACAAAGTTAATACTCAAAACGAATTACTTTCAAAAATACCCACCCTCTCATTGAACAAAATGAGGCGGAGCGATACGCCTCTCGTACTAAAGTACGAAACAATTCATACCGCCATGATGATTAACCCAGCAAGCTTGATGGCCGTTGCTATATTCAAACCTGCTCACCGCGTTAAGGATGGTGGGTTTATACAGCAAGGAAGATAATATGAATAAAATACTAACAATAATGAAGATCGCCGCAGCAGGTTTAGCATTCATCGTAAGCGGCGCGCAAGCTACCGAAGAAGTTAGGCTAAGGCATGCCCAATTTACCCCGTATCTTGAGAATGGCTTTGCTAGCGCAGAGCTAGAAGGCGCGGTAGAAGTGAAAAACATCGGCCCAAACAAACAAGTGTGGATACACTACCAAACTAGTGATGGCCAATGGCTAGATCATCCCGCCTTTTACGTAGCCGCCACCAGCAATGGCTATGAAGCATTTAGTTTTCGCTTACCGCTACAAGGCTCAGTATCTGCGACTCAATTTGCCATTAAATACCAAGTCAATGGCGATACTTATTGGGACAATAACAACCAACAAAACTACCAATTTGACGCCACTACCCAAACCCATTTAGCCCATCAAGCAGTAGCTTTGGATGATGCCTACCGAGAGTCATCATTAATCACCGTAACCGCCCGCGCCTTAGCCAGCGGCAACGCAGATAAAGTGACAATGGTGTACTCAGACACCAATTGGCAGCATAGCTACCGTACTAATCTTACCCTTAGCCATACTGTTGCCGACGGCAATGGCTTAAGTGGTGTATGGACTGGCCAGCAGTACATTGAATACTACCGCCGCTTTGAGTTTTATCTTGAGTACCAAGATGGTCAGAACACGTTTATTGATAACTACTATGGCAAAAATTATCGACTGTTCAAAACGGGTGAAAGCCTCGGTCGCGGTGAGCTGTTGCAACGCTATCCTCAAGTGTACTTTCGTGGCGAACCGAGTGGCTGGAACTCATTACCTATGAGCTTAATTGATGATTACACGTGGTCAACAGTGGTGTATTTCGACGGCACTACCGACTTTAAGTTTGATATCTACAATGATTGGTCACGTAATTTTGGTGACGACACTAACGATGGCTTTGCCAACTTAAACGGCGCCAACATTCAAGTAGACCACGCGGGCTCTATTCGCATCACCTTTAATAGCTTAACTGGCGCTTATCAGGCCACACCCGTTAACTAATACGCTTAATAAAAGCCGGAAACAAAAAAGCCTCGAGCATAAACTCGAGGCTTTTAAAACAGTTGGTGTGCTTTTTAGATGCGGGTTTTACGACGCGACAGCGCTAAAAATACCAAGCCAAAGGCGAATAGAATGGTGGTTGAACCTTCACTTACCACTGCAGGTACTTGAGGAGGTGTCCAGTCAAAACCAAAGCTGTGAAATTCGCGAGCACCAGTATAACTCTTAGCCGCTACACTACCGTCAAATACTGCTCCGCCGGTAATGTCAGCATCTAAAGCGAGCACCGAACCAACAGTGGCTAAGTTATTAAAATCAATGGAATCTGCTTCGTAAAAGTTCCAAAGAATATTGGCTGCACCAATGTTTATACCGCCTGCTTGTAAGCCAAAACCGTTAGTAAGGTTTACCCCGCCACCTACAGTTACATCGCTGCCAGATACGTTAATCACCACTGTTTCTGCAGTGCCAGCATCTAAAGACAATGAGTTGTTCTGAGCAAATACTTGACTAAAATCGAGGTCAAATACAGCCACGCTATCTGCACCGCTATATAATAGCTGGCTGCCGTTTAACACTGCATTACTGCTCAAGCTAGCGAAATAAGCTGAATCATTACGCAATTCTGTTTCAACATCATCAAAGGCTGCTTGCATGTCAACTTGATTGCCAGCAGTCACACTTTGTACACTAGAACCACCGCCGTTAAGGTTAACATTCCACGCTAAATTGTAGCTGCCACCATAGCTTAAGCTGCCCGCATTAAGGTTAATGTTACCGGCATTTACATCGCCAACAATAGTAACGGTGTCTTTATTAGGTACTGTTGTTTCGCGCGTAGCAAAAGTAGGTGAATGCCCGGCCGCATTTAAATTACCGCCTAATAAGGTGCGCCCTTCTACTTCACCGCCTTGGTAATTGTAATCGCCAGTTAAAATGAGGTTGAAATCGCTAAGAGGGGTAGCCTGAACGAAGCCCGACATTAGCATTGACGCTACTACAATGAGATGTTTTTTACTGCTAAACATGTATTTCTTAATTCCTAATCTTACTAACACGGCGCGCAGGGTTCGCGCTAATCTGTCACTCGTCACTCACCGACCATTTCGGTGGTGAATCAAACAATACACATCACTAAGCACAAATCAGACCACTAAGTAATAGCCTTTATTTATCATACAGTTAAAAGTTAGTACATTATTATGAACACATAGAAATAATATATTTTGTAAAAAAAGTCGACAAATGCAAGACTCTAAACTAGTAAACACCAAAAACACTTCCCTTAAGTATTATCAAATTAAAAACTACATTAAAAAATCAATAAAAACAGTAAATTACTACTGGACAGATTAGTGATAAATTGCTCAAATCCTCGCTGACAAAAAAATCATAATAAATAGTCAATTTTAATACTCAACGCTAAGTACAAACGTTACAGACCAGACGACTGGCTTATCACTGAAAAAGATAAGCCTTCTTTGCACTTTGTTGAACAAACAAACACAAGGAAAACACAGTGAAACAACATCAACATCTATTAGGAAAAGCGAGAGGCTTTATAAGCCTGCTTTGTTTAGCTTTTTCCTTCTTTGCCAATGCAAATACCAGCAACGACAGCATTGATTTAAACCGCTTACTTAATAGTTTCAGCGCGCAACCGGCTACGTTTCAAGTGGCAGCAGTAACTAGCGATGAATGTAACTTAACCTCTGAATGTAAAAGTATTTATGGCAACAGCGCTTACGATTGCGTTAATTCCCGCAGCTCGCAAAGCTATTGCATGTGTGAAGACGGCGTATGTGCCGACATACAAAGCCCTGTGCTACCGGAACCTGAACCGGACTACGGAGACGAGTGTGACACTACCGCTCAATGTAAAATCATCCACGGAAGTACTGCTAATGACTGCGTAAATTCACGCAGTGAGCAAAGTTATTGTCAGTGTGGAACCGAAGCATGCCGAGATATAAATGACGGCGGCGACAATGGTGGTGACAATGGCGGTGACAATGGCGGTGACAACGGCGGCGATAACGGTGGCGACAACGGCGGTGACAATAACGCACCAGAGGTCACTACCCAATATCAAGAGCTGAATGGCTTAATCATTATTGAAGCTGAGAATACCTTATCGGACTTAGGCGAATGGCAGCGTAAATCTGATGTAAGCGGCTATACCGGCAATGGATACTTAGAGTTTAACGGCAACAGCTATATATCTGGTCCGGTTAACTCTCCTTTGGTGTACAGCTTTACCGCTGCGCAAACGGGTACGTATCACTTACATATGTACGTTGCGAGAGAAACCATTGATAACCGCAGTGACGTAGCCAACGACGGTTATGTGCGATTAGATGGCAACTATCAATCCATTGATGGCGATGGTAATGCCACTAAAGCCATTTTAAGCTCTGATACCAAATTCTATGGTGGAGCGGATAAAAAATTCGTGTGGGCTTCTGGTAAACGTTTAGATAAAAACCATGCTAAGCACAACGCTATTTATCACTTAAACGCTGGCGAAACATATACTTTTACCCTTTCTGGCCGCTCTAAGTTTTTTAAAGTAGATCGCTTTGTATTCCGCCATACCTCGGTGGGAACTGCTGAAGCACAAAATCTGAATCTGCCAGAAACCCTTGCCACAGCGACAGCAAAAACCTGTGAAATAGTGGGCGAAAATCAACAATGGCATAGAGTAGAGCTTAACTGTAAAGGTTACTTTGCTGATGAAAGTGATACAGCCACCTTCACTAACCATCGTTTTGATGTCACCTTCAGCCAAGGCAATCAGCGTGTTGTGGTACCGGGTCACTTTGCAGCCTCAGGCGATGCTGCCGACAGCGGCGCTGGCCAAGGTGATGTATGGCGCGCCTATTTTATGCCACCAAACACGGGAGACTGGGATTACCAAGTATCTTTCCGTAAAGGCACTAACATTGCGGTAGATAACCAAGCGAATTCAGGCCAAGCAATCGCCGGTTTCGATGGAAATAAGGGAACCTTTACGGTTACTGCCTCTACTGCCGATAGCCAAGATTTGCGTAGCCAAGGTTTATTGCAGCATATAGATGGCGAACGTTATCAGCGCTTTGCCGGCAGCGGCAATGTATTTATTGAAGCAGGAATGGGTAGCCCAGAGAACATCTTTGGTTATGCTGACTTTGACAACACAGTAAAAGGCAGCGGCGGCTCGTGTAAAGGCATTTTGCACCAGTTTGCTGAGCACGAAAGTGACTGGCAAGTCGGTGATCCAAGCTGGTCTGGCGCTCAACAAAAAGGCAAAGGCTTAATTGGCTTAATCAACTACCTAGGCTCGCATCAGGTAAACAGCGCTTACATTATGCTGAACACCGTAAAAGGTGATGGCTGTGATGCCCATCCTTGGTTGATTTATCAAGAAAATGGCAATAACAAACGCACCTTTGATGTGAGTAAATTAGACCAGTGGGAACGCGCCTTTTCACATATGACACAGCAAGGCATTATGCTGCATATGATGACTCAAGAAACCGAAAACGAAACATTGCTTAACAATGCCAGTTTAGGTTTAGAGCGTAAGCTGTATTACCGTGAGTTAATCTCACGCTTTGCCCACCACCCCGCAGTGCAGTGGAACCTAGGCGAAGAGCAAGATGCCACTTCAATTGCAGCGTTAAAATCTTACTCGGATTATATTCAAAATCTCGACCCCTATAATCATGGCATTACCCTGCATACTTACCCAGGTCAACACGATCGTTACGATGATATGTTAGGTCACGCAAGCTTCGGCGGCCCAACTATTCAATATGGCAGCATTCCAGAAAACGCTAGCGCAACGGCAACACGTAACTCAGTTTATGGGGAAACCATTAGCTGGTTAAACAAATCTGCGGCAGCGGGTAAACAATGGTACGTTACCTATACCGAAGCCTCGGGTAGCCATGCACCTAAACCTTATCAAGATGTAAGCTCTCGCCAGCGTGTTTACTGGATGTGGGCCAGTGTTATGTCGGGCGGTGCTGGCTTCTCTTGGTACTTAAAAAATGACGGTGGCCATGCTTACGACTTGGCGGTAGAAGATTTACGCGAATTTGATCAGTTATGGCAACAAACAGGTCACGTTCACTACTTCTTCAAAGAGGTCTTGCAAGCTCAGTTAGGTTTAAACCTACAAAACCTTGAGGTAGATAATTCAGCCACTTCAAGCAATAACAATTGGGTGTTATCTGATAAGCAAAACAACTACATCATTAACTTGCGTAAAGGTGGCAGCACTAACATTACCTTAGCCAATAACAACCTTTATCAAGTGTACTGGTACAACCCACGCAGTGGAGCTCTCAGCAAAGGCTTAAGCCTAAGCGGCGGTACTACGCTTAATATTGGCAATCCACCTAGCGAAACCATTCAAGATTGGGTCGCTCTGATCACCAATCGTGAGCTAGGTGAGAATGGCCAAGGTGGCGATAATCCTAGCCAACCTCCCGTGAGTAAAATTGTCTTAGATATAAATAGCTTTGATATCTCAACAGTGAATGGTTTTGTACCTGCTTATAAAGACATTGCTCGCAATGCTTTGGCGGTAAATGCAGGGAGTTATAAAGATAAGTACGCTGCAGCGCGCTACACCTTTAATGGTGATAACGCAGACTATAGCATCACTATCACAACGCTTACTGAAAATGACGGAGAGAGTAACTATCGTTTAGTGGTCAATGGCCAACAAGTGGGTGAATATACTAACCCTAAATCGGCAAACAACTACCAAACCAGTAAACATACTTGGAGCGATATTTCGTTAACTCAAGGTGATGTGATTCAAATTGAATTTAACTCCACCTCTAATGGCGAAGTGATTTCGAGTAACGGACAAGCAGACTACGCACGTGGTCGCTGGCGTTCACTAGAACTAAGCGCGCAATAAACTCCATTCAGTGGGCTAAGCTTACTTAGCCCACTTTTAATATACTACTCACTGGTAAACTTCTACTGCACAGGTAAGCTCATCAACCATTTATACATCCGCGAAATACGCCTGCAGGTGAGACAGCATTAAACTGGCTTTATTAGATAAATAACGATTATGGGGATAGAGCGCCCAAATACCCTCAGGGTCTTTTTGATAAGGCAGCAATAACTCTACCAATGCTCCCGATTGCAAATGCTCTTTCACGTAACTATCGGGTAACTGCACAATGCCCAGCCCTTTCAAGCTAGCGTCTACCAGGGCGTTCCCACTATTACAGCGCAAACGGCCCCTCACTTTTAAGGTAGTACTTTTACCCTGCTCAGCAAACCGCCAATACTCGGCACTTCCCTGAAGACAATTATGCTTGGTAAGTTCATTAACACTATAGGGCGCACCATATTGCGCCAAGTATGCGGGTGATGCACACACATGTAAGCTACGTTCACCTAATCGTTTGGCCATCATGCTTGAATCAGGTAAATCACCCAGCCGTATCGCTAAATCAATAGCTTCATCAACTAAATCAATTTTTTGATTAGTTAGCTGTAGCGATACTTGTAACTCAGGATATTGCAGGCAAAAATCATTCACTGCTGGCGCGATATGCTGCTCACCAAAGGTCACTGGTGCTGTCATGCTAAAGCTGCCACGAGGCACGTTTTGTAACTGGCTTAAACTTCGTTCAGCATCCTGCAAGCCCTCAATCAATGGCCTACACTGTTGGTAGAATAATTGACCACTATCGGTCACCGAGACCCGTCGAGTGGTGCGATAAAATAGCTTAATGGCCAAGCGAGTTTCCAGCTGAGAAATTTGTCGACTAACTTGGGCTGTGGAAATACCTAAGCGTTGAGCCGCCACTGTAAAGCTCTGCGTTTCAACCACTGCCACAAATTCGTTAATACCGTCCCACTGGAACATAGTGACCCACCTAAGCAAATAACACTGCAGGAAATACACTTGAGCAAGTCACAGGACTTCAATCAATGATTATTACCACACAGTAAAAGTGAATTAACAAAAAACCAGATTATCACCAAACTAGAAATAAATATAATGTTCGCATTAGATACGCCCAACCTGGCGATCACTAACACCAATGAGGAAGAGCAATGACTGCCCAAACCATTCAATCAAAAGCGGCTGTAGCATGGGCTGCAGGCCAACCATTAAAAATGGAAATTGTGGATGTTGCGCCACCTAAAGCAGGCGAAGTTCGCGTAAAAATCATCGCCTCTGGCGTATGCCACACCGACGCATTTACGCTATCGGGCGATGATCCTGAAGGGATCTTCCCCGCCATTTTAGGCCACGAAGGCGGCGGCATTGTAGAATCCATTGGCGAAGGTGTCACCAGTGTAAAAGTGGGTGATCACGTTATTCCGCTATACACCCCAGAGTGCGGCGAGTGTAAATTTTGCAAATCAGGTAAAACTAACCTGTGCCAAAAAATTCGTGAAACCCAAGGTAAGGGTTTAATGCCCGACGGCACTACCCGTTTTTCTATCAATGGCGAGCCAATTTATCACTACATGGGTTGCTCAACCTTTAGTGAATACACGGTACTGCCAGAGATTTCACTGGCTAAAATTAACCAAGAAGCCCCATTAGAAGAAGTGTGCTTATTAGGCTGTGGGGTAACGACGGGCATGGGCGCGGTAACCAACACTGCCAACGTGCAACCCGGTGATACCGTGGCGGTATTTGGCTTAGGCGGTATTGGTTTATCAGCCATTATTGGCGCTCAAATGGCCAAAGCGGGTCGCATTATTGCCATCGACATTAACGAGTCCAAGTTTGACTTAGCCCGCAAGCTAGGCGCAACTGATTGCGTAAACCCTAAAAACTTCGACAAGCCAATTCAAGAGGTGATTGTTGAGATGACTGACGGTGGTGTGGACTTCTCATTTGAGTGTGTGGGCAACGTTCACTTAATGCGTAGCGCGCTAGAATGCTGCCATAAAGGTTGGGGCGAGTCGGTGATTATTGGCGTAGCCGGTGCCGGCCAAGAAATATCAACACGACCTTTTCAGTTGGTCACCGGGCGAGTATGGAAAGGCTCTGCATTTGGCGGCGTAAAAGGCCGTTCAGAGCTTCCTGAATACGTAGAGCGCTACATGGCTGGCGAGTTTAAGCTTGATGACTTTATTACCCACACCATGGCCTTAGACAAAGTAAATGAAGCATTTGACTTAATGCATCAAGGTAAGAGCATTCGCACCGTTATTCACTTCGACAAATAGGAGTAAAACGGCATGCAAGACATTGAACTTATCAGTGAAAACAAAAGCTTTGCCGGCTGGCACAAACGCTACAGCCACCATGCTAGCAGTTTAAATGGCGTGGCTACATTTGCTATTTATTTGCCGCCACAAGCCAGTGCTAATCAGCCTGTCCCCGTGCTGTATTGGTTGTCTGGGCTCACTTGTAGCGATGAAAACTTTATGCAAAAAGCCGGCGCACAACGTCTAGCTGCAGAGTTAGGCATTGCCATTGTGGCGCCCGATACTAGTCCACGAGGCAATGATGTGGCCGATGATAGCGGCTACGACTTGGGCCAAGGGGCCGGTTTTTACCTAAACGCTAACCAAGCGCCGTGGAGTTCGCACTATCAAATGTACGACTACATTGTGAAGGAGTTACCAGCACTGATTGAGTCGCGCTTTCCGGTGAGCAACAAAAGGGCGATTTCAGGCCACTCAATGGGGGGACATGGCGCCTTAACAATCGCTTTGCGTAATCCGCAACGCTATAGCTCGGTATCAGCCTTTAGCCCCATTTGTAATCCCAGCGCAGTACCTTGGGGACAAAAAGCCTTTACGGCATATTTGGGTCAAGACCGACAACATTGGGAGCAATACGACGCCAGTTTGCTAATGCGTAAGGCTAGCCAGTATGTACCGGCCTTAATTGACCAAGGAGAAGCAGATCAGTTTTTGTTTGAGCAACTAAAACCTGAGGCCTTAATCGCCGCCGCGAAGCAAAGCAATTACCCGCTGAAGGTAAACATGCATCCGGGTTATGACCATAGCTACTTCTTCATTGCGAGTTTTATTGAGTCACACTTAGCCTTTCACGCTCAGCACTTACTATAACGAGCACTTGAAATACAGCCAAAAAAGCCAAGCTATGCTTGGCTTTTTTATTTGTTGCGGTTTTAGTCCTGCGTTAATTCAAAGCCCAAACGCGCAATCTCTTGGCCATTGATGTGCAAGGCTACAAAGTGTTCACCGGGATAATATTTGCGGGTAGAGATCGCTTTAAACGAGTGTTGTTTTTCAATCGCAAACATTTCATCTTTGTTTAAGCTAAGGTTCTTTAACTTAAATACCTTGGCAGCGGTTTTCCCATTTGCTTTAACAAAATGCACCGCAAAATCTAACACAAACTTTTGCTTAGCTTGCTTAGCCCGAATCGCCAAGGCAAAGGTGAGCGAATCCCCCATTTTTACTTGTGGCTTAAGTAACGCAAATTCTTCCAACTCAATCTGCGGCTTAGCGGTGTATCCCAACAGGGGGAAACTTAAAGGGTGCCCTTGTTTCACCAAGCTACGAGTCGCATGTTTTATCACCCATTCCACTTCTTCACTGGCCTTGCTTTGCCAACGTTGGCAAAGCGCTAACACCTGCTCGGGGTGATCTTTGCTGATGTCATTTAAGTTATTCGCCACCGAGCGCCGCACGTATAAACTATCATCTGCTTTAAGCTTATCCAGCAAAGCAAGAATAGGAGTGGGATCGCCAATCAACCCTTTTAATTGCGCCCCCCAAGGTAGCCGCGGGCGGCACCCTTCGCTGGCTAAACGCCTGATGTGCTCATCTTCATCTTCACACCAATCATGTAACTGCGACCACGTTAACTCTGGATACTTTTCAATAAACGGACGAATAGCGAACTCAGCACTAAACAAAGGAGTTAATAGGGCTAATACAGGCAAGGCGCGTTGAGGATCATTTATCCCTGCAACGGCAACATAATCAGTCACTGGCCAAATAGCAAATCCACGCAAGCTATCATCCGGGTCACCGCGATCCCAATGCTTTGGCAGTTCAGACAATATCTTTGCTGTCTCACTAAAGTCAGCCGGTAAGGTTTGCTGTAACACCTCAATAATTTGGGTCACCCGCTGCTTTAGCTCTAAGGCTTCAAGACCATCTAGCACCAAAGACATAAAGCGCTCACGATCAAACTGGGGATAAACTGCAGTTAACCCTTTTGAAATACGCTGTAATGCAGGCTCAGCTAAGCCATTTTTCATGAGCATTTGTTCCATCAAACTTCCTCAGTAATCGCTACTGCCACCACGCTATTGACATTAATCACAATTAAACGGTGTGTAGCTATTAACAAACGATAGAAACCAATATATTGAATAAAAAACAATTAATCATCTCAATATACAAAACTGCTCAATCAAGAGGCTATAAATGGAATTATTGCGCCCGTCCAACTTACTCATCCCAGTGTGTTTATCACTAACCCTCGTCGCTTGTGGGGGGGGAGGCTCAGCAAGCTCTAACAATTCACAAACTAGTGAACCCGCACCAGAACTACCTACTGTAAACGGAGTGATGAAATCAAAAGCAGCTAGCGGCTTTGTCTATCCAACGAATACCCTAAGTATGTATGACAGCAAAATATGTAGAAATTACGATCGCTATTATGAAACTGATAAGGTAATGGTTTTTGGGGGAAGTAATACTTCTACTGAACTATTTGAGCGCTTCGCCAGCTGGACTGAATTTGGATTAACGGATTTACAACAACGAATGGGAACAGATTTACTGGCGCTACAACAACGCTATCCGTTTAGCTTGGAAACATATCTTGTTGCGACTACATTTTTCCAAGAGCATGCCAGTACTTTTGAAGGAAAACAGTTATATCTACAAATCACCGGGGAAGAGCTAACAACAGACTACGACGATCTTATTGACGAGACTTTGCAGAAAAAATACCTTTACCAGAAGGTCCGTCATTTAGACAAATCTCAAATGGCTAATTTGATAACAATGGTAAAAGAGCAACTAGATCCAAGCTCGTTATCAGATTCTTTTGGGCAATCTCTCCCTGAAAAACCTATTGTGTGCCTAAATAACGGATTCAATAACACGAATTATTGGGCCACTGGTAACCTGGTTGGCTATACAGCCAGAACTGATGATGACAGACCGACTTCGGCTTATATTGTCACGCATGAGCTGATGCATACCGTGCAGCACCAATATGTGACTAACTTAAGCCAAGTAGATCGCTGGTTTTTAGAAGGCAGTGCCGAGCACGCAATGGGGCACATACCCGATCCCACCACGCATAACAATCGCTATCCTTTAGACGATAAGTGGGAAAGCACTTTAGGCTCAATCGCTTATAGCCACTACGGTATCGCAGTAGGTTACTTAGAAGCCACATCTCCGGGATTTATAATTAATGTGCTTAAGTACATTGCTGACAATGGCGTGTACCACGTGGTTACCCATAAACAAAATTCTGAATATAACTATGATGTTCTCAATCAACCTAACCCCGACTTTAGAGAAGCATTTAATGCTTACGCCAAGCGCCCTGATGGAAGTGCGTTAACTTACTCAGATTTTGAAAGTGAATACCATGAGCTAATTGATCAATGGATAGCTTTACAGCCGCAAGTCGAATCTCGCTCAATCAATACCACAAGCAACCGTGTTTCTTATGATTCTTTTGACTTAAAGCGTTAATACCTTTAGCTAGTCGCCTACTTAAATAGGCGATTAGCACTTTAAGGCACTAACCAGCGGGTTAACGATGAACGCGTTAGCAACCAGCTAACCACAAACGCTAAAGATAAAGCCACCACAGTAATTACCAACAAGGCAATGCTTGAGTGGCCGAACCATTGGTAAATCCCATAATCTGGATTTCGCACTGGAATCAGAAAAAGTGGATGGACTAAATAGATACCGAAACTGTATTTTGAAATGATTTTAATCAACGGTCTAAAACCGTCAGGCACTCGTTCAGCATAAGCTTTAATCAATACAAACAAACTCATAGCTATTACCGCTGTATTCAAGCTTTTGTAACCCATAAATACACTGCTGTATTCGCCTTGCTGCCAAATGAAAAAGGCGCTACCGAATACGTTAAACGCTAGAGTTGCCGCGCCAGTGGCAAGCCAAAACTTCAAATGGGCTTGTTGGTCGTTGTTAAACAGGTACCAGCCCATAATCAGGTAACCGGTATACAAAATAATATTTTGGCGTAGCGGCGTTTCTACTTTTAGCCAGTGCATTAAGGTCAGCAATAACCAAGCAGCTAGCAGCAGCAGAATCCGCTGCTTATCCATTTTATATAACAAAGGAGCGAGGAGCGGAATCACAAAATATAGAGGGATAAAATCGTAGAAAAACCAGAGGTGATACCAAGTATGTTCATTCGGCGCATTTTCTAATAGCGTTGCCGTTGCCTCCCAAGACCAAGCACTTTCTTGGTAACCACCAACAAAGGCGTAAATCACTGTCCAGGCTAAAAAAGGGAGTAACACTTTGGCTAAACGACGCGGCAAATAGTGAGCAACATTAAAGGGCCGCCGATCCGACATTAACAAAGCACCACTAATCATAATAAAAATAGGTACCGCCCATCGGCTAATTGCGTTGAGGGAAATAGCCGGCAGCCATTCGTGCCACGCTAAGTCTGGGACCATGTCTCGATAAGGGCCGAGCACATGAATTCCCACCACGGCAATAGCAGCAATAAAGCGCAAACATTCAATGTAAAACAAGGACGGGCGAACAGCTTGGTCGTTAGCCATAAAAACATTAACCTTTTTATTATTAATGGTTAGAGCCAGCCTAAGCGAGTTGCCTAAGACTAACGTTAACCTTACACTAAAACATTGAATAAAGGCCATAATGCAAGGAGAGCAAGTGCCTATTAACCGTTCATGGAAGGACAAACGTAAGTTATTACTGCTGTTACCACTTATGTTGCTATGCGCATTTTGCTTTACTTCTTGGCTTAGTTATCAAGTGGCGTATAACTCTTTAAAAGAGCAAATCGAAACCACCCATTTACCCCTTACCAGTGATACGGTTTACTCCGAAATTCAACAAGATTTGTTGCGACCAATTTTTATTTCATCACTAATGGCTCAAGATACATTTTTACGAGACTGGGCCTTAGAAGCCGATCCAGACGCTGCACCAATTATTCGTTACTTAAGTACTATTCAACAACGCTATCAAACTGTGACTAGCTTCTTTGTATCGGCCAGTAGTAGCCGCTATTATCACCCAGATGGGGTGATAAAAAGCCTGTCCATTGATGACCCTGATGACGCTTGGTTTTACCGCGTTAGCCAGCTTCCTCCCTCGCAAGACTATGAAATAAACATAGATTACGACACTGCCGATACAAGCCGTACTACCGTGTTTGTAAACTACAAAGTCTATGACTTTAATGAAAAGCTGATTGGTGTTACCGGTGTTGGGCTAAGCGTAGACTCGGTGAAGAAACTGATTGGCCACTATCAAAAAAACTACCAGCGTAGTGTTTATTTTATTGACCCTTTAGGCAACCTCACCTTGAGCGATTCTGGCTTTACTGGGCCTCGTAATATAAAACAGCGCGCAGGCTTAGCCGAGCAAGCTACCTTGATATTAAGTGCCACTGAAGGCCGATACAGCTTTAACGAAAATGGTTCGCAGATTTATCTCAATGCGCGCTACATTCCTGAGTTTAATTGGTACCTTATTGTTGAGCAGCAAGACCTACCTGCTACTGCTCAGTTGCGACAAACTCTTTGGATTAATCTGTTTATTAGCCTAGTGGTCACCCTGTGTAGTTTAATTGTCGCTAACCTCACTGTGGGCCGATACCAGCGCCATTTAGAAACGCTGGCCTCTACCGATAAACTCACGGGAATGTCTAATCGACAAAGCTTTGAAGGACATTTAGAGCAAGTAATTGATATTCAACACCGAGCCAATAGCCCCTGCTCGATTATTATTTTCGATATTGACCACTTTAAAACAGTGAATGATAACTACGGCCATAATGTTGGCGATATTGCACTAAAACAAATGTCCGAATTAACCCAAAAGCATATTCGTCAATCCGATGTAATCTGCCGCTGGGGCGGCGAAGAGTTTATTGTATTGCTACCAAACTGTGATGCCTTAGCTGCTTTAGAGGTGGCAGAGAAGATCCGCCTAGCGGTTAATCACAACGAACTAAACATTAACGGCCATCTCATCACCATGACCATTAGCTGTGGTATTGCGCAGATTAAAACCCATGAAGTGCTGGCAAGTTTACTGATAGACCGTGCCGACAAGGCGATGTACCAAGCCAAGCAAAATGGCAGAAATAGAAGTGTTATTGCAGAATAGCTAAGTACTTAGGCCCGCTGCGTCAATATGCAGCGGGCAATACTCATTATTTAGCTTTAGGCGGGTAGTTTTCTAACATTAAAGCTACTTGCTCATTAATGAACTTAGCACGGCTTTCTGGGCCCATGGTTTCACGTAATTGGCTTTGTGAAATAGAGCGCCATACCAAGGCTTTGGTTTCAGGATCTAAAAACTCCACCACCAACTTACCGTATTTACGTTCCTTATAACGATCTGGCGAACTCACGCCAATCGCCCCGTGTTTGCGGCCAACACCTACCGAAAACGAACCGCCATAAGATTCCAACTCAGTAGCAGTATCTATTCGATAATCCACTAACAAATCGGCCTGTTCAAGCTCTACCACCTGCAAGCCTTTGGCTTTCAGTTGGCTATCCAGTTCACGCTCAATGCGCTGGCCGTCAATGCTGGCTACGGCATCTTCTGGCATCGGTGCAAAGGCAAAATCTTTGTATTGGCTAAAGTCTTGATCTATGTTGTAGTCAACAGCAGGTTTTATGGTGCATGCTGCCGCAGTAAAAGATAAACAAGCAATAATAAACAAGCGATACATGGTTTACTCCAAGCGCTAATCGCGCAAACTTCGTTAAATTAAATCTAACATAAGTCGCCAATTTTACCCTACCCGTTATTTACATGACTAATGCTTAACCGCAGCTCAGCGCTTTGTTATAATTGCCGCCGTTAAAATATTGGTGGTTTATCATGTCTCAATTCGAACAACGCTTTGGCGGTATTGCCCGCCTTTATGGCCAAACAGCCCTTGCTACATTTCAGCAAGCTCACGTATGTGTCATTGGCATAGGTGGTGTGGGTTCTTGGGCGGCAGAAGCGCTAGCCAGAAGCGGAATAGGTAAAATCACCCTGATCGACCTCGATGATATTTGCACCACCAATACTAATCGGCAGATCCACGCAACCACTGGCACAATAGGTCAATCTAAAACCGAAGTAATGCGCGACCGAATTCTGCAAATTAATCCTGACTGCGACTGTCGTGAGATTGAAGATTTTGTCACTAAAGACAATTTGGCTGAATACATCACCAAAGATTTTGATTACGTGATCGATGCCATCGATAGTGTAAAAGCCAAATCAGCCTTAATTGCTTTTTGTAAACGTAACAAGATCAAACTGGTTACGGTAGGTGGTGCTGGCGGGCAAATAGACCCCACTCAAATCCAAATCAGCGATTTAGCCAAAACCATCCAAGATCCATTGGCCGCTAAAGTACGTAACGAACTGCGCCGTTTTTACAATTTTAGCAAAAACCCTAAGCGCAAATTTGGCGTAGATTGTGTCTACTCTACCGAGCAACTTATATACCCCAGTAGTGACGGTGAAACCTGTATGGCAAAACCTGATTCAGGTGGCAGTATGCGCATGGACTGTAGTGGCGGTTTTGGAGCAGTAACCCACGTTACCGCAAGTTTTGCTTTTGCCGCCGTATCTCGGGTATTAAAGAAACTAGCAGCCTAAATAACCACCGAAACAAACCCTTTAAATATCAAGTAAATAGCAACTTTTAATTGATTATTTATTCGCTCTCCCTACAATCCATTTTAAGCATAACAACCGCGAAAAATACTATTGGCCCCAAGGTTTATCTAGTGTTTTAGGGATGCTGTTCTATGCTTAAAACATCAGCAAAGGAGAGCTAAGATGTCTTGGGATAAATCCAGCCTACGCTTCAAAATATTATCAGTACTTATCGCATCACTAGTATTATTAATGGCCGTGGCCATATACACCGCACTTCATTTAAAAGAAACCGCCAACAATTTTGACAAACTCACCCACAATGAAGTTCATCTTGAAGAGGTTGCTCTGCTTTCCCACATTGCATTTAAAACCCAAATCCAAGAATGGAAAAACGTCCTGCTACGTGGCCACGATGCCGAGCAAAACACAAAATATTGGGGGCGTTTTCAAGATAAGCAGCAACAAGTTCAGCAGCAAGTCACCAAGCTTGTGAGTGAACTTGAAGAAGCCAACTATCCGGAATTAGCGCGCACAGCCAAAGACTTTCTAGCATCACACAAAATACTGGGTTCAGCTTATGCCAAAGGGAAAGCTGAATATGAAGCGGCAGGCTTTGACTTTAAAGTGGGTGATAAAGCCGTAAAAGGCATGGATAGAGCGCCTTCAAAGTCGATGGCCGAATTAAGCGATAAACTGAAAGCGGTTACCGCCGAGCTAGTTGAAAAAAACACAATACAAGCGCACAAAGTCAGCTCCATAACGTTTTTGATTATCGGTATTAGTAGCTTATTAGTTATATGTATTAGTTTCATCTTTATGGAACGTGAATGTATCAAGCCAATTAACTCCTTGGTGGACGATATTGATTTACTCTCCGATGGAAAACTCAATGTCACCATTCATTTAGAACGCGGAGATGAGCTAGGTAAACTGGCAAATGCCACTCGAAAACTACAACAGTTTTTGCTGTTAACGGTGTCAGATTTAACCCAGTCAGGGGAGCAGCTGCATAACTCCTCAAGCATGTTAAGCACCATGTCTGAAGACCTTGCCAAAGGCACCCACCAACAGCGAGAAAGCTCAGACTTAGTGGCCACTGCTATTCAAGAGATGTCCCACTCAGCTGACGAAGTGTCGCAAACTGCAGCCAATACCGCAGATACTACCCACAATACTGACCTTACGGCGCACAACGGCGCTCAAGCCATGAAGGAAGTGATAACCAGCATTAACAGCCAAGTAGCCGATATTAGTCATGCTGGGCAGGTTGTAAAAGATTTGGCAGCTGACTCCAACAATGTTGGAGCCGTGCTTGACGTCATTAAGGGCATTGCCGAACAAACTAACTTGCTGGCATTAAACGCAGCCATTGAAGCCGCTCGTGCTGGCGAACAAGGCCGAGGTTTTGCAGTGGTAGCCGATGAGGTAAGAACTTTGGCGCAAAAAACACAGCAAAGCACCAGTGAGATTCAAAACATTCTCGAAAAAATCCAAGGTGGCGCCAATAACGCAGTAACGGCTATGGAGCAAAGCCAAAGCCGTACCGACGAAGTGGTCACGCAGGTAGAAACTGCCGAAAGCCTGCTCTCAGAAATTGTTACTTCAATTGGCAGCATCAATGAGATGAACCTGCACATTGCCTCTGCCGCTAAAGAGCAAACAACCGTCGCTGGTGAAATAGCCAGCTTAATTGAGCGCATCGCCGATGTAGCCGCGCAAAACTCACAACAAGTTGATGAGTCGAATCAAATCAGTGACCAACTCAATCAGCTAGCCGACGACTTCACCAGTCAGCTGAAACGCTTCGTTTACTAAGTAATAGGCAGAAACAAAAGCCCAGCAATTAGCTGGGCTTTTTTAGGGTTTATTCATCACCAAGATTAATCGGCGACGGTTTCACCTTGTAAGTGTTCAACACTTGGCACCGCTTTATGATTAGCGCCTAAGTATGAATAAATTACCGGTAATACAAACAGCGTAAACACTGTGCCAATCGACAGGCCTGCACAAATTACCATACCAATATCGAAACGCGCTGCCGCACCCGGACCAACTGCCAATAACAGAGGAATAAGGCCAGCAACCATTGAGATAGTGGTCATCAAAATCGCTCGTAAGCGAATACGTGCCGCATGACGAATAGCGGTAATTTTATCTTCGCCTTTCAGGATCTGGCGCTCTTTAGCCACTTCACACATCAAGATACCGTGTTTGGTAATCAAACCCACTAGGGTGATCATACCAATCTGGGTATAGATATTGAGAGACGCTAAGCCCCAGCCCATCATTAGCAAGGCACCACAAATTGCTAGTGGCACCGACACCATAATCACCAGTGGGTCACGTATGCTTTCAAACTGCGCGGCCAATACCAAGAAGATAATCGCTAAGGCTAAACCAAAGGTGGCATAAAGCGCCGAGCCTTCTTGCACAAACTGACGAGACTCGCCTTTGTACTCGAAGCCATAACCTTTAGGCAGTATCTCCGTTGATTTCTGCTCCAAGAATTTCAAGGCATCACCCATGGTTTGACCAGGCATTAATGCACCGTTTAAAGTGACCGAGTTAGTTTGGTTCATCTGCAATAGTGAATCTGGCTGGCCAGTTAAATCCCACTCAATTAAGTTAACCAATGGTACTGGACTGCCATCCACAGTTTTCACGTAAAACTGACCAATAGCCTCTGGGCTTAGGCGATCTTCACGCTTCACCTGAGGGATCACCTCATAAGAGCGACCATCGTAGTTAATATGGTTAATGTAACCGTCACCCATTAAGGTCCCCAAGGTGCTAGCAATATCGGCCATTTTCACCCCATAAGCACCTGCCTTATCGCGGTTAACTTTAATATCGAGGGTCGCCGTTTGGAACTTAGTATCTAAATCGGTAAATACGAAGTAACCACTTTGCATGGCCGCTTGTTGAAGTTCTTGCGCCAAGCTCACCAAAGTACGGTAATCACCGGTGCCTTGCAGCACAAACTGCACAGGGAAACCGCCACTTGCACCCGGTAAAACCGGCAGCGGGAATGACGCGACTGATACACCAGCTATGTCGGCGGTTTCAGCTTGAATCGCTTTAACCAAGGTATCTTGATCCATGGTGCGTTGATCCCACACCGTGGTATTCAAAAACCCTAAACCTTGTGTAGCACTTGGGATCCCGGCCAGAGTAAATGAACCAGCAATATCATCTAAAGCCAAACCTCTACGGCCTACTTCAGTGGTGTATTGGTCCATGTAATCGATGTTTGCGCCGGCCGGGCCGTTCGCCATAATCATCGCCGCACCTTTATCTTCTGCAGGTGCTAATTCGGTGGGGATAATTTGCAGTAATGGGTATAAAGACCCCATAACAATAATCGCAAATACCACCACTACTGGGCGACGATTAAGCAGCGCACCCACCATTTTGTCGTAACCACTGTCTAAGCGGTCTAAGAAGTTATGAACACCTACTTCAAAACGGCCAGGGTTAGGATTGTGTTTAAGCAATACCGAACACATTACCGGCGACAAAGTTAGTGCAACAAAGCCCGATACCACTACCGCGCCCGCTAAGGTAAGCGCAAACTCAGCAAACAGCACCCCAGTTAAACCTTCCACCATAGCAATCGGTGAGTATACTGCCGCTAAAGTAATGGTCATCGAGATCACCGGCAAGGCGATTTCACGCGTTCCAACAATCGCAGCATCAAAGGGGTTCATGCCTTGGCGAATATGCCGGTCAACGTTTTCCACCACCACAATAGCGTCGTCCACCACCAGTCCAATGGCTAATACCATGGCTAACAGCGTCAGTAAGTTAAGCGAGAACCCTAAGGCTTGCATAGCTAAACACACACCCACCAACGACAGCGGAATCGCAATTACCGGTATCAGCACCGCCCGCAAGTTACCCATAAACAAGAAGATAACCACCACCACAATAATGGTCGCTTCTACAATGGTGGTGAGTACTTCATTAATCGACGATTCAATATATTCGGTCGAATCGTAGAGCACCTTCATACCTAAGCTGTCTGGCAGATTGGCTTCAATATCTGGCAACATCGCAGTCACTAACTGCGCAACCGTTAGCGGGTTTGCCGTAGGCGTTGGATCAATCGCTACTACTACCGCTGTTTTGGCATCAGCTTTAGCACGCACCGTTTCGCGGGCAGAACCCAGCTCAACTTCAGCGACGTCGTTTAAGCGCACAATACCGTTATCGCTACGAGCAACAATTAGCTGTTCAAACTCAGCCCGCGTTTTTAAATCGGTATCCGCTTCTACGTTATACAAGAAGAAACGACTTTTGGCTTGGCCCGGCGCAGAGCGAAAGTTGTTGTTTTGCAAAGCACTAACCACTTCAGCAGCGGTCAATTTATGGTTAGCTAATTTAACCGGATCTAACCACACTCGCATCGACAGCTGCGGACCATAAACGTTTGCTTTAGCCACACCGGTAATGGTCACCATTTGCGGCTGCACATTACGGTTTACGTAATCTACAATTTGCGGAGCTTTAAGTTCATCACTGCTAAAGGCGATGTACATAATTGAGGTACTAGAACCGGTTGAACGCGAAATGTTCGGGTCCAAGGCTTCGCTAGGCAAACGGGCACGCACCGCGTTCACCTTGGCCATCACCTCAGACAAAGCGGCATCTGGGTCAGCACCAGTTTTCATATAAGCAGTAATGGTACTGCTACCCATCGACGAGTTAGACTCTAAGAAATCTAAGTTATCGGCCTCGGCTATCGACTGCTGCAAAGGCTGGGTGATAAAACCTTGAATCACCTCTGCGGGTGCACCGTAATAAGCGGTACTAACGGTAATCACCGTATTGGTAAGCTCTGGGTACTCGCGAATTTGCAGCTTAAAGATTGATTGAACACCAACAATTAACAGCAACAAACTCAAAGACAGAGATAAGATGGGTCGCCGAATAAAGGCATCGGTAAATTTCATGACCTAAGCTCCTAGTCTTTTGGCAGATTTTGATCGCGGTTCAAGAAGCTATCTTCAACAATGCGCACCAAAGCCCCATTGCGTAAGCGTACCTGACCAGAAACCACAACTTGCTCGTCTGCTGCTACTCCTTTCTTGATGATAGCTACATCGCCACGGCGCTCGCCCACTTGAATAGTACGCTGCGTTGCAGTCAAGGTTTCGCTGCCATCTTCGGCAGTTTGGCTTTCGACAACGTATAAAGACTCACCGTACAATGAGAAGGAAATAGCCTGCTGAGGAACCACAATCTGATTGGCTTGAACTGGCTGCCAAATGCGCACGCTGGCATACATGCCTGAGCGTAATTGCCCCTCGGTATTAGGAATAGTAGCTTGCACCTGAACCACACCACTTTGTGGATCAACGGTCGGTTCAATGGTTGTGACTTGACCTTTAAACCACTGATCTGGGTAAGCATCAGAGTTAAGCTCAATCTCGGTGCCTAAGGTAATCAATGAGATATCTTTTTGCGGCACAATAAAGCGCAGCAACATATGGTCTAGGTTTTCTAGACGCGCCATATCATCACCCGCTTGCACATATTGGCCGAGGTTGATTTGGCGAATCCCCATTACACCGCTAAAGGGCGCACGAATTTCACGACGTTCAATGGTGGCTTTTAAGGCCGCAATATCATTTACCAAGGCTAAGTAATTAGCTTCTGAGTCATCAAATTGGGTTTGCGATACCGAACCACGCTCAAGTAGCGATTTATTTCGCTCCATTTGGCGTTTAACCGCAGGTAGTTTGGCGGTGGCGCTGGCTAAATTGGCTTTTTCTACATCAGCTTCTAAGCTCACCAACAATTCACCCGCTCGCACTGTGTCACCCGATGAGAAATGAATTTTTGTCACCAAACCGGCTACCGAACTGGTGATGTTCACCCCTTGATAAGGTTCAATGAAACCAATTGACTCAATCGCTGGCTGCCAATCTTGTGAACTGGCCAAGGCCACCTCTACAGGCATTTCAGGCACCGGACGATTAGCCATAAACTGGGCAATCATTTTCTGCTTAAACAAGTAAAAACCAAACACACTACCAAACAGAATCACTGTAAGGACTAGCATGATTGCCATCCATTTTTTCATTTCCCAACTCCAAAAACTAAGGGTGTATGGTGATAGCATCCCAGCTAGCTAAAAGCGCGGCATCCATGTCTTGCTTTGTAAATGTTACGTCTCTAAAAAAAGAGAACCGACAAATTTCGTGTATTTGACCAAATGCCAAGGCATAAAGCATTTCTCCCGGAAGCGCCTTAAAGCAACCTTCTTCGACACCTCTCGAGAAAAAAAGTTTTACAGGTTCGAATAATTCCATAATCAATTGTTTATGATGTGCATTCTTCGGTAAGGTTTCTAAATGCACCCATAAACGCTGCACGTTCACATGGGCTAAATGATAGTTTAGGGCATTAAGCCACAAACGGCGATGTTGCTCTTTTAACCCTTCATTCGCGTCTACACCCGCCAAAAAAGCATCGGTAAACAAACGCAAATTGCGTTCATGCAACTGTGCCATTAGTTCGTCTTTATCTTTGAAATACAAATAGATAGTGCCAGCAGCCACTTTCGCTTCTTTGGCCACACGCTGCATCGATAAAGCGTCAATGCCGCCTCGCTCAATCAAGTGTTCGGCTGCCATTAAAATACGTAAGTGTTTATCGGGAATCATAAAATGAACGTTCATTCAGTTGTTGAAGGCGATTATAGGCATCATCAAAAAACAATCAATGAATAATTGTTCATTTTTAAAAAATTTACTTTTATTAAAGGTCTCTGTTTACGTAGATCAGCCCCTCCCGATCAGCTAAAATGCCCGACCCGTTTAGAAGGAATGCTCCGTGAAGTTAAACCCCGCTCAAGATAAAGCCGTTAATTTTGTTTCTGGCCCTTGCCTAGTGTTGGCTGGTGCAGGCAGTGGTAAGACGCGGGTAATTACCAATAAAATTGCTCACCTCATCCAAAACTGTGGCTACAAAGCAAAAAACATCGCAGCGGTAACCTTCACCAATAAAGCCGCTCGAGAAATGAAAGAGCGTGTCGGCCAAACAATGGGACGCAAAGAAGCTCGCGGATTAAGAGTATGTACTTTCCATACCTTGGGTTTAGACATTATTCGTAAGGAATATAAGAGCCTTAAACTTAAACCTAACTTTTCGCTGTTTGACGACCAAGACCAAATGGCCTTGCTAAAAGAGCTCACCGAGAAACAGTTGGAAGGTGACAAAGATTTGCTTAAACAGCTGATCAGCACTATTTCTAATTGGAAAAATGACCTAATTCTGCCGCAGCAAGCGGTTGCCCGCGCAACCGGGCAAAGTGAGCAAGAGCAATTGTTTGCTCAACTATACGAGGCTTACCAACGCCAACTTACCGCCTATAACGCGCTCGATTTTGACGATTTAATTTTAATGCCGACTCTGCTTCTGACCCACGATGCAGCCGTGCGCTCACGCTGGCAAAATACCATTCAATACTTATTGGTCGACGAATACCAAGATACCAATACCAGCCAATATCAACTGGTAAAATTGATTACCCAGGAGCGAGCTCGTTTTACAGTTGTGGGAGACGACGACCAAAGCATTTATTCATGGCGTGGTGCTCAGCCTAAAAACTTAATGCAGTTACAAACAGACTTCCCCGCCCTGCAAGTGATTATGTTGGAGCAAAACTACCGCTCTACTCAGCGTATTCTAAAATGCGCCAATATCTTGATTGAAAACAACGAACACATTTTTGAAAAATCGTTGTTCTCAGAGCTAGCCTACGGCGAAGCTTTGAAGATTTTGTTTGCTAAGAACGAAGAGCAAGAATCAGAGCGGGTGGTGGCCGAGCTAATTGGTCATCGCTTTATGAACAATGCCAGCTACAAAGACTACGCAATTTTGTATCGCGGCAATCACCAGTCGCGCTTATTAGAAAAAACCTTAATGAACAACCGTATCCCCTACAAGATTAGCGGTGGTACCTCATTTTTTGCGCGTGCAGAAATTAAAGACATTATGGCTTACCTGCGCGTACTGGTGAACCAAGACGACGACAACGCCTTACTGCGCATCATCAATACACCGCGCCGCGAAATTGGCCCCACCACCTTAGAAAAAGTGGGCACCTACGCTAACGAACAACACATTAGTTTATTTGCTGCAACGACCCACTTTGCCATGACCAGCATTTTGCCTAATCGAGCACTGAATGCCGTTAATCAATTTAGCCAATGGATTATAAGTTTGTCAGAGCGCATAGAGCGTGGCGATGCATTACAGGCCGTGCGAGATATGATCCGCGATATTCATTACGAAGATTTTCTCTACGAAACCAGCCCTAGCCCCAAAGCTGCCGAAATGCGCATGAAAAACGTTTCGGAGTTGTTTCGTTGGGTCAGTGGTATGTTGGAAGGTGATAACGACAACGAGCCAATGACGTTACCGCAAGTGGTTAATCGCCTTATCTTGCGCGACATGATGGAACGAGGCGAAGAAGATGAAGAGAGCGATCAAGTTCAGCTAATGACCTTACACGCGTCTAAGGGTCTGGAGTTTCCTTACGTTTACCTCATCGGAATGGAGGAAGGCTTATTACCTCACCAAAGCAGTATTGATGAAGATAACGTAGAAGAAGAACGTCGCCTAGCCTATGTAGGTATCACCCGCGCTCAACGAGAGTTAACCTTTACCCTCACTAAAGAACGTCGCCAATTTGGCGAGTTAATCAAACCTGAGCCCAGCCGTTTTTTATACGAATTGCCTCAAGATGATTTGGTATGGGAACAGCGCCGTAAAATAGAAACCGCAGAAGAACGCCAAGAGAAAGGCAACATAGGTATTGCCGCATTACGTGCAGCCCTCAACCAGAAAAAATAGCCTTAGGCCTTAATTCACTCTTAAAATTCATCCGATTATCTTATTCAGCATTTAAAATCAATGGTCTTAAATGTGATCCTGCGCCAATAACCTTGTATGGGCGCAATAGATTTGTGATCGAAACGGTTTTCATCTCAATAAAGCGCCTTACTCCAAGGATTTATGAGAATAAACTCACAAAACTGTAAACAAGGATGGAGCGCAATGATGAATGCACTCGTTGAACAACGCCAGCAGGCGCAACTGCATTTTCAACAAGGGGAACAAAATATCGTGGTGGGCAACGCAGCTGCGTGTCCCTTGCCTCCGGAACAACTTGCGTCCTTAGACATAGATTCCGAATACGTAGTTGAGGTATTTGATGGTGGGCTTACCGCTGTTGTACTGCACCTATGTATTAACGGTCGCCACTACAACCTTAAACGCCGTCGCCCAAAAGCGCTGGTGCATAATGTTGATGGCGAAACCTCGTTTCTTAACGAAGTTCAACGCCGTCGCGACATTCAGGCATTAAAAGATCAGCCGACTACTGCCAAAGCATTTACCCATGTAGTCACCACGCTTTACGCCAACTATCGCCTTGGGTTTATATTGTCACCTTGGATTGACGGCAAACCCTTGTGCAGCTTTAGTCGCGAGATTTTCCGCCAAATTTTCGCCACTCAATTTGCCTTAGAGCAAGCTGGATTAATGGAATGGGATTTGTCGCCAGGTAACATTATTTACGATGGTCGCCAGATACACCTATTCGATTTTGGCTACATGTATACCTATAATCCGCTTGAGCACTACAATAGCGACGGCCTCGATGCCCCTGCTTTTCATGCAGCAGAGCGCCTAGAAACCCGCAATGTATTTGGCTATTTGTTACGCTATCAAGACGTAATGACGGCCGCCGATCAGCTTGCAATTTATCGCGAGCTAAAAGAAGCCGCGCTAGACATTTATACTCAAAAGCTGATTTGGCTAAAACAACGTTATGCTCAGCCAGCCATCATTCAATGGCAAACTGACATTATAGAACGTTGGGAGTACGCCTTAGATAACGAGCGCTCATTAAAGAACCTGTTTGTTGCCGAAAGCTTTCGTTCGCACTGCTTAGACATTGCTGATGACATTAGCGGAAAAAGCTGCACACCAATGACCTTAAAACGCATCGATAAAGTGATTACCATGGCGGCAACGGTTTACCTTCAGCTACAAAACAACGGCGCATTGCTATTTGATAATGCCAGCCTTGAGCAAGTAGACCTGATCAAAAAATACCAAGATTACCGCAGCCTTGCGGCCCAGTATCAACAGAAATAGCCTAGATTATTCATACCGTTAAGCTTTGTTTACAAAGGCATCAAGTATAACTGATGCCTTTGTGATGAAAGCATCACACTTCTGTACATTTTTTACCCTCCTTTAATGTTTTTTCTCTACCATGCTAAAGAGCGCTGAATAGCAGATTGATCTGCTCAGAGCTCTTACAACTATAAAAATGATATTCAATTCACCCTTGTTGAGCGGATCTACAAAATTTTCGCCATAACAGGGTGTTTATAAAAACAGCAAAAACAGTATAAGGAAAGGATCCATGAACAAGTTATCGATCGCTCTCGCGGGGGCGACGTTGCTGTCTGCGCCCGTGGCAGCCGAATGGAACTTTAGGGGTACGCCAAACCAATGGTTGGCCACTCCCCTAGAAGTAGTTTCAGGAACCGAATACAAAACCTGCCAAAGCTTTGGAGACAACGACCCACGATTTAAAATCGACCGTTTTGGCGACTGGAATGAAGCCTACCCCAACGGAGATGTACGAGTAGCAGCCAACAAAAGCTACGAGATTCACTTTTTTAGTGACAGCAAAAACATTACCACTAGCGAAGTAAGTTCTTGTGGTGATGTAATTCAGCAAGCTGATAGTTGGTTTTACCGAGGAACATCAAATGGTTGGGCAGCAACTGCCATGACCAGTAGCGACAACCTAAACTTCTGTACTACACAAAGTTTTGCCAACAATGAACCACGTTTCAAAATTGACCACTACGGTGATTGGAACGAAGCTTACCCAACGGCAGACTTCACGGTAACCGGAAATGCCAGTTATCAGATTTGTTTTAACTCCAGTTCAAAACAAATCACCGCAACTCCCACCACCAATGAAGATACCCAAGCGCCAACGGTGAGTGCTAATCCAACAGCTGGCAGTTACACAGAAGCCCAGCAAATTAGCTTAAGCGTGACAGACAACCAAGACAGTGCGCCGAGTATTTACTGTACCACCGACGGTTCAGTCCCCACTCAAGCCTCAGCCCAATGCAATAGCGCTACTTTTTCTGCCAGTGATGTAGTGGCAGATGGCGTGGACTTAAGCCTAAAAGTATTAGCAGTAGACGCTAGCGGTAACTCAGCAGTAAGCAGCTTTGACTACACCATTAGCGATGCTCCAGCCGATACTTGGTACTTCCGTGGTACTTCAAATGGCTGGCAAACTACGCTGATGACCACCAGCGACAACAATATTTACTGTACTACTCAAAGCTTTGGTAACAACGATCCACGTTTTAAAGTCGATCACTTTGGCGACTGGACCGAAAACTACCCAACGGCCGATGTAACAGTAAGCCCTGATACAACTTACGATATTTGCTTTAACGCCACCAGCAAGCAAATCACCACCAGCGAAATTGAGGGTGAAGATACTAAAGCACCAGTGGTGAGCGCGAATCCATCGGGCGGCAGTTACACGGCTGATCAGCAAATTAGTTTAAGTGTGACGGATAACCAAGACCCAGCGCCTAAGCTTTATTGCACCACCGACAATAGCCTACCTACTGCAGCTTTAGCGGAATGTAGTCAGCAAAGCTTTACCGCCAGCGACGTAGTGGAAAGCGGTATTGATTTAGTACTGAAAGTACTCGCAGTAGATGCCAATGGTAACCAAGGTATAACTACCTTTAATTACACCATTGACCCAACCATCACCACCAGTGGCGATTTCCGTGAAGAAAATGTTTACTTCATTATGACTGACCGCTTTGCCGATGGTGACACGACCAACAACAACATCTGGGGCGATGAGTACTTACCCAACGGTGAAGCCGATAAATACAACACCAATACCAGTAAGACCGGACCATTGTCTTACTACCACGGTGGTGACTTCCAAGGCATTATCAACAACCTAGATTACATCCAAGACATGGGTTTTACCGCCATTTGGATTACCCCTGTAGTTAAACAACCAGAAGGTCGCCGCTTTAACGCCAGCGATGACTATGAAGCTTCGGCTTTCCATGGTTATTGGGGTTACGACTTCGATAAAATTGACCCACACCTACATTCTCTTGGTAAAGACAATGACGGCTGGGCAGGTTTTGACGCCTTGGTAAATGCACTGCATGAACGCGGCATGAAAATTATGCTGGATATTGTGGTAAACCATGGTCAACCAGGTTCATCGGTCGTGGGTTCAAAAAGTAAATGGGCCGACCGTGCGCTTGAAATTAAAATGGATGGTCAAACTTGGAACTGGGAAACCAACGACCCTTACATGGATGGCGCAAAAAATGGCTTCTTTAGCTATGCCAGCACCGGCAATACTTGGTTGATTGATTTACTTGATTTCAATGAACACGGTGATGACGACCAAAATGCCACTAAGCACTTAATTAATGTTTATAAGCGCTTTATTGACCACGGCGTAGACGCCTTCCGAATTGATACCGTGTCTTACATGACCGCTGATTTTTGGGAGCGCTTTACCCTTGAGATGGACGCTCACGCGCGCAGCTTAGGGAACGACAACTTCTACATGGCTGGTGAAGCATGGACTGGCGATCGTAAATCTGCGGTAGATCTTATCTACAATGGCCAAGGCAAGAAGTTCCACATGCTGGATCTACACGGTTCATCGATGGACTTCCCAGGTTGGATGGGCAAAGCCTTTAAAGGCGAAGCAGGTTTCGAAGATGGTAATGGTTATGCCCGCATTGCAGGCGCAGATGGCGATGCTTCGGGGATTTACGACCCAACGTATTTAGCCACCTTTGTTGATAACCATGATGTAACCCGCGCCAACGGTATTCTTAGCGAAACTCAGTACATGAACAACTTGAACTTTGTGTACTTGTTCCGCGGATTACCCGTAGTGTTTTACGGTACCGAAGTATTGTATTCAAGCTGGCCACATTACATCACCACTACCGAGAAAGACGATGTAGTGGCACGCTGGATGTTGGGCTCAGAAGGAATTAACTACGCCAAAACCAATCAGCCAACGCTATATAAGCATCTAAAAATGCTTAATAACCTGCGTAGCTCCTCTAAGGCGATTCAGAAAGGTCAACAAACGGACTTGTTGCTTGATGGTGACCACGCCGCCTTCAAGCGTGATAACGGTTCAGAAGTGGCCTATGTTGCGCTCACCAAAGGTAGTGCGTTCAGCTACACCTTTAGCAACCTGAGCAACGGCAGCTATCGCCTAATCACTCCAAACACTAATGCAGCAAGCTATAACGAGCAAATTGTTACTGTATCTGGCGGCAGCCATTCAGTTAACGTGCCTGCAAATAGTTTTGTGGTTTTAGACAAACAGTAAGCGTTTATATCTCATGCAGGCCTAAGTGTGCTTAGGCCTGCCTGTTTAACTATGGAAGAGTTAACACTATGAAATATTCAGCATTATTGATCGGTTTGTTAGCTGCCAGTAGCGCAGCACAAGCTGATTGGTTCTACCGCGGTACCAGCAATGGCTGGGCGACCAGCGCATTAGAAACCGTATCTGCGACAGAGTTTTCAACTTGCCAAAGCTTTGGCGACAATGACCCGCGCTTCAAGATCGATCGCTTTGGTGATTGGAACGAAGCCTACCCCGGTGATGATGTGCGCGTTGACGCGAACAAAAGCTACGACATCCGCTTTTTTAGCGACAGCAAAAACATAACCACCACTGAAGTCAGCAGCTGTGGTGACGTAGAGCCTCCAAAAGACAGCTGGTTCTATCGCGGCACGTCTAATGGTTGGGCGGCTACCGCCATGACCAGTACCGACAATCTTAACTTCTGTACCACTCAAAGTTTTGCCAATAACGAGCCACGTTTCAAAATTGATCATTATGGCGATTGGAATGAAGCCTACCCAACGGCTGACTTTACCGTCACCGGCAACGCAAGTTATAACATTTGCTTTAACGCCAGCTCAAAAGCCATTACTGCTACGCCAGTAAACGGCGAAGATACTCAAGCACCTAGTGTGAGCGCCAATCCCCCGGCTGGCACCTATACTAGTGCTCAGCAAATTAGTTTAAGCGTTAATGATAATCAAGATAGCGCACCAGCGATTTACTGCTCCACTGATGGCTCTACGCCATCTGCCAATTCTAGCCCATGTAATGACCTCACGTTTAATGCTACCGATGTAGTGGCTGATGGCGTAGATTTAAGCCTCAAGGTTTTTGCGGTAGATGCCTCAGGTAATTCTGCGATGAGCAGCTTTGATTACATCATTACTGATGCACCAACAGATAGCTGGTACTTCCGTGGTACGTCGAACGATTGGCAAACCACATTGATGGCGAGTGCTGGTAACGACAACTACTGTACAACGCAAAGCTTTGGCAGTAACAATCCACGCTTCAAGATTGATCATTTTGGCGATTGGACAGAAAACTACCCAAGTGCTGATGTATTGGTTGATGCCAACTCTACCTACAAGATTTGTTTTAACGCAATATCTAAAGCTGTCACCACCGACAAACAGGGCTGTGAATCAAACTGCGGCACCGACACAGAAACTTTAGGTGCAGTGTACTCAGCAACCAGCACAACGTTTTCTATTTGGTCACCAGATCATAGCAATGTAAAAGTGGTCGTAAACGGCGTAGAGCACAGCTTACAAGCAGTGAATGATTTTGCTGGTTACAGCCAGGTCTACCAAACCACCGTAGAAGGCGATTTGCACCTTAGCCCTTATACCTTTTTGATTAACGGCGTGCAGGTTCGCGACCCTTACGGAAAAATGGTACAGCCGGGTACCGGTGATTATGAAGCCATTAACATTGTAATGGATATGAGCCGCACCGAACCAGCAGGAGGCTGGGCAGCGCGTCCAAGTTTGATTGAGCGCGAAGATGCAATTATTTACGAAGTGCACGTGCGTGATTTCACTATTGATGCAAGCGCTGGCGTAAGTGCTGGTAACAACGGTAAATACTTAGGCATGGTAGAAGCAGGCACCACCCATAATGGCGTGAAAACCGGCATCGACCACCTTAAAGAGCTTGGCGTAACACACGTACAGCTATTACCAGTATATGACTTTGCTACCTGTGACGGTTTACCCGATAGCGACCCATGTTACAACTGGGGTTACGATCCTCGAAACTTCAATGTACCCGAGGAGCGTTACTCAAGCGTACCCACTGATTATGAAGCCCGTGCCCGTGAATTTAAAACCATGGTAAACGAGTTCCATAAAGCCGGTATTCGAGTGGTGATGGATGTGGTGTACAACCACACCTTTGACGATGAAATGTTTGAAAACATTTCTGGCCAATATTACACCGCTACCGACTTATCGGGCACAGGTAACTCAATTAATGCCGATGTCCCCATGGTTAGTCGAATGATTCAAGACTCGCTTGAATATTGGGTAGATGAGTACGGTATTGATGGTTTCCGCTTCGACTTGATTGGTATTTTTTCTTACCAAGAAGTAGAAAAATGGGGTCGTCACCTTAACAATCAATTCGCCGACCGCAACTTGCTAATTTATGGCGAACCATGGAACGGCTATGCTACCGATCCGTTAGAAGGGCAACGAGTACGTTACGGCACCACCCATCATATGGCTGACGAACATATCGGTGTATTTAACGGCGCGTTCCGTGAGTCACTAAAAGGTTCAAACGATGATGCTCGCACCGGCTACATGTTTAATAATGTAGATGCGGCTGAATCGGGTTGGGCTATTTATGATGGCTTCCAAGGCTCTCCCTACAATCCAAACGACGGCCGAAACAGCACTTGGTTCCGCAATTATGCTGCCGATCCAGAGCAAACGATTAACTACATTTCGGCTCACGATAACTTTGGTTTGTGGGATAAGGTGTACTTAAGCACTTCGAGTAACGTGCAGCAAAACAGCTCGCATCAGGTGATTAGCTTTAATCCTCCTGGCGATCTCACATACAGCAAGCGGGTAGTTAATTTTGGCATGGGCATGGTACTCACTAGCCAAGGCATACCTTTTATTCACGCTGGCGATGAGTTCCTTCGAACTAAAACCAATAACCAGCAAATTAGTAACCCTTCAGCTTGGAATTACGGGGCTCACGGCGGTACTCACAATACCTACAATGCGCCAGATAGTTTCAATGCCATTCGTTGGTCAAACAAAGCAGACAATATCGCCACATTCAATTACTTTAAGCAGCTGATTGAATTACGCCGTAAGCACGCAGGTTTACGCATGAATACTAGCCAAGAAGTGGCTCAGTACTTAAATGTGAGCCGCCCAGACCAATTTGGTGGGCAGGTGATTACTGGCCACATCACAGACCCAAGTGATAGCCATAATCTGTTTATTGTGTATAACAGCGGAAATAATCAAACCGTAAGTTTACCGGCAGGTAGCTGGACTAAGGTAGCTGATGCCTATGGTGCGGCTAACGCTGGTGGCTTATCGGGTAATACCCAAGTAGAAGGCTCAGCAGTGACTATGTTTACTCAAGCTAAATAAACCATAACGCTGACTAAAAAGCCCGAGCAATTGCTCGGGCTTTTCTTATTCGAGTGTCCCGTCCGGAAATAGGTTGACATAAAGAGGACTTCTTTATGACAACACCCATTAACTCAAGCCGTAAGCGCACACAACGAGATTACACCTTAGCCTTTAAATTAGGTGTTGTAGCGCGCATCGAAAAAGGCGAAATGACGTACAAACAAGCACAAGCCCGATTTGGCATTCAGGGGCGTTCAACCGTACTGGTTTGGCTCAGAAAACATGGTAGGCTTGATTGGTCAAAACCTTTTCAGCATCCCCTTATGCCTAATTCAAAAGAAACGCCAGCAGAAACCATTAAGCGCCTTGAGCGTGAGTTAGCCGAAGAGAAGCTCCGTAACCAAATCCTCAATGGTATGGTCGATATCATGGACAATGAATACGGAGCGGGCCTCAGAAAAAAGTACTTATCCGGTACGTCTGGCAAGCGAAAACCGACAGCGAAATAAACCTCGCTGCTGCCTGTCGCGCGGCAGGTATTTCACGGCAATCTATTTATCAGGCGGTCGCCCGAATGGAAAACCGTAGAGCGACGTTATCGGTCATCAAAGACTGGGTAGCGTACTGGCGTAAATATATGCCGCGATTGGGTGGGCGCAAGCTCTACGCGTTGTTAAAACCAAAACTCCTTGAGCACAACATTAAACTTGGGCGAGATGGGCTTTTTGCTTATTTGAGACGAGAGGGCTTGCTGGTTAAACCCAAAAGAAGCTTCACCAAAACGACGTTCAGCAAGCACTGGATGAAGAAACATCCGAATCTGCTGAAAGAGGAAGGACGGCATGATGCAGAGCATGTGCTAGTTAGTGATATTACCTACTTTGAATCAGACCAAGGTGTGCATTATCTGTCACTGGTCACCGATGCGGGTTCTCGTA